>NZ_JCASIO010000002.1:0-685256 GCF_059685955.1 Telluria sp. LT2P80 | reverse complement strand
GCTACAGGGCTTTCGCGGCGTGGCGTCGCGCTACCTGACCAATTACCTGGGCTGGCGCTGGGCGCTGGATGGAAAGCGAGTTATTTTGCCGGAGCAATTGCTTTGCATTGCTATCAGTGTCATCAACAGATAACACTGACTGAGCCATGAAAAACGGCGTCCATCGGACGCCGTTCAACTTGCTACCAACAACCTTTACTGCCCGACATTACTCGGCAGCGGACGCACATTCGTCACCGCATGCCACAGATGCTGCCACCAGTGATCGCGCGAATTGACCGTGACGAGACAGGCCTTGTCGACACCGGACTTGAAGACCATGTCGGGGCACTTGTTCGTCGCCAGCGCATGACGCTGGTTTTCGGCATTGACCAGCGCGATGGCCAGCCAGATGGCCACCAGGGCGAAGATCGCCGCCAGCGACCACGCGACATGGTTCACGCGGCTGGTCTCAAACAGCTCTTCCTCTTTGGGCCGTGACCCTTCATAGATCTTGAGGATATCGCGTTCGACGTCGTTGGTCATTTGGTCTGGGCTGCTTTCGTTACCAGTGCATCGAGGACCTGGCCAGTGGCCGTCATCAGCTGGCCCATGTCCTGGATCTTGTTCGATTGTGCCACAGTAGCCGGCGACACGACGTATTTACCATCGATGACGACGGTCGGCGTGCTGCTTGCTTTGTACGCTTCGGCAACAGCCGGCAGACGCTTGAGCTTGGTCTGCACGCCGAACGAGTTCCAGGCTTCCATGAACTTGGCCTTGTCCAGCCCGTTCGAGGTTGCCCAGGCGATGATGTCCTCATCCTTCATCAGGCGCTTGCGCTCGACGTGCACGGCGCGGAACACGCGGTCATGGTACTGCTCCAGCTTGCCCATGGCGTCGAGCGTCAGGAACAGGCGTGCTTCCGGGTCGCTTGGGCCCTGGAATGGCAGCGGGATGCGGCGCATCACGATGTTGTCACCCTGCTTCTTGATCCATGCATTGAGCGTCGGCTCGAACGCATTGCAGGCGCCGCAGTGGTAGGCGAAGAATTCGACGACTTCGACCTTCTTGCCGACGGTCTGGGTCGGCTGCGGCGCGGCCAGCACGGTGTATTCGGAACCGACGCGTGGATCAGTCGGCGAAGCATTGGCGAAACCGGCAACCAGGGCGGCAGCAACGAGGGCAAAACGCAGAGTGCGCATAACATCCTTCCACATATATGATTGAGCGAACGATCGCGAGATTACCACTTTTTGCCCTTTCCCTGTCTGCAGGGCGCGATTTATTGCATTTGCTTACCGCTGAAACATGCATGCAAATACATCAGCCGTCCGCGCCCGGCAGAACATGGATCAGAAGTCGTAACGCAGCGACACCTTCAGCTGTCGGCCATCGCTCGGATAAATCCCGGCGCGGCAGCTGAACGCATAGCTGTAGTGCTGGCGATCGAGCAGATTCAGGCCCGATACCGACGCTTCCCATGGGCCGAAGCGGCGCGCATAGCGGGCGTCGACCGTCGTGTACGACGGCACGCGGGCGTCACAACTGTTGGCGAAGTCGTCACCGAAACGCTGGCTGGCCACCCACTGCGCGCCGACATCGGCGCTCTGGCCATTGCCCGGCGTCCAGGCCAGGCGCGTCGTCACGACGTGTTTCGGCACCAGCACCATCTCGCGGCCGGCGTTCGGGCCATCACGGAACTCGGACTGCACGTACTGCCAGGCACCGGTCAGGCGCAGGTTGTTCGCCAGCAGCGCCTGCCCTTCGACTTCGACACCCTGGCGACGGGTCGGGTCGAGATTGGTGTTGATGCCAAAGCCGCCGGCCAGCGTCGGATCGAAGAAGATTTCGTTCGTCAGGCGGTGACGGAACACGCGCGCTGTGGCCTTGCGCGCGTCGTTGCCGAAGGCGACGCCCAGTTCGAGGTCGCGCGAGGTTTGCGGCGCCAGCACGTCCGTCGTGGCGCGGTACGAGTTTTCGTCGATGTTGGCGATGCGGTAACTGCGGCCGGCCTTGGCGAACACGGTCACGTCGCGCGCGACGTCGAAGCTGCCTTCGACCGTGAACGCATTGACCGACTGCTCGGTGTCTTCCGGGGCGGTGAACGCGAGCGGGTCGGCGTAGTCCTTGTCGAAACGTTCATGGCGCGCGCCAACGGCCAGGCGCGCATTGTGCGGCGCGTTCCAGGTCAGTTCGTCGCGCACGTAGATCGCCTTGGACGCCTGTTTGGCGTCGCCTGCCGAGAAGCTCGACGTTACTTGGCGATCCCAGCGGGTCAGGTCGATCCCGGTGACGAATTCATTGCGCTTGTCGCCGAGCGTGGCTGTGTGGCGCAGACGTAGCGAGAACTGGGTCTGCTCGGACTGGTAGCGCAAGGCCGATGGGAAGCCCGAGAACACATATGTCGAACCGACATCGCGCTCGCGGTGCGACAGTTCGGCCGCCAGTTCGATGGCGCCGATGCGGTGTTCGACGAACGCGCTGACACGGTCGGTGTCGAGCGAGCCGAAATCATCCGGCGTGTTGCTTTGGGTCGGGTTGGCCTGGAACTGTGCCTCGTTCAGCGAACCCGGCAGGCGCGAGTCCGAGCGCGAGCTCTCGAAACGCAGGCCAGCGCGGCCGTTCGAGGCGTACGCATATTGCACGCCGCCGCTGAAGCTCGTCTGCTCGTACTTGTTGTTGTCGCGGTAGTTGTCGGTGCGGCGGTCGGCCACGGCGGCGTCGAACGACCACGGGCCGGCGCCATGCGCGATCGAGGCGCGCAGGTCGAGCGCATCGAAGCGCCCGCCTTCCACGAACAGGGTGCCGCGCGTGCCGCTGCCTTGCGGACGGCGGGTGAAAATCTGGATCACGCCGCCGGTGGCGCCATCGCCGTACAGCACGCTGCTGCCGCCGCGCGTGATCTCGATGCGCTCGACCGTGTCGACCGGGATGCTCGAGAGCACCGTGCTGGCCAGCTCATTTTCATTCAGGCGCACGCCGTCGACCATCACGACCACGTTTTGCGCGCTGTTGGTGCCGAAGCCGCGCAGGTCCAGGCTGAAGTCGGGCGAGCCGTCCAGGCTCTGGCGACCGAAGACGCCGCCAATCTTGCGGATGGCCGCGTTGACGTCGGCCACGCCGGCGCTGCGGATCTGGTCAGCGGTGATCACGGTGGCGCCGATTGGCGTGGCGGTGGCCGGGAAGCGGGCGGCGGTGACGACGACCGGCGCCAGCGTTTCCTGTGCGGTGGCGATGGTGGCGAAGGTGGACACGGCGAAGGCGCACGCCACAACGAGGGGCGCGCGGCGCGCGGGAGCTGCAAAAGTCATGATGAGTGTGTTCTCGGTAAAGGGCGCCCCGCTGCGTCCCCGCAGCCTGGCGTCGAAGGAAGCGCCTTGCGCTTCCACCTGTCCTGGCCGGTATCCGGGCTGGCAAGCGGACGCCCTCACCTTCCTGTCGTGCGGACAGTGGTTATCGAGATTGTCTGCCGCGGCGCAGGATGTGCGGACGCGGCGCTTGTTGACCGTTGCGGGGGCAGCACACTTCCAGGACGGCGCGCGGCGCAGCCCTGTCGTGTTTCCCGTTTAACTTCGCGCGCTGGAATGCGCGCGAGAGCACCAAAACGGCGCGATTATACCGTGTCGGCACGCGCCCTGGCGGGTCAGCTGCCGCGCTTGCCGCGCGACTGCTCTTCGAGCTTGGCAGCGAGCTTCTCGGCGGCCAGGCGGGCTTTCTCGGCCACTTCGGCCGCGTGCAGGACCAGGCTGGCTGCGCGCGAATCCGGCGTTTCCAGGCTGATGCGGCCCAGGGCGCCCTGGCGGTAATCCTGCAGCAGCGAGTGCGCCGCCTTTTCGTAGTCGTACTCACCGCCGCGTACACGGAAGCCCCGGCGCATCGCCACGCCTTCGATGACGCCGACACCATCCATGCCCTCCGTTTTCAGGCCATAGCGCGCGGTGAGCAGGTGCGGGTAGCGCTGCAGCAGCAGCTCGCCCAGGTATTCGGCCACTTCTTCTTCGACCAGCGCATTGGTGCCAATGGCATGGCTTGCCGCCAGCATCAGGCCATCGGTGGCCATGGCGATCTTTGGCCACAGCATGCCGGGCGTGTCGACCAGGACCACGTTCTTGTTCAGGTACAGGCGCTGCTGGACCTTGGTGACGGCCGGCTCGTCGCCCACCTTGGCCACGCGTTTTTTCAGCAGCGCGTTCATCAACGTCGATTTGCCGACGTTGGGAATGCCCATGATCATGATACGCAGCGGCTTGGTCGGCACGCCGCGGTGCGGCGCCAGCGACAAGGCCAGATCGGGGATACGGGCGACGTCGGCCGGCTTCTTGGTCGTCATCGGGTAGGCGGTCACGCCTTCCTGCGCATCGTAATAGGCTTTCCAGGCGGCGGTGGCGACCGGATCGGCCAGGTCGATCTTGTTCAGGATCTTGAGGCTGGGACGCTGGCGGAACTTGCGCAACTGATCCACCAGTGGGTTGCAGCTCGCCTCGGGCAGGCGTGCATCGAGGACTTCGATCACCAGATCGATGTTCTCCATCTGCTCGGCCGCTTCCTTCTTGGCCGCGTTCATGTGGCCCGGGAACCATTGTATCGACATGCTGTTGCTTTCTTTATCTTTCGTTCAAGGTGCTATTTTACGCTGGTGGCGCGCGCGGGCGTCGCGAACCCGCCACAGCTGGTCTTTCTCTTGCACATGACGTTGAGCCGTTGCAACACTGTTGACATATTCGGCGTGCACACTGGCCCTTGGCCACGCATGGTGGCGGGACGCAGCGGAGACGACATATGCGCGCACGGGACAGACTGAAACGATCGATGGTGCGCTGGTATGGCGTCGGCTTGCTGTGCTGCGCCATCGCGGTGTCCGCGCTGGTCGAGTTGCCGCTGGTGCCTTACTGAACCAGCACCGGTTCGCTGCATTCAAGAGGCGGCAAGGTGGCCGCCGGATCGAACGCCGCCAAGCGCTCGCGCGCCGCCGCGCGGTCTTTCGCATACTCGGCCAGGTAGCGGCTCCGTTCCTCGCTCTGCCATACGTGATCGGGCACGCCGGCCAGCGACAGCGTGCGGCTCACCAGCACGGGGCCCTCACGGCGCGCCAGCAGCAGCCGATCCGGATCCGCGTTCTCACGCAGCAGATAGCCTTCGACATCGCGCAGCACGAGCGGCAATGGCGGCGCAGGATCGGCGTCGTGCAGCAGCTTGCCGTGCACGCGCAACGCGACCGACTGCATGCCCTGCCCCAATAGCTCGTTGAAGCTCGCCAGCGCAAACGGGCGGCCAAGCGCATCGTCGATGCGGCCGCTGACCACGTAGCGGCCAGCCAGGCGCACATCGAGCGGCAGCGTGAACTCAAGGGCGTCCGCGCCGATCGCTTCACGCGGCGCGCCCGCCCACACGGCCGGCAACTCGGGCGAATAAATCACGTCGAACAACACGACACCCGCACGGCCGGCCGCGCTGAAACGCACTTCGCTGCGGATGGTGCCGTGAAAGCCGGCCAGTGCGCCCGCCTGCGGCGCGAACGTGGCGCGCCAGTGGCCGTCATCATCCTGCGAAAACGCCAGCGTTACACGGGGCGCGGGGCGATTGCCCGTGGCGCCCATGCCCTGGGCCAGTGCGCGCGTGACCACCAGCGGCAGCGCGGCGCCGTGCGCGTCGACGGCGCGCAGCGAAAACTCGACCGTCTCGCCCGCCGCCAGGTAGACGCGCGACTGCGCGGTCTGCACCAGCACGCCCGGATCGCTGTCCCCGCCATCGATGCGCATCGGGTTCGATTCGCGCACCGGCTGGTTCGGATACAGCTGGTCGGGATGCTGCGCGGCCGGACGCGATGCATGCGGGTAGCGGGTGTGCTGGAGGTAGCTGCAATAGGTGTGCTGCGTCAATCGAACCTGCCCGGCAAGCTGACGGCGGCGCACGGTACGGTCGTCGCCGGCGGGGGTCATGACCGGCACCGGCCCGAGAAAATGCAATCCAGCCGGCGGCGCCGACGCTGCAAGTGGCAGCGCCGGATCGTCCTCGCGCCAGAACAGTCCAACCATGAGCGCACCGGCGACAAACAGTGCCAGCCAAACGAGGCGGCGCCTAGTTGGCCGTATCGACCATCGCGTCACGCATGACTCCGATGATGCCGGCCCAGTTGCCGTCGCCATAGTGGTTGAAGCGTTCACCGTCGTCGCGGAACACGACCGAGTGCCAGCTCCACTTGACACTCCCGCCCTGGTTTGGCGCGGTGCCCAGGCGCAAATCGTCGCACAGCCAGTCACCCGGATTACACAGCGAACGGCCTGCATTGCCGGCCACGCCGCCGCTGCTGTGGTAGGCCACGACTTCGTCGTCCTGGCCCCGTAGCAGGAACGAGTACGCGGTGCCGCGCGCGCCCGCGTAGCGATAGAACCAGACGTTGCGGGTGTCGTTGTGGTTGTACATGGCGCGCGCGGTGCTGGTCTTGAGGTCTTGCACGAGCGGCTCGGAGGTGGTCCAGGCGCCGGCGTTGGCGAGCTCGGAGCCGCCCGCCGCGCCAGCCGCAACGCGCACCCATTTGAGGTTCCAGCCGGTCTGCACGCCGCCGCTGGCGGCGCATACACCGCTGGCGTTCGCGCTGGCGTTCGTCACGGCGCGCGCCGAACCGCCGTCATTGGCCAGCGTGTACCCGAGCAGCAGGTCGCCCGCGCTATAGGCGGCGACATAGCACCAGTTCTGGCCCGTGCAGAAACAGTCGAGCGCATCGCGCACGCGCCCGCTTTGCGAGGCAATGCTGCTGCGGCCATCCCAGTTGACTGCCTGCTTGTTGACGCCGGCAGGGGTAGCGGCCGGGCCCCAGTAGCGAAAGTCGCTGTAGTTGCCAGGCGCGCCGCCGCCGCTGCGACCGTTGATCCAGAGCGTGTAGTTGGTGGCGCCCGCCACGGTGCTGGCCAGCAGCAGGCACAGGGTGCAGAAGATGTAGAGGGCGTACGGGATGCGGCGGTGTTTCATGCTGGTCTCCTCGCTCATGCTGGTCTCCTCGCTGCCCGGCGCGTGCCGGTGCTACGTTAGAGAGCAGAATGCCGCCGCGGTTCCCGGCTATTCGAGATCGGCCAGCACCTTCAGGTGCGCCACGACGCTGCGCGCCAGCGACGACAGCTCGTAGCCGCCTTCGAGACAGCTGACGATCCGCCCGCCGGCGTATTGGTTGGCCACCGCCAGCACCTGCCGCGTGATCCACGCATAGTCCGCCTCGACCAGCCCGATGCCGCCCATATCGTCGTCGCGATGGCCATCGAAGCCGGCCGAGACAAAAATCATCTGCGGCTTGAAAGCATGCAGCGCCGGCAGCCACTGCTCCTGCACCAGCTGGCGCACGGTGTCGCCCTCGCAGCGCGCCGGCACCGGCACGTTCACGCAGGTGGCGGTAATCGGTTCGGGCTCGGTGTAGGGAAAGAACGGATGCTGGAAGAAGCTCGCCATCAGCACGCGCGGATCGTCACGAAACGCGTCGGCCGTGCCGTTGCCGTGGTGGACATCGAAGTCGATGATCGCCACGCGCTTCAGCCCATGCGCCTCGAGCGCGTGGCGCGCGGCGATGGCCACGTTGTTGAAGAGGCAGAAGCCCATCGGCTCGGTCGGCGTGGCGTGGTGGCCCGGCGGGCGCACCGAGCAGAAGGCGTTGGTGACCGTGCCGGCGATGACGTCGTCGGTTGCCGCCACCGCGGCGCCGGCTGCGCGCAGCGCCGCCTGGTAGCTGTACTGGTTGAGCGACGTATCGCCATCGAGCGGGTAGTAGTCGCCCGGCGTGGCGGGCACATGATCGCGCACCAGCGCCAGCGCGCCCGCCGTGTGGTTGCGCAGGATCTGCGCGGTGTCGGCCAGCGGCGCACTGCGCTGCTCGATCAGGCCATCCAGGCGCGCCAGGATCAATTGGTCGTCAATCGCCCGCAGGCGGGCCGGGGACTCGGGATGCCAATCGCCCATCTCGTGCCGCAGGCAGTCGGGGTGGCTGTAAATCGCTGTACTCATGATGCTCGGTCTCCGCCTGTGCTCATCCATTCACACCTTGCCGCGCCGTTCTCGCATAGAATCCCTTGGGACGGCTGTTGCTGTCGACGTATGAAGATTGCCAATGACGCTAATCTACCACGGCAGGCCACAGCGCTGCTGTGCCGCCTTGTCAATCATGCATGCGCGCCAGGTTCGCCAACCTGTTCCATGTACCGAATAACGTAAAGCCAACCATGTTCAACAAATTGCACGCCGTCGCACGCCAGGTCAACCAGGTGGTGGTCGGCAAGGACCAGCAAGTGCGCCTGGCCCTGACCTGCCTGCTGGCCGGCGGCCACCTGCTGCTCGACGACCTGCCGGGCGTCGGCAAGACCACGCTGGCGCACGCGCTGGCCATTTCGCTGGGCCTGCGCTTCAACCGCGTACAGTTCACGAGCGATTTGCTGCCGGCCGACGTGGCCGGCATCTCGATCTACGAGCGCGAAAAGAACGAGTTCGTGTTCCACCCTGGTCCGATCTTCACGCAGGTGCTGCTGGCCGACGAGATCAACCGCGCCACGCCCAAGACCCAGTCGGGCCTGCTCGAAGCCATGGAAGAACACCAGGTCTCGGCCGATGGCGTCACGCGCGCGCTGCCCGAGCCCTTCTTTGTCATCGCCACGCAGAACCCGGCCAACCAGGTCGGCGTGTTCCCGCTGCCCGAGTCGCAGCTCGACCGCTTTCTGATGTGCCTGACGCTGGGCTACCCGGACGCCGCCGCCGAACGCGCGTTGCTGATGGGCGAAGACCGGCGCGCGATGCTCAAGACCCTGCAGCCGGCGATGCAGGCCACCGAGCTGGCCGCGGCACGGCATCAGCTGCGCACGATCCACGCGTCAGACGCGCTGATCACGTATGTGCAGGCGCTGGCGCAGGCGTCGCGCCAGAACGGCATGTTCGCCGAAGGCCTGTCCCCACGCGCCGCGATCGCGCTGCTGCAGGCCGGGCGCGCCTGGGCTGCGCTCGAAGGGCGCGATCACGTGATCCCCGAAGATATCCAGGCCGTGCTGGTGCCGGTTTGTGCGCACCGCCTGCGGCCACTGCGCGCCGCGCACGGCACCGCGCTGGCCAGCCGCGACCTGGTGCTGCAACTGCAAAAGGCGGTCCCGGTCTGATGGCGCTGGCGCTACGGGGCTGGTTGCGCCGCACGGCCGGCACATGGCTGCCGCGCGGCGGCGCACTCGACGCGGGCGAGGTGGTCATCAGCCAGCGCCGCGTGTTCATCGTGCCGTCGCGCGCGGGCCTGGGCTTCGTGCTGCTGCTGGCCGTGCTGCTGGTCGGCTCGGTCAATTACGGGCTGGGCCTGGGCTTCGGCCTCACCTTCCTGGCTTTGTCGTGCGCACTGGTCGACATGGTCGGCACCTACCGCAATCTGGCGCAGCTGCGCCTGCAACAGGGCCGCACGGCGCCCGTGTTCGCGGGCGAGGTCGCGCAGTTCGAGCTGCATGTGATCAACCGCACGCGCCTGGCGCGCTACGCCGTGCGGGCCGACTTTGCCGACTGGCCCGAGCCACGCCACGTCGCCGACATCGCCGCCGGCACGCAGGCCACCGTCACCCTCACGCTGCCGACCACGGCGCGTGGCTGGGCGGCGCCGGCGCGCGTGAAGCTGTCGACGCGCTTTCCCCTTGGCCTGTTCGTCGCCTGGAGCTACTGGCGGCCGGCCGCGCGCGTGCTGGTCTACCCACGCCCCGAAGACGGCGCACCCGGCCTGCCGCTGCAGGGCGGCGGCGGCAACAGCGTGCGCACGGCCGGCCATGACGACTTTGCCGGCGTGCGCAATTACCAGGCGGGCGACTCGCCGCGCCAGATGGCCTGGCGCCAGATCGCGCGGCTCGATCCCAGCATCGGCGGCCAGCTGGTGACGAAACACTTCGAAGGCGGTGGCGGCGACGAACTGGTGCTCGACTTCGACCGCCTGCCACGCAACCTTGACATCGAACTGCGCCTGGCGCGCCTGACGCGCTGGGTGCTGGATGCCGAAAGCCGCGCCCTGCCCTATGCCTTCTACCTGGGCGCCGTGCGCATCGATGCCGGCAGCGGCGCGGCGCACCAGGCCGCATGCCTGCGCGCGCTCGCTTTGTACGGCATCGAGGGCCGCGCATGAACGTCCTGCGTACTCCGCTGCCACGCGACAAGGCCGACACACTCCTGCTCCTGGGGAGCGCGGTGCTGGTGCTGGCGCCACACGCACTGCATCTGCCGTGGTGGGTGTCGCTGCTGTGCGCGGCCACGCTGGGCTGGCGCGCCGCCATCACGCTGCGCGGCAAGCGCATGCCCAGGACCATCGTCCTGCTGCCGATCGCCATTGCCGCCATGGTCGGTGTGCAGTTCAGCTACGACACGCTGCTCGGCAAGGATGCCGGCGTGGCGATGCTGGTGCTGCTGGTGGCCTTCAAGATGCTCGAGATGCACGCGCGGCGCGACCTGTTCGTCGTGGTGTTCCTGTGCTTCTTCCTGGTGCTCACCAACTTCTTTTACGCGCAGGGGATCGGCACGGCCATCATGATGATCGCGTCGGTGCTGCTGCTGCTGGCCACGCAGCTGTCGTTCCAGTTCACCGGCGCGGTGCCGCCGCTGCGCACGCGCCTGGCGATGGCCGCGCGCATGCTGGCCTTTGCGGCGCCGATTGCGATCGCGCTGTTTTTCGTGTTCCCGCGCATCCAGGGCCCGCTGTGGAGCATGCCGGGCGGCCCGGGCGCCGGCACCTCGGGCTTGTCGGACCAGATGGCGCCGGGCCAGATGTCGAACCTGGCGCTGTCCGAAGAACCGGCGTTCAGGGTACGCTTCTTTGGCCGCCCGCCACTGCCGCCCCAGTTGTACTGGCGCGGCCCCGTGCTCGACGCCTTCGATGGCCTGACCTGGCGTCGCGGCGACAACATCGCATCGGGCCGCAACCTGCGCCTGTCGGTCGGCGGGCCGGGACTGGAATACGAAGTCACGCTCGAACCATCTCAGTCGCGCTGGGTGTTCGCGCTCGAGATGCCGGGCGAATTGCCCGTCGTGCCGGGCCACGAGCTGCGCATCTCGCCCCAGTTCGAACTGACGGCCGACACGCCGCTGGCGAGCCGCGTGCGCTACCGCGCCAGCTCGCATGTCGAGTATGCGCTGCAGAATGGTCCTGTGCTCGCTGACACCAATCGCTGGCTGCTGCTGCCGTATGGCTTCAACCCGCGCGCACTGGCTGCCGGCATGGCCTTGCGCGCGCTGGGCGACCCGGCCGCACGGGTGGACGCCGTGCTGCGCCAGTTCCGCGAGCAGCCGTTTGAATACACGCTGGCCCCGCCGCTGCTGGGGCGCCATACGGTCGACGAATTCCTGTACGGGACGCGCTCCGGCTTTTGCGAACATTACTCGGGCGCGTTCGTGTTTTTGATGCGCGCGGCCGGCGTGCCGGCGCGCGTGGTGACCGGCTACCAGGGGGGCGAGCTCAATCCCATCGACGGCTTCATGACGGTGCGCCAGTCGGATGCCCACGCCTGGGCCGAAGTCTGGATCGCGGGCCGCGGCTGGTTGCGCGTGGATCCGACGGCGGCGGTGGCGCCGGAGCGCGTGCAGTCGGGGACGAACCGGGCCACGGAGCGGCCCGCGCCATTCGGCATCGACGCGCTGCGCGGCGTGAACCCGTTCGGACTGCAAGCCGGCGCCTGGCTGGCCGATGTGCGTAACGCGATGGGCGCGCTCAACAACGGCTGGAACCAGTGGGTACTGAACTACACGCCGGAACGCCAGCGCAGCGTCGTGCAGGGCTTGCAGGACAAGTTGCTCGGCTGGCCGTTCGGCGTCGCGCTGGTGCTGGCCGGATTGGCCTGGTGGGGCATGAAAATTTTGCGGCGCCGTCGCGAAATCGACCCGATCGATGCTCTATACTCGGTCTTGTGCAAGCGCCTGGGCCAGGCCGGCCTGCCGCGCGCACAAGACGAAGGGCCCAGCGCCTACGCGGCGCGCATCCTCGCCACCGACGCTGCTACCGCCGCCGGCGCGCAGCCCCTGAGCCCGCCCGCCCGCGAGGCCGCCATCGCCTTCCTGCGTCGTTACAGCGCCTGGCGCTACGCCGCGCCCGCAGCCGATCCCCGGCTCCACACCACCTTGAAACGTCTATTGTCGCAAGTCAGATGAAATTAATTGTTACCCTGTTCGCCGCGCTCGCGCTTGCCGCCAGCGCGCATGGCGATGCGCTCGCCGCCCCTTCTTCCGACAGCCAGGCGCGCAGCGCGCAAGCCAAGACCAAGGCCGCCAAAGCCAAAGCCGCAGCGAAAGCCAAGTCGACGAACGCCAAATCGTCCAAGGCGCGCCGCACGGCCGCCAAGGCTGTGCCAGTCGCGGCAGCCGGCGCCGCCGTGGCCAGCGTCGTCGATACCGACAACGAGCACGTCAACTTTCTGGAATGGCAACCGGTGCGCGAATTCATCGACGGAATGGTGACGCAGCACGGCTTTGAACGCGCGGCGCTCGAGACGCTGTTTGGCCAGGTGCGCTACATCGATACGGCCGTGCAGCTGGTCAAGCCGGCGCCGCCGGGCAAGCCGAAGAACTGGCAAGCCTACAGCGCCCGCTTCATCGAGCCGATCCGCATCCGCGCCGGCGTGCGCTTCTGGGAAGCCAACGCCGAAGCGCTCAAGCGCGCCGAAGCAGCGTATGGCGTGCCGGCCGAGATCATCGTCGGCATCATTGGCATCGAAACCATCTATGGCCGCGACACCGGGCGCTTCCGCGTGCTCGACTCGCTCACCACGCTGGCGTTCGCCTATCCGGCCGCACCGAACCAGGCTGCGCGCCAGGCGTTCTTCCGCGATGAGCTGGCCAACACGCTGGTGCTGGCACGCGAGCGCGGCTACGACCCGTTCTCGCTGCTCGGCTCGTTCGCCGGTGCAGTCGGTCTGCCGCAATTCATGCCGAGCAACATCCTCAAATACGGTGTGGACTTCGACAACGATGGCCGCGTCGATCTGCGTGGCTCCAGCGTCGATGCAATCGGCAGCGTCGCCAACTTCCTGATCCAGCATGGCTGGAACCCCGAGCACCGCGGGCCGACCGCGTACGCCGCCGACGTCTCGCCAGCACGCGCCTGGGAATCGCTGCTCGGACTCGGTCTGGAAGCGACGCTGAAACCGGAAGCGCTGCGCGCTGCTGGCGTGGTCACCAGCACGCCGCTGCCGGCGGAGAACCTGTACGGTTTAATTGACCTGCAAAATGGCGCTGAGCCGACCGAGTACTGGGTCGCCAACGATAATTTTTATGCCATCACCAAATACAATCGCAGTTATTTCTATGCAATGTCGGTAGTCGACCTGGGACGTGCGGTACGCGCTGCCCGGCCAGAGTGAGGCACGTCACGCTCCCTTTCCAAGCGGGAAATTTTGTAATCCTTTGTAACAAGTTTCCCTCCAACTTTCAATATTGCTGACCAGCACCCGCTCGCATACTCCCCAGGGGTATGCGCAGGTATCTTGCCATTATTCGTAGTAAATATATTACGAATGTAGTCATACCCCCCATTTTCTTTCCATTAAGTCAGCAATTCCCATACTGTGCGGCATCAAATGCTGGATGCCCGTACACTATTGATTAATCAAAAAACAATAGTTGTTTCACGTGACTATATGAGAGAATTGCATTGCGGCTATTGTTGCAAGTAGACAACGATAACCGAATCGAAAGAAACGATTCCGGCTTGCTCATGAGTATCGGTATCGAAATAGTTGTACAATTGAATAGAAATTTACGAAAGTAAAACCGGACTCGACGTTGTAGATGTTGATGACTCCGCACTAACCCCTAAGGACTATGAATCATGACTAACCAAGTCGGCATTGATATGAACAGCGATTCGGAAGGCGACGAGCTGCTTCAGTACAACCCGAATCGCCTGCTCGATACGCTGATCGAGAACCTGCGCCTGAAGAACGACGCAGCGCTGTCGCGCGCACTGGAAGTGGCGCCGCCGGTGATCTCGAAAATCCGTCACCACCGCCTGCCAGTCGGCGCCTCGCTGCTGATCCGCATGCACGAGGTGAGCGACCTGTCGATCCGCGACCTGCGCTACCTGATGGGCGATCGCCGTGCAAAATTCCGCATCAGCGACAAGCAGTTCAAGCCAAAAGAAGGCGCAGTCCCGGCAATGAAGGACTGAGCAACGCCGGGCGCTTCCGGGCGCCTGCGTTGTTCGTCTGGCCAGGATTGAACGGGCCGTCGCCATATGGTACGGCCGGAACCAGTAGTGCATACGCCCGCGCGGGCGTATGAGCCGCCGCATTGGCGGACGACCGAAGGAAATTGGCTTGGAGCCGATGGAAAGGTCTAGGCAGTCCAAGGACTGATTCACAAAGCCGCCCGGGCATCAGGCGGCTTTTTTTATGGGCACAGTCAACGCGGTATTCACATTGGCCGTGCCATTGCTTCAGGCAGGAAACACACCCGTGGACAGGTAGCGATCGCCCCGGTCGCAGACGATGAATACGATGGTCGCGTTCTCGACGGTCTGCGCGATGCGCAGCGCCACTTCACAGGCGCCGGCGGCCGAGATGCCGCAGAAGATACCCTCTTCGGCTGCCATGCGGCGCGCCATCTGCTCGGCCGCTGCCTGGCTCACGCTCTCGACCTGGTCAACGCGCGCCTTGTCATAGATCTTGGGCAGGTAGGCTTCGGGCCACTTGCGGATACCCGGGATCGACGAGCCTTCTTCGGGCTGCGCGCCGATGATACGCACGGCCTCGTTCTGTTCCTTCAGATAGCGCGACACGCCCATGATGGTGCCGGTGGTACCCATGGCGCTGACGAAGTGCGTGACGCGCCCTTCGGTGTCACGCCAGATTTCCGGGCCGGTGCTCTCGTAGTGCGCGCGTGGATTGTCGTCATTGGCGAACTGGTCGAGGATGATGCCCTGGCCGTCTTTCTGCATCTGCTCGGCCATGTCGCGCGCGTATTCCATGCCGCCGGTCTTTGGCGTGAGGATGATCTGCGCACCGTAGGCGGCCATGCTCTGACGCCGCTCGATCGACAGATTGTCGGGCATCAGCAGGATCATCTTGTAGCCGAGGATGGCCGCAGCCATCGCCAGCGCGATGCCGGTATTGCCGCTGGTCGCCTCGATCAGCGTGTCGCCCGGCTTGATCTGACCCCGCAGTTCGGCGCCGCGCAGCATCGACATCGCAGCGCGGTCCTTCACGGAACCAGCCGGGTTATTGCCTTCGAGCTTGCCCAGAATGATGTTGTTGCGGGCCGCGCACTCCGCGCCCGGCAGGCGCTGCAGCTGCACGAGCGGCGTGTTGCCGATCGTGGATTCGATGGTCTTGTATGCCATTGCGTTCTCTATTCCTTGCGATACCAAAACACCATTTTAATCCGAGACGCACACGGGCGTCGGCGCAGCCGCCGGTCACGACTGCAAACGCCAGCAGGGAATGGTGTTCAGCGCGTACCCTGGCGCGTCAGCTGGCCTGGCATGGGGTTGGGATTCATGAAGTAACCGCAAATGCGGTTGACATCGATGATGGGTTCTTTGGCATCGGAAGCAAAGTTGGTGACGCGGCTTCGGCGCACCGCCAGTTTCCTCTTCGCCTGCTCGCACTCGTACGAGTTCGGGTCACCCTGCGGCGGCGCGATCGAGCCGACCGGCTCGGCCACGGCTGGCTGCAGGCCCGCACGCGCGTCGTCTGCACGCCAGTCCTGCACCGGTGCAGGCCGTGCTGCCTGCGGCGCACGCGTGACGACTGGCGGAAGTGCCTCCATCGTCGTGCGCTGCGCGCTGCGGGCGCAGCCCGAGTCGGAATAGGTCTTGGCCCCGGTTTTGGGATCGACGCATTTGTAGACCTGCGCCGCAGCCGGCGACGCGAGTGCGCACCCGCCCACCGCAATGATGCACATGACGATGGACGATTTCACGGTAGCGATACCGGCTCAGCGCAGCGGCAGCGGATACGTCGCGACGCTGACGTTACCGTCCTTGTCGACCGCCTGCACGCCGAAGAAGACATTGTCCTTCGACAGGTCGAGCGTGGCTTCCGTCACGTTGCCAACCCACTTCGAACCTTCCCAGTTGGCGCTGGTCGTGTCACGCCAGACGATGCGGTAGCCGGCCAGATCGGGCTCGCCATTCGCTTTCCAGACGAGGGTCGAATCATTGGTCAGGGCCGCAGTGCGCAGCTTGACCTCCTGCGGTGCGGCAGGCGCCATTGCGAGCGAGGCCATCGCGGCGCCATTCACGCGTGTGACCTTGGCGATGTAGTCGAAGTCGACGTGGTCGATCGTGTCGCCATACACCTTGCCGTTTTCGGTGCGCAGATCCTGGTGCTGGTGCGCGAAATCTTCGGCTGGTTCGGTAAAGCGCAGCGCGGCGTAGCCCTGCTCGAGGAACGGCATGTGGTCGCCCCCGCGCAGATAGCGGTCATGCCGCTGGATCACGCTGACCTTGAAGCCTTTCACGTAGCGCTCGCCCTGCTCCTTCGTGTGGCGCGCGAGCTGGCGCGAGAGCGAATCGTTCTCGCCGCCCGTGGCCACCAGCTGGCGCACGGCCTCGCTCATTTCCTTGGTCGCCGGGATACTCTGGGCGAACAGGCGCACCTGCTTGTTGTCGACCTTGCCGTCGTCGCCCTTCGAGCTGCCGATGATGTCGTTGGTGAACATGCCGGCCACGTTCCAGTTCTTTTCACGCGCGCCGACAGCCCAATGGCGGGCGCCGATCAGGCCCTGCTCTTCGGCGGCCACGGCCATGAACACCAGCGTCGCATCGAACTTGTACTTGGCCATCACGCACGCCAGTTCCATGATCGCGGCGGTGCCCGATGCATCGTCGTTCGCGCCTGGCGCGTCCGAGGTGGCGTCCATCACGTCCGAAGCGCGCGAATCATAGTGACCGCTGACGACGTACATGCGCTCTTTGGAAGCGGCCTGCGTGCCGGGCAGCGTCGCGACGACGTTGACGATCTCGGTGGGCTTGGTGATGCGGGCCGAAACGGGCGCCACGTGGCTGTCATACGTGACCTGCAATGGCGTGCCGGCGCCGCAGCGCTCGAGCTCGGCCTTGATCCAGCGACGGGCAGCGCCGATGCCGCGCGTTGGCGACTCGGTCTCGGACATCGTATGGCGCGTGCCGAAGCTGACCAGCTTGCGGATATGGCCTTCGATGCGCTGCTGCGAGACTTCGCCGAGGATCTTCGTGATCTGGGCTTGCTGCGCGGTGATATCGGGTTGTTTCGGTGTGGCGGGCGTGGCCACTGGCGTAGCAGCTGAAGCGACGCCTGCAGCAGCCAGCAGGGCTGCCAACAAGGCGGTTGAAACACGGGCGTGAGGCATGACGACCTTTCTGATATTGATGTTCAAGCACGATCTTGAAGAGCTGGAACATCTTGCCACGCGCCCGTGACGCTGTCAGTCAATACATGTCATGTTGCGGTTTTTGTCTCTGCCGGTTTGGCCGCCGACTTGTCGCCCTTGGCGGCGGCGGGCTTGGCGGCGACACCTTCCTTGCCCTTGCCGTTGACCACCAGCCCGGACTGGCTCAGCTTGGCGGCCTTTTTATCGCCCAGACCCTTGACGCGCGTTTGCAGGTCGGGCCAGTCCTTGAACTCGCCCTTGGCGCGCTCGTCGAGGATGGCCTTGGACATGCTCGGCCCCACGCCCTTGACGCCATCGAGCGCGGCGACATCGGCTTTGTTCACGTCGACCTGGGCAAACGCCATGCTCCCCGAGACGGCCAGTGCGGCAAAGGCAAGCATCAGTTTCTTGATCATTGAATTTCTCCGTTGGTTGAAGACGCTGGACGGCGACGCCGCCCATCGGTCTTTCAACGGATCGCCCGGCGCGTCGTTGACGGGCCGGGCTTGAGGCAGATCAGGTGCGACTCAACCCGGAAACAGCTCGTCGCGGGTCACGGTGGCCGTGCCCAGCTTGCCGACGACGATGCCGCCGGCGCGGTTGGCCGTCACCAGCGCTTCGCCCAGCGGCGCGCCCGTGCCCAGCATCGTGGCCAGCGTCGCAATCACCGTGTCACCGGCGCCCGACACATCGAACACTTCGCGCGCGTCGGCGTTTACGTGCAGCACGTCATCGGCCGTGAACAGGCTCATGCCTTCTTCGGAGCGTGTCAGGAGCAGCGCATCCAGGCCCAGTTCCACGCGCAGCGCCTGCGCTTTTTCGAGCAACTGCGTCTCGCTCTTCCAGCCACCGACGACGCGCTGCAGTTCGGCGCGGTTGGGCGTCAGGATGCTCGCGCCCTTGTACGGCGTGAAGTCGTCGCCTTTCGGGTCCACCAGCACGATCTTGCCGGCGGCGCGCGCCAAGGCAATCATCTCGGCGACATTGACCAGCGCGCCCTTGTTGTAATCGGACAGGATGATCACGTCGTAATCGGGCAGCAGCGCCTTGAACTGGCTGAGCTTATCGCGCAGCACGGTCTCGGTGGGCGCGTCCTCGAAATCGATGCGCACCATCTGCTGCTGGCGGCCGATGACGCGCAGCTTGATGATGGTCGAGATGGCGTCGTCGCGCTTGAGGTAACTGTGGATGCCCGCGCCCTGCAGCAGGCGCTCGACCTCATCGCCCGCCTCATCGGCCCCCACCACGCCCAGCAGGCCCGTGTAGGCGCCCAGCGCGGCGGCATTGCGCGCCACGTTGGCAGCGCCGCCCAGGCGCTCCTCGCGCCGCTCGATGCGCACGACGGGCACCGGCGCTTCCGGGGAGATGCGCGAGACGTCGCCGAACCAGTAGCGGTCGAGCATCACGTCGCCCACCACCAGCAGGCGCACGGCGGACAGTTCAGGGGCCGCCTGCTGGCGATATTCGTCGGCCACCAGCAGGCGGCTCGGGGTCATGGGCATAGCGCTTGTCATTGAGATCGTTCGATGAACCGTCAGTTCATCACATTGAGTTCTTCGGTGCGGCGTGGCGGATACGAATCCCAGCGGTTGCAGCCCGGGCATTGCCAGTAGAACTGGCGCGCCTTGAAACCGCAGTGGCTGCACTGATAGCGCGCCAGCTTCTGCGTGTAGCGCTGCACCAGGTTCTTGACCATCGACAGCTCTTCCCAGACATGGGCAGGTGCATCCATCAGGCGCGCTTCAAGCAATTTGTCCAGGCCAAGGAGCGTCGGATTGCGGCGCAGCTCTTCCACCACCAGGCCCTTGGCCGCTTCGACGCCATCGAGTTCGATCACGGCCTTGAACACCACTTCGATCAGGTCGATCGACGAGGCCTCGGCCAGGTAGGAGCGCAGCAGGTTCACGCCCTCTTGCGGGCGGCCCACCTTGCGGTAGCCATCCATCAGGCGCGCGGCCACCAGGGCCACGTGTGGCACGCTTTGCTGCTCCACGCGGCGCCAGGTCTTGAGCGCTTCTTCGACGTCGCCCTGGGCCAGCAGCGCGTCGCCGCGCAGGATGGTCGCGCGCACGCTGTGGCGATTCGCTTCCAGCGCCTTGTCCAGCAGCAGCATCGCGTCGCTCGGTGCCATGTGCACCAGCGCGTCGGCTGCCAGTTCGCAATAGAGCTGGGCGATCTCGATCTGGCGTGCGCCGGCGCCGGACGCCTGCAAGTCTTCGGCCGCCTCGATGGCGCGCTTCCATTCCTTTTCGCGCTGGTAGATTTCCAGCAGCGAACGGCGCGCCTGCACCGCATACGGCGTGTCGGCCAGGCCATTGAACGATTCCTCGGCGCGATCCAGCAGACCGGCTTTCAGGTAGTCGATGCCCAGCTCGTACTGCGCATGCGCTTTCTCTTCGCTCGGCAAGTCGGGACGCGCCAGCAGGTTCTGGTGCACGCGGATGGCGCGCTCGGTCTCGCCGCGGCGGCGAAACAGATTGCCCAGCGCGAAGTGCATATCGCTCGATTCGGGATCGAGCTTGACGATCTCGATGAACGAATCGATGGCCTTGTCGGGCTGGTCATTGAGCAGGTGGTTCAGGCCCTTGAAGTAGCCGCGCGGGAGCGTGCGCGACTCGGAGACCACCTCGTTGATGTCGACCCGGGCTGCGAGCCAGCCCAGGCCAAAGAAGAAGGGGATGCCAAGCAGCATCCAGAGTTCGAAATCCATGGTGTTCTTGTTGTTAGTGGCGGGGTGCAACCGGTGGAACCGCATCCGGCGGCGGTGGCGTGGTGGCGACCACACCGGTACCAGCGGCGCTTTGCAGAGCCTGGATGGTGTACTTGTGCTGCCATTTTTCGCGGCGCTGACGGAACACGGTCGGCGCCAGGGCGAGGATGCCGAAAGCGGCGCCGGCAACAAAAAACGCCAGCAGCATCAGCACGAGGGGGCCGCGCAATTCATAGTCGAGGAAAAAATGCAGGTCGACCTCTTTCGTGTTTTTCAGCGCGAAGCCGAAGAACAGGATGAACAGGACAAATCCGACAATGGTCGAGACGAATTTCATCAACAGGTTCCGCTAGACAATGGTGTAAGGGCGAAGTGTCGCATATCCGCCATCATATTTCAAAATAGCGTGCGGCGTTGGGCCATTGGCTGACCCGACAGGCCAAAAAAAACGGCACCCTCGCGGATGCCGTTTCTTGGTGCAAGCACTGACTCAATCGTTGATGATCGGTTGCCCGACCATCGCGTCCACCTGCTCGCGCAACTGCTTGCCCGGCTTGAAGTGCGGCACCCGTTTTTCGGGCACCATCACCTTGTCGCCGGACTTCGGATTGCGACCGATGCGCGGTGGACGGCTGTTCAGCGAGAAACTGCCGAAACCACGGATCTCGATGCGTTGCCCAGTCGCCAGGGCGTTGGTCATCGCATCGAGGATGGTCTTGACAGCAAATTCCGCATCCTTTGCCACCAGCTGAGAATAACGCTCAGCCAGTCGGTTGATCAGCTCGGATTTGGTCATCTGCAAGCTCCTCAGGGCTTACCTGATTAGTTCTTGTTGTCGAACTTGGCCTTGAGCAGTGCGCCCAGGCTGGTCGTGCCCGAAGCAGCGCTGTTGTCGTTCGACAGCTTGCTCATGGCTTCTTGCGTATCGACATTGTCTTTCGCCTTGATCGACAGCTGGATGCTGCGAGCCTTGCGATCGATGTTGATCACCAGAGCTTCGACGGTGTCGCCGACTTTCAGGTGGGTGCCAGCATCTTCAACGCGGTCACGCGAGATTTCCGAAGCGCGCAGGTAGCCTTCGACTTCTTCGCTCAGCGAGATCACGGCGCCTTTTGGCTCAACCGATTTCACGGTGCCAGTGACCAGCGAACCCTTGTCGTTCATCGACGAGTAGGTGTTGAACGGGTCGCCTTCCAGTTGCTTCACGCCCAGCGAAACACGCTCGCGCTCGACGTCGATGGCCAGAACCACGGCTTCCAGTTCGTCGCCTTTCTTGAAGCGACGCACGGCTTCTTCGCCGGCTTCGGTCCACGACAGGTCCGACAGGTGCACCAGACCATCGATGTTGCCTGGCAGGCCGATGAACACGCCGAAGTCGGTGATCGACTTGATCGAACCCTTGACCTTGTCGCCCTTCTTGTGGGTCATGCCGAAGTCGTCCCATGGATTTGCTTTGCACTGCTTCATGCCCAGCGAAATACGGCGGCGCTCTTCGTCGATCTCCAGAACCATGACTTCCACTTCGTCGCCCAGCTGGACAACTTTGTTTGGTGCCACGTTCTTGTTGGTCCAGTCCATTTCGGACACGTGGACCAGACCTTCGATACCCTGCTCGACTTCGACGAATGCGCCGTAGTCGGTGAGGTTCGTGACTTTACCGAACAGGCGGGTGCTCTGTGGGTAACGACGCGACAGACCGGTCCATGGATCGTCGCCCAGCTGCTTGACGCCCAGCGAGACGCGGTTCTTCTCTTGATCGTACTTGAGGACCTTGGCGGTGATCTCTTGGCCAACCGACAGGACTTCGGACGGGTGACGCACACGACGCCATGCCAGGTCGGTGATGTGCAGCAGACCATCGATGCCGCCCAGGTCGACGAATGCGCCATAGTCAGTGATGTTCTTGACGATACCGGTAACCACGGTACCTTCTTTCAGCGTTTCCATCAGCTTCTGACGCTCTTCGCCCATCGATGCTTCGATGACAGCGCGGCGCGACAGCACGACGTTGTTACGCTTGCGGTCCAGCTTGATGACCTTGAATTCGAGGGTCTTGCCTTCGAATGGGGTCGTGTCCTTGACTGGACGGGTGTCAACCAGCGAACCCGGCAGGAACGCGCGGATGCCGTTGGTCAGAACGGTCAGGCCGCCCTTGACTTTGCCATTGACGGTACCGGTGACGATTTCGCCCGATTCCATTGCTTTTTCCAGCGCCAGCCACGAAGCCAGACGCTTGGCCTTGTCGCGCGACAGGATGGTGTCGCCAAAGCCGTTTTCCAGCGACTCGATGGCCACGGAAACGAAGTCGCCTACTGCGACTTCCAGTTCGCCCTGGTCATTCTTGAATTCTTCGATTGGAATGAACGCTTCCGACTTCAGGCCTGCGTTGACGATCACGAAGTTGTGATCCAGACGCACGACTTCAGCCGAAATGACTTCGCCCGAACGCATGTCTTGACGCGACAGCGATTCCTCGAAGAGGGCGGCAAAGCTTTCCATACCAGTATCTTGGGTAGTTGCAGTAGACATAAAAAAGTTGGTTATTTCATGTGAGCCAGCAGACCGACGATAGTGCGGACTGAACTGGGTTAGGTTAAAACACGCTTGCGATGGCCAATATGCTGTCGCAAGCACCAAAGGACAAGGTCTTCAAGTGCCACCTTCAACAAAGAAGATGCCAACCGGGAGACCACCGTCCCCACCCAGGTGGGGATCCAGATTTACTTGCAAACCACCATGGCGATGACTCAAGCCAATGGTGACGCATCGAACCGGGATTCCCGCCTGCGCGGGAATGACGTTCAGGCGCTGCTGTCTAACGGTTTGAACTCCAACCGGTTGACACCACCGCCACCACGCCATTCAAAGTCTTATTTCTGCGCATACCAGGCCAGGACTTGCCCGACCGCCTGGTCGACCCCCATCGCAGAGGTATCCAGGATATGCGCATCAGCTGCTGCGACCAGGGGAGCGACTGCGCGATGGGTGTCGCGTTCGTCTCTAGCCCGTAAATCTGCAAGCAGGTCGTTCATATTAGCAGAAAAGCCTTTGTCAATCAATTGCTTATACCGGCGTTGCGCGCGTGCCTCAGCACTTGCGGTGAGGAACACTTTGAGCTTGGCGGTGGGAAAGATCACCGTGCCCATATCGCGCCCGTCGGCCACCAGTCCCGGCGCCTGGCGAAAGCCCAGTTGCAGGTCAAACAGCGCCTGGCGCACGCTCGGCAAGGCGGCAATCTTCGACGCCATATTGCCCACCTCTTCCGCGCGGATCGCGTGGCTTACATCCTCATCCGCCAGGTAGATCACGTCATCCCGGAAGCGCGCCGGCAGCTGCTGGGCCAGCTTCGCGATACCCGCTTCGTCCGACAGCGGCAGCGCGCCGCGCAGCGCCTGCAGCGCCGTCAGGCGATACAGCGCGCCCGAGTCGAGCAGATGAAAACCCAGGCGGTCGGCGATGCGGCTGGCCACGGTGCCCTTGCCGGAAGCGGTCGGGCCGTCGATGGTGATGACTGGTACGTTTGAATTGGGCATGGGCTCGGGGCGGGTCAATTAAAACAGCTCGTTGCGCGCAATGCCCGCAAACGCTTCGAAATAGTCGGGGAAGGTCTTGGCGACGCACTTCGGATCGTTGATCCTCATGGCATTGCCGCGCCGCGCCTTGCCGTCCAGCGACGCGAGCGAAAAGCACATCGCCATCCGGTGGTCGTCGTAGGTGTCGATCGTGGCGGGTTTAAGCTCATCCGGCGGCGTGATGCGAATGTAGTCGGGCCCCTCCTCCACCTCGGCGCCGACCTTGCGCAGTTCGGTCGCCATCGCGCTCAGGCGATCGGTTTCCTTCACGCGCCAGCTGGCGATATTGCGCAGCGTGCTCGGGCCGTCGGCGTACAGCGCCGCCACCGCGATCGTCATCGCTGCATCCGGGATGTGGTTGAAGTCGGCGTCGATGGCTTTCAGCACACCATTCGATTGCACCTCGATCCAGTTCTCGCCCCGCGTGACAATGGCGCCCATGCGTTCGAGCGCATCGGCAAAGCGCACGTCGCCCTGGATGCTGTGCTCACCGACGCCTTCGACGCGCACCGGCCCGCCCGCAATCGCGCCGGCGGCCAGGAAGTACGACGCCGACGACGCATCGCCTTCGACGTGGATCGTGCCCGGGCTTTGATAGCGCTGGCCCGGCTGCACGGTGAACGAGGCCCAGCCATTCTGCTCGACCTCGACGCCGAAGCGGCGCATCAGGTTCAGCGTGATCTCGATGTACGGCTTGGAAATCAGCTCGCCGACGACATCGATGGACACCGGATGCGTCGTGGCCATCAGCGGCGCGGCCATCAGCAACGCGGTCAGGAACTGGCTCGACACATTGCCGCGCACGGCCATGCGGTTGGCCGTGATGTGGCCGCGACGGATGCGCAGCGGCGGAAAGCCCTGCTCGCCCGTGTACTCGATCTGCGCGCCGACGGCGTTCAGTGCGTCGACCAGGTCGCCGATCGGGCGTTCGTGCATGCGCGAGACACCGTGCAGCGTGTAGTCGCCGCCGATGACGGCCAGCGCCGCGGTCAGCGGCCGGATCGCGGTGCCGGCATTGCCCATGAACAGATCGGCCGCAGGCTCGGGCAGCACGCCGCCGTTGCCATGCACGATGACCGTGCGCTCGTCGACTTCATCCCAGCGGATGCCCAGCGAGCGCAGTGCGCCCAGCATGACCATCGTGTCGTCCGACGCGAGCATGTCGTGAATGGTCGTCGTGCCCTCGGCCAGCGCGGCCAGCAGCAACGTGCGGTTCGAGATGCTCTTGGAGCCCGGCAGCCGCACCACGCCCTGCGCGTGCAGCACGGGTTCGAGGTCGATATGCTGCGGATAGTGTTTTTGCTGCGTCATGTGTTTTCCTGAAGAGGCGCGCGCAGCGCATTTTGCCCGTGGCCAGCTTCGATGGCGATCTGCCACTCGTGGCGGGCGCGCTGCGCGTTCGCATAAATATCGTGCAATCCGGCCCCGTCGCCGGCAGCCAGCATGCTCCGCATCGTCGTCAATTGTGCCAGATAGGCATCCAGCTCGGTCAGCAGCGCAGCCTGGTTGGCCAGGCTGATGTCGCGCCACATTTCGGGCGACGAACCGGCGATGCGCGTGAAGTCGCGAAAGCCGCTGGCGGCGTACTGGAACAGCATGTCGGCGTGCGGCTTGCCGGCGAGGTCATCCACCAGCGCGTAGGCCAGCAAATGCGGCAGATGGCTGACGGCAGCGAACACGCGGTCGTGGTCTTGGGGCGTCAACTGGTGGATCACGGCGCCGCAGGCGCGCCAGGCGGCGGCGACACGTTCGACGTCGCTTGCTGCGTTCTCGGGCAATGGCGTGAGCACGGCCTTCTTGCCCTGGTACAGGCCGGCCAGTGCGGCATCGGGGCCATTCGCTTCGCTGCCGGCGATCGGGTGGCCGGGCACGAACTGGTGCACGCGCTCGCCGAGTACCGCGCGGGCTGCTGCAACCACGTCGCACTTGGTGCTGCCGGCATCGGTGATGACCGTGCCGGGCGCCAGGTGCGGCAGCAGCGCGGCCAGGATCGACCCCGTCTGCGCCACCGGCGCGGCCAGCATGACCAGGTCGGCGCCGTTCAACGCATCGGCGTAGTCGTCACAGACCCGGTCGATGATGCCAAGGGCCAGTGCCCGGGCCAGTGCCTCGGGATGGCGGCCGATGCCGACCACTTCCCGCACCTGCCCGGCGCGTTTGAGCGCCAGCGCGAACGACCCGCCGATCAGGCCGACGCCAACGATAACGATCTTGTCCAGCATTCAGCCGAGCGCCTTCTTCAACGCCGCGATGAAGGCCGCGTTTTCCTGCGGCAGGCCGATCGAGATGCGCAGCCACTGCGGCAGGCCGTAGTTGCCGACCGGGCGCACGATCACGCCCTGCTTGAGCAGCGCCACGTTCACGCGCGCGCCGGCGCCGTCGTCGTCGCCGACCCGCACCAGCACGAAGTTGCCAAACGACGGCACGTACTCGAGCCCCAGTTCTTCAAAGGCAGCGATCATCTGGCGATAGCCGTCCGCGTTGTTGCGCGCGCCCTGGTCCAGGAACGCCGTGTCGTTCAGCGCCGCGACTGCAGCGGCCTGCGCCAGCGAGTTGACGTTGAATGGCTGGCGGATCCGGTTCATCAGATCGGTGACGGCTGGCTGCGCGATGGCAAAGCCCACGCGCAGGCCAGCCAGGCCATAGGCCTTCGAGAACGTGCGCGACACGATCAGGTTCGGGTATTTGCGCACCCAGGCGCTCGACTCGAACTGGTGTTCGGGCGCCAGGTACTCGTTGTACGCTTCGTCGAGCACGACGATCACGCGCGCCGGCACTTTTTGCAGGAATGCTTCGATCTGCGCGGCCGGGATGAAGGTGCCGGTCGGGTTGTTCGGGTTGGCGACGTACACGAGGCGCGTGTCGGCATCGATGGCGGCCGCCATCGCATCGAGGTCGTGACCGTAGTCGACGGCCGGCACGACGATCGCGCGGCCACCGACGCCCTGCGTGGCCAGCGCATACACGGCAAACGAATACTGCGAATACACGACCGCTTCGCCTTTCTGGACGAAGGCGTGCGCCGCGATCTCGAGGATGTCATTGCTGCCGTTGCCGAGCGTGAGCCACTCGAGCGGCACATCGTAGCGCTTGGCCAGCGCGGTCTTCAGGTCAAAACCGTTGGCGTCCGGGTAGCGGCCCAGGTCGGCTGCCGCTTCGAGCATCGCGGCGCGGCTCGACGCCGGAATGCCGAACGGGTTTTCGTTCGACGCCAGCTTGACGATGTTCGCTTCGTCGAGGCCATATTCACGGGCCACTTCGGCGATCGGTTTGCCGGCCTGGTAGGGGGCGATGGCACGGACGTATTCAGGACCAAATGTCGACATGAAAATCTCTCTCGTAATCGTTTAAAGGCTTTGCGGGTAGGACCCCAGCACCTTGAAGAAGGCGGCGTTGTCCTTGAGTTCCTCGAGCGCGCGCGCAACGGCGGCGTCGTGCACGTGACCCTCGATGTCGACGTAGAAGTAGTACTCCCAGGTGCCGATGCGGGCCGGGCGCGATTCGAAACGCGTCATCGACACGCCGTGTTTCTCAAGAGGCGCGAGCAGGTTGTAGACGGCGCCGGCCTTGTTCGGCACGGCCAGCACGATGCCGGTACGGTCCTTGCCCGAGCGGCCGGTCTGCAACTGGCCGATCACGACAAAGCGCGTGCGGTTGTGCGGATCGTCCTGGATGTGCGCCTGCACGACGCCCAGGCGATACTGCTCGCCCGCCATCTCGCTGGCGATTGCGGCGACCGTCGGATCCTGGCTGGCCAGCACGGCCGCCTCGGCGTTCGAGGCCACCGCGCGGCGCTCGATGTTCGGGTAATGCTGGTTCAGCCACACCTGGCATTGTGCCAGCGCCTGCGAATGGGCGCAGACGACGGTCACGCCGTCCATCGTGCCCGTCTTGGTCATCAGGCTGTGGTGGACCGCGATCGAGACTTCGCCGCTGATGATGGTGGTCGTTGCCAGCAGCAGGTCGAGGGTGCGGTTGATGGCGCCCTCGGACGAATTCTCGACCGGGACCACGCCAAAGTCGGCGGTGCCGGCCTCGGTGGCGCGAAACACTTCATCGATCGACACGCACGGCAGCGCATCGATGGCCGTGCCGAACTGCTGAAACACGGCCTGCTCGCTGAAGGTGCCGGTGGGACCGAGAAACGCGACCGTGACGCGTTTTTCAAGGGCGCGGCAGGACGACATGATCTCGCGGAAGATGGTCTGGACGTCGCTGTTCTTGAGCGGACCGGGATTGCGCTCGGCCACGCCGCGCAGCACCTGGGCTTCGCGCTCGGGGCGAAACACGGGCGCGTTGGTTTCGGCCTTCACGTGGCCGACGGCCTGCGCGACCTGGCCGCGCTCGCTCAACAGCTGGAGGATTTGTGCGTCGATCGCATCGATGCGTTCGCGCAAGGGGGTAAGTTTGTCTGTCATCGTTATGCTGGTTGGTCGATGTTGTTTGCGTTCGGGCGCATCAGCGGCGCATTGGACGCGTGGACGGGATACCCGTCCACCCTACGTCGTGCTCAACCGCGACGGCTTACCGTCCTGCAAACGTGTTCAAATAATCGACGAGGGCCTGTACGCCCTCGATTGGCATCGCGTTGTAGATGGATGCCCGCATGCCGCCGACGGACTTGTGGCCCTTCAGTTGCAACAGCCCGCGCTCTTTCGCGCCGGCCAGGAATTGCTCGTTCAGTGATTCGTCGCGCAGGTAGAACGGAATGTTCATGCGCGAGCGATAAACCGGATCCACGCGGTTGGCGTAGAAATCATCGGCGTCGAGCGCGGCGTACAGCAGGCGCGCTTTTTCGATATTGATTGCTTCCATGGCCGCCACGCCGCCGCGCTGCTTGAGCCACGCGAACACGAGACCCGCGATATAGATCGCGTAGGTGGGCGGCGTGTTGTACAGCGAATCGTGCTCGGCGCAGGTCTTCCAGTGGAAGGCCGACGGGCACTGGGGCGACGCAAAGTCGAGCAGGTCATCGCGCACGATCACGAGCGTCAGGCCGGCCGGGCCGATGTTCTTTTGCGCCCCGGCGAAGATCACGCCGTACTTCGAGATGTCGATCTGGCGCGACAGGATGTGCGACGACATGTCGGCCACGATCGGCAGACCGGCCGGCACGTCGGGCGCGTCCGGGTATTCGACGCCGTCGATGGTTTCGTTGGTGCAGATGTGCAGGTACGAGGCGTCGTCGCTCAGGCGCCAGGTGTCGCGCGCCGGCACGCGGGTGAAGTGTTCAGGCTCGCCCGTCGCCGCGATGTTCACGCGCGCAAAGCGCGCCGCTTCCTTGGCCGACTTGCCCGACCAGGTGCCGGTGTGGACGAAGTCGATCACCGGATCTGGCCGGCGCCCGGCCAGGTTGAGCGGCACGATGGCGTTCTGCCCGAGCCCCCCGCCCTGCTGGAACAGGATCTTGTAATTGGCCGGCACGTTCAGCAGCTCGCGCAGGTCAGCCAGCGCCTGGCGGTGGATGCTGGAAAATTCGGGACCACGGTGGCTCATCTCCATCACCGACATGCCGCTGCCATGCCAGTCGAGCATGTCGTGCGCAGCCTGTTGGAGCACCTCTTTCGGCAGTACGGCGGGGCCGGCCGAGAAATTGAAGATCTGGGTCATGCGGTCCTTTCGTGGAGGGTTATTTGCCTTGTGTGCTCTGCATGACTTCCTGCATCATGCCATTCAGGCGCGGCGCGACGATGCGCTGGCCGATCGCCATGCTTTCGGCGGACAGGCGCGGGCTCAGGGCCAGCATCTTGCGGCCCAGCGGCGTGCGGTAGAACGCGGTCAGTTCCTTCAGTTCGGCGACCGTGTAGTTCCTGGCGTACAGCGGCGCGATTTCGACCATCATTTCATCGATCAGCGCCGGATCCTTGAACATGCGGTTGATGGCTTGCGACGCCACGGGCAAGACCTGCTCGACCTTGGCCAGTGCGGCCTTCTTTTTCTCGGCATCGGCGCCCGGATCGGCGTTGATCACGGACGTCAGCTGGGCGCGCATCATCTGCGGCAGCGCCTTTTCCATCTCGGCGAACGACGCGGTCATCATCTTGCGCACGTCCATCGCGTCGAGCAGTTCCTTGACGGCGGCGTTGGCTTGCGGGCTGACGGCAGCGGCCGTAGCCACCGGGGCCGGCGCAGTCTGCGCCACGGCAAACGATGGCGCAGCAGCGACAGCGGCAACGAGGGTCAGGGAACGAAGAAAGTGTTTCATCAGGAGTCCATGCGGGTGGCAGAGCCCGGCGACTTGAGACAATGACCGGCCTGCCGGGCCGGCCATTCGGGATGGCAGCAACAGGGACGACAGCACGCCCCTGCTCAGTACGATATTACTCTGGCGCAGGCTCGAACTCGACTTCTTCGAGGTCGGTTTCGACAATGCGCTGCAGGCCCGACAGCTTGGTGCCGTCTTCCACGGCGATGAGGGTCACACCCTGCGTCGCGCGGCCCATCTCGCGGATCTCGGACACGCGGGTGCGAATCAGCACGCCGCCCGTCGTGATCAGCATGATCTCGTCGCTTGGCTCGACCAGCGTCGCCGCCACCACCTTGCCGTTACGCTCGGAGGTCTGGATCGCAATCATGCCCTTCGTGCCGCGGCCATGACGGGTGTACTCCGTGATCGGGGTACGCTTGCCGAAGCCGTTTTCGGTCGCGGTCAGCACGGTTTGCTGCTCGTTCTCGGCCACCAGCAGTGCGATGACTTCCTGGCCTTCTTCGAGGTTCATGCCGCGCACACCACGCGCCGTACGGCCCATCGGGCGCACGTCGTTCTCATCGAAGCGCACGGCCTTGCCGGCGTCGGAGAACAGCATCACGTCGTGCTTGCCGTCGGTGAGCGCCGCGCCGACGAGCACGTCGCCTTCGTCCAGGTCGACCGCGATGATGCCGGCCTTGCGTGGATTGGAGAAGTCGCGCAGTGGCGTCTTCTTCACGGTGCCCAGCGAGGTGGACATGAAGACGTAATGGTCTTCAGGGAAGGTGCGGTTCTCGCCCTGCAGCGGCAGCACGACGGTGATCTTTTCGTTGTCCTGCAGCGGGAACATGTTGACGATCGGCTTGCCGCGCGAGTTGCGCGAGCCTTGCGGCACTTCCCAGACCTTGAGCCAGTACATGCGGCCACGGTTGCTGAAGCACAGGATGTAGTCGTGCGTGTTGGCGATGAAGAGCTGGTCGATCCAGTCGTCTTCTTTCGTCGCCATCGCCTGCTTGCCACGGCCACCGCGCTTTTGCGCGCGGTATTCGGACACCGGCTGCGACTTCATGTAGCCCGAGTGCGACAGCGTCACGACCATGTCCTGCGGCGTGATCAGGTCTTCGGTTTCGAGGTCGCTGGCATTGTGCTCGATGGCCGAACGGCGGGCATCCTTGCCATTGTCGGCGTACTCCGATTTGATCGCCGTCATTTCGTCGACGATGATCGTGGTGACGCGTTCCGGCTTGGACAGGATGTCGAGCAGGTCGGCGATGTGGGTCATCACTTCCTTGTACTCGTTGACGATCTTGTCCTGCTCCAGGCCCGTCAGGCGCTGCAGACGCATCTGCAGAATCTCTTGCGCCTGTTCGTCCGACAGCTTGTACAGGCCGTCTGGCTGCATGCCGTAATGCTTCGGCAGGTGCTCCGGGCGGAAAGCTTCGATGCCGCCGGCCGCGCCGGTCTCGGTGCGGTTGAGCATTTCGCGCACCAGGGACGAATCCCAGGCTTGCTGCATCAGCTCGACCTTGGCAACCGGTGGCGATGGCGCCGCCTTGATGATCGCGATGAAATCGTCGATATTGGCCAGCGCGACGGCCAGGCCTTCGAGCATGTGGCCGCGGTCGCGCGCCTTGCGCAGTTCGAACACGGTACGGCGCGTGACGACTTCGCGGCGGTGCGACAGGAAGCACTCGAGCATCTGCTTGAGGTTCAGCAGCTTTGGCTGGCCATTGACCAGCGCCACCATGTTCATGCCGAACGTGTCTTGCAGCTGCGTTTGCTTGTACAGGTTGTTCAGCACGACTTCGGGAACTTCGCCGCGCTTGAGCTCGATCACGACGCGCATGCCCGACTTGTCCGACTCGTCGCGGATGTCGGAAATGCCTTCGAGCTTCTTGTCGCGCACGTTTTCGGCGATGCGCTCGAGCAGCGACTTCTTGTTCACCTGGTACGGCAGCTCATCGATGATGATCGCCGTACGGGCGCCGTCACGGCCGACTTCTTCGAAGTGGGTCTTGGCGCGCATGACGACGCGGCCACGACCGGTGCGGTAACCGTCGCGCACGCCCGAGACGCCGTAGATGATGCCGGCAGTCGGGAAGTCCGGCGCCGGAATCAGCTCGATCAGCTCGTCGATCGTGCAATCCGGGTTGTGCAGCACGTGCATCGCGCCGGCAATCACTTCGGACAGGTTGTGCGGCGGAATATTGGTGGCCATGCCGACCGCGATGCCCGACGAACCGTTGATCAGCAGGTTCGGGATGCGGGTTGGCAGGACGGTCGGCTCTTTTTCCTTGCCGTCGTAGTTCGGCTGGAAGTCGACGGTGTCCTTGTCGATGTCGGCCAGGATTTCGCCGGCAATCTTGTCCAGGCGGCACTCGGTGTAACGCATTGCTGCGGCGCTGTCGCCGTCGATGGAACCGAAGTTGCCCTGGCCATCGACCAGCGTGTAGCGCAGCGAGAAGTCTTGCGCCATGCGCACAAGCGTGTCGTAGATCGACGAGTCGCCGTGCGGGTGGAACTTGCCCATCGTGTCGCCGACGACGCGCGCGCACTTCAGGTAAGGCCGGTTCCACACGTTGTTCATTTCGTGCATCGCGTACAGGACGCGGCGGTGCACCGGCTTCAGGCCGTCGCGGACATCCGGCAGTGCGCGGCCCACGATCACGCTCATCGCGTAATCGAGATAGCTCTTGCGCATCTCTTCTTCGAGGGAAATCGGGACTGTTTCTTTTGCGAATTGATCCATTGGCGGGTCGACTGCTTTCAGGCGAAAGTTATAAGTTACAGCGGGCGATTCTACCACGCGCAACATAGTAGTTGCTCAATTCCGGGTCATGCCTTTTTGGCACGGGAAATCCGGACCGGACTCACTAAAAGTTCCAGTATTGTCGTCACCAGCGACGCCTGCTTGCATAAATGTTGCGCTTAAACAACGTCAAGCAACAAATGCTCGGTGTTTGATTTAGGTGCAGTCGTACGATTTTGGTGCGTGTGGCAGAATGGCCAGGAAGTCAATTGCTTGTTTCACAATACGAAACGGACAGAGCAGCCACCATGTTATTGTTATGACCACATGGAGACTGTCTGAATCGACACGGAATTTACCGAAAGGAAAAGAATATGAAAAAAATGATCACTGTTCTGTTCGCAGCAACGGCCGCCATCGCGGGCGTCGCTTCTGCCCAAAGCGCCCCACCTTATGCGCCGCTGACCACTGACCTGCAAGCGCGCACCCCATACAGCGCTTATGTGCAGGACAGCCGCGGCGTGATCGCACGCAATCCTTTCGGTCTGTGCTGGCGTACCGGCTACTGGACCCCGGCTGATGCGGTCCCAGGTTGCGACGCGCCACTGTGCGTCGAGCCAGAAAAGCTTGAAAACGGCAAGTGCGTCGCGCCACCAGCGCCAGTCGCCCCTGCACCAGCACCGGCACCAGTGCCTGAAGCAGCCCCAGTGCCAACCTCGGAAAAAGTCAGCTACTCGGCCGACGCATTCTTCGACTTTGACAAGGCGATCCTGAAGCCAGCCGGCAAGGCATCGCTGGACGAGCTGAGCGGCAAGCTGGGCGACATGAACCTGGAAGTCATCATCGCCGTCGGTCACACTGACTCGGTCGGTACCGATGCGTACAACCAGAAACTGTCGATCCGCCGCGCAGAAGCTGTCAAGGCTTACCTGAAGGGCAAGGGCATCGAAGAAACCCGCATCTACACCGAAGGCAAGGGCGAGAGCCAGCCTAAAGCGGACAACGCGACTGCCGAAGGCCGCGCACAGAACCGTCGCGTGGAAATCGAAGTGGTCGGTACCCGCGGCGCCGCCAAGTAATCAGGCCCCGCAGAACCCTCACCGGTTCCATGAAAACCCCGCCACGGCGGGGTTTTTTCATGCGCGCTATTCTCTCGCACCATTTCCGTTATTATTCCAAGCTATGACGACGACAAATTCAGACCCATCAGAAATTCAGAAGTTCAGCGAACTGGCCCACCGCTGGTGGGATCCAACCTCGGAATTCCGGCCGCTGCACGAGATCAATCCCCTGCGCCTTGAATGGATCAACGCGCGCGTGCCGCTGGCCGGCAAGAACGTGATCGACATCGGCTGCGGCGGCGGCGTGCTGTCCGAAGCGATGGCGAAAAAAGGCGCCAAAGTGACGGGCATCGATCTGTCTGAAAAAGCGTTGAAGGTCGCTGACCTGCACAGTCTGGAATCCGGGGTCGAGGTGCGTTACAAGCACATCGCCGCCGAAGACATGGCCCTGGCAGAGCCGGGCCAGTTCGACGTGGTCACCTGCATGGAAATGCTGGAACACGTGCCCGACCCCGCCTCGATCGTGCGCGCCGCGGCAGCCATGGTCAAACCGGGCGGCCACCTGTTCTTCTCGACGCTCAACCGCAATCCGAAGTCGTACCTGTTCGCCGTGATCGGCGCCGAGTACATCCTGCGCATGCTGCCGCGCGGCACGCACGACTACGGCAAGTTCATCACGCCGGCCGAGCTGTCGCAGTTCGTGCGCCAGGCCGGCCTGCAGGTCGATGGCCTGAAGGGCCTGACCTACAACCCGCTGACCAAGATCTATTCGCTCAACAGCGACACCAGTGTGAACTACATGGTGGCGTGCACCAAACCCCTGTGATCCGATGACCTTTCCTGCTTCGATTCCGGCGCCGCGCGCCGTCCTGTTCGACCTCGATGGCACGCTGGCCGACACCGCGCCCGACCTGGCTGCGGCCGTCAACTGGCTGCGCACCGAGCGCGGTCTGGCCGAGACACCGTACGAGGTGCTGCGTCCTACGGCCTCGGCCGGTGCGCGCGGCATGATCGGCGCGGCCTTTGGCCTGGCGCCGGGCGACGATGGCTACGAAGAACTGCGCCTGGCCTGGTTCGACCGCTACCAGACCGCGATGTCTGCCCATACGACGCTGTTTGACGGCATCAACGAACTGCTCACCGGCATCGAACAAGCCGGCATGGCATGGGGCATCGTCACCAACAAACCCTCGCGCTTCACCGACCCGCTGGTGCCGCAGATCGCGCTGGCGCACGCCGGCTGCATCGTTTCCGGTGACACCACGGCGTTTGCCAAGCCGCACCCTGCGCCCGTGCTCGAAGGGGCCCGCCGCCTGGGCGTCGCACCAGAACAGTGCTGGTATGTCGGTGACGACCTGCGCGATATCGAAGCCGGGAAGGCAGCCGGCATGATCACGGTGGCCTGCGCCTGGGGTTACTGCGGCGCGATTGCACCGTCGACCTGGGGCGCTGATTACCTGTTCGACACGCCGGAGCAATTGCTGGCTGCATTACGCGATGCTGCGGACAGTACATCGCGCGCAGATCGGGCGGCCTGATCGCGCGGTCCGACTGATTTCAGAATGACTTCGTTCCACGATGGCGCCCTCTGCGGGCGCCATTTTTGTTTGTGCCAGCCAAGGGTGGGGGCTTACATCTCTTTACGATTGATACAGGGATGCGTCTAGCTTGGAAGCGGCCTCGCCAGTAATCTACATCCATACAAACAAGCAATAACTTACTGGAGCAGATCATGGAAAACACCACCAACCGCATTCACCCAATGATGGCAGCCGCAGCAGCGTCGGTCATCATCGTCAGCCTGACCGGTGCCGCAGCGATCACTGGTCTGCTGCCATCGTCCAAGAGCGCACCCGAGCCAATGCCACTGGCCGCCACCTCGCCCTACAATCTGCAGCAGCCTGGCATGCAGCAGCCTGGCCTGCAGGTGCCTAACGGCTATATGGTCCAGAACGGCCAACTGGTGCCGGTCGCGGCTAACCAGCAGCAACTGGTCCCTGGGATGGTGCCGGCGATGGTGCCCGCCAATCAGCTGGCGTATGCCCAGCCAGTGGCTCAGCAACAGCAGCAGCCGACGGTGATCATCAAGGAAAAGCCGGTGGTGCGCGTGGTCGAGAAAACCCGCGTGGTGCACGCAGCGCCGAAGCCAGTGCGCTATGAACAGCCGCGTTACGCAGAACCAGCGCCAGCACAACCGAACTATGTCGGCATCGGTACCGGCGCCGTCATCGGCGGCCTGATCGGCAATCAGATCGGCGGCGGCAATGGCAAGAAACTGGCCACCGTGGCCGGCGTGATCGGCGGCGGCATGCTCGGCAATGAAATTGCCAACCGCAACCGCTAAGCACGCGACAACCTTACACCTCCCCTTGGCCGCAAGCTGATCAGCTTGCGGCTTTTTTCTTGAAGATACTGACGATGATGTCGCTCGGGAAAACGCTCAGGACCGGGATGGCGCAGCGAATCACGATGTACTGGAGATACAGGGACACCGGTGCGGCCTTGCCCACGTAGCGCAGCCGTTCCATGAGGCCTTCCGCCCGCAGTGCAGGCAACTCGGCCGTTTTTGCCATCGTGAACCCTTGCCTGAGCACCAGTTCGCGCAGGTTGTGCGGGTCAAAATAATGGACATGCGGCGACGGCATATCCTTTTGCCACATGCGCTCGAAGGGTCCGCGCCAGCCGATCCGGGCCAACACCTTGGACACGCGATAGAAAAAGCCGCGGCTGCTGGGCAGGTTCAGGATCAGGATGCCGCCGTCATTCAGATGCGTGTGGCAAGCTGCCAGTGCGCTATGGATATCGGGAATATGCTCGATCACATCGTTGAAAACGATCGCATCGAAGCGCTCGTCGCGGCCCACGACATCGGGAAAATACCCCGAGCGTACCGGCAAACCACGCGCAGCCGCCCGTCCACCCACATCGGCATCGGGCTCCACCCCCAGCACATCGAACTGGCCGCGCGCTGCCTCCAGAAACCAGCCATGAGCGCTGCCTACGTCGAGCAGCCGCGGTTTGCTGGACGAAACATGCTGTTTGGCATAGCCGACGATCGTGTTGAAATTCTGGACGCGCAATGCCTTCAGGGCCGCCTCGCGTTGTGCTTCATCCATGGGCACGGTGCTTGGCGCATTGATCGCCGGCGTCAACGCGGCGCTTTCATAACGGCAACCGCGGCATGTTGCGTGCCAGCCAGTTAGTCCCGCGATCTGCGAACCGCCACAAACAATACATGTCATTACGAGCCCTGTCGTTACACAATGAATCCGACGAGCATATTGCAATTCGAGCATGCATTGTGGGTTTTTCACCAACAGCGACTTTAAGGCGTTTCTCATGAAAACGGGTGTACATCACCCACGCATGGGGTACAATAAAACTTCTCGACACTGGGGGCGACCTGGTTTCGACGTGGGTTGCAAAGCAGCGCAGGGCATACCGAGGACTGGTTACCTCGTAAATACATCCAGAAATCAATAACTGCAAACGATAACTCGTACGCACAAGCAGCTTAATTGCTGCTAGCTCTACAACACCTCGCCTCTGGGGTGAGTCGCAAGACTAGTAGAGTCATTTACAGAGGCTAGGACTCAGCCGGGTTACTTGGTTGTTTCCGAAATTTAAGGTAACTCGCCTGTCCAAAGCGTGCACATCCGCGCTGTACGGGCTAAATTAAATGATAGTGCTAAGTATGTAGAACTGTCTGTAGAGTGCTTGCGGACGCGGGGGATTTCCGGGAATTCGGGGAGCACCGCTCCCCGCCGGAAATCCGCCTTGCGCTTGCAAGCGCAAGGCTCTCCGATTCGCCCGACCAGAGGGAAATCGCTCCGCGATTGCTTGCCCTTCCGCCTCTGCTAAAACGCAGCAGGTCTAAATCGGAGAGGGGCATCGCCGCAAGCCACCCCAAAACAAACCGCCCCCACACACCGCCCCACCATGTCTTTCTAGCAAGATCAGCTATGATAGCGCCCCACCAAGCGCGTCAGCAGTATCCCGGAAAGCACATGAAGTCCACTCCCACCCCTACCCCGTCAACCCTGCAGCAATACCCAACTGAATTCGCCACAATCAACCTGCTGAAAGCCATCTCCGCCCAGCTGATCGTCCTTCACCACCTGGCCTTCTACGGCCCCATGGCCGACTACACCCGCGAGGCACTCCCCGACCTGATCGATTGGCTCGCCCAGGACGCCCGCATCGCGGTCCAGGTCTTCCTGGTCATCGGCGGCTTCCTTGCCGCAAAATCATTGTCACCCCAGGCATTGTCCGGCCCGGCGAATCCGTTAAAAACCATCCTGCGCCGCTACATCAAACTAGCCCCACCATTCTTCGTTGCAATCCTGCTGGCCGTGGCCGCCTCATGGCTCGCAGGCCTCTGGATGACCCATGACGCCATCTCCGCACCGCCCAGCGGCGGGCAGCTGCTCGCCCATGCTTTCCTGCTGCACGACGTGCTTGGCTATGACGCGCTCTCGGCCGGCGCCTGGTACGTTGCCATCGACCTGCAGCTATATGCCATGTTCAGCGTCCTGCTGTGGGCTTGCAGCCGCGCATCGGCACAGCCCATGGCGGCGTACCTGATCCCTGCTCTGACGGCCATTGCCGCCGGCGCCTCGCTGCTGTACTTCAACCTCGATGCCGACTGGGACGTCTGGGCACCCTACTTTCTCGGCAGTTATGGCCTGGGCGCGCTAGCGTGGTGGGCGAGCGATCCCGCCCGTCGGCCGCGCTCGACTGCTGTCGTACTGCTGATGATGACTGCGCCGGCGCTGCTTGCGCTGACGGTCGACTTTCGCAGCCGTATTGCGCTCGCACTGATCGTTGCCTGTTCACTGGTCGTGTTCGGCCGTGTGCGGACTGCAGTGACTGCCCGCGGACAATGGCGTGTCATTCGCGTTGCCGGGAACATCTCGTTCTCCGTGTTCCTGGTGCATTTTCCTGTGTGCCTGGTCATCAATGCGGCGTTCACCCGTTTCGCGCCACAGGACGTGTTGGTGCAGACTGGCGGCGTCATTCTTGCCTGGATTGCCAGCATGATTGCCGGCGCCCTGTTCCATCACGGCGTCGAATTGCCGATCGGCCGCACCCTGACGTGGGCACCTGGACGGCGCACCGTGCTCGCTTGATGCTGCCAACGTGGCCCTAACGCATCCTTAACGGTCTCATCACGCACACATAACGCGCCTTGCCGATTCCCTACCGCTGAGTTACCATAGCGCCGCCCTTGGGGAGTAGCCTGCTTCCTCTTTCGGAAGTTTGTCGCATCAACATACTTGACGCTCAACGTCATGGTGCGCAAGCCTTCTGGTTGGCAAGACCATTGGCATGTTTGCGTGACGTTCGGGCCACGCGACATGCCTTTTGTCGTGCCCGATCGGAAAGCTGTCATGTCTCTCGTTGCCATCCTCATCCTCGCCTTCGCCATGTCTACCGACGCCTTTGCCGTCGCCATTGCCATGGGCGCACGCCGCCATCATGTACGGTTCAAGGATGCGTTGAAGGTGGGCCTGCTGTTCGGTGTGATCGAGGGTGTGACGCCGCTGGTCGGCTGGGCGCTGGGCAGCATTGCCGCTTCCTACGTCGAGAGCTGGGATCACTGGGTCGCCTTCGTCCTTCTGTGCGGACTGGGCGTGCGCATGATCCACGAAGGCTTATCCCCGCCGGAAGACGCCGAAGACTCGAACCGGCCGCTGTGGCTGCTGGCATTGACGGGTTTCGCCACCAGCATCGACGCCATGGTCGTCGGCGTGAGTCTGGCCTTTACGGCCACCCATATCGTCTGGCCTGCGCTGGCCATTGGCCTGGCGACGCTGACGATGGTGACGCTGGGCATGCTGGTCGGTCGCCGTATCGGCGCCCTGGCGGGCAAGCGCGCCGAGATCTTCGGCGGGCTGGTATTGATCGCGGTCGGATGCGTCACGCTGTGGGAACACTTGCAGTGACGCGGCCCGGCCGCTGACGACTAGTACATCACGAGGTCGGCCCCGGATCGGTACCGGCCTCTTGTTGCACCATCAATTGCTTCATGATGGCTTCGTTGAATGCCGGAATATCGTCCGGCTTGCGACTCGTGATCAGCTTGCCGTCCACGACCACTTCGTCATCGGTCCATTCGGCGCCGGCATTGACCAGGTCGATCTGGAGCGTCGGCCAGCTGGTCATGTGCTTCGACTCGGCGATGCCGGCGTCGATCAGCGGCCATGGGCCGTGGCAGATCGCGGCAATCGGCTTGTCGCCATCGCCAAATGCCTTGATGAAGGCGATTGATTCCGGGCTCGACCGCAGATTGTCGGGATTGGCCACGCCGCCCGGGAGCAGCAGCAGATCGAAGTCGTCCGGGTTGGCGTCTTTCACGTTCAGTTCGACCGCGTACTTGTCACCCGGTTCCAGGTGATTGAAGCCCTGGATCTGCTCGCCCACTTTCTTTGGCGAGACCAGCACGACCGTCACGCCCTGCGCTTCGAGGAACGCGCGCGGCTTGGTGTATTCGACTTGCTCGACCCCGTCGGTCATCAGTACAGCGACACGCCGTGCGTCGACAGATTGGGTTGCCGCTGGCTCAAGGTGATCCGCCGGCTGCATGTTGTCTGGTTGTTGCATGGTACCTCCTGGTCGATGGTGTGTTAATTCGTTGACATCGATTGTAGGCCGTGCACAGCTTGTGTGGCGCGCGTATGCCTTCAGGAATCGAATAAGTCAGCCGAGCAGGTAGCACATGTCGTCACGGTCCGATGAAGCACTGCGCGTGCACAGAAAATCATCCAGCCCCAGCCGCGTGAGACCACCCAGACGGACACCATGAATCGCCTCGCGCCGCAGCACCACCTGCAGTTCGCGAAACGGTACGTCAATCGCGAAGCGCGCCAGCAAAATAGACAATGCCCGGCTACCCTCCTGCCCCGGCAGGAACCGGGCAAACGTAGCGGCATTCACCGGACCCAGGCGGATGCGCATGCCGAGTTCGGGCCGCAGCAGCCGCGCCCCTGCCGTGGCGCCGGCTCCCAGCACGCAATTACCCTGGGCCAGCAGCGTGCGCTGCCCCGGTTCGAGCACATCCCAGCGGCCGGTAAATTGCTCGACCTGCACCGCCACGCCAAAGCAGGCGCCGAGCACGCCGGCGATCAGATCGGCGCTGACCACGCGGCTGCGCAGCGGCGCGGCAAACCGGGCCATGGCGTCGGCGCCAGCCATGTCTTGCTGACCCGACGCCCCGCCAGCCAGCGCCAGCAGCAGCGGCTGAAAACGGTCGACGCCCGCCGCCAGCGGTTGCCGCACGCGGTACTTGCACCAGGCGCGGTAGAACAGCGCCACCTGGCGGCTGGAAAACAGATCGAGAAAGGCGCGCGGCCCGTCGTCGCGGTTGCGCAGCGCCCAGGCGGCGAACCGTTCGGTGTAGTGCAGCGGCAAGGCGCCCATCGTGCCAAGTAAGCCCATCATCGCGGGTGTGATCGTGATTGCCGGCATGTGCCCGGTGCCGGGCTCGATGGCCTCGATCTCGCTCGGTGGAAAGCCCAGCCCGACGCTGTTGCGAAAGCGGATGGCGCCGCCGAGCGCCTGCTCCGGGCTGATCCCCTGCCGGCCGAGCCAGCGCAGCAGCAGGCGCACCGCCTGGAAAAATTCGTAGCGCTGCGGATGCGCCAGCAGGTCGGCAATCACCCACTACACCAGCGTCAGGCTGCCACTGCGTGGCTCACAGCGCAGCAGTTCCTTGCCGCTCTGGCCAGAGATCAACACCAGTCGCGTGAAACTGTTCAGGTGAACATACAGCCCCAGAAAGCGGCTGACCACCTGTGCAAAGACGAACACACTGCTGCCGGCAAACGCTTCTTCGTCCAGCGTCAGCCGCACCTCGGTGCCGTGTACGAGCGTGGCGCCGTGCCGGTTGCGCAGCCACGCCGTGGCCGGCAGCGTGGTCAGCGCGGTGAGGCCGGCGATCTGCCGCTGCGAACTGCCCGAGCGCGCCAGGTCGTACAGCGCCAGCGTGTCGCGGAAGGTGTCGAGCTCGGCCAGTGAACGGTGATTCAGCGCCAGCTGGGCCACGAGGCGCCAGCCGGTGCCATCGCGGTTGCCGAAGTGCAGCGGCGCGGATGGCTTGCGCAACAGGCGGATGGGCACGCCGCCTGTCGCCGTTTCGCTGGCCAGGTCGCCGCCCGGTGCGCCAACGCCTACCGCGCAGGCCGCCGGGCCGTTGCTGCAGGTCAGGTCGAGCGATGCGATCGCTGGGTCGACCCCGTCCAGCGCCGTGTCGTCGTCGCTGAAGGCGATCTGCATGCGGTGCCGGCGGTCGCCTCCATCAATGCGGCGGTTGAACCAGTAGCGCTGGCCTTCGCCACCTTCGCCATGGCGCAGGCCATAACAGGGGCGATAGGTCACGTCCGTCGTTTTGCCACCACGCGTCGTCAGCAGCTGTACTGCGTCGATGCTATAGACCTCGACGTGGTCTTCATGCCGGCTCGGCACCACGTCGTACATGGCCGAACGGTGCGTGACGCGCACCGGCGCCGCCGCTTGCCGGAACAAATTGACCACCGCTGCGCAGCCCGCGAGCAAATGCTGGTGCGACAGCGCGCGCAGGATGCGCGCCGGGCCGGCGTCTGCGTGCAGGCCGGTCAGCAGCACGTGCAGCGTGAAGCGGCGCGCGCCGGCGGGAAACATCGGCGCCAGTGCCGCCAGGTCGACGTCCAGGAAGTGGAACTTGTCGGGGAAGGCAAAGTATTCGGTCAGCAAGCGGTAGGCGGGATGGGCATGCGCCGGTTCGGGTACCAGGGCTTCATCAGGCTCGAGGCCGCCGAGCGACAAGGCCGGGCGGTCCAGGCGGCGCCAGCGGTCCTGCCCTTCTGTCTCGACCCACGTTTCGAGCGTGTGCAGGCACAGGCTGTCAATCAGCGCGGCTGTCAACAGCGCATCGCCGTCGACGTACAGCCGCAGGCGCGCCAGGCCTAGCCTGGGCAAGAGCCGGCACGGCATGGCGCTGTCGATACTGATGCTGATGCGCGCGCTGGCGCGGGCCGGCAGCCGGAGCGGCGGCGGCACCTGCGCCACCGGCGAGAACCAGGCGCGCGTCACCGTCACGGGCGCCAGCATCAGGTCGGCCGTCGTGCGGAAGCGGCATGGCGCGCCGCCTGCGGCCAGCGACGTCATCTCGGTGCCGCGCGGCACCACGTGCACATGGCCGAGCGTGGCCGAGCTGGCGTGGCGGTCGCTGTCGTCGACGCGCACGATCGAGCAGCTCGGGATGCCGTGCAGGAAATGCGGATACAGGCTGGCCAGCAGCGCCTCGGTGAATTCCGGGTAATCGTCATCGAGCTTTTTCGCGGTGCGCGCATTGAGCAGCGCGCATGCCTGGATCAGGCGCCGGATGTGCGGATCCTCGCTGCCTTCCGGCCCCAGGCCGAGCTCGGCGGCCAGCTTCGGATACTGGTGGGCGAGCTCGCGGCCGACCGTGTTCAGGTAGACCAGCTCGCGCTCGTAGTAGGGCAACAGCGCTTTCATTGCATTCTCCCTCAGGCTGACACGCTACGGTCGGTCAGATCGCGCGCATGGCCGTTGTGAAAGCGCAATGGATGCGCGCGGATAAACGACACGTTGCAGCGCGTGGACAGTGCGGCTTCCACCGACCTTGACAATAAGTCAGTAAAATCCCGGGTTCCCTTAGTCGAGCCCGCATCATGACCACCTCCGCCACACCGATCCGTACCGAAATTCTCACCTTGTGGCGCCTGTCGTGGCCCGTGCTGGTCGGCCAGCTGGCCACCGTCGGGATGGGCGTGGTCGATGTCGCCATGACCGGGCACGTCAGCGCCGAAGAACTGGCGGCGGTGTCGCTCGGTACGGCCGTGTGGTCGATCGTGCTGGTCACCGTGATGGGCACGATGATGGCGATCAACACCGTTGTCGCGCACGAAATGGGCGCCGCGCGGCACGATCAGGTACCCCACTCGGTGCGCCAGGCAATGTGGAAAGGCCTGTTGGTCGGCACCGTCGCAATGCTGTTTGCCAACCTGTGCACGCTGCTGTTCGACCATGTCGGGCTTGATGCCCACGTCGCCGCGCGGGCGTCGCTGGTCGTGCACGTGATCAGCGTCGGCTTGCCGGCGTTTGGCGTCTACCGCGCGCTGTACGGCTACACGACCAGCATCAACCAGACCAAGCCGATCATGTGGATCGCCATTTTCGGTCTGCTGTACAACACCCTGGTGAGCTGGTTGCTCGTGTTTGGCGAACTGGGCTTTCCGCGCCTGGGCGCGGTTGGCTGCGCGATTGCCACGGCCAGCGGCATGTGGCTGATGCTGGGCGTGATGCTGTGGTGGGTGCGGCGCTCGCCGGCCTACCGCATGACCTATCCGTTCGACCGCTTCGAGGGCCCGGACACCGCAGCGATCGGCAGCATGCTGCGCCTGGGCCTGCCGATCGGCGTGACGTATTTTGCCGAGGTCAGCGCCTTTGGTCTGATCAGCCTGCTGGTGGCGCGCTATGGCGTCGTGCAAGTCTCAGCGCACCAGATTGCGCTCAATTTTGCGTCGCTCGTGTTCATGCTGCCGCTCAGTTTCGCCATCGGCATGCTCACCCGCGTCGGCCAGGCGATGGGCGAAGGCGACCCGGTGCGGGCCCGCTTCGTCGGCTGGGTCGGCGTGGGCGTGTCGCTGACGTTCGGCGCACTGGCGGCATTGTTCATTGCCATCTTCCGCTGGGAAATCGCGGCGGCCTACACATCCGATCCGGCCGTGCAGCAGGTGACCGCTCACCTGCTGCTGTTCGCGGCGCTGTTCCAGTTGTCAGATGCCACCCAGGTTGCCACCGCCTCGGCGATTCGCGGCTATCAGGTCACGCGCCCGCCGATGGTGATCCAGCTGGTCTCGTTCTGGGGCTTGTCGCTGCCACTCGGTTGCGTGCTGGGGCTGGCGCCGCAATGGTTCCCGTGGACGCCCGCGGCGCCGATGGAAGCCACCGGCTTCTGGATCGGCCTCGTGTTCGCATTGACGGTCGCGGCAGTGCTGCTGACCTGGCAATTCGAGAAGCTGGCGCGCCAGCGTATTCGCGAGGGTGTGGTGAAAGCGTTGGTGTCCTAGTTTTTATGACATGTCATTACAGCGCTGGCAGTCTGACTCTGGTATCGTCTCGCGGTTGCTGTTAATTAAACATCCATCAGAGAAACTATGCGCCCTCTCCTCGTCCTTCTGGCCGCTCTCACGGCCGTTCCTGCCATGGCTGAACGTCTGACCCTCGACCGTATTTATGGCGACGCTTCGCTGGCCGGCGCCAGTGTGCGCAATCTGCGCGTGTCGCCCGACGGTGAACGCGTGACGTTCCTGCGCCCGCGCGCCGACGACCAGTACCGTCTCGACCTGTGGGAATACAACACCAAGAGCAAGGCCACGCAGCGCTTGGTGGATTCCAAGCAACTGGTGCCGAACGAGGCCCTGTCGATCGAAGAAAAAGCACGCCGCGAACGCGCCCGCACCGCCGGCCTGTCGGGCATCCTGAATTATTTCTGGTCGCCGGATGGCAAGCAATTGCTGGTGCCGATCGGTGGCGACCTGTACCTCGTCGATGCCGCCAAGCCAGAGAACGCACGCAAGGTTGCCTCGGGCAGCGTGACCGATCCGAAAATCTCGCCGCGCGGCCGCTATGTCTCGTTCGTGCGCGACCAGAACCTGGTTGTGATCGACCTGAAGAGCGGCGCCGAGCGCCAGCTGACCACCGATGGCAAGGGCACCGTGCACAATGGCGCAGCCGAATTCATCGCGCAGGAAGAAATGAGCCAGACCACCGGCTACTACTGGGCGCCGGATGATTCGGCCATTGCCTACCGCCGCTACGATGAAGCGCCGGTGCCGGTCGTGCGCCGCTTCGAGATCTTCGCCGATCGCACCGAGGTGATCGACCAGCACTACCCGGCCGCGGGCGATCCGAACGTGCTGATCGACCTGATGCTGGTCGACCCGGCCACCGGCGTGCAGCGCAAGGTCGACCTGGGCGCGGACAAGGATATTTATCTGGTGCGCGCCGATTTCAGCGCCGACGCGAAGACGCTCGTGTACCAGCGCCAGACGCGCGACCAGAAGCGCCTGGACCTGGTGGCGGTCGATGTCGGCTCGCTGGCGCAGCGGCCATTGTTCTCGGAAAACTCCAAGACCTGGGTCAGCATCCACAACGATCTGCGCTTCCTGAAAAACCGCAAGGCCTTCATCTGGGCCTCGGAGCGCAGCGGCTACAACCACCTGTATCTATACGACCTGGACGGCAAGCTGCTGCACCCGATCTCGCGCGGTGCATGGGGCGTGGACGATGTGCTGGCCGTCGATGAAGGCGCCGGCAAGGTGTATGTGTCGTCGAACCGCGACGCCGCGATCGACAAGCAGACCTATGCGCTGGCCCTGGACGGCAGCAGCGCCGACAAGCCGGCCCGCATCACGCAGGGCGACGGCTGGCACGACGCCGCGTTTGCCGGCAATGGCAAACTGTTCGTCGACACCTATTCGAATCCGCGTACCCCGCCGCAAGTGTCGATCCGCCGCGCCGATGGCGCGATGGTCGAGTGGATTGAAAAGAACGAGCTCAATGCCAACCACCCGTACACGCGTCATATGGCCGACCACCTGGCGACCGAATACGGCACGATGAAGGCCAACGATGGCCAGACGCTGCACTATTCGATCATCAAACCGGCCAATTTCGACGCGACCAAGCGGTATCCGGTGTTCCTGTTCACCTACGGCGGCCCGCATTCGCAACGCGTGACCCGCGCCTGGGGCAATTACTTTGACCAATACATGGCGCAGCAGGGTTTTGTCGTGTTCCGCCTCGATAACCGTGGCTCGGGCCGCCGCGAGCGCGCCTTCACCGACGTGCTGTACAACAATCTGGGCAAGCACGAAGTCGAAGACCAGGTGACTGGCATCGACTGGCTGGCCAAGCAGAGCTTTGTCGATCCAAAGCGCATCGGCGTGTTCGGCTGGAGCTACGGCGGCTTCATGACGCTGCGCCTGCTGTCAGCCGCATCGGACAAGATCGCGATGGGCGTGTCGGTGGCGCCAGTGACCGACTGGTCGCTGTACGACACCCATTACACCGAACAGTTCGTCGGCGCGACGCCGAAAAGCGATCCGGAAGCGTACAAGCGCAGCGGCGTGTTTGCGCACCTGGATGGCATGAAGTCGCCGCTGCTGCTGGTGCACGGCATGGCCGATGACAACGTGCTGTTCTCGAACACGACGCTCCTGATTGATGAGCTGGTCAAGCGCAACGTGCAGTTCGACCTGATGACGTATCCGGGCGCGAAGCATGGCATCTCGGGGCGCACCAACCAGCGCCATGTGTATGGTTTGATCGAAGCGTACTTCAAGCGCCATTTGGGCGAGACGCCGGCAAAGTAAGGCTGTCATGCCAGACGTAAAAAAGCCGCATCGTAAACGATGCGGCTTTTTCTTTTCCCATCCACCTGCCGTTATGCGCGGCTGGTGAGGGAGTCCGTATTATGGACGTGGACGTGGACGATTTGCGTCGTCAGCTGCGTCTTCGACGGCTTCGCGCACGTCGCCAGCTGCGTGCTGGACCTTGCCTTCAGCCTGGTTCGCCAGACCTTTGGCCTGCTGTTCCTTGCTGTCCACCAGTTTGCCGGCGCCTTCTTGGATTTTGCCGCCAACTTCTTTCAGTTTGCCTTCGACTTGGTCTTTGTTCATGGTGATCTCCTGTGATTGGCATGGCCGGTTGGCGATGCGATGAGTACAGATTAACGGAATCTTTCCGGCTCTTCTGTTAGCGCACGCACACAACGCGCATGTCGAATTGCGCGCCATCTTGCCATTGAGAATGCTATTGTTTTAACAACACCAGCTGTAACGACATCTGTTTTAACAATACCTTTCAACGTACGATCAAGACACCACCATGAATCCCCATACGCCGCCTTCCTCCGGCACCACGACACCCGAAACTCCCCTCACCCAGCGCAAACTCGCGCGCCGCGTCACGCTTGTCAACGGTATCGGCGTCCTCTTCATCCTGGGCCTGGCAGCAGTCGTGCTTGCTGCCGACGCCCTGTTGCTGATCTTTGCCTGCATCCTGTTTTCGATCCTGCTCTACAAACTGAGCGCGCTGCTGCATCAACGCACCGGCATCAAGCGCAATATCGCCCTGGTCATCGTCGTGCTGCTGCTCACTGCCGTCTTCGGTCTCGGCGGGTGGGCCATGGCGCCGCAGATTTCGGAGCAGTCGGGTCAACTGGCCAAGGAAATCCCCGCAGCCGTCGAGCGCCTCCAGGCTGAAGTCGCCCAACATCCTGTCCTCAAGCGCGTCGTGGCCGAGCTGCCGCCACCGGAAGACATCGTCAAGCAGATGGGTTCGCTCGTGCCGAATGCTGGCCTCTTCTTCAGTGGCGTCATCGGCGCGCTGGGCAATATTGTCATCATCATTTTCGTGGGTATTTATTTTGCCGCTTCCCCCGGCGTGTATACGGGTGGCTTCATTCGCCTCGTGCCGCAACAGAAGCGGGGCCGCGCACGTGAAGTACTGCAAGAAATTGGCGACAATCTGTCGAGCTGGCTATTGGGCAAGGCGGTGTCGATGCTGATCGTCGGCGTCACCACGGCCATTGGCCTGAGCCTGCTCGGCGTGCCGCTGGCGCTGATCCTGGGCGTGATTGCGGGCCTGCTCGACTTCATCCCCTACCTGGGTCCGATCATGGCGGGCATTCCGGCCGTATTGCTGGCGCTGTCGATCAGCCCTGACCTGGCCCTGTACGCGCTGCTGCTGTTTGCGGCGATCAATATGCTCGAAGGTTATGTGTTGCAGCCGATGATCGAGGCGAAAGCCATCGAGTTGCCGCCGGCACTCGTAATCGTGATGCAGCTGATCTTCGGCACGCTGTTCGGCTTCGCCGGTGTTGCGCTGGCTACGCCACTGGCGGCCGTGCTGTCCGTGCTGGTGAAGATGCTGTATATCGAAGACATACTGGGCGACAGATCCAGGGACAGACCCGCGAAGGCGTCCTGATAAAAGCAAAGCCGCGCACTGCGCGGCTTTGTTGTTGATGCTGCCGTAAGAATCAGCAGCGATACATCAGCAGAAGTGCATCAGCGATTGCCTTTTGCGATTTCCTTGACGTCGCCAACTTTCTTTTGTGCTTTGCCTTCAGCCTGGTTTGACATGCCTTCACTCTGCTGCTGGCGACTGCCGACGGCTTCGCCGACTTTCTCCTGCACCTTGCCGGCGACTTCCTTGGTCTTGCCCTTGACTTGATCCTTGTTCATTGCAATCTCCTTGCCCGTGACGTGGATGAGGCTTCACACTAGGAGTAACTTCCGGTCAGTTCTGTACGGCGCTTAACACATGGGTTTGCGCCAGACACTTGCCAGCCACGGTTGTTGTTCGCGCGGTAAACCGGGTGGCCGGTAATAGTGATGCAGCGCCACGAAGCCTGCTGCGAGCATGAAGCGCTCCCAGCTGTCGTAGTCGTGATAGGCGCCGTAGCGGTCGCCGTTCCAGCCTTCCTGATTTTCGCCGCGTGGGTTCGAGGTGAACAGCACCCCGCCCGGATTGAGCGTGCCGAACAATTGATCGAGCGTGTCTGGCAACGCCGCGCTGGGAACGTGGAACAGTACCGCATTGGCAAAAATGCCATCGAACCGTGCGGGCGGTAAATTTAGGTGTAAAAAATCTTGCTGCCATACCTCGCAACCACTGTATTGCCGGGCCATGCCGACAAACCGTTCGCTGCCATCCACGCCGATGGCGCGATGGCCGAGGCCGCTGAAGGTCTTGAGGTCACGTCCGGGCCCGCAGCCCAGATCGAGGATCGTATGCGGCGCTGGCGTTGTGATCGCACCCAGCAAGGCGTCAATGTTTTGACTTACGTCATGGTTAATCGTACCGGCAAAGAAATCCTCGGCATGCTCGTTGTAGTGTTGGAGAGTACTGCGGGAGATGTCGTCATGGTTCATGCGCATAGTATGCCAGCGGGGGCGCTGCTTGCGGCATGCACACCCATGCAAAATGCATCGAAAATATTTTTCAGGTTACCCTAAAATTCCCATCAGCCAGGCCGTAAATGATTCAGACAACCGGCAATCCGGCCTGAGAAACCATGCTTTGGTAACCCTATGAACGCAGACGATGTCCTTGCGATTTACGAAAACCTGGCTGGCCTAACGGGCCAGATGACGCACGCCGCCAAGGCCCGCGACTGGCAAGAGTTTGCACAATTGAATATGGAAGCCCGGGCTCAGGCAGCCCCGGCAACAGCCGGCATGCCGGCACTGACGGGCGAAAAGCGCATCAGCAAGGTCGACCTGCTGAAACAGTTGATGGCCAATGACCGCGCCATCCGTGACGTTACCGATCCGTGGGATGCGCAAGTCGATCGCGCCCTGCATCCACACTGATCCGCCATCGAATCGTCGATCAAGGCACCTTCGGGTGCTTTTTTTATGGCACAGTCAATAAAAAAGCGCCCGGTGGGCGCTTTGGAGGCCACCGGGCTTGAAGCCGGGTGGCGAATTCGGTGAGAGGACGAACCCCAGCTATCTGCTGGCGTCGCCTCGTGCCGGTTGCTGCCGGCGTCCGTTGCCACTGTAGGCAAGCGAACTGCTTCCAGACACAGGCGTTTCCTCAACGGTCGTCTGCTTGCCGCGCCACCTATCGTTGGTGACTGCGCCAGACCCTGTGCTGTCTGTGACCTTGTCGATCACCGGACCATTATAGCGCAGAATCAAAGTTGTGTAGACATTTCATTGTGCGACTCGTCCAGCTGTGGTTCGACCGGCGCCGGCGCCTTCGTTTTGCGCGCGAAACGCTGCCGCAGACGCGCCATCAGCGAAGCGCGCGGCATGGGCTGGATCATCGGCGCTGCCCGCTTGCGGCGGCGCAGGATGAACAGCGCGCCCCCCACCAGCGCCAGGACAGCAACCACTGCCCCGGCGATCCAGCCCCACGGTGTGGAGGCTTCCGGTTCCGGCGCAGGCCGCTTGCGGGATGGCCGTGGCGCGGCCCGCGGCGCGACCTTGTCCTGCACAACGGCGGACGGGCTGGCGCCCAGCGCCACCTGCAGCACACGCACCTTGTCTTCCAGCGTGCCGATCTGCTCGCGCAACTGGGCATTCTTGACATCGAGCGCGGCGCACACGGTTGTGCTGTCGACCGAGGACGCTGGCGCGCAGGTCGCGGCAGATGCAGGTGCAGGCAGAGCAACAGGCACTGGCACAGGCAGCGGCTTGGACAATGGCGTCGGTGCTTGCGTGGCTGCAACCGCTTCGGGCGCCGGCGCTACCTTCTCGGCGACGAGCGGCGCCGTCGGCATGACCGGGCGTGGTGGCTTTGGCGGCTTCGGTGGCCTTGGTTTGACCACCATTGGCTTGGCCGCCACAACGGGCGCAGCAGAAAGGTCCGCCACGACCGGCACCGGCGCCTTCGCGGGCATGGGCATGGGCATGGGCACCGGCGCCGGCGCCGGAACCGGCAATGGAACCGCCGGCGCGGGCGGATTCGGATTCGGCGCAATGAAAAGCGTCACCAGACGCACGTCGCGCGTCCCGCCATCGGCCAGGTCAAGGTACAAATGCAGGCGGCTAGATTCAACGGGCGCCGACGACGTCACGCGCAGGAACTGACGGCCATCGCGCTGGTTCACACGCATGGCCAGCGTCGACAGCACGGCCGGCATGCCGATGTTCGCGCCCCGGTACACGTCCGGGTGCGCCAGGCGTGCCTGAACCGGGGTCGGGGGCGACGCCAGCGCAGTCAGCTCGAGTTCCAGCACCAGCGGCTGGCCGATGTACGAACTGATGCGCGGTTCGCCGAGCTCGGCTGCGCCGACGCCGCAGGAGAGCAAAGCACACGTGATGAATACAGGGAGGCGGCTGGCCATAGCAACTAACAAAAGTGAAGCCCAAGCGTCATTAACGGACATTGGGATAAACTCTTTAATCCCAGCCTCTTGCATATCAGGACATGTCCATGGAAAACAGGATTGAGAAAGACAGCTTTGGTCCGATCGAAGTGCCACAAAACAATTTATGGGGTGCGCAAACCCAGCGCTCGCTTCACCACTTCCACATCTCGACCGAACGCATGGCGCCCGAACTGGTCGCCGCCCTCGCCCAGGTCAAGCGCGCCGCAGCTGCCGTCAACCGCTCGCTGGGCAAGCTGCCGGCCGACAAGGCCGACGCCATCATCCGCGCGGCCGACGAAGTGCTCGATGGGCGCCACCCCGGCGAATTCCCGCTGGCCGTGTGGCAGACCGGTTCTGGCACGCAAAGCAATATGAACATGAACGAGGTGCTGGCCAACCGGGGCTCCGAGCTGCTCGGCGGCGAGCGCGGCGAAGCACGCCTGCTGCACCCGAACGACCACGTCAACATGGGCCAGTCGTCCAACGACATCTTCCCCACCGCGATGCACGTGGCTGCTGCCTGGGCACTGGCCAAGGAAGTCCTGCCTGCCCTGGCGCAATTGCGCGGCACGCTGCTGCGCAAGTCGCGCGATTTCGAGCCGATCGTCAAGATCGGCCGCACCCACCTGCAGGATGCGACGCCGCTGACGCTCGGCCAAGAATTTTCCGGCTACGTGGCCCAGCTCGAATTTGCCGAAAGCGCGCTCAAGTCCACCTTGTCAGGCCTGCTGCAACTGGCGGCCGGCGGCACCGCCGTGGGCACGGGCCTCAATGCGCATCCCGATTTCGCACCGCGCATCGCAGCCGAACTCGGTTCGCGCACCGGCTTGTCGTTCAAGTCGGCGCCGAACAAGTTCATGGCGCTGGCCGGGCATGACGCGATGGTCTCGGCCCATGGCGCCTTCAAGCTGCTGGCCACGGCACTGATGAAAATCGCCAACGACATCCGCTGGATGGCGTCCGGCCCGCGCTCGGGCCTGGGTGAAATCACCATCCCCGAGAATGAACCGGGCAGCTCGATCATGCCGGGCAAGGTCAATCCGACCCAGTGCGAAGCATTGACGATGCTCTGCTGCCAGGTGTTCGGCAACGATGTCGCGATCACCATCGGCGGCTCGCAGGGCAACTTCGAGCTCAATGTGTTCAAGCCGATGATCGCCCATAACTTCCTGCAAAGTGCGCGCCTGCTGGCCGACGGCATGCGCTCGTTCGACACGCACTGCGCCCAAGGCATCGAGCCGAACCTGGTCCGGATCGGCGAACTGATGGAAAAATCGCTAATGCTGGTGACGGCACTGGCCCCGCACATCGGGTATGATCGCGCCGCGCAGATTGCCAAGACCGCATCGAAGGAAGGCCTGACCCTGCGCCAGGCTGCCCTGCAAAGCGGTTTTGTCGACGATCAGCAGTTTGACCAGTGGATTGTGCCAATCGACATGACGCGGCCCGATCCGGTCGAATAAACACCCAGCACCCGGGCGGCCGCATGCCCATCAGGCCGCCCTTTTTACACCCGAGGAAAACATGCAAAAAATCGAATTCGAGTTGACATCGGAATTTGTCGAAGTCAACCAGCTACTCAAGCTGGCCGGCCTGGTCGACAGCGGTGGCGCCGGCAAGAACCTGGTCGCCAGCGGCGTGGTCAAGGTCGACGGCAAGCAGGAATTGCGCAAGACGGCCAAGATCCGCACCGGCCAGGTCGTCACGCTGGGCGACGTCGAAATCACCGTTCAATAAAAAATAGACAGAAAGACAGCTTCTTATGTTTGCGGCCTAACAAACAGAACAGGGCTTCCTTGTTTATATTTTAAGACGTTAATCAACGGCTTATAGGTGAAAGCGATGGAAACCCCTGAAACCCGCGCACAGTCGCAAGAGCAACTGATCGGTGACCTGCGTCTCGTGATCGAAAACGCGGAAGAACTGCTCAAGAACACGGATCAATACTCGAGCGCGCTGTACCAGAACGCCCGGACCAAGCTGTCGCTGGCGCTGGAAGCGGCGAATGAAGAACTGTCGCGTTTCGAGGATGCCCAGCTTGAACGCATGATGGCCGCCACTCGCCTTGCCAACGAGCAGTTCGCGGACCGCTCGGGCGAATCGCGCATCCTGCGCGCGTTTCACTAAGCAATATACCGCGCCATAACGACAACCCGGCATCGCGCCGGGTCGTTTACGCCTTGGTGTTGATCGAATTGCCCAGGTGCGCCGGCAGGTTCTGCGGCTGCGGGAGCGAGGCGATCATCTGGGCTGCCGACGAGGCTTCGATGTCCATCGCGCGCTTGAGCATCGTCATGCCCACTTCCTGACGGATACCCGTTTCTGCCATGCTGGTCGACAGCTTGGCAATATTCGTGACGTCCATATATTCCTCCAGAATAAGACTCGTCAGTCTTTAACGACGCCGCCGACCAGAACTTGAGGGTTGGCGCCCGCCCATTGACTCACCCAGGCCAGCACCGCGCCGATGTCGTTCAGGTCGAGCCAGGCCACGCCGGCGCGCAGCGTCGCGGGACGGGCCACGTCCGAGACCACTGCCACGATCGTCGTATCGTCGGCGTACAAGGCCGGCTTGTCCAGCACCGGGCGATGCACTTCCAGCTTCGGCAGCGACTCCCACTTGTAGCCTTCCACCAGCGTCAGGTCGGCGGGCGACAGGCGCGCCAGCAGCTCGGCCAGCGGCGGCTCGGGGGCGGCGCGCAGCTCACGCATGATGGCGATCCGGTACGGCGAGGCGATCATGACCTCGGCCGCCCCGGCCAAACGCAGGCGCGCACTGTCTTTGCGCGGCGGCTCGAGCTCGATATCGTGGTGACTGTGCTTGACGATATTGACACGCAGGCCGGCGCCGGACAGGCCGGCAACGAGATGTTCGAGCAGCGTCGTCTTGCCGCTGCCCGACCAGCCGACCACCGCCAGCACAGGGCCGCACGCGCGCTGATCCGGCAACTCAGTATGCGGCACGGTAGCGTGTCCCACGATAATTCATCACGGCGGCCTTCGGCGTGAGCCGCTCGAGCACGAGACCCGGCGCGACTTCCTCGCCTTCGCGGCGCAGCATCTTGTCGACCAGCAGCAGGCTCTCACCGGGCGTCGGCGAATAGATGTAGCCGCCAAAGGCCACCTTCGGGATTTCACGCTGGAGGGTATCCGGCAGTTGCTGCAGGGTGCGTAGCTGGTCGTCGCCAACTGGTTGCGGGGCCGCGGTGGCAGGTGCAGGTGCGGCTTCGCGCTGCGGCAGCGGCGGCTGTGGTGATGATGATGCGGTCGACACGACCGGCGCCGGTGCGGGCTTCACACGTACCGGCCGGGCTTCGGCCACCGGCGCGGGTGCAGGTGCAGGTGCAGGTGCAGGCTGAATAACCGGGGCGGGCGCGGTTGTCACAACAGCGGGCGGTGCAGACATCGCTACCCGGGCGGTAGCCGGCGCAGTCGCCGCCACCGTCGCAGGCGGCGTCACGGCTGCCAACCGCACCGGCCCCTCGCCCGCCAGACGCGGCCACAGCAGCGCCACTGCTGCGGCAACCACGACGACGCCCACGCCAAGCGCCAGGTAGCGCCGCTGCGCGCCCTGCCCTGCGCGCGGCGCGGCATACGACGGCGCCGGTGCGTGAATGGTCGGGGCATTGCCCAGCTGGCGTTCGGCTTGCGCCTTCTTGAGTGCTTCGAGGATGTACGACATATCAGCTTCCCGTCCCGCCAGCGGCCAGCAAACGGGGCTCGGCCACGTTCGACAACTGGTTCAGACGCATATAAGTACGTGGCCCGACCACGCCATCGGCCTGCAGGTCTTGCGCGGCCTGGAAGGCGCGCAGCCATTCCTTGGTGCGCGCGTCGAGCGGCGCATCGAGCGCCGGCGCCGTGGCGCTGTGCAGGCCTGCAAGTCGTTGGGCTATCCAGTCGACGTCCGGCCCGCGGTCGCCCTGGGCGACGACGTCGCGAAACGCCGCCGGCATGCGCCAGAAGGTGGTGAATTCGCCCCCGAAGCGTGCGACAAAGGCCGCAATGTCGACGCGCTCGCGCCGGTCGCCCTGCGCCAGCGTGACGCTGCGCTCGTCCATCCCGACCAGCACCGCATGGCCGGTGCGCGATCCGTCGTGCAGCGTGACCACGGCCGGCCGGTCGAGCAGGCGCAGTTCATACACGCCGCCCCGCCCCGCATGGCAGCGCAGATTGGCGCGCAGCGCGGCCTCGCAAATCGCCTTTGGATCGGCGCCGGCCAGGTTGGCAAATGACGGTCCCCACAGCGCCGCCAGGGCCCCCAGCGCCGCGGTTTCGCTCTCGAGCGTCGGCAACGGCGCACCGGGTGCAGCGGCCGGGATGGCGACAGGCTTGGGTGTACTCGGTGCACTCGCCACGACCGGCGCCGGCTTGACCGCCGCAACGCTGGCCGCTGCCGGCCGCGCCGCATGCTGCGGCAGCATCTGCCACGCCGCCGCGCCCAGCGCCACGCAGGCCAGCGCGCCGCCGGCCAGCAGCGGCCAGCGCCGCGGCGCACGGCGCGCGGCCGGATCGTCGGCAAAGACTTCGGCGGCCGCCCGGCGCAGGATGGCGCGCGTGACCTGCGGACTGTTTTCCACGTAGGCGCCCAGCAACGCGCGGTCGCACAGCAGGTTGATCCGGCGCGGCACGCCATGCGCCAGGCGGTGCACCAGCGGCGTCAGGGCGGGCGGGAATGGCACGCCGACCGCGCCGGCCACGGCCAGCCGGTGCGCGATATACGCGCCCGTCTCGGCTTCGCCCAGTGGCCCCAGGTGGTAGCGCGCGATGACGCGCTGGGCCAGTTGTTCGAGTTCGGGACGCGCGAGCATCGTGCGCAGTTCGGGCTGGCCGATCAGGATGATCTGCAGCAGCTTGCGCTCGCTGGTTTCGAGATTGGTCAGCAGGCGCAGTTGCTCGAGCACGTCACTCGACAGGTTCTGCGCCTCGTCGATCACCAGCACGTTGTTCAGGCCCTGCGCGTGCGAGGCCAGCAGGTAGCGATTGATTGCATCCACATACCCTTTCACGCCCGCGCCAGCGGCCGCCGGCGCCACCTCGATATGCAGCTCGTCGCACACGGTCTGCAGCAGCTCCTGCGCCGTCAGGCGCGGATTGAAGATGTACGCCAGGCGGCAGTTCGCGGGCACCTGTTCGATGAAGCAGCGGCAGACGGTGGTCTTGCCGGCGCCGATCTCGCCGGTGAGCAGCACGAAGCCGCCGCCGCTGCCGATCCCGTACAACAGGTGCGCCAGCGCTTCGCGGTGCCGCTCGCTCATGAACAGGTAGCGCGGATCGGGGGCGATCGAAAATGGCGAGTGCGTGAGCTGGAAATAGTGGTTGTACATGAATGACTAACGGGTGCTCTGAGGGATGCTCTGCGGGACGCTCTGCGGTTTGAACTTGGCGCAGTATATTTTGCTTTTGTCGTTCGCGTAAGCGATCGTGCTGCCCGGGATCGACTTGCGCAACGGGTAACGCGAGGCATCTGCCGCGCGAAACGGCGTACCCGCGGCGGCGCGCACCGACTTTTCCAGTTCGTCGGGCTTGGCCTCGAGGATCGCGGCCACGAACACCACGGCGCTCGTGTCGTCGCTGACCATCACTTGTTCCACATTTGAACCCCACAGCGACGCCTCGGTGCGAAACCAGTATGCCCCGCCCTCGCGCTTGTAGGCCGGGCCGAAAAACTCGGTGAGATAGGCGTGGAAGTAGGCGTTATCGAGCTGGCTGCGGCACAGGAGCGCGCTGCCGATCACCGGCCCGAACGTCGATGGCGCCGCGCCTGCCCCCACTGCGGTGCAGGACAGCACGAGGCCGGCGAGCAGCGGCAGCAGCTTAGTGGTACGGCAGGCAACAACCGGGCAGATCATGGCGATACTCTCCTTCATCGGCGCCCATTATGACACTGCGTGGCGCCCGGACAGCCAAGTGCCGGATCACGCCAACGCGCGTGTTGCCGCCGCTGCCAGCACCGCATCGACATCGTCCGGCAAGGCCGGCTTGAGCAGATGGCGATCAAAACCCGCCGCGCGCGAGCGCGCGCGGTCTTCCTCGGTGCCCCAGCCGGTCAGCGCCACCAGCATGACGCCGTCGAGCGCGCGCAACTGGCGCAGGCGGCGCGCCGCTTCGTAGCCGTCCAGGAGCGGCATGCCGATATCGAGAAACACGAGGTCAGGCTGGAAGCGCGCGGCTTCTTCCACCGCTGCCGCGCCGTCATGCACGACCCGGACCGCGTGGCCGGCGATCTCGAGCAGCGCCGCAAGCGTGGCGGCGGCATCGACGTTGTCGTCCGCGACCAGCACCTGGAGTGCGACGCCTTGCCCGCCATGCTGCGCGCCGGCCGCCGCCGGCGCAGGCGCCGGCGAAGCGACGAGCGCCGCCGTCATCAACGGCAGACGCACGGCAAAGCTGCTGCCCATGCCCACGCCGGCGCTCTGCGCGCTGACCGCGCCGCCATGCAGTTCGACCAGGCGCCGCACGAGCGAGAGTCCGATCCCCAGCCCGCCATTGGCGCGCTCGATGCTGCGCGCCACCTGGGTGAACATCTCGAACACGGCCGCCAGCATGTCGGCCGCGATGCCCACGCCGTTATCGCGCACCGTCACCACCGCTTCATCACCCTCGATGCGCGCCGTCAGTACGATACGCCCGCCGTGCGGCGTGTACTTGGCCGCATTCGACAGCAGATTGCTCACCACCTGGCTGATGCGCACCGGATCGACGTCGACCGGCACCGGCAGCAGCGGCAGATCGACCGACAACGCATGGCCGGCAGCGTCGATCAGCGGTTTGCTGGTTTCGATGGCCGTTGCGATCACGTCGCGCAGGTCGACCGGCTGCATCTGCAGCACCAGCTTGCCGCTCGAGACGCGCGCGATGTCGAGCAGGTCGTTGATCAGGTGGACCATGTGACCGACCTGGCGCTCCATCATCGCGCGCACGCCGCCCAGCCGCAAGGCACTGCCCGGCTTGTCCGCACCCATGCGCATGAGTTCGAGACCGTTGCGGATCGGCGCCAGCGGATTGCGCAGTTCGTGCGCCAGCGTGGCGAGAAACTCCGACTTGCGGCGGTCGGCGTCGTGCAGCGCTTCCGTGGCGCGCACCCGTTCGATGTGCGCCCAGCAGCGCTCAACCACCGCCTCGACCAGCGCCACCTCACCCGCCGTCCAGACGCGCGGCGTGCGCTGGTGCACCGCCATCATCGCCGCCAGCTTGCCGCCCTTGACCAGCGGGCAGCAGATGATGGCACTGACATCGATCTGGGTAAACATCGCGGCGCCGTCTTCGTCCGTCAGTTCGCGCCCGACGTCGTGGATCAGCAGCGTACGGCCTTCGCGCATGTCGGCGCGGGCGCGCGAGCCGAACAGATCGAGCGAATACACGCCCACGGTGCTGATTGCGCCCGGCGTCACCCAGTCGTGGCGGATGGTGAAGCGGTCGTTGTCCGCCTCGACGTCCGCATAGGCCACGCGCGTGACGTCCAGGTATTGGCCCAGCAAACGCGTGGCCTCGCCCATGATCGTCTTCGGATCGTGCGCGACGCGCGTGGCTTCGCCGATCGCATCGAGCATGCGCAGGCGCTCTTCGACCTGGCGCCGCTCGGTGATGTCGCTGCCGGTGGCGGCCACGAACAGCAAGGCGCCATCGTCGCCCATGACCGGGGCGATCACGAGATCGATGAAGCGCTCGCCCCCGCCCGCCACGAAGTACGGCAGCTCGCGGCGCACACGCTCGCCGCTCGCGGCCAGCGCGACGCAGGCTGCGATCTCGGCCGCCACCTTCGGCGAGCCGCTCCACCAGCCGCAGGCCTGGAACGGGCGCCCCAGCACATCGTCGCGCGCATAGCCACCGGCGTCGAGGGCCACATGATTGGCTTCGATCAGCGTGCCGCCCGGTGTCATCAGAATCCCGAAGTGCGTGCCCTGCTCGAAGAACGTGCGGAACTTGGCGTTCGCTTCGGCTGCGGCCATGGCCTCGCTGGCAGTGGCACGCGCGCTTGCTTCGAACAGCTTGCGGCTGGTGATGTCGAGCGTGGTGCCAACCAGACGTTCCGGGGCGCCAGCAGCATCGCGCAGCAGGCGCCCGCTGGCTGCGATCCAGCGTTCGCGGCCATCGATGGCGCTCACCGTGCGGTATTCGTCGCAGTAGTGGCCATCGCCCGGCGCGGCCAGCAGGGCCGCAACCCTGGCCACGACGCGCTCGCGGTCATCCGGATGGAACGCGGCGTCGATCAGCGTGTGGGTCACCGGCCCGTCGGGCGGCACACCGAAATGCGTGCGCGCGTGCGTATTCCAGACGATGTCACAGTGGGTCAGCGAATGGTCGAACAGGCCGAATTCGCCGGCATCGGCCGCGATGCGCAGCTTTTCATTGGTCGTTTCCAGCGCGTGCAGCGCGTGGTCGCGCTGTTGCGCGGCCAGCACCTGGGCCGTGGTTTCGGCGCACATGCAGCACACGCCGGCCACCTGCCCCGCTTCGTCGCGCAGCGCGATGGTCGAGAAAGTGGCGTAGATCTGCTCCGGGTAGCCGTTGCGGTGCACGACGAAGCCATGGTCTTCTTCGTGCACCGGATTGCCGTGCAGCGTGGCGGACAGCATCGGGCGGACTTCTTCCCACACATCGGCCCAGACCTCGGCAAACGGCTGGCCTAACGTCTGTTCGGGATGCTCGCCGCGCGCGCCCAGCACGACGCGATAGGCATCGTTGTAGAGCAGGTGCAGCGCCGGGCCCCAGGCCACGTACATGGGCTGGCGCGCGCCGAGCATCAGGCTCACTGCAGTGCGCAGGGGTTGCGGCCAGGCCGCCAGCGGGCCAAGCGGATGGTGCGCCCAGTCGAGCGTGCGCAGCAGCGCGCCCATGTCCCCGCCACCGGTGGCAAACGCCAGGTTCGAGGGCGGGAGGTGCGGGGGCAAGAGGTCGGGCATTGGGGTTATTCACGTGGGATAGTTCATGAACAATACCACTTTGACGTCACGGCAAGTTGCCCTTTTCCCGCGGACAAATGTGCCGGTCGTTAATCGGATTAGCCACAATACCAATTACGATACCAATTTTCTTACTGGATTGCATACTCGCTTCTCATCAGGAGAGCACCGCCTAACCGTCCACTCGTCATAATCAATACCAGTTAAATACCTGTTGACATGCCAGAATGCCCTGCCTATAGTGCGATGACCCTTTTCCCGGCACTCATTGGACACCATGATCGACTATCTCATTGGCGTTGACGGCGGCGGCACCAACACCCGCGTGCGCCTGGCCGGCCGCGACGGCGCCGTGCTCGCAACCGGCAGCAGTGGCGCATCCGGTCTTCGCCACGGCATCGACAAAGCCTGGAGCGCGGTGATTGCGGCCACCAGCCAGGCCTTCGCCGCAATCGGCATCGACACCGTCCCCATGTCAGCCTGCGCAATCGGCCTGGGCATGGCGGGCGTCCACAACAAGGAATGGGCGGCCGCTTTCCGCGCCGCCGATCCCGGCTTTGGCGCCCTGGTGCTCGACACCGACGGCTTCACGACGCTGATGGGCGCCCATGGCGGGCAGCCCGGCGCGATCGTCGCCATCGGCACCGGCAGCGTCGGCGAAGCACTACGGCCAGATGGCACGCGGGTCGAAGTCGGCGGCTGGGGCTTCCCTGCCGGCGACGAAGCGGGCGGCGCCTGGATGGGCCTGCGCGCGATCGGCCACATCCAGCAGGTGCTCGACGGCCGCACCGAAGGCGGCGCCTTGGCCGACGCCGTGATTGCCGCCTGCGGCGGCGCACGCGATCCGATCCAGGTCTGGCTCGGCCACGCCACGCAGACCGACTACGCGGGCCTGGCGCGCTTCGTCGTGGCACACGGCACCACCGATCCCGTGGCCGCCGGGATCCTGACGCAGGCGGGTGCAGAAGCGGCCCGCATCGCGCGCGCCCTCGACCCGTCGGGCAGCTTGCCGCTGGCACTGTGCGGCGGCCTGGGTGACACGCTGCGTGCCTTCCTGCCGGCCGAAACGCTGGCCCGCTGCAGTGCCCCGCATGGCGACTCCGCCGCCGGCGCGCTGCGCATGATCGAACTGCATCTGAAGGACGCCAACGCATGACCAACGACACTCGCCACCCCATCAAGGGCAATATCCTCACACCGGCCGGCTGGGTGCACGGCGCGCTGCGCTTCGGTGCGCGCGTCGACGGCATCGACGGCCGCCGGGTCGACCCGGCCAACAACGACGACGTCTACATCGTGCCGGGCTTTATCGACGTGCACGCGCACGGCGGCGCGGGCCGCGACATGATGGAAGGCGGCGACGCCCCGCACGTGATCGCCGCGCTGCACGCGAAGCACGGCACCACCAGCCTGCTCGCCACAACCATGACCGCGCCCGTCGAAGACATCGACCGGGCCTTGAGCGCCATCGGCGCGGCCTGCGCGGCGCGCGGCAAGGGCGAGGCGCGCATCCTTGGCGTGCACCTGGAAGGCCCGTACATCAACGCCGGCAAACTCGGCGCCCAGCCACCGTTCGCACGCGAAGCGCATCTCGATGAAGTCATGCGCTTTCACGCACTGGCACCGATGAAGCTGATCACCGTGGCGCCCGAGATCGACGGCCACATGGCCCTCGTGCGGCAATTGACGAAGGCCGGCATCCGGGTCCAGATCGGCCACACGAACGGCGATTACGACGTCGGCGTGGCGGCCCTTGCACACGGCGCGGCCGGCTTCACGCACCTGTTCAACGCGATGCCCGGTCTGCACCACCGCGACCCCGGCATGGTCGGCGCCGCGCTCGCGCACGCCGAATACGCCGAGATCATTCCCGACCTGCTGCACGTGCACCCGGGCGCGATCCGCGCTGCCCTGCGCTGCATCCCCAAGCTGTTCTGCGTGACCGATTCGACAGCGGCTGCCGGGATGCCCGATGGCGAGTACATGCTGGGCCGCCAGGTGGTCCACAAATGCATGGGCGGCGTGCGCCTGGCCGACGGCACGCTGGCCGGCAGCACGCTGACGATGGACCAGGCGCTGCGCAACCTGGTGGGCATGGGGCTGTCGATCGAAGACGCCAGCAAGCGCGTCTCGACCCATGCTGCCGATTACCTCGGCGAGACCCGGCGCGGCCGCCTGGCGCCTGGCTGTCACGCCGACTTCGTGGTCCTGGACCGCGCCCTGAACATCAAAGCTGTTTATATCGAAGGAGAATGCCTGTGAATGCCACGCCCGCCACTGCTGACGGTCACCAATCGCTGATGCTGCAAGAGGCCCTGTCGTCCGGCGACTGCATCGCCCACGCCCTGACGCAGGACGCCGACCGCTACGCCGCGCTGGGCGAACAGCTCCGTGCGACCCAGTTGCACAGCGCCGTGACGGTGGCGCGCGGCAGCTCCGATCACGCGTCGGGCTACCTGGCCTACCTGATCATGTCGCGCATGGGCCGCCTGGTGACGTCGCTGCCGATGTCGCTCATCACGCTGTACAAGTCGCCGATCATCGCGCGCGACACGCTGGCCATCGCCATTTCGCAATCGGGCCAGAGTCCCGACGTGGTCGAGCCGATGCAGTACTTCCGCGCCGGTGGGGCCGTCACGGTGGCGCTGGTGAACGACGCCGCTTCGCCGCTGGCCGACGCCGCCGAGTGGACGATGCCGCTCCATGCCGGCAAGGAGCAGAGCGTGGCCGCGACCAAGAGCTTCATCGCCAGCCTGGTAGCCGGCGCGCGCCTGGTCGCCGATTGGCAGAACGACCCCGAACTGAAGGACGGCATCGCCGCCCTGCCCGACGCGCTGCGCGCTGCCCGCAGTTTCGGCCAGGATGGCGACTGGTCGGCCGCCATCGACGTGCTGGCGCCGGCGCGCAACATCATGGTGGTGGGCCGCGGCATCAGCTTCCCTCTCGCACTCGAATCAGCGCTCAAGTTCAAGGAAACTTCGGCGCTGCAGGCCGAAGCATTTTCGGGCGCCGAAATCAAGCACGGCCCGATGGCACTGATCGAAGACGGCTATCCGTTGCTGATCTTCGCAACGCGCGGCCCGACCCAGGCCAGCCTGGTGGCGCTGGCCGACGACATGCGTGCACGGGGCGCGCGCGTCCTGCTCGCCGCGCCGGCCGACATCGCCAGCCGCGACCTGACGCTGCCCACCGCCGCGATCCCCGACCTCGACCCGATCGTCGCGGCGCAGGCGTTTTATACAATGGCAGCCACACTGTCGGCGGCGCGCGGCATGAATGCCGACCAGCCGCGCCACCTGAGCAAAGTCACCAAGACGAACTAACCGCCCGAATCTCGACCATGAACGACTACCTCGACCTGGCCGGCCAACTGGTGATGGTGCGCCTGTTCGGCACCGAACTCGATGCCGAGACCGACGCCTTCCTGCGTACCTACCGGATTCGCGGCGCCTGCCTGTTCCGCCAGAACATGCGCGACGCGCCGCAGTTGACGCGTTTCACGGGCGCGCTGCGTGACGCGATCGGGCCACAATCCCTGATCGCCCTTGACCAGGAAGGCGGCGCTGTCGTGCGTTCGACCTGGGTGCCGGCCCCGCCCAGCGCGATGGCGCTCGGCGCGGCCAATGATCCGGACCTGGCACGCGACGTCGGCGCAGCCGTGGCGCGCGCGGTGCGCTCACTGGGCTTCAACTGGAACTTCGCGCCGGTGCTGGACCTGAACAACAACCCGCGCAACCCGGTGATTGCCGAGCGCTCGTTCGGCGCCGATCCCGGGCAGGCAACGCGCATTGCGCTGGCCTGGATGGAAGGCAGCGAGCGCGAAGGCGTGGCCTGCTGCGTCAAGCACTTCCCCGGCCACGGCGACACGCATGTCGACTCGCACCGCGATCTGCCGTACGTCGACAAATCGCGCGCCGAACTCGAACAGTTCGAATTCGCCCCGTTCCAGATTGCTGCGCCACACGCACCGGCCATGATGACGGCGCACATCGTCTATCCGGCGCTGGACCCCGTCAATCCGGCCACCATGTCGCATGCGATCCTCACCGGCGTGCTGCGCGAGCAATTTGGCTACGATGGCGTGATCATCACGGACGGCATGGACATGCACGCGATCGCCCACCGCTACGGCGTCGGCCAGGCAGCTGTCAATGCGCTGGTGGCCGGCGCCGACATGGTCATGGCCATCGGCACGCGCGCTACGCAGATCGAGACCGTGCAAGCGATCGCCGCGGCGATCCGCGACGGCGTGCTGCCGCTGGCCGCCGTGCAGGCGCGTCTGGCGCGCCTTGGCAAGCTGGCCGATGCGCATCCGGCCGGTGCGGTTGCGTACGCGGCCGAAGAGGATGACCGCGCACTGATGGCGCGCGCCTGGCGCGCGGGCCTGACAGCATTGCGCTCGCCGCAGCGCCCTGAGCGCGGTGCGCGCGTGCGCGTGGTCGCACGCGCCGACGTGGTCAGCGACGGCGTGTCGGAAGCCGGCGTGCCGGCGGCCAGCATCGCGGCAGCGTTGTCGCAGCTGTACGACGTCGACCTGGTGACCTTCGCCGACAGCGAGACCTTCGACTGGCGCGCGCTGCCGGCCGATGGCCGCTTCACGATCCTGGCCTCGACCGCGCGCCGCCGCTACGGGCCGCAGGCCTGCGCGACCTGGCGGCCCGATTTGCACCTGGCCTTGTGGAATCCGTACCAGGCGCTCGACTTCCCCGGTCCTGCGCTGCTCACCTATGGCTTCGCGCCGCCGGCACTGGCCGCGGCCGTGGCCTGGCTGGCCGGCGAGATCGACGCACCGGGAGTCTGCCCGGTGCCGGGTTTTGACGGGCCGTGACAGCGGCAAAGTAACGCGATGTAACGACACGGGCATGGCGGCCCGTGCTGCGGCACAATTGCCAATCCAGAAAAAGCTGGATATATGGGACAATACTTTTTTGTCCGAGCTTGGCATTTTTGCTATATTGCAAAACGCACATTTCGTATATTTTTTGTCTAGATAGAAGGATAACCAATGTCCCAATTCCGTCTCGCCCGCCTCTGCCTGATGCTGGCCGCCGTCGGCCTGAGCTCCGCTGCCGTGATTCCTGCCGTCAACGCGCAGGACAAGCCTGCCGCCGCCGCTGCAGCGCCGAAGGACACCGTCCGCCCAGAGCTGTTCAAGCTGCTCGACCCGGCGCAGATCAAGCCGCTGATGGATGCAAAGAATTACGCCGAAATCCAGAGCCGCGTGACGCAGGCCGAAGCCTTCCCGAACCGCACGCCGTACGAAGACTACGTCGTCAACCGCATGAAGCTGTCGCTGGGTTCGGCAACGAACGACAACGCCATCTCGATCCCGGCCCTCGAAGCCGTCATCGCATCGGGCCGTCTGGCGCCGAACGAGCAGGCCGACTTCATCCAGGCCCTGGCCAATATGCACTACAACGCCAAGGATTACCCGAAGGCGATCGAGTGGTTCAAGCGCTACCAGAAAGAAAGCCCGACGCCTGAAAAAGTCGCCGCGCCACTGACCCGCGCCTACTATCTGGGCGGCGATTACGCCAGCGCCAAGACGGCGCTGCTGCCAGCCATCGAAGCCACTGAAAAAGCCGGCCAGAAGCCAAGCGAAGAAGACCTGCGCCTCCTGGCCTCGTCGGCCAACAAGGTCAAGGACGATGCCGGTTACCTGGTTGCACTGGAAAAGCTGGTCGCCCACTACCCGAGCGACGACTTCTGGACCGACCTGCTCAACCGCGGCGTGGCACGCAAGTCGGGCTTCGATGCACAGACCAACATGATCAACGTGTATCGCCTGGAAGCCGCTGCCGTCAAGCAGATGGCGGCCGAGGAATACGTCGACCTGGCCGAGCTGTCGCTGCGTGACGGTTTCCCGACCGAAGCGAAGAAAACGATGGATGCCGGTTACGCTGCCGGCGTGCTGGGCAAAGGCGCCAATGCCAAGACCCACAACGCACTGCGCGACAAGGCCAACAAGGGCGCAGCAGACGATGCCAAGAACATCGCTGCCGGTGAAGCAGGCGCGGCCAAGGCCAAGACCGGTGCCGGCCTCGTCAACCTGGGCTGGGCGTACGCGACCATGGACCAGGGCGACAAGGGTGTCGGCTTCATCCAGCAAGGTATCGCCAAGGGCGGCCTGAAGAACGCGGAAGAAGCCAAGCTGCGTCTCGGCATGGCACAAGTTCGCGCCGGCAAAAAAGCCGAAGCAATCTCGACCTTCCAGACCGTCAAGGGCGGCGGCGGTGCCGGCGACCTGGCCAAGTACTGGCTGGTGCTGCTGCAGCAGCAGAAGTAAGACTGCTGCTGTCGATGGACCCGTGAAAGCGGGCCGGGCCCTGGGTCTGGCCCGCTTTTTTCATGCATTGCCATGACGCGCTCATGCTCGTGTGAACCTCCGCCATCGATCACAACCATTTTGAGGATGAATCGATGAATCGATGTACCTGGATCTGTGGCGTCGCGTTTGCCATGCTGTCGACAGCAGCCTTTGCGCAAAGTCTGCGATGCACAAACGACGGCACCTCGTTCGACTCACTACGATGTGAGGAGGACAAGCTCAAGGAACCAGAGCAGAGTCTGAATTCGGCCTACACGCAACTGCTTGCGAACCTTGAGGGCTCGAAGGCTCGGGAGGGATTGATCAAAGCGCAGCGTGAATGGATCAAGTTCCGGGATCTGGACTGCGATGCCAAATACGAATTGCGTCCCGGAGCAAGCCTGCAATCATGGTACAAAATGAACTGCCGCCGTGAACATGCGACACAGCGTGCAGCACAATTAAGAACCTGGAATTCGGACTGATCATCTCTGCCGAATCAATTCTACGAGCAACGGTGCATAGCCGGGGTCAGGTCTGACATTCGGACACGGACTCTTCATTCGTTCCTTCATCAACTAGCCGGGGTCAGGTCTGACATTTGGACACGGACTCGTCCTTCGTTCCTTCATCAAGGCTTTCACAAATAGACGTTTTGTTGAGCTCGTGTCCGAATGTCAGACCTGACCCCGGCTTTTGCAGCCAGCACCTGTTCCACGAGCATTACGTACTGATTGGCAGGCGCGGCCATCCGGCGCTGTGGCCCGGAATCTCCGCTGCGCAATTCTGCGGCCTCGAGCATGTCATCGTGTCGCTCGATGGCGGAGCCTTCTCGACGCCTCTGGATATCGGGCTGGCCGCGCTTGGCCATCAGCGCAAGGTGGTATTGTCGGCGTTGGACGCAAACTTGATTCGTGCAGCGATTCTGTGTGCGCGTCCGAACATAGCCTTTGACCACTCCTCGGGATAATTACCCCATTCACATTGGAGAACTTATGACGACGGTACGCAAGGGCCAGGCGCCCGCCAAACTGGGGCGCAACGAATTTCACCTGCAATTTCGCCGCACCTTCCAGGACCCCGGCTACGACGCACTGGAAAACGAGCTGGCCGCCATCGAGGCGGTGGCCTGGGATGCCTACCAGGACGGCCGCAAGGCGCCCCGTACCGTCAAGGCCGGCCCCGGCTTTGCCGATCCCGACTACGACCTGTCGATCGACTGGAAAGCCGCGCGTGACCGGCTGCTCGAAGCCGAACAACATCAGAAGAACCCGGACACCAAAAGCCGCATCCTGATCATCAATGCCTCGGCCCGCAACGACGGCACCTGCCCCGGCGAAATCTCGAAAAGCTGGCGCATGTCCGAGATGGCGCGGGAGATCATCGAGGCTGAGGGCATCGAGGCCGACATCCTCGACCTCAGCCTGATCAACTCCGACTACGACCGCCACATCCACCCGTGCAAGGGTTGCGTGTCGACCGCGATGCCGCTGTGCCACTGGCCATGCAGCTGCTACCCGAACCACGCCGAGCGCCAGGTCAATGACTGGATGAACGAGATCTACGAGCGCTGGGTGCTGGCGCACGGTGTCATCATCATCACGCCGGTCTACTGGTACCAGACGCCGGGCGTGCTCAAGCAGATGATCGACCGCCTGGTCTGCGCCGACGGCGGCAATCCCGATCCCACCTCAACCCAGGGCAAGAAAGCCGAGATCGCCAAGCAGATCGAACGCGACGGCTGGGAATATCCAAAGCACCTGGCCGGTCGCGCATTCGGCCTCATCGTGCATGGCGACGTGGCCGGCATCGAGGGCGTGCGCCGTTCGCTGTCGGACTGGCTGGAATGGATGGGCTTGATCAGTTCAGGCAGCTTCGGCCAGCTCAACCGCTTCATCGGCTACTACGAATCGTATGCCGACAGCCACGAGACGTTCGACGCCGACCATGCGGTGCAGGAAGAAGCGCGCAACGTCGCGCGCGCTGTGGCGATTGCCGTGGGCGAAGTGCGCGCCGGCCGCGTCGCCGTGGCCAGCCAGGACCTCAAGCAGCCCCGACCCAAGTAACCAAGTAAGACCTGGGCCGGCGAACCTAGACGGCCGTGTAACCGCCGTCGATGACCATCTCGTGGCCATTGACGTAGGAGGCCATGTCCGAGCACAGCCACAGGGCGGCTTGCGCGATTTCACCGGCTTCGGCGAAGCGGCCCATCGGATGGGCTGCCTTGAGCTTTTTCTCGATGCCGGGATCACGCTCGATCGCACGGGCCAGCATCGGTGTCTTCACCGCTGCCGGGCACAGCACGTTGATGCGCACGCCCTCGCGTGCGTACTCGGCGGCAGCGCTCTTGGTCAGGCCCACGACGGCATGCTTGCTGGCACCGTAGACCGCATGGTTCGGGCTGCCCACCAGGCCGGCCACGCCCGCCATGTTGACGATCGCCCCGCCGCCCTGCGCCAGCATCCGGCGCAGCTGGTATTTCATGCACAGCCAGACACCCTTGACGTTGACGTTCATGATGCGGTCGAACTGCTCGTCGTCGGTGTCGGCCAGCGGATGGTGCTCTTCGTCCACGGCGGCGTTATTCACCGCGATGTCCAGGCGACCGTAGTAATTGATCGTCTTGTCCACCAGCGCCTCGACCTCAGGCGCACGTGTGACGTTGCACTGCACGAACAGCGCCTTGCCGCCGTTTTCCACGATCATGCCCGCCGTCGCGTGGCCACCCTCGATCGAGATGTCGGCCACGACCACACAGGCGCCGGCGCGACCAAAGGCCAGGGCAATGGCGCGACCGATGCCGCTGGCCGCGCCAGTGACCAGGACAACCTTGCCGGTGAACGACATGCCGCCTGCTACCGGCAATTTGCTGATGCCTTTCATGATACTCCCTGGGTGATACGATGATTCCGAAGGGAAACATTTTAACGCATGCTTCCCCCGGCGTCACAATCCAGGACATTTAAGTGGGGCAACTGTTGCAGTTAGGGCATAGCGACTATCGGTTTGACCGGCTCCCCGACTTTGGACTGATCGCCAGCCATCACGACGGACAGTTTTGCCGGATCGATTGCCTTGCGGAACGCTGCGTTCAACTCGGACAAGGTGACCGCATTCAGCTTGCGCTCCAGTTCCAGCGACCACAGGAACGTCTTGTCGCGGTACAGGTACGACGTCCAGCCGCTGGCCAGCGCGGCGTCGTTCGTGCGTGTCTGCAGGCGTTGCTGCATCAGTCCCGAGCGGGCACCGGCCAGCTCTTCCGCCGTGAACCCCTCCTTGACCGCGCGCGTCAATTCGGCCCGTACTGCCGCATCGAGCTTGGCCAGGTTCTGCGGCGCCGCGATCGCGCCGATCGAGAACACGCCAAAGCGGTCGAGCGTGCCCGCCATCAGGTTCGAGCCACCGCCATACGACAAGCCATCCTTCTGGCGGATCCGGTCCATCAGGCGCGACTTCAGGCCGCCTTCGCCGAAGATGTAGTTGGCCAGCATCAGGGCCGGATAGTCCGGGTCCTCGACGTTCAGGTCGACGTTCAGGCGCGCCGTGTACGACCCATTTTCCTTGTCGGGCGTGTTGAGAGTGCGCGCGAGAGGCGCCACATCGGCATGCCCGGTCAGCACCGGTGCAAACGGCTGCGGCGCGCGCCAGGCACCGAACAGCGTATTCACCAGCGGCGTGATCTGGGCCGCGTCGAAGTCACCCACGATCGCCATCTCGGCCGGCTGGGCGCCGTGGAAGTCGGCATGGAACGCCTTCAGATCGGCCAGGCGCGCCGCCTTGACCTCGGCCACGTCTTCCTCGAGCGAGTTCGCATGGCGCACGTCGCCCTTCGGATAACGGTTGAAGTGCAGCGCCATGGCGCGCGCAGCGGCGCTGTCGGGCTCATTGCGGCTCGCTTCCAGCCCCACCAGGATCTGCTGTCGCAGTTGCTCGAATTCTGATTCCGGGAATGCCGGCTCACGCAGCACGTGCGCCACCAGTTTCAATGCCTCGGGCAGGTGTTCGCGCGTGGTCTGGAAATGCGTCGGGCCACCCGTCATCTTGAGCTTGTCGAACGCGTCCGCCAGTTCAGCGCGTGTGTAGCGCGTGGTACCGCGCATCAGCATCGCCGACGTCAGGCCCTGGACCGTGCCCTTGCCGAACAGGCTTTGCTCGGTACCGAAGTGCTGGCGCAGGTCAACCGTGACGGTCTCGCCGCGGTTCTTCTTCGGCAGCAGCGCCAGCTTCACGCCACCCGCCGTCGTCAACGTGGTGCGCTGCATGATGTTCTGCTGGCTCGGGTCGAAGTTTTCCGCGACCAGGTTCGACACCGCCGGCTTGAAGTCCTTCAGCACGTCCGTCACGGCAGGCGCCGCTGGCAGCGCGGCGCGTTTCGATGATTCTTCGGGAATGAAGGTGCCGGTCACGCGGTTGGTGCGCAGGTAGTAGCGGCCGGCGCTGGCGGCGATCTGTTCGGCCGTCATCTTCTGCACGCGCTCGCGGCTGACGAAAAACATGCGCCAGTCGCCAAGGGACGCCGGCTCGGACAGCGCCACGCCCACCGCCTGCGGATCGTTCAGGCTGCGCTCGATCGTGTTCAGCCACGAACGGCGCACGCGCTCCAGTTCTTCCGCCGTGGGCGGCTTGCTGGCGAATTCTTCGACGGCCTGGACCAGTGCCTCGCGCACCGGCTCGATGGGTTCGCCCAGTTTGACCACGGCGCCGAAGTACTGCAGGCCAGGCGCATAGCCGGTCTGGCCAAAGCTGAACACCTGGCTGGCCTTGCCGGTTTCAACCAGCAGCTTGTGCAGGCGGCCGTTGGGTGCGTCGCCCATGATCTGCGACGCAAAGCCCAGCGCTTCGGCGTCCGCGTGCAGGTCGGACGGGATCTTGTAGCCAATCGCGACGAACTGCATGTCACCCTGGCGCCGCACAGTAAAGCTGCGCTCGCCGTCCTGGGTCGGCTCTTCGGTCCAGAACACGGGCAAGGTGCGCTTCGGTTTCGGGATGGCCCCGAACAGGCGCTGGATCTTCGCCAGTGTGGCAGCCGGCTCGAACTGGCCGGCCACCAGCAGCACGGCGTTGTCCGGCTGGTAATAGGTGCGATAAAAATCCTGCAGATTCTTGATCCGCACGTTCTCGATGTCGCTGCGGTTGCCGATCGTCGAGCGGCCATAGCTGTGCCAGTCGTAGGCGATGCTCTGCATGCGCTTGAACAGCACGTTGCCCGGCTGGTTTTCGCCGCTTTCAAACTCGTTGCGCACGACCGTCATCTCGGACGCCAGGTCCTTGGCGGAGACGAACGAGTTGACCATGCGGTCCGCTTCCATCTGCAACGCCCAGTCGAGATTGTCTTTCGACGCCTGGAACACTTCATAGTAATTGGTGCGGTCAAGCGACGTGGTGCCGTTGAACTGCATGCCCCGCTCCGAGAACTGCTTGGTGATGTCGCGGTTCTTTGTCGAACCCTTGAACAGCAGGTGTTCGAGCAGGTGGGCCATCCCCGTTTCGCCGTAGTTTTCATGGCGCGAGCCGACCAAATAGGTCAAGTTGACCGTCACGGTCGGGCGCGAAGCGTCCGGGAACAGCAGCACTTTCAGGCCGTTGGCCAGGCGATATTCAGTGATGCCTTCGACTGCCGGGCCGAGCGTCACGCCCTTGGGCAGCACTGCTTTGGCGGCGCTGGCCGCAGGGGCGCTGGCCGCAGGTGCATTGACAGCAGGTGCGTTGACTGCAGGCTGCGCACCGGCGGGCGCAATGGTGATCAGCGCCAGGCACAGCGCCGCGACATGCGCGGACATACCGCGCAGCTTGTTCTTTGAATCCATGATGTCCGATCATTGGGGCAGGACGCCAACCGTCCCGCCTGCGGCCGAAATAGTAGCAGATGGGCAAGCTCAGCATGCCCCTTCGGTTGATGGGTTGACAGGAAGCATCCGATGCGTGCTGAAGCCCGGCCCCAAACGAACACTGGCGCCTTGATGTGATCAAGGCGCCAGTGGCGTGGTACTGAAGGTTCAGGCTTCGGGCTTCTTCTCGCCGGGCAGCGGCACGAAGCACGCCTCGACGATCTGCATGTCGTTATCGGTGGCAAAGCTGCGCACGAAGTGATACGCCAGTGGTTCGATCTTCTGCAGCTTGCGGTTGACGACGACGGCCTTGATCCCGTTGACGAGGGTCGGGTAGACGTAAGGAGAAAACTTCAGGTGGGCATTGGGGCCGCCGGTGCCGGGACAATAAGCTGCCAGGACGCCACACAGCCGCTCCGCCCAGTCGCTCGGGCGGAATTGCTTGCCGTTGTTCGTGATGCCCAGGACAAAAAATTCTCCGGAGAGATCCTCGTCCTTGGTCTGCGCTAAGTCGGTCATAGTCCTGAGGGGCTAAGTGAAGCCACTATTATATCTTATAGAAGACCTGAGGACGAGGAAGCGGGCGGCGCCCCCTCCTCTGCCCTAGCGCAGCCAGGCCACGCTCGAGGTCAGCAATAGCAAAATCATCCACAGAATCAGCGCACGCCACACGAGGCCGACCGTGCTTTGCAGCGCACGGATCGTCGGTTCTTCGCCCGGCAGGATGTCCGTTTCGCTGTCGCTCAGGTCGACCATGGCGGCGTCCGCCGGCAACAATTGTGGGGCATTTTCGTTGGGCGTGCCAAGCCGCACACCCATCGCACCGCCGCCGGCCGACAGGATGATGCCGCGCGCTTCATCCACCCACCGGTTGGCGAAATTGCGCCACGCATACACGGCGTCTTCGAAATTGCCCACCACGGCGAATGCCACCGCCGTCAGGCGCACAGGCATCCAGTCGATCCAATAGAACGCCTTGGCGGCAAACTCGCCGAACGCTTCGTTACGCATGTGGTCGGGCTCGTTCCACGCACGCGACAGGTATTCCGAGACGCGGTACATCACGGCGCCGGCCGGGCCGAGCGGCATCAAAAACCAGAAGAACACGCCGAACACATTGCGGTGCGTCGTGATGAGGGCTTTCTCGACGGCGATGCGGGTAATCTCCGTGCTGTCCATGCCAACCGTGTCGAGCCGCGTCCATTCGGCCAGAAGCGCGCGCGCACGGGACTCGTCACCGGCGTTGAGCGCGAACTGGATCGAGGTAAAGAAGTGGCTGTAGTGGCGAAACCCCATCGTCAGGTAGATGATCAGGACATTCCAGACGAAGGCCAGGAAGACCAGGTTGTAGTGCATGAACACCCAGTAGACGAGCCAGGTGGGCAGCATCAGCGCACCCATCATCAGCAACCATCCCATGCGGCCATTGGTCTGCTCGCCGGCGTTGAACCAGGTTTCGATGCGAATCGTCAGCGCCTTGATGGCGCCGTACACCTGGTTGTCCGCGCGCAGCGGTTTCAGTTGCTCGATGAGCAGCGCGCACAGGATGGAAAAGAATGTCATTCAGGAACCCTTTTTTGTTATGGCAACACGACTGCCCCGCTACGATAGCGGAGAAGCACGCCAGAATCAAATTTCGGGTAATAACATTCCCTTAAGCCCGCAAGAAGTGGAACAGGTTGCGCAGCATGGCGGCCGTTGCGCCCCAGACAAAATACTGCTCGTAGGGCATCGTGTAGAAGGCCCGGCTGCCGCCCTGCGGCAGGTCGATTTCGCGCCGCTGGTGATGCTGGCCGTCCATCAGCCAGGCCAGCGGCACCTCGAACGCTTCTGCTACTTCGCCCGGGTCCACCTGCAACGTGAACGGTGGCGCGACCAGGGCTACGACCGGCGTGACGCGGTACGCGCTGATGGTGGCGTAGTCGGGCAGCACGCCGATGATCTCGATGCGGTGACGCGACAGGCCGATTTCTTCTTCGGTTTCGCGCAGCGCGGTTTCGATGGGCGACGAATCGTAATCTTCCGAGCGGCCACCGGGAAAGCTGACCTGGCCGGCGTGGCTCGTCAGGTGGTCGGTGCGGCGCGTGAGCAGGACCGTCACGCCCTCGGGCCGCTCGACCAGCGGGATCAGCACGGCAGCGCGGCGAAACGGTGCCGCCAGGCGGTCGTCGGTCTCGGTCGAAATTTCCGGGTCCCACGCCAGCGTTTGCGCAAAGCGCTGACGCAGCGCTGTGGGATTGAGCCGCGCGGGCGCGACCGCGGCCTCGCCGGCCAGACTAATCACGGGCAACTGGGTGGGGTCGAACACGAGCTTGGCCAAAATAACGTTCTTTCAATAACGCTGCGGATAGTAAAAAAGGCATCCTTGCGGATGCCTTTTTATTAGCAAAGGTGCTTGCGCACGATGGCTATTACTCAGCTGCAGCTGCTGGCGCTGCTTTGACGCGACGCTGTGGCAGTTTTTCTTTGATACGCGCCGATTTGCCCGAACGCTCACGCAGGTAGTACAGCTTCGCACGACGCACATCGCCACGACGCTTGACTTCGATCGAAGCGATCAGCGGCGAGTAGAGTTGGAACGTACGCTCGACGCCTTCGCCGGACGAGATCTTGCGAACGATGAAGTTCGAGTTCAGGCCACGGTTACGACGGGAAATCACGACGCCTTCGTATGCCTGGGCGCGCTTGCGGGTGCCTTCGACGACGTTGACGCTGACGATAACGGTATCGCCAGGTGCGAAATCAGGGATCTTGCGGCCGAGGCGCGCAATTTCTTCTTGCTCGAGTTGTTGAATCAGATTCATTTTTATGACTCCATAAACCATCTTGCCGGCGCTACCTTCGCCCAGTAGAGGATGGGGTTGAACAACGGACAACGTGCCCGCTTTTGCATGCGTCTTGCAACACATATTCGTTACGCGTCTTGCGACGCCACATTCTTACTCGGCAGGTTTGACCAACCCTGCCAGAAACTGTTCGTCCTTCTTGGTCAGCTGGCCGGCGGCGCGCGCCGCGTCCAGCAGATCCGGCCGCTTAGACGCGGTGGCTTCCAGCATGCGCTGGCGGCGCCACTTGACGATCTCGGCGTGGTTGCCACCCATCAGGACAGGTGGCACCGGTATGTCTTCGTACACGTCAGGCCGCGTATAGTGCGGCGAGTCGAGCAGGCCGTTGACGAAACTGTCTTCGACGGCCGAGGCATCGTCGCCGAGCACGCCGGGAATCAGGCGTACCACGGCGTCCATCAGGGCCATTGCCGGCAATTCACCACCCGACAGCACGAAGTCGCCGAGAGAAATTTCCTCATCGACGCAGCGGTCGAGCAGGCGCTGATCCACCGCTTCGTAGCGACCGCACAGGATGACGAGACCAGGCTCGTCCTTCAGTGCCATCGCGCGGGCATGGGTCAGCGGCTTGCCTTGCGGCGACATGAACACCACGCGCGGGCTGGGCAGACCGAGGTCTTGCTGGCGCGCCTTCGCGGCATCGATGGTCGCTTCGAGCGGCCGTGCCATCATCACCATGCCGGGACCACCGCCATACGGGCGGTCATCGACGGTGCGGTGACGGTCTTGCGTGAAATCGCGTGGATTCCAGAGATGCAAGCCCCAGCGTTGCTGCTCGAACGCACGGCGGGTCACCCCGGACTGCGTCAATGCGGCAAACATTTCCGGGAACAAGCTCACGACGTCAAATTGCATCGGATCTCAAGCCCACGTGGACGGGTTCAAAAATCGAGACCCCAATCCAGGGTAATCAGTTTTTGGTCGAGGCTGACAGTCTTGACGAACTGGTCGACGAACGGCACGAGGCGCTCGGGGGCCTTTTCGTCGGACGACGGATCGGGCACCGGCACGATGCGCAAAATCGATTGCGCGCCATTGCTCATCATGTCGGCCACCTTGCCCAGGGCTTCGCCCTGCAGGTTGACCACGTCAAGCCCGATCAGATCGGACCAGTAATACTCATCTTCTTCGAGCGCGGGAAACGCGCTGCGTGCGATCTGTACCGTGGCGCCCTTGAGCGCTTCGGCAGCATCGCGGCCCTGCAGGCCGACCAGCGTGGCGACGACATCGCCGCCATGCAGTTTTGCACTGCGCACCGTAACGGCGTGCAGAGTCGGCTTGCTGACCCACCAGGTTTTCACGTTCAGCAGCGCATCGGCGTCAGCGGAGTGCGGCGTGACACGAATGCCACCGACGATGCCATAAGCACCGGACACGTATCCCACTTCGGCCAGATCGGCAGGAACCGAAGTTCCCGTACCTGCGTTGCTCGCTGCTGAATCGTTCAAACCTGCGTACCTTGCTTAATTAAAATTAAGCAGCTGGCTTTTGCTGGGCGACCAGGCGAGCGACGGTTGGCGACAGTTGTGCGCCAACGCCTTGCCAGTGCGACAGACGGTCAGCAGCGATACGCAGGCTGACTTCAGCGCCCGATGCCATCGGGTTGTAGAAACCGATACGCTCGATGAAACGACCATCGCGACGATTGCGCGAATCAGTTGCAACGATATTGAAGAACGGACGCTTTTTTGCGCCACCACGAGCCAAACGAATAACGACCATAATATTTCCGAAAAAGTTGTTCTGGACGGAGAAAGTCGACGATTATAGCGCGCGACACCGAACAGCAGCAAGCGTTAATGATACAGGGCGCGCAGTCCCAGGAGAATCAACCATTATCACCGATTTCGCGCCATACCGCTACCAGCCATCTGCCCAAATGCCCTGGAATACGCTGTCAATCGCCGAAAGCGTGCCATTCGCGCCAATCTGGACGATACTTTGACTTTCCTGAACGATTGACAACATCCATGGCTGCTGCGCACAAAAACAAGACTGTCGCCACCCTGCTCGCCCTGCTGCTGGGTGGGTTTGGCATTCACCGCTTTTATCTGAAACCGGGCGCCGATCGGATCGGTCTGCTGCACCTGTGCTGCCTGCCGGTCACGGGGATCCTGTACGGTGCGGTCAAGCCGCATCCGTTCTATATCGTGCTGCCGCTGCTGGTGTCGTACATCGCTGGCTTTGTCGAGGCACTGGTGATCGGGCTGACGCCGGATGAAAAGTGGGATGCCCAATACAACGCGCATAGCGGGCGCCAGTCACGCTCGAACTGGGTGCTGGTGCTGCTGCTGGTGATTACGATGCTGGTGGCAACGACCGTGCTGATCGGGACGATCGCACGGTTGTCGGATGTGGTGTACACGGGCGGCGCGTACGGGTGAAGAACGCGGGTTGCGTACGATCGTGGTGGGCAACGGTTTGTTGAACGCGTGGACGGCAGAGCCGTCCACCCTACATGCCCACGGTAGGGTGGACGGTTTTTCCGTCCACGCGTTCAACGAGCCTTAAGACACCACGACGTGACCGGCACTACCCAAGGCGCGTGCCGGCCTGCATGCCTGCTTAGAACTGCTCGATCTCCAGCGCCAGCACGCCCGCCGCGCCATCGACGATCGACGTGCGCAGCCCCGGCGCCTGCGACAGGATGTGGTCGGCAAAGAAGCGCGCCGTGCCGATCTTGGCGCGGTAGAAGGCGGCATCGCCCTCGCCTGCGTCAAGCCGCTTCTGCGCGGCCAGCGCCGCGCGGGCCATCTGCCAGCCGCTGAGCACGATGCCGGCCAGCTTCAGATACGTGACGCTGCCGGCAAACACTGCCTTCACGTCCGTCCTGATATTGGCCACCACATACTCGACCACTTGCTCGAGCGCCGCGCTGCCCTCTTGCAGACGCTGCGCAATGGCTGCGAAATCGGCGTTCTGCGCGTCGCCCAACTGGCGCTCGACATCGCGGATCTGCGCGATCAGCGCCTTGGCCACGGCGCCGCCATCGCGCACCGTCTTGCGGCCCACCAGGTCATTGGCCTGGATCGCCGTCGTGCCTTCATAGATGGTCAGGATCTTCGCGTCGCGGTAGTGCTGCGCTGCGCCCGTTTCTTCGATGAAGCCCATGCCGCCGTGCACCTGCACGCCGTCGCGCGCGACCTGCTCGCTCATCTCGGTCGCCCAGCCCTTGATGACCGGGACCAGATATTCATAGATGGCCAGGTTCGCCGTGCGCGTGGCCTCGTCCGGATGGTGATGGGCCAGATCGGACAGTGCCGCACCGACATAGGCCAGCGCGCGCGCGGCTTCCGTCTGCGAACGCATCGACATCAGCATGCGGCGCACGTCCGGGTGGTGGATGATCGTCACCGGGCCACTCGAGCCCGCCACATCGCGCGACTGGACGCGGTCCTTGGCGAAGGCCACAGCGCCCTGGTACGCGTGCTCGGCCAGGCCGACGCCCTGGATGCCCACGCCGAAACGCGCCGCATTCATCATGATGAACATGTATTCGAGGCCACGGTTTTCTTCGCCGACCAGCGTGCCGACGGCGCCGCCGTTGTCGCCGAACTGCAGCACGGCCGTCGGGCTGGCCTTGATGCCCAGCTTGTGTTCGATCGAGACGCAGGCGACGTCGTTGCGCGCGCCCAGCGAGCCATCGTCGTTGATCATGAACTTGGGCACGATGAACAGCGAGATCCCCTTCACGCCCGGCGGCGCGTCAGGCGTGCGCGCCAGCACCAGGTGCACGATGTTCTCGGTCATGTCGTGATCGCCATACGTGATGTAGATCTTGGTGCCGAACAGTTTATAGGTGCCGTCGCCCTGCGGCTCGGCGCGGGTGCGCACGGCGGCCAGGTCGGAGCCGGCCTGCGGCTCGGTCAGGTTCATGGTGCCGGTCCACCGGCCCGACACCAGCGGCTCGAGGAAGCGCGCTTTTTGCGCGTCCGAGCCGGCGGTGAGCAAGGCCTCGATGGCGCCGTCGGACAACAACGCCACGAGCGCGAACGACAGGTTGGCGCCGTGCAGCATTTCCATGCACGGCGTGGCCACGAGCTTGGGCAAGCCCTGCCCGCCGAAATCCTGCGGGTGCTGCACGCCCTGCCAGCCAGCCTCGGCGTAGGCCTTGAACGCCTCGCGGAAACCTTTGGTCGTGGTGACGGCGCCGTCTTTCCAGTAGCTTGGGTCCTTGTCGCCCACGCGATTCAGCGGCGCGATCACGTCGCGGCAGAATTTCGCGTTTTCTTCCAGGACCGCTTCCACGGTGTCAGGCGTCGCATCTTCACAGCCGGGCAGCGCATTGATCTCGGCCAGATTGGCCAGTTCAGTCAGCACGAACTGCATGTCTTTCAGCGGGGCGTTGTAGCTCACCATTGTCTCCTGAATAAATTCTTATGCAAAAAAAACGCCGTTCCTGCACGGGCGGGAACGGCGTCATTGGCGGCTGTCGGCGCGGCGTACAACGACGCCGCGCCTGGCGATCAGCCCAGTTCCTTGACCAGTTCCGGCACGGCTTCGAACAGGTCGGCCACCAGGCCGTAGTCGGCCACCGAGAAGATCGGCGCTTCCGGGTCCTTGTTGATGGCGACGATGACTTTCGAGTCCTTCATGCCGGCCAGGTGCTGGATCGCGCCGGAAATACCGACGGCGATATACAGCGTTGGCGCGACGATCTTGCCCGTCTGGCCAACTTGCCAGTCGTTCGGCACGAAGCCGGCGTCGACGGCGGCGCGCGACGCACCCATCGCCGCGCCCAGCTTGTCGGCCAGCGGCTCGAGAATCTTGAAGTTGTCGGCCGAGCCGATGCCACGGCCACCCGAGACGATCACCTTGGCAGCGGTCAGTTCCGGACGATCCGACTTGGCCAGTTCACGGCCCACGAAGCTCGACGTGCCCGCGTCTGCGACGGCAGCGATGGCTTCGATGGCGGCCGAGCCGCCAGCGGCTGCGGAGTCGAACGCCGTGCCGCGCACGGTGATGACTTTCACGCTGTCGCCCGACTGCACGGTGGCAATCGCGTTACCGGCGTAGATCGGACGCTCGAACGTGTCGGGCGAATCGACCTTGGTGATCTCGGAGATCTGCGCGACATCGAGCTTGGCGGCCACGCGCGGCAGGATGTTCTTGCCGTAGGCGGTGGCAGGCGCGAGGATGTGCGAGTAGCTGCCGGCGATCGCCAGGATCTGCTCGGCCACGTTCTCGGCCAGGCCGTCGGCGAAGTGCGGCGCGTCGGCGACCAGCACTTTCGAAACGCCCGCGATCTGCGCGGCAGCTTCGGCAGCGGCGCCGCAACCCGAACCGGCGACCAGGATGTGCACATCGCCGCCGCACTGAACGGCTGCGGTAACGGTGTGGTGGGTAGCGCCCTTCAGGGAGCCGTTGTCGTGTTCAGCAATGACTAATGCGACCATGTTGATTCCTATCTTGTAAATGACGACAAACGGCTCAGATGACTTTGGCTTCAGTGCGCAGTTTCTGCACCAGCGTGCCCACGTCCGGGACCTTGACGCCCGCCGAGCGCTTGGCTGGCTCGACGACTTTCAGGGTCTTCAGGCGCGGCGCCACGTCCACGCCCAGGTCTTCCGGCTTGATTGTCTCGAGCGGCTTTTTCTTGGCCTTCATGATGTTCGGCAGCGTCACGTAACGCGGCTCGTTCAGGCGCAGGTCGGTGGTGATGACTGCAGGCAGCTTGAGCGCCACGGTTTCCAGGCCGCCGTCGACTTCGCGCGTCACGGTGACCTTGCCGTCCTCGAGCACCACTTTCGACGCGAACGTCGCTTGTGGCCAGCCCAGCAGTGCTGCGAGCATCTGGCCGGTCTGGTTCGAGTCGTCATCGATCGCCTGCTTGCCCAGGATGATCAGCTGTGGCTGCTCTTTGTCAGCCAGCGCCTTCATGATCTTGGCCACGCCCAGCGGCTCGGTGTCGCCGGCGGTCTCGACCAGGATCGCGCGGTCGGCGCCGATGGCCAGGCCGGTGCGCAGGGTTTCCTGGCACTGCGGCACGCCGATCGACACTGCCACCACTTCGGTAACCTTGCCGCCTTCTTTCAGGCGGGTCGCCTCTTCCAGCGCGATTTCGTCGAACGGGTTCATCGACATCTTGACGTTGGCGATATCCACACCGCTGTTGTCGGACTTGACGCGAACCTTGACGTTGTAGTCGACCACGCGTTTGACGGGTACCAGGACTTTCATAGGGTGCCTTTTAAAATGAGATGGAGACAGACTAAAGTGGCTCAGATTATATGAGAAATCGGGGCAACGGGCCAAATTAAAGCACGAGCGTGCGATTTTTTAGTAGAGGAAAACACCTAAAGTACTCGGTCTGTCATGAATTCGGGGAAAACAAACGGGGCACAGACCCCGGCATGGCAAGTGTGTGCGCCGCGTCGACAGGCGCAACACGGCAACCTGGACTACTTGCGGCGCATCAGAAACGTGAACTCGCCGTGTTCGAAGGTGTGGGCCAGCAGCGCATTGCCGGTCTGTTTGGCAAACGCCTGAAAGTCGCGCACGGAGCCGGTGTCGGTGGCCACGATACGCAACACCTGGCCACTCTCCATTTCGGCGAGCGCCTTCTTCGCTTTGAGGATGGGCAGTGGGCAATTGAGCCCCCGCGCATCCAGATCTCTCTGGAATTCCATGGTGTCGGTGTCAGTGTCGAAAATGATGTCGCTCATCGCATTCCTGATCAGTAAGGAGGGTGCTGGAACTCGAATACTACTCCAATTCCCACAGTATGACGCAGCGCACCAAAATAGTCATAGATTGTTGCGAGCCTGCAACCAAGTGTTAAAAGCTTGACGAGCTGCTACCGAGTCTGTACTGGATGCTCACGAAAAAGCACTATGGCGGTGCATCATGCAGCCAAGATGCGAACCAAATCGGCGCGTGCAATAGACGGTCAGACAATCTCGCGCAATAAAATGGGGGCTGGTTCGATTCGAACGTTGATGGGCGGGTCAATCCATGTCCGACAACCGAATATGCGGCCGGATTGCGTCGATCAACCCAGCAAGGTGCGCCCTGCCGACGCCGACACGTAAATTTCACGGCGCACGATGCGCAGTGTGAATGCCTGCTCCAGCATCGCCAGAAAATCAGGACTGCCGAGGTGAACATCGAGCGCTTCTTGCGTGGCCCAGCCTTCGGCCAGGTGAAACACGTTGGCCTGCTTCAGGTCTTGCGAGGCGATGTAATACAGGCAGCCTGGCTTATTGACGGTCTGGTCAACCGACGCCGTCGCGATGCGTGCGAACGCCGCAGCGTCCAGCGGATCGATTTCATAGGTGCCGACCAGGCTGACGAAGCGTTCAGTGGAAGCAGTATTCATATGGGTTCCTGTCATGGTGAGATCCAGGGCACGAGCTATGTGCATGGGGTCGATCCGTGCAGTCTGATTGCTGACTGCATGGATGAGAAGCCATGCTGCGGCCATATCATTTATGCTCTCGCTGCATAAAACCAATTCACGCGGGCAGGAATGGATAAATTGTTGTGGATGCGATGCTTCGTGCGCGCCGTCGAAACCGGTAGTTTTTCAGCTGTCGCGCGGGAGCTCGGGATCGGGCAACCGAACGTCAGCCGGCACGTGGCGGCACTGGAGAAGTCGCTGGGTACGCGGCTGTTGCATCGCTCAACGCGGCAGATGGTCGCCACGGCCGAGGGCCAGCGCTACTACGCGCAAGCGCGCCTGGCACTCGACATCATCGGAGAAGTCGAAGCAGAGGCGCACGGTGAACAAGATCCGCATGGACTGCTGCGCATTGCGTGCCCGGAGAGTATCGGCACTGAACTATTGATACCCGCCCTGCCGGATTTTCTGCAGCACTATCCGCATGTCGATGTGGAATGTCGCCTGGGCGACGCGTACATCGACCTGGTGGCCGAAGGCATCGATATCGCCATCCGGGGTGGCAAGTTAAGTGACAGCACCCTGCGTGCGCGGTGCGTCGGTCAATCTGCGCGCATCTGCGTGGCAAGCAGGACGTATCTGAAACAACGTGGTACACCGCTGGAACCCGGCGACCTGGCTGCGCACGACTGCCTTGTGTATACCTTGCTGGCGGCCGGCAATGACAGCTGGCCGTTCAGGGATGGCGATCGCAAGGTCAGCGGACGTGTGCGACTCAATAGTCTGGACGGCATCCGGCGCGCCGTCCTGAACGACCTGGGGATCGCTTACCTGCCGGCCTGGATGGTGACCAGGGAACTGCAGAGCGGCGAACTGGTAGCGGTGTTGACCGGGCATGGGGCGCCGCCTGTGCCCGTCAATGTGCTGTATTCCGCAGAACGGCGCCTGCCCCGGCGTGCAGCGGTCTTCATTGACTTTATTGCGCAGGTGCTTGCGAATGTTCCTGGACTCGTTCGAGACAGTCGATGACTTTTCCAGCCCGGCAACCTGCTAAGCTGCCGTCATCGTATGTGCCAACCCGGGGATATCAGAACATGAAAATTATTGCCTTCTCGCTCTTCATCGCGATGCAGTTACTTCCCGTCGCCTATTCCCAGGACAAGCTTCAAGACCGACCCGGCCAGGGGAAGGGCGGACCGGATGCCGTAATCGACATTGCACCGAATACACCGGCCCCGATCGACTATGACTATGCGTGGGACCAGTTCGCACACAGAAGCGCCGTGATGTGGGAATGCCGCGGCGTTCAGTCGGGCGAGTTCGTTGCGCCGGATTTTTGCGCGTTCAAGGAAAAAGTCGACAAGCAATGGCCGGGCAAGAACATCCCCGGACATTGGAAGCGGCGTTAGCCTACGCAGTATTCATCGAACGCCACCAGCGGCGTGCCGAAATAAAAACGCCGCCCGAAGGCGGCGTTTTTCTTGCAGGCGGCGTGCTTACGCGCGCTCGCCCACCCAGCCCGCCACGCCGGCCAGCGCTGCCGGCAAGCCCGATGGGTCAGTACCGCCGGCCTGCGCCATGTCCGGACGCCCGCCGCCCTTGCCGCCCACCTGCTGGGCCACAAAGTTGACCAGCTCACCCGCCTTGACCTTGCCGGTGGCATCCTTGGTCACGCCTGCGATCAGGCTGACCTTGCCTTCGAGGACGCTTGCCAGCACGATGGCGGCCGTGCCCAGCTTGTCCTTGAGCTTGTCCATTGCTTCGCGCAGTGTCGCCACGTCGGCGCCTTCCATCGTCGCCGCCAGCACCTTGATGCCGTTGACGTCGATGGCTTGTGCGATCAGCTCGTCGCCCTGCCCCGACGCCAGCTTCGACTTCAGTGCAGCGACTTCTTTTTCGAGCAGCTTCACCTGATCCTGCACCTGGCCGATGCGGCTGGTCAGTTCGTCAGGATTGGTCTTCAGGGCGCCGGCCGCTTCGATCAGCTTGCGGTTGATCGATTGCACCAGAGCCAGTGCGCCTTCACCCGTGACGGCTTCGATGCGGCGGATGCCGGCAGCGACGCCGCCTTCGGACACGATCTTGAACAGGCCGATGTCGCCGGTGCGCGTCACGTGGACGCCGCCGCACAGCTCTTTCGAGGTGCCGATGTCGAGCACGCGCACGGTGTCGCCGTACTTCTCGCCGAACAGCGCCATGGCGCCGTGCTTGACCGCATCGTCGAACGACATATTGTGCGACTGCGTCGCGTGGTTTTCGAGAATCTCGCGGTTGACGATGGTCTCGACCTGCGTGATTTCGTCCAGCGTCAGCGCCTGCGGGTGGCTGAAGTCGAAGCGGGTCTTGTCAGGATCGACCAGCGAACCTTTTTGTGCCACGTGCGTGCCCAGCACTTCGCGCAGCGCCTTGTGCATCAGGTGCGTTGCCGAGTGGTTGCGGATGGTACGTGCACGCTTGGCCGTGTCGACCTGTGCGTCGACCGTTGCGCCGACCTTCAGCGTGCCTTCGCGCAGCACGCCGTGGTGACCGAAGACGTCGGCCTGGATCTTGAGCGTGTCTTCGACTTCGAAGCGGATGGCGCCGTCGCCAATCATACCCTGGTCGCCCACCTGGCCGCCCGACTCGGCGTAGAACGGCGTCGTGTCGAGCACGACGATGCCCGCCTGGCCGGCGCTCAATTGCTCGACCTTCACGCCGTCGGCATACAGCGCCAGCACGTGCGTGTTGTGGGCCAGCGAATCGTAGCCGACGAATTTCGTTTTTTCACCCGCGTACTCGACGTTGGCCGCCATCTTGAACTTGCCGGCAGCGCGCGCCGTTTTCTTTTGCTGTTCCATCGCGGCGGTAAAGCCCGCTTCGTCGAGCGTGATGCCACGTTCGCGGCAGATGTCGGCGGTGAGGTCCAGTGGGAAGCCGTAGGTGTCGTACAGCGTGAAGGCGGTGCCGCCATCGAGGTTCTTCGGATCCTTGGCCAGCTGGGCTTCGAGAATCTTCATGCCGTTTTCCAGCGTCTCGCCAAAGCGTTCTTCTTCGGCCTTGAGCACCTGCGCCACGCGTTCTTTGGCCGTGCGCAGTTCAGGATAGGCTTCGCCCATCTCGATGTCGAGGTCAGCGACCAGCTTGTAGAAGAATGGCTTGGTCTGGCCCAGCTTGTGGCCGTGGCGCAGCGCGCGGCGCACGATGCGGCGCAGCACGTAGCCGTGGCCTTCGCTGCTCGGGATGATGCCGTCGACGATCATGAACGACGCAGCGCGGATGTGGTCGGCGATGACCTTCAGCGAATTGTTGTCGAGGTCGGGCGCGGCGGTTTCGCGGGCAGCGGCCTTGATCAGGTTCTGGAACAGGTCGATTTCGTAGTTGCTGTGCACGTTCTGCAGCACGGCAGCCAGGCGCTCCATGCCCATGCCGGTGTCGATCGACGGCTTCGGCAGCGGCGTGAGCGAGCCGGATTCGTCGCGGTAGAACTGCATGAACACGAGGTTCCAGATTTCGATGAAGCGGTCGCCGTCTTCTTCGGCCGAGCCCGGTGGGCCGCCCCAGATGTCGGCGCCGTGGTCGTAGAAGATCTCGGTGCACGGACCGCATGGACCCGTATCGGCCATCTGCCAGAAATTGTCGGATGCGTAGCGCGCGCCCTTGTTGTCGCCAATGCGGATGATGCGCTCTTTAGGCACGCCGATCTCGTTGGCCCAGATGTCGTACGCTTCGTCATCCTCGAAGTACACGGTGATGGTCAGCTTTTCGGCTGGCAGCAGGTAGACCTTGGTCAGGAGTTCCCAGGCCAGCTGGATCGCATCGCGCTTGAAATAGTCGCCGAAGCTGAAGTTGCCCAGCATCTCGAAGAACGTGTGGTGACGCGCCGTATAGCCGACGTTTTCCAGGTCGTTGTGCTTGCCGCCGGCGCGCACGCAGCGCTGCACGGACGTCGCGCGCGAGTACGGGCGCGAATCCAGGCCCAGGAAGACATCCTTGAACTGCACCATGCCGCTGTTGGTCAGCAGCATGGTCGGGTCGTTGCCCGGCACCAGCGGGCTGGAACGCACGATGGAATGGCCTTTGGATTCAAAGAACTTGAGGAACTTTTCGCGGATGTCGGAGGATTTCATGTCTGATCGTTGGGCGGAGTGAGGCAGCGTGCCTATAAAGGAACGATTATAGCCTAGCTCCCCGATCCATTCTCAGCGCAGCAGGCTCAGAACTGAGCGTGGTTGCCCGTTGGCCTGCGCCAGCATCGCCGACGCCGCCTGTTGCAGGATTTGCGTGCGGGTCAGCCGCGCCGTGTCGCTCGCGTAATCCGTGTCCTGGATGCGCGAGCGCGCCGCCTGCATGTTCTGCGAACTCGTCTCGAGGGCACCTGCGGCCAGATCCAGCCGGTTGCTCGAGGCGCCGGTGCGCACGCGCTGCTCATTGACGAACTCCAGCGCCCGGTCGATGGTCAGCAGCGCCACAGTGGAGCGCGTCATGTCGAGATTGGCCAGGCCCAGGGCGCGCGCATTCATCGACGAGAATTGCAGGTCGATCAGGTCACCGACACTGTCGCCCGCCTGCACCTGCACACGCCGCACGCCGCTGGCGCCGCCCTCGTCCGGGTACACGACATTGAAACCGGCCAGGCCGTCTGCGGCATTGCTGGTCCCGCTGGCGGGCACGACGGCGCGGGCATCGCGCACGTTGCCGCCGTCGGCATCCAAGCCGCCGATGGCGCCCGTATCGGCATTGGTCAGATTCATTTTTGTATTGATAAATTGCGCGCCGTTGGCGCCGAAGTCGGCCAGGAACGCGGCATTGCTGGTGTACACGCCTTTTGACACGGCATTGAGCGCCGCGTCGAGATCGGCCGACTGGTTGTTGTTCAGATATTGCATGATGCCCTTGATACCACCCTCCACGCCCAGGCCTTTCATGCGGTCGTGCAGGTAGCGGCTGGCGGCATACCCGCCTTCGTACGAAAAACCGCCGCCCGCGATGTTGGAGACCACGCCCGCGATGCTGCCGGCGCCGGCCAGCCGTTCGTCAGCGCCATTGATCAGTTCAGCCGTGCCTTCGACAAACCACTGGGGCAGCGCGCCCATGTTCATCGTGCGGCCCATGACGGCATGCACCATTTCATGGGCAACGATGCGGTCGCTGTAGAGCGGCGCGCTGCCACCGTCGGGCGTGACGGCGGTGCCGAAGTCGGCCATGTCGAGGTTCAGGTGCAGATTGTTCAGCTTACCGCCGGACGACGTGCCGGATACCGAGGCAAGCACGTTGTAGGCGCCATCTGTGGTGTCGAGATTGACGGTCAGTTTGGCGCCGTCGCCCATGAGTCCGTAATGCTGCTTGATCATGTCCTCAGCCGAGCTGAGCCAGCCTGACTGCAGGCCGTCGAGCACGGCGCGCCGCCGCTCGTCGCCACCGATACTGACGGTGTCCTGCGAAAACACCGCGTCCCCGTTGAAACTGGTGTCGGTGCCCACCTGCGTAATGTGTTGCAACAGTGCCTGCGTTTCCTTCTGCAGCGCGCCGCGGTCGCCGTCCGTGTAGCTGCCGTTGCCGGCGGCCACCGCCATTTCGCGCAGGCGTTGCAGGGTCTCGGTCACGCTGGCCATGGCGCCATCGGCCACCTGCAGCATCGATGTCGCATCGCTCAGGCTGCGCATCGCCTGGCTGTTGCCGCGCAGGCTGGACGTCAGGCGCGAGGTGATCGCCTAGCCGGCCGCATCGTCGGATGCACGGTTGATGCGCATGCCGGAACTCAGGCGCTCGATGACCTTTGCTTGCTCGGTGTCATGCGTGCGCATGCTGCGCTGCGTACTGAGCGACAGGGTATTCGTCGAGATGGAAAGCGCCATGGTGGCAACACTGTCGGAATGATCGTCAGTTCTTAACGTCACCCCTCACCTGTTACTTTAGGTCACAATGTAAATATAGTGCCAAGGTCTGACGTCAGGCGACATCGGGCGTGATCAGGTCGATGCGGTCGGTGCAGAAGGCGTCCACACCCCAGGCCAGCAGTTCGCGCGCCCGGCCGGCATCGTTGACGGTGTAACAGAACAGGCCGTAGCCGGCGTTCTTGACAGCGCGTGCCTGCAGCTGGCTCAGGTGCAAGTGGTTGGTATGGATGGCGCGCGCGCCGAGCGCCTGCGCCCTGGCCTGCCAACCGGCGCCGAGTGCGCTGATGAGACAGGCGCGCGGCAGGGTCGGGGCCGCCGCCTGCGCCGCCGCCAGCGCGACGTCGCTGAATGACGACAACAGCGGCATCGCAGCTGTGTCGCCAGATGCGAGCGCGTCAGCGAACAGCGCGGCCGTCATCTGCGCCACGACGCGGCCCGTCTCGCGTTCGTAGCCGGGCGCCGGCTTGATCTCGATATTCATCCAGATGCCGTGGGCCATGCACAGGCGCGCGAAGGCGTCGAACAACGGCACCGGCTCGCCTGCGAACGCCGGGCCGAACCAGCTGCCAGCATCCATCGCGGCCAGGTCCAGTGCATCGTGCTCGAACACGCTGCCGCTACCCCGCACCGTGCGGCCCAGGCCAGGGTCGTGTAGCACCACGGGGACACCGTCGCGCGCCAGCATGACGTCGAACTCGATCGCGCGAAAGCCCGCAGCGATGCCGCAGCGTAAGCCGGCCACCGTGTTTTCGGGCGCGAGCGTGCCGCCGCCACGGTGCGCGAGGATGCGGGGCCATGGCCACACGGGATCGTTCTTCATCATGATCATGCAAAGGCCGGTTGGCCGAAGCGGTAAGCGAGGAATGCGAAGACGCCCAGGTTCAGCGCCACCGTCGCCTGGAACTTCCACTGGAACGATTGCTTGCTGGTCTTGTGGCGCAGCCACTGTTGCGCCAGCACGGCGCCGGGCCAGCCGCCGATCAGGCCCAGCAGCAGGAGCGTGGCTTCCGGCGTGCGCCAGGTGCTGGCGCGCGCCGCTGACTTGTCCATCGCGTAGGCCACGAAACAGGTCAGGCTGGTAACGAGGTAGGCGGCGCCAACCACTTGGGACATGTTCCAGGCCAGGCTGGCAAACAGGTACAGGAGGAGGAACACGGCGAGAGGGACATAGGGCATAGCGGCAGCTTACCGTTTGCGGTACTGGCGTGTCCACCTGGCAAACACATGCGGCGCTTCTCTTTCCCGCGCAACACCCACTTAACGTTCACAGAGCGCAGATCGTTGATGATCGATGCACCGTGGGTTCGTCATCGTACAGAGCGGTCGATATCAAAACGCCTACGCTGGTCATCCATCCCGGCATTCACCCAGCAGGAGAACACATGGCTTTTGATTTAGGTAATTTGTTGCAGCAATATCTTGGTGGCGCAGGCGCCGCCAGCACCAACGGCAATGCTGCCGCCGACTTCGACCAGGTAGCGCAGAACGCGCCCCGGGCCAGCGTCGCGCAAGGCATCGCGAGCGCACTGCGCTCCGACCAGACCCCACCGTTCCCGCAAATGGTCAGCCAGCTGTTTGGCCAGAGCGACCAGAATCAACGTGCCGGCATGCTGACCAGCTTGCTGGGCGGCGCGGGCGGCGGCGTGCTGTCGTCGGTCGCCGGTGGCGCATTGAGCAAGATCTTTGGCAACAATGTGCCAACGCAGGTCACACCTGAACAGGCAGCGCAGGTTTCGCCTGAGCAGGTACAGGAACTGGCTGAAAAAGCACAACAGCAGAATCCCGGCATCGTCGATCGCATGAGCGACTTCTACGCCGAGCATCCAACGCTGATCAAGGCTGCCGGGGGCGCCGCCCTGGCCGTTGCACTGGGCTACATGGCAAACAATATCCGTAAACAATCACCAGAAAAGGAGGGTCCCGTGGGTATCCTGAGCAACATCTTCCATAAAATTTTCCCAGGCAAAAAAGACGCAGCACCGGCGGCAACGCCAACGGCTGCACCTGCTGCCCCGACCGCAGCACCGGCAGCACCAACGGCCGCCGCACCAGCAGCAGCGCCAGCACCAGCAGCGGCGCCAGCCCAGCCGGTCGACGTCGAGCAAGTTCTTAACGGCATGCTCGCCTCGTCGGGCCAGCAACTGAACTGGCGTTCGTCGATCGTCGACCTGCTCAAGCTGCTGGGTCTGGACAGCAGCCTGCAGTCGCGCAAGGAACTCGCCGCTGAGCTGAACTACACGGGCGACATGAACGATTCGGCCAAGATGAACATCTGGCTGCACCGCCAGGTCATGAACAAGCTGGCAGCCAATGGCGGCAAGGTGCCAGCTGACCTGCGTGACTGATACCCCGTAGCGCGCACTCCACGAAACCGCAACCGGCCCCGCCGGCTGCGGTTTTTTTCATTCAGTCGGCCAGTGTCGTGTTGGCCGCCGCGCCGCACGCGAAGCAGAACCGTGCAAACGCATTCTTGCGCGTCGTGCAGGCAGTACAGCGGTTGAACAGGCCGATGCCGCAGTGTGGGCAGAAATCGTTCTTGCCATCCTTCAGGTCGACCGCCCGCTCGCACCCGGGACACAGGCTTTTCGCCAGCCGGGTCTGGGCCACGTCATAGCGCATCCCCTGGCGCCGCTCGGCATCGGGCAAGGCTTCAGCCAGCTTCTGGCGTGCCAGATATCCCTGCAACCACCGGATCGCATAACGCCCGGCAACGACCGTCAGGATGATGCCGACGATGTAGCGCACGTACCCGCCATAGCTCGGCAGATACGGCACCAGCTCGAAGAAGAACGTGAACAACGCAAACAGGATGAAGCCCCAGGCGAACGGCCAGTCGGGCGTCTTGCGCTTGTGCTTGAACAGCCAGCCGGCCACCAGCAGGAGTGGCAGGGTCAGCGCGAGCCGATAGCCAAACACGCGAAGATCGCGCGCAGCCTGCGCTTCTGACAACGCCATCTCGGCAGGCTCTTCCAGCGCACGCCAGCGGCTGCCGGCACGCTCCCCGGCCTGGGTTGCGTCCAGCAATTTCTGCAGTTCGGTCTCCACTGCTGCAAGGGCCGTGCGCTCGGCGCTTGCCAGCGCATCGAGTGCTTCGGTGCGCTTGATTAATTCCGGATCCTGCTCGGGCCGCGCCGTCACCTGCCGCGTCGCCAGCCAGTTGCCGAACGTCTCGCGTGCCGAAGCAGTATTCGCGCTGGCCACCGTGTGTTTCTGGGTCGCCTGCTCCAGGCGCGTCTGGGCCTGTTCCTGCGCTTTGTGCGCTGCTTCCCGCTCGGCCTGCACACTGGCCAATTGGGCCGGGTCCATGAATTGCTCGAGCGTCAGTGGTTCTTCAACATCGCGCACGTTCTGCACGATCAGGCTGCCAAGCCCGATCAAAAAGCCGGCAAACACGAACGCAACGAGCCACAGGGCGCGCTGCATCCATTTTTCAGTCAGGCGCAAGCCTTTGCTCATGATCAACTCCAGGGTGATGGACAAGCAGGCAGCTTGCCATCCCCGGACGCTCTACGCTACCGATAGTCAACACGGCCTTGCGCTGCGCTACTGCCAGCATCGCCGTGCGATACCAATCAGAAGTACGACAGCCCCAGCGCCTTCTTGACCTCATCGGTCGTCGCCGCCGCCACTTCACGCGCCTTCATCGTGCCTTCCTTCAGCATCTGCATGACGTACGCCGGGTCTTTCGCGAACTCTTCACGGCGCGTGCGGATCGGCGCCAGCATCTCTTGCAGGATGCCTTCGAGGCGCTTCTTGACGATGCTGTCGCCCAGGCCGCCGCGCTGGTAATGCGCCTTCATCTCGGCCAGGCCATCCTTGTCGGTATCGAATGCGTCAAGATACGTGAAGGCGACGTTGCCTTCGATGTGGCCCGGATCGGAGACCTTCAGGTGCAGCGGGTCGGTGTAGACGTTCCGGACGGCGGCGCGGATCTCGTCAGGGCTGGCGCCCAGGTTGATCGTGTTGCCCAGCGACTTGCTCATCTTGGCCTTGCCGTCGATGCCCGGCAGGCGCCCCACTTCGGGCACGAAGGCCTTGGCTTCCACCAGGATGTCGCGCCCGACGATGCGGTTGAACTTGCGCACGATCTCGTTGCACTGCTCGATCATCGGGATCTGGTCTTCCCCCACCGGCACCATGTTCGCCTTGAACGCGGTGATGTCGGCGGCCTGGCTGGCCGGGTAGGTCAGAAAGCCCGCCGGGATGTCGCGCTCGAAGCCGCGCAGGACGATTTCGGCCTTGACGGTCGGGTTGCGCTCGAGGCGCGCGACGGTCACGAGGTTCAGGTAATAGAACGTCAGCTCGGTCAGCTCGGGGATTTGCGACTGGATGAACACGGTCGTCTTGGCCGGATCGATCCCGACAGCAAGGTAATCGAGCGCCACTTCGACCACATTCCGGTGTACCTTACCCAAGTCATCCATATTGTCGGTCATGGCCTGCGAGTCGGCGAGCATGACGAACTGACGGTATTGATGCTGATACGCCACGCGATCGCGCAGGCTGCCGACGAAGTGGCCCAGGTGCAGCGGGCCCGTTGGCCGGTCACCGGTGAGGATGATCGAGTTGGCAGGTGGGGTTGCTGCGGCGGTCGTTGCAGCAGTCGTTGCAATATCGGTAGAAGTCGTAGTTGAAGTAGGCAGTGTCATCGAGGTTCCTGGTTCTATGCCCCGATCGCTGCGTATCAACAATGAACGCCGCCTGAATCGAGGCGGCTATGAAATGCACATCATTTCCCGTGGCCGCGCGCTGTCAGCGGCGCCACCAGGAAAGAAGAATAGGATGTGCTTTCGGAAAGATCATGGACCGCATGGTTGCAGGTTGCCGCCGCGCTGTCAACCGCCACCCGGTCCATGACTCGGCAGCAGGGCTCTCCCAACACAGCATAGATCAGTCAGAGCACTTCATGCCGACCAGCTAGTTGTAATAATATTAAGGAAAAAAGCCATGAACAAGAGCACGAACAGCCAGAACCACCAGGACCACCCCCTCGAACTCTGGGGCGGCCTCGAATGCACCGTCAACCGCGTGCAGGACGCGTATTTCAGCCAGCTCGACCGCAACGGCCACACCGACCGGCCTTGCGACATCGAGCGTTTCGCCGGCCTCGGCATCCGCGCCATCCGCTATCCGATCCTGTGGGAACGCACGGCCCCGGATGGCCTCGAGCACGCCAACTGGCACTGGCCCGACGAACGCCTGAACGCCCTGCGCGCCGCCGGCGTCACGCCGATTGCCGGCCTGGTCCACCACGGCAGCGGTCCACGCCATACGAGCCTGGTCGACCCCGGCTTTGCGCAGGCCCTGGCCGACTACGCCGGCGCCGTCGCCGCGCGCTATCCCTGGCTCGAGTACTACACGCCCGTCAACGAGATCTGCACGACGGCGCGCTTTGCCGGCCTGTACGGCGTCTGGTATCCGCACGGGCGCGACGACCGCACCTTCATCCAGGCGCTGCTCAACCAGTGCCGCGCCACCGTGCTGTCGATGCGCGCGATCCGCGCGGTCAATCCGGATGCCAAGCTGATCCAGACCGACGATCTCGGCAAGACCTACAGCACGCCCGAACTGAGCGACGTCGCCGAGTTCTACAACGAGCGCCGCTGGCTCGGCTGGGACCTGCTGTGCGGGATGGTCGTGCCCGACCACCCGTTGTGGAACTACCTGCTGCGCAATGGCGCCGATGCCGCCGAACTCCTCTGGTTCCGTGACAACCCGTGCCCGCCCGACATCATCGGCTGCAATTACTACGTCACGAGCGAGCGCTGGCTCGACCATCGCCCGGAGCGCTATCCGGCGCACCACCGCGGCATGGCCGACGACCTCCCTTGCGCCGACGTCGAGGCGTCGCGCGTGCTGGCCACGCCCACGCCCGGCATCGCCCCGCTGCTGCAGGAAATCTGGGACCGCTACGGCATCCCGCTGGCGATCACCGAAGCGCACATCGACGCCAACCGCGAAGACCAGATGCGCTGGCTGCTTGAAATCTGGGAAGCCGCGCAGCAGTCGCGCGCCAACGGCGTCGACGTGCGCGCCGTCACCGTCTGGGCGCTGCTCGGGTCATTCGACTGGAACTGCCTCGTCACTGCCGAACATGGCTATTACGAGCCGGGCCCGCTCGACGTGCGCTCGCCGCTGCCCCGCCGCACTGCGCTGGCCACGATGATGAATGAACTGGCTTCCGGCGAGCCGCTGTCGCATCCGGTGCTGCGCGCGCAAGGCTGGTGGCGCCGCCCGGGCCGCTTCGTCTGCCAGCCGGTCGCGACGCCCGACTCGGTCACGTCCACCGCCGCCGACGGGCAGCGCGTGGTCGACACGAGCGCCCCGCCGATCCTGATCCTGGGCGCCACCGGCACGCTGGGCCGCGCATTTGCCCGTATCTGCGAAAAACGCAACCTGGCGCACCGCCTGCTGTCGCGCCAGGACATGGATATCGCCGATCAGGAATCGGTCGAGCGTGCACTGGCCCGCTACAAGCCGTGGGCCGTGATCAATACCTGCGGCTACGTGCGCGTGGACGACGCAGAGAACGAACTCGAACGCTGCATGCGCGAAAACACCGTGGGCGCGGCGACGCTGGCCGCCGCCTGCGCGCAGCATGGCATCCACCTGACCACGTTCTCGAGCGACCTCGTGTTCGATGGCAGCAACGAGCGGCCCTATGTCGAATCCGATCCGGTGGCGCCGCTGGGCGTGTACGGCCGCAGCAAGGCCGAGGCCGAGCGCGTCGTCCTGCTGAATCATCCGGGCGCGCTGGTCGTACGCACCAGCGCCTTCTTCGGGCCGTGGGACGAGCACAACTTCGTCACCCAGGCCCTCGCTGCGCTGGAGCGGGGCGACCCGTTCGTCGCAGCCGGTGACCTGACCGTGTCGCCGACCTTCGTGCCCGACCTGGTGCATGCGTGCCTCGACCTCGCGGTCGATGGCGAAGCGGGCATCTGGCACCTGGCCAACCAGGGCGAGCTGACCTGGGCCGGGCTGGCGTGCCGCGCGGCCGAACTGGCCGGCATCGATGCCAGCAGTCTGGAATCAAAAGCGGCCGAGGAATTCGGCTTCACGGCGCCGCGGCCACGCTACTGCGCGCTCGCCAGCGAACGGGGCGCGCTGCTGCCGACGCTCGACGATGCGCTGCGCCGCTACATCGACCTGCGCAATGCCGATCGTGACGAACGGCGCGAGCTCGAGGCGCAGGCCGAACGACGCCAGGACGTCGCAGGCGGCGAGCGCCAGGCCGAACTGGATGAGGCCATCCACTCGGGGACCTGACCCGTCGGTGTGGTAGGGTTGGCAATTGCGCCAACCCTCCATGAACAGGTACTTCCGTGAACGACCACCACGCTTTTCCCTTTCTGCGTGAAATCCTGCTGTTCCTGATCCTGGCCGGCATCCTCATCCCCACCCTGCAGCGCCTGCGCATCAACCAGGTGCTCGGCTTTCTCGCCGTCGGCGCCCTGCTCGGCCCCTTCGGCCTGGGCGCGCTGGCCCTGCACACGCCGTGGCTGTCATTCCTCACCTTCCCTGCCGGCCCCGGCATCTCGATGCTGGCTGAAATCGGCGTGCTGTTCCTGATGTTCATGATTGGACTGGAACTGTCGGCCGCGCGCCTGTGGTCGATGCGGCGCTGGGTGTTCGGTGCCGGCACCGCGCAGGTCGCGGCCAGCGCCACGCTGATCGGCGCCGCGTTGTACCTGTATGGCTTGCCGGGCCAGACCGCGGTGATCCTCGGCCTCGTGCTCTCGCTCTCGTCCACCGCCGTCGTCATGCAGCTGATGAACCAGCAGCACAGCACCGGCACGCGCCTGGGCCAGGCCGCGTTTGCCGTATTGATGCTGCAGGATCTGGCCGTGGTGCCGATCCTGATCCTGATCGGCGCATTGGCCAAGGGCGCCGGCGACGGCAACGGCGCGCTGCTGCTGGCCGCGATCACGCTGGCCAAGGCCGCCGGCGCGATTGCCCTCATCTACCTCGTGGGCGGGCGCGTCGTGCATCCGCTGTTTCGCGCCTTTGCCCGCCAGCGCCAGCCCGACGTGTTCATGGCGCTGGTCCTGCTCGCGACCTTCGGCATCGCGGCGCTGTCGGCCGCCGCCGGCCTGTCGATGGCGCTGGGCGCCTTGATTGCCGGCCTGCTGCTGGCCGAGACCGAATTCAAGCACGAGGTCGAGCTGATGGTCGAGCCGTTCAAGGGGCTGCTCATGGGGCTGTTCTTCATGACGGTCGGGATGAGCATCGACACCGGTCAGATCCTCGACGCACCGCTTTGGCTGGCAATCTTCGTCCTTGGGCTGGTGCTGATCAAGGGCGTTGTCGTGGCCCTGCTGTTCCGGATTGGTGGCCTGCCGTGGGGCCGCGCCGTCGAAGGTGGCCTGCTGCTGGGCCAGGGCGGCGAGTTCGCCTTCATCGTCATCGGCTATGCGGCCACCAGCGGCGTGCTCGACCCGGCGCTGGGCGCGCGCGTGATGCTGGCGGTCGGCCTGTCGCTGTTCATCACACCGCTGCTGGCGCGCCTGGGCACGACCATTGGCGACCAGCTGGAAACGCGCGGGGACCAGCTGGCCGCGCAGCACGATCATGCCGCCCTGAGTGCTGTGCGCGGCCAGGTCATCATTGCCGGCTTCGGCCGCGTCGGCCAGCAACTGGGCAAGCTGCTCACTGCGCAAAAGATTCCGTTCGTGGCATTCGAAACCGATGCGCGGCTGGTGGCGCAACTGCGCGCAGACGGCTGGCCGGTCTGGTTCGGCAACGCGGCGCGCCCCGAGCTGCTGCGCCGCGTGCACGCCGACGAGGCGCCCGCGATCGTGCTGACGATGGACCAGCCGCTCGCGGCGCTGCAGGCCGTGCACGGCATCCGGCGCGAATTCCCGCATGTGGCCTTGTTTGCCCGCTCGCGCGAAGAGAAGCACGCGCGCGACCTGCGCCTGGCCGGCGCCTCGGTCGTGGTGCCGGAAACGCTGGAAGCGAGCCTGCAATTGTCCAGCTTCGTGCTCGGGGCGATGGGGCTCGAAGAACGCACGATCGACGCCATCGTCGACCGTGAACGCGCGCTGTCCGCGGCTGCCCAGCTAGCGCCGCAGCCCACGGCCGGCCCGTTATAATCGGCGCTTCATGATTGCCTACCCTGCCTCCACCATGACGCCATCTTCCGCTTCCACTTCCGCTTCCACATCGCTGCCCAAGGCGCTCGGCCACATCCGCGTGCTCGACCTGTCGCGCGTGCTGGCTGGCCCGTGGTGCGCGCAGAACCTGGCCGACCTGGGCGCCGATGTGATCAAGATCGAGCGTCCCGGCAGCGGCGACGACACGCGCGCCTGGGGCCCGCCGTATGCGAAGGACGCCGATGGCCGCGATACGCAGGAAGCGGCCTACTATCTGACGGCCAACCGTGGCAAGCGCTCGATGACGGTCGACATCGCCAGCAGCGAAGGCCAGGCGTTACTGCGCGAACTGGTGCTGTCATGCGACGTGGTGCTCGAGAACTTCAAGGTCGGGCACCTGGCGCGCTATGGCCTCGACTACGCGAGCCTGAAGGCGCTCAAACCCGACCTGGTCTACTGCTCGATCACCGGTTTCGGCCAGGATGGGCCGTACGCGCACCGTGCCGGCTACGACTTTCTGATCCAGGGCATGGGCGGCCTGATGTCGGTGACGGGCGAGCGGGATGACGTGCCTGGCGGCGGGCCGCAAAAAGCCGGTGTCGCGCTGACCGACCTGATGACGGGCATGTATGCGACGGTGGCCGTACTGGCCGCACTGACGCACCGCGACCGCACCGGTGAAGGCCAGCGGATCGACATGGCGCTGCTCGACACGCAGGTGGCGATGCTGGCCAATGTCGGCAGCAACTACCTCAACAGCGGCAAGGCCCCGAAGCGCTGGGGCAATGCGCACGCCAATATCGTGCCGTACCAGACCTTTGCCTGCCTGGATGGCCACATCATCGTCGCCGCCGGCAACGATGGCCAATACCAGAAGTTCGTCGAAGCGGGCGGCCGGCCCGAGCTGGCGCTCGATGCGCGCTTTGCCACCAATCCGCTGCGGGTGCAGCATCGCGATGTGCTGGTGCCGCTGCTGGCTAACATGGTCGGCGAAAAAACGCGGGCCGACTGGATCGCGCTGCTGGAAGAACATGGCGTGCCATGCGGGCCGATCAACGACGTCGGGGAGGTGTTCGCCAACGAGCAGGTGCAGGCGCGCGCGATGGCGATCGCGCTGCCGCATCCGAGCGCCGGCGAAGTGACGCTGGTGCGCAATCCGATCCGCATGTCGGCCACGCCGGCCACCAGCACCGTGGCACCGCCCACGCTGGGCCAGCACACGCGGGACGTACTGCGCGATGTGCTGGGCAAGAGCGACGCCGAGATCGCGGCCCTGCAGAACCGCGGCGTCGTCTAGCGCCATTTCCCTCCATTCTGGCGGCCGCCCGGCCGTCAGGGCTGCCTCAGCGCACCCGGGTCCAGGCCCGCACCGACGCGAACGCCAGCAAAAAAAACGAACAGATCAGCAGACTGAAGATCGCGCCGGCAATGTAGAAGCCCGGCGTGAATGGGGTACCCGACAAGACCGACCAGGCCTTGAGGCACGAGACCGACCCGGCCAGCGAAAAGGCGGCCACGGACACGACCTCACCCAGGGAAACACGCATGACGACACCGTTGAAACAGGGGTTGCTGGTGCAGGACGGCTGCACCAGAATTTCCCTACAGTAACATGCGACATTGTCATCAAAATGCGTGCATTCTCACATGCACGCAGGCTGGATGCACCCGCCGGGCTACGCAGAAAAATTTATTTTCATCCGGCTGCATCCAATCCTGCATCTGGTGCGTAGTACCCGTGTCGACATGGCAGCCTGCCCGCGGGCCATGCGCCCTGATCCACTTTGACGACCCATTCTACTAATAAGGACACATCATGAAAAAACCACAATTCGCCAAGCTCGTCCTCGTTTCTTCGATCGCCCTTGCGCTGACCGCCTGCGGCAGCGACGACGACGACAACAACGCCGCGCCGGCGCCGATCACCCCGCCGCCGGCGTCCGCGACTGTTGGCGATGTGGTTGCCCTGACTGTCAGCAACCGTCTGATCTCGTTCGACCGCGCTGCCCCTGCGACCATCCGCACCAATGTGCTGGTCACCGGCCTGCAGAGCGGCGAAAACCTGGTCGGCATCGACATGCGCCCAGCCGACGGCATGCTGTACGGCGTCGGCTCGACCGGCCGTCTGTACACGCTCGACCCGGCGACTGGCGCTGCCACCAACAAGTCGCGCCTGGCCGCTGATGCCGCCGACACCACCGACGCATTCACCGCACTGGCCGGCACCAACTTCGGCGTCGACTTCAACCCGATGGCCGACCGCCTGCGCATCGTCAGCAACACGGGCCAGAGCCTGCGCATCAACGTCGACACCGGCGCGACGACCACCGATGGCAGCATCAACGGCGGCGCAGCGAACACGGCGATTTCCGCCTCGGCCTACACCAACTCGTTCGCCGGCACCGGCTCGACGACGCTGTTCGGCATCGATGCCGTCAACAACACGCTGTACACCCAGAACCCGCCAAACAACGGCACGCTGGCCAACCCGGTCCCGCTGGGCATCGTCGCCGGCGCCGTCAACGGCTTCGACATCGATGCACGCACGAACATGGGCTATATGGTGGCCACCGTCGGCGGCGCACGCAATCTGTATGGCGTGAACCTGGCCGCCACCACCGCACCGACCACGCTGGTGGGCGCGCTGGGCGTGACCGAAGACATCCGCGGCATCGCGCTGCGCGCGGCGCAGACGCCGGTCGTGCTGGGCCTGACCGACGATAACCGCCTAGTCGGCTTCAAGGTCGGTACGCCGAACACGCTCGACACCAATGTCGCCATCAGTGGCCTGGCCGCGGGCGAAGTCGTGCTGGGCATCGACGTGCGTCCGCGTGACAATATGCTGTACGGCCTGACCTCGACCGCGCGCCTGATCACGATCGATCCGGCCACCGGCGTCGCCACCGTGAAAGCCACGCTGGCCGCTGACAGCACCGACACCACGCTGCCGTATACCGCGATTGCCGGCACCGCGTTTGCCGTCGACTTCAATCCGGTGGCCGACCGCCTGCGCGTGATCAGCAACAGCGGCCAGAACCTGCGCATCAACGTCGACACCGGCGCGACGACCACCGATGGCGTCATCAACCGCGCCGGCGTGGCCCCGGTCGTGGCAGCAGGCGCCTATACGAACAGCATCCTGAACGCGACCACGACGCAGCTGTTCGACGTCGACAGCGCCAGCTCGGTGCTGGCCCTGCAGAACCCGCCAAATGACGGCACGCTGGTCAATGTCGGCCCGCTGGGCGTGACGATCGCCGGCGACGGCGGCATGGACATCGCCGGCGGCGCGAACGGCCTGGTGCTGGCAGCGCTGCGCACCACCGACGGTGGCCCGACGTCGCTGTACCGCGTCGACATCACCACCGGCGCCGGCGCGCTGATCGGCGGCGCCGCCAACCCGGCCGCATCGCGCATCGGCAGCGGCATGCCGGGCGTGAAGGACATCGCGATCTGGCTGCGTTGATCTGGCTGCGTTAATCAACCCGTAGATTGAACAAAGGGCGTTCCCGTTGATGCGGGAACGCCCTTTTTCGTTGATGCCGCCTGACCCTAGATGACGACGGCGCGGCCGATGAACAGGATCGGGCCGGTCGGCTTGCCGATCGGGGAGCCGGCTTCGGGCTCCAGCGTGATCTCGAACAGCTGGTTCGGCACGATCTTCGGCAGCTTGTCGAGCTTGACCTCGACAGTCTCGCCCGGCTTGACGAGGCCCAGCGACACGGGACCGGACCAGTCGTCGGCCTTGGTCCACAACTGCAGCGCGCGCTGCGCCGGCACGGCGGTCGCCACCAGCGGTTCGAGGCGCAGCGTCGTCGCGCCCGTCATCTTGAGCACCCAACCAGGCGCCGCGTTCTGCGGCGCGGCCAGCACGACCATATAGTGCGGCTGCTGCAGGTCGTTGACGCGCAGGCCCACCACTACCGCCATGACGGCGGCAGCGGCAAAACCGCCGGCAGCCAGGCCCCTCCACAGTCCCAGACGCTCCCACCAGCCAGCGCGCGCGACCGTCACTGGCTTGCTGACAGGCCCCAGGCTGCGCTCGATGCGCGCCCACAGCGACGCCGGTGGCGTGCTCGGTTCGACCAGTGTGGTGAGGGGCAGCAGGCGCTCTTCCCAGAAGGCGACGGCGGCGCGCAATGATGCGTTATTGGCCAGCGCGGCGTCGACCTCGAGCCGCTGGGCGCGCGGCAGCGTGCCGAGCACGTATTGGCCGGCGAGTTCGTCGTAATCGTGTGTTGCGTTCATACCATGCACTCCCGCAGCGCGCTCATGCCGCGCTTGATCCAGGCCTTGACCGTGCCCAGCGGCGACTTGAGCCGCTCGGCGATTTCACTGTGCGAGAAGCCATCCACATAGGCGTGCAGGATGCTGTTGCGCTTGGCCGGATCGAGCTGGGTCAGGCACTCGTGCAGCCGGCCCATGTCCTGGCGCAGCTCGAAAGCGTCCTGCATATTGGGATCGAAGGCGTCGGCGTCGAGCGCATCGAGCGTGTCTTCGTCGACGCCGACTTCGTGGGCGCCATCGCGCACGGCGTCGAGCGCTGCGTGGCGCACGATCGTGTACATCCAGCCGCGGCCCGAACCACGCGTGGCATCAAACGTGCCGGCGCGGGTCCAGATGCTCACGAAAGCGTCGTGCACGACGTCTTCGGCGCTCTGGCGGTCGCGCACGATGCGCAGTGCCACGCCCAGGAGGCGCGGGCTTTCCTGGTCATACAGCCGGCGCAGGGCATGCCGGTCGCCGCGGGCGCAGGCGCCGATGGCGGCTTCGTAGTCGAATGGGTCGGGTGCGGTTGTCACGGTGGTCCGTTGGCAAGTGGCGTCTGTCGGATTATATAGGCGCAATCAGACTTGAATCGCGCACTGCGTGCGCGTTACGCCAGGACCGCGCTCTCGCGCTGGCGCTGGCGATCCAGGGCCTGGCCGACGCTCACGGCCAGTTCGGCCAGCTGGAACGGCTTGCGCAGCACGATATCGTCGCCGATCACCTGCTCGATCGCCTTCATGTCGGCGTAGCCGGTGGCGATGATCATCGGCAGGCCCGGGAACATCGCGCGCGTGCGCACCATCAGGTCGGCGCCCGTCATGCCGGGCATCAGGTAATCGGTGATCAGGAGTTCCGGGCGCGCCCGTTGCAGGGCCGCCAGGCCCGCTTCACCGTCGGCTGCCTGCGTCACCTGGTGGCCGAGCGCTTCGAGCGACGACACCATCGAGGCGCGCACGAAGTCGTCGTCCTCGACGATCAGGATGCGCGCCGGGTGGCTTGCGACCGGCATCTGCGCCAATGGCGCCGGCTCGGCCTCGTCGATATTGGTGGCGGCGCGCAGCCAGATTTCCACTGTGGTGCCCACGCCCTGTTCGCTGAGGATGCGCGCCGCGCCGCCCGATTGCTGCGCCATGCCGTACACCTGGCTCAGGCCCAGTCCCGTGCCCTTGACACCCTTGGTCGTGAAGAACGGCTCGAACACCTTGGCCACCAGATCCGGCGCCATGCCTTCGCCGCTGTCGGTCACCGCAATGCGCACATAGTCGCCCTCGGCCAGCAAGCCGGCCGGCGGCGCCGACAGGCCCGCTGCAAACACCAGCTCGCCGCCGGCCGGCATCGCGTCGCGCGCATTGATGGCCAGGTTCAGCAAGGCCATCTCCATCTGGTTGCCATCGGCCAGCACCGCGGCGCAGTCGTCGTCGACGGCAAAGCGCAGCCGGATGGCCGAGCCCACCGAACTGGCCACCAGTTCGCGCACGCCGTCGAACAGCAGGCCGATATGGGTTTCGCGCAGGTCGAGACTCTGGTTGCGCGCGAACGCCAGCAACTGGCTCGTGAGCTTGCCGCCGCGCTGGCAGGCGCGGCGCGCGATCTCGGCGCGGCCCTTGGCCACATCGTCCTTCGACATCAACAGGATCAGATCCATGCTGCCCTGGATCACATTGAGCAGGTTGTTGAAGTCGTGCGCGATGCCGCCGGTCAGACGCCCGACCGCTTCCATCTTCTGGTACTGCGCCATCGCCTGCTGCACGCGCTCGCGCTCGATGATTTCGTTCATCAGGCGGTCGTTGGCCTGGGCCAGCGCGCGGGTGCGCTCGTCGATGCGCGATTCGAGCGTTTCGTTCAGGGCGACGAGTTCCTGCCGGCTGTCGTGCAGGCTCTGCGCCGTGCGCTCGCGGTCGGCCAGCACGTCGCGTGCCTGGTACTGGCGGCGGCGCGCGCGCAGGGCCGAGATGCTGGCGCTGCGCAGCGTCTGCGCATTGAGCGGGCGTTCGAGCAGGATTACATTGCCGTAGTCGCCCAGGCGCTCGCGCGCCGCGCCCTGCTGCAGGCCGACGGTCTTGGCCAGCAACACGATGAACGGAAAGTCAGACCACGGCGCCTGCGCCTCGAGCCAGGCATGCAAGGCCCTGGCATCGATGTTCTGCAGCGCTTCTTCGGCCAGGATGGCCGCGCCGGCGCCCTCTTCAATCGCCGCGGCGAGCTGGGCGAAGTCGGTGAAGGCCTTGCACTCGAGGCCATCGCGCTGCAGCACCGACGCCATGACGTCGGCGTCGCGCCCGCGCGGCGCGAAGATCAGGATGCGCTCTTCGTGCGCGCTGCGCGGCTGACTATTGCCCGGCATCTGGAACCGGAACCATCATGGGCGTGGCGCCGCGGTAATTGGGGATGCCGGTCAGCACGCCCTCGAAACCAACGAGCGGCGCGCCGATACGCACGCCGCCGTGGCCCAGCTGCAGCTCGTGGATTGTCTGGGCGTGCTGCGTGGTGCGGCTCTTGATCACGCTGATGGCGCGCCGCACATTGCCGCTCGTCTCAAAGAAGCGCATCAGCACCGTGCTGTCGCTCAGGTAGCTCAGGTCGACGTCGGTGCGGCCTTCGGCCATCAGGCCATGCTGGCCCAGGATCATCATGGTCGTCACGCCCTGCTGGTTCAGGTACGACAGCAGTTCGTGCATCTGCAATGTCAGGAACTGTTCGCCCGGCATTGCCTGCAGGTAGGCGTTCAGGCTGTCGATCACCATGAAGCGTGTACCCTGCTGTTCGACGGCGTCGCGCAGCAGCTGCGCGAATTCGCCAGGCGAGAGTTCGGCCGGATCGAAGTGGCACATCGCGAGCTGGCCGGTGGCCAGGTAGGGCCGCAGGTCCAGTCCAAGCTGCGTGCTGCGGGCAAAGAAGGTGCCCAGGCCTTCGTCGAACAGGTAATAGGCCGCCTTTTCGCCACGCTCGAGCGCGGCCAGCAGGCAGCGCGTGGACAGCGTGGTCTTGCCGATGCCGGACGGGCCGACGATCAGCGTGTTGGTGCCGCGAATCAGGCCGCCGCCCAGCAGCGCGTCGAAGCCGTCGGAACCGCTCGAACCGACCAGCGGCACGAAGTCGCGCACGTGTTCGGCGGCGACCAGGCGCGGGTACATCGTGATGCCGCCGGTGTCGAGCGCATAGTCATGGTAGCCGCCACGGAAGCGAATCCCGCGCATCTTGAGGATATTGACGCGGCGCCGTTCCTTGCCATAGTCGCGCGCAATCTGCTCCAGGCTGATGACGCCGTGGGCAATGCTGTGCAGCTGCTGGTCGGACTGGTTGGTCTTGTCATCGAGCAGCAGGACGGTACAGCCGCGCGCGGAGAAGAATTGTTTGAGCGCAAGAATCTGGCGCCGGTAGCGCAGCGGATTCTGGGCCAGCAACCGCATTTCGGACAGGCTGTCGAACACCACCCGTACCGGTTGCAGTTGGTCGACCCGGTCCATGACCTTGCGCGTCGTTTCGCCCAGCTCGATCTCGGATGGATGGAACACGGACTGCTGCGAGTCAAGATCAAGGTCGTCTTCACCTGCCAGCTCGTAAATCGACAGCGGGGTCAGGTCCCAACCATGGCTTTGACCCACCGCAATCAGTTCGTCGGTGGTTTCGGACAGGGTGACATACAGGCCGGCTTCGCCCCGCGCCATTCCGTCGAGCAGGAATTGCAGGCCGAGCGTGGTCTTGCCGGCGCCGGGCGAGCCTTCGACGAGATACACGCGCTGGGGCGTCAAGCCACCACCCAGGATGTCGTCAAGGCCGGCGATGCCGGTGGAAATGCGGCCCGTTATATTGGCGGAAGTGCGGTCGTTCATGAGAGCAGCCCAGGAAAGTCGGCCGATCGACACGTGGGGCAACTGCTGCACGCGAAAGACCTGGTGAAAAGCGTTGCTTTTTGCAACGGAAGTTAAGCAGATTATATCGTCATTATGCGTGCGCATGAGCCGCAGAGCGGCAACCGTGCTACACTATCGCTTGTATGGCATCGATCACTCCTCCACGATTACAAAGTTTCAGGAATGACAACACGAGATTGCCACTGGAAAATTCTACTACCGTCCCCATATCGTGTTCCTGTGGACAAATGATTCGCGCAAAGCGCGACGCCACGGCACGAGATGGCACACGGGCCGCAACACCCAGCGAAGTCAATATTATTCCCATCCTGACACCGCCTGCTTCACGCAGGCCGCATCATCCGCCAGCCCGTGCGCCGCGCGCCAGGCTGGTGTGATTACCCAATATTAAAATTTACAGGAGCTCCATCATGGCAAAAGAAGAACTCATCGAAATGAATGGCGTCGTGGCTGAAGTGCTGCCGGACTCGCGTTATCGTATCGACTGCGAAAACGGCCACAAGCTGATCGCTTACACCTCGGGCAAAATGCGCAAGAACCACATTCGCATCATTGCCGGCGATCAGGTCAGCCTCGAACTGTCGCCGTACGACCTGAGCAAGGGCCGGATCACTTTCCGTCACCTTGGCAAAACCGGCGGCGCACCGCGCCCGCAAAACCGCGCAGCTCGCCGCTGATCGGACAACGCCACGCTTCGCAGCGTGGCGTTTTTACTTGTGCGACCGGTTTTCGGCCGGCGCACGGCATCGGTATTGCCCTGCCAGTCAGTATTGCCCCCTGCTTACTCCAGCTAGTAGTTCACCGGCAACGGCGCCAGGCGCCGCAGATGCAACGCAATCCCCAGCCCCACTCCCAGCAGCCCCGCCAGCAAGGTCACGACACCGGTCCACCCCCAGTGCTCGTAGACATACCCGCCCGACCAGCCCACCACGCTCGATCCCAGGTAATAGAAGAACAGATAGATGCCCGAGGCCAGCGCCTGCGGCGCCCGTGCGCGGCGCCCTACCCAGCTGCTGGCCACCGAGTGCGACGCGAAGAAGCCAAAGGTCGCCAGGCCCACGCCCAGCACGATGGCCACCAGCGAATCGGCCAGCGTAATCAGCAACCCGGCGATCATCAGCCCCATCAGGAGCCACAACACGTTGCGCCGCCCGAGCCGGTCGGCCAGCTTGCCAGCCCACATCGAACTGACGATGCCCAAGAGGTACAGCAGCGACAGCAACCCGACGGCGCTTGGCCGCAGGTTGAACGGCGCGCCCAGCAGACGGTAGCCGATGTAGTTGTACAGCGTGATGAACGCGCCCATCAGCAGGAACGACAGCGCGAACAGCCACGGCAGCCCCGGATCGCGCAAGTGAATGCGTACACCGGCGACAAAGCCGGGGCCGCGGGCCGGCAGCGTGGCGCCATGGCGCGAGGCTGGCAGGCTGCGCGAGAATTCCCACGCCGCGTACAGCCCGGCGGCACCCAGCACGCCAAGTGCGATGCGCCACGAGGCGAAATCGCTGATGAAGGCCGACAGCACCCGCCCCGTCATGCCGCCGAAGGCACTGCCGCTGATGTACATGCCCATCGACAGGCCAAGGGATGTGGGTTCGATCTCGTCGCCCAGGTAGGCCATCGCCACGGCCGGCAAGCCGCCCAGCATCAGGCCCATGCAGGCGCGCAGCGCCACCAGGTGGAGGTAGTCGGAGGCAAAGGCGCAGCCCAGCGTGAGGACGGCGCCGCTGAGCATCGAGCCGACCATGACCTTCTTGCGCCCGAAGCGCTCGGCGACGTTGCTGGAGCCCAGCAGCGCGAGAGCCAGCGTGGCGGTCGCCACCGACAGCACCAGACTGCTCTGCGCGGGTGACAACCCGAAGTCGCGGCCCAGCAGCGGCATCAAGGGCTGCACGCAATACAGCAGTGCAAAAGTGGAAAAGCCGCCAAACGCCATGGCGCGGTTGATGCGCCGGAACGCCGCGCTGCCGGCGGCAATGCGGGCGCCCGGCGCGCTCACCTGGCAGCCTTCATGGATACTCGGGATCGAGCTCCGACCCGGCGTAGTTTTCCATTTCGGCGAACAGCTGCTTCATCGTCGCCGTCGTGCCAATCAGTTGCAGCACCGTGCAACTGGCGCGGTAGGTGGCGATGCGCGCGGCGATCACGGGCTTGTGCGCCGGCGGCACGCGTGCCATCAGCTCGGCCCAGCCGGCTTCGAAGTCGGGATTGTGCTTGCGCACCGCCTTGACGAAGCGTTCAAACTCGCGCTGGCCGGTGCGCGCCGTGATGCGCGCGCCGCCTTCGGCCGCGAAGATGACCGCCATCGCGATCACGCCTTCGGCATTCAGGTCCGGATCGACGACCGCGCCCTCGTAATGGTGCTTGCGCAGCCACTCGGCCGCCTTGACGACTGCCTGGACTTCCTGACGCTGGCGCACCTGGCCCAGGTAGCGTTCGTAGCCCGACCACGTTTCGCCCGGATCGGCCGTGCAGATGTCGACGAACAGTTCTTTCAGGCGCCGCTGCGCATAGATCGGGTCGAGATCGTACTCGCTCACCAGGCTGTCCTCGGGCAGCGCGGCCAGCTCGCGGATCAGGCGAAAGCCCGCCTGGAACGCGTGCTCGGCGCCCTCCCCGATCAGGATGTCGAGCGCATCGAGGTCGCCCTCTTCCTCGGTCTGGATCAGGTGCTCGAGGCCCAGCGAGATGCCGCCGACCGTCAACAGCAGCGCGCGCCCGATGCCCTCGGCGGTGCGGTCGTTGGTGAACTTTTCGGCCACCATGGCGGTGATCCCCGACAGTTCGTCGGCCAGGATCGCTGCTTCATCGGGCGTGGCATCGACCGGCAGCAGCCGGATCGCGCGGATCAGCCGGGGCGGCTTTTCAATGACAATGGCAGGCAACATGCTGGGGCCTGCCGTCACGAAAAGATGTCCGAGCCCAGGCTGCGGCGCGGGCTGCGGCGCGGCATGCTGCGCACCGACGGCACTTGCTTGCGCAGGCGCAGCAGCAGGTCGCGGGTCGAGCGCTGCATGAATTCGGACTCTTCATCCGGATCGTCCGGCAGTTCGATTTCGGCCATCTCGGCGCTGTGCCTGAATTCCGGGAACAGCTCCAGCAGCGAACGCTCCCAGCCATCTTCGCTGGCCTTGGCCAGGTCGACCGCCAGCGGCACGATGTCGCTGTCGGCGCTTGTCTGGCCGCTCACGTAACGGCCCTTGGACAGGATTTCGCCTGCCACTTCGAGGATTTCGCGCGGGGCCAGCGACCACATGATCGCGAAGATCGTCGCGCCATGGTCGGTGGCCGATGCCGCTTCGAGCAGCTCGTTGCGGCGCTCTTCGTCGTCCTGCGCATACACCACGCCATGGACGTGGTTGAACAGGTTTTCGGCGATGCGCTCGGGATCGTCCTCGATCAGGTTGTCGGGCCAAGTCGCGGCGATGTAGGCCAGGCTGTCGGCCCAGGCCTTGGGCGGTACCAGCATCGTGGCCAGCGACGTCTTGCCGCCGTCAAAGCCGGCCAGGTGCAGCGCCGTCACCTGCGGTGGCAGGTCGCTGAGCACCTGCGCCACGGCGTAGTCGCCATGCTCGTCGGCCGCTTTCGAGAACACCTCTTCGGCGTGGTCGAGCGAGCCGGCCAGCACCAGGTCGCCCACCTGCTGCGTCAGGGCTGGCAGGTGTTCGTTCTTGCTGCCGGTGTCATCGCTCATCGCGGTCTCCTTCGTCGAACAGGCCGCTGAAGTCGTCGGTTGCTTCGCCGTCTTCATCGACATCGTCGCCATCGTCATTGCGGCCCAGCTGCTCGAGCGACTGGTCTTCATCGTCCCAGCGATTCTGGTTCTTGAACAGGAATGCGGTGATGATCGCCTGGCGCGCCAGCTCGGGGAAGTTGGTCGTCATCGCTTCGTACATTTTGGCGCCATCGTCGCCGGTGCATTCGGCCATCGCAAACACCTTGGCAGGGTCGCCGTCGGCGTAGTCGAGTGCTTCGCCCATCAGGCCCTTGGCGTCCAGGAAGCGGATCTTGTCGACCAGTGCGAAGGCCATCATGTTGACGTCGTCGATGCCGCCGCCGTCGGCGTATTCGGACACCAGGGCGTTCACCATCATGTCGTAGTTCTTGCGGTTCGGCGGGTCGCCCAGGGTGCCTTCGATCTGGCCTTCCAGTTCACGCGACTGGAAAGAGAATTCGGGATGTACGTTTTTCATAGTGTGTCCTGTAGATGGGTATGGCGGGCCGCATGCGCGGCCAAGGCGTCAGTGCGCGGGCAGGTTGACGCCGTTCAGGGCGAACAGCGAACGCCACAGCTCGAAGGCTTCGGCTTCGGCGTCGAGCACGATGCGGTGGTTCAGGCTCTGGTTGTATTCGTCGCGCCTGGCGCGGTCGGAGAGGATCTCGTAGGCCTTGCTCACCGCCTTGAAGCGCGCCTCGGCGCCCGGCGCCTGATTGCGGTCCGGGTGATAGCGCATGGCAAGCGAGCGGTAGACCTTCTTGATCTCGTCGTCGGTGGCATTCGGGGCCACGCCGAGGATCGCATATAAATTTTCCAACAGAAACTCTCCCGGCGTCAGCCGTCTGGCAATGAATCACGGTTTAAAGAGAGATTATCCTATAGAAAAGGTTCGACGGGGCGCGGGTGCCTGCTTTTGCGGGATGGCGGTGGCAGCAGGCAGGGTAACGACGAGGGCATGCTACAGGGTCGCTGTCTACGGTAAAATGCCCGACACCTTACCCTCCCAGAACTATCTCATGAGCAACGACAAGAATTCCCCGGCGCCGGGCAACGCACCGTCGTCGAACTTTGTGCGTGCCATCGTCGAATCCGACCTGGCCGCCGGCACGCATGCCCGTGAGGGCCTGCCGCCCGTGATCACGCGCTTCCCGCCCGAGCCGAATGGCTACCTGCACATCGGCCACGCCAAATCGATCTGCCTGAACTTCGGCCTGGCGCGCGACTACGGCGGCCTGTGCCACCTGCGTTTCGACGACACCAATCCCGAGAAGGAAGACCAGGAATACGTCGACACGATCATCGACAGCGTCAAGTGGCTTGGTTTCTCGTGGCAGCAAGACGGCCAGGAACACCTGTACTACGCCAGCGACTACTTCGACCAGCTGTACGCGATGGCCGAGTACCTGATCCAGAACGGGAAAGCCTACGTCGACAGCCAGAGCGCCGAAGAGATGGCGAAGAACCGCGGCAATTTCGGCACGCTGGGCACCAACTCGCGCTTCCGCGACCGCCCGACCGAAGAATCGCTGCAGCTGTTCCGCGACATGAAAGCCGGCAAGTACAAGGATGGCGAGCACATCTTGCGCGCCAAGATGAGCGAAGACGCGATGTCGTCGCCGATCATGACGAACCGCGATCCGGCCCTGTACCGCATCCGCCATGCGCACCACCACCGCACGGGCGACGCCTGGTGCATCTACCCGATGTACGACTACACGCACCCGATCTCGGATGCGATCGAAAACATCACGCACTCGCTGTGCACGCTGGAATTCCAGGATCACCGCCCGTTCTACGACTGGCTGGTCGAGACGCTGGCCGAGGGCGGCTTCTTCAACAAGCCCGTGCCGCGCCAGTACGAATTCGCGCGCCTGAACCTGACCTATGTCGTGACCTCCAAGCGCAAGCTGCGCGCGCTGGTCGACGATGGCACCGTCACCGGCTGGGACGACCCGCGCATGCCGACCATCGTTGGCCTGCGCCGCCGCGGCTACACGCCCGAATCGCTGCAGCTGTTCTGCGAGCGCATCGGCGTGTCGAAAGCTGACGGCTGGATCGACATGAGCACGCTCGAAGGCGCGCTGCGTGATGATCTCGACCCGAAAGCGCCGCGCGCCATTGCCGTGCTGCGTCCTTTGAAACTCATCGTCGACAACTTCCCTGAAGGCGAGTCGCACGAGTGCAGCTCGCCCGTGCACCCGCACCATCCCGAGATGGGCAAGCGCACCTTCCCGTTCACGCGCGAACTGTGGATCGAGCAGGAAGACTTCATGGAAACGCCGGTCAAGGGCTACTTCCGCTTCACGCCGCCGCAGGGCGACCTGCCGGGCAGCCGCGTGCGCCTGAAGTATGGCTACGTGGTCGAGTGCACGGGCTTCGACAAGGATGCCGACGGCAACGTCACCGCCGTGCACGTGAAGTACTTCGAGGATTCGAAGTCGGGCACGCCGGGCGCGGACAACTACAAGGTCAAGGGCAACATCACGTGGGTCAGCGCCGCCAGCGCGCTGGAAGCCGAAGTGCGCCTGTATGACCGCCTGTTCCTGGACCCGCAGCCGGACGCCGGCGGCAAGGACTTCAAGACGGTGCTCAATCCGAACGCGCTCGAGACCATCACCGCGTATCTGGAACCGGGCCTGAAGGACGCCGTGGGCGACCAGCGCTTCCAGTTCGAGCGTCATGGCTACTTCGTGGCCGACCGCGTCGATTCGACGCCGGGCAAGCCGGTCTTCAACCGGGTGACGACGCTCAAGGACAGCTGGGGCAAGTAAGCAGCGGGTTCTACAGCCGGTCATGTAACCATCCGGTCATGTAACGATGTCATCCTCCGGGCATCTTGATGACCGGAGTAATTGCATGACCCGTCCAATGCATCACCGCGCCGCCACCTGCGCGGCGCTTTCCCTGCTGGCCCTGCTGGCAGGCTGCAGTCCCGGCGACAGCGACGCCCCTGTCGTCACGCAGCCGGTGCAAACACCGGCACCGGCACCAGTGCCGGTGAGCACCGCCGTCGCCTTCATGAGCGACGTCCACTTCCAGAATGTCTACGGCGACTTCAAGAGCAGCCAGTTCGCCGGGATCCCGACGAAAGACGGCAGGAACGCGACCATCCGCACGATGTATGCGCAGCTGACTTCCACGCGCCTGTTCAACGAAAACTACTTCGCCTTCTACGCCGCACTCGACGACGCCTATGCCAAGGGCATCCGCGTCGTTGCGCTCCCGGGCGACTATACCGACGATGCCCAGCCGATGAACGTCGACGGTATCGCCGAGATCATGAAGCAGTACCAGGCCAAGGGCATGCGTTTTTTCATCGCACCCGGCAACCACGACCCGGTCGAGCCGTTTGACGACAACGAAGCGGGCAAGAACGACTTTCTGACCAAGGACGGCAAGGAACAGAAAATCTACGCCACAGGCAATCCAGCGTGCATCGCCAAGGACCCGACGGTGATCTGCACCGACCAGGTCATGGAACAAGGCACCGAACGCCTGATGGTCAAGATGGGCGAATTCGGCTTCATGCCGAACAAGGCCGACCTGCTGTGGGAAACCCCGTTCAGCAAGTACGACGCCGGCAAATACACGTATGACGCAGCCCTGGCGCAGTCTGGCGGCAAGAGCCGCGAATTCGAGATCTGCGCCGAAGGCTCGGGCGGCTCTTATAAAGCTGCTGGCGAGGCCAAGCTCGGCAAAGCCTTCACCAAGTGCACGAAGCTGATCGACACGACGTATCTGGTCGAGCCGGTCAAGGGCCTGTGGCTGCTGTCGATCGACGCCAATGTGTTCGTGCCGAACGCGAAGTTCGATCCGGCCAACCCGACCAGCTTCAAGGGCTTCGACGGCGCTGGCAACGCCGGCTGGAACAAGGTGATCACCCACAAGATGTTCCTGATGGACTACATCAAGTCGGTCGCCGCGCGCGCCAAGGCCGAGGGCAAGCAGCTGATGGCCTTCTCGCACTACCCGACCATGGACTTCTACGCCAACCAGACGCAGGCCATGAAGGACGTGTTCAAGTCGGGCGCGTTCCAGACGGCGCGCGTGCCGGACGCGAGCGTCGCCAATGCCGTGGCGGCCACGGGCCTGCGCCTGCACGTGGGCGGCCACATGCACTTCAACGGCACCAACGACCACACCGATGGCAGCGGCAACTACCTCGTCAACGTGCAGTCGCCGTCGCTGGCCGTGTATGGCGCCGCCTACAAGGTCGTGACCTACAAGGATGCCGAGACGATCGACGTCCAGACCATGCCACTGTCGACGGTGCCGCGCTTTGCCGAACTGTTCCCGCACTACGTGGTCGAAAACGATTACCTCAAGGGCAGCTCGGTTAACGCCGATGTCGCCAAGCGCTGGGACCGCAGCATCCTCGACACCCGCTCGTACGGCGAATTCACGCACCAGTACTTCGGCGAACTGTCGCGCCTGCGCTTCATGGACGAGTACTGGCCGTGCGAGATGAAAGAAGCCGCGATGGCCCTGAACGGCAAGCAGATGCTGATCCTGTCGCAACTGCAGACCAAGGTCACGCTGGCGCAACTGAAGGACGCGCCCGGCATTCTGCCCTTGAGCGCCGCATGCGCCGCCGCCGGCACGCCCCAGACCACCACGGTTGCGGCCTCGACGCTGGCCACCGACTGGCAGGACGCCACGGTGCGCGCCGAACGCCTGGCCACGGCCGCCGGCCTGCGCCTGGACGACTTTGCGAACCTCACCCCGTACGCGTTCTACGGCGACTTCCACCGCACCGTGTATGCGGGCGAACTGGCCCTGCGCGACATGGGCCAGGCACGCGTGAACCAGTACAAGGTGCTGATGGCGGCGTTCCCTGCCTCGCCAGCGCCGATCGTGCGCATCGGCGACAAGCCGTCCGACCAGAACCCGGTGCACGTGCCGTTCCAGCAGCAGTTCAAGGGCGTCTTTGCTATTCTCAAGGGCCTGGGTTCAGCCAAGCCGAGCGACCATTTCACGGTCGACCTGAAGGGCAAGAAAGTCAGTAACGCCAGCAACAACGGGCTGAGCTTCAACTAGGCCGGCCCACGCCAACTGTGTCACGGCGCCCCGCTCGCAACGAGCCGGGCGCCGTGTTCTCATCAAAGAGCCGGCAGATTGCAGAACCTAGTAAACCTGCTAGCTACGGTAGAGGCCGACAATGCTTAGCGTGGAAACATGCGACACGCGCGCACGTCCACAACCAGCCTCACGTTCGTGAGATCCGCCATGCATCCAGACCGCCAAGCCGGGACGTTCGTACCCGCCGCCATGATCGTCGGCGTGGTGCTGTCGCTGGCGTTCGGGGCCGGCGCCTATTGTGCGACGTCCGGCGCGATCGAAAGCGATGCGCAGACACGCTTTCGCGCCATGGCGCGCGCCGCCCAGAACAATATCGACGCCCGGATCAAGAGCTACAGCGACGTGCTGCGCGGGGTCGCCGGCCTGTTTCGCGCCGAACCCGATACCAGCGCCGCCCAGTTCCACCAGTATGTCGGTGAACTCGACATCAAGCGCCACTTCCCCGGCATCGTCAACATCAACTACGCGCGCGCGGTGCGCGCCGACGGCCTGCCGGCGCTGAACGATGAGTTGCAAAAGCGCCTGGCGCGGCGCGGCGTCGCGCACACCCCGTTGCTGACGGCGCCGGATCGCGATACCTACACGGTGCTGGTGTACATGGAACCATTACCACTGAATCTGCTCGACCGGCTGGGGCTGGACCTGGAAGCGCGCGGCACGACCCGGCGCTCGCTGGCCGTGGCGCGCGATACCGGCAGCTTGAGCGCCTCGGGCACCCGCATCGCCTTGCGGCCGGGCCCCAACCAGAGCGCGCTGGCGCTGCGCCTGCCGGTCTACCGCAGTGACCTGCCCAATGACAGCGTACAGGCACGGCGCCTGGCGTATATCGGTTCGGCCGGTCTTGGCTTCGGCCTTGCGCCGCTGGTCGCCGGTGTGCTCGATGAATTTCCCGTCAAGGGCGTGCGCCTGGTGCTGACCGAGCTGACCGCACTGGCGCCCGAACCGGGCGAAGCGCCGCCGCGCGCCGTGCTGTACGACAGCCTGGCCACGAGCGCCCGACCTAATCCGGCCACCCCGCAGACCGACGACGGGATCTTTGCGGCCAGCCTGCCCATTGAATTCAACCAGCGCGTCTGGCGCGCCGACTTCAGCATTCCCAGGTCCGACATGTACACCCGCTTCGACATGTATTACCCATGGCTGGCAGCGCTTGCGGCCGGCATGAGTACCGCCCTGCTCTACGCGCTGTTCCAGACGCTGGCTTCGTCGCGCCGCAACGCGCTGCGCATGGCCGAGGAAATGACGCGCGAACTGCGCGCCTCGCAGACCAAGCTGCAGGCCAGCCATGAAAAACTGCGCCTGCTTGCCGCCCACGCGGAGCAGATCAAGGAAGGCGAGCGCAAGCGCATTGCGCGCGAAATCCACGACGACCTGGCGCAGAACCTGCTGGCGCTGAAAATCGAGGCCGAACTGCTGGCCAACCGTACCCGCGGGGCGCAGCAGCGCCTGCACGCGCGCGCCGCCGCCACGGTGCGCCAGATCGACGTCACCATCCGCAGCGTGCGCCAGATCATCAACGACCTGCGGCCGAACGTACTCGACCTGGGCCTGTCGGCCGCCGTCGACTGGCAGGTGGCCGACTTCGCGCGCCGCACCGGCATCACCTGCGAGCTGGTGGACGACGATGGCGAGCACCGCATCGATGACAACAGTGCGACCGCGTTCTTCCGCATCCTGCAGGAGTCGCTCAACAACGTGGCGCGCCACGCGCGTGCCACCGAGGTCGGCATCACGCTGCACCAGCATGCCGGCATGCTCACCATGACGATCCGCGACAACGGCGTCGGCCTGCAGCCGGGCAGCCGCAACCGCCACGGCTCCTTCGGCCTGGTGGGCATCGAGGAACGCATCGCCATCCTGGGCGGCTCGTTCTCGATCAACAGCAGCGGCATGGGCAGCGGCACCACGATCGTGGTCAGTATTCCGGTGGATGGTGCTCCAGGGGCCGGTACCCCGGCGGCAGCTGGCCCTGGCCTGCGCACTGACAGCACCCCAATCTCGCCCGTCGCCGCCTGAGGCGTCCCCTTTCCCAGCAACGGTGACGACGTCGCCCGTCACCGCGCTCGTCCATGCTCCCAAGTTTGATCTAGCGCAACTGCTGAGCTGAGCCAGCGCATGACAATGGCTGTGTCTGTCACAGGTCAATACCACCGGAATTTCCCGATAATGCGCTACGGAAATACCGCCTCAAACACCGTGACAGCCGCCAGCATTGTCCGATTCATCCACAAACATACACGAGGTGATCATGATGTCGACCCATACCGAATACGCCGCTTTCGAGGCGCTTGACCTGAATCCGATCAAGATGAAGCTGATGCACGAAGCGTCCGGCGAAGGCTGGTCCGAAATGCGCACCAACGCCGTGGAAACCGAATACCGGCGTTTCCTGTTCCTCATGAAAAAGTACCCGGATGCCGGCGCCTCGCCAACGGTCGATGTCGACACCTTCTGGCACTACCACATCCTCGACACCATGAAGTACGCGCGCGACTGCGAGGCCGCCTTCGGCTTCTTCCTGCACCACTATCCGTACGTCGGCATCGCCGCCGGCACCGAAGGCGAGCATGTCCAGGCGGGCGAGCGCATGCGCGCGCTGTACGAGGCCGAGTTCGGTGTCGTGGTCAGGGGCGACGCTGCGTTCTGCGCGTCGCCAGGCAAGCCGGCCGGCGCCACCGCGTTCTGTGCGTCCCCGGGCAAACCGGCAGCCGCAGCGAATGCCACCGCCTTCTGCGCCTCGCCTGGCAAGCCGGTCGCCAGAGGCACAGACAGCACCTTCTGCGCCTCACCGGGCCTGCCGGCCCTCATGACGAGCAAGATCGCATTCTGCGCGTCGCCCGGCAAGCGGGCATAGGCGACGGCGTGGGTTAGCGCCGCAGGCGCGCCAGCGCCGTGGCGACGTCCGGGTACTGCAGACGCACGCGCAGCTCGCGCCGCAGGCGCGTGTTGTCGAGCTGGCGCGACTCGGACATGTACGACAGCAGCACCGGCGAGACCAGCTGCGCCAGTTCGGCGCGCGGCAGGCGCGGTGAGCGCGGCATGCCGAAGGTGTCGGCCACGGCGTCGAAGTAGTCGGCCATCTTCATGCGCGTGTCGTCGACCGCGTGATAGACCCGCCCGGACCGGCCGCGCATCAAGGCCAGCAGCACGATGCGGGCCAGGTCGTCGGCGTGGATATGGTTGGTGTACACATCGTCCTCAAACCGCAGCGCGGGCGTGCCCTGCTCCAGCCGGCGCAGCGGCAGCCGGTCGGCGGCATAGATGCCTGGCACGCGCAGGATCGACAGCGTCGCACCGGCCACCAGGGCCCACGCGCGCAGGATGCGCTCGGCGTCGACACGGCGCCGGGCACGCCCGTTCTTCGGTGCCACCGGCCGGTACTCCTTCACCAGCGCCCCGCCGCAATCGCCATACACCCCGCTGGTGCTCACATACACGATGCGGCGCACGTCGCCCAGCGCCGCCACCAGGTGGCGCGTGCGGCGGTCGGTATCGCCGTCGGGCTGGGGCGGGGCCAGGTGCAGCACCCACGGCGCCAGATTGCGCAGGCGCGCCAGCGTTGAAGGCTGGTCGAGGTCGGCGACAACCGGCACCGCACCGGCCGCGCGGAGTTCGGCGCAGCGCTCCGGCTGGCTGGTCAGTGCAAACACGCGGAAGCGCCCGGCCAGCAGTGGCAGCAGGCGCATGCCGACGTCGCCGCAGCCGATGATCAACAGGCGCGGACGGGCAAAAGCGGGGCGGGATGGCATGGTCATGGAAGAATCGCGGGGTCGTGGAGGCGGCAACTGTAGCACAGGGCGCGCCCGGCAAAACAAGGGCGGGTGTAGAATGGCGGCCTCTCGCCGCACGCCGGCGCACCCCACCAACCACCCGCGTTCGCGCCCCAACTTCTTCATTCGCATGACCTTCCAGATCACCGTCCAGCCCAGCGGCAGCCAGTTCGGCTGCGAAGCCGATGAAACCGTCCTGGCCGCCGCCATCCGCGCCGGCGTCGGCCTGCCGTATGGCTGCAAGAATGGCGCCTGCGGCTCGTGCAAGGGCAAGGTGCTCGATGGCGCCATCGAGCACAAGCCCTACCAGCAGCGCGCCCTCTCCGACATCGAAAAGACTGCCGGCATGGCGCTGTTCTGCTGCGCGATGCCGTCGGCCGACCTGGTGATCGAAGCGCGCGAAGTGGGCGGCAGCTCGGATTACCCGCTGCGCAAGATGCCTACCCGCGTTGCCGGCATCCGCAAGGCCGCGCCGGACGTCGCCATCGTCAACCTGCAATTGCCGGCCAATGAATTGCTGGCCTACCGCGCCGGCCAGTACATCGAATTCCTGCTCAAGGACGGCAAGCGTCGCGCCTACTCGATCGCGAATGCGCCGTCGTTCGAAGGTCCGCTCGAACTGCATATCCGCCACCTGCCCGGCGGCCTGTTCACCGACCACGTGTTCGGCGCCATGAAAGAGCGCGACATCCTGCGCTTCGAAGGCCCGCTCGGCACGTTCTTCCTGCGCGAAGATTCCGACAAGCCGATCGTGCTGCTGGCATCCGGCACCGGCTTCGCACCGGTCAAGGCCCTCGTCGAGCACCTGATGCACCTGAAGTCCACGCGCAAGGTCACGCTGTACTGGGGTGGCCGCCGCCCGCAAGACCTGTACATGGACGAATTGTGCCGCGCCTGGGAAACCACGCTGCCCGACTTCACCTACGTGCCGGTGATTTCGGATGCGCTGCCCGAGGATGCCTGGACAGGCCGCACCGGCTACGTGCACGCAGCTGTCGTGCAGGACATCATCGACCTCTCCGGCCACCAGGTGTATGCCTGCGGCGCACCGCTCATGGTCGATGCGGCGCGCCGCGACTACGTGGCGCTGTGCGGCCTGCCCGAAGACGAATTCTTCGCCGACGCGTTCACGACCGCCGCCGATCTCGCCAGCCAGTAAGGGTCCATGCCGCTGATCTCACCGACCGGGCGCCTGGGTGTCCTGCGCAACCGCAACCTGGCGTTCTACCTGTCGGCGCGCTTTCTCGCCACCTTCGCCGTGCAGATGCAGAGCGTGGCGATCGGCTGGCAGGTGTACCAGATCACCGGCAGCCTGTTCGACCTGGGGCTGATCGGCCTGGCGCAGTTTGCGCCGTTCCTGGTGCTGATCCTGTGGGCCGGCCATGTGGCCGATCGCTACAACCGGCGCCTGATCGTGCTGTGCTGCATGGCCGTGCAACTGCTGTGCAGCGCCATGCTGATTGCGTTCACGGCCAGCGGCAGCACGACCGTGTGGCCCGTGTTCGCGATTCTGGTGCTGTTCGGCAGCGCGCGCGCCTTCATGATGCCGGCCTCGCAGGCGGTGCTCAAGAACCTGGTGCCGGACCGTGACTTCAGCCAGGCCGTGGCGCTGGGTTCCTCGACGATGCACGTGGCGATGATCCTCGGCCCGATCGTGGGCGGCCTGCTCTACGTGCTGGGACCGCAGACGGTGCACATGACGGCCGCCTCGCTGCTGGCACTGGCGGTGCTGCTCATGACGAACACGCGCACCATCGCGCAGGTGATCAACAAGGCGCCCGTCAGCTGGCACACGCTGCTCGAAGGCTTGCGCTTCGTGCGCTCGCGCCCGATCGTGCTGGGCGCGATTTCGCTCGACCTGTTCGCGGTGCTGTTCGGTGGGGCGACGGCCCTGCTGCCGGCCTACGCACATGACATCCTGGGCGCCGGGCCGTCCGGCCTGGGCTTCCTGCGCACCGCGCCGGGCATGGGCGCGGCCCTGTGCTCGGTCGCGCTGGTGATGTTCCCGATCACGCGCCGCGTCGGCGCCTGGATGTTCGGCGGCGTTGCCCTGTTTGGCGTGTGCGTGATCGTGCTGGGCCTGACCGACCACTTCGCGGTTGCCTTCGGCGCGCTGTTCCTGCTGGGCGTGGGCGACATGGTCAGCGTGTATATCCGCCATCTGCTGGTGCAGTACGAAACGCCCGACGATATCCGCGGACGCGTGAGCGCCGTGAACTCGGTGTTCATCGGCGCCTCGAACGAGCTCGGTGAATTCGAGTCCGGCGTCACGGCTGGCTGGCTGGGATTGACCCGCGCGATCCTGCTCGGCGGCGTGGCGACGCTGGTCGTGACGGGCGTGTGGGCGATGCTGTTCCCGGTGCTGTCGCGGATGGACCGTTTTCCGCACCATGAGGCAGCGCGCGAAAAAGACGTGGTCTGATGGTCGTATGCCGGGTCGAGCACGGTTGGCGGAGCGGACGCGGTAAAAATCGCGGGGCGTGTAAGATAAAGCCATAACGATTACAGGAGCCATCCATGCAGATCAATGTCAATACCGATAACACCATCACCAAGCACCAGGGCCTGGACGAGCACGTGGATACCGTCGTGCGCGCTTCCATTGGTCGTTTCAGCGAGCAAGTGACCCGCGTCGACGTTCACCTGAGCGACGAAAACAAGGAAAAGAAAGCGGACGGCGGCAACCACTGCATGCTCGAAGCGCGTCTGGCCGGCGTGGCGCCGATCGTCGTGCACGATCACGCGAACGACCTGCACCAGGCCATCAACAACGCCAGCGGCAAACTGGCCCGCGCACTCGACAGCACCATCGGTCGCCTGCACGACAAGCATCGCCATACTGCCGTTCCGGTGGTCGGCGCTGACGGCGAGATCGATCCGACGGCCGACAAGCACCTGACCGATAACTGATCGGTACCTGCACTACCCTGCGCCCGCCATGGGCGCAGGGGCAATACCAACGCCGCACTCAGCGCGGCGCACCTTCCAGCATTTCCCGCAACGTCTCCAGATAATTCACACCGGCCAGCGCGCGGCTGCCATACCACGACAGCATTTCGCCATCGACCAGCAGCACGGGAATGCCGATCTGTTTTTCCAGTGCGTCCACATGCGCCTGCGTAAAGCGATAGGGTTCGGTCGACAGCAGCACGGCGTCAAGCTCGTCGACCAGGCTGTCCGACCACGTGAAGCGCGGGTAGCGGTCTTCGCCAAGGTGCGGCACGCGCCAACCGAGCTCGGCCAGCATCGCAGCGATATAGGTATCGGCCGAGATGCTCATCCACGGATCCTGCCAGATGCAGTACAGCACCGTGCGTGATGGACCGGCAGGCCGGGCACGCAGCGCGGCCAATGCCTGTGTGAATGCGGTGCACCAGGATTCGGCGGCATCCTGCACGCCGAAGATACCGCCCAGCAGGCGGGCCAGCGCCAGATTGTCCTGCGGCGCGACCGGATGCGTGACGATCACGTGTGGCACGAACTCCACCAGCGCGTCGTAGGTCGGTCGCGTGTTTTCATCGAGATTGACGACAACATGGGTCGGCGCCAGGGCACGAATCTTGTCGAGATTGACGTCCTTGGTGCCGCCGACCTTGGGAATGGCGGCAACGAGCGCCTGCGGATGAATGCAAAACCCTGTGCGGCCGGCAAGCTGCGGTGCCAGGCCCAGGTCGCACAGCAATTCGGTGATCGACGGCACGAGGGAAACGATGCGCGCGCCGGGCGCCGGCAGGTGCACCTGGCCCAGCGCGTCGGTCAGTTCAGTGGTGCTGGATGTCATGTGAAGATGTCGTCATGATGGTTTAAGTTTCGCCAAACGCGCAAGGGTGGCACAATCGGCTATGATCCCGCTGATGTAATAACACATGCAATCACGCATGCCAACGCGGCATACCGCTCGAGGACTCACTTGGAACAGATCGGCACCTTCGGCACCAGCCGTACCAATATCAACGACCTGCAACTGTTTCGCGACGAAACCGACCCTGGCGTCGCCGCGATGCTGGCCGACTGCGCCATCGTGCGCGTGCCGCAGGGCGAGCGCATCGACGACAGTGGCCAGGCGCACCTGTATATCGTACTCTCGGGCCAGCTCGAAATCGAATCGGACGCGCACGCAGGCGACGAAACCGGCACCACCCGCGTCTTGCCAGGCGAGAGCGTCGGCGACCAGGCCGTGCTGGACGATGCCGCGAACCTGGCGGCCATGACGGCGCTGGAAGACAGCGAGCTCCTGGTGATCGAATCGAGCGTCGTCTGGACGCTGATTGACCACTCGAGCGTGCTGGCGCGCAATCTGCTGCGCCTGCTGTCGTTCCGTATCCGCACCACCAATGCGCTGTTGCGCCGCCGCCAGAAGCTTGGCGAATTCTACCGCCAGCTGTCGCTCAACGACCCGCTCACGGGCCTGTACAACCGCGCCTGGCTCAATGACATGCTACCGAAGCTGGCGGCGCGCGCAGCGCGCACTGGCAGCGGCCTGTCGATCGTCATGATCGACCTCGACCATTTCAAGCAATTCAACGATACCCACGGCCACATCATTGGCGACGTGGCGCTGTCGGCCGCAGCGAGCCTGATCCGCGATGCGCTGCGCCCATCCGACTTCGCCGTGCGCTTCGGCGGCGAGGAAATGCTGGCCGTGCTGCCCGACACCGGCATCGAACTGGCCACGATGGTGGCCGAGCGCCTGTGCCAGCGCCTGCGCGACACCGTGGTGTTTACCGACATGCGCGTGGAACTGCCGCACCTGACCGCGTCGTTCGGCGTGGCCAGCCTGGGCGAGAACGGCGACGAGTACGCACTGATGGCGGCGGCCGACGCCGCCCTGTACCGGGCCAAGGAAGCCGGACGCAACCGCGTCTGCAACTAGCATCCAACGCCGTCCCGCACGGACCGTGACGCCGGGCCGTGACGGGACGGCGCATCTGTGCCACCATGTCGCCGACGCTGTGATTGCAGCCAAGACAACAACAAGACATGAGCCCGCATACCTTCCTTTGGCACGACTACGAAACCTTTGGCGCGACCCCGCGCCGCGACCGCCCCGCCCAGTTCGCCGCGATCCGCACCGACGCTGAACTCAACGAGATCGGCGAGCCGATCATGCTGTACTGCCAGCCGGCCAATGATTTTTTGCCCGATCCGGAATCGTGCCTGATCACCGGCATCCTGCCGCAGCACTGTCTCGAACACGGCGTGCCCGAGCACGAGTTCGCGCGCCAGATCGAGGCCGCGTTCAGCCAGCCCGACACGATCGGCGTCGGCTACAACACGATCCGCTTCGACGACGAAGTCACGCGCTACCTGTTCTGGCGCAACCTGATCGATCCGTACGCGCGCGAGTGGCAGCACAACTGCGGCCGCTGGGACTTGCTCGACGTCGTGCGCATGGTGCATGCGCTGCGCCCGGACGGCATCGTGTGGCCGACCCGCGACGATGGCAAGCCGAGCTTCAAGCTGGAACACCTGAGCGCTGCCAACGGCCTGGCACACGAGGCCGCGCACGATGCGCTGTCGGACGTGCGCGCGACCATTGCGCTGGCGCGCCTGATCCGCAGCAAGCAGCCGCGCCTGTTCGACTTTTGCCTGGAGCTGCGCCGCAAGGACCGCGTCGCCGCCGAGATCGGCCTGCACCAGGCCCCTGAAGCGCGCCAGCCCTTCCTGCACGTGTCCGGCATGTTCCCGGTCGAGCACGGCTGCCTGGCCCTCGTCTATCCGCTGGCGCAGCACCCGACCAACAAGAACGAAATCCTGGTCTGGGATTGCCGCTACGATCCGTCCGAACTGTTCGCGCTGGACGCCGAGACGATCCGCACGCGCATGTTCACGCGCACCGACGACTTGCCGGAAGGCGTCACGCGCCTGCCGATCAAGAGCGTGCACTTGAACAAGTCGCCGATGCTGGTGGCCAATCTCAAGACGCTGCAGCCTAAACTGGCCACGCGCTGGGATATCGATCTCGAACAGGGCCGCGCACATGCCGCACTGGCCGCTGCCGGCCCCGACCTGCGCGCCGTCTGGGCGCAGGTGCTGCAAAAGCCGGCATCCGGCACGCCCGTCGATGTGGATGAAGATCTGTATGGCGGCTTCGTCAGCAAGGATGACCGGCGCCAGCTGGAATCGATCCGCATGCAAAAACCCGCGGCCCTGACCGGCAAGCGCGTCAGCTTCGAGGACGAGCGCCTCAACGAACTGCTACTGCGCTACCGGGCGCGCAACTTCCCCGAGACGCTGTCGGAAGAAGAAATGCAAACCTGGGAGGCGCACCGCGCAGCGCGCCTGTTCGAGGGCGCCGGCGGGGCCAGAACGATCGATCAATTGTTCCAGGAGATCGATGCCTTGTCGGAGACGGCCGACGAGCGGGCCGAGGCGATTCTGGGCGCGTTGTACGACTATGCAGAAATGATCGCGCCCGAACTGCACTGAAAGTCGACGAAACGTAGGGTGGACGGCTTGGCCGTCCACCCTACCGCCATTACGTCATTACGCCGTTACGCCGTTACACCAAACAGCGCGATGGTTTCATCAAGCCGCGTTACGCGCCGCATTGATCGCGTCGCGCGTTTCCGTCGCCACGCGCCGCGCTGCCTGCGCGAAGTCTTCACCATCCTGCGGCGTCGCATACAAAATCGCACGCGACGAATTGATCATCATGCCGGCGCCGCCCGCCGTGCGGCCGGCCTTGACGGTCGCCTCGACGTCGCCGCCCTGTGCGCCCACGCCCGGAATCAACAGCGGCATGTCGCCCACCAGTGCGCGCACCTGCGCGATCTCTTCCGGGAACGTGGCGCCCACCACCAGCGCGCACTGGCCGTTGCGGTTCCATTTGTCGGCCACCAGTTGCGCCACGTGCTGGTACAGCGGGCGCCCGCCCACGTCCAAAAATTGCAGGTCGGAGCCGCCCGCGTTCGACGTGCGGCACAGCACGATCACGCCGCGGTCCGGCCAGGCCATGTACGGCTCGACCGAATCGAAGCCCATGTACGGATTGACGGTCACCGCATCGGCGCCGTAGCGGTCGAAGGCTTCGCGCGCATACTGGTGCGCGGTCGCGCCGATGTCGCCGCGCTTGGCGTCGAGCACCAGCGGGATGTGTGGATACGTCTCGCGCAGATAGGTGCAGATTTCTTCGAGTTGGTCTTCGGCGCCCAGCGCGGCGAAATAGGCGATCTGCGGCTTGAAGGCGCAGGCCAGGTCGGCGGTGGCGTCAATGATCGCCTTGCAGAACTGCACGATCGCATCTGGTTGGCCGGTCAGGTGCGCCGGGAAGCGCGCCAGGTCCGGGTCGAGGCCGACACACAGCAGCGAATCGTTGCGGGTCCATGCAGCCGCCAGTTTTTGAATGAAAGTCACTTCGAGCCCCTTGTATCCGAATAATTGCAAACCCATTATTGTACCCGCCGCCATGCGGTCCCCTGCCCCTCGGGGTTGCAGGAACACCAATTGCGGCGCGTTTCAGGTATATTTTGATTATTCGACAACTTGCACGGACCTTTACTGCCATGACTACGACCTTTATCTCCCGCTGGACCCGCCTGCTCGGCAGCGCCATCCTCGCCGGCGTCCTGCTCTCGGGCTGCGGCTACAACGATTTCCAGACCAAGGATGAAGCGACCAAGGCCGCCTGGAGCGAAGTGGTCAACCAGTACCAGCGCCGCGCCGACCTGATCCCGAACCTGGTCAACACGGTCAAGGGCTATGCCTCGCACGAACGCGAAACGCTTGAGGCCGTCACGCGCGCCCGCGCCTCGGCCACCAGCTTCCAGATCACCCCGGAAGTGCTGAACAACCCGGAAGCGTTCCAGAAGTTCCAGCAGGTGCAGGGTGAACTGTCGAGCGCGCTGTCGCGCCTGATGGTGGTGTCCGAAAAATACCCGGACCTGAAAGCCGACACCAGCTTCCGTGACCTGGCCTCGCAGCTCGAAGGCACCGAGAACCGCATCACGGTGGCCCGCCAGCGCTACATCGCCTCGGTCCAGGACTACAACGTAACCGTGCGGCAGTTCCCGAAGAACCTGACAGCCATGGTGTTCGGCTACGAGACCAAGCCATCGTTCACGGTGGAGAATGAAAAAGCGATCTCGACCGCACCAGCAGTCGACTTCGGCAAGTAAGGCTGGCGATGACGGCCTTCCTGCGCTTGTTTTCCACGCTCCTGTTCGCAATGGCGACGCTGCTCGCCGGTGCGGGGACGGCCCATGCCCAGCTCAAGGAGGTGCCGAAGCTCACCACGCGCGTGACTGACCAGGCCGGCATGCTCGACGCCACCCAGCGCCAGCGCCTGGAAGCCGTGCTGGCCGACTATGAGGCCAAGACGGGCAGCCAGATCGCCGTGCTGCTCGTCAAATCGACCGAACCCGAAGCCATCGAGGCCTACAGCATCCGCGTTACCGATGCCTGGAAACTGGGCCGCAAGGGCGTCGACGACGGCGTGCTGCTGGTTGTTGCACCTGGCAACCCATCGGCGCTGCGCCGCCTGCGGATCGAGGCTGGCCGTGGCGTACAGGGTGTGCTGACCGACGCCCAATCCAAGCGCATCCTGCAGGACGTGATCGCGCCGCATTTCCGGGAACAACATTATTACGAAGGCCTGGTGGCCGGCGTGGGCGCCATCGCCACGCTGCTGAACCAGGAAGCCTTCCCGGCACCTGCGCAGCAAGCACCACAACGACAGGAAGCTGCGGGCGGTGGCGGAATTCCGTTGATCGCCATCTTCGCGATCCTGATCGGTGCCTTCCTGCTGCGCTCGGTCTTCGGCGGCAAGCGCGGCCGTACGGTTGCCAGCAGCCGTGGCCGTTCGAACTGGGGTGGCGCGACGACCGGCTTCATTCTCGGCAATATCATCGGCAATATGAGCAACGGTGGCGGCGGCGGCTTTGGCGGCGGTGGCGGCGGCGGTGGCTTCGGCGGCGGTGGTTTTTCTGGTGGTGGTGGCGGCTTTGACGGCGGCGGCGCCTCGGGAGACTGGTAATGGGATCGATCGCACAAAAAATGACACGCGCGTGGCGCCACGCCACCAGCAGCGCGGGCGAAGCGCGGCGCGCGTTTCCTGAAGCGACGCTGACGGCAATTGCCGAGGCCATCGATGCCGGTGAGCGCACTCACCGCGGCGAAGTGCGCCTGATCGTCGAGAAGGCCCTGCCCTTCGACGCGGCCTGGGACGGCATCACCAACCGCCAGCGCGCCCTAGCGCTGTTCGCCGACTATGGCGTGTGGGACACCGAAGACAATTGCGGCGTCCTGATCTACGTGAATTTGGCCGAGCACAAGATCGACATCGTGGCCGACCGGGGCATCGACCGCAAGATCGACGCCGCCACCTGGCAGGCGGTGTGCCGCACGATGACGGCAGGCTTCAAGGGCGGGCACTTCCATGACGCCACGCTGGCGGCAGTGGCGCAGGTCAATGACCTGCTGCACCAGCACTTCCCGGCCAGCGGCGAGCGCACCAACGAGTTGCCTGACCGGCCCATCATGCTCTAGCAGCAGTAGAATGGCGGCTTTTGCCACAGCGTCGAAAGCCCGCCATGAAACTACATCAGAAAATCGCCATCGTCACTGGCGCCAGCCAGGGCATCGGCCTGGCCTGCGCCGAGCGCCTCGTGCGCGAAGGTGCGCGCGTCATGCTCGTCGATATCCGGCCCGAAGTCGAGCAAGCCGCTGCCAGCCTGGGCGACGCAGCCCGCGCCTGCCGTGCCGACGTCGGCATCAAGGTCGAGGTCGATGCGATGATCGCGGCCACGCTGGCCGCGTTTGGCCGCATCGATATCCTGATCAACAATGCCGGCGTCACCCACGCGGCCGAGTTCCTCGACCTGCACGAGGACGATTTCGACCGCGTGCTGCGCATCAACCTGAAATCGATGTTCCTGTGCAGCCAGGCGGCGGCGCGCGACATGGTGGCGCGCGGCGAAGGCGGCTGCATCATCAACATGTCGAGTGTGAATGCCGAACTGACGATCCCGAACCAGGTGCCGTACGTGATCTCGAAAGGCGGCGTCAACCAGCTCACGCGCGTGGCCGCCATCGCCCTGGCCCAGTACGACATTCGCGTGAACGCCATCGGTCCCGGCACGATCCTGACCGAACTGGCGAAAAAAGCGGTGCTCGGCAGCCCGGAAGCACGGCACACGATCCTGTCGCGCACACCGCTGGGCCGGTGCGGTGAACCGGAAGAAGTCGCGTCGATCGCTGCCTTCCTGGCCAGCGACGATGCCTCGTACATGACGGGCCAGACCCTGTACGCCGACGGTGGCCGCATGGCGCTGAACTACACGGTGCCGGTGCGTGATTGATACGTCGCGGGCCACGTTCGAGAGATATTGACAGATCACATGTCTGGTATCCGAAAACGCAATTGGACGCTCGGTCACCAAATCCCTATAGTTACACCTGTCTCCACTATTCTCCTCCAAGAAAATAGTTTCAAGCCCGCACAGCGGGCTTTTTTTTTGCCTGGACGGTTTGTGCGGTCCGCCTTGTTTGTGGCCGTATTGTCATGAGCCCAATGTCCTCACTACATTTTCCACTGTCCCGTCGGAACCTTGACGACGGTCACGGACCCGTCACAATCGCTGCCTATACTCGAACGCACCTGACACACACGTAACCGATATGCGTGGTGCCAGCAGGTGTGGAGCGCTCCGTGCGCTGCACACCAACCCGGTTTCCGCACTCTTGGCCCGATCCCGGGTTATGCCCGCCCTGAGCGGGCATTTTTTTTCGGCATTGTGGCAACTCGGGCCAGAAAATATTGTCTATGTGCTTGAAGCCGTCTTCAATAGGGCTATCATGAAGCTGCGACGTCCCACCTTGTCCAGCGGGTGGAGACCGCGTACAACGAAACGACCACGGGAGATTGTCCGATGAGTTTACGTGTACCAGAAACATCGCTTTCGCCAGACAGTTGCCGTCGCCATCAGGATTCAAGCGACCTCATTCTTAGCGAACTCAATCCGCGCGCCGTGGTCGACGATATCGACCGCGACAGCGTCCCCCTCAATCTGCTCACGTTCGGCAGCGTCCGCGAAGTGTGTCCCAAGTGCCGGCGGGCACACCTGAAACTCGTGTTACGACAGGCGAGCGTGCGCGTAGCCCACCTGTTCTGCGCCGACTGCGCCAGCTGTTTCGACGCCCATTACGCCCACGGCGCCCCGGCACTGACCATTTGACGCACGCCGTGGTGGGCGGCTGGCGCACGGGCCGGCGGCAACGGGCACACAAGGTGCGCCCGGCATGGTAACGTTGACGTTTGCCCCGTCACCGTTTCTGTACTGTCACCACGTCGCCATGCCAGCCCTGTCTCCCCTGTTGTACGCCGAACCACGTCACCGCCGAGCCATGCACGCTGCGGCGCTGCTCATGTTTACCTGCATCGTGATTGCCGGCTCCGTGCCCGGTGCGCGCGCTGAGGTGGGCGAATACGCGTCGGGCATCGTGCTGCACAGCCTGGCCTATGCCGGCCTCGCGACGCTCTGGTTCCTGGGCAGCACCGGCAGCACGCTGCAACGCGCGCTCAAGGCAGTGCTGGCAATTGCGCTGATGGGCGCTGTCGACGAGGGTGTGCAGCACTTCCTGCCTTACCGTTCGGGCACGGTGCACGACTGGCTGGTCGATGTCAGCGCCGCGACCGTCGCAGCCACGGCACTGGGCGCACTGCTCGCGCGCATCCCGATGCCGCAGGCGTCCGGCCGCAATCCTGCGCGTCCGCGCTGACAGCACTGTAATTTTCCGACATCGAAGCGACGTTTGGACAGTACTGCGACTACCGGGCGTCAAGTAGCGAAGTCGATCGCTTCTTGCCGAGTTACACTGACCGGGACGAACTTTCGCTTCCCGCCCAGGAGCGGACAGCAGAACCAGCAACAGGTGCGCCAAGATCACCACGTCCCAGCTGAGCCACCATCGTCTGTCCACGTCCCAGGGAGCGATTTAATGTTCGGTAAAGTTCTTTTAGCGCTTGTCGCGTTAACCACGGCTTCGGCACAATCCGCGCCGCTGGGTTTTCACGATGTCGCCCGCCTTGTCTACCCGGATAGCAAATCTGTATTCGCAGGCATGCATATTGACGCCTATATCCCAAACGCGTCGTTAGCCCGGACGATTGATGAGTTTATCGGTATCCCTGGAGATGAAGAACCCGTCCAGTTCGGCTCCTACGCCATGATCGACGGGTGTCGCCGCCTGAGCTGCATGGAGAAGGCGGCAGTGATCGTCGACATGCGCTCACGCAGCGTGGCTGCTGTTGCGTTACGAAATTACGAGTGCCGGCATGTTGTCCTCGACGATGTTGATATTGCAGCCATGGCGCGTGACTCTCGCACACGCCCACCGGTGCGTTGCAACGAAGAGCCTATACTGGACATCTATGTCGTGCGACGCTCTCTCAATCCCCTTAGTCTCCAGGACGAGCGCGAACAGCTTTCCCAGTTACGTAAGTGGGGCAGCAAAGTTGGGCACCAAGGTGAGCGAGTGAATATCCTGGCACGCTACAAATCGCAATGATGCAAGGTGTCGTCAGGTCCGCTAGGGGTCTTGCATTCAACCGGTCGACAGCCGCACCTTGCGTCGCGTCTGATAAAACCGTCTGCACGGCTGTAAAAAGGCCACATGCGCTGACGCGACATGTGGCCTTTTGCTTGCAGCATTCCATGACTGCCTCAGCGGGCAGGCCCTGACGACCCTGCCCTGCCTGCGACGTTACGGCGTGCCGGGGTCCTTGCCCTCTTCCACCTCGCGGTGAAACAGCGGAATATTGCGCGTGGCAGCGCTGATGACCTCGAGCGGCAGTTTCGGCGAGCGGTCGGCGTTCAGCAAGCCATTGGCTTCCTGGAACGTGTCCGTGAACTGCGTGTAGCAGAAACCACTGAACATGAACGTCTCGTTGACCACCTGCAGCAGGCGCCGGTACTGCTTCAGATAGCTTTCGGCCGTGTGCGCACGGCTGTAGCCCCACGTGGTTTCGTCGGGATTGGGCGTCTGCTTCGGATCGTAGGCGATGCCGCCGAATTCCGTCAGCACGATCGGCTGGCCCCGATGCGGGAAGCCGTCGAGCGTCAGGATGCGGCCACCCGGGCGGCGCTGGTCGAACAGCGTGCGCACCGGATCGGTGACGGCGTAGCGCGCCAGCACCTTCTCGGGATCGCTGTCGTAGTCGTGAATGCCCAGGATGTCCGTGGCCGACGCCTCCCAGCCATCGTTGCCGATCACGGGGCGGGTCGAGTCAAGCGTGCGCGTCAGGTGGTACAGCGCCTCGACGGCATTGCGATGCGCCTGCGTGAGCGTCAGGTTCGGCACACCCCACGACTCGTTGAAGGCCACCCACACGATGATGCACGGGTGGCTGTAGTCGCGTTCGATTGCCTCGGTCCACTCCTTGACCATACGGGTGATCGCGCGCGGGCTGAAGCGATAAGCCGATGGCATTTCTTCCCACACCATCAGGCCCAGCTTGTCGGCCCAGTACAAAAAGCGCGGGTCCTCGATCTTCTGGTGCTTGCGCACGCCATTGAAGCCCATCTGCTTGGCCAGCTCGACGTCGCGCTTCAGGTGGTTGTCGGACGGGGCCGTCATGAACGATTCCGGCCAGTAGCCCTGGTCCAGCACCAGACGCAGCTGGTACGGGCGGCCATTGAGCATGAAGCGGTCACGGTTGATCGACACCGAGCGCAGCGCCGTGTACGAGCGGATGCGGTCGAGCACCACGTCGCCACAGCGCAGCGTCACTTCGGCATCGAGCAGGGTCGGGCGTTCCGGACTCCACAGGATCACATTGCGCGAATCGTCGATGCCCGGGTCGGACAGCGCGATCTTGCGGTTCGCTTCACCGCCCAGCAGCTTGTAGTAATCGTCGGCCAGCAACTGGTCGCCGTGCCAGATCTTGACTTCGACAAACAGCTCATCCTGGATATCGCCGGTGGCGAACACTTCGCAGCCGATTTCGTAAGTCTCGAACACGGGCGTCCAGCGCAGTTTCTGGATATACGTCTGCGAGACCTGCTCGAGCCATACCGTCTGCCAGATGCCCGTCGTGCGCGGGTACCAGATCGAGTGCGCATCGAGCAGCCAGTCCTGCTTGCCACGCGGCTTGGCCAGATCGGCCGGATCGTCCTCGACCCAGACGGTAACGACCTGCTTGCCATCCGCGTTCAAGGTGCCGGAAATATCGGCCGAGAACGGCGTGTGACCACCCTCGTGCTCGACGACCAGCTGGCCATTGACCCAGACGCGCGCGCTATAGTCGACTGCGCCGAAGTGCAGGATCGTGCGCCCCTCCATGGGCATGACCTCGAATTCGCGCTGGTACCAGACGAAGCGGTGAAAGCCCGTGTCCTCGATACCGCTCATCGCGGTTTCCGGGGCAAACGGCACGGTGATCTCGTGCGTCCATTCCTTCACGTCCGACGGCAGCGTGTAATGCCCTTCGTCATCGAAGCAGAACTGCCATGTGCCGTTCAGGTTCTGCCACTGGTCGCGCACCAGTTGTGGACGCGGATATTCAAACTGATTCATTCTTGTCCTTTCTGTCAGTTGGCACCGGAATCAGGATGCGTCCCTGGACGTCATTGCCTGGTCCATGATGGTCGTGATACGCCGCCAGCGCGGTGGCGGCTGCTTCTTGCGCCTGACCCTTGCGGCACAGGGCGACGCAGGCGCCGCCGAAGCCGGCGCCGGTCAGGCGGGCGCCCAGCACGCCTGGCGCAGCGCGCAGCGCCTCGCACAGGACGTCGAGCGCGCGGATCGAGACTTCGTAATCGTCACGCAGGCTCGCATGCGATGCGTTCATCAGTTCGCCGAAGCGCTCGGCGTCGACGCCCTTGGCCGCTTCGAGCACGCGCAGGTTTTCCTGCACCACGTGGCGGGCCCGTTCGCGCAGCGGCGACGGCAGCATCTCGACCGAGGCCGGGTCGACCACGTCGCGCAGCGCCGTCACGCCCAAAATGCGCGAGGCTTCTTCGCATTCGGCGCGGCGTTCGTTGTACTTGCTGGCCGCCAGCGTGCGCGCCACGCCCGAATCGATCACGATCAGTTCGGTGTCCGGCGGCAGCGCGGCCAGGTGATGTTCGAGCGTGCGCGCATCGATGAACAGCATATTGGTTTCATCGGCCAGGCTCGAGGCCATCTGGTCCATGATCCCGCAGTTGACGTGCGCGTATTCGATTTCGGCGCGCTGGGCGATGCGCGCCAGCTTGACGTCGTCGAGCTCGAACCCCAGCAACGCGCGCATGGCGCGCAGCGTGGCCACTTCGAGCGCGGCCGACGACGACAGGCCCGACCCCACCGGCAGATCGGTCTCGACATACACGCGCAGCGGCGGCACCTCGATGCCCTCGGCCTGCACGAGGCGGATGCAGCCCTCGATATAGCTGCCGAAGCCCTGCGGCGCGCTGCTGTCCTTCGCAAACGTCACAGTCGCGTCGAAGTTGGGCGAATAGAAATGAAAGTGGTCGTCGCCGCTGCGGCTCATGGCCACCAGCGTACGCTGGGGCGTGGCCACCGGCAGCATGTACCCGTCGTTGTAGTCGGTGTGTTCGCCCAGCAGATTCACGCGCCCCGGGGCTGACGCGTTCACTTCAGGGGCGCCGCCAAAGAAAGTATCGGTCGTGATGGTCATGCGTCCACCTCCAGCCAGAGCGGCCGCTGACGGCCCTGGATATCCACCGACGGCCAGGCCGGGTCGAAGGTCAGGTTTTCGAGTCCGTCGGGGCCGAGCAGGAATGTATCTTCGATCTTCATACCGTTATAACTTGGATTGAACGCAAATGCCATGCCCTGTTCGAGCTGCGTGGCCGTGCTGGGGGTGGCCACGATCTCGCGCGCCAGGTAGCCGGTGATGCCGCCCTGGTGGTGCTCGCGGATCGCGTCTTCGACGTCGGCGTGGTGATAGGCCTGGGCCAGCGCGTGATACACCGACGACAGCGATTTGCCCGGCGCCACGGCCGCCAGGCCGGTGGCCTCGAGCGCCATCAGTGCGCGCTGCGCTGCCGGCGCGGCAGCGGCGCCGCCAAAGCCCACGAAGCGCGTCAGGTTGGCGTACAGGCCATGACGGCGCGCGCAGAACACGAGCATGGCGCGCTCGCCGATCGGCTCGTGCGACGGCGTCGCGTGGCGAAACAGCGGCAAGCGCCGCGCACCGGCCACCAGCACCAGCGCCGGATGGATGCCGCGGCGCCACAGCGCCTCGGCGCCGGCACCGGCCAGCTGCTGCTCGGTCCAGTCAGGCCGGGCACGGTGCAGCACGTCGGTCATCGCTTCGGCCGCTTCGCGTCCCAGCAGCCGGTAGCGCGCCTGTTCGGCGTCGCCCAGCACCAGCTTGCGCTGACGGAGCGGCAGTGGCAACGGCAGTTCGTCGGCCTGCGGACGGTCCGACAGCACCGGCCGGCCCTCGGCCGCAGCGAGCACGAAATGCTCGCGCAGCTCGGGTTCGGCCCATGGTTCGATATGAAAGCTGAACCCGGCCGGCACTTCTTCAAGACGCAGGCGCTCGCCTTCGATCTGGTCGGTCAGCACGCAAGCGTCGCCCGGCGTGACCAGCACTTCGGCAATGCCCGTGTCGGTGGTGTGCAGCACGGCACTCGAGCCGCCTGCCGTGACCCACGCGAACCAGTCGGTGCCGCGCAGGCGCACGGCGCCGGCGCCGCTGGCGGCAAGGGTGGCGCGCAGCAGCGCGAGTTTGTCGGCGACCTCCTGGGCGCGCATATCGATGTCCGTCATGCGCCCTCCTCCAGGTCGATCTCGACCTGCTGCAATTCGTACGCCGTGGTCTCGGGCAGCACGTCCATCGCGAACATGCCAGCGGCCAGCTCGGTGCCGGCCAGGTATTTCAGACGGTCGCGCGTACGGTACGGCGGATAGAACTGGGCGTGCAACTGCGTCTCGGGATGCTCGGCGCCGTCGGTCGGCGCCTGGTACCACGCCATCAGGTACGGGAACGGCCGGTTCCACAGCGTCTCGTACTTGAGCAGCACGGTCTTGAGCGCACGCGCCAGCGAGTCGCGCTGCGGCGGCGTGAGCGCCGCGAAATCCTTGCACGGCGTGGTCGGCATCACCCAGACCTCGTACGGATAACGGGCGCAGGCCGGCACGAAGGCGATGGCGAAATCGTCCTGGTACAGCACGCGCTTGCCATCGGCCGCTTCGTCGCGCGCCATGTCGCACAGCATGCTCGTGCCGTGCTGCTGGTAGTAGTCGCGCTCTTGCGCGAGCATGCGCGCCGGGACCGACGGCACGAACGGGTACGAATAGATCTGGCCATGTGGGTGGTGCAGCGTCACGCCCACTTCGGCGCCGCGGTTCTCGAACGGCAGCACGTACTGGATGTGCGGGTGGCTGCCCACGCGCGTGGTGCGATCGCCCCACACCTGCAACAAGAGCGCAATGCGCGACAGCGGCAGGTGGGCCAGCGCCGTGTTCGGATCCTGCGTGAACACGACCACTTCGCACTGGCCATTGGCCGGCGCGGTCTGTACCGTCACCGATGGGGGATCGTGCGACTCGAGCGCAAGCGACGGAAAGCGGTTGTCGAACACGGCGATCTCGTAGTCGCCGGCCGGCATCTCGGTGGGATTGGCAGGATCGATCGTCGGCGCCAGCGGGTTGTACTGCGGTGGCGGCTGATAGGTGCGGTTCTGCCGGAACGCGGCGTAGGTCACCCACTCGCCGCGCAGCGGATGCCAGCGCAGGTGCGGGTTGGCGTGCTGTGGATCCGGAAACGGGCTGGGGGCAACAAGGCCATCGGGGATGGGCCGGTTGCTGTAGAGGGTAAGGTTGCGTCCGTCCGGTTTTTTGAGTTCTTTACTGTGCATGGCAATCAATAAGGTTCGGTCACATCCGGCGCGAACGCGCACGCCAACATCGACGCATTGGCGCGCTCGCGGCTGCAGGAGCTTGGCTCCAAGCCGATCCTATCATGCTGTATTTGCCACATTTTCTGCCCGGAACTTCGTACTTTTCCAGGCGACAATACTGTGGCTGTATCAAGACGATACCGCCCTTGGCATACAACGATGATTCACAAGGGAGAGCACCCTCGCGGACACTCCACGGCAGGGATATTGTAGTCCGGCGCCTACGTAAAAATTAGAAGTTTTTACACTACCTGGCAAGAAGCAGCCCTACAGGTCAGCCGTGGCAAGTTTCGGCATTCCTGCAGGGCTGCAGAGCGCGCTTGCTCAGCGCGCCAGCTCGACCAGCACCGACGTGTACATCTGCAGGTTCAGCAGCAGCTGCTTGGTCGTGATGAATTCGTGCTCCGAATGCCCGGAATATTTCTGGCCCGGCATCGATGGCCCGAAGCTGACGGCATTCGGGAACAGGCGTGAGTTGGTCCCGCCGCCGATGGCGACCGGCTTCGCATCCTTCATGCCGGTGAAATAGGCAAAGGTCGCCAGCAACGTCGGCACCTGCGGCGCGTCGTTCAGCACCCACGGATCGCGCACGCCGACCTTGATGTTGGTGAGCGGGACCTGGCGCGCCTGCCACTGGCTCAGTGCGGCGTTGATTTCATCGGTCAGCTGCGCGCCCGTCTTGCCTTGCGGGCGGCGCACATTGATCGCCACTTCGATGCCGTCGTCCAGCTGGCGAATCACGGTCGGCTTGAAGGTGAGCGGGCCCATGAACTTGTGGCGGTAGGCGATGTTGCCGGCGCCGCTGCCAAATTTCTCGCCGTAGTAACCCGTGCCCACCATCTCGTTGAGGTAGTTGACGACGCCGCCGGCGGTCGTATTGGCCCACGGCCGCACGGCCAGTGCATCGGCCAGCATGCTCACCGCGTTCACGCCTTCCTGCGGCTTGGACGAGTGGGCCGACAATCCCTTGGCGCGCACCGCCAGGTCCTTGCCCTGCCACGTGTAGGTGTAGGTCATGCCCTCGTGCTGCGCGCCGCGCGCGCGGATCTGGCCTTCGATCTGTGGCGTCGCATTGGCCACCAGCGCTTCGGCGTCTTCCGGAATCTGCGTGTTGAACGAACCGCCCCCGAACGCGGCGATGTAGGCATCGCCCTCCACGGGCGCCTGCGCGCCGGCCTTCGGCACCGTCACGGCCACGAGGCCGCCGCCCTTCTCCGCCGTCACCACCGGATACTCGGCGTCGAGCGTGATGCTCATCTGCGGCGGCACGTGCGTCTTGAGAAATTCGGTCAGCGGGCCCCAGTCGGATTCCTCGCCCATGTACACGTACAGTTCAATGCGCTTGGTGAGCGGAATCTGGCGATCGCGGATCGTCTTCATCGCATACAGCGCGGTGGCGATCGGGCCCTTGTCGTCCTCGGCGCCGCGCGCGATCAGTCTGCCCGGCTCGCTCGTGCGGTCCAGCACGAACGGCGACTTCTTCCACTTGGTCGGGTCCACCGGCTGCACATCGCCATGCGTGACGATGCCGACGCGCTCTGTTCCCTTGCCCAGGCCGATGACGACCGTCCAGCCGTGATCGGTGTAGTCGAGCCCCATGCGTTCGGCTTCTGCCTTGAGCGTGGCCTTGAACGCGGCATGCACCGGGTTCTGGTCCGACGGGTAGCGCGGATCGGCCACCGTATTGAAGCTCACCAGTTTGGCCAGCGTGTCGATGACGTCGTTGCGGTAGGTGGCCACCGCATACTTGGCCGCGCTGACGGCGGCCTCGCTGGGCGCTGCAGCCGAGGATGCAGAAGATGCGGCAGCAGGTGCGGCAGCAGGTGCGGCAGCCAGGACAGTGGATGAAGCCAGCAACAGGCTGGCAAGGCAGGCGTTCTTGTACATACGGGGCCGATCTCCAAGGGTTGCAGACACGCAAACGTCCAGCATAGCGTCTTCTGCCACCGCTGTGAACGCGACAGCCACTTTCAGCGTATCGTTACGCATCCTGACTAAACGGCATCCACACCATGACTGACAAGACCTTCCTGCGCACCCACGCCGCGCTGCGCGACGACATCGGCGACCTGCTCACGCAGCGCCCCGTGCCCTCGCCGCAGCTCGACCAGATCGATCCGTTCCTGTTCCTGAATCATCATGGTCCGCAGACCTATGGTCCGCACAACCGCGGCCTGCCATTTGGTCCGCATCCGCACCGGGGTTTTGAGACCGTCACCTTCATCGTCGAAGGCATGCTGGCCCACCGCGACAGCGCCGGCCATGAAAGCGTGATCCATGCCGGCGGCATCCAGTGGATGACGGCCGGCAGCGGCATCGTGCATGCCGAGGTCTCGCCGCGCGCGTTTTTGGAGACGGGCGGCCCGCTCGAGATCCTGCAGTTATGGGTCAACCTGCCGGCGCGCCTGAAGATGACGGCGCCTGCCTACACCGGCGTGCAGCAGGACCGCATTCCCGCGTTATCGCTCGACGATGGCAAGGTCACGCTGAACCTGATCGCGGGCGCGTGGGACGGCAGCACGGGCCCGGTGCAATCGCTGACCGGCGTGTTCATGAGCACGGTCGCGATGCAGGCCGGCGGGCGACTGCGCATCACCGGCCTGCAAGGTCGCAACGTGCTGCTGTATGTGGTGCGTGGACGCATCGGCGTGGGTCACCACGGCGATCTCGCCAACGCTTACCAACTGGTGGAGCTGAGCACGGAGGGCGACGCGCTCGAGATCGTCGCCGAGTCCGGCTCGCTGCTGCTGTTCGGGCATGCCGATCCGATCGGCGAACCGGTCGTCTCGCACGGGCCGTTCGTCATGAACACCCGCGATGAAATCACGCAGGCGATCACCGACTACCAGGCCGGCCGCTTCGGCTCAACGCTGGCTTGACGCCAGCACCCGGCCGGCATCGTCCTTCAGGTGCACCGTGTGCGGGAACGGTCCGCCGTCAAAGCGCACGCTCATGTCCTTGCCGACCGCCTCGAAGCGGTCGCGGCCCACGTGGACGATTTCCTGCGGCCCGTCACCCAGGTCGGCGTACAGCTTGCGGCTCTTGCCCGTCACGTGCAGCGTGCGCCCGTCCTCGAGTTTATAGGCGCCCTGCATGCGCTTGTACATCAGCGGATCGATATAGACTTTCTTTGGCTGCGCAGCGTGCACGTTGACGACGTCAGGGCTGGTTGCAGTTATCGGCTGGGCGGTACTGGCCAGCGAGACAACAGCAGCGGCGGCGAAGAAGGCGAGGCGGGAGAGGCGCATGATGGAAATTCCTTTCAGGTCGGTGGCGAAGAAGTCCGTGTCGCCAGCGCTGCGTTGCCTGACGATGAAGCCAGTCTAGCGAGCCGCAAAACCTGTTCAAGCACCAGGGGCATCAAGCGCCGGAAATGCACGACGAAGTGCGCAATCGGCGGGGTGAACGGGAGGTGCATATATGAAAGCGCGCCTTATTTCAACTGTGTGTCTGCATTGCGTAGGTATGTCGTACAGTAGGGTTCCTCCAACGCCAATGTACCCTCTCCCATGCCAGTCATTCCCCTCGCCGCGACCACGCGCGGCTACCCCGACAGCGGTAACGTGATCGAGAACGTGCACCTTGGATCGGTCGCCGTCGTCGACACGCACGGCCGCCTGTTGTGGTCCGCCGGCGACCCGGATTACCCCACCTTCACGCGCTCGGCGCTCAAGCCGTTCCAGGCCCTTCCCTTCATCCTGGCCGACGGCCCGGCGCGCTTTGGCCTCTCCGGCGACGAAGTCGCGCTGCTGTGCGCGAGCCATTCGGGTGAAGACAAGCATCTCGACGGCGTCAGCTCGATCCTGAACAAGATCGGGCTCGACCCCGGCCACCTCGAATGCGGCTGCGCGGTGCCGCTGCACTACGAGTTCACCGGCCAGAAGCCTCCGCAGGACGCGCACTGGACGCCGCTGCACCACAACTGTTCCGGCAAGCACAGCGGCTTTCTGGCCTGGTGCCGCCTGCACGATGCACCCACGGCGAACTACGTCGATCGCGCACACCCGCTGCAGCAGGCCGTGCGCAGCACGCTGGCCGACGCCATCGGCATGGTGCCCGAAGCCATGCCGGTTGGCCTGGACGGCTGTTCGGCCCCCAACTACGCGATGCCGCTCAGTCGCCTGGCGCACCTGTACGCGCGCCTCGCGCATGGCCCGCAAGACCCGCAGCTGGGCGGCGCGATGGGCACGCTGCGCGACGCAATGATCGCCCGCCCCGATCTGGTCTCGGGCGAGGAGCGCACCGACCTGCACTGGATGACGGCGGGCGGTGGCGACTGGGTCACGAAGATCGGCGCCGACGCCGTGCAGGCGATCGGCATCCGCTCGGCCGGGATCGGCATCGCGATCAAGATCACCGATGGCAATGTACGCGCGCTGCACCCGACCGTGTACGCGGTGCTCGACCAGTTGGGCCTGCTGAACGCGGCGCGGCGCGAGCTGCTCGAACGCTATCGCCAGCCTGTCATCAAGAATGCGCGCGGCGCCGTGGCCGGTGACATCCGTACGCTGTTCAAGCTGGCGCGTCAGGCATAAGCCAGATAACGCCGCATCCGGCTTGTGCGGCGTCATTACAACATCCTGTCTTCTTGCTATTTCATTTGAAGCTTAAAGGGTTGATACTTGCCGCAAGGCATTTCCTCGGCGCTCAATCCTTTCTTCAAAGTGATGACATCGTGTTAAAAAATCTCCGTATCGGCTCCCGCCTCACCCTTGGCTTTGCCACGATGCTCGTCCTGTCGCTGGCCGGCACCTCGTTCGCCCTCTACACCACGCGTTCCAGCGCCGAGGCGACGCAGCAGATGATGCAAAAGCCCCTGACCAAGGAACGCCTGGTCTCGGACTGGTATGTGCTGACCTATTCGGCCATCGCGCGCACCTCGCTGATCGCGCGCAGCACCGACAGCACCCTGTCGGCCGTGTTCGCCAAGCCGATCAAGGATAGCGTTGCCGATACCACGGTCATCCTCAAGAAAGTCGAAGCCCTGCTCGACTCGCCCGAAGAGAAAGCCACGCTGCAGGACATCCTGGGCCTGCGCAAGACCTACCAGAAGGCCAAGGAAACCGTGATGAACGCGCGCACGTCGGGTGACTCGGCCGCGGCAGAACAGGCCTATGAACAGGTATTCGCGCCAGCTGCTGCCGCCTATGGCGCCCGGGTCCAGAGCCTGCTGCAGATCCAGCGCAAGAGCATCGACCAGACGGCGCTGGCCATCGAGGCGGCAAACGAACGCAGCACGCAACTGGTGCTGCTGCTGGCCCTGCTGTCGACGGCGATCGGCGCCGTGGCGGCCGTGCTCGTCACGCGCAGCATCACCCGGCCGCTGGACGCCGCGCTCGACGTGGCCGAAACGGTCGCCTCGGGCGACCTTGGCCACACGTTCGCGAGCTATCCGAAAGACCAGGTCGGCGACCTGATGCGCGCGCTGGAAACGATGAACGGCTCGCTGGTGCGGGTGGTCTCGCAGGTCCAGCAAGGCACCAATGCCATCTCGACGGCGTCGAGCGAGATCGCCGCCGGCAACCTCGACCTGTCAGCGCGCACCGAGCAGCAGGCCAGCTCGCTCGAAGAGACGGCTGCTTCGATGGAAGAACTGACCGCCACCGTGCGCCAGAATGCCGACAATGCGGTGCAGGCCAACGGCCTGGCAAAAACGGCCTCGGATGTTGCGGCGCGTGGCGGCGCCATCGTCGGCCAGGTGGTCGACACGATGGGCTCGATCGACGCCTCGGCGCGCAAGATCGTCGACATCATCGGCGTGATCGACGGCATCGCCTTCCAGACCAATATCCTGGCCCTGAATGCCGCCGTGGAAGCAGCGCGTGCCGGCGAACAGGGGCGCGGCTTTGCGGTCGTGGCATCCGAAGTGCGCAACCTGGCGCAGCGCTCGGCCGGCGCGGCGCGCGAAATCAAGGGCCTGATCGGCGACTCGATGACGCAGGTGAATGCCGGCACGGCGCTCGTGCAACAGGCCGGCACCACGATGGACGACGTGGTGGCCAGCGTGGCACGGGTGACCGACATGATGTCCGAGATCACCACCGCCACGCAGGAGCAGCGCGTGGGCATCAACCAGGTCAACGAGGCGATCACGCAGATGGACCACGTGACGCAGCAGAACGCGGCGCTGGTCGAGCAGGCTGCCGCGGCGGCAGCGAGCATGCAGGAGCAGGCAGCGCAACTGGCGCAGGTGGCCGCCGCGTTCAAACTGGGCAAGAGCGGCGGGCAGATGCGCCCGCAACTGGCAGCGCGCGCGGTGCCGGCGCTGGCGGCCTAGGCGCCGGGAAGCCCTCTACGCCGCCAGCCGGCGCAGCATCGCGGCGATGGCGTCCAGCACCGCGTCATCGTCCCAGTAGGTGTTGTGCGCCAGCGGATTCCAGCTGCGCAGCAACAAGTCCCCCACCCCGCCGCCGGCATTGATCGCGCGGTCCTCGACCAGCGTGCGGTAGCCGGTTGACAGCGGCTGCAGCGGCCAGCCCAGCACGTCGTCGGGATCATAGAAGTTGATCCACTTGAACAGCGACGTCGGCGGCGCAATCGGGATGATGTGCATTTCCTGGTGCGCAGCCACAAAAATCGGGATATTGCAGCCGGTGGTGACCAGCCCGACGCAGGTGCCGCCGCCGATGAACGCCAGTTCGCTTGCTGTCAGCAGCCGGCCGAGCGTTGCACCGGCCCAGGCACCGATATCACGCCAGATACCCGCGCCGACCGGCTTGCCGGCGGCCGCCTTCTGCGCATCGTACAGATAGCTCGACAGCACCTGGCAGCCCAGCGAATGCGCGACGAACACGACCGGCATGCCGGGCCGCGCGGCGTGGGCCGACAGCAGCGCGCTGGCGATCTCGCCCTGGGCCTGCTCATAGACGGAGCCGGGATCTTCCTTGCGGTTTTCCAGCCCGGCGGCGTCGCCCAGGCCGTACAGGACGAATTTGCGCAGCGCGGCGTAGCGCACCTGGCCGGTGGCTGCGGTGCGATCCCAGACCAGGCGCTGGTTATCGTGCAGGATGCCCTGGTAGTAGACCGAGCGCATGACGACCTGGCTGGCGAGCGCATCCAGGCGGGTACGCAGCCCCGCCATCAGGCCGTCGGCATAGTCGGGCAAGGTCTCGCCCATGCCATGCACTGCTATCAATGCAACTTGTGTCATTGCCACCTCCCCACGCGCGCCGATATCCCTAGCGTATCAAATTCCGCACGTGTTGACGCAGAACAAAGATTCTGGAGAAGCTGACCGTCAGCGTGGCGCGATGGTCAGCTCGAACGTGTCGACGCCGTCGACGCCGCCGCGCACCTGGTCACCCGGCTGCAGGGCGCCGACACCGGACGGCGTGCCCGAATAAATCAGGTCGCCCGGCGCCAGCGTCACAAGGCGCGACAGCGACGCGATCACGTCCGCGATGGGCCAGATCATTTCATCGAGGTTGCCTTCCTGGCGCAGCGTGCCGTTCACTTCCAGCCAGATGCGCGCCTGGGCCGGATGCCCCACGTCGCTGACCGGATGCAGTGGGCTGCACGGGGCCGACGCATCGAAGCCCTTGGCCATGTCCCATGGCCGGCCCGCGTCCTTGGCCACGGCCTGCAGGTCGCGCCGGGTCAGGTCCAGGCCCACGCCATAGCCCCACACCAGATCGAGCGCCTGCGCCGCGTCGATGTCCTTGCCGCCGGCTTTCAGCGCCACGACCAGTTCGATCTCGTGGTGCAGGTCATTCGTCGATGGCGGATACGGCACCGCGCCGCTGGCCGGTACGATGGCATCGGCCGGCTTGGTGAAGAAGAACGGTGGTTCGCGATTCGGGTCGCTGCCCATTTCGCGCGCGTGCGCTGCATAGTTGCGGCCCACGCAGAACACGCGGCGCACCGGGAAGCGGGCGCTGGAACCGGCGACGGCCACGGACGCCGTGTCGGGTGCGGTGATGACGAATTTGGTCATGCTCATCCTTTCATTGACAGGAGCATCATCATACTCCCGCCATGAAAGGCGGCAAGACTACGGCGCAGACTCAGACCGATGCGGCCGTTGCCTCGGCCTGCGCCGCCTGCGCCGCGCTCGCATCCAGGATGCGCACGAGCGCCGTCATGTCGACCGGCTTGACCAGATGATGGACGAAGCCGGCCTCGAGCGCCCGTTCGCGGTCCTTCGCCTGGCCATAGCCGGTCACCGCCACCGGCACGGTGGCCGCCATGTCAGGCAGCGCGCGCAGGCTCGATGCCAACTGGTAGCCGTCGATGTCGGGCAGGCCGATATCGATCAGCATCACGTCGGGATGCTCGACGCGCGCGCGGCGCAGGGCCGAGGCGGCGTCGTATTCGACGGCAGTGGCGTGGCCCTGCACCTGCAGCAGCGTGGCCAGGCTGTCGGCTGCGTCGGTGTTGTCGTCGACGATCAGCACGCGCAGCTGGCGGCCGAGCGCAGCGCGTACCGGGTCGGCCTCGGACGGCGGCGCAGCGTCGTCGTCATTACTGCCGGCGCCCGCGCTCACGCAAGGCAGGCAGAGCGTGAACGTGCTGCCGCAGCCGACGCCATCGCTGTGCGCGGTGACCTCGCCATCGTGCAGGTCGATCAGGCGCTTGACGAGCGTGAGGCCCAGTCCCAGCCCGCCCTGCGAGCGGGCCAGCGTGCGTGCGCCCTGCGTGAACAGGTCGAACACATTGGGCACCAGGTCGGGCGGCATGCCGGAACCGTTGTCGCGCACTTCGAGCATCATGCGTCCGTCGCCGGCCACCAGGCGCAGCGCCAGCGTGCCGGCCCTGGGCGTGTACTTGGCGGCATTGCCGACGATGTTGGCCACGCTCTGCACGAGGCGCGTCTGGTCGCCCCGCACATACACGGGCGTCTCGGGCAGCTGCACCGTCACGTGGTGCGCTTTTTCGAGCACCAGCGGGCGGGTCTGGTCGAGTGCCCCGTTCACGACATCGCGAAAATCGACCGTCGCCAGCTTGAGCTTGACCAGCCCGCGCGTGACGCGCGACACGTCGAGCAGGTCGTCGATCAGGCGGCTCATGTGCTTGACCTGGCGACTGATGATGGAGCTGGTCTGGCAGATGCGCGGTTCGTTCGCGAACTGCATGCTCAGCAAGCTGGCCGAGCTGCTGATCGGCGCGAGCGGATTGCGCAGCTCGTGCGCCAGCATGGCCAGGAATTCATCCTTGGTATGGCTCAGGCGCTCGGCCTGCACGCGCGCCAGGCGCTCACTCTGCAGCAGCGCATCGCGTTCGAGCGCCGACGTTTGCGCGATCTCGTACAGGTGCGCATTGTCCATCGCGACGGCAGCTTGCGCGGCGAGATTGGCAACCATGCGCTCGGTGCGTTCGGTGAACATGGCCGGCGCCGGGTGGCCGAGGAACAGGCCACCGAGTACCTTGCCCGATTGCGACAAGACCGGCACCGCAAGATAGCTGCGTACGCGCAGCTGCGCCAGCGGCGTGCCGTCGGCCACCAGCGCAGCGTGCTGCGGATCGCAGGTGATGTCGTCGCTGCGCACCGGTGCCCCGCCTTCGATCAGCGGGCGGAAGATGGCCGCCGTCGGGGGCGCGAGCCGGTCGAACTGCTCGCGCGACGCGCCCGACAGCGCGTACAGGCGCATCTGTTCATGCGCCGTGGTGGCGATCGGCGCATCCACCGGATCGTGCAGCGGGTCGCCCCGGCCTGCAGGGTTGCAGAAGAACGCGCCGAAGCGCGCGCCACTCAGTTCGGCCCCGGCATCAGTGATCGATTGGGCCAGCGTGTCCAGGTCGAGCGTCGAGGCCAGCGCGCGCCCGGCGCGGTTGACCGTTTCGAGGATACGGCTCTCGTCGCGCAGGCTTTCTTCGACGCGCGAGCGGCGCGCCACTTCACGCGTGTGGCGCGCCACGTCCTCGGCCAGGGCCACTTCTTGTTCGGTCCAGTGGCGCGCCATCGGTTCGTGCAGGTAGAACACGGCGCACAAACGCCCTTCCTCGATGATCGGCACCATCACAAGCGCGCGCGCGCCAATGGCGTCGTAGGCTGCGGCATGCGGCGCACTGCGTTCGTCGGCATCGACGTCGTCGATGCGCACGCTGCGCCCCTGGCGCAGCTTGGCATTGACCACCGGACCGAACGCGTCAAGGGGATACGACCTGCCGGCCAGGCTGGCCATCCGGCCATCGGTCCAGTCACGGTCGATGCTGACGGTGCGGCCAAGGACGTCGACTTCGCCGTAGCCCACGCGCGCCACGCCCAGCGTCTGCCCGGTCATGGCGCTCGTCGCGCGCATGATGTGGGCGGCGTCATCGAGGCCGTCGAGCGCTTCGCCGAGCTTCTGATGGAAGGCATGACGGTAATCGGACAGCACGTCGGATGTCGTTTCGGTGAGTACGCAATAGACACCGGCCACCTGCCCTGCATGGCGCACGGGCGACAGGGACACGCAGAAAAAGCGCCGTTCGCGCTTGCCGTTGCGCTCGAATTCCATCAGCGCGTGCTGGAGCTGGGCCGATTCGCCGGCCAGGACTTCGTCGAAATACGGCCGCATGCGCTCCCACAACTCGGGACGCACGCTGGCATACGGCGCGCCGCGCGCCCCCGGGTGCTTGTCACCCAGCAGGTCGGAATACGCGTCGTTGTAGAACAGGCGCAGCTCGCGGCCGATCGCCAGAAACATGGGGAAACGCGACGCCTGAATGAGGTCGGCGATGGCGCGCAGGCCTTCGGGCCAGGCATCCGGATGCAAGTATGCGAGCCCGGCCAGCGCACGCTCGGTGGATGCGGGTGGAGGGGCAAATGCTGCAGGAGAAGACGCAAACGGCGCCGACGGCGCAGCCAGAACTGGTGCAGGCGCATCCAGTACGGCGGGGTCGCCGGACAGCGTGGAACTGCCGCCGACCATCGGCATGAAGCCGCTCAGATTACTCATTAGGAATACCCAGTGTGGTTCTTGCAAGGCTGGCGAGCTCGATATCCTGAAACATCTGATCCTGCCCTGCTGCAGCGCCGCCAATATATTCTTGTTGGGGCGATTATAGCGAGCAAGCAAACGGGACCGCGCCCGTTACACCGGAGGTGTCGAGCGAGCGTGGCGGGGATGCCACAAGCCTAGTAAATCTCTGCAGCAGCCGCCCGCACGGCGCCCAGCAGCAACTCGGCGCCCGGAGACAGCAGATGATCCTGCTGCCGGATGATGCCAAACGCATCCATCTTGCAGGGCAAATCGATCGGCAAGATCCGCATCACGTTCAGCGACGCATAATATTGCGCGACTTCCTGCGGCATCACGTGCAATGCGTCGGTTTGCTGCAACAGCGCGGTGACCAGCAACAGCGCTGTCGTATCGACGACGTTCACCGGCGGCTGCAGACCGGCGCGCAGGAACATCATGTCGAAGCGATGGCGCAGGATGCTGCCCGGTGGCGGCAGAATCCAGGGCCGCCCGACCAGTTCCTCGAGCGTCAGGTTCTTACTCTCCAACAAAGGATGATCGGGTCGCACGACCGCGCAGGCCGGCTCTTCGGTCAGTTCTTCGTAGATCAGCCCGGTGGAATCTTCTTTCTCGAGGATGCGCCCGATCATGAAGTCGAGCGTGCCATGCTTGAGCTTATCGAGCAGCACATTGCTCGACTCAAGCTGCACACCGATGCGCAGCAGCGGCGCCTGCTCCTTGATGCGGGCAATGGCGCGCGGCAGCAGCGCCATTGCCGGCGTCATGATCACGCCTACCTCGACCTGGCCCGCCAGGCCGGCCTTGAGCGCGACGATGTCGTCGTGCGCCAGCGCCAGGCTGGTCAGGGCCATGCGGGCGTGGCGGATCATCGTTTCGCCGTAGATGGTCGGCTCCATCCCGCGCGGCAGCCGTTCGAACAGGCGCACGTCGAGCATCTCTTCCAGATCCTTGACCTGTTTCGATGCCGCCGGCTGCGTCATGTGCAGTTCTTCGGCCGCCCGGTGAATGTTGCGGTAATCATCCAGCGCAATCAGCAGCAGCAACTGGCGCGTTTTCAGGCGCGCCTTCAAGAACCAGTTGGGGTTGGTCGTCTCCATCAGATCACGTGCAGCCCGGCGATGGATTGGCGGCAGGGCCGGCGGTCGTTTGCGCGACCGGCAGGATCTTGCCGTCCGGCGCGTAGTGCAACTCCTCGACCGCGACCGAGCGGCGGAATTCGCCCCCCGTGGGCAGCTTGCCGTTATGGTAGAAGATGTACGACTTGCCGTTGAAGTCGACGATTGCCTGGTGGATGGTCTTCACATTCGTGTTCTTTTCCATGATGACGCCATCCATCGACCACGGCCCATGCACGCCCGGACCGCGCATGGCCACGGTTTCTTCGGGAAAGTGGCGCGAGTAGGTCAGATAATACGTGCCCTTGTGCTTGTGCACATAGGCCGCCTCAACGAAATTGTCCAGGCCGGTGGTCTGGATCGGGCCGTCAAACTCGATCATGTTCGGCTTGAGTTTTACATACTTCATGACCGTATTGCCCCAATACAGGTAAGCCTGGCCATCGTCGTCGATGAACACGGCCGGGTCGATATCATCCCACAGGATCTGCGTCTGCTTCGTCATGTCGTTCGTCACGAGGGCCCGGCCCAGTGCATCGACGAACGGGCCGGTCGGGCTGTCCGACACAGCCACGCCGATCGCCTTGCCGGGAATCGTCGCATGGTCGACCGTCGAATAGAAATAATACTTGTCGCCGCGCCGGACGATGTCCGAGGCCCAGGCATCGCGCCCGGCCCATTTGAAGGTGGAATAACGCAGCGGCGAGCCGTGGTCCGTCCAGCGCTGCATGTCGCAGCTCGAGTAGACGCGCCATTCGTTCATGACGTAATCCTTGCCGCCCGCCGGTGCGTCATCCTTGCCGACGTACAGGTACACGCGGCCCTTGTCGACCAGCGCGGCCGGGTCGGCCGTGAAGATGTCCCGGACGATCGGGTTGGCGGCTTGCGCGCAGGCGCTCGCGCACAGCAGCGCGGCGAACATGGTGTGTTTCATGGTGTCTCCTTCTTTTATTTTCTTCCGAATGCCATCACGCGCTGGACGACGCAGAACACGAACAGCAGGCCGCCGATCACGATCCTCGTCCACCACGAACTGAGCGTACCGTCGAAGGCGATCAGCGTCTGGATCGTGCCCAGCACCAGCACGCCCGACAGCGCGCCGGCCACGTAGCCGTAGCCGCCCGTGAGCAGCGTGCCGCCGATGACGACGGCGGCGATGGCATCGAGTTCGGTACCCTGCGCATGCAGTCCGTAGCCGGACAGCATGTAGAACGCGAACAGCACGCCGGCCAGTGCGGCGCAGAAGCTGCTCAGGGCATACACGAGCACCTTGGTGCGTCCGACCGCCAGTCCCATCATCGCGGCCGAGGTTTCATTGCCGCCGATCGCATACACGGCGCGGCCAAAGCCGCTGTAGTGCGCGAGCCAGATGGCCAGGCCCAGCATGCCCAGCGCGATCAGTGCGCCGGGCGACAGGAAGCCGCCGAAAAACGGCAGCTGGGTTTGCGACATCGCCACGAACAGCGGATCGTCGATCGTGATCGACTCGATGCTGATCAGGTAGCACAGGCCGCGCGCGAGGAACATGCCGGCCAGCGTGACGATGAACGGCTGCAGCCGGAAGTAATGGATGATCGCCCCCATGCCCGCGCCAAAGCCGGCGCCGAGCAGCAGCACAAACGCGATCACCGCCAGCGGTGGCCAGTGCGCCACCTGCAGCAGCCAGGCCGCGATCATCGTCGCCAGCGCCAGCACGGCGCCTACCGACAGGTCGATCCCGCCGGACAGGATCACGAAGCCCATGCCGATCGCGATCACGAGCAAAAACGCATTGTCGATCAGGAGATTGAGCAGCACTTGCAGCGACAGGAAGCCGTCGTACAGCGCGCCGCCGACGAGCAGCATCGCCACCAGCAGCGCCACCGTGACCAGGGATGTGAAGGACGGGGCCTTCGCAATCAGGCGGACATTCATGCGCGCCTCCGCTGCCACAACTGCCTGAACTGGTCTGACTGCGAGATACAGACCAGGAACACGACAACCGACTTGACGACCATATTGACCTCGGGCGGCACGCCCAGCGAATAGATGGTGTAGGTGAGCGTCTGGATGATCAGCGCCCCGACGAGCGAACCGGCCAGGCTGAACTTGCCGCCCGCGAGCGACGTGCCGCCCAGCGTGACGGCCAGGATGGCATCGAGTTCGAGCATCAGGCCGGCGTTGTTGGCGTCCGCGCTCTTCACGTTGGAACTGATCAACAGCCCCGCCATGCCGGCGCAGGTGGCCGCGAACACGTAGACGAACACGATCAGCGCCGCCGTGCGGATACCGGCCAGGCGCGCCGCCACCGGGTTGATGCCCACCGCCTGGATGAACAGCCCCAGCGCCGTGTGGCGCAGCAGCAGCGCCGTGACGCCGAACACCACGGCCACGACAAACAGCGCGAACGGCAAGCCGAACAGATACCCGCTGCCCAGGAAAAAGTACGGCTGGTAGTAGACTGTGACGATCTGGCCATCGGTGAGCAACTGGGCCAGGCCGCGCCCCGCCACCATCAGGATCAGCGTCGCGACGATCGGCTGCAGGCCCAGGCCGGCGACGAGCGCGCCATTCCACAGGCCGCACAGCAGCGCTGCGCCGAGGGCGGCGGCAATCGCCACCAGCATCGGCGTGTCGGCCAGATACACCGGCACGCCATCCTGCATCACCATCGTGCCGCCAATCAGCATCGAGGCGACGGTGCCGGACAGCGCGACCACGGCGCCGACCGAGATGTCGATGCCGCGCGTGGCAATCACCAGCGTCATGCCGATCGCCGCCAGCATCAGGGGCGCCGCGCGGTTGACGATGTCGACCAGCGCGCCATACAGGTGGCCGTCACGGACCTCAAGGTGAAAGAAGCCGGGAATCAGCAGGAAGTCGATCAGCAGCAGCACGGCCAGCGCGGCCAGGGGCCGGAACAGGCGGTGCGCCAGCATGCGCGATGCCAAAGGCGCCCGCGCGGGCGGCTGCAGCGCCGGGATGTCGTTGACGGCCATCACGCGCCCTCCCCGGCAATCACGTGCAGCACCGTGCTGTCGTCGAGTTCACCGCGCCGGTACTCGCCGCAGGCCTTGCGGTCGCGCATGACGACAATGCGGTCGCTCACGCGCAGCACTTCCGGCAGTTCGGACGAAATGAACAGGATCGACATGCCCTTGCGGCACAGGCTCGTGACGTAATCCATGATCTCCTGCTTGGCGCGCACGTCGATGCCGCGCGTCGGTTCGTCGAGGATCATCAGGCTTGGTTCGGTGGCCAGCCAGCGCGCCAGCAGCACCTTTTGCTGGTTGCCGCCCGAGAGCGTGCCGATGGGCGTCTCGATGCTGGCCGTCTTGATCCCCAGTTGCTGCACATAGTGATCGGCCAGCGCCTGCTGGCGGCGCAGCGGAATCGCGCGCAGCAGGCCCTGGCGCGCCTGCAGGGCCAGGATCAGGTTTTCGCGCACCGACAGGTCGAGGATCGCGCCTTCGTGCTTGCGGTCTTCGGAGCAGAACCCGATTCCGTGCGCAATGGCATCGCGTGGCGTGGCAAGGGCGCGCGCGCGGCCCTTGATCTCGATCGCGCCGCTGTCGATCCGGTCGGCGCCGAACAGCATGCGCGCGGTTTCGGTGCGGCCGGACCCCAGCAAGCCGGCAAGGCCCAACAGCTCGCCCTTGCGCAGCACCAGGTCCAGCGGCGCAAGCACGCCGCGCCGGGCGGCGCCGCGCGTGCGCAGGACAATCTCGCCCGCCACGGCGCTGGGCGCCTGCGCCGCCTGCTGGCCGGTGGCAGGCAGCGCCTGGGCATCGGGCGCAGCACCGATCATCTTGTTGACCAGCGCCAGGCGCGACAAGTCGCCGCACAGGTATTCGCCTTCCCGCTCGCCGTTGCGCATCACGGTGATGCGGTCCGAGATCGCGTAGGTCTGCTCCAGGAAGTGCGTCACGAACAGGATCGCCATGCCCTGCTCGCGCAGCGCGCGCAGGTTGGAAAACAGCAGCTGGACTTCGGCTTCGTCGAGGCTCGATGTGGGTTCGTCCAGGATCAGCACCCGCGCCGAAATGCTCAGCGCGCGCGCAATGGCCACCATCTGCTGGACCGCCAGCGGGAAGCTGGCCAGCGGCTGGCGCACGTCGATGTGCACCTGCAGGCGCGTCAACAGTGCCTGCGCCTGCTGCCGCATCTGGCGCCAGTCGATCATGCCCCAGCGCCGCGGGTAGCGGCCGATGAAGATGTTCTCGGCGACCGACAGGTTCGGGCACAGGTTCACTTCCTGGTACACGGTGCTGATGCCCAGGTCCTGCGCGTCCTGCGTCGAGCGCGGCGCGATCGCTTCGCCAGCGAACACGATGCTGCCGCGATCGGGCTGGTAGACCCCCGTGAGCACCTTGATCAGCGTGGACTTGCCCGCGCCGTTCTGGCCCATCAGCGTGTGGACTTCGCCCGGATACAGGCGCAGGCCCGCATCCGACAGCGCGCGCACGCCGGGAAACTGCTTGTGGATGCCGGTCACTTCCAGGACCGGCACCTGCGTTGTCGTGGGAAGCATGGCCGCCTCAATAGCGACGGTTCGGGAATTCCTTCGCGGCCACTTCAGCCGGGAACACGCCCTCGTTCACCACGATGCGTTTGGGGACCGGTTTGCCCGCCTTGACCGCCAGCGCGGCCTGCATCAGCTGGGGACCGAGCAGCGGGTTGCATTCGACCGTCACGTTCAGCTTGCCCTGCAACATGGCCTCGAATGCGCCGCGCACGCCATCGATCGAGATCACGAGGATGTCCTTGCCGGGCTTGATGCCAGCTTCCTCGATCGCCTGGATGGCACCGATGGCCATGTCGTCGTTATGCGCATACAGGACGGTGATGTTCTTGCCCTCGGACTTGAGAAACGCTTCCATCACTTCCTTGCCCTTGGTGCGGGTAAAGTCGCCGGTTTGCGAACGCAGCATCTTCAGGCGCGGCTCACCCTTGATCACTTCAGCGAAGCCTGCCTTGCGGTCAATCGCCGGTGCCGAGCCGACGGTCCCTTGCAGCTCGACGATATTGTAGGCGCGCCCCGGGTTCTTCTTCGCGTGCTCGACCAGCCAGCGGGCGGCGCGGCGGCCCTCTTCCACGAAGTCGGAACCGAGCAGCGTCACGTACAGCGAGGGGTCGGCCACTTTCACGCCGCGGTCGGTGAGGATGACGGGGATCTTCGCGGCCTTGGCTTCCCGCAGCACGGTGTCCCAGCCCGATTCGACGACGGGCGAGAACGCGATGATGTCGACGCGCTGGGCAATGAACGAGCGGATGGCCTTGACCTGGTTTTCCTGACGCTGCTGGGCGTCGGCGAATTTCATGACGACGCCGGCCTTCTTGGCGGCGTCCTTGATCGAGGTGGTGTTGGCGGTGCGCCATTCGCTCTCGGCGCCGACCTGCGAAAAGCCGATGGTGAGAGGCTTGGCGGCGAGTGCCGGGTGGGTTGCTGCAAAAGTGGCGGCCGTGGCTACGCCCAGGAACTTCCTGCGGGTGAATCGCATCACTTGTCTCCGATATTGTTGTTCTGCAATCGTAGGACAAAGCGTGATACTGATCCAATCAATTTTTTGCGCCGAGTGATACTTTTTCTGGTATCCAGCGTGATGCGGCAGAAGGCTACCGCATCACGCTGGTCTTACTGGCTATCAGACGTAGGCGGAACTCATGTTGAGCAGTCCGTTCACACCACGCGGGAAGAAGCCGCCCATCGTGACTGATTCCTTGGTCAGATACACGATATTGAGCACGTCGCCCGGCGTGCGGCTGAACGCAATGCCATCCTTATCGAGCGGCACGATGTTCGACACGGTGCTGTCGGTGGCATTCACGATGCCCTGATCGACATCGGTCGAACCGTCGAGACTGTCGCGCGCATTCGAGATCGCCGTGGCTGCGGTGCGCAGCGTCGGCGCCGTCAAGCCTTTCGTGTACAACACGGTGCGCACGATACCGGCGTGGTACGCCTCGGCCGCCAGGATACCGGCTGCCGCCTCCAGGAACGTCTTGTTCGTGATGAGGGGCGAGGCGCCCTTGTACGCGGTCACGCCGACGTCCTCGAAGATGAACGCGCCGAGCAGGAAGTTTTCATCGCTGGCATACGGGTCGAAGGCGACGCCCGGGCCCACCAGGCCGGCCGCGCGGGCAGCGTTCGAGAACGCGCCGTTCGGATCGGTGCCGCCGATGTCGATGGCCGGCTGGGCAACCGCCGCCGAACCGAGCGCTGCGCGCAGGAAGCCCACGTGGGCGATTTCATCCTGCGCGATTTCCTTGGCGTATTGCGCGACCAGCGGATCCTTGAATGCGACTGCGCGGCCACCCGTCACGGCGCCCTGCGTGCCCGTGCCACCTGTCAGGCTCGCAGCCAGGCCGGTGCCGAACACCGCGTACGAATAGAACTGCGCTTCGAGGTACTCGAGGTTCAGCGCGAAGTTGAGGATGTCGATGTCGGTCGGCTGCGCGGCCTGCGCAATCGCGTCCTTGACCGAGCCGCCGCAGGCGGACAGGAAGGTGCCGCCTACCATACCGACGCTGATCCCTCCCACGTTCTTGAAGAACGAGCGGCGCTTTTCCAGCTTTTCCTTGCGTGATTCGAGCAGTGCCAATGTCACATTCGTGTCTGTCATGGTGTGTCTCCGGTTGATGCGATCAAGTAAATGGGCTGGCGTCTGCTCAGGTATTTCAGTCAGGAAACCTGACTGCCACCGCTGATGCAGCGCGTATAGCTTGTACTGACGCACGATTGAATCGGTTTCAACTATTTCAAAAAAACTATTCAACCAGGGTGTCGGCCATCCGTGCGGGCGCTGGCGGGACGATATGATATTGTCAATATCACCGGATTTTTCACTCACACAACTTCCAAGGATGGCAGTGCCAGATACCCTTCATCCCGATCCCGAACAGCTGGCAACATGGCTGCACGGCACAGCACAAGGTGACGCGGCAGCCTTTCGCGCGTTGTATGACACGATTTCCCCGAAACTGTTTGGCTACGCGCTACGTATATTAGGCAAGCGCGAACTGGCTGAAGAAGCACTGCAAGATGGATTCGTGGCAATCTGGAACGGCGCCGCCGGTTGCCAGCGCCACCTGGCCGCGCCCATGACCTGGATGACGACGATCGTGCGCAACAAATCGCTCGACCTGCTGCGCCGCTGTGCCCACGATCTCGACATCGACGGCCCTGTCTTCGATGCCGAGATCATGGCGGCCCTGCAGGACCCGCGCGCCACGCCGATCGACGCGCTGCTCATCAGCCATGATGCGAAGGCGCTGGCCTACTGCATGTCGTTGCTCGAAGGCGCGCACCGGCAAGTCGTTGGCCTGGCCTTCTTCCACGACCTGTCGCACAGCGAAGTGGCGCAGCAGATGGCGATACCGATTGGTACCGTCAAGACCTGGATCCGCCGCAGCCTGGAGCGGCTCAAGACGTGCCTGGTTAAAGGCGAACGAGCATGAATATCAGCAACAACCCGCAACTGTGCGACAAGCTGGCGGCCGAATATGTCCTCGGCACGCTCAGGGGCGGCGCGCGCCGGCGTTTCGAACGCTATCTGCGTGACGACGCGGTCCTGCGGCGCCTGACGGCCGAATGGCAGGAGCGCCTGATGCCGATGGCCGAATTCTCGGGTGCGCAGACACCGCGTGCCCAGGTATGGCGCGCGATCGAGCGCCGTCTGGGCCTGGGCCAGGCTCAACAACGTGCGCACGCGGCCTGGCAGTTCTGGCGCACCGAGTCGCTGACGTTCTGGCGTTCGCTGAGCCTGGCATCACTGGCCGCGACCTTGCTGATGGTGGGCATACTGCGCTCGACGCTGGTGGAGGCCCCGCAGGTCGATCTGGTCGCCACGCTAATCGATGACAAGGCCCGCACGGCGTTGCTGCTGACCGCCGACAGCGAGCGTCGCGTGTTCACGGCGCGCCTGGTCGAGAACGCACCGGTCGCCGCCGACAAATCGCTGCAGCTGTGGGCCGTTCCGAAGGAAGGCGCACCCCGCTCGCTCGGCGTGATCCCGCCGGAAGGCGCGATCGAGCTGCCGCTGACCGGCGGCGCCATCGGCGACGACATCGCCACGCTGGCCGTCTCGCTCGAACCGCGCGGCGGTTCGCCCGGCGCCGGTGGACCGACTGGACCGATTCTGTACAAGGGCAACTGGGTGCGGATGCTGTAGCGGCGCCTGGCGTCAACGTCAGCGCAGCAGCCGCAGTCCGTACAGCCCGCCGGCCACCGAATCGGCCTGCGCGACAAAGCGCACGTTCAGCAGACCTTGCGCGGGGTCGCGCAGTGCGGCCGGAATCGGATAGTCGACGGTGTAGAAATCCCCGGCCGCGTCGCCGGTCAGCATGACGTTGGCCAGCAAATGCCCATTGACCAGGATCGTGAAGCGCCGCCCCGCATCGGCTTTCGCATATGTCAGCCGCAGCACGGCGGCTTGCTGCTTCGGATCTTTCAGCTCGTAGCTGAACCACTTCGACGCATGGCGCCAGTGGCGTCCGTTACTGACACCGGCGTCGATGCCCTCGCCCTTGAAGAAATGGTCGGACTCCGGTTGCTGCTCGCCCGGCGCGACCTGGTCGACCGTGCGCGCATCGAGCGCCAGGCGCTCTGCCTCGCCCGCTGCATTGGCCGCCTGCTGCGCCTTCAGCCCCACCGGCGTCGCGTGCTGCCAGTACATCGTATAGCGCGACTCGTGCAGGCGGAAGAACGGCACGAACTCGGTGGCCGGTCCGTCCGCACCATGTACCAGCCCCGGCGCGGTGAACGTCAGCGGCTTGCCGGCCACCGGCTTGAACCTGCGGATGAAGTCCACCGAATCGCTGACAAACATCGGCGCCGATTCCATCGGGCAGACCGGGCCGGATGCGATGTGCCCCATGCGCGCGTCGTCGGCGAGGTACTGCAGCCGCTCGTCGCCCGGCATCCGTGTCCTGGCTGCCAGCACCACCGGTCCGTGCAGCACGGCGTAATAGTTCGACTTGTCCGGCAGCTGCTCCAGGTGCGTGGTCATCGGCAGACGCACGTCGATCCGGTCGCCGCTGCGCCAGCTGCGCGTAAGCGCCACGTAGCCGCCCGGCCGTGCATCAAGCTTGACCGCCCTGCCATTGACCTGCACCGTCATGCGCCCCGGTGCCACCCATCCCGGATAGCGGATCTTGACCGTGAACGTGTTCGAGCCGGGTGTGGCGCGGTCGATCGTCAGGCGCGTCGTCTCGGCATCCGGGAAGCGGGTCGCCTGCGTCAGCCGGACACCCTGCGCTTTCCAGTCGAGGGTCGAGGCCATGAACAGGTTGACGAACAAGGTGTCCTTCTCGTGCGCGTAGATGAATTCACCGTACTTGGCGTGGCTTTCGATGCCCGAGCCCACGCAGCACCACATGCCCTGGTCGGGCTGCGAATACACGCGATAGTGATTGGGCCGCAGCGGCGTGAAATACACGAACCCGCCCTGCGGGCGCTGCGATGACAGGATATGGTTGTACAGCGCGCGCTCGTAATAGTCGCCGTACGCGCCCTTCTGCTCGGCCGCGAACAGCATCTGCGTCAGCTTGAGCATATTGTAGGTATTGCAGGTCTCCGGTCCTTCGACGTCATGCACCATCGGCGCGAAGTCGTCCCGGCTGTGGAAATGCTCCTTGACGCTGTTGCCGCCGATCGCCACCGAGCGCTTCTCCACCACCGTCTGCCAGAAGAACCTGGCCGCGTCGCCCATGTCCTTGCGCCCGGTCGCATCATGGATGCGCTGAAAGCCAATCACTTTCGGGATCTGCGTATTGGCATGCAGGCCGGTGAGCTGGTCATCCTGCCGCGCCAGCGGCTGCAGGATCGCCTGGTGCGAAAAGCGCAGTGCGAGGTCGAGATACTTCCGGTCGCCGGTGATCTCGGCGACATCGACGAAGATCTCGTTCATGCCGCCATGCTCGCTGCGCAGCATCGCCTGCATCTGTTCCGGCGACAGGCGCGCGGTCAAGGCCAGCGCCCAGTCGGACAGCGCGACGAGCATGGCGCGGGCATCGGCATTGCCGCCATAGCGGTAGGCATCGCGCAGGCCTGCATAGACCTTGTGCAGGTTGTACCACGGCACCCACTTGCCGTTGACCGAGAAGCCATCGGCTTCGAGCTTGCCGGCCGCGACATCGCGCCAGGCCTGGCGGCCACCCGGGATGCCGCCGAGGTAGCCGTCGCCATTGGCGTGCTGCGCCCGTTGCAGCTCGGCGACCATGTAATTCAGGCGGCGCAGCGTTTCCGCGTCGCCGGTCGACGCGTACATCAGCGCCAGCGCCGACAGGTAATGCCCGCCCATGTGGCCATCCAGGCCTGAGGATTCCCAGTTGCCGTAGCCTGGCTTGCGCGGTGCCAGGCCGGCCTCGCGCAGGAACGGCGCGAGCAGGCGGTCCGGCTCCATCGCCATCAGGTAGTTCAGGTTGGTGGTCTGGGCGTCGAGGAACGGCCCTGCGCCCAGGCGCACGTCGGCCAGCGGGAACGGTGCGGCCGCCTGCGCCAGCGTACCCGCTCCCAGCAGCAGCCATGCCAGGAGGCGAAGCTTCATGGCTGCAGCGCGCTCTGGTAGCGATTCAGGTCCTTCTGATCGAGCACCGGCCAGCCATCGCGGTCCCAGCCCATGTCCAGCACCTTGAGCTTTTGCTTGAAGCGGTCGGCGGTCTCGTAGGCGTGCAGCACCATGTAGTCCTTGCCGTCAAACGTGTAGGCGCTGTTGTGGCCCAGGCCACGCCAGTCGCTGTCGCCCGCGATCACGAGCGTGCCGCCGCCCCTGGCCATGTCGACGCCGTTACGGTCGAGGTAGGGCCCGGTGATCGTTTTCGCGCGGCCCACCACCACCTTGTACGTGCTGTCCTTGCCCTTGCAGCACAGGTCCCACGATGCGAACAGGTAGTACCAGCCGTTCTTCGGAAAGATGAATGGCGCCTCGATCTGCGCCGGCCCGGCTTCGTCGTCCGGCGTGAAGGCCGGCCGTTCGCGGCGCGCGATCGTGTGCCATTCCTGCGGCTCGGCCAGCCTGGTGCGGCTGGCGTCGAGCTTCACCAGTTTCAGGCCGCCCCAGAACGAGCCGAACGACATCCACGGCGTGCCTTTGGCGTCGTCGATCACCTGCGCGTCGATGGCGTTCCACAGGTCGCGCCCCGGCACCGATTGCACGACCGGGCCCTGGTCTTCCCACTTGTAGGCGGGCGAGCGCGGGTCGAGCGTCGTGTTGACGGTCACGCCGATGGCCGAGGTGTTCTTGCCGAAGCCCGACACCGAGTAGTACAGGTAGTACTTGCCGTCATGGTGATAGATGTCGGGCGCCCAGATATGGCCATCAAAGGTCGGCGCGGCCCGTGTCGCCCAGGCCGGGCCCTCCTTGAAGACGCGGCCTTCCGGCTTCCACGTCGTCAGGTCGGTCGAACTGTAGAACGTGATGCCGGGGCCGGTGCTGAACAGGTAGTAGCGCCCGCCCTGCTTCGCCATGACCGGGTCGTGCACGCCGACCTGCGCGGCACTGGCGCCGCCGGCGGCGCTGGCCGCGCCGGCCGCACTGGCGATCACCAGCGCCGCCCACACGAGGTGTGCGGCCCGCATTTACGCCTCGACCGCGAAGACCATCACGGCCTTGGCCGGGACCTTGATCGTCAGCTTGCCATCCTGCGCCCTGGCGCTGAACGGCGCCGGCTTGATCGCCTGCGGCTTCTCGAACGTGTTGTGCGCATCCATGGCGTCGGCCGTGAGCACCTGGCCTGCAACGCCACCGACCGTCAGCCCCGCCACATTGAGCGTGACATCGCTGGCGCGCGTCGGGTGCGTGTTGACCAGCGCGATATACACCTTGCCATCCTTGGCGCGCGCCGCCGTGGCGCTGATGCCCGGCACACCCTTGCCATTGCTCGAATAGGCCACGTCATTGTCGACCGCCACCGGCAGCGACGTCGCATCCTGGAACGGGATGTACATCTTGTACGCGTGGTAGGTTGGCGTCAGCAGCATCTTCTCCTTGTCGGTGATGATCATCGCCTGCAGCACGTTGACCATCTGCGCGATATTCGTCATGCGGACACGCTCGGCGTGGGCATGGAAGATGTTGAAGTTCAGCGCCGCCACGACCGCGTCGCGCAGGGTGTTACGCTGGAACAGGAAGCCCGGATTGGTGCCCGGTTCGACGTCGTACCAGGTGCCCCATTCGTCGACGTAGAACCCGATTTTCTTCTCGGGGTCGTTCTTGTCGAGGATGGCGACGTTCTGCTTGATGTGCTGGTCCATGCGCAGCGTTTGCTGCATGGTCGAGAACCATTCCGATTCCGGGAAGCCCGTGGCGGCGCCCTTCTTTTCCCATACGCCGGTCGGCAGCGTGTAGTAGTGGAAGCTGATGCCGTCGGTGCCGCGCGCGGCTTCCTTGCTCAGCACCTCGGTCCATCTGGTGTCGTTGTCGTTGCCACCGCTGGCGATCATTTTCGGGCGTGCATCCGGTGGCGTTTTCAGGAACGTCGCGTAGTGGTTGTACAGGTTGGCATAGTATTCCGGCTTCATGTTGCCGCCGCAGCCCCAGGCTTCGTTGCCGATGCCGAAATAAGCCACCTTGTACGGCGCCTTGCGGCCGTTCTTGCGGCGCAGCTCGGCCAGGGACGACTTGGTGTCCGACGTCATGTACTCGAGCCACTCGGCCATCTCCTGCGGCGTGCCGGAACCCAGGTTGCCGTTGATGTAGGCTTCCGTGCCCAGGATCTCGACCAGATCGAAGAATTCATGCGTACCCACGGCGTTGTCCTCAGCCACGCCGCCCCAGTGCGTGTTGACCTTGACCGGGCGCTTGTTGCGCGCGCCGATGCCGTCGCGCCAGTGGTATTCGTCGGCGAAGCAGCCGCCCGGCCAGCGCACCAGCGGGACCTTCAATTCCTTCAGGGCGCCGACGACGTCATTGCGCCAGCCGCGGGTATTCGGGATGGAGGAGTTCTGGCCAACCCACAGGCCGCCGTAGATGCCGGTACCAAGGTGCTCGGCAAACTGGCCATACACGTTCTTGTTGATGACGGGGCCTGGCTTGCCGGTGTCGACCGACACGCTGACCTGGGCAAAGGCAGGCATGGCGGCCAGACCGCATGCGAGGATGAGGGGTTTGAGTGCTTTCAACATTGTCTCCATTGGTTTTGCCTGCTTTTTTTTGCAGGCTTGATTTACTTATCACTACCGCGATGTGACGGCCGGCGCATCTCAGGTCCAGCCGGCATCCACAACGAAATCCTGCGCCGTGCACATCTGGCTATCGTCGGCGCCCAGGAACAGCACCATGCGCGCGACATCCTCCGGCATCAGCTTGCCCGGCAGGCACTGCGCTTTCTTGATCTCGGCTTCGGCCGCGTCGTCCACCCACAAGTCGATCTGGCGCTGCGTCATGACCCAGCCGGGCGTGACGGTGTTGACCCGCACGCCGAACGGTCCCAGGTCACGCGCCAGGCTGCGCGTCAGGCCGATCACGGCGGACTTTGTAGTCGCATACACCGGATAGCCGGCGCCTTTGGCATGCCAGGACATCGAACTGAAATTGATGATCGAGCCGCCGCCCTTCTTTTTCATGCCCGGCAAGACCGCCTGGCAGGTAAAGAACATCGGGCGCTGGTTGATGGCGATGCGCTCGTTCCAGTAATCGAGCGAGACGTCCTGGATATCGTGGCGCTGGTCGTTCGCCGCATTGTTGACGAGCACCTCGAAGTCGCCCAGCTGCGCGGCCAGTTCAGCCATCGTGCGCTGCAGCGCAGGGATGTCGGTAATGTCGCAGTGCCGATAATGCGGCGCGCGGTGGCCGGCACCGGCCAGCTGCGCGCACAGCGCTTCGCTGGCGTCGCGCGCGATGTCCACGAACGCGACGATGGCGCCCTGCGCCACGAACGCTTCCACGATCGCCGCACCGATGCCGGTGCCGCCGCCCGTCACAAACACCCGCCTGTCCCTCAGGCTCGGGTAGTTCGCCATGTGTTGCATGCTTGTCTCCATCTTGTTGTTGTCTGCCCGCTCACTCTTTGGTGAGCGCGCCATCCCGGCGCCGCCAGGCGCCCAGCGGGTTACCATCCTGCAGGACCTCCGGCAGCAGTGCGGCCGGCAGGTTCTGGTAGCAGACCGGCCGCAGGAAGCGGCTGATCGCGCCCGTTCCCACCGAGGTGCTGCGGCCGTCGGCCGTCGACGGGAACGGCCCGCCATGCACCATCGCCGTCGACACCTCGACGCCGGTAGGATACCCGTTGGCCAGGATCCGCCCGACCTTGCGCTCCAGCGTCGGCAGCAGCGCTCTGGCGGCGGCGATGTCGCCCGCGTCGAGCTGCAGCGTGGCGGTCAGCTGGCCCTCGATGGCCTCGGCCACGTCGCGCATCTTGCCCGCATCCTTGCAGACCACCAGCACCGAGGCGGGGCCGAACACTTCGTCGTGCAGCTCGGTGCGCGCAAGGAATTCGTCGGCCGTCGTGCGAAACAACGCCGCGCCGCCCTTGCCTTCTTCGTGCGCCAGGCGTGCGAGCGTCGTGATCGCGTCGTTGCCGGCCAGCGCCTCGACGCCCTTGCGGTAGCTGTCTGCAATGCCCTGGTTGAGCATCACGGCGCTGCCGGACGCCGCCAGGGCGTCGCTTGCGACCTTGGTAAACGCATCCAGGCCCGGCCCGTCGACCGCCAGCACCAGCCCGGGATTGGTGCAGAACTGGCCGACGCCCATGGTCAGCGACGCAGCGAAGCCCTTGCCGATCTCCTCGCCCCGGTTGGCCAGCGCCTCGGGCAGCAGGAATACCGGATTGATCGAGCTCATTTCGGCATACACGGGAATCGGCTGCCTGCGCGCGGCCGCCACCGCCATCAGGGCCAGGCCGCCCGAGCGCGAGCCGGTAAAGCCCACGGCCTGGATCGCCGGGTGCGCCACCAGGCGCTGGCCAATGCCGTTGCCGGTTCCGCTCAACAGCGCGAACACGCCGGCCGGCAAGCCACATTGCGCGACGGCGCGGGCGACTGCGCGGCCTACGAGCTCCGACGTGCCCGGGTGGGCCGAGTGGGCCTTGAGCACGACCGGACAACCGGCCGCAAACGCGGACGCCGTATCGCCACCGGCGACCGAGAACGCAAGCGGGAAATTACTGGCGGCGAACACGGCCACCGGGCCGACGCCGATCAGGCGCATGCGCAGGTCGGGCCGGGGCGGGACGCGCTCGGGCAGCGCCGTGTCCAGGCGCGCATCGTTCCATGACCCTTCGCGCAGCAGCGTGGCAAACAGGCGCAGCTGACCCACGGTGCGCATGCGCTCACCTTCCAGGCGCACGCGCGGCAGGCCGGTTTCCAGCATCGCACGCTCGATCAGCGCGTCGCCGAGGGCCAGGACCTGCTCGGCCACGGTCTCGAGAAACTGCGCACGGGCCGCGTCGCCCGTCGCGCGAAACGCGTCGAAGGCGTCGCCGGCCAGCGTGCAGGCGCGGTCGATCTGCTCGGGCGTGACCATGTGGAAGGCCGGCTCGATGTGCTCGCGCTGGCCTGGCGCCCAGGCCTGGAACGCGCCCGCGCCGCCGCGCTCCGCAAGGCCGTTGATGATGGCGTCGCCGGTGATGTTCATAAGGCGGTCACTTTCGTGTAAGGGGTGGCTTGCACCGCGAGGCGGTTGCGCAGCGCCGGGCCGAAGGTGGGCGAAGCGACTTCGAAGGTTTCCCCTTCGCTGACCTGGACGCCGTCGGCAAAGCTCAGCGTGGCGGTGCCGAAGAAATGGATGTGGACGTCGCCGGCGCGCTTGAACAAGCCGTACTTGAAGTGGTGGTGCTCGAGGTTCTCGAGCGTGTGCGACATGTTCTGTTCACCGCTGACGAAGTGCTTTTCCCAGCGCACCTGGCCATCCGCGCCAATGATGCGCGAGACGCCCGCGACGTGCGCCGGCAGTTCGCCCACCAGCAGCGCCGGCCCCAGACCGCAGTTGCGCAGCTTGGAATGCGCAAGGTACAGGTAGTTCTGGCGCTCGGTCACGTGGTCGGAGAACTCGTTGCCGATGGCATAACCGAGGCGGTACGGGTGCCCGTCATCACCGATCAGGTACAGGCCGGCAATCTCCGGCTCTTCGCCGCCATCGAGCGAGAAGGCCGGCATCTCGAGGTTCTGGCCGGTGGCGCGCACGATCGAGCCGTCGCCCTTGTAGAACCATTCCGGCTGCACGCCGGCCGTGCCGGTCGCCGGCTTGCCGCCTTCGACGCCCATGCGGAACATCTTCATGCTGTCGCTGAGCGCGGCGATATCGCCGCCGATCTTCTGGTGCATGGCGTCGCGTGCATCGGCGCTGCCCAGGTGGGTCAGGCCGGTGCCGGTCACGTAGCAGTGGGCAGCGTCCGGGTGGTCGAGCGGTGGCAGGATGCGGCCGGCCTGCGCGGTGGCGTCATAGTCGACGTGCTGCGCACCGGCAGCGCCCTCGGCAAGCTGGGCCAGGCTTTGGCCGGCGCGGATCGCAGCGCGTGCGAGCTCCAGGGTGGTGGTGTAGCCATCGATGACGCGGATAGTGGCGCCGGTCAGGATGCCGACCCGGCGCTCCTGCGCGTCGGTCAGAAATTGGATGAGCAGCATGCTCTGGTCTCCTCGGTTCTTGGTTCAGTGGGAATGCTTCGGCACCGCCGAGCCACGGCAGCCGACGAGGAAATCGAAATCGCAGCCGTCGTCGGCCTGCATCACGTGATCGAGGTACAGGCGTTGGTAGCCGCTGTGCTGCACGGGCTTGTTCTTTTCGGCGCGCTCGGCCAGCCGGCGCACGATCTCGGCATCCGGCAGTTCGACGTTGAGCAGCCCGTTCTGGCAATCGAGCTGGATCATGTCGCCGTCCTGCACGATGCCCAGCGGGCCGCCGTCCATTGCTTCCGGCGCGACGTGCAGCACCACGGTGCCATACGCGGTGCCGCTCATGCGCGCATCCGAGATGCGCACCATGTCGGTGATGCCCCGGGCCAGCAGCTTGGGTGGCAAGCCCATATTGCCCACTTCGGCCATGCCCGGATAGCCTTTCGGGCCGCAGTTCTTCATCAGGAGCACCGAGTTTTCGTCGACGTCCAGATCGGGGTCGAGGATGCGCTGCTTGTAGTGATCGAAGTCTTCGAAGACCACGGCGCGTCCCCGATGCTGCATCAGGTGCGGCGAGGCGGCCGACGGTTTGAGCACGGCCCCGCGCGGCGCGAGATTGCCGCGCAGGATGCAGATGCCGCCGTCCGCGATCAGCGGATTGTCCAGCTGGCGCACGACCTCGTCGTTGTAGATCGGCGCGGCGACGCAGTTTTCCCACAGCGTGTTGCCGTTGACGGTCAGCGCATCCTTGTTGGGAATCAGACCGCCCTCGCCCAGGCGGCGAATCACGGCCGGCAAGCCGCCCGCGTAATAGAACTCTTCCATCAGGAAGCGCCCCGATGGCAGCAGGTCGACCACGGTCGGCGTGCCCTTGCCGATGCGGGTCCAGTCTTCCAGTTCAAGCGGCACGCCCACCCGCCCGGCAATGGCCTTCAGGTGGATCACGGCGTTGGTCGAGCCGCCGATGGCCGCATTCACGCGGATGGCGTTCTCGAAGTTTGCGCGCGTCAGGATCTTCGACAGGCGCAGGTCTTCGTGCACCATCTCGACGATGCGCATGCCCGACATGTGCGCCAGTACGTAGCGGCGCGCATCCACGGCGGGAATCGCGGCGTTGTGCGGCAGCGAGGTGCCCAGCGCTTCGGCCATGCAGGCCATCGTCGACGCCGTGCCCATCGTGTTGCAGGTGCCCGCGCTGCGCGAGTGGCCCGCTTCGGCCGACAGGAATTCGTGCATCGTGATCGTGCCGGCCTTGGCCTGCTCGTGCAACTGCCAGACGGCGGTGCCGGAGCCGATGTCCTTGCCGTTCAGTTTACCGTTGAGCATCGGCCCGCCGGTGACGACGATCGTCGGCAGGTCGACGCTGGCCGCGCCCATCAGCAGCGCCGGCGTGGTCTTGTCGCAGCCGACCAGCAGCACGACCGCATCCATCGGATTGCCGCGAATCGATTCCTCGACGTCCATGCTGGCCAGGTTCCGGGTCAGCATCGCCGTCGGGCGCAGATTGGATTCGCCATTCGAAAACACGGGGAATTCAACGGGGAAGCCGCCCGCTTCCAGGATGCCGCGCTTGACGTGCTCGGCCAGTTTGCGGAAGTGCGCATTGCACGGGGTCAGTTCGGACCAGGTGTTGCAGATGCCGATGATCGGCTTGCCCTGGAATTCGTGGTCGGGTATGCCCTGGTTCTTCATCCAGCTGCGGTACATGAACCCGTTTTTATCCTGCGTGCCAAACCATGCCGCAGAGCGCAGCGGCGTCTTTTTCTTTGCCTCGGACATCGTATCTCCTCGTTATTCTCTGGATGAAGCGTGCATGGTGCCGCTGTCCATATCACTTGATTACCGAGAGGAAGTCTAAAGTCCGGGCAGATAACTTACTAATCAAATTTTAACGAAGATCGATACCGTTTTTCGTATCGCTGATGAGCCGTCAAACGTGCAGGAAACGCGACTCGGGCAGGCCGCGGATCTCCAGCGCCTGCGCAAACAATGCGCCCGACAGCGGCGCGGCCGCACGTTCGGCATTGGTCATGCCAAGGTGGGCGCTGGTGACGAACAGTGTCGTCAGGTCAGGCCCGCCGAAGGCTGGGCAGCTGGGCTGCGGCGCCGCCAGCGGTATTGTCCGTTCGAGCTGGCCGTCGGGCGCAAAGCGCGCCACGATGCCGGCGCCCCAGCGCGTACTCCACAGGAAGCCGGCGGCATCGATCGTCGAACCGTCGGGCTCCCCCGGCACGGCATCGGCCGCGACGAACGTGTGCACGCGCCCCACTTCGGCGCTGCACGGGTTGTAGTCGGCGTACAGGATGGCCTTTTGCGCCGAGTCGGCAAAGTACATGCGGCGCCCGTTGGGACTGAAGCAGATGCTGTTGGCGATGGCGGCGTTGGGCAGTGGCAGGCGTTCGAGCGACAGGTCGAGGTTCAGGCGGTAGAAGCCCCCCAAAGCGTGCTTCGGATGTTCGGCCTGGTTGAACATGCCGAACACGAAACGCCCCTGGCGATCGCAGCGGCCATCGTTGATGCGCGTGGTTGGAATGTCCGGTTCGACATCGCAGATGCGCGTGACCTTGCCGCTCGAGAAAGTGAAGAACGCGAGACCGGACGCCAGCCCCAGCAGCAGGCGGTCGTCGCTGCCGGTCAGCGCGAAGCAGCACAGGCGCTCGGGCATCGGCCAGCTGGCCGTGCGGCCGGTGGCCGGCGTGTATGCCCACAGGGTGGCGGCGGGAATATCGGTCCACAGCAGGCGGCCGGTGCGCTCGCACCACAGCACGCACTCGCCCAGCTCGTGCCGGGTGTCGGTCAGCACCTCCATCACGCGGCCTCGGTGGTAAAGCGAAAGCGCGACTCGGTGGCATACACCTCGCCCGGGCGCAGGATCACACTCGGGAACTGCGGCTGGTTCGGCGAATCGGGGAAATGCTGCGGCTCCAGGCACAAGCCGCTGCGGTGTCCGTAGCTGCGGCCCTTGCCGTGCAGCGAGCCATCGAGGAAGTTCCCGCTGTAGAACTGCACGCCGGGTTCCTGCGTCCACAGTTCCAGCACGCGGCCCGAGACGGGTTCGCTCACCCGCGCCGCCCGTGTCAACCCCGTGCCTTGCGGCCTGTTCAGGACGAGATTGTGGTCGTAGCCGCTGCCGTGGCGCAGCTGCTTGTCGGGCTGCCCGATCCGCTCGCCAATCTGGCGCGGCAGGCGAAAGTCGAACGGCGTGCCGGTAACGGGCGTGAGTTCGCCGGTGGGAATCGATTCGCTGTCGATGGCCACGAAGCTGTCGGCATCGATGGTCAGGTAGTGCCCCAGGATGTCGCCGTCGCCGGCCAGGTTGAAGTAACTGTGCTGCGTCAGGTTGACCGGCGTGGCCTTGTCGGTCACGGCGTGGAAACGCACCACCAGTTCGTTGGCGTCATTGAGCTGGTAGACGACCGTGACATCGAGGTTGCCGGGATAGCCCATCTCGCCGTCGACGCTGCGGTAGGCCAGGCGCAGGCTGGTGCCATCGACCGTCGCCGTCCACAGGACCCGATCGAAGCCGCCGGCGCCGCCGTGCAAATGGTTGTTGCCGTTGTTGACCGGCAGCTGGACCTGCGCGCCATCGAGCGTGAAGCGCCCCCTGGCGATGCGGTTGCCGTAGCGGCCGATCAGTGCGCCGAAGTACGGGCTGTCGGTGCAGTATGGCTTGATCGAATTGAAGCCGAGCACCACGTCGGCGAACCTGCCGTCGCGGTCCGGCGCGTGCAGTTCGGTGATGATGCCGCCGAAATCGATGATCTTTGCCACCATGCCATGGGCATTGGTGAGCGTGAACTGGGTGACGGCGGCGCCGCCTGGCAGGTGGCCGAATGGCGCTTGCGTGATACCGGTTTGCACGGTGATGTGATCCTTAATAGACAGAGGGTCGGCCGAACACCGGCATGCCCTGGTCGTCCCAGCGCAGCGGTTTCACGAAGGTGTGGCGGTCCGGATTCCAGAGCGGATCGCCGACGATCTCGGTGTAGGTGCGCGCGTGGTAGACCAGCATCACGGTGTCGTTGTCTTCGGCCAGCGTGAAGCTGTTGTGGCCCGGCCCATAAACGCCGTGATCGTAGCATGTACGCAAAACGGGCTGCGCCGACTTGGTCCACGAGTGCGGATCGAGCAGATCGGCGTCTTCGTCGGCCCACAGCAACCCCATCGCGTAGTTGTGGTCGGTCGCGCTGGCCGAGTAGCTGATGAAGATCTTGCCGTTGCGGCGCAGGACCGACGGGCCTTCGTTGACCCAGAAGCCGATCGTTTCCCAGTCGTGCTCCGGTTTGCTCAAGAGGATCGAGGCACCCTCGATCTGCCACGGCGTTTTCATCGGGGCGATGTACAGGTTCGAATTGCCCTCGATGGCGGGGTCTTTCTGCGCCCACAGGTAATACAGCGTGCCCTTGTGGGTGAACGTGGTCGCATCGAGGCAGAAGCTGTCGATGCCGGTGTCGACCTGGCCCATGAATTCCCACTCGCCTTCCAGCGGGTTGGGATGGCGGTTGCGGATCGCGTACATGCGGTGCTGGAACAACGCGTCCTTGATCGCGCGGCTGGGCGCGGCGGCAAAGTAGACGTACCAGGCGCCATCATTGAAGTGCAGCTCGGGAGCCCAGACCAGCTCGGAATACGGGCCGGTCTCGGGCTTGTGCCAGGCGTCGACCGTGGGCGCGGTGGCCAGGCCGGCGATGGTCGTCGCGCGGCGCAGTTCGATGCGGTCGTACAGCGGGACCGACGCGGTGAAGTAATAGTAGCCGTCGGTGTGCTTGTAGATGTAAGGATCGGCGCGTTGCTCGATCAGCGGCTGGAGGATGGTTTCTTGCATCTTGTTCTCTGTGTGTGATTGTCAGGTGGTGGCGTAGCCGTGCGCCTGCATGTCCTGCTTGACGGTGGTGTAATAGTCGTCGCTGATCCGGTACTTGAACATCAGCATCCCCATCAAGAAGTGGAAGAAGCCCGGAATCACCGACAGCATCAGCGCGATGCCCTGCAGCGCCAGCGCCGATTGCGACTGGTTCGGCACGTAACGGAAGTAGTCGAGCAGAATGCCGACCATGTAGCCGGCCACGCCCATGCCGATCTTTTGGCATACCGAGATGCCGCCGAACGCGAAGCCCGAGACGCGCTTGCCGGTCTTGACCTGGCCGTAATCGATCGTCTCGGCGATGGCCGACCAGAATACCGGCGCGTGCAGGTCGACCACCAGCGAGAGCAGGAAATACAGGACGAAGGCCAGCACCATGTCGCCGGGCTGCACCAGGAAATACATCATCACGCTGAGCACCGCCACCGCGATCTGCGAATGCCGGAACAGCTTGACCTTGCAATAGAACTTGGTGGTCCAGGTCGAGACCACCATCGCCAGGATCGCCGCCGCCACGCCGGTCGACAGGAACGCCGATACGGCCGCCGTGTCGCCGCCCAGGTAGTACTTGGCATAGTAGATCGCCACCGAGCCGCGGATCACGTAGCCGATGGTGCCGGTCACGCACACGGCGCACAGGATCAGCCACTGGTCGTTCTTGAGCAGCACGCGCACCTGCGCCATCAGCGGCTGCTTCTCGACCTTGTGCACGACCCGCTCGGTGGTGGTGAAAAAGCAGAACACGAACAGCAGTACGCCGATGGCCGCCATCACCGCCATCGCCGCCTGGTAGCCGGCAGCGGGATGCGCGCCGTCCCAGGCGCTGGCCAGGACCGGCACGACGATCGTTACCATGAAGGCCCCCACCTTGGCGAAGAACAGCCGGTAGCCATTGGCCGACAGGCGCTGCTGGGGATCGGCGGTCAGGCCGCTGATCAGCGAGATGTACGGAATGCCCACGCCGGCGGTCATGATGGTCATCAGGATGTAGGTGGAATAGGCCCAGATCAGCTTCGCGTCGTAGTCCCAGCCTGGTGTGGAAAACACGAGGAACACCGACAGGCCGTACGGCACCGCGAGCAGCAGTAGCCACGGGCGGTAGCGCCCCCAGCGCGTCAATACCGAATCGGTCACCTGCCCCATCGCCAGGTCGACCACGGCGCCAACGATCTTGACGACGACAAACAGCACCGCCAGGTCGCGCACGTGCAGGCCATAGATGTCGGTGTAGAAGAAGGTGATGATCAGCATCATCGACGAGATCACCACATTGAGCGCCATGTCGCCGGCGCCGAAGCCGACTTTTTCAAGCGTCGAGAGTTTTTGCGTTTGCACGTTTTCCATCCAATCAAAACAACGACGGGGCGCGGCAGGAAATCCCGCGGCGCCCGGTTGGAACAGGTCAGCCGGCCATCAAGGAAGGCCGGCCGGCACCCCTCAATTGCGCCACCTGAGCGCCAGACCCACGACGCGGTCGTAGCGGCGCACGTCGCGCGGCAGCTCGGGCACGCTGTGGTAGTCGTGGTACGACTGGTCCAGCAGGTTGCTGCCGTCGAGCGTGACCGTCAGCTTGTCGGTCAGCTTGTACGACACCGAGGCGTCGAGCGTCTTGAGCGGATCCACGACGATGTTGTACGGCAGCGCGCGGTAGTTGTACTCGGCAGTGAACTTGTCGCGCCAGCTGTAGGCGATGCGGCCCGACCATTTGCCGTACTCGTACAGCGCGACCAGGTTGGCCGACAGCTTCGACATGCCGGCGAACGTATTGATGGTGCCGTCGGCTTCGGCCAGGCCGCCATCCATCCAGGTCACGTTGGCCTGCATCCCGAGCCCGCCCAGCCAGCCCGGCAGCTTCGTGTAGAACTGCTGGTACGCCAGTTCGGCGCCCTTGAGCTTGCCCTCGACCGCGTTGTACGGGCGGCTGACGTTGTAGGTCATGCCGTCGTAGGTTTCCGGCCGCGCGCTGCGGCGCAGGTAGTTTTCGTAGTCGTGCTGGAACAGCGTGCCGGTGATCGAGCCGGCCGGTGCGAAGTACCACTCCAGCGCCACGTCGACGTTCCGCGCCTCTTGCGGCTTGAGGTTCGGGTTGCCGGCGCTGCCGGTGGCCAGCGTCGTGGTGGTGGACGGGAACAGCGTCAGGCCCGGATTGAAGTCACCGAACGGCGCCCGTTCGATCGCCTTGCTGGCCGACAGGCGGCCGATCAGGTCTTGCCTGAAGTGGGCGCGCATCGACAGGCTCGGCAGCACGTCGTTGGTGGTGCTCGACACGGTGACGGGCGAGACCACGCCGGCCGTGGACGAGAAGCCGCTGATGCGCTGCTTGGTTTTCACGTAGCGCAGGCCAGCGGTGCCGTCGATCGGCAGCGACCATGCATCGAAGCCGAAGTTGGCCTTGATGTAGGCGGCGCTCGACTGTTCGCGGTCCGAGTAGAACGACAGCGGATTGTCCGGTTGCGGATTCGGATTACCCTTGATGACCTGGCGGATGGCGCCCGTGTTGTCGAGCAGGTAGTCCCGGCACGGCGCATAGAACTGGTTCATCCCGTAATTGCCGCCCGTTTTGGGGCTGGTGCAGTTCAGGCCCGGGAAATCGGTGACCTTGATCGCGTTTGGCGTGAACGAATTCGGCGCGGCCGTGTAGCCATTCAGCTCGTGCACGAACGAGGCGTCGCGCTGGACGTGCCGTGCGCCCACGCTGAGTTCCTTGAAGAAGCCGTCGGCCTCCGGCGTCCAGGCCACGTCGCCGCGCCAGTCGGTGGCGGCGCCGCGCGAGCGGTTGTGGTTATCGAACAGTGCGAACATCGTCCAGTTGGCCGGATCGGTCATGTCGGTGCCCGGGTATTCCAGATAGCCGCCGCCGTCGCGCACTTCGGCATTGATCGACTTCGACATGTTCATGACCGTGTCGAGGATCGGATTCTTCTGGCTGTACTTGCTGACCGTGCGCACCACCTCGCCGCTGACGCGCACGCCGGGCGTGGCCTTCCAGATCGCACCGACGGCGCCCTGGTGGGTTTCCGAATCGTCACGCCGCGCCTGGGTCGAGCTCAGCGTGAACGTGTTCACGTTGGGATTGCTGATCGAACCGAGATAGTTCGAGCCCGGCATCGGCGTGACGGTGGAGCCGGGATTGTTGATTGGCAGGTCGCCAACGAAGAAGATGCTTTGCGAGTCGTGGTCGATCTTGGTCGAGAAGCTCTCGGCGTACACTTCGAGGTCGCTCGACGGGCGCCACTGGGCCGACAGGTTACCGGCCAGGCGTTCGCGATCGCCGCCGCTCATCACGCGGCCCATCGACGGTGCGCCGATGATGCCGCGGTCGATCGTGCGTGGTTCGCCCACGAAGGCCGTTTCGTCATGGTAGCGGCCGCGCTGGTACGACAGGCCGCCGAGCAGGCCGATCTCGCCCATGGCCGTTTTCCAGCGGTTCGACAACAGGCCCGAGACGTTCGGATCGATCTTGTCGGCCTTGTCGCGGTGCTCGCCGCGGACATTGAAGGCGGCCTGCGCGCCCTTGAAATCGAATGGCCGGTTGGTGCGCACGTCGATGACGCCCGAGGTGCCGCCTTCGACCATGTCGGCGCCCTGCGATTTGTAGACGTCCACGCGCTGCAGCATGGCGACCGGCACATCGGCCAGGAACAGGCTGCGCCCGGCGGCGGTGAACATCTCGCGACCGTTGTACAGCGTGGTGATGCCGCCCAGCCCACGGATGACGACGTTGCCGGCTTCGCCGTTCTGGCGGATGACCTGCACGCCCGGCACACGGCCCAGGATCTCGGCCACGTTCTTGTCGGGGAATTTGCCGATATCGTCGGCGACAATCGAATCGAGCACCTGCTCGGCGTTGCGCTTGATGGCCTGCGCGCTCTGGGCGGCCTGGCGGGTTCCGGTGACGGTCACGACGGCCGCATCGCGATCGGCGCCGGCGCGCGCCGTGTTGTTTTCGGCATTTGACGGCGCGCTGGCGGCCGGGATGTCCGCCGTGGCGGCGCCGACTTCCTGGGCACCGACCGTCGCCGCGCTCATCAGGCCAGCGCCGGCCAGGGCCGCGACCGTGGCACGCAAGGCAAACCTGCGGCGGACCTGAATGCGGCGGGTTGGGGAAAATGTGGGCGCAATGCTGCCCGGCGAATACCGTGTCATATGTCTCCTTAATCGTTATACGTCGCTGTGCGACTTTATTGTTTCGATGCTGTACGGAATGGTAGAAGATGCACCGAGAACGTTCCAATCAATTTTTCCGCAGTTCCGATACCGATTTACGTATCGACATTGCAAGTGATCGAGGTTGCTGTCGGCGTGACGGGGACAAAGGTTCCGATGCACTATTGCGGTGCAAAAAAAACGGCCACATGGCCGGATTCGAGACTGGATGGGTCGCACTGTCATGCAGACGCGCCCATGGCTCGATGGGCAGCGGAACGCATGCGTGCACCGTTATTGCGCATTGCAGCAGCTGTCAAGGCCAAAAATGTGGCGTCGCTGCAACGCCTCTGGTTGATTTTCAGCAATATTTTAGGCGCTTCGCGGGCGCGATTCGCGACGCTGGAAAGGCTGCCGGAATCCACGGTTCTCCTATGAGAATCTGGCTCTCGGGGGATTTTTTTGATGCCGATTGCGGTCGCCGTTACGTCAATTCCGCTTGGGCGAACCCGGTGACAGATGTCCGTCGGGCATGTCATGATTACTAGGCTATTTCACAAACAAACACTGGAGATTCATCCATGAAGCACAAAATTCTTGCCATCGCCCTCGTGTCGGCACTGCCACTCGTCGCCCAAGCCCAAACCAGCGTCACCATGTACGGTATGGTCGATGCGTCGATCGGCGTTGAAAACAACGATGCGCCTGGCGAGAGCAGCCGCACCGTTGTGTCGTCGGGTACCCAATCGGCAAGCCGCATCGGCTTCCGCGGTACCGAAGACCTGGGCAATGGTCTGAAGGCACTGTTCAACATCGAAGCCGCTGTTGCCGTCGATACCGGCGCAACCGATTCGAACATGTTCCAGCGCCGCGCTGTCGTGGGCCTGCAAGGCGCCTTCGGTACCGTGACCGTCGGTCGTGAATACGGCCCGATCGCTGCTGTTGCCGGCGCATCGGACACCCTGGGCCAGGGCTTCTACGGTTCGAACCTGGCAGCTTTCGGCGCCAACCGTCTGACCCGTCGCCTGTCGAACTCGGTCAACTACCAGAGCAATGCTCTGAGCGGCTTCACCCTGCGCGCAGCCTACGGCGCCGGTGAGCGCAGCATCGATCCATCGGGCGACGTGACCGGCGTCTCGCTGGAATACGCAAACGCTGGCCTGTACCTGGGTGCTGGTTACCAGAACGTCGAGCGCCTGGCGACCGGCGACGACAAAGAGTACAACGCAGGTATCGGCTACAAGTTCGGCGACTTCGAAGTGCGCGCTGGCTACATGGCTGCTGATCCTGAAACCGGCATCCTGCCAAGCGTCAAGTACGAGCAGAAGAACGCCGGCGTGTCGTATGGCTTCGGCGCCAACCGCGTCTTCCTGAACTACCAGCAGCAAGAACTGGCCAGCGGCGCAGAAGGCAAGGCAGTTACCGTTGCCTACACCTACACGCTGTCGAAGCGCACCAACGTGTACGCATCGTACGCAAAACTGCGTAACAACAACAACGGCGTGTTCTCGCTGAGCTCGCCAGCTGGCTCGCTGGCCCTGCCAGCAACGGCTTTCGGCGCGGACCCACAGGTCTACAACGTCGGCGTGCGTCACTCGTTCTAAGCGACGCCTTACCGCATCGGGCGCATGTCGCCTGATGCGCGACGGACATAAAAACGGCAGACCTCACGGTCTGCCGTTTTTTTACGTCTGCGGTTTGTCGGCCGGCGCTGTCAACGTTAAATAGGGGATGCGTTGGGTGCACCGGATAGCGTACCGGCCTCAGAGGGAAGACGTGGCGTACGGCGTCATGGAACAGCGGGGTTACGGCGGCACGGGGTCATGGAGTCATGGGGTCATGCCAGCGCTCTCATCGATCGCTGACAATGACAGCACCTGCCACGTTCAGGCCACGCAACAAAAAAACGGCAAGCCCTGCGGCTTGCCGTTTTTTGCTTGCCCGCCATCCGGGCATGCCGGTCCTGACCGGCTTAGAACGTTTCCCACTCGTCCGCAGCGACAGGCGTCCTGGCCTGCGTGCGCGTCGGGGCCGGCGCCGGGGCCGGCTTGGCATGGGCAATGGCAACCTTTTTCACTGCCGGTGCCGGCGCCGCTGCCGGCTTGGCACGAACGACAGCAACATCGGCTGGCGCCGCATCGGCCATCTGTCCGGCATCGATCCGGAACACCGCCACGGCGGCAGCCAGCATCGCGGCCTGCTCCTGCATCGACGCCGACGCCGCCGCCGCTTCCTCGACCAGCGCCGCATTCTGCTGCGTGCCCTCGTCCATCTGCGCCACGGCCTGGTTGATCTGCTCGATGCCGGCGGTCTGCTCGACGCTGGCGGCGCTGATCTCGGTCATGATGTCGGTCACGCGCCGGACGCTGTCGACGATTTCCTGCATCGTCGAACCTGCCTGCGCCACCAGCTTGCTGCCGTCGGCAACCTTGCTGCTCGAGTCACCGATCAGCGTCTTGATTTCCTTGGCCGCCGCCGCCGAGCGCTGCGCCAGATTGCGCACTTCGCTGGCCACGACCGCAAAGCCGCGGCCCTGCTCGCCGGCACGCGCGGCTTCCACCGCCGCGTTGAGCGCCAGGATATTGGTCTGGAACGCGATGCTGTCGATCACGCCGATGATGTCGCTGATCTTGTTCGACGATGCGTTGATCTGGTCCATCGTGTCGACGACCTGATGGATTACTTCCCCGCCGCGCGCCGCCACGTTCGACGCGGTCTCGGCCAGCTTGTTGGCCTGGCGCGCATTATCGGCGTTCTGCTTGACTGTCGATGTCAGTTCTTCCATCGACGATGCCGTTTCTTCCAGCGCGCCGGCCTGCTGCTCGGTGCGGCCCGACAAGTCCTGGCTGCCCGCCGCCACCTGGCTGGCGGCAACCGCGATGGTGTCGGTGCCAATCCGCACGGCGCCCACGGTGCGCGCCAGACTTTCGTTCATGGTCTTGAGCGCTTGCAGCAGCCGGCCGGTTTCATCCTGCGTGGTGACGTCGATGCGGCTGGTCAGGTCGCCGGCGGCGACGGTATTGGCCACTTCCAGCGCGCGGCGTACCGGCACGGTGATCGAGCGCGTGATCAAGGTGGCCACCAGGGCCGCGAACGCCAGCGCCAGACCGCCCAGCGCCCAGGTCTGCAACATTGTCCTGTCATAGGTTGCTGCGGCGCTTGCTGCAGCCTTGGCGCTCAGATCCTTCTGCAGCGCCAGTTCGGCGGCAGTGGCATCCTTCAGCCTGGCCAGGCGTGGACGCAGTTCGTTGGTCAGGTAGACCTTGGCCGGCTCTTCCTCGCCTGCATTGATCAGGGCGAGCAGTTCGGTGACGCCGGTCAGGTAGCTGGTGCTCGTGCTCTGCATGGTACGCAGGATGGCCAGTTCATCGGGATGCGCCGTCAGCAGCGGCTCGATCTCGGCCAGCGTTGCGGTGATCGTCGCACGGGCCTTGCCGATCGCATCCACCTGCTTCTGGCGATCGGTCGGCTCGGCGTTGAGCATCATATTGCGCAGCGCAATGGCGATGACGTTGATCTGGCCTTCGAGCCGGTTGCTCATCTCGATTGCCGGGATGCGGTGCTCGACGAGATCCCTGGTGCCATTGTTCACGCGCAGCAGCGACGTATTGCTCATCAAGATCATCGCGATGAGCATGACGCCGACGATACCAAAGCCAAGGGACAGGCGCGTGGCGATATTCAGATTACCGAGTTTCATGGGGTGGTTCTTTCTGCGGAGCGGCTCAGGCAGCCAGCGCGAGCGACGGCACGAGGCCGAGTTCTTCGGATTGCATCAGGGCGTCGATATCGAGCAGGATCAGCATGCGTTCGCCGACCGTACCGAGACCACGCAGGTAGCCCGCATCGAGCGAGCCCATGGCAGGTGCCGGCCGGATCTGGTCGGCTTCGAGGGTGACGACCTCGGAGACGCTGTCGACCACCATGCCGATCACGTGCTGCGCAATGTTCAGGATGATCACGACCGTCAGGCTGTCATAGGTCGGATTGGCAAAGCCGAACTTGATGCGCATGTCCACCACCGGCACGATCCGGCCACGCAGATTGATGACACCCTTGAGAAATTCGGGCGCATTGGCCAGGCGAGTCGGCGCCTCGTAGCCGCGAATTTCCTGCACTTTGAGGATACTGATGCCATATTCTTCCTTGCCGAGACGGAAAGAGAGCACTTCGCGATCGTTGACTGCGTGTTCCATGGTATTACCTTCCAATGCCGTGAGATTTCGTTGTGTTTCTTTTCGGCAAGCAGGGTAAGTTCTAACGCGGACGATAACGATGCATGCACGCTAACGAAAAGGCAATGCCAGCGTGATTGCAATGAATACTGGACGATGCGCACGCTTTCTTTGCGCATGTGTTGGTTGTTCGTGCAAAAAAAAACGGCAAGCCGCAGCTTGCCGTTTTCAGTGCCGATGCCGTTTGGCCGGTGAAATTCAGGCCTGGTGCGATGTCAGAACTCTTCCCAATCCCCGGCCGCCACCGGCGTTGCGCCGGCCGCTACCTCTGGTTTGGGTGGTACCTTGGCTGCTGCGATCGCCTTGCGCGGGGCCGGGGTCGGGGTCCGGGTCGGTACCGCTGTCGTTTCAGCGACCGGTGCAGGCGCCGGGACTGCCTGCGTCGGCGCTACCGCTTGCGGCGCTGCCGCCGACACACCTTGCATCTGCTCCCCGTCGATCTGGAACACCGCCACCGCCTGCGCCAGCCGGGCCGCCTGCTCGCGCATCGAGGTCGCCGCCGCTGCCGCTTCTTCGACCAGCGCAGCGTTCTGCTGCGTGCCCTCATCCATCTGCGTCACAGCCTGATTGATCTGCTCGATGCCGGCGGTCTGCTCCAGGCTCGCCGCGCTGATTTCGGTCATGATGTCGGTCACGCTGCGCACGCTGTCGACGATCTCGCGCATGGTCTGGCCGGCCTGCGCCACCAGCTTGCCGCCCTCGGCGACCTTGCCGCTGGAATCCTGGATCAGGCCTTTGATTTCACGGGCCGCCGCCGCCGAGCGCTGCGCCAGATTGCGCACCTCACCCGCCACCACGGCAAAGCCCCTGCCCTGCTCGCCCGCGCGGGCTGCCTCCACCGCCGCGTTCAGGGCCAGGATATTGGTCTGGAATGCGATGCCGTCAATGACGCCGATGATGTCGTTGATCTTGTTCGACGACGCGTTGATGCCGTCCATCGTGCCGACCACCTGCTCGATCACGTCGCCGCCGCGCGAGGCGACGCTCGAGGCCAGGCCCGCCATCACATTGGCCTGGCGCGCATTGTCCGCATTCTGGCGCACGGTCGCCGTCAGCTCTTCCATCGACGACGCCGCTTCTTCCAGCGCCGCGGCCTGCTGCTCGGTGCGGATCGACAGATCATGGTTGCCCGCTGCCACTTCGGCAGCGGCCAACGCAATCGTGTCGGTCCCCACGCGCACGGTGCCGACGGTGCGCGCCAGGTTTTCGTTCATGGTCTTGAGGGCTTGCAGCAACTGGCCGGTTTCGTCATCCGTGGTTACCTCGATGCGGCTGGTCAGGTCGCCGGCGGCAACCGTGTTGGCCACATCCAGCGCGCGCGCCAGGGGCCGCGTGATCGAGCGCGTGATCGCCCACGCCGCCAGCAATGAGAGCAGCAATGCCACGCCGCCCAGGCCCCACATCAGCAGACTGGTATTGCGATAGGTGACGGCGGCGTCGCGCGCGGCTTCGTCCGCGATCGCGACCTGCAGCGCGGTCTGCTCGGACGTCGCCCGCTTCAGGCGCATCAGCAGCGGGCCCAGGTCTTCGCCAAGCAGCGCGCGCGCCTCGTCGACTTCCTCGGCCTCGAGGTGCTTGATCATTGCATCCTGCCCGGCCTTGTACAGCGCGGTTTCCTTTTCCATCTGGGCCAGCAGTTCGAGCGCTTTCGGGTTGTGCAGCGACGCCCGCAGCTTGACCAGGATGGCGTCCATCGCGGCGCGCGCGGCCATGATGTCCTTGACCTGGCGCCGGTGGTCGGAACCGCTCTCGCTGAGGATCATGTTGCGCAGCGAGATGGCGATATCGTTGATCCGGTCCTGCATCTGGGTGGTCAATGCGATGCGCGGCATGCGTTCATTGACGATCTCGGCGGTGCCGGCATTGGTGCGGGCCAGCATCGCATTGCTCAGTACGATCATCACGACCAGCATGATGCAGATCAAGCCAAAGCCCAGTGCCAGTCGCTTGCCGATGCGCAGATTTGCCAGTGTCATGGCACGGCGTTTCTTGGTTGGTTCTGTCATGGTCATCCTTGTGCAGCGCCAGGCGCCGAAAATAGTTACTCTGCGAGAACATTACAAGCGACCTTTCGTCATGTCGATAGATCCATGTCAATACCAGAAAATAAAACTTGGTTTAGGTCGAAAGTATGGTGCGCCCACAACAGGATGACACAGTGGCCATATGAACCACGACACGTTGGCATGCATCGTGCTTGAGATAAACGGACAATCCATTCACCCTCTGTTCAGGGAATTCCATGATCATCCGCAGACTCGATCCACGCACCATCGCCCAATCCATGCCGTCGCTGGGCACGTTGCTGCTCGATGCGGTGGCCGATGGCCATTCACTGGGATTCGTCAATGGTCTTGACCAGGATCAGCTTGACACATACTGGCAAGGCATCGCGGATGAAGTCGGGCTGGGGCAGCGCGTACTATTGGCAGCGGAACGTGCCGGCGTGCTGGTCGGCAGTATCCAGCTTGCATTGTGTACGAAGCCAAATGGCCACAACCGCGCCGAAGTGCAACAGTTGCTCGTACACTGCACCGTACGGCGCAGTGGCATCGGGATGGCGCTGATGCAAGCGCTCGAGATCGAGGCACTGGCCCTGCGCCGCGGTTTGTTGTTTTTGGATGCGGCGGTGGGCTCCGGTGCCGAGCGACTGGTGCAACAAAGCGGCTACGAGCGGGTTGGCGAATTGCCTGAGTACGCGTGTACACCCAATGGCCGCTGGCACGCGACGGCAATTTATTACAAGACCCTGTTCACGCGTAACCGGCGCTGACCGACACAGCCCACTGCCAGCCTCACTAAAGGAAAGCATGTACTTTTGGTTTGTGGCGTAGAATTTGCCGGATTAAACGTTCTGGAAAGCAATGTGACTGGCATATCGTCCACTATGCCCCGCAGACCACTGCGGGCTTATTTGCTCTGGCTGGTTCTGGTAACACTGTTGCCGGGCGTGGTCGGCGCATCGCTCCTGTTCGTCCATCAGTACCAGAAAAACCGCGCCCAGTTCGAGCGCAACACGATGCAGACCGTGCGCGCGCTCGTTCACACGGTCGACAGCAAGCTGCTGCAGGCGCAGGTCATCGCCCAGACCCTGTCGACGCTCGACGCGCTCCAGGACCGCGATTTCCCACTCGTGCACCGGCAGGCGCGCGAGGCGCTGCAACTGGCCGGCGACGGCATGACTGCCGTGCTGCGTGAGCGCAGCGGCCAGCAGATTCTCAATACCGCTGTCGTCTATGGCGAACGCCTTCCGCTCGAACCGTCCGACTCGCTGGAGAAAGTGTTTGCCAGCGGCCGGCCAGGCATCTCGCGCGTTTTCATCGGCAAGGTCGTCGGCGAGCCCACCGTCAGTGTCGACGTGCCGGTAGTGATCGACGGCAGCGTGGCCTACGTGCTGAGCATCGGCGTACGGCCCGGGTATTTCGACGACATGCTCACACCCAGATCCGTGTCGGATGGCGCGCGGGCGTCAGTAGTCGACGCCGGCGGCACCATCTTCGCGCGCAACCTGAGCCCCGAGCGCTTCGTCGGCAACCGCGTCACCGATCCGCTGTTCCGCGCCATGCAGCACCAGCGCGAAGGGATCGTCCAGTCGGTGTCGCAGGAAGGCACCGCCCTGCTCACCTTCTACTCGCGCTCCGAAGCCACCGGCTGGCACGTCGCCATCGGCATGCCGCGCTCGAACCTGAACCAGGTGCTGTTCGAGCCGCTGGCTGCGCTGCTGACCGGCGTGCTGCTGCTGTTTGCAGTCGGCCTGTGGCTGGCCTGGCAGATTGGCGGGCGCCTCGCGCGTTCGGTCCAGGCCCTGACCGCGCCGGCCGTGGCGCTGGGCAAAGGCGAAACACCGCCCCGCTTCACGCAAGTGCACGTCAAGGAAGCGGCCGAAGTGGCCGAGGCGATCAGCGCCGCATCGACGCTGCTGGGCGAACGCGCGCAAGCGCTGGCCATCAAGGAAGCCGAACTGCGCGACGCGCACCGCATGGCGCGCTTCGGCACCTGGCACATGCAACTGCCGGGCGGCGACTTGTTCACGTCCGAATCGGTGCCGCACATCTACGGACGTGAGCTGCCGCCATTCGACGAACAGCGCGGGTCGGTGCTGCCCGAAGAATCGTGGCAGCGCGCCAGTGCGCTGATCCGCGAGCTGCAACGCACCGGCGGCAGCGGCAGGCTGCAACTGCAGGTATTGCACGCCGAAGGCCACCGCATCTGGATCGACCTGCATTGCGAGGCAGTGCAGGACGGCGACGCGCGCGTGTCGGCGCTGCGCGGCACGATCCAGGACGTGACCGACCGCGTCAACGCCGAAGAAGCGCTGCGCCAGGCCGACCAGCGCAAGAACGAATTCCTGGCAATGCTCGCGCACGAGCTGCGCAATCCGCTGGCGCCAATCGCCTCCGGCGCGCAGTTGCTGGGCCATGACACGCTCGACCCGGCGCGCACACGCCAGATCAGCGGCATCATCGCGCGCCAGGCACGGCACATGGCCGGCCTGGTGGACGACCTGCTGGACGTGTCGCGCGTCACGCGCGGCCTGGTGACGCTGTCGAAGGTGCGCCTCGATGTCAACGAGGTGCTGGCCGAAGCGATGGAACAGGTCCAGGAACCGCTGCGCCAGCGAGGCCACACGCTGACCTCATCGCTGCCGGCGACGCCGGCCTGGGTGATGGGCGACCGCAAACGGCTGGTGCAGGTGGTGGGCAATCTGCTGCACAACGCAGTCAAGTTCACGCCCGCCGGCGGCAAGCTGCGCGTGGCGCTCGAACTGGACGCGTCGCGCCTGCGCATCGTGGTGGCAGACAACGGCATCGGTATGCTGCCCGAAGAACTGGATCGTGCATTCGAGATGTTCGTGCAGGGCGAGCGCACGCCGGACCGCACGCAGGGCGGCCTGGGAATCGGGCTCGCGCTCGTGCGCAGCCTGGTGCAGCTGCATGGCGGCAGCGTGCGCGTGGAGAGCCCCGGCCAGGGACTGGGCAGCACCTTCATCGTGACGCTGCCGCGCAGCGAAGCCCGCAGCGCCGGCGGCAGCGCTGCAAACACGCCCGAGGCAGGCGCGCTGCAGCAGCTCAAGGTGCTGGTGGTGGACGACAATATCGACGCGGCGCAGGTGCTGGCGATGTACGTCAGCGCAGCGGGACATGAGGTGGCGGTCGAACATGATCCGTTCGACGCCTTGCGGCGCGCCGCGCAGTTCGTGCCCGACGCCTGCCTGCTCGACATCGGCCTGCCCGGGATGGATGGCCATGAACTGGCGCGCCGCCTGCGCGCAGCACCGGCGACCGCGAATGCCTTGCTGGTGGCGGTTACCGGTTATGGCCAGTCGCAGGATCGCGATGCCAGCAGCCAGGCCGGCTTCGACCATCATCTGGTCAAGCCGGTGGACATGACCGACCTGGATCGCATCCTGACGGCGGCGGCCAGTGGCGCCGCCGCCGCCGTGTGACCCGTGTGAGGGCCGGCGCCGAACCTATTTGCGCTTGACGCTGCCGAAGGCTTCGCCCTTCTTCCAGGTCGGCATGCCCGGCGCGTTCGCGACCGCGTAACCCAGGTTGAGCGTGAATTGCGCTTGCTGCACCATGCCCGACAAATCCCACTCGGGCCGGTATGCATCGCTGACCTGGTGGTAGTGGTCCTTGAAGCCCTTGATGTTGGTGCTCGATTCGTTCTGGTGCTGTTCGAACTCGAAGTGGCCATCGCCCGAGAACACGGCTGAACCGACGTTAAATGCCGGCACGCCCGCCTTGGCGAACGCGAAGTGGTCGGCGCGGAAGTAGGCGCCCGACATGTCCGGCGAGCTTGGCGCGATCTTCAGGCCCATCGACTTGGCCACCTGGGTCGAGGTCTCGAACAGGCTGCTGCGCTCCGCGCCGGCGACACCGATATCGCGGGTGCGGCCGACGAAGTTCAGGCTGTCGAGATTGAGGTCGGCCGCCGTTTGCGCCAGCGGCCAGACCGGGTTGGCGACATACGCCGCCGCGCCCAGCAAGCCCTGCTCTTCAGCGGCGGGCCACAAAAAGATCTGGGTGCGCCTGGCCGGCTTCTTGACCGCTTCGGCTGCCATCACCAGGAGCGCTGCGGTACCCGACGCGTTATCGATCGCGCCGTTGTAGATGCGGTCGGCCTTCGGATCGTCGCCGGCTTTCAGTTCGGCCATGCCCATGTGATCCCAGTGCGACGAGTAGACGACGGCCTGCTCTTTCAGCTTGGCGTCGGTGCCAGGCACGATGCCGATGACGTTGAACTGCTCGACCGGCCGGATCGCCGAGCGCAACTCGACATGCCCCGCGATCTTCAGGTCGACCGGGCGAAAGTCGCGGCGCTCGGCCTGCGCGCGCAGCTTGTCGAGGTCATGGCCGCCGGCGGCGAACAGCTCGCGCGCCGTGTCTTCGTGCAGCCAGCCTTCCATCGGATTGCCCGGGCCCTTGAGGCCAAAGCGCTCGTTGCCGAAGCCATTGGCCGGCACGCTCCACGGATACGAGCTCGATGGCGTCGTGTGGATCAACAGCACCCCGGCGGCGCCGCGGCGCGCGGCTTCCTCAAATTTATAGATCCAGCGGCCGTACCAGGTGTAGGCCTTGCCGGCGAAGCGGTTGGGCTCTTCTGCGGTGGGCTGGGGATCGTCGACCATCATGACGAGGATCTTGCCCTTGGCGTCGAGGCCCTTGTAGTCGTCCCACTTTTCTTCGGGTGCGGCGGCGCCATAGCCGACGAAGACGAGGGGCGCATCGAACGACAGGTTCTCGTTGCCGCTCTTGGTGCCCATGACAATGCCCTTGCCCAGCGCCGGCTTGAAGGTCTTGCCGCCGGCGGTGAAGGTGGCGCTGCCACTCAGAAGTTTGCTGCCCTCGATCTCGACCTTCTGGCGATAGCCACCGCCGGGGATGGGCTTGAGGCCAATCAGCGCAGCCTGGGTTTCCAGATAGCGCACGGCCAGGTCGCCGCCGCGCTGGCCGGTGCCGCGGCCTTCGAGCAGATCGTCAGCGAGGAAGGACAAATGGGCGCGCAGAGCGGTCTCGGACACGGCGGCCGGCTGCTGCGCATGCGCAGCCTGGGAGACGGAGAAAATGCAGGCGCTGACGGCCAGGGCAAGAGGATGAAGTCGCATCGAGGCTTTCGTGACAGGATGATGGAAAAGCCATCTTAACCCGACCTGCATCGAATGCGCCAAGACGCCCGTTTGTGCTTGGCGGCACCAGGAGCCACACCTATACTTCTCAAGAAACAATTCCACGCGAGGACAGGCATGACCGTATCCCGCCGCACGATGCTGGGGACGCTGGCAGCCCTGCCGCTGACCCAAGCCTGCGCCACCGCCCCCGTCACCACCACCACGATGAAAGAGACACCCCGCATGTACGGTCTGATCGGAAAAATGCTCGCCACGCCGGGCCAGCGCGACGCCCTCATCGCCATCCTGCTCGAAGGCACCACCGCCATGCCCGGCTGCCTGGCCTACATCATCGCCAAAGACAAACAGGACGCCGACGCCATCTGGATCACCGAAACCTGGGACTCGCAAGACAACCACAAGGCCTCACTGACCCTCCCGTCAGTCCAAGCCGCCATCAAACAAGCCCGCCCCCTGATCGCCGGCTTCGGCGAACGCTTCGAAACCGAACCCATCGGCGGCCAAGGCCTCCCTAAAAAATAGGGTCAGAGTAGATTTATTGGGCAATTACCCAAAGTTGTCAAACAATTCGACTCTGACCCTAATTTATTCTTGCAGTAACTCTTGCAAATTAATTAGGGTCAGAGTCGAATTATTGAGCAATTGATCGCCATTTTTCGATAATTTGATTCCTGGCTTCATTAAGTCGAATTAACGTTGCATTTAAATTATGCGCGGATCTTTCTTTTTCCAAAGAATTCCATAGAGCAAAAAAATTGCGCATCAAAAGCCAGAATCAATGATGGTCAGAGTAGATTTATTGGGCAATTACCGAATGTTGTCAAACAATTCGACTCTGACCCTAATTTATATTTTGGGAAAGCGTTGCAAATTAATTAGGGTCAGAGTCGAATTAACTGGCAACTTCAAAAATTGCTTTTTAATTCTACTCTGACCCTAATTTATTTAACATTGATTTGGGGGTTATTAGCCCAGCCAGAGGCGGTAGCCGACGCCGGTTTCGGTGAGGAGGTGGCGGGGTTGGGCGGGGTCGGGTTCGAGTTTGTGGCGCAGGTGGCCCATGTAGATGCGCAGGTAGTGGCTGCTTTCGGCGTGGCCCGGGCCCCAGACGGCGCGTAGCAGTTGCGGGGCGGTCATCACGCGGCCGGCGTTGCTGACCAGGACGGCGAGCAGGCGGTATTCGGTAGGCGTTAAGTGGACGTGTTCGCCATTTCTCGTCACCACACGGTCTTGCAGGTCCACTGACACGTCGCTGAAGTGTGTTTTGCTGTCGCCGCCGGCGGCGGGTTGGCGCTGGCGGCGCAGCGTGGCGCGCACGCGTGCGAGGAGTTCGCCGGTGCCGAATGGTTTCGTCAGGTAGTCGTCGGCGCCGGCGTCGAGGGCGCGGATTTTCTCGCTCTCGGCCACGCGCGCCGACAGCACGATGATCGGCACCACCGACCATTTGCGCACGTCGTGGATGAAGTCGATGCCATCGCCATCCGGCAGGCCGAGGTCGAGCACGATCAGATCGGGGCGGCGCGTGCCGGCGTCGATCAGGCCGCGCGCCATGCTCACCGACTCGTGCACCTGCCAGCCTTCCTGTTCGAGCGCGGCGCGCACGAAGCGGCGGATTTGCGGCTCGTCCTCGACCAGCAGTGCGCAAGGCACGTCAAGCATCGTTTGTCTCCATCGATAGCAAGTCCAGTTCAGGGGGGCTGCCGGCCGGTAGCGAGAACACGAAGCCGGCGCCGCCCAGGGTTGATGCGCAGGCGCGGATCATGCCGCCATGCGCGCCGATGATCGCGCGGCAGATCGCCAGGCCCAGGCCTACGCCGGGCAGCGCCGATTCGCGCTCCCCGCGCGTGAATTTTTCGAAGATCGCTTCTTCGCTGCCGGCGCGCAGGCCCGGACCGTCATCGCTCACCGTGACGTCGATCCAGGCCCCGCGCGCCAGCGCGGAGATCTCGATGCGCGAGCCGGCTGGCGTGTATTTTGCGGCATTTTCAACGAGGTTGCACAGCACGCGTTCGATCAGCACGGCGTCGAAACGCACCAGCGGCATATCGGGCGGCAGGCGCACCGTCACCGTGTGCTGGCGCAACGCCGCGCCGCAGGCGCGCAGTGCGCTGCCGACCACTTCTTCGAGCGCCTGCCATTCCAGGTTGAAGCGCACTTCCCCGCTTTCGATGCGCGCCATGTCCAGCAGGTTCGCCACCAGGGTCCCCATGCGCACCGCTTCATCGTGCAGCGCCTGCGCCAGCGCCTGTGATTTATCGGGCAGCGCCGGCTCGCCACGCAGCAGCGATTCGGACAAGCCCACCAGCGCCGTGAACGGCGTGCGCAGATCGTGCGACAGCGCCGCCAGCAGCGAATTGCGCAGCCGCTCCGATTCCATGTTCACCAATGCCGCCTGCGCTACCTCGACGTAATGCACACGCTCGAGCGCGATCGCGGCCAGCGCCGCCAGTGCGTCGAGCTGGCGCCGCTGCTCGGGAATCAGGACCCAGCGCCCGCCTTCCGGCTCGATCGCCAGCACGCCGCGTGTGCGCATCGGCGCCACCAGCGGCAGATAGAACAACGGGCATGCGGGCAGCGTGTCCGTGCCCAGACCCGCCGGCTGAGCGTGGTCATATGCCCACTGGGCGATGCCCAGGTCGACGTTGCCGGGCGCCGGTCCAGTTGCGCCGCCATCTTCCGCCGCCGGCATGCCGAGCCGCCCGTCGGCATCGGGCACCAGCAGCGTGGCGCGTGCGCCGAACGCATTCTGGATCACGGTGCGGCTCGACTCGAACACCTGCGACGCCGCCAGCGCACCGGATAACTCGCGCGCGAATTCGTACAGCGCGCGCACGCGCCGCTCGCGCTGCGCCGCCACGCGCGCCTGGAAGCGCAGGCCAGCTGTCAGGTGCCCAGTAATCAGGCCGACGGCCAGCATCACGGCGAACGTGATCAGGTACTGCACGTCGCTCACCGCGAAATCGAAACGCGGCGGCACGAAGAAGAAATCGAAGCTGGCCACGCCGACGCAGGTGGCGGTAACCGATGGCGCGCGCCCGAAACGCATGGCCACGAGCAGCACCACCAGCAGGAACAGCATGACGATATTGGCCAGATCGAGCCACGGCCTCAGTGGCGTAGCCACCAGCGCCGTGAGCAGGCTGGCACCGGCAGCCAACGCGTGCGGCAGCAATGGCTGGCCTGGCTCTGCTGCTGCACCCATAGCCGCCGTGGCGCCGCTGACCGCAGCAGGCGGCACCGCCGGTTGCCCGATCTCGATCAGGTCCACACCCGGCGCGAGCCGCGCAAGCCGGCGCGCGGTTCGCCGGCGCCACGGCCAGCGCGAGCCATCCCGGCCCAGCGCGATGCGCGACAGATTATGGTCGCGCGCATAATCGAGCGTGCTGGCCGCGATGTCCTCGCCCGACAGCACGGCCGTGGTGGCGCCCAGGCTGTGCGCGAGTTTGAGGGTGTCCATGATGCGCACCCGCGCGGTCTCGGGCAGCTTGCCCAGGCGCGCCGTTTCGACATACACCGCATGCCAGGCCGTGCCCAGTTGCGACGCCATGCGCGCACTGCTGCGCACGACGTGCTCGGCGTGGCTTCCCGGCCCGAGACACACCAGCAGGCCGGCGCCGGTCTTCCAGATCGCGTCGATCGATTGCGCTTCGCGCCAGGCGCGCACGTCGCCTTCGACGCGGTCGGCCGTGCGGCGCAGCGCCAGTTCGCGCAGCGCGATCAGGTTGCCCTTCCTGAAGAAATTACCGGCCGCGCGCTCGGCCTGCTGCGGCTGATACACCTTGCCCTCTTTCAGGCGCGCCAGCAGCGCATCGGCCGTCAGGTCGACCATCACGATCTCGTCGGCGCTGTCGAACACGCGATCGGGCACTGTCTCGGCCACGCGGATGCCCGCGATGCCGCCCACCACGTCGTTCAGGCTTTCCAGGTGCTGCACGTTGACGGTGGTGAGCACGTCGATGCCCGCCGCCAGCAGTTCTTCGACGTCCTGCCAGCGCTTGGGATGGCGCGAACCGGGCGCGTTCGAATGCGCCAGTTCGTCGACCAGGATGACACCGGGCGCACGCGCCAGTGCGGCATCGAGATCGAATTCGTCGAGCGTCTTGCCGCGATAGTCGATGCGCCGCCGCGGCAGCAGTTCGAGCCCGTCGAGCAAGCGCGCCGTCTCGGTGCGTCCGTGGGTTTCGATCACGCCCACCAGCGGTGCGGCGCCCTCGCGCTGCAGCTTGCGCGCCTCTTGCAGCATGGCGTAGGTCTTGCCCACGCCGGCCGAGGCGCCGAAATAAATGCGCAGGCGCCCACGCGCTGCGCGCCGGTCCTGCTCGCGCAGTTGCGCAAGCAGTGCGTCGGGGTCGGGTCGCTGGTCGTCGTGCGGCATCATCTAGCGAGTATGACCGCTTTCGGGGCCGCTGGCCACGCCGGCTGCCTGGTCCAGCGCCAGGTTCAGCGCCAGCACGTTCACGCGCGGCGCACCTGGCAAGCCAGGCAGCGGCAGCTCGGTGTGCCGTTCGATCAGCGCGCCGACCCGTTCGACCGGCATCGCACGCGCACGCGCTACCCGCGCTGCCTGGTACTGCGCGCCCGCCACACTGATCTCGGGATCGAGACCGCTGGCCGACGCCGTCACCAGGTCGACTGGCACCGGCGCGGTGTTGGACGGGTCGAGTGCGCGCAGCGCAGCCACGCGGCCCTTGACCGCTTCCTGCAGGGCCGGGTTGAGCGGGCCCTGGTTCGAGCCGCCCGAACCGCCGCCGTTATTGGCCATCGGGCCGGTGGCCGATGGCCGGCCCCAGAAGTAGCCTGGCGCAGTGAATGACTGGCCGATCAGCGCCGAGCCGACGGTCTTGCCATCCCGTTCCACCAGGCTGCCATTGGCCTGGACGGGGAACGCCGACTGGGCGATCCCGGTCACGGCCAGTGGATAGAGCACGCCGCAGATCAGCGTGAGCACCGCGAACAGCACGAGTGCGGGGCGAAGAATCGATTGCATGAAAACTCCTAGGTCAGATTGAGCGCAGCAAGCGCCATGTCGATCAGCTTGATGCCGGCGAACGGCAGCAGCAGGCCACCAAAGCCGTAGATCAGCATGTTCCGGCGCAGCAGGGCCGCCGCGCCGATGGCGCGATAACGCACGCCGCGCAGCGCCAGCGGGATCAGCACCACGATGATCAGGGCATTGAAGATCACGGCCGACATGATGGCCGACGATGGACTGGTCAGCCCCATCACGTCCAGCGCCTTCAGCTCGGGATAGGTGGCGACGAACATGGCCGGCACGATCGCGAAGTACTTGGCGATGTCGTTCGAGATCGAGAACGTCGTCAGCGCGCCGCGCGTCATCAGCATCTGTTTGCCGATTTCGACGATCTCGAGCAGCTTGGTCGGATTCGAATCCAGGTCGACCATATTGCCGGCCTCCTTGGCCGCCTGCGTGCCCGAATTCATGGCCACCGCGACATCGGCCTGGGCCAGCGCCGGTGCGTCGTTGGTGCCGTCGCCCGTCATCGCCACCAGCTTGCCTTCGCTCTGATACCTGCGGATCAGCGCGAGCTTTTCTTCCGGCGTCGCTTCGGCAATGAAGTCATCGACCCCCGCTTCGGCCGCAATTGCCGCCGCCGTGAGCTTGTTGTCGCCAGTGACCATCACGGTCTTGACGCCCATGCGGCGCAGTTCGGCGAAGCGCTCGCGGATACCGCCCTTGACGACGTCCTTGAGTTCGACCACGCCCATCACGCGGCTGCCGTCGGCCACCACGAGCGGCGTGCTGCCACGGCGCGACGCTTCGTCGACGCTGCGTTCCACGTCGCCGGGCCAGACCGCGCCGAGCGACTCCATGTGACGCCGGAGTGCCGAGGCGGCGCCCTTGCGCAACTGCCGCTCACCCAGGTCCACGCCACTCATGCGCGTCTGGGCCGTGAACGGCACGAACACCGCGCCAAGCGACTCCATTGCCCGTTCGCGCAGATTGAAGCGGTTCTTGGCCAGCACCACGATGCTGCGGCCTTCCGGCGTTTCGTCGGCCAGCGAAGCCAGTTGCGCCACGTCGGCCAGTTCCTCTTCGGTCACGCCGGGCGCCGGCAGGAAGGCAGCGGCCTGGCGGTTACCGAACGTGATGGTGCCCGTCTTGTCGAGCAGGAGCACGTCGACGTCGCCGGCCGCTTCCACCGCGCGGCCCGACGTGGCGATCACATTGGCCTGCAACATGCGGCTCATGCCGGCCACGCCGATGGCCGACAGCAGGCCACCGATCGTCGTCGGAATCAGGCACACCAGCAGCGCCACCAGTGCGGTGAGCGTCACCGGCGAACCACTGCCGGACGCCTGCACGGCAAACAGCGAGAACGGCAGCAGCGTCACCGTCACGACCAGGAACACGATCGTCAGCGCCACGAGCAGGATGGTCAGCGCGATCTCGTTCGGCGTCTTCTTGCGGGACGCGCCTTCGACCATGCCGATCATCCGGTCCAGGAACGTCTCGCCAGGATTAGCGCTCACCTGCACCACCAGCCAGTCCGACAGCACGCGGGTGCCGCCGGTAACCGAGCCGAAGTCGCCGCCCGACTCGCGGATCACGGGCGCCGATTCGCCGGTGATGGCGCTTTCGTCGACCGAGGCCACGCCGTCGACCACTTCACCGTCCACGGGAATCACGTCGCCAGCTTCGACCAAAAAGAACATGCCTTTGCGCAGATCGCCCGACGGGCAGGCCTGCCATGGCTCGCCATGCTTGGGCGCCTCGAGCTTTTTCGCCGTCACGGTCTGGCGCAGATTGCGCAGCGATGCCGCCTGCGCCTTGCTGCGGCCTTCGGCCAGCGCTTCGGCGAAGTTCGCAAACAGCACCGTGAACCACAGCCAGACAGCGGTGGCCAGGATGAAGCCGGCGCTTGTTTCGCCGTGCCCGGCCAGCGCCTGGAACCACAGCAGCGTGGTGATGATGCTGCCGATGTAGACGACGAACATCACTGGGCTGCGCAGCTGCGTGCGCGGATGGAGCTTCTTGAGCGCGTCAAGCACCGCCGGCCAGACCAGCGCCCCATCGAACAGGTTCAGCGACTTGCGCGGCGCCTGCACCGGGGTTGCTTCAGTTGGGTTGGTCACTGATTGATCCATTGTCATTCTCCGAACAATTGCAGGTGTTCGACCACAGGACCGAGCGCCAGCGCCGGGACGTAGTTGAGAACACCGACCAGCACGACGATCGCGGCCAGCATGGCGACGAACATCAGGCCATGGGTGGGCAAGGTGCCGGGTGTGGTGGGCAGGCGCTGGCGGCCGGCCAGGGAGCCGGCAATGGCCAGCACCGGTACGATCACGGCAAAGCGGCCGAACCACATGGCCACGGCCAGCAGCGTGTTGTAGAACGGTGTATTGGCCGACAAGCCTGCAAACGCGCTGCCGTTGTTGTTGGCGGCGGACGTGAGCGCATACAGGATTTCGGAGAAGCCGTGCGCGCCCGGATTGGCCACGCCGGCTGCGCCAGCGCCGGTGGTAACGGCCAGTGCGGTGCCCAGCAGGACCAGGCACGGCGTGACCAGGATGACGACGGCGACCATCTTCATCTCGAACGCACCGATCTTCTTGCCCAGGTATTCCGGCGTGCGGCCGATCATCAGGCCGGCGATGAACACCGTCAGGATCGCGAACACCAGCATGCCGTACAGGCCCGAGCCGACACCGCCGAAGATCACTTCACCGAACTGCATCATCACCATCGGCACCATGCCGCCCAGCGGCGTGAACGAGTCGTGCATGGCGTTGACGGCGCCGCACGATGCGGCCGTGGTCACGACGGCGAACAGGCTCGATGCGGCGATGCCGAAGCGGGTCTCCTTGCCTTCCATATTGCCGCCCGACTGCAGGCTGCTTGCCACCTGGTCGATGCCCAGTGGCGCCAGCAGCGGATTGGCTTGCTGCTCGGCGGAGAAGGCCCCGATGGCCGCAATCACGAAGATCAGCGTCATCGTGCCCAGCACGGCCCAGCCCTGGCGGGTGTCGCCCACCATGCGGCCGAACGCGAAGCACAGCGCGGCCGGGATCAGGAAGATGGCGATCATCTGCGCAAAGTTCGACAGCGCGGTCGGGTTTTCAAACGGGTGCGCGGAATTGGCGTTGAAATAGCCACCGCCGTTCGTGCCCAGCATCTTGATGGCTTCCTGCGAAGCGACGGGACCCATTGGAATGACCTGCGTCTCGGCACGTGTCTCGACTGCCGCCTGGCCATCGCTGGCCGGCTGCGTGTAGGTGACCGGCTCAATCATCTGCGCTTCGGCGTGCGGCGCCAGGCTCTGTACCACACCCTGCCCCACCAGAAACACGGCGAGGATCACGGACAGCGGCAGCAGCACATACAGTGTCGAGCGCGTGACGTCGACCCAGAAATTGCCGATCGCGCCGGCCGAACGGGCAGCAAAGCCGCGAATCAGCGCGAACGCGACGGCGATGCCGGTGGCGGCCGAAAAGAAGTTCTGGCCGGCCAGGCCGACCATCTGGGTCAGGATGCTCATCGTCTGCTCGCCGCTGTAGCCTTGCCAGTTGGTGTTGGCGACAAAGCTGACGGCGGTGTTGAAACTCGAATCGGGGCTCACGCCCGCCATGCCTTCCGGGTTGAGCGGGAGCCAGCCTTGCAGGCGCTGCAGGCCATAGACAAAGATCACGCCCACCGCATTGAACGCGATCAGCGCCAGCGCATAGGCTTTCCAGGTCTGGGCGGCGCCGGCAGCGGGCCCCGCAGCGCGCAGCAGCACGCGCTCGATGCCGCCGACCCAGCCCAGGCCGGGCACGGCGCCCGGTTGGATGTCGGCGGCGCCGATGCGCGCCAGCAGCGCGCCCAGTGGCCAGGCCAGCGCCAGCAGCACGACCAGAAACAGCGCGAGCAGCGGCAGGAACTGCGTCATCAGTTCAGTGGTGGCCATCACATGTCCTCCGGTTTGAAGAGGGCGATCAGGAGATAGACGAGGAGCGCGCAGGCGGCCAGGCCGCCGATCACGTAGGAGAGATTCATTGCTTGCCTCCGAGGAGTCCGCAACCGCTCACCAGCAGGCAAGTCAGGCGGACGAAGACGAGGAGCGCGCCGATATAGATGAGATCCATGGACATTCGCTTTCAGCGAGGTTGTTATTCTGGTGGTTGGATTCAGAAGGTGCGGCTGAGGCTCAGCTGCAGCGCGTCGCGGCCCGTGAACTTGCCGTTTCTTGGCGAGGCGTACGCGCTCTTGCTGGCGTTGGTACCGACATACGCGACGGCGACCGTGGCCAACGCGAAGCTGCGCGAGGCGCCGATCTTCCAGTCGGTGTAATCGGCTGCCGGATTGTTGTCCACGCGCTGGCGGCCGGCGTGCAGCTGCACCGTGATGCCATGGCCGGCGTCGAGATTGGCGCCGATGTCGAGGTAGCCGCTGCCTTCGCTGTCGACGAAGCCAAACAGGTTCGTGGTGGCGTGCGAATACTTGATGTAGGCAGGGCCGTAACCCAGTTGTGCATACACCTCGGTGGTGTTGGCGTTGACGAAGCCGGCGACCTGGCCCAGGCCATTGTCCGGATACAGATAGCGCAGCACGCCGACGTCGTACGTCAGACCCGAGGACAGGCCGACCGCGATCTCGCCGCGCTTGCCCGCGTACAGGTCGATCTCCACGTCGCCGTCGCCCCCTGCGTCCTTCGCGAACTTGACGGTAGAGCCCCAGGCGCCGACGTACCAGCCAGCGGCGTGGACGTAATCAAGACCGCCCTGCACTGCCGGTTGCAGGCGCGTCTGCGAAATGCCGCGGTAGCGGTAGTCCGATGTGATCGCGGCGTTGAAGGTGACGGGGGATGCGGCTGCGGAAGGTTCGGCCAGCGCGACGGTGTCGGTGACCTGGCCCTGGGCCGCGCCACTGATGGCCAGCATGGCGGCTGCCGCCAGGACGGCGCGCCGTGCTTGAATCGATGCGTTCATGGTGTCTGCTCGTGGTTGTGTTGGAACCCAGGCGGCGCACGATAGCGCTGCATGGAACACGAGCAGGTTAGCGATTCAGGCGTAAAAACCGGGTATAAAGCTTGGCCCCCGGTGTATACGTGATGTAAACGTCGGCCTTAACGCACCGGCTGCGCGCGCAGCCAGTCCATGTACTTCGCCACGCCGGTGGCCGCGTCGGTGAACGGTTCGTTGTAGCCGGCTGCGCGCAGTGCCGAGATGTCGGCCTGCGTGAAGCTCTGGTACTTGCCCTTCAATTTGTCCGGGAATGGCAGGTACTCGAGCAGGCCCTGGTCGACGATCTCCTGCAGCGTCAAGGCCGGCTTGCCTTCGTTGGCCAATGCGTTGGCGGTGGCCACCGCCAGGTCGTTGAACGGCTGCGCGCGACCGGTGCCCAGGTTGAAGATGCCGCGCTGTTCGGGATGGTCCAGGAAGAACAGGTTGACCTTGACGACATCATCGATGTAGACGAAATCGCGCATCTGCGCGCCGGCTTCGTAACCATCGTTGGCGCCGAACAGCCGCACCTTGCCGTCCTTCAGGAACTGGTGGTACTGGTGGAACGGCACCGACGCCATCGTGCCCTTGTGTCCTTCCAGCGGTCCGTAGACGTTGAAGTAGCGCAGGCCAACGACCTGGCTGCCCGCATCCTTGCCCTTGGTGGCCCAGTAGCGGCGCAGGTACTGGTCGAACAGGAATTTCGAGTAGCCGTACACGTTCAGTGGCCGCTCGAGCGGCCGCTCTTCGCGAAACACGGTGCCGGCGCCATACACGGCGGCTGACGACGCGTAGATGAACGGGATGTCCTGGCGCTGGCAGAATTCGAACAACGCGACCGTGTAGTCGTAGTTATTCTTCATCATGTAGCGGCCATCGGTCTCCATCGTGTTCGAGCACGCGCCCTGGTGCAGCACGGCGGTGAACTTGTTGTCGAACTCCCCGGCCTTCAGGCGCACCAGGAAGTCTTCCTTGTCGGCGTAATCCGCGATCTCGGCGTCGACGATGTTATGAAATTTTTCGGGCCGCGACATATTGTCGACGGCGAACACGCTGAACGGCTGGCGCGCTGACAGCGCATGCACGAGGTTCGCGCCAATAAAACCTGCGGCGCCGGTAACCAGAATCATGATGGGGTCCTCTGTTAAATCGTTTGGCTTGCCCGCATCACGCGGCGGCAAGCATGGATTGCAAGGGCTGCCAGACAGCCTGCGGCAGGATCTGCTTCATGCAGTTCTGGTGGCCCAGCGGGCATTCGCGCTGCTGGCACGGCGAGCATTCGATGTGCAGCCACAGGATCTGCGCCAGCTGCGACAGCGGCGGCGTGTGGCGCGGATCGGTCGGGCCATAGATGGCCACCACGGGCCGCCCCAGCGCCGCGCCGATGTGCATCAGGCCCGAGTCGTTCGTGACCACGGCAGCAGCGCGCGAGATCAGCGCGATGGCTTCGGCCAGCGAAGTCGACCCGGCGAGGTTATGCGCCTGCGGCGCGATCGCCGTGATCTCGTCGCAGACCCCGCGGTCTTTCGGTGAGCCGAGCAGCAGGATCTGTACATCCGGGCGATGCGCCAGGATCGTTTGCGCAAGCTCGGCAAAGTACGCGGACGGCCAGCGCTTGGCGGGGCCGAATTCGGCGCCCGGCGCAAACACGACGTGCGCGCCGCCCGGCAGCTGCAGGCGCGCGAGCGCGGTCTGCGCTTCTGCTGGCGCCACGGTCATCACCGGTTCGGGCAGACGCTCGGGCCGCGCCAGGTCGCGCACCGGCGCATCGGCCAGCGCCTGGTAGAACTGGGCCATCGGACGCGGCGCCCTCTTGTCGTCGTGGTGCATGACATTGACCAGGCCATAGCGCATCTCGCCCTTGTAGCCCACGCGGCGCGGGATGCCGGCCAGCCACGGGATCAGGGCGAACTTGAGCGTATTGGGCAAGACGTATGAGTCGGCATAGCCGCGCGCCTTGAGCATTTTTGCGAACGCCTTGCGCTCTTTCCACTGCAGCGCGCCATGCTTGAACGGCGACTCGAGCACCGTGTCGACTTCGCGCATTGCGCGCCAGACCGGGGCTACCCAGGTGGGCGCGACGATATCGATCGGCCGGTCGGGATGACGCTCCCGCAGCCGGCGCAGCAAGGGCTGGGCCATGACGGCGTCGCCGATCCAGTTGGGGGAAATCACAAGGGTGCGCTGCATGGTGTTCATCAATCTTGGGCGAAGGGCACAGGCCGCGATTATAGCAATCGTGCGCGATGTGGCGTGCCGCCCGGCCAGATGGACAAATTGACCAATCGTCGTTCGCGGCGCGCTGCCAGGACTATAATTTGCCGATGCACAGGCTTCGCACAACTCGCGCGCTATTTGGCTGGACCGTCCTCGTGGCGTTCCTGTTCGGCCTGTTCACGCCCGTACTGTCGCATGCGATGGCCCTGGCCACCGCCCAGCCGCCCAGCACTTACCTGAGCGAGATTTGCAGCGCCAGCGGCACCCGCCACGTCCTGGTCGTGGACGATGCGGGCCAGACGACGGCGCCACCGGTGCCCGACATGTCGCACTGTGACCTGTGCTGTTCGCACCAGCACGCCGCCATGGCGCCGCCGCCCTACGCCGGCGCACTGCTGGTGGCAAGCGTCGAGCGCGATCCCTACCCGCCCCTGTTCTATCAGGCGCCACGTCCGCAATTCGCCTGGACAGCTGCGCAATCGCGCGGGCCGCCCCCCTCCCTTTCCTGATCCGTCCTCACCCTTGATTCCGGCGCTGCATCTTCATGCAGCACCGGTGGACCATGCGCGGCACGCCATCGCCGTTCGTCGCGCGCACAGGAAATGCAATGACCCCATGTCTTCACACGCGGCCGCGCACGATCGCGCTCGCCCTGGGCTTTACCTTCGTCGTCCCGTGGCAGGTGCACGCCCAGACCATACCCACCGTCGAGATCACGGCCGACGCACCGCGCGCCGGCAGCCTGCTCAACCTCGACACGCCGCTCGATACCGCCAGCCGCCTTGGCTTGAGCGCACGTGAAACCCCGGCCACGGTCACGGTTGTCGACCGCGCACTGATCGACATGCGGGGTGCCCAGGACACGCAGGAAATCCTGCGCGCGATCCCCGGCGTGACCGCCCACAATGCGCCGGGCAATATTGGCGTGAGCTACCGAGGCTTCGGCAGCGGCTCGATCAGCCAGCTGTTCAACGGCATCAACGTCCAGTATGCGATCGCCGCGCGCCCTGTCGACAGCTGGATCATCGACCGCGTCGAAGCCATCGGCGGGCCGTCGAGCTTTCTGTATGGCTCGGGCGCCGTCGGCGGCTCGATCAACTACATCACCAAACTGGCCGAAGCGCGCGAGTTTTCAGAAGCCCAGGCACGGCTTGGCGCGCATGGCTTGAAAGAAGCGTCGGTCGGCCTGAACCGCCAACTGAGCGATGGTCAGTACGTGCGCATCGACATCAACCACCGCGACACCGGCAGCCCGATCGACGGCGTCGACAGTCGCTCGACCCAGCTTGCGGCGTCCCTGCTGTCGCAATTCGGGCGCGGCGTGACGCACACGCTGGCCTATGAATTCCAGCAGGAAGACGTGGACCGGCCCTACTGGGGCACGCCGCTGGCCAATCCGATCGCGGGCCAGGCGCGCATTCTCGAGGCCACGCGCTTCAAGAACTACAACAGCGCCGACGGCGTCTACGACCAGCGCGTGCACTGGCTGCGCTCGATCGGCAAGTGGCAGGTGAGCGACGCGCTGCAGTTCACGAACACGCTGTATCTGTACGATGCGCTGCGCGACTACCGCAATGTCGAGACCTACCGCTTCAACCCGTCCAACACGGCCGTGATCCGCTCGGCCGCCCTGCTCCAGCGCCACCACCAGCGCATGGTGGGCGATCGCCTCGACGGCGTCTACAAGAGCCGCATCGGCGCACGCCGCAGCGACTGGGCCTTTGGCCTGGACGTCAGCGTCAACAAGCAGACGCGCTTTCCGAACAGTCTGCCCGCCACGGTCAGCACGGTCGACCCGTACGACTTCGTCACCGAGCGCTTCTTCACGGTGCCGGGCATGAGCCCGGGCTTCCGCCCCGACCGCGACAACAAGGTCACGACAACGGCGCTGTATATCGAGAACCGCACGGCGCTGGTGCCCACCCTGAACCTGGTGACCGCGCTGCGCCACGAGCGCATTGAACTCGACCTGACCAACCGCCGGGAGGTGACCAGCGCCAGCCCGGCCAGCTTCGCGCGCAGCTACACGCCGACGACGGGCCGCCTTGGCCTGGTATGGGACGTCACGCCCGACATGAACCTGTATGCGCAAACTGCGACGGCGGCCGATCCGCCGTCCGGCGTGCTGTCGACCGCCTCGTTTGCGGACGTGCGCAATAACAGCGAGCTGACCACCGGGCGCCAGTATGAGGTGGGCAGCAAGCTGGGATTCTGGGATGGCAAGGGCACGGCGACGCTGGCCGCGTACCACATCACGCGCAAGAACATCGCGACGCAGGACCCGAACAACAGCGCCCTGACCCTGCTCGTGGGCGAGCAGACGTCGCAAGGCGTCAAACTGGCCATCGGCCTGCAGCCGACGCGCCGCCTTGGCCTGCAGGGCAATGTCACGTACGTGGATGCCGAATACCAGAACTACCGCCAGGGCAACGTGTCGCTGGCCGGGAAAACGCCGGTCAACACGCCGGCAACCGTGGCCAACCTGTGGCTGTCGTACGCCATCACGCCAGCGCTGCAGACGAACGTCGGCGTGCGCCGGGTCGGCAAGGTGTATGCGGATGCGGCCAACACGCTGTACTGGCCGGCCTATACGTTCGTCGACCTTGGCCTGGCCTACCAGATTAACCGCGACGTCACGCTGGTCGGGCGCGTGCGCAATCTGACCGACCGGATCTACGCCGCCAACGTGAACAGCACGATGGCGTACCTGGGCGCGGCGCGCACGGCGGACGTGTCGCTGCGCGTGGCGTTCTGACGGGGAGTCGGGCATGAAAGCACAACTCAAACGCTGGCTGTTCCTGACCCACCGCTGGCTGGGCATCGGTGGTTGCGTGCTGTTTGCGATGTGGTTCGCATCGGGCATCGTCATGATGTACGTCGGTTACCCGAAGCTGACCGATGCCGAACGGCTGGCGCATTTGCCGGCGCTGTCGCAGAACGCCCCGCTGCTGGCACCAGACGTGGCACTGGCCAGGGCCGGCGTCACCGGGTCGCTGGACGGGTTACGCCTGGCGGCGTCCAGTGGCGGACGCGCCGTGTACGTGGCGACGCCGATCGCCAGCGGCAAGACCGGCGCCATCGTCATCGACGCCATCAGCGGCGCGCGCGTGGAATCGGTGAACGCGGCCGATGCGCTGGCCAGCGCTGGCGCCTGGGCCGGCCCCGGCGTGAACGTGCTTTACCGGGACGTCATCGATGAAGACGCCTTCACCCATTCGCGCGGGCTCGATGCGCAGCGCCCGCTGCACCGGGTCGAGGTGAATAATGCCGATCGCACGCTGCTGTACGTGTCCGGGAAAACCGGCGAAGTCGTGCGCGACGCAACGCGCAGCGAACAGTTGTGGAATTACGCCGGTGCCTGGATCCACTGGCTGTATCCGTTTCGCGGCAACGTGTTCCAGCCTTACTGGACCAGTATCGTCAATTACCTGGCCATCGCCGGCATCGCGGCCGCGCTGTCAGGCACCGTGGCCGGCATCCTGCGCTGGCGCTTTCGCACGCCGTACCGGAGCGGCGCACGCACGCCGTATCCGGGCGCGATGATGCGCTGGCACCACGTGACGGGTCTGCTGTTTGCGCTGGTGACGGTCGCGTGGATCTTCAGCGGCCTGATGTCGATGAACCCGTGGCACATCTTCGATACCGGCGCGCCCAAGCTGCGCATCGAAGCGATGCAGGGCGGGCCCTTGACGCTGACGGGCCGTGACGCCGCGCCGCCGATGCTGCTGGCCGCCAGCACGGGCGCGGTGCGCGAGTTGCGCTGGGTGCGCGTGCTGGGCCAGAACCGCGTGCTGGCGTACCACGCGGGCGGCGCGCCGCAGGTATTGGACAGCCACACGGCGCGACCGGTGACGCTCGACACGGCGGCGCTGTGGGCTGCAGCCACGCACCTGGTCGATGCACCCGTCGCACGGGTCGAGCAACTGGCTGCGTATGACCTGTATTACTACGCGCGCGATGCGCACACGATGATGGGCGGCGCCGACAAGCCGCTACCGGCATTACGTCTCGTGTTCGACGATCCGCACGCGACCTGGGTGCATCTCGACCCGCATACGGGTGCGGTGCTGGGCCACATCGACAGCGGCAAGCGCACCAGCCGCTGGCTGTTCGCGATGCTGCATTCGTGGGACTGGCTGCCGCTGCTGGAACGGCGGCCGCTATGGGACATCGTGCTGGTCGTGCTGAGCCTCGGTGGTCTGCTGCTCAGCGTGACGGGCGTGGTGATCGGGTGGCGCAGGCTTGGCAAGAAGCTGCGCCCGGCAGGCGTCAACCCGCCGCGTGCCGCCGTGCCTGCGCCGAGTCCGGCGCCGGTAACCGGTCGACATGGTTGATCTTCACGAGGCGCACGAACGAGAGGATGCGGATGACGAGCCAGCCCGCATCGAACTCCCACCACTTCATCGACAGCTTGGCCGACGCCGGGTTGGCGTGGTGGTTGTTGTGCAGTTCGGCGCCACCGAAGATGATCCCGATCGGGAAGAAGTTACGTGACGCTTCCTTCGTCTCGAAGTTACGGTAACCCACCACGTGGAAGATCCCGTTGATGAAGCCTGAGGCCCAGAATGGCAGGATCGAAAACTGGAACAGCCAGATCAAGAAGCCGTTGGTCACGCCAAACGCCAGCATTTCCAGCGCCAGGAACAGGAACGCGCCGCGGAAGCGGTGCTTCGTGTACAGGTGCGCGTCCATCCAGTCTTCCTTGATGCCCACGCCGTAGGCCTTGATCAGGTCCGCGTTGCGGGCGGCCTTCCGGTACAGCAGCGTGCCCTTGGTCAGGATGGTCCAGAGGCCGTGGATCTGCGGGCTGTGCGGGTCGTCGACCGTGTCGCACTTGGCGTGGTGCTTGCGGTGCACCGCCACCCAGGCCTTGGCGGTCACGCCGTAGGTCGTCAGCCAGATCCAGAGGCGAAACAGCTGGCACAGCATCGGGTGGAACGTGATCGCGCGGTGGCTGCGCGAACGGTGCAGATACAGTTCGCTGGCAAACACGGTCATGATGTACGACCCGGCCATGGTGAGCGCGACGCCCGTTGGGGTGAGCTGGATGAATCCTTCGAACACGTTGTTTCTCCTGTTGTACACGGTCTGTGGACGTAACGACGTCCTGACAATGCGACAAGAGTAACGTGCGACTACCGGTTTCTAACGATTGAGAAGAGCGGTATTTCGGGGCCTGTTTGCATGACAAATGCGAACCCTTCTACCGCGCGTCAGCCGATCATGCCAAGCGCCCTGACCTGCTTCACCCACTGCGGGTATTCGTTCATCAACAGGTCGTACAGCGCGACGTCGGGATGCTCGTCGGGCGAGGCCACCGAGAAGAAATCCGCGTTATCGACAAGGCGGCCATCGAGCTCGTCGAGTTTTTCGAGGAACGGGAAATCCGAGTCGGCGAAGCTGGCCAGCGCTTTCGCTTTGGACTTGCGCCCTTTGCCGATGCCCATGAACTGCCAGAAGATCGGCTCGCGGCTGGCCCAGCGCAGCTGGCGTTCGGTCAGCGGCTTGTCGGACGTCGAGCCGTCGGTAACGAACATCACGTACACCGGCACGGCGGCCTTGGCGACGGCACGGCGTTCGCCACCACACGCATCCGGGAAGTAGTGGCGGCGCACGGCTTCGATCGCGGCGCCGTAGCGGGTATCACCTTCGAGCGGGTGGCGCGTGATGATGCCCTTGATGTAGTTCGGCCAGTTCGACAGATCCATCGCCTCGCCCTGATGGACGTTGCGGCCAAACAGGAACACGTCGATCTCGCCGTCGTCATCGAAACGGCAGCCCAGCGCCAGAATGCGCTCGGCGAATTTCTGCACCAGACCCTTGCTGTACAAGGCGCTCATCGAACCGGAGATGTCGAGGACCAGGCAGACCTTGGCACGATGCTGCGCGAGGCCCGCTTTTTCGAGCGACACGGCAGCCGACTTGACCAGATTGACCAGCTGCGGTGCGGCCTGGGCCACGCGCTTTTCGAGGTCGACCGATGGTGTTGAAGGCGCCGGGGGCGCCGGGGGCGCCGCCTCCGCCACTGCGCCGCCAAAGTGGCGCACCAGCGCATCCAGGCCGCCGTTGAAGCCCTGCCCCACGGCCATGAAACGCCAGCCGCCATCCTTGCGATACAGCTCGCCCAGCATGACAGCGCGCTCGCCGGCAAAGTCGCTGCCGCTGAACGTGAAACGCGCGAACTCGCCTTGCGGCCCAACGAGACGCAAATAACCGGTCTGCAGTTGCGCCATCGTCGCTGCGCCCTCGGTGCTGGCGACGATGCTGACGCGCTCGACCCAGCCAGGTAGCCGCACGAGCTGGAAACTGAAGCCCTCGGCATCCTGGCCGACCGCATCCAGCGCCACGCCGCCGCACGGCGTCGCAGGCTGGTTGAAGAAGGTCATGTAGCGTTCGTCCGCCAGCTTGCCGCTGGCATCCAGCGCAAAGCACGCGACATCGAGTACCAGGCCCTGGGCCGACACGCCCGCCTGCAGGACGCCCTCTGGCGCCACGGTGGACAGGGGCAGGCGCTGGCCCCGGGAGAGTGCTTGCATGATCGTGTCCCTGTCAAAAACGGTCGTTCAACTTGTCGTCAAAGCGGATCGGCGATGCGCGTGACCAGCACCGACGCGATACGGCGTTCCAGCACTTCTTCGACTTCCATGCGCAAGCCTTCGATCTCGATGCCGTCGCCCACCAGCGGCAAGGTGCCGAAGCGCTCGAGCATCAGGCCGGCGAGCGACGTGTAGTCGTCGGTGTCGCCCACCAGCGCGTCCACCTCGAGCACCTGTTCCAGGTAGTGAAGATCGGCCGTGCCATCCACGCGCCAGCGCCCGCCGCCCAGGTCCTGCACCACGGGCTGCTCGTCTTCGTCCGGGAATTCGCCGGCGATGGCTTCGAGGATGTCAATTGGCGTGACCAGACCCTGCAAGGTACCGTATTCGTCGGCGATGATGACCAGCTGGCCGTGCGAGCGCTTCAGGCGATCCATCACCTTGAGCACGCCGCTGGCATCGGGCAGGATGATCGGCACGCGGATATGGTTCGCATCGATCGCGCCCGACAGCGCCAGGTCGGCGATCAGATCCTTGGCGCGCGCGACGCCGATCACTTCATCGAGCTCGCCCCGGCAGACCGGGAAGAAGCCGTGCGGCGTGGCCAGGAGCTGGGCGCGGATCGTATCGGCATCGTCCTCGATATTGATCCACGAGATGTCCGAGCGGTTGGTCATGATCGAGCGCACCGAGCGCTGTGACAGGCTCAGTACACCGCTGACCATATTACGCTCTTCGAGCTCGAACGTCGGCTCGTCGGGCTTTTGCTTCTGCTGCTTGCTCGTCACCGGGGCCGGCTCGTCGCCCGGCTCGATCCCGCGCGTGCTGCCCAACAGGCGCAGCACCGCATCGGCCGTGCGATCACGCAGCGGGATGTGCGCATCCTGCTTGACGAAGTTGCGGCGCGCCAGCTGATTGAGCAGTTCGATGACGACCGAGAAGCCAATCGCCGCGTACAGGTAACCCTTCGGAATATGGAAGCCCAGGCCTTCGGCGATCAGCGACAGGCCGATCATCAGCAGGAAGCTCAGGCACAGCACGACGACGGTCGGATGCGCGTTGACAAAGCGCGTGAGCGGCTTGGACGCAAACAGCATGACACCCATCGAAATGACGACAGCGGCCATCATGACGCCCAGCTCGTCGACCATGCCGACCGCGGTGATCACGGCGTCGAGCGAGAACACGGCATCGAGCACGATGATCTGCGCGACGACGGCCGCGAAGCTGGCGTAGGCGCGCTTGCCGGTGGCGACATGCAGCTTGCCTTCGACGCGCTCGTGCAGCTCCATCGTGGCCTTGGCCAGCAGGAAGAAGCCGCCCACCAGCAAAATCAGGTCACGTCCGGAGAACGTCAGCGGGCCGAGGGCAATCAGGGGTGCGGTGAGTTTGACCAGCCAGGCGATGACGGTCAGCAGGCCAAGGCGCATGATCATGGCGAGCGACAGGCCGACAAGGCGGGCTTTGTCACGCTGGTGCGGGGGGAGTTTGTCCGCCAGGATGGCGATGAAGATCAGGTTGTCGATGCCAAGGACGATCTCGAGCACGACAAGGGTGAACAAGCCGACCCAGATATTTGGGTCAAAAAGCCATTCCATTAGGTGTGTTTGGTAGTGATTGGCTCGTCATTGTACGCGATCACGCCGTCAATCAACCATATCCCGGGGGCCGCCGTTGTATTGGCGTCGCCCTTCAAAATGACCGTTCGGCGGCCGGTTTGACCGTCGGTACTGGCAGCAGTGGCTCGATCAACTGGCGGCTCAAAGTGGGCGCGAGCGGCGTGTCCGTGCCCACTTCGGCCGGCCAGTGGCGCGGCAGGTAGTGGCTGCCGAACAGGCGGTCCAGGAATGGCAACGTGGACGCATAGTTGCGGTTGATGTGCTCGTGCCGGCTGTGGTGCCAGTGATGAAAGGCCGGCGTCGTGACGAGCCATTCGAGCGGGCCGAAGCGCCAGCGCAGGTTGGCGTGGATGAAGAAGCCCCACAACGTGCCCAGCACGATCAATGCGGCGGGCGCGGCGCTGCCGACCACCGTCGGGCTGGCCAGGCCCAGCAGATACAGCGGCACGATGCCGAACAGGCGCGTGATGACCATGTCGACGGGATGGCTGCGCGTGTTGGCCAGAAAATGCATGCGTTCGGTGCTGTGGTGTAGCGCGTGGAAGCGCCATAGCCACGGCAGCTCGTGGCTGAGCCGGTGGCCCCAGTAGAAACCGGTCTCGGCGATCACGAAGGCCAGCACCACGCGCACGGCAAGGGGCAAGCCGGCGATGGCGGTGATCAACGCATCCGGCACCACCCAGGCGGCCAGCGCAGCCAGCAGCGCCATCGGCGCGCTCAGCAGCACAATGGGCACCAGGCTACTGAGGAAGTAATACGCGAGGTTATGGCGCAACTCGCCGTTTGGGCCGTCGTGGCGCACGCCGAACCAGCGCTCCAGCGGCACGAACAGGGCCGTGAGCAGGATCAGCCAGACGCACAGGCGCAGTGCGGTGGCGGCGAATTCGGCGGGGGAAACGTTCATGGCAAATGCAGCGTGCGAAATGAGGATCAACCGACAGCAAGCCGGTAGCGGGAAGTGCCTTTGTGGGCAAGCGCGACGCTACCGGGCCTGCCAAATCACATCCGTGCGTTGCGGCGGCGGCGTGCGTTGAAGGCTAGCAGGCCCAGGCCACCGATCATGAGCATCCACGTTGCCGGCTCCGGCACTTCTGCATTCAACGCAACATTATCTAGCAGCATGAATGGTGGAGCGCCTGGTGCGGTGCCCCGGGCCAGGAACGACAGCATTTCGCTGGCATTGGTCGCGGTAAACGCCATGGTGGCCGTTTTCCATCCACTAAATGCATTGTCGGCAATACTCAAAGGCGCGGTGCTGGCGGTGGCACTACCGAAGCCCACTTCCCAGAAGTTGTCGTAGTTGGCGCCATAGAAACCGACCTGCTGCGCCAGCGCGTAATCAAACGTCAGCAAGTAGCTGGTGCCGATCGTCAGGCCGCTGATCAGTTGAGACAGCATGCCCGGATGGTATTGGGAATCCGACGCAAAGAAATTGCCGCCGGTTGGAGATGCAGTGTAGCCATTGCCCTTCCCTTCGAGCCACAGCGCTGACCGCGGGGTGTTCGCGATCGTACTATCCAATACGAAGTTATATCCGCCGCCCTTGCCGCCGTTTTCGCTGCTGGTCCAGCCGGTCAGCGTCGTGCGGTCAGATTCAAGATGCGTACCGTTGACCTTCTTGTTACCCCCTTTGGAGGTCAACTCGAAGTCGCCGTTCTTGACCAGAATCGGGCTGCCGTGGGCGATCCCCGCGCTGAACGTGATGAAGGCTGACAGGAACAGCAGGACTGACTTGATGCGCATGGGACGGACTCCGTGGAATATCGACATTGGTGACAGATAGCGGCATTTTCCTGGGATCGACATGGCCCGGACAATGAAACTTTTGTGGATGATGATCAATTTTTATTGCCTGTAAATATTCTAGCAGGTTCTCAATATGCAAGATCAATATTTATATTGCAATCTTGTTGCTATTATGCATTTTTGAATGGCTTTTTTCCGAAGCACCTGGCGAACCGCAGTGACAGGACACCCACGCTGGACGAATTGCATAAAACAATGGACGAACAGCATGCAGCGAAAACAACAGACAGGTAGGAAGGCGCCGCCGGATGGCAGGCATGCCCTGCCGGTCTGCTACATGAAGTTGTTCAGCGGTTCGTGAAATCACGCACTGACTCAGTACTCTCTGGCCGCGCATCCTGCAGTTTTGAGGAGATACCCCATGTCAGATAATCTTTCGAACAAAGGCAACCCGGACCGCAACCTCATCAGTCTCACCGAGGCTCATGAGGTCCGTTATTGGACTGAAGCCCTGGGCATCAGCAAGGAAGAGCTGGAGCGTGTGGTTGGCCAGGTGGGCAACAGTGCGGCCAAGGTGCGCGAGCACTTGAAGAAGTAATGCAGCGCTTTATGGAGCAGGACAACACGCCGGTCTGGTTCATTACCGGCTGTTCGACTGGCCTGGGCCGGGCGTTGGCTGAACTGATCGTTCAGCGCGGTTGGCGCGTGGTCGTCACCGCGCGCGACAAGCACGCCATTGCAGACATCAAACGCAGCGCACCGGACCGCGTACTCGCACTGTCTCTCGATGTCACGCGTCCGGCAGCTATCGATGCAGCCGTTGCTACGATGCGCGACCAATTCGGCCGCATCGACGTCCTGGTCAACAACGCGGGGTACGGCTACCAGAGCACCGTCGAAGAAGGTGAAGAAGCGGAAATTCGTGCGCAATTCGACACGAACGTCTTCGGCCTGTTTGCCATGACGCGGGCGGTCCTTCCGCTGATGCGCGAGCAGCGCAAGGGCAACATCCTCAACATCACCTCGGTCGCTGGCCTCATCGGTTATCCGGGGTCCGGCTACTACGCCGCATCCAAGCATGCGGTCGAGGGCTGGTCGGACGCGCTGCGCGCCGAAGTACTTCCGCTGGGAATCGGCGTGACCTGCGTCGAGCCTGGGCCATTTCGCACGGATTGGGCGGGCCGCTCCTTGCGCCAGACAGCAAGTGGAATCGCCGATTACGCTGATACGGCGGGAAAACGCCTGGCCGGGACGAAAGAAACGAGTGGCGCGCAGGCCGGCGACCCGGTCAGGGCCGCGCAGGCCATGGTCACGATTGCGAATGGCGCCGACGCGCCACGGCATCTCGTGCTCGGCGCCTGGGGTTTCACTGCCGTTGTTGAGCGCTTGGAGGAACGCGTTCGCGACATCTCGATGCAACGTGATCTGAGTTTGTCTGCCGACTTTGATGACGAGGCATGACCCTTTTAATTGACGAGCAATTTGTTGATGTCTCGTTCTGGAGAATTTAATGAAACCCTATGTTATTTGCCACATGATGTCATCCATCGACGGGCACGCGCTGACCGATGGTTGGGATCGGCCATTCAAGAACGCTGCGGGCGAGCTGTACGAAAAGCTCGCCGCGACGTTTGACTTTGATGGCTGGATTTGTGGCCGTACGACCATGGAAGAAATCGCGCATGGCGAAGGTTATCCGAAAGGGTTGGCGAAGGAGCCGATTCCACGTACGCCCTATTTCGCCAAGCGTGATGCGAAGACCTACGCCATTGCCATCGATGGTCACGGCAAGGTTGCCTGGAAGAGCAATGAAGCACTCGGCTCCCACGTGGTCGCGGTTCTGACGGAGGCCGTGTCGGACGACTATCTGGCCTATCTGCAGTCGATCGAGGTGTCGTATTTTTTCGCGGGCAAAACCGATATCGATCTGGCGCAGGTCGTGCAGACCCTGGCCGATGAGCTGGGCACGAAGCGACTGATCGTCGAAGGCGGGCCGCACGTCAGCGGCTCGTTCGTCAATGCCGGCCTGGTCGATGAAGTCAGCGTGTTGATACTGCCGCTGATCGACGGGCGTGGCCATCATCCTGCGTCGTTTGAAATTGCCGAAGAATCCTGGAAGCAGCCGAGTTATCTGAAACTCGAATCGGCAGAGGTGCAGGACGGTGGCGGCGTGTGGCTGCGTTACAAGCGGTCGTGATGCGTACGGCGCGCGGTGATCATTGATCAACGCGCGCGAGCGTTTGGTCCAAGGCCTGTCTGAATGAATCGAAGGCCTAGACCATCAAGGCCGGCCAGGGATCATGTGCTTCGCTTGCGAAGTCGCTTGCCCAGAGAGATCCCTGGCTTCTCGACATAGTGGTATGCCATGCCAGACAGGGCCAGAGTGATCAGCGCCAGCACCGCAACAAACATCCAGTATATTGGCACCGACATATCAGCCGCGACATCTTTGCCGACAACAAAATTTATCGCCGTAAATAGCACGATGCCGTGGATTAAATAGATGCCGTAAGCGAGTTCGCCGAGCCTGTGAGATGTCGGCAACGAGAGCAGGCCGAACATATTTGCACCGCCGGCAATCACGCAGAAGGCGGTGATCAGCGCGATACACGGCGCAATCTTCAGTAGATTGTCGAATTGAAGGGCTGCAGCAAAACAAAGCAGCACCAATACCGATGCTACCTTTTTTTCACAGAATCGCGTAAATCTTGGATTACGCACCAGGTACGCTGCCAGGATGCCACCTACAAATACGGCTGCGAATCGACTATTCAATCCGATCCGCCAGCCGATGATGAGTGCTGCGACCGAAACCAGCAACAAGAGCCAACCTGGACGTTGCCCTACAGCCAGCGAAATCAATGGCAGAGCCAGATAGAAACACCACTCATAGCGGAGCGACCACGTCACGCCAGCCATGATGATCCAGGAATCGGTGTGGCCGTTGAGTGGCGCTGCAGTGGGAATGGTGAACAGCAACCATTTCGCGACGGCGAGTGAAATTACCTGCGGGCTGTCGATGACGCGCCAGTCTGACAGATAGGCTACGGTTAAAAATACAAATATCAGGACCACATAATAAAGCGGCGCAATACGAAAAAAACGACCGATTAAAAACGCAGCCCAGTCAAACCTGCGCTCCCGCGCATTCATTAGTTTGTCATAGAATAAAAAACGCGTGATCATAAAAAAAATGAGAACGCTGGCCTGGCCAAGAGGTCCGTATAGACTTGGCCGAGGTACATCCCATTTGCCTGTCTGAACTAATACGAACCACATGCACGCATGGTGCAACATCACGAAGAGTGCGAGATAGCCACGCAAACCATTGATCGTGCCAAACCGCATCGGAGGGGGACTTTTTTCTTCAAATACAAATGTGATTCTGATCGCCAGGAATGCCAACAGCGTTAAAGCGACAGCGAAGACAGGATTAGAAATATTCATATAATTGGCAAAGTTGGCTACTTTGCAATTATATATGGTGGTGTGATGCGAGCGCCCGCCTCGACCTGCACCTCATCTTGCGTGAACCTCGAGCCTGCGCTGACCTTTAGTTGATCGCTCTTTGCCGGAAGAACACCTCTCGGCACAGGATCGCGCGAAGGTATGCCGGAAAACGCGGACGCGTTGTGCGCCAGGCTGAGTCAAGTCAGCATGTGGAAGCAACTAAAGGTCATGCAGGCCGGGAACGTCAGCGCTTTGCTTGCGGTTGCCTCACTGCATCATAGAAGTAACCTTGCCAAAACACGACGATCTTTTCTCTCTCTTTTAAAAACACTTCAGTACAGTCCAGGTCTACCACCGTGACGATATCAGGCAAACCGAGACCGCCGACTCGAGCGTGATAGCCTTCACGAACGTACTTGGCTGCGTCATGGCGGCGACGCGTCAATTCTGGTGCACGGCAAGGCTCTCCATTGAACATGACGCTGTCACGCCGAACAACCAGGACCTTGCCGACCAGTGCCGCAGCTTGCTGATCAGTCAGCGAGGCGATGTCAGCCGAATCCAAGACTTTAGTCAGCGTCCATGTCCCAAGAATGTCGGCGTCCTTTTCTGGCTTCTTGGCATGCGCTGTATGGGCGACGAAGGCAAACAGGGTAGTCATGACAGCCAATCTGCCAACGATGGATAAAAACGACATGTTCGGCTCCTTGGTTTATTTTTTTGCCATCGCGGCAGATTTGGCAGTTGTGTCAAACGGCGCACTCTCTCCTGCTCGGCGCGCAATGAGGCCTCGCGCCACCACACTTTTGCCGTTCACCCGTACTGATGTCATCGTGCGAATTTGACGAGCAGCTTCAGCTAAACGGCCAGTGTCTACCAACGAGTACACGTTGCGTGTTCCGTGGACCCCTGCGTTATAGGTCAGACTCACCAGGGCATCGAACTGGTCTTGCGGCAGCTTCTGCACGCGCACCATGCGTATAACGCCGCCTTCCGCTTCTACGACCCGGCGGGCGAACTCAGCCTCGACGGCAGCTGCGCTGACCGGCCTCGCCAGTTCCTCTTTGCTACAAGGGCCTCTGTGGGCAAGGATGCCGGGGCCCCATGTACAGTTTCCCTTTCCAGTGCCCATATCGTCGTAGTATTTGAATACATCCCGTTCCAACCGACGCATTCGGGCCCGCGCTTCAGAACTCATTTTCATCCCGGCATTTACAGAAGGCGTGGCGGTTACTTGTGCATGTTTTATCATTGGCTTGCCTTGGTCAGTGGGTCAAGATTGTCAATCTAGACCGAGCACGTCACGTGTTTGTTGCGACCTGACAGGTAGCCTCATCTTAAGCATTCGAATAATCGCGGATGACGGACGCAGTCAGGACAACGCCGAAAAGTCGGCTGTGCAGCCACACAGTGCAACTGCATCGACTGACACTGAACGGGGTGACACTCACTGACCGGGTCACATAGCTTGGCGAATGCATGGCCTTCATAGCTGGGGTCAGGTTGAGAGGGTCAGACTTACAGACACAAGCTCTGCCATGCCGACGAATATGGCGCATTACAGTTTAGGCCGTATTCGTTTGCCAGACCTGCTCCCCGGCTTGCTCGTAAGCTGCGCTTCTACCCCTTCGAACCAGCCACCGCAAATTTTGCATGCGCGAGATTCCATTGCTGGTCAAGCACTGCGGTTGACGGCCATTGTGCCAAATCGAGCGGAGGCCTTAGACGGACTCCGGTTAGGGCTTGGTATGTCGAGTCTGTGATTTCGGCGCTCACCCACACAGTGTGAGCCCTAGGATCCACCGCGATCAGCCCGAGGTCCCAGAAGGTGTGAATGTCTGCGCGAAGCAACAAACCGTTTGTAACCGCGTTTGTCTCCGGCCCCAGGTATGGCGTGATGTGTGCAGCCTCTAAGAGAGGCGCTACTGAACATCCAGTAATCGCACAGTGCCCACCATAGGCGGCAATGAGGCTTTTCCTAAACTTGTGTTGCCCCCGCCGCTGCACGATTTCACGCAACACTCGTTCGCGCCCGTCCTCTTGATTTTTCGGATCAAACGATTCACTTAACGCGGACTCGATTTTTGCTACCTGCTGTCGGTGCGGCCCATACTCTGCTTGTTTTCTTTTTGGAAGAGCGTCAACGGCTTGGAGGTATTTTTGATAGTTGCTGAGTGCAGCAGCGTACATCCCATTGCCGGTCTTATTCCGGTCAAGAAATTCAGGGGCTTGCCTCAACTTTTCAGAAAGGGCGAGGAACTCTGGGAGGTTGGGAATCTCTGCAATCGAGTTCGTTGTGAGTCCATGAATCCGAGCCCAATTGGTCAAACGTCCTTTGATCGCACCCTGATAGCTGTTGGCAGATTTCTCAGACAATCCGGTTAATTTCATCCATTCGATAAAGTCCATAATGCTTGCCCAAGAGATACTGAACAAGCAAGATAGCATCGAACCGAATAGCACACATCAAATCAATAGTACAAATGCAAAGGGCCGCATCGAAGCGGCCCTTGTATATCCTTGGCGGAGAGAGGGGGATTCGAACCCCCGGTAGGCTATGAACCTACACACGCTTTCCAGGCGTGCGACTTAAACCACTCATCCATCTCTCCTGATGGTCGACGTGTGCATTCCACGAAGCCGCTCATTATAACAACAATTCCTGGTAGTACAAGACCGATCCTGCAACGCCCTGCTCGCCCTCTTTTCACGCATGACCCGTGAATGGTATCGTTCCCGGCTGGCCTGCCCATCCGGCACGCTACCCGCAACGGATACGTCGTGAAACGCACATCACTTTATTTCATCATCTTCGCCGTGGCTGCTGCTGGCGCCGGCGCCGGCTCCTGGCTCGTGAACCGCACCCCGACCGGGGCGCCAGAAACGAGGCCTGCCCCGGCAACCGCCACTAGCACGCAGGACGCCAGCGCCATCGCAACCGAGCTGCGCGCCATGCTGGATGCCTACCGCAAGATCATCGTCCTGACCCACGACGAGGCCACCTTGCCCGCCGCCGAGCGTGCTCAGGCGAACCGCATCGGCCAGCAGCTGTTCCACGAAAACCAGGAACGCATCGGCCGCGTCGAGACGGCGTTGGCTACCCTGATCGCGTCAAACAACCCACGCCGCTTCGACGCCATCAGCACCCTGCTCGACTACATCGAGTCGGGCGACGGCCTGTACGACGCCGACCGCCTGGCGTTTCGCGAAACCCTGCGCAGCCTGCAGGCGCAGATCGCCAGCGATTCGTCGCTCGCCGCGATCAAGCTGCACAAGCGGATTTCGGAAGACCTCGACGCGCTGGCCGAGATCGAGCGCAATTACGAGAAGGAGATCCGCGCGATCTTCCGGCGCTACGACACCCGCGCGATCGAGCTGAAACGCGAGAAGTGGGACAGCTACATCGCCTACCTGAAAACGCTCTACACGCGCGAACGCATCCTGAAGGAATACGGCGTCGTGCTGCCCTACCCCGCTGCGCCCGAGCCGGAACCGGCTGCTTCTGAGCCGGGCGCGCCAGCGCAGGCCAGCCGCGAAGGCGCCGAGATCTTCGGCAAGTCGCTGCCTAAAAAGACCGTACTGCTCACCTTCGACGACGGCCCGCACCGCCGCTACAGCGAAGAAATCGCCGCGATCCTCAAGCAGTACAACGCGCCGGCGATCTTCTTCAACGTCGGGCGCAACCTGGGCGCACTCGATGCGCAGGGTGCGGCCAAGCTGGGGGCGAACGCCCAGGTCAGCCGCAAGCTCAAGGACGCCGGCTACGTGCTCGCCAATCACAGCCTCACGCACGCGCAGTTGTCCAAGCAGACGGGCGCGAAACTCAAATCTGAAATCCTCGATACCGACACGCTGCTCAAAGCGGTCGATCCGCAGCGCTCGTCGCTGTTTCGCTTTCCGTACGGCGCGCGCAATCGCGAAGGCATGCAATTGCTGGCCGATGCGCAGCTCACGTCGATGATGTGGAATATCGATTCGCTCGACTGGGCCGATCCGGTGCCGTCGTCGATTGCCGACCGCGTGCTGCGCAGCGTCGAGAAGGAAGGCCGCGGCATCATCCTGTTCCACGATATCCATGAGCGCACCGTCAAGGCGCTGCCGATGATTCTCGAGCGGCTGGCCGCTGAGGGCTATCAATTTGCCGGCTGGGATGGCGCCACGTTCCAGGTCGACAGCAAGGCAGCGCCCACGCCGGCGCCACGCGCCGCGGCCACCGGCTATGCCAATTCGTGGGCAATCCTGGTGGGCATCGACAATTATCCGAAGTGGCCGCGCCTGGAATATGCGGTGCGCGATGCCGAAGGCGTCGAGCGGCTGCTGGTGCAGAAGTTCGGCTTCGCGCAGGAACGCGTGATCACGCTAAAGAATGAACAGGCCACGCGCCAGGGCATCCTAGCTGCATTCCACGATCGCCTGGCCCATGGCGGCTTGCAGCCGAACGACCGCGTGTTCGTGTTCTTTGCCGGGCACGGCGCCACGCGCAAACTCAGTTCGGGGCGCGATCTGGGCTACATCGTGCCGTTCGACGCCGACCCGAACAACCTGGCCACCGATGCGATTCCGATGACCGAAATCCAGAACATCGCCGAGAGCCTGCCCGCCAAGCATGCGCTGTTCGTGATGGACGCCTGCTACAGCGGCCTTGGTCTGACACGCGGCGCAGCCAATGCCTCGTTCTTGCGCGATAACGCGCGCCGCCTGGGCCGGCAGATGCTCACGGCGGGCGGCACCGACCAGCTGGTGGCCGACGGCGGGCCAAATGGCCACTCGGTGTTTACCTGGACGCTGATGCAAGGCCTGGGCGGCAAAGGCGACCTGAATGGCGATGGCCTGATCACGGCCACCGAGCTGGCAGCGTATGTGGCGCCGGCCGTCTCCAGCGTGTCGCAGCAGACGCCGGCCTTTGGCAGCTTGCCGGGATCGGAAGGCGGCGACTTCGTATTCGAGCTGCCCGAAGAAACCGAGTTCCTCACGGCCGGCACGGCGCAGTTGTCGAATGATGCGATCGCGCTCAACACGCGGCTGGATGCGCAGGCGTCGAAGGCAACGGGCACCGTCGTGGTCAAGGACCTGCAAGGCGGCGAGACGCGGCTCAAGGCGCCGGCGGCGGTGCCGGTGTCAAGCCGGCAGCAGGCGCAGCGTGCCAACGATCTGGGGCTGCAGCTGTATCGGGAGAAGCAGTATGCGCAGGCCGAGGCGCAGTTTACCGAAGCGCTCAAGCTGCGGCCGGATTTTGCGCTGGCGGCAAACAATCTGGGCTTCGTGTTTTACAAACAGGATCGTTTTGTCGAGGCGGCGCGCTGGTTTGAAAATACGGTGAAGATCGATCCGTCGCGGGCAATCGCGTATCGCAATCTGGGTGATGCGTATGTCAGGTCGAAGCAGCCGCAGAAAGCCAGGGCGGCGTTCACCACGTATCTTGAATTGGCGCCGACCGGTGCGGGTGCGGCGTATGCAAAGGAGCAGTTGCAGAAGTTGTGATGGTGGTTGGACGCGTGGATGGCAGAGCCATCCACCCTACGTCATAAAAAATGCCCGTCATCGCATTGCGAAGACGGGCATTTTCGTTCGGGCCCGAAGGCCGGCACCAGTGGCGTAATTACGCCGATTCTTTCAGCTGCTCCAGAATCGCTGGATTCTCGAGCGTCGACACATCCTGCGTGATGTTCTCGCCCTTGGCCAGCACGCGCAGCAGGCGGCGCATGATCTTGCCGGAGCGGGTTTTCGGCAGGTTGTCACCAAAGCGGATTTCCTTTGGCTTGGCGATCGGACCGATCTCCTTGCCCACCCAGGCACGCAGTTCATTGGCGATTTTTTTCGCTTCTTCGCCCGTTGGCCGCGCGCCCTTGAGCACGACAAAGGCGCAGATCGATTCGCCCGTCGTGTCGTCCGGCCGGCCTACCACCGCCGCTTCGGCCACCAGCGAATTGGCCACCAGCGCCGATTCGATTTCCATCGTGCCCATGCGGTGACCCGACACGTTCAGCACGTCGTCGATGCGGCCCGTGATCGTGAAGTTGCCCGTGTCCTTGTTGCGGATCGCGCCGTCGCCCGCCAGATAGTATTTGCCACCCAGCTCGTCCGGGAAGTAGCTGGTGCGGAACCGGTCCGGGTTGTTCCAGATGGTGCGGATCATCGACGGCCATGGGCGCTTGACGACCAGGATGCCGCCCTGCCCGTTCGGTACGTCGGCGCCAGCTTCATCGACGATCGCAGCCATGATGCCCGGCAGCGGCAGCGTGCACGAACCCGGCACCATCGGCGTCGCGCCTGGCAGCGGCGTGATCATGTGGCCGCCCGTTTCGGTCTGCCAGAAGGTGTCGACAATCGGGCAGCGCTCGCCGCCGACGTTCTTGTAGTACCACATCCAGGCTTCCGGATTGATCGGCTCGCCGACCGAACCCAACAGGCGCAGGCTCGAGAGGTCGGAATTCTTCGGATGAACTTTCTCGTCCACGTCCGACGCCTTGATCAGCGAACGGATCGCCGTTGGCGCCGTGTAGAAGATGCTGACCTTGTGCTTTTCGATCGTCTTCCAGAAGCGGCCGGCGTTCGGGAAGGTGGGCACGCCCTCGAACACGACCTGCGTGCCGCCGACGGCCAGCGGGCCATAGGCGATGTAGGTGTGGCCGGTGATCCAGCCGATGTCGGCCGTGCACCAGAAGACATCGTCGGGCTTCAGGTCGAACGTCCACTTCATGGTCAGCGCGGCCCACAGCAGGTAGCCGCCGGTCGAGTGCTGCACGCCTTTCGGGGTGCCGGTCGAGCCGGACGTGTAGAGGATGAACAGCGGGTGCTCGGCGTCGACCCATTCCGGCTCGCAGTCGGCCGACTGGCCTTCGACCAGCTCGTGCAGCCACAGGTCGCGGCCTTCCTGGAAGGCGACGTCGCCGCCGGTGCGCTTGTAGACGATGACGTCCTTGACCGTGTTGCAGCCGCCCATGCCCAGGGCTTCGTCGACGATGGCTTTGAGTGGCAGCGATTTGCCGCCGCGCTGCTGCTCGTCGGCCGTGATGACCGCGACCGCGCCGGCGTCGATGATGCGCTCCTGCAGCGATTTGGCGGAGAAGCCGCCGAAGACCACCGAGTGGGTCGCGCCGATACGGGCGCAGGCCTGCATCGCGCTGATGCCTTCGACCGACATCGACATGTAGATAATGACGCGGTCGCCCTTCTTGATGCCGCGCGACTTGAGCGCGTTGGCGAATTTGCAGACACGCTCGTGCAGCTCGCGGTAGGTCACGCGATTGACGGCGCCGTCGTCGGCTTCGAAGATGATCGCGGTCTTGTCGGCGTTGCCGTTTTCAAGATTGCGGTCGAGGCAGTTGTACGACGCATTGAGCTGGCCGTCGCCGAACCATTTGTAGAACGGCGCGTCGGACTCGTCGAGCGTGCTGGTAAATGGCTTGTGCCAGTCGAGGTTCTCGCGCGCCAGACGGGCCCAGAAACCTTCGTAGTCGCTGGCGGCTTCGGCGCACAGCTTGTCGTACGCGGCCATGCCGCTGACCGTGGCGTTGGCGGCAAATTCGTGCGGCGGCTGGAACACGCGGTGCTCTTGCAGGCCCTGGGATTGCTCCTGCGTCGTCTCGTTGTCGGACATATCAGTCTCCATTCTAGTTAGTGGGTTATGCCGATACCATAGGGGCGCTCGCTTACTGAGCCCTTACACATCGCCCCCCGGCGACTGGCTGGCGCCGCCCGATTCATTCTAACGCCGTCCGTTGCAAAGCGGGCAAGTGCTCTGCCGACGCCACCGGAACGCTGGCGCCGGTGTAAAATGCCGTGCTGAATTTTCTCGCACTTCCTGGAGTTCCATCCCGATGTCGTCTCTGCCGCCGAACCAGCCTTTTCGCAAGCTGTCGCCCCTCAATTCGCTGATTTTCTCGAGCCGCTGGCTGCAACTGCCGCTCTACCTGGGCCTGATCCTGGCCCAGTGCGTCTACGTCTTTCACTTCTGGGTCGAACTCGTCGACCTGATCGGCGCCGCCATGGGCAACGCCGATTCGCTCAAACACATCATCGATGCCGTCAGCGTTCCGGGCGCTATTCGCCCTACCCGGCTCAATGAAACCATCATCATGCTGGTCGTGCTCGGCCTGATCGATGTGGTGATGATCTCGAACCTCTTGATCATGGTGATCATCGGGGGTTATGAGACGTTCGTGTCGCGCATGCATCTGGATGGTCACCCGGACCAGCCAGAATGGTTGTCGCACGTGAACGCGTCGGTCCTGAAGACCAAGCTGGCCATGGCGATCATCGGCATTTCGTCGATTCATCTGCTCAAGACCTTCATCAACGCGTCGTCATACGATGTGAAGACGCTGTTCTTCCAGACCCTGATCCACTTCGCGTTCCTGCTCTCGGCCATGGCGATTGCCTACACCGACCGCATCGTGATGAGCACGCACAACGACAAGCACGCTTAAAACAAACATTCCTGGTACCCCTGAAAGAGCGAACATGGCAACCGTGATTACCCAAGACGACCTGATCGAATCGGTCGCGGCAGCACTGCAGTACATCAGCTACTACCACCCTGCGGATTACATCCAGCACCTGGCGCGCGCCTACGAGGCCGAGCAGAGCCCGGCCGCCAAGGATGCGATCGCCCAGATCCTGACCAATTCGCGCATGTGCGCCGAAGGCAAGCGCCCGATCTGCCAGGACACCGGCATCGTCAACGTGTTCCTGAAAATCGGCATGGGCGTGCGCTTCGAGGGTTTCACGGGCACCGTCACGGATGCCGTCAATGAAGGCGTGCGCCGCGCCTACAACTTCGCCGACAACAAGCTGCGCGCCTCGATCGTGGCCGACCCGCATTTCGAGCGCAAGAACACCAAGGACAACACCCCGGCCGTGGTCCACATGGAGCTGGTCGAAGGCGAAACCGTCGACGTGAAAGTCGCGGCCAAGGGCGGCGGCTCGGAAAACAAAACCAAGTTCGTCATGCTCAACCCATCGGATTCGCTGGTCGACTGGGTGCTGAAAACCGTGCCGCTGATGGGCGCGGGCTGGTGCCCGCCGGGCATGCTCGGCATCGGCATCGGCGGCACCGCCGAAAAGGCGATGCTGATGGCCAAAGAGTCGCTGATGGAAGACATCGACATGTACGAGCTGCGCCAGCGCGGCCCGAACAACAAACTCGAAGAGCTGCGCATCGAGCTGTGCGACAAGATCAATGCGCTGGGCATCGGCGCGCAGGGTCTGGGCGGCCTGACGACCGTCCTGGACGTGAAGATTAATATGTACCCGACGCACGCGGCCTCCAAGCCCGTGGCGATGATCCCGAACTGCGCCGCCACGCGCCACGCGCACTTCGTGCTGGACGGCTCGGGCCCGGTCTACATCGAACCGCCTGCGCTGTCGAGCTGGCCTGACGTGAACTGGACGCCGGACACGCAGAAATCCAAGCGCGTCGACCTGAACACGCTGACCAAGGAAGAAGTCGCTTCGTGGCAGCCTGGCCAGACGCTGCTGCTCAACGGCAAAATGCTGACGGGTCGCGACGCTGCGCACAAGCGCATCCAGGACATGCTGGCCAAGGGCGAATCGCTGCCAGTGGACTTCACCAACCGCGTGATCTATTACGTCGGCCCGGTCGACCCGGTCGGCAACGAAGTGGTCGGTCCGGCTGGCCCGACGACCGCCACGCGCATGGACAAGTTCACCGACATGATGCTCGAGCAGACCGGCCTGATCTCGATGATCGGTAAGGCCGAGCGCGGCCCGGCCGCAATCGAGTCGATCAAGAAGCACAAATCGGCGTACCTGATGGCGGTCGGCGGTTCGGCGTACCTGGTGTCGAAAGCGATCAAGTCGGCCACCGTGGTCGGCTTTGCGGACCTGGGCATGGAAGCGATCTACGAGTTCGACGTGACCGACATGCCAGTGACCGTCGCCGTCGATTCGACCGGCACGTCGGTCCACACGACCGGCCCGAAGGAATGGTCGGCCAAGATCGAATCGCTGCGCGGCGTGCCGATCAACATCGCATAACACCTCTCCCCTCCAGCATGGTTTCCACCACGCTTTGCCACGACGCCCCGGTCGGCATGTTCGACTCGGGCGTCGGCGGTCTCTCGGTGCTGCGCCACATCCAGGCGCAGCTGCCGCATGAACACCTGTTGTATGTCGCCGATTCCGGCTATGCGCCGTATGGCGACAAGCCGGAAGCGCTGGTCATTGCGCGCGTGCTGGCGATTGCTGATTTTCTGATTGCGCAAGGTGCGAAGGCTCTGGTGGTGGCGTGTAATACGGCCACCGTGGCGGCCGTGCGCGTGCTGCGTGAGACGCATCCGGGGATGCCGGTCGTTGGGGTGGAACCGGGGTTGAAGCCGGCTGCTGCCTTGACCCGCAATGGCAAAGTGGGCGTGCTGGCCACCGAGCGCACGCTGCGCGGCGCCAAGTTCCTGCAACTGCGTGAACAGATCCATCGCGATACGGGCGTCGACTTCCTGCTGCAGCCGTGCGTGGGCCTGGCCGACCAGATCGAATTCGGCGAGATTGAATCGAGCGTCACGACGGCCATGCTGGAGCGCTTCATCGCGCCGCTGCTGGCGCAGGATGCCGATACGCTGGTGCTGGGCTGCACGCACTATCCGCTGGTGCGTGGGGCGATCGAGCGGCTGCTGGTGGATGCGGGGCGTGGTGATGTCGCGCTGGTGGATACAGGGGACGCTGTGGCGCGGCAACTGGCGCGTTTGCTGGTGGCTGGTGGGCTGGCGCGTGATGTTGGTTCGGATACGCTGCCAGCTGGCCTGACGGGCTATACGACGGCCAGTGCGGCGGCGCTGACGGCGGCGTTTCGCAGCCTGCTGGGGATCGACCCGCCTGTGTACGCGGTCGACATTGCCGAGCCGCAAGCGCCCTCTGCTTCGACATGCAATTAAATTTGCAAGCACGGGCTAAAGTTTATATAATCTTGTTCTGTCGCGGAAACAACGAGACAGATGTAGTAGTTCAGTGGTGGCTGTAGCTCAGTTGGTAGAGTCCAGGATTGTGATTCCTGTTGTCGTGGGTTCGAGCCCCATCAGCCACCCCACAGAATTCGGCAGTAAAAACAAAGGGTTACACGCTTCGGCTTGTAACCCTTTTTTTGTTTCCGCTACTACCTTTTTTTCAAATAAAGCTACTTGTAACCCAGCTTGGCCAGCGGATGACGCCCTTGAAGGACTTCCTCGATGTGTTTCTAATGCCGCGTCATTTTTACGGTGAAGTCAGATGTGCAGCTACAAGCTGATCTGCTTTCCAGCTCACTAGCCAACCCGCTACTGCGTCGTTCACACGTCTAAAAAAGAACATGGAACAGCTGTCGGGAACAGGCAGGACTTTCGGCAGATCTGTATTCATCAGCCATACCAGCAAGAACTTCAGGTTGAGAGATGAGATCCGTGAGTTTCTTGAACCGCAATGAATCAGCTGCTGGATCGCGCCCCGGAATATTCCCGCAGGTCAGCAGTACGGGGTCTCGATCATCGAAGCGATTCGACAGTGCGCTGTGACGGTAAAGGTGCCAATGGAAAAGTCCAACCAGTCAAAACCGGCGGTGAGTGAAATTGAGCGAACATTCAGCTATCGGAAGACGATTATCCTGATACGCCTGCGGGAAGTGCTGCCTGCCAGTGAGCTGGAATTTTTTGTCGCGAATGCGCAGTGGGTGGATGCGTTTTCCAGTCCCCTCGAGGCGCGGATTGATGAAGTCGCGAGGATTTCCAGTCCCTTGAAATTAGGCTTGCCTAACCCTCAGCGGTGTCGGCATGGCAGCGCGATGGCGTGCAAAGGGTCAGGACAGCTTCAAACGCGCATCGCTTCTTGTATCTGCCGGCGCCCCGCTGTTGAAGGACTTCAAGATCGCTTATAGCGTCTTGTTGATATAAGGAAATAGCATCCCTTCAGATCCGAAAACGAAAAAGAAATTACTGTGCAAAACCTATGTTGACCTGTTGAAAGCGCCGACCCAGGATAGCGCCAGCATCAAAAGAGACATCCGGATGAGAGTAATTGAGAGCACGAAGTGGAATATTGGTTTCGTTCGCAACATTGCGTGCGAAAATCGCTGGCGTACCGATGACGCGGATGTGCATATGCCCCCCGACGACAACGGCCTTGGAAGGTCAGTCAGCTATGGCCAGATGAAGGTCCAGTATGCGGCGATGATCGGGAATTACGAAAAGCGTATCGCCGAACTGCAAAAAATGTGAGCACGTTGCGCTCTTACTAATCATCGGACACGGCGGCATGGCTGGCGTCCACGTTGTCCGCGCTGGTTGAGGCTTGGGCGGTTCAGCAAGGAATTCATACAATGATTGAAATGCTCAGGAACTTAAGTACGTGGATAAGGAAGAATGCCACGCCCGTTATCGCTGTCCTCTTTGCTGCTGGCCTTGTGGCCGGGTTTTTCTCTCTGATCGGACTGGGGGTGACGCCCTGGGATGCGGTTTTCTATACCTTGCAGATGATCGTGCTTAACTACGATAAGCCCGAGGGCACAACGCCTTCATGGCTATATCATGTCAGCCGGCTCGGGCTGCCCGCACTTGCCTCTTGGGCGCTGATCAAGGCGTATATGACCTTGGCCGGACGCAGCGTTGACCAGTGGATGGCAAGACGCTGCTCGAATCACATCCTCATTTGCGGCAGTGGCGACCAGGCCAAAATGATTGCATCATCTCACCTCAAGCAAGATATTGCGCACAGGAAAAGCATCGTCTTGCTCACGCTCGCGCATGGCCAGGCCGACCTCGAGAAGCTGCAGCGGGAGGGCGTGAAGGTGGTAGAAGGCGATGCTACCGATGAGGCAGTACTGGGGCGATTGGCCATTAATCGCGCCTCGGTCATTTATATTGTCGCGGGTGCAGACGAAGTGAATCTGCGAGTACTCGAATCCGTCAAAAAAGCAATGTCACCTTCGGCAGTGGGACGGCAGATTACTTGCCTGGTCCATGTGTTCGACGACTATCTCTCCCGGCAGACCTTGATTTCCACCAGGGACTGGCTGGACGATTTGCATTTGAACGTTGTTCCTTTTAATTCCTGGAAAGAGAGTGCTCGACGCGCGCTGGTACAGATAGGCCCGGACCTGTTTTGCTCCCAACCAGCAAACCGCGACAAACAACCACACGCCATGATCATTGGCTACTCGTGGTTTGGCCAGCAGCTCGTTGAACAGTTTGCGCGACTGGGGCATTACACCTGTTCGCAGAAATTAAAAGTGACCTTGATTACTCCTTGCGCAACCGCCAGCCGCGCACGCCTGCTAACGCGATTTCCTGCTCTAGACGGCCACCAAGATCCTGAAGCCTGGGGTGAATGCGCAGGCATGCTGCCGATTATCGATCTAGAGATCATCGAAGCGCCGGTAGATGGCTTCGCGGCCAGCGATCTTGTTCGAAAAATCATGTCGACGGTCTCTGTTACCTATGTCTGCGCCGAGAACGCGGAATCCGGTCTGGCTGTCACTAATGCCCTCTTGCTCCAGACGCCCCAGCTACAGTTCCCAATTTACGTCAGTACGAATACCGGTCTGGAACCTTTGCGACACTTTATCGAAAAGGCATCCGCGCGTGTGCGTGTTTTCGACGCATTGGGCCAAGGTCTACAGCTTTGTGACAATGAAGCCTTTTTGCGTCAGCACACTGAGCGCGAGGCGGCCCTGGTGCATTTATACTTTACCCAAGAACATGGCCATAAAACTTTACCACCTGAGCTTGCTACGGCCAGTGTAGTCGATTTGGCCAATTCGCTGCGAGGCGGGGGAAGCGATGCTGCTCGTATGGACTGGTTAACGCTGGATGAATACTGGGCCGGGTTGCCAGAGTGGATGAGAGAGTCAAGTCGCGATACAGTGCGGCACCTGCCTATCAAGCAACGCGCTATCGATAAGGACTTGTTCGTTCAAGAGCTTTCTGCTGGCGAAAAGGAATTATTGTCACGCATCGAGCACACCCGGTGGGTATCGGAGCGGTTGTTGAGCGGATGGCGCTATGCTCCGAAGCACCCGGATAACGCCGACAAACGATTGCACCACGATTTAGTCATGTTCGAGAGGCTCGGCGAGCAAAGCAAACAGAAAGATGCTTCGATTATTTATATCTTGCGCTTGCTTGCCCAAGAACGGCAATTAGCGCAGCCTGCAGGCCGCGTAATCGGGCGGTTCGCAGCTCCGGCTGGCCATCCAGTGCATGATTCTACCCCGGCTTGATACAGGAAAGGCCATAGTAAACATGGATATAGCCCAGTTCCCCAATTCCGCCTCATACCGTAGAAAGCCCGACCTTTTCGCCGTCGAATTTGCTGTCCGCGAACAGGTCATTGCCACCCTCGAAGGGCCAGTGCTCTGCAGGGAGGGAGACGCCATCATTACCGGCACCGCGGGGGAGCGATGGCCCGTGCCGATTGAAGTATTTCATTCAAGGTATGTCGCGAGGGCACTGACTGGCGATGGTGAAAGCGGACAGTATCAATCGCTGCCCCGGACCGTGCAGGCGGTACAACTCTCGACTCCTGTGAAGATTTCACTGTCGGCGGGGCGTGGTCAACTGGCAGGCTCTGCAGGCGACTGGTTGGTACAGCATGCCTCCGGTGACTGCAGCGTCGTCAGGGAGGATATTTTCAGGAATACCTATGAGCGCGTGGTTGATCGATAAAAGTCGCCGCGCTATACGGCTTCCAGGCACGGCATGCCTCAAAATATCATGTCAGTTCACGTTATTGATTAAGCTATAATTAGTAACATCCGCAAAACCCCAGCGATTTCGCTGCTCTTGCGGGCACCACAGCTTTTCCACTTTTTTATTTCAAAACAGGATCCCGGCATATGCAGGTTTTCATTTCTTTTTCCAGCGCCGACCGAAAAATTGCTGAGAAAATTTACGATCGTCTAAAAAAGAATGGCATCGGTTGCTGGATCTGCACCAAGGATATTCCGCCCGGTGCTGATTACCAGTCCTGTATTGTCGACGCAATCAACGCTTGCGAAGTCGTGGTGCTCGTATTTTCTTCAATGGCGAACCTATCGCCGGAAATCGCCAAGGAATTGTCACTCGCCAGCAAAAAAATTCTCATACCAGCGCGTATTGAAGACGTCGTGCCGCAGGGATCCTTCCAATATCAGTTGTCGAATCGCCAGTTTGTCGACCTGTTCGATGACTTTGACAACAAGCTCGATGAATTGGCTGACCGGATCAACTCGGTATTAGCAAGCACGGCCGGCAAGCCGGCGGCGCCTGTCACTCCGCGCCGCACCAAGAACAATATCCCCCTAAAGTTGGCTGGTGCGGCTGTCTTACTCGTCTTGCTAGCGGGCGCTGGCTGGATGTTGAAAGGCAATCTGGCAGACCCAGGGGATGTACAGACGGCGGCCTTGCCACGTACTGAGGCTGCGATATCGCCGCCACTGCCCGCGTCTGCCGCGGCACCCGCAGCGCTGGCTCCGGTACACCCTGCAGCCGCATCAGCGTCTTCTTCGCCACCAGCAGCAGTGGCTCCAGCCGCTTCCGGACCGCTGCAAGTCGGCACATTCTTGCCTTTGCTGAGTGGTACCGAAACCTATGACAGGATCAACGCCTTACGCTCTTTAGCCGAGCGCTTGCCGATGGGCTTGAGTGCAGCCGATGCCAATGCCCTTCTCGACGGTGCGGGTAGCCAGCGCCCCGCCGGCTTGAAGCTCATCGCCTCGCGTCTTACCACGGAACTCGACGGCAAGGACATCGTCAGCATTCTCGACTCCATGACGACCTATGACCGAATCAACAGTCTCAAGTTGCTTGTCAGTCTGGGCAAAGTCGAACCGGCGCTCTCCGCCGCCGAAGCAAATGCAATCCTGGAGGGAAGCGAAGGTCAACGCCCATCGGGTATCACTGCGCTCGCCTCACGCATGGAGCAACAATTAAATGGAAAAGACGCCGCTATCGTATTGGGTAACACGGAGACTTATGACCGCGTTAACAGCCTGCGTGTGCTGGTGAGCGCAGGTAAGCTCGCCACTGCCTTGACGCCGGACGAGGCAAATCTCCTGCTACAAGGAACAGCTGGGCAGCGTTCTGCCGGAATTCAAGCAGTCGCGAACAACCTTGCAGCCGACCTGGGTGGCAAGGGCCTTGCTACGATCCTCGGGGATACGGCAACCTATGACAGGGTCAATAGCCTAAGCGTCTTGTCCAAAGCCGAGCGTATCGGCAAACTGCAAAACGAGGACCTCGAGCTGGTATTGCAAAACACGGAAGAGCAGCGTACCAGAGGGATGAAAATGCTCGCAAAACATTTGGTGCGCTGACTTGCGGCCGGTCACGGCACACGGGCCGGCCGCCCCGCCCTTCCTGCAGGGCGTCCGCTTTTGCAGATTCAGCCATGGCGATCAAGTAAGCCGCGTAGGCGACTTACTTCTCTCCGCCGTGAAGCAATGAAGAAAAGATAGCAGAGAGTTAATGCCAGTTTAATATGATGACGTGCCGAACCAGTGGGATGAAAACATTGTTTGGAGTTGCATCGTCGAGAGCAATAGCATCGACGATGCAATCACAATCCCAGGGAAAATCAGAAAATTTTAAGCAATAAAATGACAATGAATTCATCTCTGGTGCCTTGTTGATAATGTGGATCAGGCATTTAGTAAAGATAAAGACAATCAATAAGTAATTATGCCTTGCGCGTAGAAAAGTAAATTTCGGCTTACGCTTACTGATTTAAAAAATCACATGCCGTTTTGATCGGGTTACTTTTATAACTCTCGAGGAAACGTAATGCGATTTTTAAGTTTCATCCTGACATCGAATCTTTGTGCTGAAAATTTTTAGCCGTTCAATAATTTGAAATTCAAGCTGTCATGATCAAGCCAATTTTCAACGACTGGCAACCATCATTACTTCTGCTCCATTCCACACCAACTGCGTATTCATATCCCGCGACGCCGACAGCTTGCCGTTGACATACAAATTGGTCCGCAGTGCATAGCGTCCCTGCGACGCATCTTTTGGCAGCGTGATTTCAAATGAGTTCTCGAAACGCCCGCCCGAGTTGTTGGTCAGCGCCTTCGAGCCTGATTTGAACTGCTTCCCATCCTGATCAAACACCACCAGCTCTTCACGCACTTGCATGACCGGTGTCGTCGCACCATTGACCAGTTCGACGGTTGAGTTGACCACCACCGGCTTGCCACGCTGCACCGTGCTGGCATTCAAGCGCGGTTGATACGACACCACTTGCGGCTCGGCTGGCAGGCGTCCACGCGTGCGGATGAAGTCGTTGTCGACCTGGGCGGCGGTGCGGGTCTGGCGTGATTGCGAGTTGATCGCCACGCAGCCGAGTGCGGCCACGATGCCACCGGCGGCGGCGCCGCGTGCTGCGCCGCGTTTGCCATCCATCAGAGCTCCCAGCAGTGCGCCGGCGGCGGCGCCCATCAGTGCCGATGAGCCGACGGCACACGGGTCCTGCTCGGCGGCGACGCCGCCTTGCGGGTACTGCGTTTGCGACATGCCGCTCTGGCCCGTGGTGGCGCAGCCTGATACCAGGCTCGTCAGCAACGTCAGGACAACGATCTTTTTCATTGGCGTTTTCATGGTTTTCCCTGATGAGACTACTTTATCTGATGGTGGTTTCTTCTTGCAGCATCTGGCGTTCGCGATCCCGGATCTGCTGCATCATGCTGTCGAGCTGCGGATTGTTCGGGTCGGCCCGGCGCGCGCTTTCTACATAGGTTTTGGCGGCATCAAATTTTCTCTGCAACAGCGCCTGCTCGGCATCGCGCAGGAACATCGTCGCCATCGACGTGCGCTGCGCTGCGCCCCCGTCTTGTGTACCTGAACCACTTGGCGCAGTCGGCGCACGCGGCGCAATTGGCTCCTGCACCTGACTTGGTGCACGCTGGACCGGTGCAGCGCCCGGCATGAAGACCTCGGCAGGCGGCGCCGGTTGGGCTGCAGCGGCAGCGGCGGCATCCAGCGCGTCGACCTCCCATTTGAGCTGGTTCAGGCTGGGTTCATCGCGGTTCAGGCCCGTCAGTTTGGCCAGTGCGGCCCTGGCTTGCGCCTGGTCACGTGCATCGAGCGCACTGCGCACGTCAGCCAGCGCTGCCTTGATGGATTCCTGGGTCACTTCCAGCCTGGTGCGCAAGGCTTCGGCCTCCGGCTTGTTTGAACACGCCGCTGTCAATTCGTTCAGTCCCGCGCGCGCACGACCAGGCCGGCTGTCCTGCAGCAAGCCGTCGATTGCGCGGAAATTGCGCTGGCAGGCATTGTCGGTCTTTTCCGCTGCCGCAATCGCACGTTGCAAGGTGTTGACCTTGGGGCGCTCCTTGTCGCCGCATTCGGCGCTGGCCCGCAGCGCCTGGGTGCGCGCGGCGGCAAGGTCGCCCGAAGTAACCGCCTGGGTGCCCAGGTCGAAGGCCGATTCGCAGGCGTTTTCCTCGATCACCGGCTTGTCCCCGGAACCCACGTTGTAGAGCACAACCAGCAGCAGCGCGATCCCGCCGGCGATCCACTTGCCCTTCCCGCCTTTGCGCGTTGCGGGCGGTATCGGCGCGCGATCGGCCGCAGGGCGGGAAGGCGTTGCGGGCGCAGATGGCGGTGGCACGGCAGCAGCCGGCGGGACGCTTGCCGTCGGCGCGGCAGCAGATTGCGGCGTTACGACAGGTGCGGCAGGAGCGGGAGGCACAGGCACGCTCGGCGGCGCTGATACCGGCACCGCAGCAGCAGCAGCAGGAGGAGCAGGAGCAGCAACCTGCCCCACCTTGCGCACCGCCCCATCCACCCCTTCACCACAGAATGGACAGAACGCTACCTCGCCCTGCAGCGTCGCGCTGCAGCCAGAACACTGTTTCAAAGTCTCGTCCTCACAGCATCGGTGGCAACGGCGGCGGCGATGCAGGTGCCGGCGCTGCGAACAGCATCGTCAATTCCGGCAACTGCCCCAGCTCACCCCAGGCTGCAAGACCGGCGCGCCACACCTTCGTGCCAGCAACCACAACCTGCCCCGTCTGCACCATCTGCACGATCTGCTGGGCGGTGTACGGCCCGAACTGCTGCCCACCAATGCCCAGATGATATTGATGCTCGACGAGCGGTGGCGGCATGCCCAGTGGCGGTGGCGTCGCGCCCAGCGGCGGCAGCATGCCAGGCATGCCCGGCGTGCCGGCAGGGAACGTGGCAACAGACGCAGTGGCCTGCGGCGCCAGCAACGCGTCCAACTTGCCGGCATTGAACGCGTCCGGCTTGATCACGTATTTCAGGCGCAGATGACCATCCTCGCCCGGCTCGCGCACTTCCCAGTCGTACGCGTCTTCATCGGAATCCGGCACGACGCTCGCCCACTCCGTCAGCACCTCAAGCAATTGCTCGTCGGCGCGGTCGATGTCGCGCTGGCTCATGCCCTTGCGGCGGGCCTTCTCGGCCAGCTCGCGCTTGGCTTCGCCGGCAATCGCGCTGGCAAAGCCCTTGCGATCGTCCTGCGCGCCGGTGGCGTCTTCCACCAGTTTCGGTGTGTAGACGGCCGTCTCGTAGTAGCTGGCCAGCGCCGCCAGGGCGACGGTCTGGCTCGCGTCGAGTTCAGCCAGGCGTTCCTGCACCCGCTCGACAATGGCGTCGCGGTAGGTGGCTGGCAAGCCGTTCTGGCGAATCGCCCGTTCGTTGCCAATGCGGCGCACGTCGCCGCGCGCGACAGCAAACTGGTACTGCCCGCGCGGGATCACGCGCTGGGTCGAGCGCGTCAGGATGCCCAGCATGATCGCTTGCAGGTACTGCTTGAAGTCTTCGGCCAGGCGATTGATCTCGTCGGTCGTCGGCGCCATCGGATGGCTAAACTGGGTCGAGTCGATGTGCGTGTGAGTCGGGTTCTTTTCGGCTTCCTTGCGGTAGCTGGTGCGCCACCCTTCCATGCCGCGCAGCACCGTCATCGGGATGCCGGACAGTTCGCAGTAGCAGACGGCGCGGCCCGGCACGCCGGTCTCGACAATGGACAATTGCGCCGCGGTGATATTGGCCTGGGTCGGCACGCAGGTATTGAGTTCGGCGCCGAACAGGCGTTTAAAACGGTCGGCATTGGCCACGCCCACGAAGCACTTGAACTGGTCGGCCTTCACCGTGAAGTCGCCCGACAAATTCGCATCGATCCACGGCATCGCGCAGGCCAGCAGTTTGCGGAAGCGGTCCATCCGTTCCGCTGGATTCATCTGTTCCAGCGCCTCGATCAACGGATCGTGGTCGACGTTGTCCGCGTCGCCTGCACCGGCCAGCGTCAACTGCCGCTCGGCCATGCGTTTGACTTTGTTGATGATCTCGCTGCGCTGGGCGGCGTCACCCAGCATCGGGAACAGCACCTTCGAGCCGCCCAGGTCCTTGAACGCTTCGTCGGCCCATTCGCGCAGTTGCAGCGCGTTCGGCATCGGCACGTTGCGCTCGGCCACTGGCACCGTGATCAACGTGGCGTGGTCCTTGTTCAGGTCTTGCTGGATGATGGCGTTGGCGTGCTGCAGCTGGCCCAGCATGGCCAGCACGGCTTCGCGGCCGGCTTGCAATTCGCCAACCAGACCGTTCCAGATGGGACGGCCCTGCGCGTCGACACCGTTCTTCTTGCCCAGCCAGGCGGACAGGTCGGCCATGAGGATCGCCGCTTCGTCGGCCGCCTTGGCGCGCAGGTGGAACTTGAGCGCGTTGGCGATTTCGGTGCGCAGGTGGTCCAGCACCGTGACTGCCTGCTTTTCGTTATTGCTGCTGAAGAAGCCGCCCTTGGTTTGTTCGAGGTTGGCCAGCAGGCGTTCGTATTCGCGCGTGCGTACCGCTTCCTTGATTTCCCGGTAACGCTCGCTGTTGAGCTTGAGCGCGCTGATCAGGCCCGTGCCCGGTGCTTCCAGGCGGTCCTTGATCTGCTCGACCAGCGACAGCACGTATTCGAGGCCGCCGAAATCCTTGTTGTCGAGGTAGGCGTAGAGCTGGTCGCGGATTGCGAGCTTGATGCGTTCCAGCACTTCGCGGCGGCGTTTGACCACGCGGTCTTCGGTGGTATCAGCGGTGGAATCCTGGTCGCGCACCGAGTCGCGCTCGAGCTGCTGGACGGTTTCGCGCACCTGCGTCGGCCACTCGGCGCGATCGAACCCGGTACGGATGCTGTCGATGCGCGCATTGACGCGCTGCTCGACGCCGGCCAGCAGCAGGCCGTGCTTGTCCTGCAGCAGGTCGTCGACGAGGGCGTAGTCGAGGAACTCGCCGCTCGAGCGTTTCAGCTCGACGTTGCGGTCGGAGAAGGTCGGGAAGTCGCTGAACGGCGCGGCGCGCAGCGCCATCTGGGCCGCCATGAATTCGTCGCGCTGCTTGTCGGTGGCGCGGTTCACGCCGGTGTCGGCGCCGCCCACGCCAAAGAAGGCCTTGAGCATCGCGCCGGCCCAGCGGTGCGCGCGCTCTTCGCGGCGCGCTTCCTGGCGCGTGTCGAGCACGGCCTGGCCAAACGACGAGAAGCGCTTCGAGTACGACAGGCGCATGTCGGCAAAACGGTTCTTCGGCACCAGCGCGTCGTGCAGGAAGTTCTTGTGCTGCGCCTGATTCACGGCCACCGAGCGCTTGCGGCGCGCGAAGTCGCCCGAGGCAAAATCTTCGAACAGCGTGTCGGCCACCATGTGGTAGACATCCTTGACGTCGTTCGTGTGCTGCTGCGCCAGGTTGCCCGAGTCGATCAGATAGACTTCACTGTACGGCTCGCGCGGCAATTCCGGCTGGTCGTAGGCATCCCAGCGGCCCACGTAGCCCTTGTTGCCGAGCATGGCCGATTCGAGTTCCATCAGCGCGGCGTAGCCGTTCGCTTCGGTGCGCTCCTTGTTGGCGCCCGCGTAGCCGGTCGGCAAAAACAGCATCAGTTCGACGTCGGCATTGCCCACCTCGGATTTGGCCAGCCAGCGCGCCAGCAGGCCCATGTCGAGGAAGGCACCGGAACCGGTGCCGCCGGCCACCGACCCCACGATGACGATGCGGAACTTCTCGGTTTCCATGCGCAGGCCGAGGCGCGCCAGTTGCTGCTCGTGCGACAGGCCGGCCTTGAGCGTCTTGAGCTTCAGGCGGATCTTGTCACGGATCTTGGTGTACTTGTCGAACAGGTACAGGCGCGAGACGGCGCGGATCTGGCCCGCGCCCTTCGACGGATCGATGCCCAGTTCGCGGATTTTCTTCGGCGTCAGCGACAGCCATTCCTTGATGTGCGGGTATTTCTCGAGCGCGTCGTCGTCACGGCTGTACTTGTCCATGTCGAACGCTTCGACGATTTTCTCTTCGTCGGTGAACTTGACCTGGTCAAATTGCAGGTCTTCGGCCTGGGCGCGGCCGCTGTCGATGACGGCGCCCGTGTCGAGGTCGAACTGGATGAACTGCGCGACCGGAAATTCGGCCAGGCTGTCGACGCGGGTGCGCGCGCCGTTGCCGCCCCACAGCGTGTTGAGGATGCGGCGGCGTACGCGCATCAGCACTTCCATGCCGGTGCCGCCAATGCCGATGAACAGCGTCGGGCGCAGGTCGATGCTCTGCTCCTGCTTGCGCTCGCCCGTGCCGGCGCCGATCGTTTGGTTCAGATTATCTGCCATGTCGCGTTGTTCCTGGTCTGGGTACTTATTTGCGGGAAGACAGCAGCATCAGCACCAGCGCAATCAGGCCGATCAGCGTCAGCGGTCCGATGATCAGGGGCGCCATGAACTTCGGTGCATTGATCGCTGCCAGCACGACGCCGGTCGACAGGCTGGCCAAAAAGATGAACAGCCACCAGCCGGCCGCATTCGCCTTGCCCGGTTGAATACGTTTTGCCACCAGCGTGTTGGCGTAGGCATTTTTGGCAAAGAAGAACGCAATGAACAGCACCAGCAGCACGCCGCCGCCGATCAGCGCATCGCGCGACGACGTGTCGACGTCGGTGGTCACCGGCAGCGATTCGACCGTCTCGGGCGTTCCCGTGGCGGGGGTCGCGGGGGTCGCCGCCGCTGCTGGCGCCTGTTGGCCTTCGACCGGTGCCGGCAGGGCAAAGCCTGCGTTATCTTTTGCTTGCTGCGTCATGCCACGTTCTCCTGAATGGGATAAAGACTACTTGAATGGATTACGACGCGATCGTCAACGTCTGGCCCGGCTCGACCTGGACCACGCTCGGGCGACCGAGCCCGCGCCGGATTTCGCCGACCGGGGCGCCGTCGTCGGCCTTGATGGCCAGCGACTTGAACGGCTTGAGCAGCACATTGCGGCGCACGCCGTTGACCATGATCGGATAGCGCGTGGTTTTCATCGCCAGAAACGCGAGCGCAGCCAGCGCCAGCAGCAACGCCAGCACGCCGCCGACGATCACGAGCACGGGCGTCAGCGGATATTGCACGCGCACGATCAATGGCACCTGTGCCGTGGACGATTTCACGCTGTCGGGCGGCACGAACACGTCTGACAGCGGGTCGCCCGGGAACAGCTCTTGCATCTCGGTCTTGAACGATGCCGGCAAGGCCAGCCGCTGATTGCGCAGGCCCAGGCTCACCGACATCGGCATGATCACTTGCTTGCCCATCGCCGCAATGGCCTGGCGCGACCAGGCCGACGGCACTTCTTCGAGCGGCAGCTTGAAGCTCACCTCGATCGACTGGCTGGCGCCGGGCGCGAGATTGTTCACGGCGGTCGGTGTCACCATGAGCGGCGTCGTGCCGGCGCGCGTGCGCAACTGGCCATCGACGGTGGCCTGCGCAATCAGGTAGGGATAGAACAGGTTCTGCAACGACGCTTTCAGGCGCACTTGCGGGACCAGCTTGTCAGCGTCCACGTCGAGCACGACGGTGCGCTTGTCGGTGCCCATCGAGGCCGTCATGTTCGGGGTATTCAGTACCGCCTGCGGCACGATGCGCACGCCGTCCTGGTCCACCGGTTTCAGGCGCGCCGGCGGTTTCGTCAGGATGCTGGCGAGCCGGCCTTCTGCCACCATGCGGCCCAGCTCGTCGCCCGCTTCCTTGCCGTAGGCAAGCCCGTAGACCATCAAGCCCTTGGCGGCAAAGAACTTGCCCTGCACCGGCATACGCAGCGGGAACACCACGGTGCGCGTAATCGACGGCTCCAGGTGCAATAGCCGATAGAACTCCAGGTTGCGCGCCGCCGTGGCGGGATCATTGCCGGGGCTGTTCTTGTTGTTGGTGAAAATCCAGATGATGCCGGGGCGCGACTTGAACGTCTCACCGATCGTCTTGGTCACCGCTTCGCGAAAATCGGTGTCGGCCAGGGCGCTGGCGCTCTTGCGCGCAGGCGTGAGCGGCGCCAGCCAGCCGGCCACCTGGGCGGCGCCATCGCCCTGCCCCAGCAATTGCGGCGAGACATTGTTGCCGCTGGACTGGCTGAACGCCAGCACCATGACCTTGTCGCCCGGACGCGCGGCGGCATTGGCCACGGCGGCGATCAGCGGCTTGAACTGCGATTGCGGATCGGCATAGAACGGCTCCATCCAGCCGGAGTTCTGCACCAGAAACGCTTGCTGGATGGCCTGCGCCGGCACAGCGCACAGACCCAGGACGACGCTCGCGAGCGCCGCACACCACGCGCGCGGCATCATTGCTGGACGTCCCAGCCGAGGATGCGCTGCATGCCGGGGTGGTAGGCCCACAAGTAACCGTTGTGCAGGAAGAGGCGCAGTTCCCATGGTTTGCTGACCGCGATGGTGTGGAATACGATGTCGTTGTTCTCATCATCGTAGACCAGTTGGGCGCGCATGCGTTCAGCCGAATTGAGCAAGGTGCCCAGGCCAGCCGTGCTGTCGATGCGCAGGGCCAGTACGGCGCTGCGCTCGCCCAGTTCGAGCAGCGGCACCACGACCGTGTTGGCCGCGCCATCGTCGCCATGTTCCGGCTCGACCCACGGATCGGTTTTCAGCTTGGTGGCAAAGCGATAGTTGATGGTACCCGAGCCGATGCGCGGATTGAGCGCGGCGACCTGTTCGTGCTCGTTCACGCCAAGGCGCACGTACACATAACTGTCGAGGCGGCTGTCAAAGCACAACTGCCACAGAGAACCCGAGCGCGTTATGTGCGCGCTGCCGAATTCGAAATGCGGCGTGATGCCCTCCGGCCAGGCCAGGAACGTGGCCGCCACACTGCCGTCGGTCATTTTCTGCAGGCGCAACTGCCCTTCCGCGCAGGGCCAGACCGCAAGCCGGCCATAGGCGCACGGCGCCCCCATCTCGCCCAAAGTCCAGCTGCCATCGACGCGCAGTGGCGGACCGGCCACGCCATGGGCGTCGGCAAACACGAACTGGACCACACCGTTTTCATGACGAATCGGCGCCCAGACCTGGTGATCGAAGGCTACCGGTGCGCCCACGACCGGGGCGTTGCCGACGTAATCGATCCGGAACTGCAGCGCCGCGAAATCGGGCACCAGCATCGCCAGGCCATGTTCGGTGGGGATATACAGGCGGCTGTTGAACGCGGCGGCCATCTCGGCGCGCCAGGCATGAACCGGTAAATTGGATTCGGACAGCAGGCGCGTGCCGGTGCCGAGCAACGGCTGCCATTTTTTCGACGCCGGCAGCCAGCCGAACAGCGTGCCCTTGCCCGTATCGAGCGCCAGCAACACGGCGCCGACGGTGCCGAACGTGCCCGAGAAAAATTCGTACTCGCCGGGCGGTGGCAGCGGCAATTCCATGTCGGCCATGCTGTCGGCGTCATGCCGGCGCAGGCGATCAACCGGCACGCTGTGGCGCGTGCGCTTCAGGCCAACCGCTTCCGGCATCCCGGCATCAGTGATGGCCGACGCGCCACTTGGCGCGATCCAGCTGGCACCGCTCGGTGCATTGGGCGCCAGTTGCGCGCCGTCAATGGGCGAAAAATTGAAATCGGGGGGATACAGCGTTGACGCACCGTGCGCACGGCGCATGTTCATGATGGCGGCAATATCTGCAGAACCCAATGAGGCGGCGACGGGATTACCCATCACCGTGCGATTCAGGCGAATCTCGCCATCGTTGGCTGCCATTGTCCAGCTGCCGGAAGCGAGATCCCAATCAGCCGTTTTCTTATGATCCATCTTGTATTCCGAATTTCTCAAACACGATTACCCTTCAACTATTTTCAATATGCTTAACCAAGAATAAGGGATTATCAAAAACATAAAGGGAGCAACACTATCTTACCTTCTTTTTTGTCCAAGTGGAAACGCAGCTGGTGCCTTGCTCATCATGCGAACAACACCCGCGCCGCCTTTCAAAACGCCTTCAATTCTTGGTGGAATGTTGTACGGATTGGGCAGGGGAGAATTCAGGTAGACTGCCGCAGTCATTATGTCGCTGGCGATGTGCTGGCTCCCTGACGTGATATTGCGTGCCATCAGCGCAATCCGGGAACTTGAAGAACGGTTCCCTTCTTTGGCATCCGCTTTTCCAACATAAATCAATGCATACATTTACCCAATTTCCCGGCCGTGACGCGATCGATGCGGCACTTGCCAGCGGCAACGTCACTTTTCTCGATTGCATGCTCGATGCTGCCGATCTGTCGCGGCTCGACCTGCGCGGCAGCAGTTTCATCAATTGCAGCATTGCCGAAACCTCGTTTTACGCCGCCAAACTGGCGCAGACCACCTGGCAGCGCTGCCGCGGCCGACAAGCCGATTTCGAAGCGGCCGACCTGACCGACGCGCAGTTCCAGAGCTGCGACCTGAATAACAGCAGCTGGCGTCGCGCGCGCCTTGCCTCACTCACCTTCAAGGGCTGCAAACTGACCGGTGCAAATTTCGAAGAAGCGGCGCACCTGGGCGTGACCTTTGAAGAATGCCTGCTGATCGGCGCCGACCTGCGCCGCATGTCGTTTCGCAAATCGACATTGAAAGAACTCGACTTTTCCGATGCCGACCTGGCCGCCTGCGACTTTCGGGACACCGTGTTCGAGGGCGGGAGCCTGCGCAATGCCAGCCTGAAACAGGCGCGCTTCGACAATGCCGACCTGCGCGAAGCGGATCTCTCGGGCTTGACACTGGCGGACGTAAAGCTGTTCCAGGGCGCCTGGATCACACCGCGCCAGGCGGCCGAACTGATCAGCGAGCTGGGCCTGCGTGTGGCCTGAGCTATGCAGCAGTTGTAACAGGGCGGCGACAATCCGGGTGCAGCGGCAGCGCTGTGCGACAATCTGTTGGTTTTCTACAAGTAATCAGAGTCCCTGTTGCTGACGACCTCGGGCGTTTGTACCAATGGCGGCTCGCCATCCCCCCCGATGCCAGACACCAGTGCCGTTCCCGAAATCTCCCGCCTGACCGCTGAAAAGCGCCCCGCCGTGCGCAATGCCGTGCTGTTCGTCGTGGCACTCTGCCTGCTGCTGCTGGTGATCCAGATCTCCGACAGTTGGCGTGCGCGTCAGGAACGTCTGGCCGAAGTGGCCGTGGCCACGGCCAATATGTCGCACGCGCTGGCGGCGCAGGGAGAAAGCGCCGTGCGCGTTGTCGATACCGTGCTCTCCGGCGTGGTCGAGCGCGTGGAAACCGATGGCACCGAGCGCGGCGCGGCGCGCGCCCGGTTGCAGCTGCATCTGAAGAATATGGCCTCGCAGGTCGATGAGCTGCATGCGCTGTTTGTGTTCGGCGCCGACGGGCGCTGGCTGATGACGTCGCAAGACCGCACGCCGCAGTACAACAATGCCGACCGTGAATACTTTCAATATCACGCTCAACACCGGGATCGCGGCGTGCATGTGGGCAAGCCAGTGCGCAGCCGGTCGAGCGGCGAATGGGTGTTGCCGGTATCGCGCCGGCTCGATCATCCCGACGGCACGTTCGCCGGCGTGGCACTGGGCACCATCCGCATCGCGTATTTTTCGACCCTGTACGAAAGCTTCGACGTCGGCCGCGCCGGCGTGGTCATGCTCACGCTCGACGATGGCACGATGGTCTACCGCCTGCCGCACAGCGAGTCGCTGATCGGTACCAATGTCAGCAACGGCCCGATCCAGCAGATGTACCTGAGCCAGGGGCCGGTGGGCTCCGGCATGCGGCGCTCGAAGATCGACGGCATCGAGCGGCTCTACAGTTACCGCCACCTCGACACCTATCCATTGATTGTCGCGACCGCGCAATCGAGGGAGGAAATCCTCGAAAAATGGCTGCAGTCGGTGCTGACACAAGCCACGATCACGTTTGTCGCCATCGTGCTGCTGCTGGCTTTTGGCTGGCGGCTGGTGCGCCAGATCATGATTCGCGACCATCTGCAAAACGAACTGGTGGGGGCGCGCGAGCAACTGCAGGAACATAACCGCGCATTGACCGTGCTGGCCGACCACGATGGCTTGACCGGCATCGCCAACCGGCGCCGTTTCGAAGCGGCGATGACGCTGGAAAATGCGCGCGCGGCGCGTAGCGGGCTGCCGCTGTCGATCGTGCTGATCGACGTCGACTACTTCAAGCGCTTCAACGATACCTATGGCCACGTGGCGGGCGACGCCTGCCTGCGCCAGGTAGCGGCGGCGCTGCGGAACAGCCTGGTGCGCCCGGCCGATCTGGCGGCGCGTTATGGGGGTGAGGAATTCGTGGCGCTGCTGCCGGATACCGACCCAGCCGGGGCCAGGATGGTCGCCGAGCGCATCCGCTGCGCCGTGATGGCGCTGCAGATCGCGCATGCCGGCAATGACGCCGGGATCGTGACGATCAGCGCCGGCGTGTACACGTCGACGGTGGCCAGCACGACCGGGGAAGGCGTGGCGATTGCCGCCAGTACCCTGGTAGAACGTGCTGACGCCCTGCTCTATCAGGCAAAACTGTCAGGCCGTAACCAGGTCTGCGGCGGCGACGGCACGGTCGCTTGAACCGTGCACTGCGGCGCCGCTGCCTGACCCATTAATAGCGGTTTGGATTGTTCGGACGGTCGTCGTGGCGGTTCGGGACGCCGTCGCGATCGCGGTCGCCGCGTGGACCGTTGTCACGGCCGCGCACTTCCTGGCGCCAGCCACCGCGGTCAAGGTGCCAGCCATTACGGTCCTGGCGCCACTGTGCGCGCTGATAGGCATAGCCCGGACGCACTTTTTCCCAATGGCCGCCCACCCAATCGTGGCGGCGACCGTTCCAGTTCCAGTAACCCGGCACCCAGTCGAAACCACGGCGTGCATTCGGCACGGCTTCGCGGCGCAGCGCTGGCGGCGCCTTCTTGATGATGATGACGTCGGCGCGCTGATGATGCGGCTGGGCTTGCACCGGTGCGAAAGCCGAGGTGCCGATCAGGAGCGCGGCAGCGGCAGCAGTAGCGGTCGAGAGGAAGGTTTTCATGGTGTGCTCCGTTTCGGTTTCTGTTTGTATGAACCTACTATAGCGGGCACATGCGGTAAAAAACGGGATTGAACCAAGTCATTACAGTAGTAACATATGGCAACAATCTTGTAACAACCAAGATTGTTTGGTGCGGAGGGGATAAGGCGCGCAAGACAGTGCTGCAGGGGCTGAAACGACGCAGCCGGCACATGGGCCGGCTGCGTGAAAGGAAACGTAAAGAGAGCGTGGATCAGTCCAGCTTGAAAGCGTAGTCGATCTTGGTCCAGGTCTGTGCTGGTGCGCCGTCCTTGGTGCCCGGCTTGAACTTGCACGAGGTCAGGCCCTTGACCAGCGCGCGGTCCAGGTTCTTGAAGCCGCTCGACTTGTCGATCTTCGATTCCGTCACGGTGCCGTCCGCGGTGACCAGGAACGACGCGGTCGTCGTGCCCTGCTCTTCATTCATCAGCGACGCCTTCGGGTACTCGATGCTGCATTTCTTTGGATCGAACTGGGCCGAGGTCTCAGCGGCGAAGCTCGCGCCGGCAGCGGCGGTCAGGGTCAGTGCAACGAACAGTTTGGCGGACAGGTTTTTCATGGTTTCCCCACTTAAGGTTTTTGAATTGAACGGCAATGGTCTGGGTGTGCGCCGCACGGCGGGCCGGCGCTGGTCGACTACTTAAAAAATCAGAACTCTTCCCACTCGTCGGCGCTGGCGGTGGCGCTGACGGCGGCTTTCTTCGGCTTCGGCGCTGCAACTGCTTCACCCGCTTTTTTCGGTGCGGCCGGGGCTGCGGCCGGCTTCTTCAGTGCCGGTGGTGCCGGGCGCTTGACGACCGGGCGCGCCACCACCGCCGTGGAGGTCACGACCGGCGCCGCTGCCGGGGCCTTGGCGTGGGCTGGAACGTGGTGCTCTTCGCCCTCTTCCAGCTTGAAGATGCTGACCACGCGGGCCAGCTCGCCTGCCTGATCCTGCAGACTCTGTGCGGCTGCGGCGGCTTGTTCGACCAGCGCAGCGTTTTGTTGCGTCATGCTGTCCATCTCGATGATCGACGTGTTGACCTGGGCGATGCCGGCACTTTGTTCGGCGCTGGCGTTGGCGATTTCGCTCATGATGTCGGTCACGCGCTTGACGCTCGAGACCACTTCGTCCATCGTCACGCCGGCCTGGCCAACCAGCTTGCTGCCGCGCTCGACCTTCTCGACCGAGTCGCCGATCAGCGTCTTGATTTCTTTGGCTGCCGCTGCCGAACGCTGCGCCAGGTTGCGCACTTCGGATGCCACGACCGCGAAGCCACGGCCCTGTTCACCGGCACGGGCCGCTTCGACTGCCGCGTTCAGCGCCAGGATGTTGGTCTGGAAGGCGATGCCATCGATAACGCCGATGATGTCCGAGATCTTGTTGGCCGACGTATTGATCTCGCCCATCGTGCCGACCACTTGCGACACCACGTCGCCGCCCTTGCGGGCCACGTCCGACGCGGTTGCCGCCAGCGCATTGGCTTCGCGGGCACTGTCGGCATTCTGCTTCACGGTCGCGGTCAGCTGCTCCATCGCCGAGGCGGTCTTTTCCAGCGAGCTTGCCTGCAGTTCGGTCCGCGACGACAGGTCGATATTGCCGGCGGCGATTTCACGCGAGGCGGTACCGATGGTTTCCGTACCGCGACGCACTTGTTCGACGATACCAACCAGGCTGTTGCGCATTTCCTTCATTTCGACCAGCAGGCTGCCGCGGTCCGATTCTTTGGTATCGATGGCGATCGACAGGTCGCCATGGGCGATGCTGCCGGCGATCTTGGCCGTGTAGGCTGGCTCGCCGCCAAGCTGCTTGAGCAGGCTGCGGGTGATGGCCACGGCAGCCACGATCCCCATGACGACAGCCAGGACCAGCAGGATCAGCATGAAGTTACGGGCATTGGCGAACGCTGTTTCGGCATCGGCCTTGCTTTGGGCATTCTGTTTGTCTTCGAGGGCCGACAACGCGTTCAGGGCGTCGGTCCATCTACGCTGCACGGGACGCACTTCGCGAATCATCACGCGGGTAGCGTCCATCGCATTTGCGGCCAGGTACAGTTCGGTAGCGCGGGCGATGGCGGGCATCGCGGTGGCCTCGTGTTCCTTAATCTGCGTCAGCAGCGTCTTTTCCTGGGCATTGGCGTACTGTGCGAACAGCGCCGCCAGCTTGGCCTGGGCCGCATCGTACTTGGCGGTTTGTTCCTTGAATTTGACGATTTCCGGTTCCATGTCGGCCGGGTCGGTCATCAGGGTCAGCACGCGCAGCGAAGCGAGGCGATCGCTGACATTGTTGCGCATCTCGACCACGAGACCGGTCGATACGTTGCTGACGCTTACCACGTGATCGAGGCGATCCTGGATCTGCGCCATGCGCAGGATACCGACCACCGCGACTGCGACCAGCAGTACCAGAACCAGTGCAAAACCGAGGGCCAGACGGGTGCCGACCTTCATGTTATTCAAATTCATTCGTGTTTTTCCTGTAACTTATTGATCGAAACTCGCCCGGTTGAGATCGCGTCACGCGATACACCGTACGATGCGCAAGTGAAATCTATGTTTCTTATAGTTTTCAGCTATTTCCTAAAGGATAAATCAAGATTTCCTCAACCAGCGAGAAAATCTCTTTCTCGAATGAATTGTTTCACCGCAACAACAGCGCTGATAGAGTTCAAGAATTGGAACAGGGAAACATTATGGAACTGAGGTTGCTCTTCGGCAAGCAAATTTGAAACTTCAAGATAGTTTCGACAAGGAAATGTCTCGCTTTGTCGACAGGCGAAAAAAAAGCGTGCCAAGGCACGCTTTTTGTCGGTGAGGTGTGCTTATGCGGTCGCTGGCATCCGGGCGGCAGCGGCAAGCAGCAGGCGTGCATCGCCCAGCGCCAGCTGCTTCGAGTCCGACAGCGTCTGGCGGAAAGCGCGTGCGCCCGGCAAGCCCTGCATCAGGCCCAACATATGACGCGTGATGCTGTTCAGTTTCAAGCCCAGCGGGCCGTACTGGCGCAGTTGCGCTTCGATGTACGGGATCATCGCCTCGAGCACATCGATCCGCGTGCGTGCCGCGCCAGGGGCATCGTAGAAACGGGCGTCCCAGTCGGCCATCGTCCATGGGTTGTGATAGGCCTCGCGCCCGAGCATGACGCCGTCGACGTGCTGCAGGTGCAGCGCGATCTCGTCGTCGCTCTTGATGCCGCCGTTGATGATGATTTCGAGGTCAGGAAACTCGCGCTTTAGCTCATATGCCACGGCGTAGCGCAGCGGCGGGATCTCGCGGTTTTCCTTCGGCGACAGGCCCTTCAGGATCGCATTGCGGGCGTGCACGATGAACGTCTTGCAGCCGGCATCGGCGACCGTACCGATGAAGTCGCGCACGAAGCCGTATTCTTCATTGTGATCAATGCCGATGCGGTGCTTGACGGTGACGTCGATCGAGACGGCGTCGCGCATCGCCTTGACGCAGTCGGCCACCAGTTGCGGCTCGTTCATCAGGCAGGCGCCAAACGAACCCTTCTGGACGCGCTCGGAAGGGCAGCCGCAGTTCAGGTTGATCTCATCGTAGCCCCACTGCTCGCCGAGCTTCGCGCTCTTGGCCAGATCGCCCGGATCGCTGCCGCCTAGTTGCAGGGCGATCGGATGCTCGATGTCGTCGAAGCGCAGGTGACGCTCGGCATCGCCATAGACCAGCGCGCCGGTGTTGACCATCTCGGTGTAGAGCCAGGTGTGGCGGGTGATCTGCCGATGGAAGACGCGGCAGTGGCGGTCGGTCCAGTCCATCATCGGGGCGACACTCAGACGCCGTCCGCCATAGTTAGTTGCTGTCATTGCGATGTATGCTTGTATGCGCCTGCCCCGCCCTGCGCGACACTCGTTGCAGAGAATTGGGGATGACCTCGATCAGGAAGAAAGAAGAAGTTCGTCTGCCGAGCGAAGTACGGCGACAATCGAACGGTGGATTCTATCGCATCCAGCTGCCCAAGGAACGGGTACATTCCAGGGCAAACGACGCTACATCATCAGTTGCAGGAACGCCCCACTGAAATCAACCGCCTTCTCCAGCACCAGATCGGCGCAATAGGCGCCGTCAAACTTGACCTGTTTTTGGACGATGGCTGACATCGCGCCGTCACCGGCATGGCTGGAAGCCGATATTACGCAGTCCCACTGCTCTCCAGCTTTTTTCACGGTGGTGATCGCAAGGGAACGATCGCTGATTTCAAAGGTTATAAGTTTCATCACATGTTCGCAAAATATGTGAAGAACTATACCCTAGAGCAACAGAATACACGCGATTCAGTTACCGCAAAACAACACCTGAAACGAATTTTTGTTCCGAATCTCGTACTTCATACCGGCGCTGCCAAAAAACGCAAGACCTGCCTGCAGTCCCCATGCAGGCAGGTCCCAGCTGACAACGCAGTATGACTTAGAAATCGACCTGCGCCGATACCAGGACCGTGCGCGGGGCTGCGGCCGTGCCAACCGTCGCCAGCGTGCTGCTCGACAGCCAGTAGCGCTTATTAGCGGCGTTTTCGACACTGGCGCGCAGCACGACGGGCTTGCCCATCAGCTCGGTACGATAACGTGCGCCCAAGTCAAAACGCGTCCACGACGAGATATACACGGTATTGGTGACATTCTGCGCCAGCTCCGCCGTGTGGATCGCGCGGGCATTGAGGCTCAGGCCGCTAATCCATGGCAAGTCCCAGTCGACGCCGGCGTTGAACGCGTTCTTCGGCACCCCCGTGGCTTTCTTGCCTTCGTTGATGCCGCCGGCTGTGCGCTGCTGCTTGGCGTTGTAGAACGTGGCGCTCGTCATCAGGCGCAGGCCCGGTGCGGCTTCGCCGACTGCCGACAGTTCCAGGCCGCGGTTGCGCTGCGTGCCGTCGAGGCTGTAGACCGTCGTCAGCGGATCGGTGATGGCGTTTGGACGGTCGATCTGGAACACGGCAGCGCCGAGCAGGACGCGGCCGGTATCGACTTTCGTGCCCACTTCGTATTGCTTGGACTTAAATGGCGCGAAGACTTCACCGGCGTTCGCGGCCGTGGCCGGGGCGGTGCTGCCGCGGGTCAGGCCCGACGTGAAGTTGGCATACAGCGACACGTTCTCCATCGGCATGACAACCAGTCCAGCCAGCGGCGACACGGCGCTTTCGCTGTATGAGCTTGTCACCGCGCCGCTTGGCGCCACGTTGTCGGCCGCTACCTTCTGCTTGCGCAAGCCGCCGGTGAACAGCACGCGGCCATCGAGGAACGTCAGCGTATCGGTCAGCGAGACGCTCGACAGCTCGGTTTCCGACGTCTTGGTGGGCGCCAGACGGTTGCCCGTCATCGGCGTGATCGCCACCGGGTTGTAGATGTTCGACAGCTGCGACGAGCTGGCCGGGGCGGTCAGATAGAAGCTGCCCGCTTCGCTGTCCAGGCGCGAGACCGAGGCGGTGATGAAGTGCTTGATGCCGGCCGTGTCCAGGCTCAGGCGGGCGCCGACTTCGCCGGTCTTGCTGCGTCCATAGGCGTCGTACCAGGCGTTGGTCAGGCGGAAGTTGCCGGCAGCGTCGACGGCATTCAGTGCGCGCGCCGTCGGGAAATCCTGCTCGCTGGCGCCGTAGTGGTAGCCGGCCGTCGCGTAGACCATCAACTGCTTCGACACGTCGTATTCGAGGCGCGAGGCGATCGTCGCATCGCGGAACTCGAGGTCGGCGCCGCGGTACACGGCGCGGTGGCCCGACGGCGGCGCCGGGATCGACGCGATGTCGGGCCGGAAGCTGTTTTGCGCACGGAAGTTGTCGGTCTTTTCTTGCTGGCCGTAGCTGTCCAGGGTCCAGCGCAGTTTCGGCGAGCGGTAGTCGAGTGCGATCGCAGCCAGGCCGACCTCCTGCTTGCCGTCGTCGATATTGGTGTCGCCGCCGCGGATCACGCCATTGACGCGCACGCCCCAGGCGCCGTTGTCGCCAAAGCGGCGGCCGACGTCGACATGGGTGCCAAACAGCGCCTGGCTTTCATAGGTGGCCGTCACGCGCGTCAGTGGCTGGTCGCCGGCGCGCTTGGTCACGATATTGATATTGCCGCCAACGCTGCCGTTCGGGCTGATGCCATACATCAGCGTGCCAGGGCCCTTGAGCACTTCAACGCGCTCCATGATGGCGGCCGGCATGCGGTTCGACGACGACAGGCCGTACAGGCCGTTCAGGCCGACGTCGCCGCTGGTGACATTGAAGCCCCGGATCTGGAAGTCTTCGCTGAAACCGCCGGTCGACGTCATCACGCGCACCGACGCTTCGTTGACGACGACGTCGGCCAGCGTGCGTACCTGCTGGTCTTCGAGGATCTGCGACGTATAGTTGGTAGTGGAGAACGGCGTCTTCATGATGTCCGCCTCGCCCAGAATGCCCAGGCCGCCGCTGCGCCCGATCTGGCCGCCGGCGTAGGCCGGATCGGCCTGTACTTTCGCACCGGTGATGATCACCTTCTCTACCGCGGGCCCTGCCTCCTGCGCATTGGCGGCAAACGGCAGCACCAGCATCGGCGCCGAGGCGACAGCGCCAACGAGAGCACTCCTGATCAGGCGCGACAGGATCGATTCGACGGGTGGGCGCAGAGGAGCATTGGCGTGTTGAGTCATGGTTTGGCGATCGTAAGGTGCGAAAAACCGGGATTCTAACAGAGATGAGAATCATTATCATCATCATTCGCATTCTCGAACGCTTGCTATTGCTGCGACGTTCGACAAGGTGAGGCGGTCAGCGCAGGCTTGAATACCGACTGAAAAATTTATTTCAACAAATTCGATAAAGAATTTAATGCCGTACGGAAATGTGTCGCCTTGTACTCATGAGAGCGAGTGACGCACTCGACATACAGAATTCTTCCCCTACATTTTTCGGAGTCCATCATGCTGAGCCTTCACACCAACGCAGCCGCCCTGTCCGCACAAAACGCCATCTCGAAGACCCAGAGCAATCTGTCGACTTCGATGACTCGCCTGTCGACCGGCTACCGCATCAACTCGGCAATGGACGACGCCGCCGGCCTGCAAATCGCTTCGCGCCTGAAAGCCCAGACCTCGGGTATGGCCGTTGCCATGCGTAACACCCAGAACTCGACCGCGATGCTGCAAACCGCGGAAGGTGCGCTGGATGAAGTGTCGAACATGCTGATTCGCATGAAGGATCTGGCAACCCAGGCTGCCGATACGTCGTCGAGTGACGCTGACAAAATTTCGATGCAATCCGAATACGACGCACTGGGTACCGAACTTGGCAACGTGCTCAAGAACACCAAGTTCGGTGGTGAGACGTTGCTGGTGGCTGGTACTATCGGCGCCGCAATGAAATTCCAGATTGGTGCTGATTCTGCGGAAGTTATGTCGATTGACATGATCGACGATGTCGCAGCCATTGCTGACGACGTAACGGCCGCGACTGCAGCTTACACCGCCGGCACCGGAGGTGATGAAATCACAACCGCTGACGATGCCTCCACCGCGATCGACAACCTGACCACCGCACTGGCATCGGTCAACAAAGTCCGTTCGAGCCTGGGCGCCGCCGCTAACCGCCTGGAACACGTCAACAACAACCTGTCGAATATCAGCACCAACACCAAGCAAGCTACCGGCCTGATCATGGACGTCGACTTCGCCACCGAAAGCGCCAACATGACGTCGAGCCAGATGCTGCTGCAAGCCGGCACCGCCATGCTCAAGCAGTCGAACAGCATGTCGTCGATGGTCATGTCGCTGCTGCAATAATGGCCGCATACCCGGGCCTCACCCCGGGTAGAGTTCAAAGGCCAGCCACGCGGTTGGCCTTTTTTCGTTTTTGACAGGCATTCCAATGGCCCAGATGTTCCCCGTTGCCGCGCTGCCCCCGCCAACCCTCGCGCCACTGCAGGTCGGCGCCGTGGTGGCCCCGGCCGCCGTCCTGGCCGGTGGCGCCGATACGCTGCCGCTGCCGTTTTCAGCGCCACTGGCGCCGGAAACCCAGGCCACCGGCCAGCCGGGCCCGGCCTCCGACGGCGATGGCGCCGCGATGCGGCCGGACCAGGTGCTGATGGCGCGCCAGCTCGCCTATCAGCAGCAGGACGGCGCCGGCCTGGCGCGCGCCTGGCGCAGCCAGGTGCGTAACCATGGCAGCCAGTTGACCAGCCGCGCGCTGGCTGACATGGGCGGGCATTTGTCGCCGGCCATGCTCGCTGCCGGACAACAGGGCCAGGTCGTACACCAGCCCCAGCTGCTCGCCACGCACCAGGATGCATGGCGCTTCACGGTCCATGGCGCCGGCGACAAGCCGCAGCACCTGGCCGTGCTGGCCGACGAGGCCGACAAGCCTCCCGGCCGCCGGCGCCGTGCGCGCGCTGCGCTGCGGCTCGAACTCGAACTGGCCGACGGCAGCGCCGTCGTGATCCAGGTCGAACCGACGCCGCAGGGCCTGGTGATCGAGGTCTGCGCGCCCGACGCGAGCGCGCTCACGCGCCTGCGCTGGCTGCAGCCCGAACTCGAAACCGTGTTAAAGCGCGCTGGCCTGACAGTGCTGCGCTGGGGCTTTCGCGACGCCCTGCCCCCCGGGCGCAGCCATGCGATGATCGCCAACGCCGAAGAGGCGGCGCAGGCGCTGACGCCCGCCGTGTTTCGCGCCGTGGCCGAACTGGCGCTGCTGCTGCCCGCGCAGCGCGGGCGCAGCTGACTGATCGAGCCGGCTGAGCAGCGCGCCGCCCCCGGCGCTGCGGCGACTACAATGGCGCTTGTCTTCACGCATTCGCCCTATCAATGACACGCTGCAGATGCACGCGGCCAGCCGCGCCGCTGCCGGTGAGCTCACCGGCATGACCAAATCCCAGACCCCAGCCCCCGCGCCCTCGGCCAACGACGCCGCGCCGCCGCCGTCGGCGTTCGGGCCGATGCGCGCGCCCGTGTTCCGCATGCTGTGGCTGACGTGGCTGATCGCCAACACCTGCATGTGGATGAACGACGTGGCCGCGGCCTGGATGATGACGTCGCTGACGACCGCGCCGATCTGGGTCGCGCTGGTGCAGACCGCATCGATGCTGCCCGTGTTTTTGCTCGGGCTGCCCAGCGGCGCGCTGGCCGACATCCTCGACCGGCGGCGCTATTTCATCATCACGCAATTCTGGGTCGCCGTCGTGGCCACGATCCTGTGCGCGGTGATCCTGGCCGACGCCATCACGCCACCCGTGCTGCTGGCGCTCACGTTCGCCAACGGCATTGGCCTGGCCATGCGCTGGCCCGTGTTCTCGGCGATCGTGCCCGAACTGGTGCCGCGCGCGCAGTTGCCGGCGGCGCTGGCATTGAATGGCGTGGCGATGAACGCGTCGCGCATTGCCGGGCCGCTGGCGGCCGGCGCCATCATCGCGAGCCTGGGCAGCGCGTATGTGTTCGTGCTCAATGCGGTGCTGTCGGTGATTTCGGGCTTCGTGATCATGCGCTGGCGCCGCACGCACGTGCCAAGTCCGCTGGGGCGCGAGCGGATCGGCGGCGCGATGCGCGTCGGCCTGCAGTTTGCGCGGCATTCGAACCGCGTCAAGGCGGTGCTAGCGCGGGTGGCGGCGTCGTTCTTCCACTCCACCGCACTGATGGCGCTGCTGCCGCTGGTCGCGCGCGCGCAGGGCGGCGGCGGCGCCGGCGTGTTTACGCTGCTGCTGGCCTGCATGGGCGGCGGCGCGATCAGCGCCGTGTTCTTCCTGCCGCGCATGCGCCAGGCGTTCAGCCGCGATACGCTCGTCATGGCCAGCACCGTGCTGTCGGCGGCGATGATCGCGGTGGCGGCGGTCAGCACGAACGTGGTGCTGACCTCCGGCGCGATGTGGCTGTCGGGGATGGCCTTCATCGTGTCCGCCAATTCGCTGAGCGTGTCGATGCAGATGGCCCTGCCCGACTGGGTGCGGGCGCGCGGGATGTCGATCTACCAGATGGCCCTGATGGGCGCGAGCGCGACGGGCGCCGCGGTCTGGGGCCAAGTGGCGACGCTCGACAGCGTGCAGCACAGCCTGTTGTATGCGGCCGGCAGCAGCGTCGTCGTGATGGCGCTCGTGCTGCGTTTGATTCAGGACCGCGAGCTGCTCGAAGACATGACGCCATCCTCCGCGCTCAAGGCGCTGGCGCCATCTCTCTCGCCGCTGCAGGATGGCGGGCGCCTCGTGCTGACGGTGGAATACCGGATCGACCCGGAGCGCACCGAAGCCTTCATGGCGCTGATGGAACTGAGCCGGCGCGCGCGGCTGCGCCAGGGCGCGCTGAGCTGGACGTTGCTGCGCGACGTCAGCGATCCGGGCCTGTTCACCGAGCAGATCATCGATCCATCCTGGACCGAGCACTTGCGCCGCTTCGACCGCGCTACCGCAGGCGACGCCGCGCTGCGCGAGCGCAAGCTGGCGTTTCACCTGGGGCCGGACGGCCCGGTGATCACGCGGCGCCTGGTGGCGAACGGCTGATCAGCCCACCGTGCCGACGATCGACACGTCGCGGTTTTCAGGGATCTCGTTGTACGACAGCACGTGCAGGCCCGGCGCGAACAGGCGCGCATAGCGGGCCAGCAGTGGCCGCACCTGCGGCAGCACGAGCAGCAGCGGCGGCGTGTGCTGGCCCTTCATCTGCTCGCGCGCGACCGGCATATTGATCTGCAGTTGCGCCAGCAGTTGCGGGTCGATCGGGTAATTGTCCAGCGCGACCTTGCCGCCGCCGTTCTGGCGCGCCTGGTTCAGCGAGCCGAGCAGCATGTTTTCCAGTTCGGCCGACAGGTTAAAGGCCGGCATGTCCTTCTTCTTGCCGAACAGCGTCGAGACGATCTGGCGCCGCAGCGCGCAGCGCACTTCGGCCGCCAGCAGGATCGGATCCTTGGTCGTCTCCGAGCTGTCGAGCAGCGTGGTGGCGATCACCACGATGTCCTTCAGTGACACACCTTCGGTGAGCAGCACGCGGAACACGCGCAGCAGCTGGGTGTGCGTGAGCGCCTTGTCGAGCGCCGCGGCCAGCTTGGGCGACAGCGCCGTCAGGCGTTCCAGGATCGCCGGCACGTCTTCGTGGCGGAACAATTCGTGCAGGTATTCGCGCACCACTTTCGACACGTGCGTGGCAATCGCGCTCGGCACTTCGACCACCTGGTAGCCCAGCCCCAGCGCATGCGCCTTCTGCTCGGGCAAAATCCACGTGATCGCCATCCCGTACGCCGGCTCGATGCCGGGGATACCATCGAGTTCGCCGTACACGTTCGGCGACGGGATCGCCAGCAGATGGTCGGGCATGACTTCGGCCTCGGCCACGACGGTGCCCGACAGGCTGATCGCGTATTGCGTCGGGCGCAGCGCCAGGTCGTCGCGCACCGAAATCGCCGGCAGCAGCATGCCCATCTGCTCCGACAGGCTCTGGCGCACGCCTTTGATGCGTTTGGCCAGCGGCTCGGCCTGGGCGCGGTCGATCATGCCCACCAGCTTGTAGCCTACCGCCACCGTGACCGCCTGCACCACCGGCAGCGCCTGCCAATCGAGTTCGGGCACGCGATCATCGCGCAGCGCCGCTTCGATCTTTGCCACGCCCGCCACGTCCGGCGCGCCAATGCGTTTGGCCATCATCCAGCCGACCCACGCCAGAACGCCCGCGGCCACCGTGAAGAACCACCACGGCATGCCCGGCACGATCGCCAGGATCATCATCACGCCGGCCGCCGAGTACAGCACGCCCGGCTGGGCCAGCAGCTGATGGCCGACCTGCTGTTCGAGGTCGCCCGACTCGCCGATGCGCGTGACCAGGATGGCGGCGGCCGCCGACAGCAGCAGCGCCGGAATCTGGCCCACCAGGCCATCGCCGATCGTGAGCAGCGCGTACACGCGGAATGCGTCGCCCAGCGGCAGGTCGTGCATCAGCGCACCGATGGCGACGCCGCCGATCAGGTTGATGATCAGGATCAGGATCGAGGCGATGGCGTCGCCGCGCACGAATTTCGAGGCGCCGTCCATCGCGCCGTAAAAGTCGGCTTCGGCGGCGACGTCCTTGCGCCGCGTGGTCGCCTGCTCCTGGTTGACGAGGCCGGCATTCAGGTCGGCGTCGATCGCCATCTGCTTGCCCGGCAGCGCATCGAGCGTAAAGCGGGCTGAGACTTCCGAGATGCGCTCGGCGCCCTTGGTCACGACGATGAAGTTGATGATCATCAGGATCACGAACACCACCAGGCCAACGACGAAATTGCCGCCGATGACGACGTTGCCGAACGATTCGATGACCTGGCCGGCCGCGTGCGTGCCTTCGTGGCCGTTGAGCAGGACAACGCGGGTCGACGCCACGTTCAGCGCCAGGCGCATCAGCGTGGTGCCCAGGATCACGGTCGGGAACACCGAGAAGTCGAGCGGGCGCCGCGCTGTCACGGCCACCAGGATCACAATCAGCGCCAGCACGATGTTGAACGTGAACAGCACGTCGAGCAGGATCGGCGGCAGCGGCAGGATGATCATGCCCAGCAGCGCGATCAGGAACACGGGCGCGGCGAACTTGTGGCGGCGCAGCTCTCCCACGAAGGCGTTGAAGGTATTCGTCACAGTCATGCTTGAGCCTCACTCAGGTGCGGTGGTACGACCACCTCGTTGGGGAACCGGGGCGGCGCCTGGCGCCTGCCTGCACGGAACGCATTCAGTTGTAAAACATAATTCAGCACTTGCGACACGGCCTGGTACAGCGGCGCGGGAATCTGCTGCTGCACCTGGCTCGTGTGATAGATCGCGCGCGCCAGCGGCGGCAGCTCCACCACCTCGAGCCCGTGCTCGGCAGCCACGCGGCGGATGAACAGTGCCATCTCGTCGACGCCCTTGGCCACCACGAACGGCGCCTCGGCGCGGTCGACGTCGTACTTGAGCGCCACCGCGTAATGTTCGGGATTGACGATCACGACATCGGCCGTCGGCACCGACTTGCGCACGCTGCGCTGGGCCAGCTGGTTTTGTAGCTGGCGGATGCGCTGTTTGATTTCCGGGCGGCCTTCGCTGCTCTTGTGCTCTTCCTTGAGGTCCTGCTTGCTCATGCGCTGGTTGCGCATGAAGAGAAAACTCTGCACCGGCACGTCGATCAGCGCGAACAGGATGAACACCGCCACCAGCGCCATCAGCGCGTCGAACACCAGCGTGCCGCCGGCGCCGATGGCGTCGTCCAGCGGCATGCGCTGCAACTCGATATAACCCTTGATGCTGCCATTCGAGACATGCCACAGCACGATACCGAGCACGATCGCCTTGGCCGCCGATGTCAGGAAGCCCACCCAGTGCTTCTGCTTGAACAGGTTACCCAGATTGGTCAGCGGATTGAGACGGCTGAATTTCGGCGCCAGGTTCTTGCCGCTGGCGACGATGCCGCCCGGGATCGCGCCGGCGATGACGATGGCCATCGGCACGGCCAACAATGGCAGCACCATGTGCACGAGCAGCAGCAGCGCGGCGGAGAACACGGTCGACATCGCGTTTTCCAGGTCGCCCGCCTCGCCCAGCGGCACGAACACGAGGCGAAACAGGTGGCGCATGTCGTCCAGGTAACCGGGCAGCATCAGCATGAAGACCTTCAGGCTGATCAGGATGCCGACGGCCGTCGCCAGGTCGCGCGAACGCGCTACCTGTCCCTCGTCGCGCGCTTTCTTGAGCTTTTGCGCCGAGGGTTTTTCGGTCTTGTCGCCGCTGCTGCTATCGGCCATGGGCCAGCCTCATTTGTTCGGTCAGCATTTCCAGCACCTGGTTGGTCATCGCGATGTAGTGCTCCGGGATGAAGCGCACCAGCTGGATCAGCATCAGCAAGCCAAAAATCGTCACCAGCGAAAAACCCAGTGAAAGCAGGTTCAGGCTGGGCGCGACGCGGTTCAGAAAACCAAAGCCGATCTGCACCACCACGGTGGAAAACACGAGCGGCAGCGCCAGCAGGATCGCGGCGGCGAACACCCAGCTCAGGTTCAGCGCCACGGCTTCGAGCAGCATCGGCTGCAAGCCGCCGCCCACCGGCCAGGCCAAAAAACTCTGGCCCAGTACCGCCACCAGCACCAGGTGCGCGTCGATGGCAAAGAACACCAGCATCGCCACCAGCGCCATCAGGCTGGAAATCACATCCGACGCCTGGCCATTGACCGGGTCGTTCATGGTCGCCATCGAAAAGCCGATCTGGCTCGAGGCCAGGAAACCCAGCATGCTGATGGCCGCCATCGCGAACTGCAGCGCCAGGCCGATGACGGCGCCGATCACGGCCTGCTCGAACATCGCCAGCACGCCGGCCAGCGAAAACGCGTCGGGCATCGCACCCTTGCTCGTGAGCGGCAGCATCAAAAACGACAGCACCACCGCCAGCAATGCGCGCACCGGGATGGGGATCGTGCCGTCGCCCAGTACCGGCGCGGTGATCATCATCGCCATGATGCGGCAGAACGGCCACCACAAGGCGCCGATCAGCGGCATCAGGAAGCCGTACAGTTCCATCGGCGCGCGCCCTGCCCTAGCCGACGAGCGTTGCCGCACGCTGAAACACCGAGACGCAGTAATCCATCAGCGTCGACGTCATCCAGTGGCCGGCCAGGATCACGGCCAGCAGCGTCACCAGCAGGCGCGGCAAGAAACTCAGCGTCTGTTCGTTGATCTGGGTGGCCGCCTGCACCAGCGCCACCAGCAGGCCAACCAGCAGGCCCGGGATCACCAGCACCATCACCATCAGCATGACGATCTGCAGGGCCTCGACCACGAGGTCGACGGCGATATCGGGACTCATCGCGATTCTCCCGTGGTGAGGCCGGGTTTGATACTAGTAAGCATGGATGCTGCCAACCAGTGTGCTCACCGTGAGCGTCCAGCCATCGACCAGCACGAACAGCAGCAGCTTGAACGGCAGGGAAATGACAAGGGGCGAGAGCATCATCATGCCCATCGCCATCAGCACCGACGAGACCACCAGGTCGATGATCAAAAACGGGATGAAGAGCATCGCGCCGATCTGGAACGCGGTCTTCAGTTCGGACAGCACGAAGGCGGCCAGCTTCACGGGGAAACTGTGCTGCTGCGGCGGCTGGGCCGTCGATTCGCCGGCCAGGCGGGCGACCTGCGCCAGCGACGCCTTGCTGGTCTGGGCCAGCATGAAGCGCGAGACGGGCTGTTCGGCGATGCGCAGCGCGGTCTCGAGGCCGATCTTGTCCTGGTCGTACGGCAGGAAGGCCTGGGTCCAGACCTGTTCGCCCACGGGGCGCATCACGAGGATGGTCAGGATCAGCGCGATGCCGGTGATGATCCGGGTGGGCAGGCCCTGCTGCAGGCCGAGGGCCTGGCGCAGCAGCGACAGCACGATCACGAAGCGCGTGAAGCAGGTCATCATCATGACCATCACGGGCAGCAGCCCGAGCAGCGTCATGAGCACCAGGATCTGCGACTTGACGCTCATGCCGGCACTGGTGGACGTGGCGCCGGGCAGCACGCCGGCCAGCAGGTCCTGGTTCTGGGCCGCAGCGGGGACCGCGATCAGCAGACCCACCAGCAGCGCTGACAGAAGCGCAGGGGCACGGGCCCTGACGCCCCCGGTAAAGCACATCATGGCGCGAGAATGTCCAGGTTCAGGCCTTCGAGATCGATCACCTTCAGACCGTACTGCTCGCCCGCGACCACGACTTCGGCGCGGCCGATCGGGGTGCCGTTGACCTTGATGACCAGCGGCTCGCCGGCGAGCGAATCGAGGGGCAGTACCGACGATGGCCCGATGTCCATCAGCTCCTGCAGCGAGATCCGCACCGAACCGACTTCGAGGGTCAGCGTGACGGGGATGCGCCGCATCATCTGCGGCAGCTGGCGCGCACCGGTGCGCCCGGCGGCGGCTTGCAACGCATCTTCGCCGTCCAGGTCGTCAATGATGACGTCGCCACCCAGTTGCTCGTTGAGATTCATGTCCATTATTCGGCATCTTCAAATGAGGTTAAACACAGCTTGCCCTTGTGCTCTGCTACTGCGGCGGTGAACAGGCGCGAGTTGTCCAGCACGACATCGGCGCGACCGAGCGCCACGGGAATCACATCCCCGACCTGCAGGCCGAACAGCGTGGCGAGCGTGATCTCCTTGCTCACCAGGCAGCCGTCGAGCTTGACTTCAAGGCGCGTGGCCAGCGGCTCGCCCGGCATGCGCGCGCTACCTGCCGCGCGCACGGCGCCGCGGTCGGCCTTGATGCCCTGCAGTACGCAGGCCATCAGGGCGTGGTCGAGCCCGATCCAGATCTGCCCTTCCGGCGCAGCCTGGGTGGGCTCATCGGTATCGCGCCGGCCGTACTGGGCGCGCAACACGGCGCGCAGCACCCATCCGGTCTTGCCGGGTGCGCCCGCCGGCACGATCGCGGCGCCGGCGCCGGTCTTGACGGGTGCGGGCGCGCTGTCCAGCCGGGCCAGGCCATCGGCCACACGTGCATCGAGCTGGCCGGCCAGTTGCTGGGCAAGTGTGACAGCGAGACGCTCTTCGGTCGCCGTGACCCGCTCCAGCGCCGGGCTCTGCTGCACCGCAGCAGAAGTCGCTGGTTGACGGCGTGCGTAACGCCCTTCCAGCAGCCCCAGAAGCAGGGTTCGTTCAAAGGCGACAGCCGCCACGCCATAGGGTCCGCTGACCCCAAGCCAGCGCAGTCCGGGCTGCTCGGGCGCCCGTTCGAACGCGAGGTGTTCGAGACGGTAAGCACCCCAGTGCCGGCGCCCGCCGGGCGATGCCATCTCGGCACCAATCGCCTCGGCCAGCCCGGCAGCAAAGGCTGGAAGCAGATGCACCGGCCGTCCCAGCAGGCACGGATCGAGCACCTGGTGGTCGCGTCGTCGGTCAAGTTGATTGATTGGCATCTGTCTTAATCGGAAGTAAATGTCACATTGATTTGATTCCAGGCAGCAATAATTATACAGCGACTTTTACCGTCGGAACTTTGACATATCGCTTTGATTTATCATTTGCCCTACGGTAATATTGAGTCATTGCACCGCATCATTCTCCACTTCCCATAGGAGATTTTGAACAAGGACGCTACTGGTATCGCATTGTGTCGTGATGATATTTGGCGCGCCATACTCGGCAGTATTTAACAATTTCTGACCGGAAATCACTGGAAAACCCCATGCTTTTTGTGGTCGATTAGCAACATTAAATTTTCAAGGAAACCATGATGGCAACCGAACTTGCTGGCCTGATCCGGGCTGATCTGTCGCAATTGACCAACGACGCAAATCGTCTGGCAATTGCACCGGCTGCTGCCTCGTTTGCCGAACTCGGCGCACCGACAGGTGGCGCCGGGGCGTTTTCATTTACCCAGGCGATGCAGAGCGCCATCGCCGGCGTCGATGCCCAGGATCAGGCCGCGAGCGCCCGCGTGACAGCGGTTGAAACCGGCAAGAGCGATGACCTGGTCGGTGCCATGCTGGCCAGCCAGGAAGCCAGTCTCTCGTTCTCGATGCTGATGCAAGTACGTAACAAGGTCATGGGCGCAGTCGACGAACTGCTCAAGCTCCCGATCTGATCTACCTGACAAGCGACGCTCACGTGCTCTCCTCCCTCAAGCCCCCCTTCAGCGGCAAGTTCGCGCTGCCCGCGCTGCCACCGCTGCTGCGCAACAATCTGTCGCTGATGCTGGGCCTGGCAGTGGCCGTCACCGCTGCCGTCATGATGTTCATGTGGCAGGATCAATCGAGCTACAAGCCGGTCTTCGGCGCGCGCGAGAAAGTCGTTGCCGCCGACATGATGACGGTGCTCGAAGCGGAACAGATTCCCTACCGCGTCCATCCGGACAGCGGCCAGGTGCTGGTGCCGTCGTCGCAGCTGGGCAAGGTGCGCATGCTGCTCGCGGCCAAGGGCGTCACCGCCCAGCTGCCGGCCGGCCTCGAGCTGATGGACCGCAACGACCCGCTGGGCGTGTCGCAGTTCGTGCAGGACGTACGCTTCCGGCGCGGCCTCGAAGGCGAGCTGGCGCAAAGCATCCTGACGATGGATTCGATCGCCAGCGCCCGCGTGCACCTGGCCATCGCGAAGACCAGCTCGTTCGTGACCGGCAATGCCGACGGCAACTCGGCGTCGATCGTGGTCGCCGTCAAGCCGGGCCGCAGCCTGGGCAACGAACAGATCGCCGCGATCGTCAACATGGTCTCGGGCAGCGTGGCGGGCCTGTCGCCGCAGCGCGTCTCGCTGGTCGACCAGGCCGGCAACTACCTGTCCTCGCGCATCGACCTGGCCGACGGCTTCGATGGCGCCGCGCAGGGCGACACGGCCGCAAAACGCCACGCCGACGAGGTGCGCGCCAACGTCAACGACCTGCTCGCGCCGATCCTCGGCGCGGCCAACTACAAGGTCAGCGTGACGGCTGCCGTGGACAACGACCGCATCGAAGAAACCCAGGAAAAATACGGCGAAGCCCCAAAGGTCACGAGCGAAGCCATGCGCGAAGAGATGGAAAAAAGCCGCATGGCGATGGGCGTGCCGGGCACGCTGTCGAACCGGCCGCCGGCGCCGGCCGTCACGGACGCGGCGGGCGCCCCGCCTGCCGAAAAAACCGACGATGGCAGCGCGCGCAAGAACGCCACCACCCGCCAGTACGCCTACGACCGCGCGATCACGCAGATCAAGCGCGAGCGGGGCCGGCTGAAAAAACTGTCGGTGGCCGTGGTGCTCAACGCGACCAGCGCCGCCGACGGCAAGGCCTGGACACCGGCCGAACTGACGAATATCGAGAAGATCCTGGCCGGTGGCCTGGGCATCGACGCTGCACGGGGCGATGTGCTGGCCGTGTCGGCCATGAAGTTCCCGGCCGCCCCGGTGGAACAGGCCTGGTGGCAGCAACGCGACAACATCGTCGACATGGCGAGCTGGGCCTTGTGGGCCGTCGGCGCGCTGCTGGCCTACTTCCTGCTGGCCCGGCCGCTGCTGCGCGCTGCCACCACGCGCCTGGCGCCGTCGCCGGCCACGCCGGCCATCCCGGCCACTCCGGCCTTGCCGGGCGCCACTGCCGCAGCGCCGCTCACCGCGCTGCCTGGCAGCGTGGCGGCGCTCGAAGCACCTGCCCAGGGCAGCCCGGGCGCCGTCATTCCCCTGCTCGAGAACTACGACTTGCCGCCGTCCGGCTCGCCGGTCGACGTCATGGTCGATCACCTGAGAGTGCTGGCGGCCAAGGAGCCGGAGCGCGTTGCTGAAGTCGTCAAACAATGGGTACAGAAAAAACATGGCCGAACTGAATAACATCGAAGACAGCGACCTCGAGGCCGGCTTGACCCCGGTCGAGCAGGCGGCCATCGTGCTGCTGTCGATCGGCGAAGAACAGGCTGCGGCCGTGCTGCGCTGTCTCGAGCGCGACGAACTGATGGAACTGACCCAGGTCATGTCGCGCATGAGCGGCATCAAGGTCGACACCGTCAAATCGGCGCTGCAGACGTTCTTCGACGATTACCGCCAGCAAAGCGGCCTGCATGGCGCCTCGCGCAGCTACCTGAAGCGCTCGCTCGACCTGGCGCTGGGCAGCGACATCGCCAACAGCGTGCTCAATTCGATCTATGGCGATGCGATCCGCCCGAAAATGGCGCGCCTGCAGTACGCGTCGCCGAAGTGGCTGGCCGAATTCGTCTCGAGCGAGCATGTGCAGATGCAGGCCGTGTTCCTGGCCTTTTTGCCGCCCGCGCTCGCCTCGCAGATCCTCGAAGCACTGCCGGTGGAAGGCCGTGAACTGGTACTGCTGAACATGGCACGCCTGGACGAGATCAACCGCGACGTGCTGCACGAGCTCGAAGAGCTGGTGGGCCGCTGCCTGGCCGCGTTCGATACGCAAAGCGCCAGCGTCGAAGGCGTGCGCCAGGTCGCCGACATCCTCAACCGCCTGCAGGACAACCGCGCCGGCATGGTCGAACTGCTGCGCGCCCACGATCCCGAAGTCGTCTCGCAGATCGAGATGTCGATGTACGACTTCTTCATCCTGTCGCGCCAGACCGAACCGGTCATCTCGCGCCTGCTCGACGACGTGCCGCTGGAGCAGTGGGCGATCGCGCTGAAAGGCGCCGAAGCGCCGCTGCGCGACACCATCCTGGCCGCGATGCCGCGCCGCCAGGCACAAAGCTTCGAAGACCTGATGCGCCGCTCGGGCCCGGTGCCGATGTCGCGCATCGAGCAGACACGCCGCGAAATCATGACCACGGTCAAGGAGCTGGCCGACGCTGGCGAGATCGACATCCAGCTGTTTGCCGAAGCGACCGCCGAATGAAACCGTTTCGCACTTACCACTTTCCGCCGCTGCACCAGTTCAGCGCGGCGCGCCCTGCCGGCGCGTCCGCCGGCGCGGCCGGTGGCAATGCCGCCGACGAGTGGCAAAGCGCGCTGGCCGACGGTTATCGCCAGGGCCAGCGTGACGGCTACGAGGCGGGGCTGGACCAGGGTCGCGCCGACGGCATTGCCGCAGGCAAGATCGAAGGCCTCGAACGGGGCATCGACGAAGGCCGGGCGATGGCGCTCGAGAGCTTCGAACAACTGGCCAAACCGGTCGATGCGATGCTCAAGAGCCTCAAGAAACTCAAGACCGACCTGCGCGCCGCGCAGCGCACCGAAGTGGTCGAGCTGGTAGGCAAGATCGCGCGCCAGGTGATCCGCGCCGAACTGGCGCTGCAACCGGTGCAGCTGCTCTCGCTGGTCGAGGAAGCGCTGGCCGTGATGCCGCCGTCGCGCGACCAGGTCGAAGTGTTCATGAATCCGGAAGAACTGCGCCGCGTGCTGGAGCTCGATCCGAAGCGCGCCAAGAAATGGACGATCCTGCCCGACCCGGCGCTCGACGCCGGCGAATGCCGCGTGCGTTCGGGCGACCATGAAGTCGATGCCGGTTGCCAGGGGCGCCTCGCGGCCGTGATGGAACAGGTCCAGAACCAGTTGCTCGGTGAAGGGGAACGGGCATGACGGGGTTGGCGCACTCACTGGCCCATTCGCTGGCCGACTCGCTGCGCGCCGTCGAACTCGGCGCGGTGCCGGTGGCCACGCCCACCGGGCGCCTGGTTGGCGCCCAGGGACTGCTGCTGGAAGCGAGCGGCTGCCGCCTGCACACGGGCCAGCGCTGCCGCATCGAAACGGTCGATGGCGAGTGGCTCGATGCGCAGGTGGTCGGCTTTCGCGACAAGGTCTCGTACCTGATGCCGTTCAAGAAGGCGACCGGCCTGGCCACCGGCGCGCGTGTGCTGCCGGCGGCGGACAAGGCCGAGCTGATGATCGGCCCGAGCTGGATGGGCCGCATGGTCAACGGCCTGGGCGAGCCGATCGATGGCCTGGGCCGCCTGGGTGGCGACCACCCGCTCGCCCCTGCCCCGCCGCGCGTGAATCCGCTGAAGAAAACCCCGGTGGACGAGCCGCTCGACGTCGGCGTGCGCGCCATCAATGCCATGCTCACGATCGGCAAGGGCCAGCGCGTCGGCTTGATGGCAGGTTCCGGCGTCGGCAAATCGGTGTTGCTGGGCCTGATCACGCGCCAGACCGTGGCCGATGTGATCGTAGTCGGCCTGATCGGCGAGCGCAATCGCGAGGTGCGCGAATTCGTCGAGCGCTCGCTCGGGCCCGAAGGCCTGAAGCGCGCCGTTCTCGTGGTCGCACCGGCCGACGACAGCCCGTTGATGCGGGTCATGGCGACCGAGCTGTGCCATGCGGTGGCGGCGCATTTCCGCGACCGCGGCCAGAACGTGCTGCTGCTGTGCGATTCGCTGACGCGCTACGCGATGGCGCTGCGCGAAGTGGCGCTGTCGCTGGGCGAGCCGCCGGCCACGCGCGGCTATCCGCCATCGGTGTTTTCGAACATGCCGCAACTGGTCGAATCGGCCGGCAATGGCGAGAACCCGCAAGGCAGCATGAGCGCCATCTACACGGTGCTGGCCGAAGGCGACGACCAGCAGGATCCGGTGGTCGACTCGGCGCGCGCGATCCTCGATGGCCACATCGTGCTCACGCGCGAACTGGCCGAGCGCGGCCACTACCCGGCGATCGACATTGCGCAATCGATCTCGCGCTGCATGGCGCAGGTGGTCACGCCGGAGCACACGCTGGCCGCCCGCAAGCTCAAGGCGGCCCTGGCGCGCCATGCGCGCGTGCGCGACCTGATCCCGCTGGGCGCGTACGTGCCGGGCGCCGACCCGGAGACTGACCGCGCCGTGGCGCTGCAACCGCATATCGAGACTTTCCTGTGCCAGGGCACGCGCGAAGGCGCGCCCATCGACAACTGCATCGACGCCCTGAAAGCGATCATGGCATGACACGTTCGACGACGATCCGCAGCCTGGGCACCCTGGTGCAACTGCGTTCGACCCAGGTCGAACGGCTGGAAGCCGATCTGGCGAGCCAGGAAGCGACCCGGGTGCGCTACCAGAACAATCTGCAACGCCTGACGGCGCTGACGCACGGCAGCGGCGCATCGGGCGCGGCGCTTCAGATCAATCCTGCCATGGCGCTGAACTGCGGCGCCTACAAGCAGGGCGTGATGGCGCTGGCCGACAGCCACCGGGTCGACCTGTCGCTGCACCAGGCGAACATGGCGGTTTCGCAGGACCGGCTCAGGGATGCCTGGGTCGGACGCGAACTGCTGGGCAAGGTACTGGCGCGCGAACAGAGTGCGCAGGCCGCCGGGCAGGAGCGCGCCACCCGCAAGCGCGAAGACGATATCGCCACCCAATCCTGGCTGGCCGGACGGGCCTGAGCCCAACCCGAACGAACACGCACACGCACACGCAACCACAAGGAACCCATCCCATGGCAACGGCAATCACCTCACCGGTCTACGATCCCGTCCCGACCGCGACGAATCTGGCGGACAAGTACGTCGCGCCGCGCCAGCAGATCCTGACGACGCAGCTTGCCGCCGCCACGGCCGCCGAGCGCGGCCTGACCGAGATGAATTCGGCGCTGCTGGCGTTCCAGACCAGCCTGGCGGCGCTCACGGGCGCGAACAAGAAGGTGTTCGCCCAGTCCGCCGTGTTTGGCGACACCACGATCGGCAGCGCCACGGCCAGCAGCAAGGCCGCCGCCGGCACGTATGCGTTCTTCGTCAAGCAGATCGCCACGGCCAGCCAGGTCTCGCTCACGGGCCTGACCGACAGCACCGGCGTGGCGGGCACGCTCAAACTGAACATGGGCGGGGCCCTCGCCTTCGACGTCGACATGGCCGCGGCCAATACCGACGGCGGCGCGCTGAGCACGCGCGAACTGGCCGCCGCCATCAATGGCGCAGCCGGCAACGGGGGCAAGGTCACGGCCTCGATCGTCACCACCGGCGGTACGGCGGAGCTGGTGCTCACCGCCCGGGATACCGGCCTGAACTCGGCCATCACGCTCGATACGAGCGGCATCACCGGTACGTCCAGCCTGGTTGACGCGAATGCCGATCCGGCGCGGCGCCGGGTGCTGGTCGAGGCCCAGGATGCCGAAATCCGCGTCGGCGCCGAGAACGGCACCGCGATCACGCAGGCCAGCAACACATTCACCGCCGTCGATGGCGTCAGCATGACATTCACCCGGGCCCAGACGACCGGCGCGACGCCCGTCACGCTGACCGTGTCGGCCGACACCAAGACCACCACGGCCAACGTGCAGGCGTTCGTCGACGCCTACAACAAGCTCAAGACCACGCTGAGCAAGCTGACCGCCAGCGGCGACGCTGCCAAGGGCGTGGCCGGGGGCGCGTTCGCGCATGACAGTGGCGTGCGCGCGCTGGGCGACCGGCTCGGGTCGCTGCTGCGGCCCGCCAATGGCGATTCGCTCGCGGCCTACGGCATCATTTCCACCCGCAGCGGCACGCTCGAACTGGATGCGGCGCGCCTGACCAGCCAGCTGGCCGTCAATCCGACCGGCCTGGACACGCTGATCGGCGCGCCAAGTTCATCGGCCCCGACCGGCATCGCCGGTGCGCTCGACACCTACCTGAAAACCTGGAGCAGCAGCGTCGACGGCCAGATCAGGCAGCGCCGTGAACAGACCACCACCCAGCAATCGCGCCTGAGCGACCGCCAGGCTTCGCTCGACGGGCAGCACGAAGCCGCCTACCAGCGCTACCTGCGCCAATTCACGCAGCTGCAGACGATGCAGTCCGTGATGAACAACAACGTATCCCTGTTCGATGCCCTGTTCAGCAACGACAAATAACCACAGCCGGATTCCCACCATGTCCTATCAAGAAGCCTACGGCAGTTACCACGCAGTGAACCTCGACGCGCAGACCACGCGCGCCTCGCCGGTCGACCTGGTGCTGCTGCTCACCGACGGCCTGCTCGACGAACTGGCGCGCGCCCGCGCGCACATCGTCGCCCGCCGCTACGAACAGAAGGCAAACAGCATCAACAAGTGCGTCGAGATCATCAATGGCCTGGCCAGCTCGCTCGACTTCGACGGCGGCGGCGACACGGTCGCGAACCTGGCACGCATCTACGACTTCTGCGCGGGCCGCCTGCACACGGCCGGCATCAAGCTCGACCCGGACATGGTCGATGAAGTCACCCGCATCCTGTCGACCATTCGCCAGGGCTGGAAAGGCGTCCAGGAACGCAATGGATAGGTCACTCATCATCGGCCGCCTGAGCGCAGAGCTCGACGCCGCCGTCAGCGGCGCCGACTGGGATGGCCTCGAGCGGGCCGTGCGCGACCTGGCGCGCCAGTTGCAGGCACTGGCCGTCAAGGGCCCGTGGAGCGCCGCCGAGCGTGCGGCCCTGCGGCAACTGCAGGCAGCGCACGAGCGCGCCGCCCATGCGGGCGCCGCTGCTGCTGCCGGCCTGCAGGCGCGCATGGACGAGATGCGCGACAACAAGGAAGGCTGGATAGCCTATGCCCTCGCGGGCGCAACCGAACCTGGTGAGATTGTGCAATGAACCTTGCGATGAACAGTGCCATGAATACTGCGATGCGCGCGGCCGGCAGCGTGGCCGGCAATCCCGCGCCGGCAACGGCGCCCGATGCGCTGGCGCCGCCTGCCGGCGCAGCCGGTGCTGACACGCCTGCCCCGGCGCCTGCGACGCCGCCAGCGGCGGCCCTGCCCTTTGGTCACTGGATCGCACGGGAGCAAGCGTTGCCCGAGACCGCCGCTGCGCCGCAGGGCGATACCGTGACCACGCCGGACGCCGACGCCGGCGACGCCAAGGCAGCGCCCGAAGAAGCGCACGCGCCTGACGTCCTGCTGGCCGCGATGGCGCCGCTGGTGGCGCCGGCCGCACTGCCAGCGATGATGCTGGCGATGCAGGGTGCGAAGCCCGGCGTTGCCGGTGATGGCGCTGCTGCGCCTTCCGACGATGCCGTCGGCGTCACGGATGCCGTCGCCCAGGCGGGCGGCGCACACGCCACACCGGCAACGGTCAATGTGCTGACCGCCGCAGCGCCGCCGATCCTGCCATCTGCCGTGCAGGCCGCCGGCATGCCGGCAGCAGCAGCCGGGCCTGGCCCGGGCGCCGCCCAGCCGGTGACGGCGCAGCCGAACGCCATGCCTGCCGCCGCGCCGGTGTCGGGTGAGGCCGCGGCCGAGGCCAGCGCCGAGGTCGCCAGCGTCACGACGGCGCCGGGCGTGAGCGCCGCCACGCAGCCGGCCGGCGCGCGCGGCGCCGACAGCATCGTGCTGGCCGGCCCGCCGACCGCATGGCGCCAGAACCTGCACGAAGCGCTGGGCGAGCGCCTGCAGCTCCAGCTTGGCCGCAACATCGACCAGGCCACGATCCGCCTCGAGCCGCCGATGCTCGGCCGCATCGACATCGCCATTCGCCACAGCGGTGGCAACCTGGAGATCCACATCGCCGCCTCCAACAGCGACGTCTTGCGCCAGCTGAATGCCGTCAGCGACAGCCTGCGCAGCGACCTCGCGGGGCGCCAGTACAGCAGTGTCTCGGTCAACGTCAGCGACGTGCCGCGCATGCAGGCCAGCGCCCAGACCGGTGGCCAGACGCCGGGCCAGGGCCAGGCCGATGCCCAGGGGCGTTCGCGCCAGGAACAGGAACAGGCGCGCACCCCTGGCCGCGCGCTGCACGACGAAACCGCCGCCGGCGCCACGCTTTTCTCGATGAACTGACACGACCCCCATGAAATCAAAACTGATCATCGCCATTGCCGCAGTCGCCGTCCTGGCGGCCGCCGCCGCCGGTGGCGCCATGTGGTACACGAGCAGGACCGCAGGCGCCGCCGTGGCCGCCAAGCCGGCGCCCGAGACCAAGCTGACCAAGTATGTCACGCTGGACAAGGTCATCGTCATGCTGCGCCGCGCGCCGGCCGAGCAGGCCACCCATTACCTGTCGGTCGACCTGGTGCTGGCCACCACGGCGGCGGACGAAAAGGCCACCAAGGAACAGTTGCCGCTGCTGCGCAGCATCGTGGTGTCCGCCCTGTCGGCCCGCACGATGACCGAAGCGTCCGCCATGACGGTGGACCAGTACGCGGCCGAGCTGAACAAGGTCTTCAACGCCAACTATGCGAAGGAAAACCACATCAAGCCGTTTTCCGAAGTCATGGTCGGCAAGCTGATCATCGAGTGATACGCAGCCTGATCCCGGAGACGCCGTGGCCTACATGACCGATTACGTCGATGCCGCCGCCAGCGAATATGGTGACGTGGTGGCCAGCGCGGGCTTGTCGCCGCAGGACGAGTCGCGTCACCTGGTGGCGTATGCGCCGCTGGTCAAGCGCATCGTGCGCCAGCTCGGCAGCCAGGTCTCGGGCGCGATGGGGCGCGAGGACATGGAACAGATCGGCCTGATGGGCCTGCTGGAAGCGCTGCGTCGCTATGGCACGCCGGATACCGGGTTTTCGAGCTACGCCGCGCTGCGCGTGCGCGGTGCAATCCTGGACGAATTGCGGCGCCAGGACTGGCGCCCGCGCGCCGTGCGCCAGGACAGTCACCGTCAGCGCGACGCCCTGCGCGCACTCACCCGCAGCCTGGGCCGCGAGCCGACCGAACAGGAAGCGGCGGGCGCACTGGGCCTGAGTCCGGATGAATATCAACAGTATCTGCTGGCCGAAAGCGCCGAAGAAATGCTCAGCTTCGACGAGATCCTGCAGGAAGCGGTCGGCGCCGAGCAGCACACGCCCGGCCCCGAAGACGCCTACATGGTGCGGCGCAGCCTGGAACAGGCGCTGGCAAGGCTGAACGACAAGGAACAGCGCGTGATCCAGATGATCTATGAGTTCGAACTGAGCTACAAGGAAATCGCCGCCGTGCTCGACCTGTCCGACGCGCGCGTCTGCCAGCTCAACAAGAGCGCGCTGGCAAAAATGAAGACCGCGCTCCGGCGCGACTGAACCGACACCACAGAAACCGCCAGAAAGGCACCACGTCATGCAGCAATTACTCGGTATCGCCATCGTGCTTGGCGCCGTCTTCGGGGGCTTTACCCTGATGGGCGGCACCTTTACCTCGATCTTCCACCCGATCGAGCTGTTGATCATCGGCGGCGCCGCGCTGGGCGCGCTGGTGCTCGGCAACCCGAGGCACGTCCTGGCCGAACTGGGCCACCAGCTCAAGAAGGTGGCGGCGCGCAAGAAGCACGACTCGGAATTCCAGCGCCAGCTGCTGCTCCTGATGTACGAGCTGCTGCAGACTGCCGCCGGTGGCCTGAAGGCACTCGACGCGCACGTCGAGGCGCCCGCCGAAAGTCCGCTGTTCCAGCGCTATCCGGCGATCCTGGACGAAACCAAGCTGTTGGCATTCATCGTCGATAACTTCCGCCTGATGGCGATGGGCAAGATCAACGCGCACGAGCTCGAAGGCGTGCTCGAACAGGAACTCGAAGCCATCCACGAAGAGCTGACGCAACCGGCCAAGTCGCTGCAGAAGATCGCCGAGGCGATGCCGGGCTTCGGCATCCTGGCGGCCGTGCTGGGCATCGTGATGGCGATGTACTCGGTCTCGGGCGGCGCCGATTCGGGCGAGATCGCCGAAAAGATCGGCGCGGCCATGGTCGGTACGTTCATCGGCATCTTCGCCTGCTACGGCGTGCTCGAGCCGCTGGCCAACCTGATGAAACAGCGGGTCAACTCGGACGCCTCGACGATGGAAACCGTCAAGGTCGTGCTGTGCACCCACGTGGCCGGCAAGCCTGCCCTGCTGGCGATCGACGCCGGGCGTCGCCTGATCCAGCTGAATACCAAGCCCAGCTTTGCCCAGCTCGAACAGTGGATCAATGCGATGGGCGGCGAAGACGAATCGCAGAACAAGCGCCGGCGCGCTGCCGACCGCATGACGGGGTAACACGTGTCGAAAACGAACGACAAGCACGAATCGACCATCGTCAAGCGCGGTGGCGGCAAGCACCAGCATGACGAGCATGGCGGCGCCTGGAAAGTCGCGTTCGCCGACTTCTGCCTGGCGCTGATGGCCCTGTTCCTGGTGCTGTGGCTGATCGCGTCGCGCGAGCAGCAGAATCTGAAAGCCATCATCAGCGAGGCGACCGAAAGCGGCATGCTCGAAGGCCAGGGCCAGAAGCCGGCCATCGCCAGCGAACCCAGCGGCAGCCTGATCGAACGCTTCCCGGTACCGCACACGGGCAATGGCGGCCCCGGCAATCCGGGCAGCGGGGGCGATGCGAACGCACCGAAGGTCGGCTATGAAACGCAGGCCGACCTGTCCGCGCTGTCCAAAGCACTCACCGAGCTGTCGGCCGAAGCAGGCCTGGCGCCGAACCTGGCCACCGTGGTCACGCCCTACGGCTTGCGCGTGATGCTGCACGATACCGACAAGCAGGGCATGTTCATGCGCGGCAGCGCGCTGCCGACCGGGCGCTTTGCGCGCCTGTTGCAAAAAATGGGGCCGCTGTTCGCGCAGATGCGCAACCAGATGCTGATCGTCGGCCATACCGACGCCAGCCGCTACGCCGGCATGGACCGCGGCGCCTATTCGAACTGGGCGCTGTCGACCGACCGCGCGCTGTCGGCGCGGGCCCAGTTGCTCACCGGCGGCATGCGCACCGACACCGTGCTGCAGGTGGTGGGCATGGCCGACCGCGGGCCCCTGCATCCCGAACAGCCGCTCGACGGCAAGAACCGCCGCATCGAACTCTTGATCCTGACGGGCGCGCAGTCGCGCGCCGTGGCCGGCATGTTCGGCGCACCGGCCGCCGGCGCACCAGCTGGCAAGGCACTGGCTGGGACCGCAAATGCGCGTGCGACCGTCAGCCTGCCCGATGCAGCGGCACTGGAAACTCTGCGCGGCCAGCTGCCGACATCGCCATGACCATCAACACCAAATCACGAGGTAACCGCATGAAAATCTCCGGCACATCGTCGTCCGCCATCACCACCGTGACGCCTGGCGCCGGTGCGGTCTCGGTACCGGTCCAGACCGAAGCATCGGCGGCGCCGGCAGCCGCCTTGCAGTCGGCAGTGCTGCAGCCTGCAGCCGATGCGCTCAGCGCGATGCCGGACTTCGACGCCGTGCGCGTGGCCGAGCTGCGCGAAGCGCTCGCACGCGGCGAGCTGCCGTTCGATGCCGGGCGCCTGGCCGGGCTGATTCAAAAATTCCACTCGGGACGCTGAGCATGGCCACCCTCACCCGCACCCAGGCCAACACGCTGCTTGCCGATGGCGTCACGCAGGATGTCAAGGAAGCAGCCAACATCCTGATGCTGCTCGAACGCCAGTTCGACGCCGCCGTGCGCCACCGCAGCGCCGAACTGAGCGCGCTGGCCGATGAACTCACCCCGCTGCTCGACGCCATGGAAGCGCGCCGCCAGCAGCGCGTGAATCTCGTGCGCGCACTGCTGGGTCCGCAGGGAACGATGACGCAGTACAGCGCGACGCTGGCGCCCGCGCCGCGCGCCGCCTTCGAGGCGGCCTGGCAGGCGCTGGAGCAGACGGTGCGCGCCTGCAAGGATGCGACGCTGCGCAACGGCCAGTTGCTGGCCGAACAGCACGGCATCATGCAGCGCGTGCTGCACGGCGAGGAGCAGTTGTATGCGCCACGTTGACCTGACGACCCGCGCGACCGCGCCAACCGCCGCAACGAGCGCAGCGAACGCAACGCGCCCGACCGCCGCTTCCGGCGGGGGCACGGGGTTTGGCAGCCTGTTGAACGATGTGGCCAGTGAAGTGGCTGCCTACATCCAGCATGGCGACCCGGATGGCGGCGCTGCCAGCGCACTGAGCGCCGAAGGTGCGCTGCTGCGCGCGCGCGCCACCGGCCTGATCATGGATGGCACCGAGGGCGCTGACGGCGCTGATGGCGTCCCCGCGCCAAACGCCGTCGCCAGGCCGCCCCAGCAGCAGGCATTCCTGGACAGCATCGCGCCCTGGGCACGCCAGGCGGCACAGCAGCTCGGCGTGACGCCGGAACTGGTGCAGGCCCATGCTGCCCTAGAATCGGGCTGGGGCCAGCGGCCGCTGCGCGCCCCCGGCGGCGCGAGCAGCCACAACCTGTTCGGCATCAAGGCCGGGCCGCGCTGGAATGGCGCAACGGGCGACTCGACCACCACCGAATACGTGAACGGCGCGGCGCTGACCACCCGTGAGCGCTTTCGCGCCTATCCGGATGCGGCCAGTGCATTCCAGGATTACGCCCGCGTGTTGCTGGACAACCCGCGCTACCGCACCGCGCTCAATACGGGCAACGATGCGCAGGCGTTTGCGCAGGGACTGGCGCGCGGCGGTTACGCCACCGACCCCGACTATGCGTCGAAGCTGGCGCGCATCGCCGGCAAGCTGCAGGGGATAGCTGAATGATGCCCGGCTTGATCCGTCAGTCGCCCAACGGCAAGTCAGGCGGCTGGACCGCGCCGGCGCCGACCACGCGCATGCGCACGACCTGGCCGCTGGCGCTGTTCTTGACCCGGACCACGGCGCCGCGCGCGCCAGCGTCGAGCGCCTCGCCGGCCATGCTCACTTCGATGCCATCCTGGCGCGCCACCATCACGACACCATCGCCGCGCTTGACCACGACCGGTGCGGCCAGGCTGCCCGCGCGCAACACATCGCCGGCGCGCAGGCTGCGCCGGCTCGACTGGCCGACGACATTGGCCAGCACGCCGACCGGATCGGCAATATTGGTGATGTCGCGCCGCTCGAGTGCGACATTGGACGCGCCCAGCACCGTATTGGCTGACAAAGGCGCGCTGGCCACGGCCACCATGGCCGACACCCGCGCCCGCACGATGAATTCATGGCGCCAGCCGCTGCCATCCGGGCAACGCGCGACAAAACGCATGCGCGCCGGCTGGCGCGTGTCGACGGCCTCGATGGCGGGCGCCACGCTGCACGCTGGCGCCGGCCGGCTGCTGACCACGGTCAGGTCGAACTCGGGTTCGGACAAGCCGCTGGCGGCCGCCACTTTTTCGAGCTCATCACGTGCAATTTTTTGTATCTGCGCAGAAATAGTTTGCGCTGACCATGCTGTGGTGCACAACACACACGCTACAATTATCAGTATTGCCTTAGGGAAACTCATAGGTGGACAATATTGGTCAGGCGGAAACAGTCATTTTAACCAATCCCACTGCACTTCACGGAGAATCGCCATGTCGATCAATTTCAAGCAGGCGCTGGGCGTACACGCCGACGCGCTGCAGCTGCGCGCTGAACGCACCCGCGTTCTGGCCGCCAACATCGCCAACGAAAGCACGCCGGGTTACACCGCCCGCGACATCGATTTCGCCAGTGCATTGCAAGACCAGCGCGATGCCGATGACGGCATGCCGACCCTGTCGGCCGACGGCCCGCTGTACCGCGTCCCGTACCAGGCCAGCGCCGACGGCAACACTGTCGAAATCGGCGTCGAGCAGGCAGCGTTTTCACAGAACGCGTCCGACTTCCAGACCAGCCTTACCTTTATCAACATGAAGCTGCGCGGTCTGAACAAAGTCATTTCCGGTCAATAAGACCAACCAGGAGCATCCCATGGGATTCAAGGATATTTCACAGATTGCCGGCTCGGCCATGGCGGCACAGACCGTGCGCATGAACACGATCGCCAGCAACCTGGCCAACGCAAACGCAGTCGCGGGCACCGAAGCCGATGCCTACCGCGCGCGCAAGCCCGTGTTCGCCGCGATGGTGGGCGACGCCGGCACCGCCAGCGTGCAGGTGCTCGACGTGGTCGAGTCGAGCGCGCCGCTGCGCCGCATGCACGAACCGGACAATCCGCTGGCCGATGCCGACGGCATGGTGTTCTACGCGAACGTCAACGAAGTGGCCGAAATGGCCGACATGATGGCCGCCTCGCGCGCCTTCGAGACCAATGTCGAGGTCATGGGCCGCATCAAGTCGATGCAGCAGTCGCTGATCCGCATGGGAGAGAGCTGATCATGGTCACCACCACGTCGAATGCGTTCGGCCTGAATGGCAACACGAACGGCAACGCGAACAGCAACGCCGTCGCCCCGGCGGCCAGCCCCGTCAGCGCCAACAAGGACATGTTCACCAAGCTGCTGGTCGCGCAGATCCGCAACCAGGATCCGCTGGCGCCATCGGATCCGGCCACGTTCGTCAACCAGCTGTCGCAGCTGTCGCAGACCGAAGCGCTGGAAAACATGACCCAGACCACCGCTGCCAGCGCCACCATGCTGCAAAGCCTGCAGGTGCTGGCGATGGGCGGCCAGGTCGGCAACCAGGTCTCGGTCGAGACGGGCCGCGTGCAGCTGGGCGAGACGGCGCTGCAGGGCAGCGTCCAGCTGGGCGGGGCCAGCAGCCTGACCCACCTGGTGCTCACGGGCGCCACCGGGACACAGACACGGATCGAGTTGCCGCCGCATGCCGCGGGCGCGCAGCATTTCACGATCGACCCGGCCAAACTCGGCCTGCCAGCGGGCAAATACAGCATCGCCGCCGAAGCGGCTGACGGCACCCAGCCGGCAGTGGAAATCGACGGCCGCCTGAACAGCGTGCGCCTGTCGTCGACCGGCGGCATCGTCATGCAGGTGGCCGGCATCGGCGACGTCGAGCCGGGCTGGATCACGGGTTTCAACGGCAAGACCACCGGCGCCGATGCGCCCGTCACGTTCAATTAAAAGGATCAGCCATGAGCTTCAATATCGCCCTGTCGGGCATCCAGGCCATCAACGAACAGCTCACGACGCTGTCGAACAATATCGCCAACGCCGGCACCTACGGCTTCAAGAGCAGCCGCGCCAACTTCGCCTCGGTATATGCCGGCGACCAGGCCAATGGCGTGCAGGTGCAGTCGCTGACCCAGAACATCAGCCAGAACGGCAGCCTGTCGAGCACCGGGCGCGGCATGGACGCCGCGATCCAGGGCCGCGGCTTCTTCACCAGCCGCGATGCCCAGGGCGTCGTGTCGTATTCGCGTGTAGGCATCTTCTCGACCAACGCCGATGGCTTGCTGGTCGATTCGACTGGCAAGAAGGTCCAGGGCTACGGCCCGAGCGTGGGCGGCGTGCTTGGCACGATGGGCGACATCGCCATCCCGACCGGCCAGATCCCGGCCGTGGCCACCACCAAGGTCAGCTACGCCGGCAATATGTCGGGCGACTGGAAAGTCCCGGCCACCGCCTTCAGCCCAACCGACGCCAATACCTACAATATGGTCAAGCAGTCGGTGGTCTACGACTCGCTCGGCACCCAGCACACCGTATCGCAGTACTTCGTCAAGACCGATGCCGACACCGTGACCGTGCACTACAGCCTCGATGGCGCGGCGCCGGCCGGCGCCGGCTTTGCCATGAACTTCGGCACCAATGGCCAGATCCTGCCGGCGACGACGAGCGGCACGGCCCTGACCATCCCCGGCGCCGCAACGGGCGCAGCCGACATGACGTTCAGCTTCGACTATACGGGCACGTCCAGGTTTGCCGGCGAAGCGACCAACACCACCAACCGCGCCGACGGCTATGCCTCGGGCACCTTCGTCGGTGTCGAGCTGGCCGAGAACGGTTCGATCGTGGCCAAGTACAGCAACGAGCAGCAGCAGGTGGTCGGCACGATCGCCATTGCCACCTTCCCCGACGAAGGCAGCCTGGTGTCGGTCAGCGATACCGCCTGGATCGCGAATGCCAATTCAGGCGCGCCGCTGTACACGACGCCGGGCGTGGGCCTGGGCGGCAAGCTGTCCAAGGGCGTGCTGGAAGGCTCGAACGTCGACATCACGTCGGAACTGGTCGGCCTGATGACGTCGCAGCGCAATTATCAGGCGAACTCGAAGGTCATCACCGCCGAGAACCAGATGATGCAGTCGCTGATGCAGGCCCTGTAAGCGCCACGCCATGGATAAGCTCATCTTTACCGCCGTCAGCGGCGCCGAACGCACGCTGCGCGCGCAGCAGGTACGGGCCAACAACCTGGCCAATGCCGACACGCCGGGCTTTCGCGCCAATATCGAACTGGCGTCGGTGCAGTCGCTGGGTGGCTACGGCTACGACAGCGTGCACCAGTCGCGCTCGGAAGCCTACACCATTTCCACCCGCACCGGCACCGTGCGCGAGACCGGCCGTCCACTGGACGTGGCCGTCGCCGGCAACGGCTACCTGGCGGTCGAATGGGCTGGCGGCGAAGCCTATACCCGCAGCGGCGCCATTGCCATCGACGCCAATGGCGCGCTGTCGGTCGCCGGCCGCCCGTTGCTGGGCGAAGGCGGCGCGATCGTGCTGCCGCCGCACACGGCGGTCGACATCGCCAACGACGGCACGATCTCGGTGATGCCCGAAGGCGGCACCGTGACCCAGGTCGTCGATCGGCTGCGGCTGGTGAGCGCCGAAGGCGCCGAACTGACCAAGAACGAGGCGGGCCTGATCGTGGCCCGTGGCGGCGAGCCGCTCGCGGCCGACCAGAACATCAACGTACGCAGCCGTGTACTCGAAGGCAGCAATGTCTCGGCAGTGGAAGAAATGGTCGCCGTGATGGCCCTGAACCGCAGCTTCGAGATGCAGATGAAGATGTTCAAGGCCAGCGACAGCATGAACGAATCGGGCAACCGACTGCTCGGCGCTTGACGCCGGCACAACCTCACAGGGAGCAACCATGAATCCAGCAATGTGGATCAGCAAGACCGGCGTACAGGCGCAAGACGCCAAGCTGCAGGCCATCGCCAACAACCTGGCCAACGTCAACACCGTCGGCTTCAAGCGCGACCGCGTCGTGTTCGAAGACCTGTTCTACCAGGTCGATGCGCAACCGGGCGCCCAGAACGCCGACAACACCGTCAGCAATGGCGTGCAGCTCGGTAACGGCGTGCGCGTGGTCGGCACCCAGAAAGCCTTCACCAACGGCAGCCTGCAACAGACCAGCCAACCGCTTGACGTCGCCATCTCGGGCGCCGGCTTCCTGCAGGTGCGCCGCCCGAACGGCGAACCGGCCTACACCCGCGCCGGCCAGTTGCAGGTCGATGCCAACGGCACGCTGACCAACGCGCAGGGCTTGCCGATCGTGCCACAGATCACGATTCCGCAGAATGCCGCCGGCGTGACGATCGGCGAGAACGGCGTCGTCTCGGTCACGATCGCGGGCCAGCCGGCGCCGCAGGAAATCGGCCAGCTGAACCTGACCGCCTTCATCAATCCGACGGGCCTGCTGGCACTGGGCGACAACCTGTTCCAGGAAACCGCCGCCAGCGGCGCGGCCAATGAAGGCCGCCCGGGCGACGCCGCATTCGGCAAGCTCAAGCAAGGCTCGCTGGAAGGCTCGAACGTGCAGGTCGTCGAAGAGATGGTCGACATGATCGCAGCCCAGCGCACCTACGAGATGAACACCAAGGTGCTGTCGGCAGCCGACAATATGCTGCAGACCCTGGCGGCGGCGGCACGCTGATGCGCGCAATTGTCACCGCCCTTGCCGGCGCCCTGTGCGGGCTGGTCCTGGCCGGCTGCTCGTCGCCGATGCCGGTGTCCCTGGCCGACGACGACGCCATGCCGCTGCAGCGTCCGGTGCGCGCCGGTCTGTCAGGCGGCGTGTTCACGGCCGACACGGTCTCGCTGACGTCCGACAGCCGCGCCTACCGCGTGGGCGACGCCGTCACCGTGATCCTGCAAGAGACCACGCAGGCGAGCAAGCGCGCCGGCACCAGCATCTCGAAGGGGTCGTCGGTCGGCATCGCGCCGCTGGCCGCGCTCGGCAAGGTCTACGGAAAAACCGGGATCGACATCTCGGCCGACCGCGATTTCGAGGGTGACGCCACCAGCACCCAGCAAAATGCGCTGTCCGGCGCGCTGACCGTGATCGTGCAGGAAGTGCTGCCCAATGGCCTGCTGCGCGTGGCCGGCGAAAAGAACCTGATGCTGAACCAGGGCGAAGAATTCGTGCGCCTGAAGGGCTTTGTGCGCGCCGCCGACATCGATACCGACAACCGCGTCTCGTCGCTGCGCGTGGCCAATGCCCGCATCGCCTATTCCGCCCGCGGCGCGCTGGCCGAGGCCAACACGCCGGGCTGGCTGACGCGCTTTTTCAACAGCCCCCTGATGCCGTTCTGAGGATCTCCATGATTTCGCGCCGTTTTGCGCCATTGCTGTTTGCCGCGTTCTGCGCGAGCGCCCTGCTGCCCATCCACCCCGCCCACGCCGCCCAGGCCCTGCGCAATCTCGTCAGTGTCGAAGGCGTGCGCGACAATCCGCTGGTCGGCTATGGCCTCGTCGTGGGCCTGAACGGCAGCGGCGACTCGACCCAGGTGAAATACGCGAGCCAGTCGGTCGTCAACATGCTCAAGCAGTTCGGCGTGCGCCTGCCCGAGGGCGAAGACGCCAAGAACAAGAACGTCGCGGCCGTTATGGTCTCGGCCACCTTCCCGCCCGGCTACCGCCGTGGCCAGACGATCGACGTGACCGTTTCGTCGCTGGGCGACTCGAAAAGCCTGCGCGGCGGCACGCTGCTGCTGACGCAACTGCGCGCGGCCGACAACGAAGTCTATGCACTGGCCCAGGGCAATGTCGTGGTCGGCGGCCTGAACGCCACGGGCCGCAGCGGTTCGTCGGTCACCGTGAATACCCCGACCGCCGGCCGCGTGCCCAACGGCGCCCAGATCGAGCGTGAGATCGCCAGCGACTTCGCCACCCGCCCGCAGATCACGCTGCGCCTGCGCCAGCCGCATTTCGAGACGGCAACCAATGTCGTCGATGCGATCAACAAGCGCTACGGCCCGGTGGCGACCACGCAGGATGGCACCAGCGTCGATGTCATCGCGCCGAGCAATCCGACCGAGCGCGTGGCGTTCATGGCGCGCCTGACGGCATTGACCGTCGAATCGGGCGTCGAGGTGCCACGCGTCGTGTTCAATTCGCGCACCGGGACCGTCGTCATTGCCGACGGCCTGCGCGTGAAAGCCGCCGCCGTCACGCACGGCTCGCTCAAGGTGATCATTTCGGAGAGTTCGCGTGTCAGCCAGCCGGGTCCGCTCAGCAACGGCCAGACCGCCGTGACGCCCGAATCGAAGCTGTCGGTCGACCAGGGTTCAGGCCAGATGTTCCGCTGGCCGCCCGGCGCGCGCCTGCAGACGATCATCGACACCGTCAACAGCCTGGGCGCCTCGCCCGACGACATCATGGCGATCCTGCAGGCCCTCGACCAGGCCGGCGCGATCGAAGGCGAACTGGTGGTGATCTGATGCGCATCGACGAACTTCGCAATACAAGCCTGGCGCTCAATGCCGACAATGTCGCCCCTGCCGCTGAACCGCCGGCCGATCCGGCCTACGTCGCCAAGGCCACCAAGGCTGCGGTGGAATTCGAGCGCTTCTTCATCGGCCACATGCTGCGCACGATGCGCGCCTCGACCCGCGAGATGGCCAGCGAGGACAGCGTGTTCAACAACCGCGTGAACCAGGACATGCAGGACATGGCCGACGATCTGCTGGCAGGCAATATGGCCGGCCAGCGCGCGTTCGGCATTGCCGATGCGATCCTGCGCCAGCTGGTGCCGGGCGCTGGCGGCGGCAAGACCTGACCGTCTGCACCGGCAACGCCAATCTGCAGTAAAGCTTAACAAGCGGCAAGGATTGGTCGCCTTATCAGGTTAACCCTGTCCCGAAACGAGTTCCACCATGACGATCATCAACAATGCCCTGTCCGGCGCCCTCGCCGCCCAGATCGCGCTGTCGGCCAGCAGCCAGAACATCGCGAATCTGCAAACCAAGGGATACACCCGGCAATCGGCGCTGTTTACGTCGTTGGGCCCGGATGCCAGCGGGCGGTCGGCCGGCAATGGTGTCGAGGTGAGCTCGCTCATGCGCTTCTCGGACAACTACAAGAGCCAGGCGATGTGGCGCGCCGCGTCGGAACAAGGCGCCTACGCCCAGTCGCAGCCCTACCTGACGCAGCTCGAAAGCGTGATGGGCGACGCCTCGGCCAGCCTGTCGGCCGGCATCGACGATTTCTTCAAGGCCATCAACGCCGTGGCTGGCGACCCCGGTTCGACCCCGCTGCGCCAGCAGGTGCTGACGTCTGCCAGCCTGATGGGCGAGCGCATCAACGGCATGAACAATGTCTTTAACGCGCAGATCACGTCGGTGCGCCAGCAGCGCAGCGCGCTGGTCGATGCGGCCAACAGCGACATCGGCACGATCGCGAGCCTGAACCGGCAGATCATGGAAACCCAGGCGGGCGGCGTCTCGGCCTCTGGCCTGATCGATGCGCGCGACAACGCCATCGACGCACTGGCGTCGAAGATGGCGCTGGAAGTATCGACCAACGCCGATGGCAGCCGCGATGTCGCGCTCAAGAGCGGTCAGGCGCTGGTGATCGGCAGCATGCACGGCACGCTGCAGGCCGCCGCGACGACGAGTGCGCCGCAGGCGTTTTCGATCACGTTTGCCAGTGCCACCTTCACGCTGGACGCCACGAAAATGGGGGGTCAGATCGGTGGCCTGAGCCTGTACGAAATCACAACCCTCAAGCCGCTGCAGGATGATGTCGACACGCTGGGCCGCACCATTGCCGAGCGCGTCAATGCCCAGCTGGCGTTCGGGTTCAGCACGCCTGCCAGCGGCCCCGCCGTGGCCGGCACACCGCTGTTCGTCTACACCCCGGGCGGCGGCGCGAATGCACTGAAGGTCGTTGCCGGCTTCAAGGCCGAAGACCTGGCCTTCTCGGGCGACGGCTTGCCAGGCGATACCGCCAATCTGCAACAACTTGCCGCGCTGAAGGGCCAGCCGGTCACGCTGCCCGGGATCGGGACTGTCCTGCTGAGCGACGCCGATACCCAGCTGCTGGGCAAACTGGCCATCGACAGCAAACTCAACAGAGCATCCCTCAAGACCACCGACACCGTGCGCACGCAAGCGGTTGACGACTGGCAATCGACCAGCGGCGTCAACGAAGACGAAGAAGCAGTCAAGCTGGTGGAACTGCAGCGGATGTACGAAGCGAACATGCGGGTGATCTCGATTGCCAACTCGATGTTCGACGCCACGCTCGCGATGATGGGCTAAAGGAACAATCATGCGTATCGCCACTTCCCAGTACCAATCGACGATGAACGCCTCGCTCCAGGTCAACCAGGAGCGGGTCAGCCAGATCATGCAGCAGATCGCCAGCAACAAGCGCATCCTGCTGCCGTCGGACGACCCGGTCGACAGCGTGCGCCTGTCGCGCCTGGAGCGCGAGGAATCGTCGGTCCAGCAATACCGCGACAATATCGGCGCGCTGCAGCTGCGCCTGTCCAAATCGGAAGGCTACCTGAGCAATATGGTGGGCGAGATGAACGAGGGCCGCGACCTGCTGGTATGGGCCTCCGACGGCAGCAATGCCCCGGCCGACCTGAAAGCGATGCTGGCGCCGCTGCAGGCGCTGAAGGACAGCCTGTTCTTCAGCGCCAATACGGTCGACCACGAAGGCAACCATCTGTTCTCGGGCACGCTGACGCGGACGGCGCCGCTGGCCTACGATCCGGCCGCCGTACCGGGTGCGCGTTACACGTATGCGGGCAACACCAACAGCCAGAACGTCACGGTCGGCAGTGGCCTGACCCAGCCCGCCAACGAAGACCTGGCGGGCCTGGAATCGCTGCTGAATCAGCTCGACGAGACCATCCGCGTGCTGTCGACCCCTGGCGCGAGCGCCAATGACCCTGCCGTACGTGCGGTGCTGACAGCCAACCTGAAGGGCTTCGACACGACCCAGGGGCTGGTCTCGAGCAAGATCGCCACGATGGGCGGGCGCCAGAACGTCATCCGGACGCTCGAGGCCAACCACGCCAACATCAGCCTGTCGAACCAGATGGCCATCCTCGACATCGGCCAGCTCGACGTCGGCGTCGCCGCGACTGAGCTCAGCGGCTACTCATCGGCCCTGCAGGCGACCTACAAGGCCTACGCCAAGATCGGCAACCTGTCGCTGTTCGATGCGCTGTGATGCCCATGGACGCCCTGACCCGCACCATTACCCCGCCGGCCGTTCCGGGTAGCAGCACGCTGGCCGGCCTCGTCCGCGCTGGCGCCATGGCGGCCCGCGTCGTTACCGCGCAGCCGTCTGCGGCCGAACCGGTGACGGGATCCGCCACGGCGGCCACTGCGCGCGCACCGCGCCGCAGCGCTTTGCACGGCCCCGATCTGCAAACGGGCGTGGCGCAGGCCCAGCAGGCGCTCGACTATCTGGCGCGCATCGCCGCCCAGCTCGAAGCGCTCAAGGCAGATTTAAGTACCCGCCTGGCCGGGCGCGGCGCGGCATCGCGCCAGCTCGAAGCGCGGGCGCGCCAACTGGGCGACACGCTTGACACCCGCCGCAGCGAAGGCGGCGCCGGGCTCGATGCCGAGCTCGGCTTTGACGGCGACCGGGTCGCACAACAGCGTTTTCGTATCGACGGCCTGGACATCGCCAGCCTGCAGGCGGCCGGCAACCAGACCCTGGGCTTTTCGGTCGGCAGCATCGGCGGCCCGCAACTGGCGGCCACGTTCGAACCGGGCATGACGGAGGAAGAGATCGCCCGGCGCCTGGACCGCACGCTGGCGCCGGTCGGCATTCGTGCCGGGCTCGACACGGAGCGCGCGCTCGTCTTCACGACGCCCGAGGCCACATTCGACGGCGTCAAGGACGCCATTGCCGTGACGGGCCGTGGCCGCGTCGATACGACCGCGCTGCCAGCCTCGCTGGCGCCACGGGAATGGCAACTGGGTAATCCGGACGCCCTGCGCCAGGGGTTGCGCGAGGTGGTGCAGGCGCTGGCGCGCGTGCGCCGCTCGCAGGATGCCGCCGCCCTCGCCCTGAGTCAGGCCACGGCGCGCACGGCGCAATCGGAGTTGCCGCAAGCCGAACTGGCGCTGCTGGCCGCGGATTTCTCCGGTACCGCCACCAGCCACGATTACCAGTCGCTGCTGGCCATCACGTCGGCACTGGTGGGCGTGAGCCGCGAACGGGTGCAGGCGCTGCTCGGATTGCGCTGACACTTGCCACCCATTGGACGTCTGACATCGCGCTGCTTCAACGCATCGCGTTGATGAATAAAAAAAAACCCCGCTGCATGCAGCGGGGTTTTTTCATTCACCGGCAATCTCGATTGCCGGTGAGGGGAAGGCATTAACCTTCGCGGTTGGCTTTCTTGCGCTCGTGCTCTTTCAGGTAGCGCTTGCGCAGACGAATGCTCTTCGGGGTGATCTCGACCAGTTCGTCGTCCTCGATGAATTCGACCGCGTATTCCAGCGACATCTGAATTGGCGGCACCAGGCGCACCGCTTCGTCGGTACCCGACGAACGCACGTTGGTCAGCTGCTTGCCCTTGATCGGGTTCACGACCAGGTCGTTGTCACGCGAGTGGATGCCGATGACCATGCCTTCGTACACCGGGTCGTTGTGCGACACGAACATGCGGCCGCGGTCCTGCAGTTTCCAGATCGCGTAGGCAACGGCAGCGCCGTCATCCTGCGAGATCAGCACGCCGTTACGACGGCCGGCCATTTCGCCTTTGCTGTTGTCGACTGGTGCGTACTCGTGGAACACGTGGCTCATCAGGCCGGTACCGCGGGTCAGGGTCATGAATTCGCCCTGGAAGCCGATCAGGCCACGCGCCGGGATCAGGTACTCGAGACGCACGCGGCCCTTGCCATCCGATTCCATGTTCTGCAGGTCGCCACGACGACGACCCAGTTCTTCCATCACGCCGCCCTGGTTGGCTTCTTCGACGTCGACCGACAGGCTCTCGAACGGCTCATGGCGCACGCCATCGACCATCTTGAACACGACGCGTGGACGCGACACTGCCAGCTCGAAGCCTTCGCGACGCATGTTTTCCAGCAGAATCGTCAGGTGCAGCTCGCCGCGGCCCGAGACTTCGAAGATCGTGTCGTCGTCGGTTGGCGAAACGCGCAGTGCGACGTTGGCTTTCAGTTCGCGGTCGAGGCGTTCGCGCAGCTGACGGCTGGTGACGAACTTGCCTTCGCGGCCGGCCAGTGGCGAGTTGTTGACCATGAAGTTCATGGTCAGCGTAGGCTCGTCGACGGTCAGCATTTCGAGTGCGTCCGGGGTGTCCGGTGCGCAGATGGTCGAACCGATGCCGATTTCTTCGATACCGTTGATCAGGACGATGTCGCCAGCGACGGCTTCATCGACCAGCACGCGCTCCAGGCCCTTGAAGTTCAGGACCTGGTTGATGCGACCCTTGATTGGGGTTGCGCCTGGGCCGTTCACGACGACGACGTCCTGGCCAGCCTTGATACGGCCGCGCGAGATACGGCCAATGCCGATCTTGCCGACGTACGACGAGTAGTCGAGCGACGTGACTTGCATCTGCAGCGGACCGTCCGGATTGTCGTCACGGACTGGCACGTGTTGCAGGATCGCTTCGAACAGCGGCTTCATGTCGCCTTCGCGGACATCTTCGGTCAGGCCGGCATAGCCGTTCAGACCCGATGCGTAGACGATCGGGAAGTCCAGCTGTTCATCGGTCGCGCCGAGCTTGTCGAACAGTTCGAACGTCTGGTTGATGGCCCATTCGGCGCGCGCGCCTGGACGGTCGACCTTGTTGACGACGACGATTGGCTTCAGGCCCAGGGCCAGTGCCTTGCGGGTCACGAAGCGGGTCTGTGGCATCGGGCCTTCTTGCGCATCGACCAGCAGCAGCACGGAGTCAACCATCGACAGCACGCGCTCGACTTCACCGCCGAAGTCGGCGTGGCCTGGGGTGTCGACGATATTGATGTGGGTACCTTCGTACTCGACAGCGCAGTTCTTCGACAGAATGGTGATGCCGCGTTCTTTTTCGAGGTCGTTCGAGTCCATCACGCGGGTTTCCACCTGCTGATTTTCACGGAACGTACCGGATTGACGCAGCAGCATGTCCACCAGGGTGGTTTTGCCGTGGTCAACGTGGGCGATGATTGCGATATTACGAATCGCGCGTTTGGTGTTTGACATGGTCTCTGAGAAGTTGCGTTGTACGGAAGTGTACGATCTGCCGAGTATCTGCTGCGCTGTACCGCGATGCTGCCGAGGTACTGCGACGATGTTGCCGCGATGGTGCCGCGAAGTTGCCGCGCACTTGCTGATTTCGGAAACCGACTAGTATAGCAGGTAAAGTACCGCTCTAACCGGGGTGGTTGGAAATAGCGAGGTATTTCAAGAGCTTGCCCGGTCACTGGACAGACGGGGCGCTGCCTGCAAGGGTAGCGCCCGTTTATGACTGCCGCGTGACATCAACCCTGGGGTGCGGTCGAGATCAGGCGTTCGGGGGCCAGGATCGCATACTCCCCAAGAATACCGGTGCCCAGCAGGCTGCCAGCATGATAGATGCGCACCCTGCCCTGCTGTTCGGGAACGACGATGTCTTCCTTGCCAAGCGCCAGGCGCTGCCCTTGCAGGAAACGGCGCGCCAGCTCGGGCGTCAGTTCAAGGGCCGGAAAACTCGACAGCAAGGCGTCGACCGGCTGCAGCAGCGACAACGGGTCGGGGTGCGCCAGCAGATCGTCCAGCGTAATCATGCCCTCGATCGTCAACGGCCCGACTTCGGTGCGGCGCAGTGCGTTCAGGTGCGCGCCGCAACCGAGCGCGGCGCCGATGTCCTCCCCCAGCACGCGCACATACGTGCCCTTGCTGCAGGTCACGGCGATCTTCAGGAACGGCGCGTCGTACGCAACCAGCGTCAGCGAGTGGATCGTCACCGGGCGCGCTTCGCGCTCGAGCACGATGCCTTCACGTGCGTATTCGTACAGTGCCTTGCCGTCGCGCTTGAGCGCCGAGTACATGGGCGGCGTTTGCAGGATCGGGCCGCGGTAGCGGGCCAGCGCGGCTTCGATCTGGTCCAGCGTCACATCGACGGGTTTGGTCTCGACGGCCTCGCCTTCGGTGTCGCCGGTGGTCGTCGTGATGCCCAGGTGGACCGTGGCCAGATAGGTCTTGTCCGACTCCAGCAAGTCCTGCGAAAACTTGGTCGCTTCGCCAAAGCACAGCGGCAAGAGGCCGGTGGCAAATGGGTCGAGCGTGCCGGTGTGACCGGCCTTCTTCGCATTGAGCACGCGCTTGGCCTTGATCAGCGCGTCATTGGACGAGAAGCCCACCGGCTTGTCGAGCAACAGCACGCCATTGACCAGGTCGCGCGGTTTTTTGGCGGGCCGACCGTTCACGCTTTGTTCGCCTTGTCGGCGTCGTCACCAGCATCGCTGTCCTGATCCTGATCCTGATCCTGGTCCTGCTCCTGCGACTGGTCCAGGTCGACATCCACCTCAGGCGCCGGATTCGATTCCGGGTCATCCTTCGAGCGCGTCGCATTAGCCTGGTCGATCAGGGCCGACATCTGCAGGCCGCGCACGGTCGACGTGTCATGCACGAAGTGCAGCGCCGGCAGCGTGTGGATGTGCAGGCGCTTGCCCAGCATATTGCGCAGGTAGCCGGACGCCTTGTTCAGGCCTTCCTGCGTCTGCTTGACTTCCTCCACGCCATCCTTGAGCAGGGTGAAATACACCTTGGCGTGGGCATAGTCAGGGGTCAGTTGTACTTCGCTGATCGTGACCATGCCGACGCGAGGGTCCTTCAGTTCGAAGGCGATGAGTTCCGACAGATCCTTCTGGATCTGGTCGGCCACGCGCAGGCCGCGCTTGGGAATGCTTTTGCTGTGTTTAGCCATGATGTTGCTGCATCTTTTTCTGGAAAATCAGAGAGCCAAAATAAAAGGGCCAGGCCCTTCGCGACGTTGCCGCGAAGCGTCCTGGCCCCCATGTTACGCCAACGTGTCGCTTACAGCGTACGTGCCACTTCGGTGACTTCGAACACTTCCAGGACGTCGCCGACCTGGATTTCGTTCTGGCCCTTCAGCGACAGGCCGCACTCGAGACCGGCGCGCACTTCTTTTGCGTCGTCCTTGAAGCGCTTGAGCGAATCGATCTCGCCAGTCCACAGCACGATGTTGTTGCGCAGCAGACGGACCGACGACGAACGCTTGACGACACCATCGGTGACCAGGCAACCGGCAATCGCGCCGACTTTCGAGACCAGGATGACCTGGCGAATCTCGACCTGACCGGTGATGGTCTCGCGCTTTTCTGGCGCCAGCATGCCCGACAGAGCGGTACGGACTTCGTCGATTGCATCGTAAATGATGCTGTAGTAACGAATGTCCACGCCGTTCGACTCGGCCAGCTTGCGCGCCTGGGCATCGGCACGGGCGTTGAAGCCGATGATGACTGCCTTCGACGCGGTTGCCAGGTTGACGTCCGACTCGGTGATGCCGCCGACCGCTGCGTGCACGATCTGGACCCGCACTTCCGAGGTCGACAGCTTCTGCAGCGAACCGACCAGTGCCTCTTGCGAACCCTGCACGTCGGTCTTGACGATGAGCGGCAGGTTCTTGATTTCGCCTTCGGCCATCTGCTCGAACATGTTCTCGAGCTTCGCGGCTTGCTGCTTGGCCAGCTTCACGTCACGGAACTTACCTTGACGGAACAGGGCGATTTCACGCGCCTTGCGCTCGTCGGCCATGACCATGACTTCTTCGCCGGCGGTCGGCACTTCGGTCAGACCCTGGATTTCGACCGGAATCGATGGGCCAGCCGAGGTGACTGCCTTGCCGTTTTCGTCCAGCATGGCACGAACACGACCGAACGACGAACCCGCCAGCACGACGTCGCCGCGCTTCAGCGTACCCGACTGCACCAGGATCGTTGCCACCGGGCCGCGGCCCTTGTCCAGACGGGCTTCGACCACCAGGCCACGGGCCGGCGCTTCGGTCGGCGCCTTCAGTTCCAGCACTTCGGCCTGCAGCAGCACTTGCTCCAGCAGATCGTCGATACCGGTACCGATTTTTGCCGACACCGGCACGAATGGCGATTCGCCACCGTATTCTTCAGGCACGACGCCTTCAGCGACTAGCTCTTGCGTGACGCGGTCGGTGTTGGCACCCGGCTTGTCGATCTTGTTGATCGCCACGACCAGCGGGACACCAGCGGCTTTTGCGTGAGCAATTGCCTCTTTGGTTTGCGGCATCACGCCGTCGTCCGCCGCCACCACCAGGATGACGATGTCGGTCGCCTTGGCACCACGGGCACGCATGGCGGTGAACGCCTCGTGACCCGGGGTGTCAAGGAAGGTGATCATGCCGCGTGGGGTATCCACGTGGTATGCACCGATGTGCTGGGTAATACCACCCGCTTCGCCCGAGGCGACCTTGGCGCGACGGATGTAATCCAGCAGCGACGTCTTACCATGGTCGACGTGACCCATGACGGTGACGACCGGTGCGCGCGAGGTCGATTCGAATTCGGCGTGCTCGCCGTTGTCGGCCAGCAGTGCTTCTGGATCATCCTCGGCGGCAGCGAAGGCCTTGTGGCCCATCTCTTCCACCAGGATCATCGCGGTCTCTTGATCGAGCACCTGGTTCATCGTGCACATCTGGCCCAGCTTCATCAGTTGCTTGATGACTTCCGATGCCTTGATCGCCATCTTGTGGGCCAGTTCGGCCACGGTGATGGTTTCCGGCACGTGCACATCGCGCACGATCGCTTCGGTTGGCGCCTGGAAGTTGGTCTCGCGGTCATCATGACCACGACGACCGCCACGGCCGCCACCAGCACGCCAGCCATCACGGCCACCGGTGCTGCTGCCTGCGCCGCCGCGCGTTTTCACGCTCGGGCCGCCACGCTTTTTAGCGTCGTCCGACCAGGTCGACGACACATTGGCCGACTTGATCGACTTCTTGTCGCCAGGCTTTTTGGCGTCGTCTTTCTTGACTTCGCCAGGCTTCTTGTCGGCAGGCTTGTGCAGCGTACCGGCCGGGGCCGCTGGTGCGACGACCGGCTTCGGTGCTGGCTCAGGTGCCTTGATGACACGGCGCGGCTGACTCATCATCAGCTTGATCTGCGCGACTTCGTCAGCCACGGCCTTGCGGGCGCGCTCGGTAGCGGCAACGCGTTCGGCCGCTTCCTTGCTTGCCGCTTCATTGCGGGCCTTGACTTCTTCAGCGGCGCGCTTGGCCGACTCGTCAGCAGCAGCACCGGCAGCGGCTTCTTTCGCGCCGGCAGCAGCTTCCTTGGCAGCACCGGCAGCCACGGCAGCAGCAGCCGATTTCTCGGCGGCGTCGCGCTTGGCTTGTTCAGCCGCATCGCGCTTGGCCTGCTCTTGCGCTGCCTGGGCTTGCGCCTTTTCTTCGGCTTCGAGTTTGATCAGGCGCTCTTGCTTCTCGCGCAGATCAGCCTCTTGGCGGGCGATCGCTTCGTTCTGGCGCGCTGCTTCCTCTTCGCGACGTGCTTGTTCAGCAACGTCGACGACTGGCTCTTCAGGTGCTTTGGTCGTGACCAGGTCGTCGCGCTGCACGAAGGTGCGCTTCTTGCGGACTTCGACCTGGATGGTGCGCGATTTGCCCGACGAATCAGCTTGCTTGATTTCGCTGGTTTCCTTGCGCGTTACCGTGATCTTTTTCTTTTCACCGGTGTCGCTCGCGCCGTGGGTACGACGCAGATGGTTCAGCAGCTTGTCCTTATCATCTTTCGACAACGGATCTGACGTCGAACTTTTTTCGACGCCGGCCGAGCGCAGCTGCGTCAGCAGCAGGTCTGCAGGCATCTTCAGCTCGGTGGCAAATTGGGCTACGTTGTTACTCGCCATTCAGTCCTCTTTTCTATGTGTCGCGACAGATGATAAAGATTTGCTCAAGCTTTGGCCGTTTCAGCCAGGCTCCAGGCTTTCGCCTGCAGTGCTTTCGCCCGGTCGTCGTACTTGCCATCGACCAGCTTCATCTCGTCGTCGGTCACATCATTAAATTCACTCTTGATCAGGTCGCGGGCACGTTCCGACGGCAGCGCCAGGATGGCGCCAAACTCGTCATAGGCCAGTGCCGCGAATGCGTCGACCGTCTTGATACCAGCCAGGCCAAGCTTGCCGGCAACGGTACGGTCCATGCCTTCCAGATTGACCAGAGCTTCTTCCATGCCTTCGAGGCCTTCTTCGGAAGCAATCGCCTCGGTGACCAGCGCATCGCGTGCACGGGTACGGAGTTCGTTGACAGTGTCTTCGTCGAACGATTCAATTTCCAGCATTTCGGAAATTGGCACATACGCGATTTCTTCCAGGCTCGAGAAGCCTTCTTCCACCAGGATGTCGGCCACTTCCTGGTCGACGTCCAGTTTTTGCATGAACAGCGCGCGGATGGCCGCCGATTCTTGCTCCACCTTGTTGGCCGATTCCTCGGCCGTCATGATGTTGATCTTCCAGCCAGTCAGCTCGGACGCCAGGCGCACGTTCTGGCCCGAACGGCCGATCGCGATGGCCAGGTTTTCTTCGTCCACGACGACATCCATCGCGTGCTTTTCTTCGTCGACCACGATCGACGAGACATTCGCCGGCGCCAGGGCGCCAATGACGAACTGCGCCGGGTCATCGGACCACAGCACGATGTCGACACGCTCGCCACCCAGTTCACCGGTCACGGCCTGGACGCGCGAACCGCGCATCCCGACGCAGGTACCGATCGGGTCGATGCGCTTGTCGGCCGTGAACACGGCGATCTTGGCGCGCACGCCGGCATCGCGGGCTGCGGATTTAATCTGCAGCAGGCCCTGCTCGATCTCCGGGACTTCGAGTTCGAACAGCTTCATGATGAAATCAGGCGCAGTACGCGACAGGATCACCTGCGGGCCACGCATATTGCGGTCCACACGCAGGATGAAAGCGCGCACACGGTCGCCGATACGCAGGTTCTCTTTCGGGATCATCTGGTCACGCGGCAGGCGTGCTTCGATCTTGCCCGATTCGACAATCGCGTCGCCGCGTTCCATGCGCTTGATGGTGCCGGTGACGAGCGAGTCGCCACGTTCCAGGAAGTCTTGCAGGATCTGCTCGCGTTCGGCATCGCGCACGCGCTGCAGCACGACCTGCTTGGTGTCCTGGGCAAAGCGACGACCGAAGTCGACCGATTCAATCGGCTCTTCGATGTATTCGTCGACTTCGATGTCCGAAATCTGCTCTTTGGCTTCAAAGTGCAGGATCTCCTGATCAGGCAGTTGCAGGCCGGCTTCGTCGGGAACGACGTGCCAGCGGCGGAAAGTCTCGAATTCGCCGGTGTCACGGTCGATTGACACGCGAATGTCGACTTCGCCTTCATAACGCTTCTTCGTGGCCTGTGCCAGCGCGAACTCGAGCGCTCCGAAAACGACTTCCTTGTCGACGTTCTTTTCGCGCGCAAGCGCATCCACCAGTAACAAAATTTCGCGACTCATGCTTTGCGACTCCTAAAATCCACCTGCGGCACTAAACGTGCCTTATCCAATTCGGCCAGCGTAAATTCCATCAACGCCGGGCCATCTTTACTGTCAAATTCCAAGCCGACCTTATCGTTCTCGACGCCGCGCAGGATACCGGTGAACGTCTTGCGGTTATCACTGCCCGGCACCGCGACGCGCAGCTTGACCGTGCACTCAAGGCCGGCAAAGCGCGCGAAATCGGCGAGGGTTCGTACCGGGCGATCGAGGCCCGGCGACGAAATTTCGAGTCGTTCGTAATCGACGTTTTCCACGGTGAAGACATGCGACAGCTGGTGACTCACCTTGGCGCAATCCTCGACCGTGATCGGGCCCTTTTCGTCCGCGTCGGCAGCCGGAAAATCGATATACACACGCAGGATCCCGCGGTCGCCTCGTTCCACGTCGACGAGTTCATAACCGAGACCACTGACTGTCGTGGCGATTAAATCAAACTGCTGCACGGCACTTCTCCAGGGCTTCTAAAACGATTTACCAAAAAAAAAATGGGCATCTGCCCATCTTTTTGTCATTACACCCCAATCAAAATATGACGCTTACACCGGATGCACGCTGAACAACACGTCGGGAAGGTCTTCGATTAGGCTGCAAATTATACTGCTTTTCGGCGTGCCTCGCAATCCGCACGCCAAAATGAGCAGCTATACAACAGTTAGCAGACTGCCATCGGCAGCCTGCACTGAATGAGGCTTAGCCGCGACGGCCGCGGCGCGGTGCCGCATGCTCGGCGCCGCGCCGCGGACCCTGGCCGCCACCCGCACCGCCGCGGCGTGCGCCGCCACCGGTGTTGGCAAAACCGAACGTGGTCTGCAACGGATCGGGCTGGCGTGGACGGCTGCTGGCGCCAGCGCCACCCGTCTTGCCGCCCTGCCCGCCGCCGAAACCGGCACCGCGGCCCTTGCCGCCACCCTGACCACCGGGACGACCACCGACTGGCTTGTTGCCGGGCACCGGACCATTCAGGATACCCTGGCCGCGGGTGCTGCCCACGCGCATTGCTTGCGGACCGAACGGATCGACATTGCGGTTGGCGTCGGCGCGGTCGATGCGGTTGCCATCGCTGCGGTCGTTGCCACGCTCATCGTCGCCGCCAGCGCTGCGCACGTTGCCGCGCTCAGGGCCGCGGCTGTTGCCACGCTCACCGCCACGTTCGTTGCCACGCTCGCTGTCGCGCGCACCATTCGGACGCGGACCCTTGCCCGGCTTGCCGCCCGACTTGGCGTTTTTCTCCGGCGCCGCTTTTTTCTCGACACCGAACGCCGTCATCAGCGAACGGACATCGTTTTCTTCAAATTCTTCCCAACGACCGCGCTTCAGGCCACTTGGCAGCGTCATCGCGCCGTAACGGGTACGGATCAGGCGCGAGACAGTCAGGCCGACCGCCTCGAACATGCGGCGCACTTCGCGGTTACGGCCTTCGCCGATGACCACGCGGTACCAGCGGTTGATGCCTTCGCCGCCACCGTTCTGGATTTTGGAGAACGCCGCCTTGCCGTCGTCGAGGTCGACGCCGGCCAGCAGCTTCTGGCGCATGCCTTCTTCGAGCTCGCCCAGCGTACGCACCGCGTATTCACGGTCAATATTATAACGCGGGTGCATCAGGCGGTTGGCCAGGTCACCCGACGTGGTAAACAGCAGCAAGCCTTCGGTGTTGAAGTCGAGGCGGCCAACGGCCAGCCACTTGCCTGCTTTCATCGACGGCAGGCGATCGAACACCGATGGACGGCCTTCCGGATCGTCATGGCTGACGATTTCGCCGGCCGGTTTGTGGTACACCAGCACGCGCGGTGGCTTGCTGCTCACACGGCGCTGGATCAGCTTGCCATTGATGCGCACCGCATCGGTCGGCAGGATGCGCTGGCCGATGTGGGCCGGCTCGCCATTGACCGACACGCGGCCGGCAACGATGAGGTCTTCCATGTCGCGGCGCGAACCCAGGCCCGCTTCGGCCAGCACCTTGTGCAGCTTCGGCGCGTCGTCGTCGGCGGTCAGGTCGCGGCGCACGGCCTTGACCGGCGCATTGCGGCGCGCGCCGTCGTTGGCGTCGAAATCGTCCGACGTGACGAACGAGAACACATTATCGGCCTCGTCCATTGGCTGCGGTTTGCCGCCGGGCTTGCCTGGCTTGCCATTGCGGCCGATCTGCTTGACCGGCTGACCCTGGCGGCCGGCGCCCTGCACCGGACGGTTGCTCTGCTGGTTGCGCATACCCGGCTTTTGCTGGCCACGGCCGCGGCCTTGTGGCGCGCCGTCGACGGCAGCAGCGGCCTCGGCGCCAGCACCTTCAGCCGGCGCATCGCCTTCTGGCGCAGCATCGGCAGCAGCAACGGCAGGCGCCGCCAGCTGCTCGAGTGCCTCGCGTTCGGCGCGCTTTTCGCGCATCTGACGGGGACCGCGCGGCTTCGGTGCAGGCGCAGGTGCAGCCTCGGCGCCGTCGGCGGCCGGCGCTGCGGCCAGCTCTTCCTTGGCGGCCTGGACTTCTTTCGCGGCCTTCATCGCGCGTGGCTTGCGCACTTTCGCGGCTGGTGCGTCGGCAGCTGGTGCATCACCAGCCAACTCGGCAGCGACTGGCGCGGCGGCGCCGGATTCACTGGCGACGGCGACCTTGCGCGTGCGCTTCGGCTTGGCCGGCGCTTCAGCGGCGGCGTCGACCGGCGCGGAGACTGCAGCAGCAGCCTCGGCGGCGATCATGGCCTTGGTGCGGCGCTTCGGCTTGGCGACGGCGGTCTCGGCTGCGTCGACAGGCTTGTTTTCGGTTGGTTCAGTTGGGTTCATCATTCGTATCTTTATTGTGCTGACCCGCCTCGGCAATTCCGTCGTCTGTCAGGTCTGGTATCGACACTTCAATCGGTGAAGTGTCCGGATGTAAGACGGGCGCGCCGGCGTCCGCCTTCTCAAAATTGTCGTTCAGTGCTGCTTCCAGTGCTTCCAGGCTGCGTGCATCCGGCCCCTCGGCCAGCGCCTGCAGCGGCGGCAATTGAGACAGCGACGCCAGGCCCAGGTCATCGAGGAACTGGCGTGTCGTGCCCAGCAGCGCCGGGCGCCCTACCACTTCGCGGTGGCCGAGCACGTCGATCCAGCCGCGGTCTTCGAGCATCTTGATCGTCTGCGAATTGACCGCCACGCCGCGAATTTCTTCGATATCGCCGCGCGTGACCGGCTGGCGATAGGCAATGATGGCCAGCGTTTCCAGCGTCGCCCGCGAATACTTCGGCGGCTTCTCGGGCGACAGCCGGTCGAGGTACGGCTTCATTTCGGGACGGCTCTGGAAACGCCAGCCCGAGGCCAGGCTGACGATCTCGATACCGCGGCCGTCCCAGTCCTGGCGGAGTTCTTCCAGCAATATCTTGATCGTATCGGCACCAACGCCGGCGCCCTGGCTGCGACCGCTCCCGTCGACGTCGGCGAACAGCTTTTTCATGCCGTGGATCGACATCGGCTCGCGGGCGCACAGCAAAGCGGTTTCGAGGACGCGCTTGGCCTCGTCAGTATTCATAGTGCGATGTCGTCAATCCACAAACAGTAGCGGTAGCAGAAACAGAATCCGCGCAACAGAATCAGGGCACACACAGTTAGCGTCCGGCGACCACGCAACGAGCGGCGCCGGCGCATGGGCGGCTAGCCTGCTGTTTGCGATCTGCTGCCTGATACTGGAATCCGTGGGTCCGGGGCTGATGCGCCGGACAGTCTATTACACGAAGGGCAAGGAACCCGTCGCGGGCAACCTGCCTCTGAGTGTTGATGCTCGTTGGGAAACGCGGCGCATCGGCGCACTCGCCATGTTCGGGAGGCGCCGGGGAGCGGCCTGTGCGGCACGCGGAGGGACGACGACGTTTCTTGCAACTGGCGGCCATTGTACCCGATAAAACCGCGTAGTGGACAAGCGACCATCCACGCGGCGGGTAGCTAGTAGCGTCAGTCTGACAGTTTTTCCGACAAAATCGCAGACACACCAACAAAAGCCGGGTATTCGGCGGTGATGACGTAGGTCGGCACGGCCGTCAGGTAATGGACGAAGCGCCCTTTTTGTTCGAAGCGGCGGCGGAACGACGAGCGGTCGAAGCGCGCACCCAGGCGCGGAACGATGCCGCCACCAATATAGATACCACCCTGCGCGCCGAGCGTGACGGCCAGGTTGCCGGCCACGGTGCCGAGCATGCCGCAGAATGCCTCGAGCACGTCGTCACACAGCGGGCATTCGCCCGACAGCGCGCGGCGCGAGATCTCGGCGGCGCTGAGGCGCTCGTCGGGAGTGCCGGCGCGATCGGCCAGCGCGCGGTAGATCAGTTCGACACCGGCGCCGGACAGGAAGCGCTCGAACGAGACGTGGTCATATTCGCGCCAGGCAAATTGCAGGATCGCGATTTCGTCATCGTTGATGGGCGCGAAGCTCACGTGCCCGCCTTCGCTGCGCAATGCGGTCCATGAGCTGGCGCATGGGATCAGGCCTGACACGCCCAGGCCAGTGCCAGCGCCGATCAGGCCCAGCGCCGTATCCGGCTGGGGCACGCCACCGCCGACCTGGCGCTTGTGCTCGCCCAGATGCGGCAGCGAACGGGCCAGCGCCGAAAAGTCGTTGACCACCATCAGAATCTCGAAGCCGCATTCGACCCGCAATGCCTCGGTCGAAAATTCCCAGTGGTGGTTGGTCATGCGCACATAGTCACCCGTAACCGGGTTGGCGATTGCCAGCGCCGCATGCCGGATCGGGCTGGAGGTCAGCGCCTGGACGGTCGGACCGGCCAGATAGGTGCGCATGGCGTCGCCCAGCGTTGCATAGGCCGCGCATGGCAGAATCTCGATGCCCTCGAGCTGCCCGGGACCACGCTCGATCGCGAAACGACAATTGGTGCCGCCGATATCGGCCAGCAGGCGGGGACCGCCAGCATGCAGGTGGGAAATCTCGTTCATGGACATGGATGCAGTCATTGCGGGCACAGTGGAGACGAAGCCGCAAGCTTACTAAATATTTTGCCTCCAAGACAAGAACTATCTGTAGTTTTGCTACAGACAATGGCATGTGTCAGGGCTTACTTACGTAAAAATCGGCTTGATCACCGTAATTGCACTACGCCACCGACCATGCCGGCAGGGCCGATCAGCAGGGCGCCGGGTCCAGCGAGGACGGGGTGTCACCGCGCCCATTCCAGGCATCGAGTCCGCCCTTGAGCGCGCGCACGCGGCGAAAGCCATTGGCAGCGAACTGGTGTGCGACCTGGGCGGCCGTCACATCGTCGGGACAACTGCAGTAGACCACAATCTCGCGCTTGCGGTCGAGCGATGCCATTAATGCACCCGGCTCGCATGCGCGGAAAATGAGCGCGCCGGGAATGGCCGCTTCGAGGTCCTGCGCGGTCAGGCTGCGCGCATCGATGAGCACCGGCTGTGCGCCGCTGTCGATCAGCGCCAGCAATTCGGCCATCTCGATGCGCTCGGCGCCGCTGCGCGAACGGTGCCGGCGCCGCTCGGCATACTTGAAGGCGATAAACAGACCCAGCACGCTGGCGACGACAACGAGCGCCGTGCTGCCCATCGTCGACAGGATGGCGAGCACGTCGTCGACGCTGTCGTGGAACCAGGCGCCCAGCAGGATGCCGACGCCGCTCCACAGCGCCGCGCCCGTGACGGCATACAGCAGGAAGGGCTTCGGGGCCACGCCCATCGCGCCCGACAACGGCGCGGCGATGGTATTAAAGCCCGGGACGAACTTGGACACCAGCAGCGACTTGACGCCGAACCGGCTGAAGCGGTCTTCGGTCTGATTGACGCACGAATCGGGGGACAGGGAAATCTTGCACAGCAGCCGCAGGATGCGCTTGCCATAGAAGCGCCCGGCGCGGAACCAGAACACATCGCAGATCAGACAGGCGGTGATGGCGGCCAGCCACACGAGCTGCCAGCTGACGTCGGCCTCGACCGACAGCGCGCCGGCCACGATCAGGATCGGGTAGGCGGGAATGGGCAAGCCGAACTGCTCGACGAGAACAATGCCGAACACGATCAGCACGCCATAGACTTGAATGAGTTCGACTAACTGGGGCATCCTCACAGTGTACGTGAATTGCAGTCGCGGCACAGGAATGCGACCTGTTTCGGCAGCCTGTTTAGCATATTCGCAACGGTCTTTTGCGGCATCGGCAACGACCTGTAGTTACACCCCGCGCGGAATTGCCGCCAGCAGCGACTTCGTGTATGGATGCTGTGGGTTGCGGTACAGCACATCGGCATCGGCTATCTCGACCACGCCGCCGTTCTGCATCACCATCACCTGGTCGGAGATGTACTTCACCACCGACAGGTCATGCGAGATGAAGATATAGCTCAGGCCAAATTCGTCTTGCAAATCCTGCAGCAGGTTCAGCACCTGGGCCTGGACCGACACGTCCAGCGCCGAGACGGATTCGTCGCAGACGAGGATCTCGGGCTGCATCGTCAGGCAGCGCGCAATCGCGATGCGCTGACGCTGCCCGCCCGAGAATTCATGGGGATAGCGCCCATAGGCCGCGTCCGGCAAGCCGACGCGCCCCAGCAAGGTGCGCGCCAGCGCAGCGCGCTCGGCCTCGTGCGCGCCGATCCCGTGGATGCGCATCGGTTCCAGCAGGATCTGGCCGACCGTGAAGCGCGGATTGAGCGAGGCATACGGATTCTGGAAAATAATCTGGATGCGCCGCTTGTAGGGCTGAAATTCACGGTCGGACATGGCCACCAGATCGCGCCCTTCAAACAGCGCCGAACCGCCCGTCGCGCGGTGCAGCCGCAACAGCGTCAGGCCCACCGTCGTCTTGCCCGAGCCCGATTCACCGACCACGCCCAGCGTCTTGCCGCGTGCCAGCGTGAACGACACATCCTTCACCGCCTTGAATTCGCGTTTGCCGAACAGGCCCTCGCGCGTCCAGAAGCTTTTGGCCAGGTTCCTGACCACCAGCAGCGGCGCATCGTCGGGGTTCGTGCCGCGCACACGCTGCGGCAGTTGCGCACCAGCGAGCACGCGCCCCGCCAGGTAATCGTCGATCACCGGCAGGCGCAGCGGACGCGCATCGAGGGATGGCCGGCAATGCAGCAGGGCCCGGGTATAGGCGTCCCGGGGCGCACCGAACACCTGCGCGGCGGCGCCCTCCTCGCGCACCTCGCCGTGGCGCATCACGATCACGCGATCGGCGATCTCGCCCACCAGGCCCAGGTCGTGCGTGATGAACAGCACGGCCATGCGCCGCTCGCGCTGCAGGCGCGCAATCAGGTCCATGATCTGTTTCTGGATCGTCACGTCGAGCGCCGTGGTCGGCTCGTCGGCGATCAGCAATCGGGGCTCGCAGGCAATGGCCATCGCGATCATCACGCGCTGCTGCTGGCCGCCTGACAGGTGGCCCGGGTAGGCGTCGATCTTGCGCGCCGGATCGGGAATGCCCACTTCAGCCAGCAACTCGAGCGTGCGGGCACGCGCCGCGCGCTTGTCCATGCCCATGTGCTGGCGCAGCACTTCGCCGATCTGGAACCCCACCGTGAACACCGGATTGAGCGAGGACATCGGCTCCTGGAAAATCATCGCGATGTCCTTGCCGCACAAGGCGCGCCGCGCGGCCAGCGGCAGGCCGAGCAGCTCGCGCCCGGCAAACGCGATGCGCGAGGCCGGATCGACGATGGTCGTCTCGGGCGGCAGCAGCCCCATCACGGCCAGCGAACTGACCGACTTGCCGCTGCCCGATTCGCCCACCAGCGCCACCGTGCTGTTGTCCGGCACGTCGAACGAGACGCCTTTCAGCGCGGCGCTGGTGCGGTGCCTGTCGACCCGGAACGCAATGCGCAGGTCGCGCACGCTCAGCAAAGGCATGGTTTCGTCGGTCATTTGATCTTGGGGTCGAGCGCGTCGCGCAAGGCGTCGGCAAACAGCGAAAAACTGGTGACCAGCACCGACATGGCGCCGGCAGCGGCCGCCAGTTGCCACCACTTGCCGAGGATGAGTTCATTCTGCGCCTCGTTGAGCATGCTGCCCCACGATACCGTGCCTACCGGCACGCCAAAGCCCAGGAACGACAGGATCACTTCGGCCTTGATGAAACCGACCACGAGGATCGACATCTGCACCAGCGCCACGTGCGAGACGTTCGGCAGGATATGCCCGAACATGCGCTGCCAGTTCGACGCGCCGATGGCATTGGCCGCCATCACGTATTCGCGCGCACTGTGCTTGATGTACTCGGCGCGCATCAGGCGAAACGGTCCCGTCCAGCCGGTCAGGCCCAGGATCAGCACGATGGTCGTCACGCCCTTTTGCTGCAGCACGGCGGCCACGGTCAGGATCATCAGGATCGATGGAATCGACGTGAAGATGCTGTAGAACCAGTTGAACAGGTCGTCGACCCAGCCACCGAAGAACCCGGCGACAGCGCCGAACAGCGTGCCCAGCGTGACAGCCAGGAGCGCCGCGACCAGGCCGACGACGATCGACGTTTCGCCGCCCTTGATCGTTTTCCTGACGATGTCGTGGCCCCATTTGTCGGCGCCAAACAGCAGCGTCGTGCGCTTGGCCACCGGCGGATGCGTTGCCGCCACCTGGGCCTGCAACGCTGCCAGTTCGGCCGCGAGCGGATCGAACGCATTCGGCGGCGTCGCGCGCGGCAGTTGCGCCTGCGCCAGTGCGCGCGCCGTCGCATCGGCGCCGACAAAGCTCGGCGGCGCGTAATTGACGGCCACTTCCTCTTCCCAGTCGGCGGCCACCAGGCCCGTGCTTGACAGCAGCACCAGGAGCAGGAAGCCGGTCACGACGGCGAGCGCTGCCATCGCCACGCGGTCCGCCCGCAGGCGGCGCCAGGCCAGCGTCCACAGGCCGGCTGAATCGTCGGACGTCTGCATCGTCATCATCGGAATTGCACGCGCGGATCGACGGCGCGGTACAGCAGGTCGGCCAGCAGGTTGAACACCATCGTCGCCGCGGCCACGTAGACCGTGATCGCCTTGATCACCGGGAAGTCGCTGCGTTCAACGGCAAGAATGACTTCGCGCCCGATGCCGGGGATGCCGAAGAAACGTTCGAGAAGAAACGCCCCGATCAGCAGCGCCGGCAGGTTCGCCATCACGTGCGTGATGATGGGAATGGCTGCATTGCGCAGCACGTGGACCCAGACGATGCGGCGCTCGCTCAAGCCCTTGGCGCGCGCCGTGCGCACGTAGTCCTGCCCTACTTCGTCGAGCACGAAGCTGCGGTACAGCCGCAGCGTCGGCGCGATCGAAACCGCCAGGCCGATGATGATCGGCAGCAGCGCGTAGTGCAGCAGGTTCTCGCCAAGGCTGCTGCCCCAGCCCTGTACCGGAAACAGGCCCAGCTGGTAAGCAAACACGTACTGGAACACCGAGATATACACGAGGATCGAGATCGACATGCCCACCGTGCAGGCAATCATCACGGCGCGGTCGGTCAGCGAGCCGCGCACGAAGGCGATGCCCAGCGCCAGCGCAATGCCGAAGAACACTTCGAGGACGGTGAGCGGGATCAGGACAGTGAGCGATGGTCCCAGGCGGCTGGTGATGATCTGCGCCACCGGTTCGCCCGTGCTCCAGGCATTGCCGAAGTCAAACGTCACGATTTGCTGCACGAAGATCCACAGCTGCACCGGGTACGGCTGGTCAGTGCCCAGCTGACGCCGGATGTTCTCGATGGCGTTCGCATCGGCCATCTTGCCGGCCAGCAGATAGGCCGGATCGCCGCCGACCCAGTTGAACAGCACAAACACCAGCAGCACGACGCCCGCCATGGTCGGCAACATTTGCCACAGGCGCCGGACGATATAAGCAAGCATGACACTCCCGAACCGGGACCAGGCAAAGGTGCCATTTCCCGCGAAATTCACCAACCCGATACAGGCGTTGCGAACCCGACACGATAGCGCATATCGGCGTGGGCTGACAGAGGCAGGATGTCATGGGGTAATAGACATGGGTTATCCAGCGTACTGACGTTTGTGACATGAAAACGGCCATAACAGCGTGTTATCGGTGGTTCTGAATACATACGCGCAAACGGCAATATCTGCCAATCAAGTGCTATATCACCGCATTAAATACCGAACAAACTATATTTTCCTTCATATATTCCACATATTATTTTTCATGTCGGAATCATGACTAGCACCAAAATGCATACTTGTACAGACTGGTCGTTGCGCAGTTGTATTTTTGATTCGTAAAGACTTTATACGTTGACACTACCTTACTGGAAATGTTTTTATTGCCAGGTAGTAAAAATTCGACGCTGCTATTCGCGGTGGCAATCCAATGACATTACTGCAGGCGACATCCGCTCTGCAGGTCTTACCTGGGAAAATCGACATGATGGTTGAAACAGTGTTATCTCGATCGGTTCGACTGATCTGTGCAGGCGGCATGGTCGTCGCGTTCTCGGCGGCCCACGCCCAGGACACGGCGCCTGCCACAGGCGAACCTCAGCGCGTGGAAGTGACCGGTTCACGCATCGCCACGGCCAACCTGGAAAGCATCAGCCCGGTTACCGTCGTCAACGCCAAGGACATCAAGCTCGAAGGTGTGCGTTCGGTCGAGAGCCTGCTGAACAACCTGCCCCAGGTCTTCGCCGACCAGGGTGGCTCGGTCTCGAACGGCTCGACCGGCACCGCGACTGTCAACCTGCGTAACTTCGGCGCCGATCGCACCCTGGTGCTGGTCAATGGCCGCCGCCTGCCAGCAGGCAGCCCGCGCAATCCGGCTGCCGACCTGAACCAGATCCCGGTGGGCCTGGTCAAGCGCGTCGAAGTGCTGACCGGCGGCGCCGGCGCCATCTACGGCTCCGACGCCGTGGCCGGCGTGGTCAACTTCATCATGGACGACAACTTCCAGGGCGTCCAGATCGACAGCAACTACCAGTTCTACAACCACCAGCAAAACGGCGGGCCGGCAGCCGATGCCGCCACGCGCCGCAACTTCCAGCTGCCGGGCGACAAGAGCGCCGACGCCAAGGTCAAGGACATCAGCCTGACGATGGGCGGCAACTTCGCCGACGGCCGCGGCAATGCCGTGGTGTTCCTGGGCTACAAGAAGGAAGACCCGCTGCTGCAATCGGAGCGTGACTTCACGGCGTGCTCGCTGGGCGGCTCCACCACGGGCGACACGTTCAACTGCGGCGGCTCCGGCACCAGCTTCCCGGGTCGCTTCCTGGTCGGCACGCGCAGCTTCACCGTGGCCGATGCGAATGGCGGCGTGCGTCCGTATATCGGCGCAAACGATGCCTACAACTTCGGCCCGCTGAACTATTTCCGCCGTCCGTCCGAGCGCTATACGTTCAGCTCGTTCACGCACTACGACATCAACGACAAGACCCGCGTCTACGGCGAAGCCAGCTTCCACGATGACAGCACCGTCGCCCAGATCGCGCCGTCCGGCCTGTTCGGCCTCGACGCTTCCGGCGCCAATGCAATCACCTTCGAGAACCCGCTGCTGTCGAATGCCTGGCGCCAGACGCTGGGCCTGAACGCGCCGGGCGATACGGCCGACCTGGTCATCTTCCGCCGCAACGTCGAAGGCGGTGGCCGCCGCGACGACCTGAACCACACGTCCTACCGCGGCGTGGTCGGCGTCAAGGGCGATGTCGGCAACTGGAAGTACGACGTCTTCGCGCAGGTCGGCAAGGTCCGCTACGCCGAAACCTACTTCAACGACTTCTCGGTGGCGCGCAGCGCGCGGGCACTGGATGTCGTCCCTGGCGCCAACGGCGCACCGGTCTGCCGCAGCACCCTGAACGGCATCGATCCGAACTGCGTGCCCTACAATATCTGGAGCCTCGGCGGCATCACCAAGGAAGCACTGACCTACCTGCAAACCCCGGGCTTCCAGCGTGGCAGCACGTCGCAAACCGTGCAAGGCGTCAACCTGTCGACCGACCTGGGTGAATACGGCCTGAAGCTCCCGACCAGCACCGAAGGCATCGGCCTGGCGCTCGGCTGGGAACACCGCACCGAAAAACTGTCGCTGGACAACGATGCAGCCTTCGAATCGGGCGATCTGGCTGGCCAGGGCGGCCCGACCAAGAACGTGAGCGGCCACTTCAGCGTGCGTGACTATTACGCCGAAACCCGTATCCCGATCCTGCAGAAGCAACCATTCGCCGACCAGCTCAACGTCACCGCCAGCTATCGCAAATCGGATTATTCGACCGGCCAGAAGACCAGCTCGTATGGCGCAGGCATCGAATGGGCACCGATCAAGGAAGCGAAGTTCCGCTTCAGCTATCAGCGCGCCGCACGCGCCGCCAACGTGGTCGAACTGTACACGCCGGCCGGCCTGGGCCTGTACGACATGTCGTCCGACCCATGCGCGGGCGAGACCCCGACCGCGACCCTGGCCCAGTGCGCACGCACCGGCGTCACGGCTGCCCAGTACGGCAACATCGTCGATTCGCCAGCCCAGCAGTACAACCAGATCACGGGCGGCAATACGAACCTGGCGCCGGAGGAATCCGACTCGTACACGCTGGGCCTGGTGCTGACCCCGACGCGCAACACGTCGGTCACCATCGACGCATTCGACATGAAGGTCAATGGCATCATCGGCGGCTTGCCGGCAACGACCAGCCTCGAGAGCTGCCTGGCAACGGGCGACCCGACGTTCTGCTCGCTGATCACGCGTGACCGTCTGGGCACCCTGTGGGCACTGGAAACCGCGCAGATCGTCGCCACCAACCAGAACCTGGGCATGGCATCGACCAAGGGCATTGACCTGGGCGCGAACTGGAACACCAAGCTGGGCGCCTGGGGCAGCCTGAACCTGTCGCTGATGGGCACCTACCTGAAAGAGTTCAAGCAGCAGGACTTGCCAGGCGGCGATACGCGTGACTGCGCCGGCCTGCACGGTCCTACCTGCGGCGTGCCGCTGCCAAAATGGCGTCACAAGGTGCGCGCGGTCTGGGGCACCCCATGGAATGGCGTGGAACTGGGCGCGACCTGGCGCTATGTGCGCGGTGTGGACCTCGACACCGAATCGGAACCAGCAGATGCAAGCCTTGGCGCACGCAACTACCTGGATCTGGTCGGCAGCTGGCAGATCAACCGCAACTTCACCCTGCGCGCCGGCATGAACAACGCGCTGGACAAGGATCCACCGCTGTCGGGCGTGGTCGCTGCCGTCTACGGCAACGGCAATACCTACCCACAGGTGTATGACGCGATGGGCCGTCATATCTTCCTGAACCTGACCGCCAAGTTCTGATCCCGGCGGGCAGATAGAACAACGGCGCACCTCGGTGCGCCGTTTTTTTATGCCTGCTTGTTTATTCCTGGCGCAAACGGCGCTGGCGCACCGCCGCTGCCAGGCCGTCCAGCACCTGCAGGCTGCTGTCCCAGTCGATGCAGCCATCGGTCACCGACTGGCCATACGTCAATTCCTTGCCCGGCACCAGATCCTGACGCCCACCCACCAGGTTCGATTCGATCATCACGCCCACGATGCGATCGTCGCCGGCCGCGATCTGCGTGGCGATATCGGCGCACACGGGCACCTGGTTCTCGGGTTTTTTCGAGCTGTTGGCATGCGACGCGTCGATCATCAGGCGGCTGGCCAGGCCCAGTGCGGCGATCTGGCGGCAGGCTTCCTCGACGCTGGCGGCGTCGTAGTTCGGCGCCTTGCCGCCACGCAGGATGATGTGGCAATCCTCGTTGCCCGAGGTCGACACGATGGCCGAGTGGCCGCCCTTGGTCACCGACAGGAAATGGTGCGGCTGCGACGCGGCCTTGATCGCCTCGGTCGCGATCTTGATATTGCCGTCGGTGCCGTTCTTGAAACCGACCGGGCACGACAGGCCGGACGCCAGCTCGCGGTGCACCTGCGACTCGGTCGTGCGCGCGCCGATGGCGCCCCAGCTGATCAGGTCAGCGATGTACTGCGGGCTGATCACGTCGAGGAATTCGGTGCCGGCCGGCAGGCCCATCTCGTTGATGTCGCGCAGCAGCTCGCGCGCCATGCGCAGGCCATCATTGATGCGGAAGCTGTTGTCCATGTACGGGTCGTTGATCAGGCCTTTCCAGCCCACCGTCGTGCGGGGCTTTTCAAAGTAGACCCGCATCACGATCTCCAGTTCACCGGCAAAGCGGCGGCGCTGTTCGACCAGCCGGCGCGCGTACTCGATCGCGGCCTTCGGGTCGTGGATCGAGCATGGCCCGATCACCACCATCAGGCGGTCGTCCTGGCCATGCAGGATGCGGTGCAGGTCGACACGCGCGCCGGCCGCGGTCTGCTCGGCCGCCGGGGTGACGGGGTACTCGCGGATCAGGTGCGAGGGTGGCGTCAGTTCCTTCATTTCACGGATGCGTAGGTCGTCGGTGCGGGGCATGCTGGACTCTCTTTCGTGCTCGGTTGAGTTTGGTTTTATACCGTCTGAAAATAAAAAAACCGCCATTGCTGGCGGTTTGTCTGGATGCTGCCGGGACTTTTACTGCGCGTACCCGCTGCTGTTCCACCGCCTGAGGCTGGAATGGCTAAAGTAAAAAAAGCGGGTAAAGAAAGCGTGGCGCATGATGTCGTCCGTGTTTGGTCAATTGACTATAACAACAACCCGCAAAACTTGGCAAGCCCTTTATCCGTCGATGACGGCTTGTACAGACAGCTTGTTACCGCATACCACAGCACTACAGGCTCAAGCCGTGCCGCCGACCGTCACGCCATCGATGCGCAGGGTCGGCTGACCCACGCCCACCGGCACGCTCTGGCCTTCCTTGCCGCACACGCCCACGCCCGAATCCAGGCGCATGTCGTTGCCGATCATCGAGATGCGGTTCATCACTTCAGGACCATTGCCGATCAGCGTGGCACCCTTGACCGGGTACGTCACCTTGCCGTCTTCGATCATGTAGGCCTCGCTGGCGGAAAACACGAACTTGCCGTTCGTGATGTCGACCTGGCCGCCGCCAAAGTTCACCGCATACAGGCCGTTCTTGACCGAGGCCAGGATTTCCTGCGGGTCCTTGTCGCCGGCGAGCATATAGGTGTTGGTCATGCGGGGCATCGGCAGGTGCGCGAACGATTCGCGGCGCGCGTTGCCGGTGACGGGCATCTTCATCAGGCGCGCGTTCATCGTGTCCTGGATATAGCCTTTCAGGATGCCGTCCTCGATCAGCGTCGTGCACTGGGTCGGATTGCCTTCGTCGTCGACATTGAGCGAGCCGCGGCGGTCCTGCAGCGTGCCGTCGTCGACGATGGTAACGCCCTTGGCGGCCACGCGCTCGCCGATCATGCCGGCATATGACGACGAGCCTTTGCGGTTGAAGTCGCCCTCGAGGCCGTGGCCGACGGCTTCGTGCAGCAGCACGCCGGGCCAGCCCGGGCCCAGCACGATCGTCATCGGGCCGGCCGGCGCCGGCCGCGCTTCCAGGTTCACGCAAGCTGCCTTGACGGCATCGGTCGCATAGCGGTCGAGCACCTCGTCGGTAAAGTAGCCATAGTCGAAGCGCCCGCCGCCGCCGGACGAACCCACTTCACGTCGCCCGTTCTGCTCGGCGATGACGGTCACCGACACGCGCACCAGCGGCCGGATATCGGCCGCCAGCACACCGTCGCTGCGCAGCACCAGCACGACATCGTATTCGCCGGCCAGGCCCGCCATCACCTGCACCACACGCGGGTCTTTCGCGCGCGCCATCTTTTCGACGCGCTCGAGCAGCGTCACCTTGGCCGTCGCATCGAGCGAAGCCAGCGGATCGTTGGGCAAATACAGCGAGCGCCCGCCGCTGTGCTGGGTGCTGCGCGCGATCTTGATGCGCCCGGCGCCCTGGCGCCCGATCGTGCGCGTGGCGGCGGCAGCGTCCAGCAGTGCCTGTTCGGAAATCTCGTCGGAATACGCGAACGCCGTCTTTTCACCCGACACGGCGCGTACGCCAACGCCCTGGTCGATCGAAAAGCTGCCGCTCTTGACGATGCCTTCTTCGAGACTCCAGCCTTCGCTCTTGGTGAACTGGAAGTACAGGTCGGCATAGTCGACCTTGTGCGTGAACATCGTCCCCAGCGCGCGCAGCAGCTTGTCTTCGTCCAGGCCGAATGGCGTCAGGAGGACGTCGCGGGCGACAGCGATGGAGGACAGGTTCGGTTCGAATGGCGTCATTGTGGGTCGATTCATGCGTTCGGTTGGAACGGGCATTGTGCCATATCCCGTTTATTCGCATCGCTGCGCCCGGTACAGGCGACGCCGGTTTTACATCTTCCGGTGCCGCAGCGCCGGCAGGCTGTCGCGTACACCGCGCAGGAACGCCGGATCGAGTTCGCCCGCAATCACGCCCTCGCCTTCCGGCAGCACCGCCTTGACCTCGCCCCACGGGTCGACCAGCATGCTATGGCCCCAGGTGCGGCGGCCATTCACGTGCATGCCGCCCTGGGCCGCAGCCAGCACATAGCACTGGTTCTCGATGGCGCGCGCCCGCAGCAGCACTTCCCAGTGCGCGCGGCCGGTGGTGTAGGTAAAGGCGGCCGGCACGATGATCAGTGCGCATTCGCCCATCGCGCGGTACAGCTCGGGAAAGCGCAGGTCGTAGCACACCGACAATCCGACGCGGCCGAACGGCGCATCGAACACGCCCACCGTATCGCCCGGCACGATGGTACGGGCCTCGTCGTACGATTCCGCACCCTTGTTGAAGCCGAACAGGTGGATCTTGTCGTAGCGGCTCATCGACACGCCCTGCGGGTCATACACGAGCGTGGTGTTGAGCACCTTGCCCGCGCTCGGCGAGACGATCGGCAGCGTGCCGCCGACCAGCCAGATGCCGTGCTCGCGCGCCAGTTCGGCCATGCATGCCTGGATCGGGCCGGCGCCCGGGTCTTCGGCCAGCGCCACCTTGTCGACATCGGTCATGCCCATGATCGGCCAGTACTCGGGCAAGGCCACGAGCGTGGCGCCCTTCCCGGCGGCCTCGGCCACGAGGCGGCGTACGGTGACCAGGTTGTCTTCAAGATCAGGAGTGGAAACCATCTGGATCGCGGCTACGGTCGTCATGTCATTCCTTGCTGGCGGTGGGGGCGGCTGGCGTGCTGACAGGGATATTGTCAGGTCCGTTGGGGATTTTGGTAATGGTCGGCGATTTCCACGGTCCTGTCACCTGCATCTGGTAGGTCAGCGCCTTCATCACCGGTGCGCGCAGGAACAGCTGGGCCAGATAGCCGCCCAGGCCCAGCACCGGATTGACGGCCAGGCCGTACACGAGCGGGCCGGTGCCCAGATTGAATTCCGGGATCACGACCACGCGCAGATTGGTCGACTCGTTGGCGATATCGGCCGTACCGTTCATCAGGACGGTCGCTGCCACGCCATGCATCCTGAGGTTATCGGTGCGCGCCACGCCGCGCGTGATCAGCGCGTTGGCCGTGATGCCGTCGAATGCCAGGCCATCGGAAAACACGTCATGAAAGTCGAGCTTGAGCAGGCGCGGCAGCGCTTGCAGACTGAGCACGCCCAGCAGCTTGGCTGCGCCAGGATCCTGCTTGAGGAACTGGCCCGACTCCACATTCATCTCGATCTGGCCCGACAGGCTCGGGATGTCCATCGCATACGGCAGGCCGGCCCACGAGATGTCGCCGCGCAGGTAGCCGTTGCCGCGCCCGATCGTGTCCGGGAAGCCTACGCGGTCGAGCAGGCGCCCCGCATTGTCCATGTCGAGCGCGAAGTTCAGGCTGGTATTGCTCTTGCCATCCTTGGTCAGCCAGCGGCCCGACGCGTTCAGCTTACCATCGGGATTGCTCAGCGCCAGCCGGTCGATGCGCCACTCACGCCCGGCCAGCGCGCGCACATTGCTGGCGTTCAGTTCCAGGCGCCCCAGGTTCTTGTTGAACAGCTCGAAGCGCTCGGCCACGATGTCGAGCGACGGAATGCTGGCCGTGGCGCCCTTGTTCGATTCGAGCAGGTCCTTGACCTCGGCTTCGGCCGATTCGGGGATCACAAGCGACGCCAGGCGCGCCGTGACCTTGCCCAGGCCGCTGGGCGTTTCGGCCCAGGTCAGATAGCCACTGGCCTGGCGCGAATGCAGGTTGGCGCGCCACGTGTCGCCCACATGGGTGGCGCCAATGACCACGTCGGCCATGCGCCGCTCGCCGACCGTCAGTTCGCTGACGCGGCCGGCCACCACTGCCGGCAGCACGTACTGGGTGACATCGGCGCCGCTGGCGGGGGTTGCATCCGCTGCCGGGGCAGCCGACTTGACGTCCATGCCGGCAATGGCGCGGCCCGCCGCCAGCCAGTGGTCGACGTTCAGCGCCTTCATGTCCAGGTGCACCATCAGGCCCTGATCCGGGCGCGGCGCCGGCACGTTGACGCCAATGCCGCCATGGGTCACGCGCCAGGCGCCCTTGCCCTGCTTTTCGCGTTCGTACCGCGCGGCCAGGCCCTGCCCCACGCCGACGCGGATGACATCGCGCGCCAGGCCCTCGACGGTCGGCTCGCCCTCGAGCACGAAGTGCAGGGGCAAGTTCGCGTCCTGCACCTTGTTCAGCGGCGCCGGGAGTTCGATGCCCAGTCCGGCCAGCGCCGAATCGATCGTGATCGTGCGATGCCCGGCCTTGACGACAATCTCGCCCCGATACGGCGTGCTGCCCGACAGGCGTTCGGCCAGGCGGCCCAGTGCGGGCACCGGTGCGGTGCGGCGCATGCCCTCGGCCGACAGCGTGCCGGCCAGCGTCACGCGCGTGCTGCCCTCGGGCGTCGTGCCGCCGCCCACTGCCAGCGGCGCGCCCAGGAAATCGGCACCGACGCCTTCCAGACCAAAGCCATGGTCATGGAACGCGATCTTGCCATGGGCATTCTGCAGCGCCGGCAACTCGGGGAACAGCACCACGTCGTTGCCCTGCAACTGCAGACTGCCCTGCACTTTCGCTTCGTTCATGTGCGACAGCGGCAGGCGCAGCTTCAGGTCGAGCTTTGCGTTGCCGGTGCCCTGCGTGTCCTCGGTGAAGTGGCCGATCCAGCCCAGCACCGGCGTGGCGGCCACGTAGCGCAGGAATTCCTGCAGCGGCCCGGCGCCGGCGCCATCGATTTCCAGCATCATCTTGTCATGCGCGCCCAGGTCGGGGATCACGGCCTTGACGTTCGACAGCGCCACGCCCAACGTGCGCAGGGTCTTGCCGTTAATTTCCATGCGTGCACGGTCGAACACGATGCGCCCGTCGATCGCTTCGGCCAGCGGCCACAGTGGCATGCCGTCCGGATGGCGGTGGCCAGGGGCATATTCGAGCCGCGCGCCTGCCAGGCGGCCGGCGACGCGGAATTCGCCGGTGTCGGCAGCCTTGAATGGAAACTGCGCGAGGTCGCCGCGCAGGCGCAGCGTGGTGTCGTGCAGCTGGCCGCCCTGCAGCGCGCCCACCAGCCAGTCGTGCAGGCCGTGCGGCGTGGCCAGCGGCAGGAAGGCGCCGATCCGGTTGATCGGGAACCCGTCGAGGCTGCCGGTGAAGTCGGCCGTCCCTGGCCCGTGGCCGGGCGTGAGCGGCATGACGTGGCGGCCCGAGACCGAGCCCTTGAACGCGCCCTGCGTGAAGTCCAGGTCGTCGATCTCGACCTGCAACTGCCGGCCCGCATCAAACTGCCAGCGCGCATCCAGCACCAGGCGGTCGAATGGCATGCGCGGTTCGGCGAACCAGGCCGGCATATTCAGGGCAAATTGCTGTGAATCGAGCTTGACGCTGCCGGTGCGCTCGTTGGCGTCGATGCGCCCGCTCAGGTTTTCGAAGCCGGGCGTGGCGGCGCGCCCCGGGCGCGCAGCCTGGGCTTTGAGCGCCAGCCCGGCGACGTCGCCGCGGATGCGCCAGCCCGTCACGCCCGGATAGCGCCCATCCCATTCGACGCGGACATCCTGCAACTGGCCGCGCGGCGCGTAATCGGCCAGCAGGCCGCGCTGCACGGGCGAGATCGGCAGGTACTGGGCCAGCGCCGCCAGCGCGCCGATATCGAGGCCCTGCGCGCGCAGCGTGCCTTGCTCGGGCTTGCCATCGGCGGCGGGGCGCCAGGTTTGTTCGAGCGTGGCCGGCGGCAAGGCGCGGCCATCGCGCGCCACCACCGTAAAACCGTCGAGCCGCAGCGCGTGGCCGTTCGCGCCGAAGGTGGGCTTGCCATCGCCTTTGCCGGTCAACAGTGTTTCGCGCGCGCTCAGGCGGCCCGACACGCGCGCCAGTTGCAGCGGCGCGATGTCCGGGCCCAGGCGCGCATTCACGCCGGCCAGCGCCAGGTCGGCGGTGAAACCGGCCAGGCGGGCCTGGTCGACGTTGATCCAGGTGCGCAGCGAGCCACGGCCCCGTTCGAGCTGGATCGGATAATCGACGAAGCGCTTCCAGGCGCCCAGATCGACGTCGCGCAGGTCGGCGTACAGCTCGCCCTTCCAGCGCGTGACATCGGACGGCTGCTGGCCGAAGCGGTGCCGGAAGCGCGCGCGGATGTCGACCGGGCCACCCAGCCGCGCCGGCGGCGTCGCCGTCAGCGCCAGGTGGTGCGCACCCCAGCGGTTGAGCAGCGCCAGCGTGACGCCCTGCAGCGCCAGCGGCGGCGTGCCGCGCAATTCGTCGACCCAGTCGACGCGGCCATCGCGGATGACGATGTCGCGCTGGCGCAGCAGCCAGTCGGCGCCGGCGCCATTGCCCTGCTGCTGCTCGAGCCGCACGCCGGCCACGACCAGCACGCCGTCGCGGCCGCGCCGCACGGCCAGGCGCGGGCCGATGATTTCAAGCGATGCAAACCGGGGTTCGAGCGCGGCGATGCTCCACCAGCCGACCGTGGCGTTGACTTGCGGCAAGGCCAGTACTTGCCGGCCCCGCCGGTCGTGCAGGCGCACGTCGCGCAGCGACAACGCCGGGCGCATGCCGTGCCAGGACGCCGCCAGCTGCGAGATCGTGACGCGGCTGCCGAGCGCATTGCCGGCCACGCGCTCGATGTCGCTCTTGTACAAATCGATGTTGGGAAGGATGGCGTAGCGCAGCACCAGGAACAGCACGGCCAGCGCGAAATACACGATCAGCAGCAGCTTGACCGCAAAGCCCAGCACATGGTGCGAGGTCAGGTTCGCGAAGCGATAGCACGCGCGCAACCGGCGCCAGCGTACGGCCAGCGGCCGGGACGCGGACGTCGCCTGCGGATCCGGGTTGTGCATCAAGGTGCTAATAACAAAGGCTCGCCGAAAAATGTACAGCTCAAAAAAACAGGTCGCTTGCGTGCGTTGCGGCGTCTACCTTACCATCGGTGCTGACCCGGGCAGCAGCGACGGCCTGTTAGCGGGCCATTTTAACGCATCGACTGCCTGCCGGCCCCGACTAATGGCCTATTGAAACGGCCATCCATCGCGTTTCCCAGGATCAACGATGACCGAAGTTTCCGCTGCACCACAGCCTGTCCCATCCACCGTTCCTGTCACCGCGTCGCGTTTCGTCGCGCGCTGGCTGGGCGCCGCGCCCGAGCGCGCAGAACAGCTCGCCAGCCTGTCCGCCGCATCGCTGGCCGACGCCGATTTCCGCGCGTTGCTGGAGGGCGAACTGGCCAAAGGATTGCCACTCGAGCGCGCGATGCGCCGGGTGCGCAACCTGTTGATCTCGACCATCGTTGCGCGCGATCTCGGCGGCCAGGCCGACCTCGATGAAGTCGTCACCGCGATGACGGACTTTGCCGACTTCGCGATCCAGACCCATGTGGCCAGCCTGATGGCCGAACTGGTCGCGGCGCACGGCATGCCGGTGGGCGAGGATTCGGGCCGCCCGCAGCACCTGATCGTGCTGGCCATGGGCAAGCAGGGTGGCGGCGAACTCAATGTATCGTCGGATATCGACCTGATCTTCGTGTACCCGGAAGACGGCGACACGGCCGCCGAGGCCGGCCAGCGCCAGCTGTCGAACCACGAATTCTTCATCCGTCTCGGGCGCCGCTTGAGCGCGGCCTTGTCCGAAGTGATCGAGGACGGCTTCGTGTTTCGGGTCGACATGGCGCTGCGCCCCAACGGCAAGTCGGGCCCGCTGGCAGCCAGCTTCGGCATGGTCGAGGAATACCTGATCGTCCAGGGCCGCGAATGGGAGCGCTATGCGTGGGTCAAGGCGCGCGCCGTCACGGGCGAGCCGGACGACATCGCGGCGCTGGACGCGATCGTGCAGCCGTTCATCTTCCGGCGCTACCTGGACTTCGGCGTGATCGACGCGATCCGCACGATGCACGCGCAGATCCGCGCCGAGGTGAAACGCCAGGAGCGCCTGCATCCCGAGCGCAGCCACAACGTCAAACTGGGCCGTGGCGGCATCCGCGAGATCGAGTTTCTGGCGCAAGTCTTCCAGCTGATCCGCGGCGGGCGCGATCCGGCGCTGCGCGAGCGCTCCACGCGCAAGACGCTGCTGCTGCTGGCTGAGCGTGAGCTATTGACGGTCGACACCGTCGAACGCCTGCTGGCGGCCTACACCTTCCTGCGCAACCTCGAACACCGCCTGCAATACCTCGAAGACGCCCAGACCCACACGCTGCCGGCGAGCGAAGACGACCGCCTGACCGTGGCGCGCATGATGGGTTGCCCCGATGAAGCCACGCTTCTGGCGCTGCTGGAAGAGCAGCGCACCTACGTCGCGCAGCAGTTCGACGCCATCTTCGCCGACAAGGAAGCGCCCGACCAGGATCCCGACGCGCCGGCGCTGGTCGACGACCTGGACAACCTCGACGCGCTGACTGAGCGCCTGGCCGGGCTGGGCTTCAACGACACGCGCGCCGCCGCCGACCGCCTGACCACCACGCTGCAGGGCGCGCGCCTGGCCAGCCTGCCCGACTTCAGCCGCGTGCGCCTGCTGGCGCTGGTCGAGGCCGCCCTGCCCCTGATCGCCACCGTCGTGAAGGACGCCGGCATGGGCAGCCACGCCGCCACGCTGGGGCGGCTGCTCGACCTGTTCGAGGCCATCGCGCGCCGCTCGGCCTATCTGGCGCTGCTGACCGAATATCCGCACACGCTCGAGCGCGTGATCCGCATGATCAATGCCAGCGGCTGGGCTGCCACGTTCCTGACCCAGCACCCGATCCTGCTCGACGAGTTGCTGGACGACCGCAACGCCGGCGCCGAAGCGCTGCCGCAACTGGCGGCCACCCTCGACACGCAACTGACCGACGCTGCCGGCGACACCGAGCGCCAGCTCGACATCCTGCGCGAGACGCACCATGCGCAACTGTTTCGCCTGCTGGCGCTGGACCTGGCCGGCGAACTGTCGGTCGAGCACCTGGCCGACCACCTGTCGGCGCTGGCCGACACCATCGTCGGCGCGGTGGTCACGCACGCCTGGCGCGCGGTCAATGGCCGCCACCGCGAGGTACCGCGCTTTGCCGTCATCGCCTACGGCAAGCTGGGCGGCAAGGAGCTGGGCTATGTCTCCGACCTGGATGTGATCTTCCTGTACGAGGACGACGACGGCGACGCGCCGCCCCTGTACGCCCGGCTGGCCCAGCGCTTCATCACCTGGATGACGGCGCCCACGCCGGCCGGCATCCTGTTCGACATCGACATCGCCCTGCGCCCGGACGGCGCCAGCGGCATGCTGGTGTCGTCCATCGCCGCCTTCGAGCGCTACCAGAGCGAGGCGGCCTGGGTCTGGGAGCACCAGGCGCTGACGCGGGCGCGCTTTTGCGCCGGCGACGCCGCCATCGGCGCGCGCTTCGAGGCGATTCGTGAACAGGTGCTGCGCAAGGACCGCTCTGGCCAGGCAGCAGTGCTGAAGAACGAGGTCGTGCAGATGCGCGCACGCATGCATGACGCGAACCTGAACCGCAGCACCCAGTTCGACCTCAAGCAGGATGCGGGCGGCATGATCGACATCGAGTTCATCGTGCAATACCTGGTGCTGCGCCACGCACACACCTACGCGCAGCTGACCGCCAACGTCGGCAACATCGCCCTGCTGCACCTGTGCGGCGAACTGGGCCTGATCGACGCGGCCCTGGCCAGCCAGGTTGCTGCTGCGTATCGCGCGATGCGCAAGCTGCAGCACAGCGTGCGGCTGCAGGGGCACGACAAGACCCGGGTCGATCCGGCCCAGGTGGGCGCCCATCCCGACAGCGTACTGCGCCTGTGGCACGCCTGTTTTACCGATTGATTCCATGCGCACCACCTTGGTGCGCATGGTTTTTCTCTGCACTACCTCCATCCAGAAGCAGTATTGATTGCACCCCAAAACCACATGCAAACTGCTGACTTTTTAGTCAATTAATTTCTTTTTGTTAACTGTTGTATTTGCAACAGAAATGCCTTCCTGACATATTGACACCCGTTAATACCGAATGGTTTGATACCTGAGGGGTATGCACGTCCAACAAAAAGTATTGCCATTTGTTGAACACGCCTCAGTTTGCCGATCAATCATAAGACTGCCCCGCAGCACGGGGCTCAGGATGGAGAGCACATGCAACAACGTACCAAGATCGCACTCGCCGTGACGCTGGCGCTGACGTCGATGACCGCCATCGCACAAGAGACCTTGCAACGCGTCGAGGTGACGGGTTCCCGCATTCGCCAGGTCGACCTGGAAACGGCGCAGCCGGTCCAGGTGATGAGCCAGGAACAGATCCAGAAGAGTGGCCTGGTGACCGTGGGTGACATCATCAACAGCATGTCGTCGGCCGGTGTACCGGCCTTCTCGCGCGGTTCGTCGCTGGGCGCGAGCCGCGAACAGGGCGGCCAGTTCCTCGACATGCGCAACCTGGGCGCGCAGCGCCTCCTGGTGCTGGTCGATGGCAAGCGCTGGACCCAGTCGGTCAGCGGCTACACCGACATGTCGACGATCCCGTCGGCACTGATCGAGCGCGTCGAAATCCTGAAGGATGGCGCCTCGTCGATCTACGGTTCGGATGCGATCTCGGGTGTGGTCAACATCATCCTGAAGAAAACCATGCAGGGCGGCCAGGTCAGCGTCTACCACGGCCAGAACGAAGAAAACGACGGCAAGACCAAGGATTACTCGGTTACCTACGGCGCCGGCGACGACAAGGCGTCGCTGCTGTTCGGCCTGACCCATACCGACCAGGGAGGCGTCTGGGCGCGCACGCGCGACATCACCGCCTCGACGAATGGCCCGACGCGGCCGAATTCGGCGCTGGGCAGCGGCCCGTGGGGCCGTATCCGCCAGGTCAGCCCGACCGGCGCCGTGACCGGCTTTGACCGCGTGCTGAACCATACCGGCGGTCCGCTGGGTGATGGCGTGGGCCAGGACGCGCGCAATCCGGCCAACTACCATCCCTTCACCAATGCGCCGGCCGACCTGTTCAACTCGACCAGCCAGATGCACTTCCTGACGCCCACCAAGCTGACCTCGATCTTCGTCAAGGGCGAAGTCGAACTGCCGGCCAATATGCGCTTCAAGACCACCGCGATGTACGCCGATCGCACATCGTCACGTCAGGTTGCCGGCTATCCGCTGAGCTCGACCTCGCAGTCCCGCTTCCCGGTGTATGTCGACAAGGACAGCTACTACAACCCATACGGCAACTCGGTGGCCGGCGCAGGCAACGGTCAGGACCTGTTCTTCTACCGCCGCACGATCGAAGTGCCGCGCGTGACCGACAACAGCAACCGCAGCCTGCACATCGATGCCGCGCTCGAAGGCGAATTTACGCTGCGCACGCTGCCGTGGAACTGGAGCGTGGGCTACAACCACAGCAAGGTCGACGGCCAGGTGACCGGCTATGGCGACCTGAACCTCATCAACCTCAAGCGCGCCCTCGGCCCGTCGTTCCGCAATGCCGCAGGCGTCGTCCAGTGCGGCACCGCCGCCGCGCCGATCGGCCTGGGCGAATGCACCCCGTGGAACATCCTGGGCGGCCCGTCGGCCTCGACCCCGGAAGCGCTCGACTACGTGATGTCGACCGCCCAGGCGACCTACAGCTCGGTCGTCAACAGCGCCACGGCCGACATCAGCGGCGAACTGTTCACGCTGCCAGCCGGCGCGGTCGGCATCGCCGGCGGCATCGAGCACCGCGAAGTGCGTGGCGACGACGTACCGGGCCAGTTCGAACGCTCGGGCTACTCGTCGAGCCTGGCCGGCAATCCGACCTATGGCCGCTACACGGTGCGCGAAGCCTACTTGGAAGCAAACATCCCGCTGCTCAAGGACGTGCCGTTTGCCCAGCTGCTGAGCGTCAACCTGGCGTCGCGCTACTCGGACTACTCGAACTTCGGCTCGACCACCAACAGCAAGGCCAGCTTCATGTGGAAGCCGGTGCGTGACCTGCTCACGCGCGGCACCTACGCCGAAGGCTTCCGCGCCCCGACGCTGGGCGACACGTTCGGCGGCGGCTCGCAGACCTTCGCCAGCTACCTCGACGCCTGCGACAGCGTCGTCGGCGAAGCGGCCGTCAACCCGGCCGTGGCCCAGCGCTGCGCGGCGCGCGGCGTGCCTGCCGGCTTCCGCCAGAAGAACCAGACGGGCGCGAACGTGCCTGCCACAGGCGGCCAGACCCCGTTCCCGTTTACGACCGGCGCCGGCAACAGCTTCCTGCTGCCGGAAACGGCCAAGACCCGCACGCTGGGCCTGGTCCTGAGTCCGTCGAGCGTGCCGGGCCTGTCGGTCTCGGTCGACTGGTTCAACATCAAGATCGACAACCTGATCACCGGCGTGTCGGCCACCGACACGATCGAGGAATGCTTCCTGTACAACGTGGAAAACTTCTGCTCGCTGATCACGCGTGACGCCAGCGGCCAGGTCGTCGATCTGCAGATCGGCAACACCAACCGTGGCAAGGTCGAGACCGAAGGCGTCGACGTGGCGATCAACTACCGCCTGCCACGCACGGCCTGGGGCCAGTTCGGCATCCGCAGCGAAACGACCTACACCGACACGTACAAGCAGCAGTCGACCCCGGATTCGGAATGGGTCGAATACGCCGGCGAATACGACACGTTCCGCGTCAAGTCGAACACGTCGCTGGACTGGAACATGGGCAACTGGAGCGCGACCTTCACGGCCCGCTTCTACAGCAGCCAGAAAAACCGTTGCTTCTCGCTGACCCTGCCGGGCGAATGCTCGGACCCGACCGCCAAGACCAGCTGGGGCACGGGCTATACCCGCGCCAAGGAGATGTGGTACGGCGACCTGTCGATCGGCTACGCACTGCCATGGAACGCCAAGCTGCTGATCGGTGCGAACAACATCTTCGACAAGAAGCCGGTCATCAACTACAGCGCCGGCTCGGCCACCGGCGGCAACTCGTCGTCGTCGTCGGTCAGCCCGGAATTGCCGATCGATCGCTTCGTCTACGTGCGCTACAACCAGGCGTTCTAAGTACTAACCACACAAACCGCAATTTAATTGCGCGAAAAGCCCGACCGGCGCAAGCCGGGCGGGCTTTTTTGCATTCAGCCAAACTTAGATCAGCAAGTAACCACGCAGTCAATTACATGTGGCATTGAAAATCCGTAAATACACATTTCTGCAACAAAACTGTCACATTCTTCCCCTTCTGGTGCGTATGCATTGACAGTGAAGCGCCCCGAATGGTTTTATTGCTGACTTGAAAAGTCGTTTAACCAAATTAGTTGGCGTTTTTCAGCGAGTCGCCCCGCGACATTTTTCGGTGGCAGGTCCTTACCCAGGTCCCGCCGCGCATACACCCCTAGGAGTTCTGCAACATGATGGAAACACTCTTGTCCCGTTCGGTCCGCGCTATCTGCCTCGGCGGTATGACCCTTGGCATGACCGCTGCGATCGCGCAGGAAGTCGCTGCGCCACAGCGCGTTGAAGTGACCGGTTCGCGTATTCGCCAGGTTGACCTGGAAACGGCTCAGCCGATCCAGATCCTGAACCAGGAACAGATCCAGAAGACCGGTCTGGTGACCGTCGGTGACGTCCTGAACAACCTGTCGTCGGCAGGCGCACCGGACTTCTCGCGTTCGGGCTCGCTGACGTCGAACACCGAAGCTGGCGGCCAGTACGTCAGCCTGCGTAACCTGGGCGCGAACCGCCTGCTGGTGCTGGTTGACGGCAAGCGCTGGACCCAGACCGTTGCCGGCTACACCGACTTGTCGACCATCCCGTCGGCAATGATCGAGCGCATGGAAATCCTGAAGGATGGCGCATCGTCGATCTACGGTTCGGACGCAATCGCAGGCGTGATCAACATCATCCTGAAAAAGAACATGCAGGGCGGCCAGCTGTCGATCTACAACGGTCAGAACGAAAAGAATGACGGCAAGAACAAAGACTACTCGCTGACCTACGGCGCAGGCGACGACAAGGCATCGCTGATGTTTGGCCTGTCGCACACCGAACAAGGTCGTGTCGGCACCCAGACCCGTGACATCACCCGTTTCCAGAACGGTCCGGCACACCCGTTTGACGGCCTGGGCGCAGGTCCATGGGGTCGTATCGCTCCGGTCAATCCAGCCAACGGCGGCGCACTCACCAGCGCTGCTGCTGGCGGCTTCAACCGCTACCTGAACCACACCGGTTCGTTCGACGGTTCCGGCGTGGGCGCAGATTCGCGCAACCCGGCCAACTATCACACGAACTCGTCGGCAATCCAGGAAGACAAGTACAACAGCACCCAGGACATGGACCTGCTGTCGCCGAACAAGCTCGATACGCTGTTCGTCAAAGGCGAGATCGCTCTGCCAAAAGACATGCGCCTGAAGACCACTGCGATGTACTCGCAGCGTCAGTCGCTGCGTCAGATCGCCGGCTATCCACTGCAGTCGACGTCGCAGAACAACTACAAGGTCTATGTCGACAAGGACAGCTACTACAACCCGTACGGCAACCAGGTTGCCGGCGCCGGTCTTGGCCAGGATCTGTTCTTCCAGCGTCGTACCATCGAGCTGCCACGCGTCACCGACAATGAAAACCGCACGCTGCACATCGATGCCGCCCTCGAAGGCGACTTCACGGTCCGGGATCTGGCGTGGAACTGGAGCGTTGGTTACAACCACAACAAGGTTTCGGGTACCGCAACCGACACCGGCAACATCAACCTGCTGAACCTGAAGCAAGCCCTCGGCCCATCGTTCATGAACGCTTCGGGCGTCGTCCAGTGCGGCACCGCGGCAAACCCGATCGGCCTGGCATCGTGCACCCCGTTCAACATCCTGGGTGGCCCATCGGCATCGACCCCGGAAGCGCTGGCATTCGTCAACACGACCGGCACCAAGACCTACGGCTCGACCATCAACAGCGCAGTTGCTGACCTGGCCGGCGAACTGTTCCAGCTGCCAGCAGGCGCAGTCGGCCTGGCAGTCGGCCTGGAACACCGCGAAGTCAAGGGTTCGGACGTTCCTGACCAGTTCTCGCAGTCGGGCTACTCGACCAACCTGTCGGGTCAGGCAACCTACGGCCGCTACACCGTGCGTGAAGCGTATGCCGAGCTGAACATCCCAGTCCTGAAGGCACAGCCATTCGCAGAACTGCTGAGCTTCAACCTGGCGACCCGTCACTCGGACTACAGCAACTTCGGCGTGACCAACAACAGCAAGGCCAGCTTCATGTACAAGCCGGTCAAGGACGTGCTGTTCCGCGGTACCTGGGCTGAAGGCTTCCGCGCCCCAACCCTGGACGATATCGCCGGCGGCGGTTCGCAGTCGTTCGACACCTTCACCGACCCATGCGACACCCGCTTCGGTGAAGCAGCTCGCAACCCTGCAGTGCAGGCACGTTGCGCCACCGGCTTCGGCGGCGTCACCGGCACCCCGGTCAACTACCGTCAGCTGCAGCAGGCTGGTGGCGCGATCACCAGTGCCAGCGGCACCCAATCGCTGGTCGCTTTCAACAGCGGCGCTGGTAACGAGTTCCTGACCCCGGAAACCGCAGTCACCAAGACCATCGGCTTCGTCTACAGCCCATCGTTCGTGCCTGGCCTGTCGGTTGGTCTGGATTGGTACAACATCAAGATCGACAACCGCATCACCGCAATCGGTGCTGAATACGTCGTCGACGAGTGCTACATCCAGGGCAATGCGAACTTCTGTAACTCGCTGCGTCGCGATCCTGCCAACGGTAACCTGACGGCTCTGTCGCGCGGTAACGCCAACCTGGGCGAGATGGAAACCGAAGGTCTGGACCTGGCAATTTCGTACCGCCTGCCACGTACCGCCTACGGCCAGTTCGGCTTCCGCAACGAAACGTCGTACACCGACAAGTTCCGTACCCGCAGCGGTGCTGATCAGGACTGGGCAGAGTACGTCGGTGACTACTTCTACAACCGCGTCAAGTCGAACACGTCGATCGACTGGTCGCTGGGTAACTGGAACGCAACCTGGGGCTTCCGTTACTACAGCCCGGTCAAGGACCAGTGCTGGGATGTTGAAGCACTCATCGAGTGCAACATGCCAAACGTTGAGACCGCTTCGTTCGGTACCGGCGCCAACAAGCTGGGTTCGGTCACGATTCACGACCTGAGCGTTGGCTACAAGACCTCGTGGGATGGCCGCTTCCTGTTCGGTATCAACAACGTCTTCGACAAGTCGCCACGTATCGTCTACAGCAGCCAGGCATCGGCTTCGAAGATCGACGCAGACCAGCTGCTGGACCGCTTCTTCTACGTCCGCTACACCCAGAACTTCTAATGGACCGGGGTCGCAAGACCCTGTCCTGAAGTCCTGACCGAATGCCCGCCCGGCCCAGCCTGGCGGGCATTTTTACATCCCTGCCCTGCCCGCCTTGCGACTACGCTGTATCATGGCGGTTTGCCTGCGGCGCTGCCGCGTGACTCCCTCCCCGTATGACCATCAAACTCAAGAACGACAAAGACATCGCCAAGATGCGTGTGGCCGGCCGCATGGCTGCCGAAGTGCTGGACATGATCAAGGAATTCGTCGTGCCCGGCGTCTCCACTGAAGAACTCGACCGCCGCTGCCACGACTACATCCGCAAGGTACAGAAGGCCACGCCGGCCAATATCGGTTACCACGGCTTCCCGAAAACCCTGTGCACGTCGATCAACGGCGTGGTCTGCCACGGCATCCCGAGCGAGAAGGACATCCTCAAGGATGGCGACATCGTCAATATCGACGTGACCGTGATCAAGGATGGCTGGCACGGTGACACGAGCCGCATGTACTTTGCCGGCACGCCGTCACCCGAAGCGAAGAAGCTGGTAGAGGTCACCTATGACGCCATGATGGCGGGCATTCGCGCGGTCGGCCCGGGCGCGCGCCTGGGCGACGTCGGCCACGCGATCCAGACGCTGGCCGAAGGCGCCGGCTTCTCGGTCGTGCGTGACTACTGCGGCCACGGCATCGGCCGCGTCTACCACGAAGAACCGCAGGTGCTGCACTACGGCCGCAAGAATACGGGCCTGCTGCTCAAGGAAGGCATGACCTTCACGGTCGAGCCGATGATCAATATGGGTGAAGACGACGTGATCCAGCTCGACGATGGCTGGACAGTGATGACGCGCGACGGCTCGCTGTCGGCGCAGTGGGAACACATGCTGGTGGTGACCAGGAATGGCGCCGAGATCCTGACGCCCTGGCCGGACAAGCGCTGACCGGCAGCCGCTGAGGTTGTAACGGACAAGGGCCGGAACCGCATGCGGTTCCGGCCCTTTTCTTTACCCGCCAGGCCAGGCCGGGTAAGGATCGTCGTGGATGCCTAGAAGCTGTAACGGGCCGACGCGGTAAAGTAGCGGCCGTACGGATTGTGCAATCCTTCGTTGTAGCCGGCCAGTGGCGCACCGGCCGTGGCGCCATAGCGCGGATCGAACGGCGCCGCCTTGTCGAACAGGTTCTGGACGTTGAACGTCAGCGACAGGTTCTGGATGCCAGTGTAGGTGTAGCCTACGCCGAACCGCACCCACTCCTTGACCTTGCAGTCCGGGAACTCAGCAAGATAACCCGGTACGGTGATGCTGGCACTGGGCGCACCTGGGCTGGTGGCTGGCTGGTAGTGGCAGAACGCCGTCTCGTAGGTGGTCTGGTTATCGTACTTGCGCAGCAGCGAAACCGGGCCGGTGTAGTTGACGTTGGCACTGAAGGCATGCGCACCGCGGGTCAGCGAGGCAGACAGACTCGTTTTCCAGCGCGGCAAGTCAATGCCACTACTCAGGTTCCAGTCAACCAGACCGGCATTGTAGCCAACCAGATTGTGTTCCGGGTCGCCCGGCTCTTGCTGCAGCGTGTACGAGTGCAGGTAAGCCGACGTGAGCTTGGCGCTGAAATTGCCCCAGTCGCCCAGATTCTTGCGGAAGGCAACGTCAATATCAATGCCCTGCACTTCCACCGAACCCTTGTTCAGCCACGGCTGGCGCACCGTCAGCAGCGGGCCGGTGCCCGGGATCGGGTTGCCGGCAGCATCGGTGATGAAGTTGGCCGGCGTCTGATCGCGCACGATCAGGCCGGGATTGGTGTCCTCGTCGCGCAGCGCGTCAAACGCCGAACCGAGTGCCACCTCGCCCTCCTTGCGGATCTTGAAGAAATCCAGGCCGATATCGAAGTTCGGGGTCGGCGAAAACAGAATGCCGAAGGTATAGCTCTTCGATTCTTCCGGCTTGAGGTTCGGGTTGGCGCCACCGGTGCCGGAGGCCGATTTGCGGCAATCGACTTCGGTCGCGTTTGGCTTCGGCGTCACTTCGTCGCTTTCGCAGCGGCGTGGGTCATACAGGTTGCTGAGGAAGAATTGCGCGCCACCTGGCGTCACCTGCGACAACGCCGGCGCCCGGAAGCCTTCGGAGTAGCTGCCGCGGAAGGCAAGGCTGTTGGTCGCGGTCCATTTGGCGCCCACCTTCGGCACAAAGTTGTTCTTGATGCCCGGGTACTTGTCCCAGCGACCGGCAAAGTCCATCTCGAAATTCTTGAAGAACGGGGTGCGCACTTCGACGAAAGCCGACTTGACGTCACGCTCGCCATCGATGATGGTGTTGGCCAGGCCATAGATTTGACCGGTTGCCAGCAACTCGCCAGGATCCATCTGCAATTTTTCACGGCGCGCTTCGGCGCCCACCGCGACGCCGATCGCGCCGCCGCCCAGCTGGCCGAACTGGGTATTGGCCTTGACATCGAAATGCGTGATCGACGATTTGTCGTCGCTCTGGGTCCTGCGGAACAGATCCGGGTTGGCCGAGAGCTGCGCCAGCGTGGCGCCGGCGTTCAACTGGCGCAGCACCGGCAGGTACAGGCGGCCCTCGTAGCTGTCCTTGCGGCGTGCTTCGTTGTAGAGCAGGCCCACTTCCCAGTCCCAGTTGAAATGCGAACCTTGCAGGCCCGTGAGCAGGCGTCCCTGTTCATTGATCGTCTCGGTGCCGCGCGGGGCGTTCTCGAAGCGGTAGGCCACCGAGGCGCGCGCATTCGGGAACGGGTTGTCAGGGTGACCAGCCGGCAGGATCGTCTGGTAGCTCGGTGCCACGCCGGTCGCCGTGAAGTTGGTCACCGGCGTGGTATTGAGCGTGATCGGATTGGCTGTGTACAGGCGCTCGGTGCGGGCGTAGGCGCCCTCGACGAAGGCGCGCACGTTCGGGCCCAGCTTGATCGTGCCGCGGCTCAAGAGACTGGCATCCTTGCCCTCGCCCGTGCCTTCCAGGTTCTGGTTGGTGTCGTAGTTACAGAACGTGCGGTCCACGAAGACGCTGGTCGCGGCCAGGCCCATGGCCGTCGAGCCGGTCAACTGGCGCGCCGGATCGCAGTTCGTGCTCAGGCGCAGGCGGTCGGCGGCGTTGGCGCGGGTCGCAGTGAACTGGCCAGAGCCCGGCGCGGTTTCGCGGTAGAACGCGGGCGCGCCTGAAATCGTGCTGCCATAGGGCGTGGCGTAGCGCTTCGACAGGCGGCGGTACTGATCGAATTCGATGTCCTTGACGTTTTCGCGCAGCACGCGGTCACGGTCGGACAGGTCGGCCGTGAAGAACACGTTGTAGCCATCGGTGTCCAGGTCGCCCGTGCCGGCAACCACGTTGACGCCCTTGCGCTTGAATTCGTTGTCATCGTTGGCGCTGACGCGCGCCGAGAGTTCGGCGCCCTTGTAGTTCGAGCGGGTAATGAAGTTGATCACGCCGCCAATCGCATCCGACCCGTACACGGCCGAGGCGCCATCGCGCAGGATCTCGACGCGTTCGAGCGCGGCCAGCGGAATCGCATTGAGATCGTACAGGGTCGAGTTGCCATCGTTCGGATCGGCATAGGCGACCGGCGTCATGCGACGGCCGTTCAGCAGGATCAGCGTGGAACTGGACGACAGCCCGCGCAGGGAAGCGGTCGACACGCCACGGGAAAACCCGCCGTCATTGGTGTCGAGATTCACGTCCGAACCCATCGACGGCACCAGACGGATCAGCTCGGTGACCGTGGCGGCGCCGGTTTCGCGAATATCCTTCGCCGTGATGACCTGGATAGGCTGGGTGCCCTCCTTCTCGGTGCGCTTCAGGTTCGACCCCGTGACGTACACGGTCTGGGCACCCTCGCTGCCGGCGTTTTGCGCCGACGCGTAGGGGGACGTCGCAATGGCCATGGCGACCAGAATGACGCTGTGTTTCAGGACAGGCGGCTTCATCGATTCCCTCTCTCTGCGTTTATATTTATTAGAGATACTCGTGCATGACACGTACATACACGCAATAAGTTTCGCAGATGGAATCAAGAAAGAAAATGATTAATATAAATAAAATTCATTTTGCTAACGATGTGTTGCTTTTTTCAAACACCGATTTTTATTCGAATAAATCGATGAAATAGGTAATATCTATATTACCTAGTTCAATTTTAGCCAAATTATCAGGATCGGTCGTCACGCTGGACAGGATTCCCCGGTCACACCAAAAAGGCGCAATTTCGACCATTAAGGGTGCAGACAGGTGCGATCCATGCAGCATGGTTTATGACACGCCGCTTCTATTATCCGTAGTGGCCAAACGGCACCAAACGAGTGCATTGCCGAACGGGGGCAGCATGCGCACAACCGTACGGCGCATCGCGCACAAATTCGGCACCCTCGGGCTGTGACAGGCGTAAAAAAACCCGGTTGCTGGCAGCAACCGGGTTTTCAGTGAAGCGCCAGCAGATTACTTGGCGTTCATCAGCGCGACGGTGGTGTCGAGCATGCGGTTCGAGAAACCCCACTCATTGTCGTACCACGACGTCACTTTCACCAGGCGGCCCGACACTTTGGTCAGGGTCGCGTCGAAGTTCGACGACGCCGGGTTGTGGTTGAAGTCAACCGACACCAGCGGCTCGGTCTGGTACGTCAGGATGCCGTTCAGCGCGCCGTCGGCGGCCGTCTTCATGATCTCGTTGATTTCATCGACGGTGGTGTCACGCTTGGCGATGAAGGTCAGGTCGACGATCGACACGTTGATGGTCGGCACGCGGATCGCGAAGCCGTCCAGCTTGCCGTTCAGTTCCGGCAGCACCAGGCCGACTGCAGCGGCAGCGCCGGTCTTGGTCGGGATCATCGACTGCGTGGCCGAGCGGGCGCGGCGCAGGTCTTCGTGCATCACGTCGGTCAGCACCTGGTCGTTGGTGTACGAGTGCACGGTGGTCATCAGGCCGGTTTCCAGGCCGATGGCGTCATGCAGTGGCTTGACCAGCGGGGCCAGGCAGTTGGTGGTGCACGATGCGTTCGAGATCACGGTGTCCGAGCTTTTCAGCACGTCCTGGTTCACGCCGAACACGATCGTCGCGTCGACATCCTTGCCACCAGGTGCCGAGATGATGACTTTCTTGGCGCCACCCTTGATGTGGGCCGAAGCCTTTTCTTTGGTGGTGAAGAAACCGGTGCACTCGAGCACGACATCGACGCCCAGCTCGCCCCATGGGATTTCCGCAGGATTGCGCTGCGCGAACACGCGGATTGGATCGCCGTTCACGATCATGTTGTCGCCTTCGACCGTGACGGTGCCAGGGAACTTGCCGTGGGCCGTGTCGTAGCGGGTCAGGTGGGCGTTCGACTCGGCATTGCCGAGGTCATTGATCGCCACGATCTGGATGTCCTGTTTCTTGCCGCCTTCGTAGAATGCGCGCAGGATATTGCGGCCGATACGGCCATAACCATTGATTGCAACTTTGATCGTCATGCTTGGCTCCTAGTAGAAAAAAAACTTTTTCGTAACGAACATAGTAAAACGGACCATCCCACTGGGACAGTCCGTTTTCTGGCGAATGCTTACGCTGCGATAACTTGTTTGGCCTTGGCAACCACGTTCTCGACGGTGAAGCCGAAGTGCTTGAACAGCACCGGCGCCGGTGCCGATTCGCCGAAGGTGTCGATACCGACCACGGCGCCTTCCAGGCCCACGTACTTGTACCAGAAGGCGGTGATGCCGGCTTCGATGGCCACGCGCGGCGTGCCACGGGTCAGCACACTGGCTTTATAGGCGGCGTCCTGGCGGTCGAACACGTCGGTCGACGGCATCGAGACGACGCGCGCGGCGATGCCTTCAGCAGCCAGTGCGTCGAAGGCCTTCACGGCCAGCTCGACTTCCGAGCCGGTGGCGATGAGGATGACCTTGGCGTCCGGCGTGTCGCGCAGCACGTAGCCGCCCTTGGCGACGTCGGTCACCTGCTGGGTGTCGCGGGCCATGAACGGCAGGTTCTGGCGCGAGAAGATCAGCGTCGTCGGGCCATCCTTGCGCTGGACTGCTGCGCCCCATGCCACGGCCGATTCGACCGTGTCGCATGGACGCCAGTTGTCCAGACCCGGGATCAGGCGCAGCGACGAGACGTGCTCCACCGACTGGTGCGTCGGACCGTCTTCGCCCAGACCGATCGAATCGTGCGTGAACACCGAGATCGAACGGATCTTCATCAGCGAGGCCATGCGCAGCGCATTGCGGCTGTAGTCCGAGAACGTCAGGAACGTTGCGCCGAACGGGATGAAGCCGCCATGCAGCGCCACGCCGTTCTGGATCGCGGCCATGCCGAATTCGCGCACGCCGTAGTTGATGTGGTTACCGGCAATGCCCGAACGCACGGCGACCGATTCTTTCCAGTTGGTCAGGTTCGAACCGGTCAGGTCGGCCGAGCCGCCCAGGAATTCTGGCAGGCTCGCGGCCAGTGCCTGGATCGCATTTTGCGAGGCCTTGCGGGTGGCGATGGTTTCCTGCTTCTCGATGCAGCTCGCGATCGCGGCGTCCAGTGCCTTGGTGAATTCACCCGACAACTCGCCCTTCATGCGGCGCTCGAATTCGCTCGCCAGCTCAGGGTGCGCGCCGCGGTAGGCCGCGAACATCGTGTTCCACTCGCCTTCAGCCTGGGCGCCGCGCTCTTTCGCGTCCCATGCTTCGTACAGTTCGGCAGGGATATCGAACGGGATCGGATCCCAGACCAGGTGCTGGCGCACGGCCGCGATTTCCTTGTCGCCCAGCGGCGCGCCGTGGACCTTGTCGCCACCTTCCAGGTTCGGTGCGCCCTTGCCGATGATCGTCTTGCAGCAGATCAGCGTTGGACGGTCGGAGGTCTTGGCCTGCTCGATGGCCGCATCGATGTCTTTCACGCTGTGGCCGTCGACCTTCGGGATCACGTTCCAGCCATAGGCTTCAAAGCGCTTTTGCGTGTCATCGGTGAACCAGCCTTCGACCTTGCCGTCGATGGAGATGCCGTTGTCGTCGTACAGCCAGATCAGCTTGTTGAGCTTGAGGGTGCCGGCCAGCGACGCCACTTCGTGCGAGATGCCTTCCATCAGGCAGCCGTCGCCCAGGAACGCGTAGGTGTAGTGATCCACCACGTCGTAGCCCGGACGATTGAATTCGTAGCCCAGCAGCCATTCGGCCAGCGCCATGCCGACCGAATTGGCGATGCCCTGGCCCAGCGGGCCGGTGGTGGTTTCCACGCCCGGAGTGATGCCCACTTCTGGGTGACCCGGCGTCTTGGAGTGCATCTGGCGGAAAGCGCGCAGGTCGTCCATCGTCAGGTCGTACCCTGCCAGATGCAGCAGCGCGTAATGCAGCATCGAGCCATGGCCGTTCGACAGCAGGAAGCGGTCGCGGTTCATCCAGCCCGGATTGGCCGGATTATGACGGTAATGCTTGTCCCACAGCGCAACGGCGATCTCGGCCATGCCCATTGGCATGCCCGGGTGGCCCGAGTTGGCTTGCTGAACAGCGTCCATCGCCAGCGCGCGGATCGCGTTGGCCATCAGGGTGGTGGTTTGCGTAGATTTCATGGAGATCGGGGATCAGGGATTGGAAAGCTGGTGGCCTGCGGCTGGCCGTAGCCCGTTATTTTACCAGACCGATGTGGCCAGGATTTAAAATGCAGCCCTGTCCACCGCGATTTCAGGAGTGTCATGCCGCGTTTTTATTGTCCTCAGCCACTTGTTAGCGGCAACACGATCGAGCTGCCGGAAGCGGTCGCGCATCACCTGCATGTCGTGCGCCTGCAGCCCGGAGCCACGCTGACACTATTCAATGGCGAAGGCGGTCAATACCGCGCCACGCTGGTCGAGACCGGCAAGCGGCGCGCCACCGCCGTCATCGACGCGCACGAGGCGATCGAGGCCGAAGCGCCCTATTCCGTGACGCTGGCCCAGGGCTTGCCGGAAGGCTCAAAAATGGACTGGATCATCGAAAAGGCCGTCGAACTGGGCGTGGCCGCGATCCAGCCACTGGCGGCGGCGCGCAGCGTCGTGCGCCTGTCCGGCGAGCGGCTCGAGAAGCGCCAGGCACACTGGCATGGCGTGATCGTCGCGGCCTCCGAGCAATGCGGGCGCAACCGGCTGGCGCAGCTGCTGCCGATGATGGACGTGCAACCGTGGCTGGCGGCGAGCGCAGGCACGACCCGTATCCTGCTCAGTCCGCGCGCGACCGAATCGCTGGCCGGTTGGGCACGTGCGAATGGGCCGCAAGCGGTCACGCTCCTGATCGGTCCGGAAGGCGGGCTCACGCCGCACGAAGAAGACGCCGCCGTTGCCGCCGGCGCGCTGTCGCTGTCGATGGGACCGCGTGTGCTGCGCACCGAGACGGCCGGGCTGGCCGCGCTCGCCGTGCTGGCAGGTGCCTGGGACGCCATCTGAGTAGATAGAGAGCGCATGAAAAAACCCCGCCGGCATCGCTGCCGGCGGGGTTTTTTTATACAGCGACAGGCTTAGAACGTGTAGTTCGCGCCCAGGCTGAAGAAGCGGCCCACTGCGCCTGGCTGGTGCAGCGAAGCGTTGTACGACGTTTGTGCACCGGCGTTGCCGTAGGTGGCGACGTCGTATGGTGCTTCCTTGTCGAACAGGTTCAGGATCGCGCCGCGGATCGTCAGGTTATCCGTGACCTTGTACGACAGGTTCAGGTTGGTGACGGTGAACGACGACACGTTGCAGTAGCCGATCGGCTGGACCAGACCCTGGAAGTAGGTACGGCCACCAACGTCGGCTGCAGTCGATGCGCAGTCGGTCGCGCCCAGTGCCGGGTCGAAGGTCGAGAAGCCGCTCGTGTAGTTCACGGTGGCGGTCACGTCCAGCGGGCCACGGTTGTAGCCGAGGGTGAACTGCGCACGGTCTTTCGGGTTACCCGTTGCGCCGCCAACCGACGATGGACCTTGCGTGCCGGCCAGCTGGTACGAATCGCTGCCCAGTTCGGTCACATAACCAAAGACGTGGGCTGCGCTCAGGTTCGCGCTGACGGTGCCCAGGTCGTTGGCCAGGCGCCAACGGTAACGGATGTCCGCTTCGATGCCGTGGGTTTCGGTGCTGCCAGCGTTGATGTAAGGCGACAGGCCGTACAGGATCGGACCAGCCGCAGGGATGCCAGGCACCGTGTTGTTGCCCACGCCGGTGGCGATGTCGATCGTGTTGGCAGGACCGCGGACCCAGGTTGGCGTGAAGCTTGGATCGTTACCTGCTTGCGTGACGACCAGGTTCTTGATCTGGATCTTGTAGTAGTCCAGGGTCATGTTCAGGCCGCGCATTGGCTCGACGATGATACCGGCCGTGAACGACTTCGACTTCTCTGGCTGCAGATCAGGATTGGTGGTCTGGACGTACGGTGGGCTGAACGAGCAAGCCGATGGCACGTTGCCGGCCGTGGTCTGGCTGCCATTCGCGCACAGGATCGGATCGCGGATCGCGTTGAACGTGAAGAACGAACCGGCATTGCCGACTTCGGCCGGGTTCGGCGCGCGGAAACCGCGTGCGAACGTACCGCGCAGACCGAACTGCTGGATCGGCGCCCACTTGAAGTTGGCCGACGGCGTGAACGAATTGCCGTAGGTGTCGTAGTGGTCGTAACGACCGGACAGGCCGATTTCCAGGTTCTTGATCGGCGTGGCCTGCAGCTCGGCGAACACCGCGCTGTTGGTCTCGTCACCAATCGTGAACGCTGCCGTATTGGCGACCGCGCCGTTGAGCGTCAGGCTCGACGGAGGCGCATTCTGCTTGCGCTCATGCCAGTGAACACCGGCTGCGAAGGCCAGAGGGCCGGCGCCGAAATTCGACAGCAGTTCACGCGAGCCGATCAGGTCGGCGTAGTTCAGCGTCGATTCGATCTCGTTGCTGAAACGCGGCGAGACGGCATCCACGACGCCCGGCACATTGTTGCCCAGCACATTGAATGTGCCATTGCGCAGCAGGGTGTACAGGTTGGTACGGTTGACGTAGCCGCTGTAGTTCAGGTCGCTCTTGACGCGGGTGCCACCGATGGCAGCGTTCACGTCCCAGCCATAGGCGCTACCGACGAGGTCAGCTGCGAAGCGGGTCGCGGTGGTCTTGTTGTTGGTGGTCAGGGCGGCGCCGACATCCGGGATGTAGCCGTACAGGCGGGCCGGTGCGCCCAGCTGATTGGTGATATTCGCGCCGACCGGTGCGCCAGCAGCAAAGGTCGTGTTCGGGATGGCGCCCACGCGCGAAGTCAGCACGCCATTGACCAGGGTCGTGGTGCCGTTGAAGCTGGTCGGGCTGAATGCTGCCGGGGCCGCATTGCGGTTGTTGGTGCTTTCGCGCTGGAACATCGAGCCGTTGAAGCGCACTTCCCAGTCTTCGCTCAGCTTTTTCGTCATGCCGATCATCAGGTTGACGTTTTCGGTCTCTGGCTGGATGTTCGACTGTTCATCGCGCACCGAGCAGCCGCCGGCGCGGTATTTGGTGAAGTTGCAGTTCGTCGGGTCGAGGAACTGGTAGTTCGCCGGGTTATTGACGTTAGTGACGCCAGCCGGGTTGTTCGGGTTCGACGCGTTGTACAGGAATGGGCTGCTGGCCGGGGTCAGGAAGTTGTTGATGTTGGTCGGCACGCCCAGGGTCAGGTCGTTACCACCACGTGCGCGCCAGTCGCGGTTCGCGTAGCCATACTGTTCGCGGTCGACGACCTTGATCGCGTTCTGCTTGCGGTATTCGGCCGTGATGAAGGCGTTGTAGCCGTCGTTGTCGAGGTCACCGATGCCGGTGCTGATCGAGGCGCGCTTGGTCTTGCCGCCACCATGCTGCGTGTCGCCGACTTCGGCCGACATGCGGGTGCCGTTCAGGTTTTTCTTGAGCTTGATGTTGATGACGCCGGCGATGGCGTCCGAGCCGTACAGCGACGACGCGCCGCTCTTCAGGATCTCGATGCTTTCAATGGCATCGAACGGGATCGACGACACGTCGACGAACGAGCGCTGGGAGTCATCCGACAGCGGATACGGTGCCATGCGGTGGCCGTCGATCAGCACCAGGGTCGCGCCCACGGTCAGGCCGCGCAGCGAGATGCCCGATGCGCCATTGGCGAATGCACCGGCAAAACCGGTGCCCAGGGTACCGGCGCCGTTGGCGGCCAGGTCGGTCAGCAGCTCGGCAACCGAGGTCTTGCCGCTCTTCTGGATGTCGGCTGCGGTCAGCACCTGGACCGGGGTCGGCGTTTCGGTGTTGGTGCGGCTGATCAGCGAACCCGTCACGACCACGCGTTGCGCGGCTGGTTCGGTGCTGCCCTGCTGGGCCTGGGCAAACGCCGGCGCTGCGCAGGTCAAGGCGCCACTGGCAATTGCGCAGGCAATCGCGAAGGGCATCGACTTCAGTTTCAACATCATGGGTGATTCTCCTCGTACTTTCTTATCGGTGATTGCTCACCAGAATGCTCAGTGCCTATTCTGCAGGCTCGTGCCTGCCGGTCGCCTGGGCCGGCAAAGCATCGGAATCGTGTTATCGAGCCGGAATAGGTAGACCGCTTATCGCATTCTGGACGGCAGTATTTTTCATGCATACGTCTGACTGGGGACGATCAGCCTAAATAAGTGCTTGGATGAAACCAAACGTTATTCAAGTGGAGCTATAAAAACATGGCGTCAAGAATAGTGTCAACCGAGCACCAATAATGCAGAGTGTGAAATACAACACTTTATTTATTTGAAAGTCGGGAAAGTGCAATGGTGGTGCGGCGCAATATCAAACTGGTGCAACCCGCGGAACTGTCATTCGAATGCTAAAGGTATGCAACATCTTGTATTTACGATCTTTTTATCATCAAAATTTTTTGAGGATGATGCGCATTGCGGTGCGTTTGACCTGTGGCAATCGCCGTTTTTATTTCGATGCACCATTATTGGGCGTGAAAGCAAAAGTTGGATAAATACAACACAATGTATTTAAGCAACCCAATAAAAAACCGCCCCGGAGGGCGGTTTGGCATTTGTCCTGAAAACGAACGGATCAGAACTTGCGATCGTACATCACCGAGAAACGGGCATAACGCGGTGCAGTCAGCGACAGCGGCGTCTGGTACAGGCTGCTGACATTGACGCCGTTGTTGTACGCCTCGGTGACGCTGGCCACCGACTGGCTGTTGAACATATTGAACACATCGACGCGCAGCTGCAGGCCCTTGATGAAGTTAGGCTTGTAGGCCACGTTCATGTCCCAACGGTGGGTCCAGGGCAGGCTGCCAACCGAACCGCGCGGGGTCAGGACATTTTGCGAACGTTGCAGGCCGCCGCAATAGAACGTCTGGTTCGGATAGTTCGGCGAATTGCCCGGGCTGGCGGCGCTGCCGATGCAGCTGCGCGGACGGCCCGACGCGATCAGCGCATTGCCACCGACGGTGATCTCATCGTTGAACTGATAAAAGCCGAACGCCTTGACCTGGTGCTTGCGGTGGTTCGGCAGGTAGCCGTAGGCGCCTTCCATCAGCTCGGGGTAATCCCACGACGACGTCACGGCGACGTCCGCCTGGCCATTATCCGAACGCACCTGGCCTTCGGTATTGCCCTTGTTGCGCGACCACACATAGCTCACCTTGCCGTACCAGCCGCTGCGGAACGGGTGTTCCAGGAAGGCTTCGACCGACGAGTAGGTCCGCTTCGGCTTGTCGAAGCCCATGTCCGCCGCAGTCAGACTGACGGGCGTGAGGTTCGATGTGTCGCCGGAGAAGTCGACCAGGAAGTCGTTGTCTTCACCTGGATTGAAGGTCTGGCAGCTGTTGCCGAACAGCGGGTTGGTGATCGCAATGCCGTTGGCTGCGGCGAAACGCTGGAACGGACGCACGTCGCAGAAGTCATCGATGGTCGACTGCAGCTTGCGGTGGATTGCCTTGGCACCGAAGTTCAGCGATGGCGACCAGGCTTTTTCGAAGCCGAACGTAATTTCGTCCTGGTAGGTCGGTTCCATATTGCGCGCTGCCAGGGTCTCGACAACTTTGTCCTGACCATATTCGTTGTTGTTCGACAGCGGTTCGCTCAGCTGCGTCAGGCCGGTCGGCGCACCGTTGGCGTCGACGCCGGTGTAGCCATAGTATTGCGCGGTGTAGGTCGAGCGGCCAGCGCCACGCACCGAGATGTGGGTCGGGATCGGCACCGAGTAGCGGCCCATGGTCGCGTACACCTTGAAGCTGGCGTCGCCATTGACGTCCCAGACTGCGGCCAGGCGCGGCTGGTACTGGTTCTTCATTTCCAGGAAGGTGGTCTTCGAATCGTTCTGGTTCTTGAACGACTCATTACGCACGCCAAAGGTCAGCAGCAGGTTATCGGTCGCCTGATAGCGGTCTTCCAGGTACCACGCGCTTTGTTCGCCGAACGAATTCGTGACTGTCGAGAACAGATCGCGGGTCACGTAGTAGCCCTGGTTGCCCAGCGCGGTACCGGTGCTCGCTGGTGACGGGATCAGCACACCGTTCGGTCCTTCGATCTGCGCCGACGGCGTGCCGGTGCGGAAGTAGGTCCACAGGCCGCCACCGGCGCGGAATTCGCCGGCAGCAACCGACTCGACCTTGGTCTGGTCGAAGCCGCCGCGCAAGGTGTGCGCGCCGAGGCGCCATTCGACGTCAAAACGACCCGAATCGACGATGTCTTCCGAGCCAGGCGCCAGAATGTTGCCGCTGATGTTTTGCGGGTTGGGGTAGCTGAGGCCAGGGGCACGTGCGTCGAGCGACGCCGAGGTCTGGTACAGGTCCGGGTTGTAGCCGGTGAAGTAGTTTTCGTGCGGCGACTTCGAACGGCCATACAGGGCGGTCACGGTCAGGTCGTCGGTCAGGTTGCCGACATAGCGCAGGGTGTTGATCTTGGCGCCGTTGCTGTCGACGTTGATGCGGCGCGAGCTCGAGTTGACAACGCCGCTGCGGGTGCGGGTTGCGTAATTGAAGCCGCTGTCCGAACTGTTCACTTCCGGCGTGTCGCCCAGCGTGGTGAATTCAAGGCGGTGGTTGTCGGTGATGTTCCAGTCGAGCTTGGCCATATAGCGTTCGATCTTGGTGTCACGCTCGCGCCACCCCACGTTGCCGCTGTTGGTGGCGATGCGGAAGGTGTTGACCACACCTTCCTCGACATCGGTTTGTTCGGCCGAAGCAAAGAAGAACAATTTGTCCTTGATGATCGGGCCGCCGACGTAGGCGCCATACACCTTGCGATCCAGCGTGTTTTCGGCGCGCGCCAGGCGCAGCGTGCCGTCGGTGCCCGTGTTGTTCGGGGTGCCCGTGTTGGCGTAATAGATATCGTGCGGTTTGGCGCGCAGCGATTTCGGTTCCCAGGTCGCGATGCCGCCGGCCTCCCAGGTATTGGTGCCGGACTTGGTGACGATATTGACCACGCCGCCGATCGAACGGCCGAACTCGGCGCCAAAGCCGCCGGTCAGCACTTGCGCTTCGGCGATCGCGCCGAATGGCAGCTGGGCAGCGCCCAGACCGGTCAGCGGGTTGGTGACAGGGAAACCGTTGATGTAGTACGAGTTCTCGGATGCTGCGCCGCCACCGAACGACGCGCCACCTGCGAAGCGCGAGTCGGCGGTGGTGGTGTTGGGCGCAAGCTGGATGATGGCTTCGACGCTGCGGGCGATCGGCAGCGCGGCGAGCTGGCGCGCGCTGAAGGTCGCGCTGCTGCCGGAGCTGCTGGTGTCGATGGTGGCGCGGGTGCCGGTCACCTGGACGACCTGGGCGCCGCCGGCCGGTGCGGCGGCGGCGAAGATGGCTTCGCCATTGCGGCCAATGCCGGTCTCGACGTTGACCGAGCCGATGACGGCGCCGTCACGCAACTGGGACACGCGGTACGTGCCGCTCGGCAGCGAGCTGGCGACGAAACGGCCCTGTGCATCCGGGGTCAGGGTGCGGCGGATACCGATGTCGGTATTCTCGATGAGAACCTGCACGTTGCTGCCTGGAACGACGGTACCGAAGACACTACCCGATGCATTCGACTGTGCCATTGCCGGCGACATGGCAGCCATGCCAATCACTGCGCCACCAAAGGCCAGGCTCAATGCGTGAACTAATACAGTTTTCTTCAACATGTGATTTGCTTTCTCTTTTTTGCCGGACCGCTCATGGCAGTCCTGTTGTTGGTCGCACCAGCACCGATCGCGGTAGCGCCCCTCCCTGTACACCCACATTACCCTGTAAGTACGTTCATGCCATTTTTCCTTCGTAAAGAAAATGAACGTTCATCTACGTTCATGCATAGGACGTTGTGGCGTCAACAACTTTTTATGCATATGCGTGTGCATTTCGTTATTTTCGTTCGCACAATGTTGTGGGTACGAGACAGCGTGCGCGCGTGGTGCGTTCATTCACCAAAACAGCTCAGAAAACTCCCTGGTGCAGTGCACTTTTCGACGTGCGCGCGGCAGGATTTTTTTATGGATTTCTGCGGCTCGACGTTGCGATAGTTCCACAAAAGTCGTTGTAAAACGGCACGAATGGAGACCACCACCGCACTTTGGCTGTGACAATCTTCAAAGATCACACATACTTTGTATTTACGATTTAAAGACTATTCGTTTTTTTAGGTGACATACCGTCAGGCACCGATGGGGCGGGGTAAAATAACGGCTTTTGCCGTCCTACTTTTGTTGCCTCACTAGCAACCACTCCCATGCTGCGTATTAACGAACTCAAACTCCCCCTGAACCATCCGGACGCCGCCCTGCGCGACGCCATCCTGGCCCGCCTTGGCATCGCTGACGCCGAACTGCTCGACTTTGCCGTCTACAAGCGCAGCTATGACGCGCGCAAGAAATCCGCCATCGTTCTGATCTACTCGATCGACGCGACCGTTGCCGACGACAAGGCCGTGCTGGCAAAGCTGCGCGACCCGCACGTGATGCCCGCCCCCGACGTCGAGTACAAGTTCGTCAATGCCGCCAAACCAGCCCCCGGCACCCCGCGCCCGGTCGTCGTCGGCACCGGTCCGTGCGGGCTGTTCGTTGCGCTGATCCTGGCGCAGATGGGCCTGAACCCGATCGTGCTCGAGCGCGGCAAGGTCGTGCGCGAGCGCACCGTCGACACCTTCGGTTTCTGGCGCAAGCGCAAGCTCGATACCGAGTCGAACGTGCAGTTCGGTGAAGGCGGCGCCGGCACCTTCTCGGACGGCAAGCTCTACAGCCAGATCAAGGACAGCAACCACCACGGCCGCAAGGTGCTCACCGAGTTCGTCAAGTTCGGCGCACCCGAAGAGATCATGTACGTCAGCAAGCCGCACATCGGCACCTTCCGCCTGGTCAAGATGGTCGAGCAGATGCGCGCCGAGATCATCAACCTGGGCGGCGAAATGCGCTTCGACACGCGCATGCAGGATGTCCTGATCGAAGAAACCGGCGGCGTGCGCCAGGTGGTCGGCGTGCGCCTGGCCAGCGGCGAAGAAATCCCCACCCGCCACCTGACGATCGCCATCGGCCACAGCGCGCGCGACACCTTCGAGATGCTGTACGAACGCGGCGTGTACATCGAAGCCAAGCCATTCTCGATCGGCTTCCGGGTCGAGCACCCGCAGTCGCTGATCGACGTCTGCCGCTTCGGTCCGAACGCCGGCAACAAGCTGCTGGGCGCGGCCGACTACAAGATCGTGCACCACGCATCCAACGGCCGTTCGGTCTACAGCTTCTGCATGTGCCCGGGCGGCACCGTGGTGGCCGCGTCGAGCGAAGAAGGCCGCGTCGTCACCAACGGCATGAGCCAGTATTCGCGCAACGAGCGCAATGCCAACAGCGCCATCGTGGTCGGCATCACGCCCGAGGATTTCCCGGGCCACCCGCTGGCCGGCATCGCGTTCCAGCGCGAGCTCGAATCGCGCGCATTCGTGCTGGGCGGCTCGACCTACGACGCACCGGGCCAGCTGATGGGCGACTTCGTGGCAGGCCGGCCATCCACGTCGCTCGGTTCGGTCACGCCATCGTTCCTGCCGGCCGTGCACCTGACCGACCTGGCCACGTCGCTGCCCGACTACGCCATCGTCGCGATGCGCGAAGCCTTTGTCGCCTTCGACAAGCAGATCAAGGGCTACTACAAGGAAGACGCGGTGCTGACGGGCGTGGAAACGCGCACCTCGTCGCCGATCCGCATCCGGCGCAACAACGACGACCTGCAAAGCCTGAACACGCGCGGCCTGTTCCCGGCCGGTGAAGGCGCCGGTTACGCAGGCGGCATCATGTCGGCGGCCGTCGACGGCATCCGCGTGGCCGAGGCGGTGGCATTGGCCATGGCGCCACGTTGAACGCAGCGGGCCGGCATGCGGCATGGGGCCCGGGTCTGGCGATCCTGGCCTCGATGGTGTCGGTCAATGCGGGCGCGGCCTGGGCCAAGGGCCTGTTTCCGGCCGTCGGCAGCGAAGGCGTCACTGCCCTGCGCGTGGGCCTGGCGGCGCTGATCCTGCTGGCCATCGTGCGGCCATGGCGCTTTGGGCGGCCGGCGCGCGCCGATGTGGGCAACCTGCTCGTGTACGGCCTGATGCTGGGCGCGATGAACCTGTGCATCTACCGCGCGTTCGAGCGCATCCCGCTGGGGATCGCGGTGGCGATCGAGGTCACGGGACCGCTGGCGGTCGTCGTGCTGTCGTCGCGCCATGCGCGCGATTTTGTGTGGGTGGCGTGCGCCGGCGTCGGCTTGTGGCTGCTGCTGCCGGTGGCTGGTGCAACGCAGCTCGACCCGGCCGGCATCGCGTATGCGCTGGCGGCGGCATTTTGCTGGGCGATGTACATCGTGTTCGGCAAGCGCGTCTCGACGCTACACGGCGGCCAGGCCGTGGCCTGGGGCTTGCTGGCGGCGAGCGTGTTCGCGGTGCCGTTCGGCGTGGCGCATGCGGGCATGGCGCTGTTCACGCCGGCCATGCTGGCGGGCGGCGTGGCGGTGGCGCTGCTGTCGTCCGCCCTGCCCTACTCGCTCGAGATGATGGCGCTGCGGCGCCTGCCGCAGCGGGTGTTCGGCATCCTGGTCAGCAGCGGGCCAGCCATCGCGGCACTGGCCGGCTTCATCTGGCTCGGAGAGCGCCTGACCAGCCTGCAGTGGCTGGCGATCGTACTGGTGATCGTGGCGTCTGGCGGCGCGGCCGCCACGGCTGGCAAGCGCCAGCCCCTATAACCACCCCACCCGCTTGAACTTGCGATACAGGTAGCCGCACACGCACACCATCGTAAAGATCGCGAACGGGTAACCATACTTCCATTTCAGCTCCGGCATGAATTCGAAGTTCATGCCCCACACGCCGGCGAACGCGGTAAACACCGCGAAGATCGCCGCATATGACGCCAGCTTCTTGCTCACTTCGTTTTCTTCGATCGCCACCATCGACAGGGTCACCTGGATCGCGGTGTTGATCGTGTCGCGCACGGCGTCCAGGCGGCCGGCGATGCGGTGCAGGTGGTCATGCACGTCGCGGAAGTATTCCTGGGTCTCGTCCACCACGCCCGGCACGCGCCCGCCGTACAGGCGCCCGAGCGCATCCATCAGGGGCATCACGGCGTGGCGCAGCGTCTGGGCCTTGCGTTTCAGGTCATACAGGCGCTCGACATTGTCGCGCTGCTTGCCCTGCATGGAAAAGATGTGGTCTTCGATCGATTCGAGCTCGGATTCGAGCGTGTCGACCACGGGGAAGTAGCGGTCGACCACGGCGTCGACCAGCGCGTACAGCACAAAGCCAGCGCCTTTCCTGAGCTGGTGCGGTTCGCGCTCGGCGCGCGCCCGCACGCCGAGAAAACCCTGGTTGGCGTCACGCCGCACCGACAGCACGTAATTGGGGCCGGCGAAGACGGACAACTGGCCGACGGACATCTCGTCACCCACCAGCTCGACGATCTGCACGACGACGAACAGCGAGTCGCCGTACTCTTCGAGCTTGGGCCGCTGGTGGCCGCGCAGCGCGTCTTCCACCGCCAGTTCGTGTAGGCCGAATTCTTCCTGCATCAGCGCGATGTCGGCAGGGTCCGGGTCGCGCAATGCGACCCAGACAAAGGTGTCATCCAGCTTGATGTATTCGCTGATATCCTCGACCGGGATATCGGACAGCTTCTTGCCTTCCTGGTAGGCGACGCAATTGATCAGCATTGAGTAGAAAATGAAACGGGCGCAGCGCGCCGATGCAGGACTTTACACCAACACCCTGTCATCTAAAAGCCTACTCTTCGCGCGCGCCGTCGATCCCCAGTTCCACGATCTTGCGCGTGATGGTATTGCGCCCGATACCGAGGCGCATGGCCGCGTCGTTCTTGCGCCCGTGCGTGTGCTTGAGCGCCGTACGGATCAGGGCCGATTCGAACTGGCGGCCCAGGATATCCATCACGTCCATCTGCCCTGCGCTCAGCATGCCGGCCGCCTGCAGTTCAAGCAGCCCCAGCCAGCCTTCGGGCGATTGCGCACCGGCTGTCTGCAGCACGACGCCACCGCCGGATGCCACCGGCAGCGCACCGGCGCCGACGATGCCGTCGGACAGCGGCACCACGTTCGGCACGCTGCTCCCTGTCAGCGGCGCCGAACCCTGGGTCAGGTCGCGCGGCAGGTCCTTGACCTCCACGGTCTGCCCCGGGGCCATCACGGTGATCCAGTTGCACAGGTTTTCCAGCTGGCGCACATTGCCCGGCAGCTCCAGGCCCGACAGGAAGCGCATCGCCTGCTCGCTCATGCGCTTGGGTTCCACCCCCAATTGGTGCGCACTTTGCACCAGGAAGTGGCGCGTAAGAACAGGAATGTCTTCGTTGCGTTCGCGCAGCGACGGCAGGCGCAGGCGGATCACGTTCAGGCGGTGGTACAAGTCTTCGCGAAACAAGCCGTCGCGCACGCGCTGCTCGAGGTTCTGGTGGGTGGCGGCAATCACGCGCACATTGGCCTTGACCGGCTGGTGGCCGCCCACGCGGTAGAAGTGACCATCGGACAAAACGCGCAGCAAACGCGTCTGCAGGTCGAACGGCATGTCGCCGATTTCGTCGAGGAACAGCGTGCCATCTTCGGCCTGCTCGAAGCGGCCGCGCCGCATCGCCTGCGCGCCGGTGAACGCGCCGCGCTCGTGGCCGAACAGCTCGGATTCGAGCAGGTCTTTCGGAATGGCCGCCGTGTTCAGTGCGATGAACGGTTGCTGCGCGCGCGGGCTGTGCTTGTGCAGCGCGCGCGCCACGAGCTCCTTGCCGGTGCCCGATTCGCCCGTGATCAGCACCGTGACATTCGACTGCGACAGGCGACCGATGGCGCGAAACACTTCCTGCATCGCCGGTGCGTGGCCGAGGATCTCGGGGGTTTCAGCGGGCGGCGCTTCGACACTCGCTTCGCGCAAACTCTCCTCTAACGCACGCCGGATCAGCGAGACGGCCTTGTCGATGTCGAATGGCTTGGCCAGATAGTCAAAGGCGCCGCCCTGGAACGAGGACACCGCCGAATCGAGGTCCGAGAACGCCGTGATGATGATGACCGGCAGGCCCGGATGGCGTTCCTTGACGGCTTGCAGCAGGTCGATGCCGGATTCGCCCGGCATGCGGATATCCGACACCAGCACTTGCGGCGTGTCGGTTTCAAAGGCAGTCATGGCTTCGCGCGCATTGGCGAAACTGCGGGTCTCCAGACTTTCGCGCGCCAGGGCTTTTTCAAGGACCCAGCGAATCGATGCATCGTCGTCGACAATCCAGATTGGTTTCATGGTTTCGTGCTTCCCGCAACATGGATTCAATAAAGGACCGGCCGGTGCGGTCCGCTTTCTCCCGCTTATGGCAGGGGCAGCAGGATCCGGAAATCCGTCAGTCCAGGCCGGCTTTCGCACTCGATCACACCCAGGTGTTGCTGCACAAACGTTTGCGCCAGCGTCAGCCCGAGGCCACTCCCGCCGTCACGCCCGGATACGAGCGGATAGAAAATGCGGTCGCGGATATCGGGCGCGATGCCCGGTCCATTGTCAATGATATGCAAGTCTAATGCCAGCCCGTAGCGGACCTTGGCCAGCGTGACCTGACGCGCCACGCGGGTGCGCAGGACGATCTCGGCGTCGCCCTGCGCAATGCGCCCGGCGACGGCCTGCGCGGCGTTGTGGGCGATGTTCAGCACCACCTGGATCAGCTGCTCCATATCGCCGCGAAACTCGGGAATCGACGCATCGTAATCGCGCCGGATCGACAGCCCCTGCGGAAATTCGGCCAGGATCAGGCTGCGCACGCGCTCGCACACTTCGTGGATATTGACGTCGCCGACGATGTGCGGCTTGCGGTGCGGCGCCAGCAGGCGGTCGACCAGCGTCTGCAGGCGGTCGGCTTCCTTGATGATCACCTGCGTGTATTCCTGCAGCTCCAGCAGGTGGTGCGGCGGCAGCTCGAGTTCGAGCAGTTGCGCGGCGCCGCGGATGCCGCCCAGCGGATTCTTGATCTCGTGCGCCAGGTTGCGGATCAGCTCCTTGTTGGCCTGGCTCTGGTCCATCAGGCGCTCTTCGCGGTCGAGTTTTAGTTGCTGCACATTCTCGCGCAGCTCGATCAGCGCCGTGCCGTCGCCCAGGGCGCTGACGATGCTGTTCACGTGCAGCGGTTCACGCCCGCTCCTCTGCAGCGTCAGGTCCTGGCGCAGGTCGGCATACTGGTGCACCAGCGCCTGCGTGATCAGCACGCCAATCTCGGCGCCATTGGTAAACAGTTCGGGCAGGCGATGGCGCTGCAGCGACTTGAACGACAGCTCCATCAGGTTTTCGGCGGCGGCGTTGGCATACACCACTTCGCCATCGGGCCCGGTCATCATCACGGCCGAGGCCAGCAAGTCCAGGCCGGCATAACGGGCCGGGTTGCCCGGGTCGTACACGGGTGGCGCCATCGGAGGCAGGGTCATCTGATATTACCGATCTCGCGCCTGAGCGCTTCGATATTGCGTTCGCTGCGGTTGATTTCGTCGCGCATGGAGGCCACGCGCTCCTGGTATTTGGCGTAGTTGCGCTCGTTGCCCTGGCGCTCCGGCTCGCCGTTGTTGAAGACGCGCTTCAGATCAGTGAGCTTGCGTTCTTCCAGGCGCAGTTCATCGCCCAGGATCTCGCGCCGCTCGTCGTCGCGGGCGCGCTGCAGCACATTGTCCACGCGCGGGAAGTTCGACTGGGCCGCGCTTGGCGCCGCCGCCGGGGCGGAATTCGACGCGGATGAACCGCCCCCACCGCCCGCCGAGCGCGGTGCAGGAATCGGGGCCGAGGCTGCCGGCGGCGCGCTGTAGCCGGTGTCGATCAGCTGGCACTTGCCGACCTTGGTGTCGGTGTACAGCGGCCGGCCATTGGCATCGGTACAACGGTAGATTTGCGCCTGCGCACTGGCGCACAGCAGCACTGAGGCAAACACGGCGGTAAAAACGGCCACACTGGCCTGAAACACACTATTTGTCATTCCCATCCCGGTTGGTCGCAAGGGCACGCTATTGTAGATGCGCCCGACTATACCCCAAGGAATATAAACTCCAAGCAACAAAAAACGCGGGGAAAGCATGGCTTTCCCCGCGTTTGTTCTACCCGCCAGGCCGGCGCGATGCACATCCGTGCCAGCCTGGATGGACCGATTACGACGAGTAGTACATGTCGAATTCGGCTGGGTGCGGGGTCATGCGCATGCGCTGGACTTCCTGCATCTTCAGGTCGATGTAGGCATCGATCATGCTGTCGCTGAACACGCCGCCACGGGTCAGGAACTCGCGGTCTTCGTTCAGTGCGTCCAGTGCTTCTTCCAGCGATGCGCACACCGTCGGGATCAGCTTGTCTTCTTCAGGCGGCAGATGGTACAGGTCTTTCGTTGCCGCTTCGCCCGGGTGGATCTTGTTCTGGATACCATCCAGACCGGCCATCATCAGTGCTGCGAAGCACAGGTAGACGTTCGCCAGTGGATCCGGGAAACGCGTCTCGATGCGGCGGCCTTTCGGGTTCGCCACGTGCGGGATGCGGATCGAGGCCGAACGGTTACGGGCCGAATACGCCAGCTTGACCGGGGCTTCGAAGCCTGGCACCAGGCGCTTGTACGAGTTGGTGCCTGGATTGGTGATCGCGTTCAGGGCGCGGGCGTGCTTGATGATGCCGCCGATGTAGAACAGGGCCGTGTCCGACAGACCTGCATAGCCGTCGCCTGCGAACAGGTTCTTGCCATCTTTCCAGATCGACTGGTGCACGTGCATGCCCGAACCGTTGTCGCCAGCCATTGGCTTTGGCATGAAGGTCGCGGTCTTGCCGTAGCTGTGGGCCACGTTCCAGATCACGTATTTCATGTTCTGGGTCCAGTCGGCGCGCTCGATCAGCGTCGAGAACTTGGTGCCGATTTCATTCTGACCGGCGCCGGCGACTTCGTGGTGGTGCACTTCAACCGGGATGCCCATCGATTCGAGGATCAGGCACATTTCGGAGCGCATGTCCTGGAACGAGTCGACTGGTGGCACTGGGAAATAGCCGCCCTTCACGCCTGGACGATGACCGCTGTTGCCGCCTTCAAATTCCTTGTCGGTCGACCACGATGCTTCTTCGGAATCGATCTTGACAAAGCAACCCGACATGTCCAGCTTCCAGCGCACGGCGTCGAAGATGAAGAACTCTGGCTCTGGGCCGAAGTAGGCGGTGTCGCCGATGCCCGACGATTTCAGGTAGGCTTCAGCGCGCTTGGCGATCGAGCGCGGATCGCGGTCGTAGCCCTTGCCGTCCGATGGCTCGACGACGTCGCACTGCATGAACAGCGTGGTCTCTTCCATGAACGGGTCGATATTGGCGGTGTTTGCATCCGGGATCAGGAGCATGTCCGACGCTTCAATACCTTTCCAGCCGGCGATCGACGAACCGTCGAAGGCGTGGCCGGATTCGAATTTGTCCAGGTCGAAGTGCGACACCGGGACCGTGACGTGTTGTTCCTTGCCGCGGGTATCGGCGAAGCGTAAATCAACGAATTTGACTTCGTTGTCTTTGACCATTTGCATTACATCTGCGGCGGACTTTGCCATTCGGAATCTCCTAATTGAAAAAGGGATGTCAGTCTATGCGAACCGACAACTTGCATCATGATGAAGCACGAAATGTGCCAACTGGGTGTCAACGACGATGCCAACTTCAGTGCATGAGGCTATGCGCAAATCGTTCTTGGGCAATGGGTTAGTTTACCCATAAAATCGCCTCGACCGGGGGCGTATGGCAAGATTTACCTGTACGCCGATTTGCACCACTAACGAGCAATTCTACGTGCTTGCACCAATTGAGCGCACCCGACTGCGCTCCAGGATGGTGCATTGACGATGACAAACGATGAATGGACCAACCCGACATGATCAAAGAACAGATTCTCACGGCGGCGCGCCAGCGTGGCGCTGACCAGCCCTACGCTGGTGCAGTGACGCCTCAGGAAGCATTCGACCTGCTCCAGAGCAGCCCGGACGTCAAGCTGGTCGACGTGCGCACCAACGCCGAACGCGACTGGGTGGGCCGCGTCGCGATCGGCCAGGCGCAGCACCTGGCAGTGCAGTGGGCCACCTATCCGGGCGGCGCCCCCAATCCGGACTTTGGCGCACAGCTCGAACAGGTAGCCGGCAAGGACGACGTGCTGCTGTTCCTGTGCCGCTCGGGCGTGCGCTCGCGCCACGGCGCGCGCGTGGCGACCGAGCTGGGCTATGCAAACGCCTTCGACATCCTGGAAGGGTTCGAAGGCGATCGCGACGGCGACGGGCACCGCAAGACGATCGGCGGCTGGTGCACGGCCGGCCTGCCGTGGATCGGCGCCTGACCTAGTTGGCGCTACCCGGGTTCGGCAGCACCATCAGTTCCAGCCCGGACGCCGTTCCTGGCGCGTGATACACGCGCTGGGTCGCTTTCTTGAAGTCGCCGGGCTGTGCGTCGGGAATGCGCATGAACGTTTGCGGATTCAGGTCGATCAGCGGGAACCACGAGCTTTGCACCTGCACCATGATCCGGTGACCGCGCCGGAAGGTGTGGTTCACCTGGCCCAGTTCATACTTGATGGGTTCGACCTTGCCCGGCACGAACGGTTCGGGCTTTTCATAGCTGTTGCGGAACTTGCCGCGCAGCGGATTGCCACGCACCAGTTGCTGGAAGCCACCCAGACTCACCGTGGGCGGGCCGACATCGCCGCCCCGCTCGGCTGCCGGGGTCGGGAAACTGGCCGGGTAGACATCGATCAGCTTGACGACCCAGTCGGCGTCGGTGCCACTCGTGGACACGAACAGCTTGGGCGTGACCGGCCCGGCGACCGTCACATCCTCTTCCAGCACGGCGCTCTGGTACACCAGCACGTCGGGCCGGGTGGCGGCAAAGCGCTGGTCCGACACCATGTATTCGCGCGGCACGCCCAGCGCCGGGTAGCCGATGTACGGCACCGGGCGCGCCGGGTCGGCCACGTATTCATCGAAACCTGCGCCCGTGGTCGTGCTCATCGTCGCGGTCGGCTGCTGCCAGCGCAGTGCGCCATTCGCGCCAAAGTACAGCGTGCGCGCCTTCGCCGGTTTCGGCGGCCAGGCGTCGTACTGGCGCCAGACATTCGTGCCCGTCTCGAACACGGTCACCGGCGCCAGCGTGGTGTTCGGCTTGACGCCCTTCAGGTGCTGCTCGAAGAACGGGAACTGGACCTCGCGCCGGAACCATTCGCTTGTTTTCGCGTCGAACTTGACGTGGCCAAGCCGGGCGCCGTCTCCGCGCTCCCAGCCGCCGTGCACCCACGGGCCCACCACGAGGGCATGGTTGCCGCCCTTGTTCTGCGCTTCCAGCGCGCGGTGCACGATGAACGGGCCAGCGGCGTCTTCCGCATCGAACCAGCCGCCCACCGTCAGCACGGCGGCCTTGACGTTGTTCAGGTGCGGGCCAATGGCGCGCTCTTTCCAGAAGCTGTCATAGGTGTCGTGCTCGATGTTCGGCATGAACAGCTCGCGCTGCGTGTCGGTCATGGTCGCGGCGATATTCGCCAGCGTGCGGTGCTTCAGAAAATAATCGTAGCCATCGGCCACGCCGTAATCGAATTCGCTGCCGGTCTTTGGCAGCGGCGTCGGGTTCGGCGCGGCCGTGAAAGCGGCATAAAAGTCGAAGTTGGCGGCCAGCTTGAAGGCGCCGCCGTGGTACGAATCGTCGCCCATGTACAGGTCGGCAATCGGCGCCTGGGGCGAGGCGGCCTTGATCGCCGGGTGCGAATCGATGACGCTGGCGGCGGCGTAGAAGCCCGGGTAGCTGATGCCCCAGATGCCGACCTTGCCGTTGTTGTTCGGGATGTTCTTCAGCAGCCAGGCGACCGTATCGTACATGTCGTCGCTCTCGCGGCCCTCGCCTTTTGCCAGCTTGCCCTTGCCGTGCGGCGTCATTTCCTGCCACGTCCCTTCGGACATGTAACGGCCACGCACGTCCTGACTCACGAAGATGTAGCCGGCTTCCTCGAATTCGCGGGATGGCCCCAGCGACTCGGGCAGCCAGTCCACGCCATAGCGCAGTTCGCCTTCGGCACGTACGCCAGCGCTGTACGGGGTGCGCTGCATCAGGAACGGGTAGCTGCGCGAGCTGTCCTTCGGCACGTAGACGACCGTGAACAGCTGCACACCGTCACGCATCGGGATCCGGTACTCGTACTTGGTATAGGCTTCGCGCGTCGGGCGCTTGCTGTCCTTGACACTGTCCGCGGCAATCGCGGCAGACGGGCTGGCCAGGCCAGCGGCAAGGCACAAGCCGAAAACAAGGGCGGGAAGCGTGCGGCGGATCATGACGGCCTTCGAAGAGATGACTGGGGACGCCAGTGTAATGGGATTCCCGGTCAATTCCAAAAAGACATGCTCAAGCCACCGGCTGCGCTGACTGGTCCTCGTGCACGCCGCGCACCCGCTCGCGCACCAGGTGGATGTGACTGCGCAGCCGGTACAGCTCGTCCGCGTAGGCGAGCGGCACCGAGATATGGTTGACGCGGTCTTCCAGCCCATCGAGCCGGCCCAGCAACTCCTTGCGCACCGCCTCGGTGGCGTCGGCCCCGCTCTCCTCCAGCGACTGTTCGATGGCGCGCAGCTCACCGTACCAGCGGTACACGCGCGAACGCACGCGCCAGACGTAAATCGGCGGCACGATCTTGGACAGCGGAATCAACAGCGCCGTCAGCGCCACCACCACGACCCACAGCCGCTCGGCCAGGTTGGCCAGCCAGAACCGCATGTAGCGCTGCATGAACGGCGGGCCATCGCGGTAGTAGCGCGCCGCTTCGGGCGCGACCGGGATTTCCGTGTACTTCGGCGACGGGAACTGGCCCTGCTGCTGGAACCAGCCGGCGCCGCCGTGGATCTCGGTCGCCGCCTTGACCAGCAGGCCCACCAGCGCCGGATGGATTTCCTCGCGCGCGACGAGCGTGGCGGTTGGCGCGATCAGGTGGTAATCCTGGTTCGGGATATTGCGGCCAAGGTCGACGATCCCGCGCGGCAGCACCACGTGCGTCAGGAATGGCAGGCGCCGCGTATAGGCTTCGGCCTGCGAAAAATCGAACAGGCGAATGCCCGGCGTTTGCAGCAGCATCTGGATCAGCGGCGCTTCCGGCGCCGAGCTGAACACCAGGCCGTCGATGCGCCCGGCCAGCAATTCGACCGTCGCCGGCGTGTTGGCCAGGTCGCTGATCGTCAATGCGCCCGGCACGATATTGTTGGCGTCGAGCAGCTGGCGCACCAGGCGCGGCACGCCGGTGCCTTCCGGCCCCAGGTTGATGCGCTTGCCGCGCAGATCGGGCAACCGCGTGACATTCGCTTCGTCGCGCACAAACAGCCACACGGGTTCGGTAAACAAGCTGCCCAGCGAGACCAGGCCGCGCCGCTCGACGCTGTCGGCGTTGCCAACCCTGTCGTCGGTCGAGCCGCTTTGCACGAACGCGACATCGGCCTGCCCGGCCAGCAACTGCTGCAGATTGTCCTGCGAGCCGAGCGTGCCCTGCAGCGTGACCTTGATGTCGTCGCGCGCCAGCACGCTGGCATATTGCTTGCCGAATTGCTCGTAGGCGGAGTTTTCCTGGCCCGTGGCCAGCCGCAGCGTGCGCGGCGGCGCCGGGTCGACCCACCAGTAGGCGAGCACCACGGCCGCCGCGACCAGCAGGATCGTCGGGCCGGTGGCCACGACCAGGTCGCGCAGCGAAACGATGCTGAAGTTCTGCAGGCGGGCGCGCAGCCCCTTGACTGGCGCGCCCGGAAGATCCTGCCCTGGCCTCAACGCACGCACTGCCGCGGCGCGGCGGCGACGGCCTGGCCGGGCACGGGCGCTGGCGCGGCCGGCGGTTCGATCATCGGCATCAGGCTCGGCGCCAGCGTGACGAGCAGCTGCACCGGCAACGCGCTGGTGAAGTCGTAGTTTTCGGACTGCGGCCCGTGCACGTACGCGGTCATGCTGCCGTAGAAGCGTTCGCCGATGTTGAACACGAACGTCGCCGAGCGATTCACGTAGCGCGACTCGACCAGGCGGCCGCCACGGGCATACACATCGAAGCGCTGGTCGCCGGTACCGGTCTTGCCGGCCACGGCGATGATGCTGCCGTCCGATTGCACGAAGGCGGTCTTGACGCGCTTGGCGGTGCCGTCCGAGACGACGCCCTGGATGGCGTCGGCCACGGCGCGCGCGACTTCGGGCGCCAGCACTTGTTCCTTGCCACCGCCCTTGTTGCGGCGCACGAGCGTTTCATACGGCGTGGCCTTGGCAAAGTGCAGCGAATCGATGCGCTCGATCGGTTTGCGCACGCCGCCATTGACGATGATGCCCATCATCTCGGCCAGCGCGGCCGGCCGGTCGGCCGAGGCGCCCAGTGTGGTCGCGTATGACGGCACGAGCGAATCAAACGGGTAGCCCATTTTCTTCCACTGCGCGTGGATCTTCAGGAATGCTTCCACCTCGAGCAGGCCGGCGATGCGGTTGTCCTGCGCGTGCTTGCGATGCGTCTTGAACAGCCATTGGTAGACTTCCTGGCGCTCCTTGACGCTGGCGGCCGTCACTTCGGACCAGGTCGCTTTTGGATGGGTGCGCAGGTAGCTCACCAGCCACAGTTCGAGTGGGTGCACCGATGACACGTAGCCGCGGTCGGCCAGCGACATGTTCCGTGGGTCATAGGTCTCGTACAGTTTCGGAATACGGTCGGGATCGATCTCGTTGCTGGCCGGGACCGATGCATCGATGAACGCGCCAAACTGCGCCAGCGTGGCGTTCGGCACCACGGTGCGGTGGGCCGCCGCGAGCTTGGAGGCCAGCGGACGCACGCCGGAGAACAGCAGCGTCTCGACTTCCTGCGGCGTCTTGCCCTTGTACTTGTTCCAGAACTTGGCCATGAAGACCTTGCCTTCGTTGTCGGCAAAGCGCGCCAGATAGGCGGCGCGGCGCGGATCGTCGGCGTCGGCCAGCAGTTGCGCGGACGAGCCCGGCAACTGGAACATGTAGTAACGCACGACGTCGCGCATCATGCGCACGAACACGAGGTTGGTCGAGCTGCGCAGCGCCTGGTTCACATCCATGATGCGGCTGTCGTCGAGCTTGCTGAAGTTGCCGAACGTGTGCAGGCCGCCACCGGTAAAGAAGCGCTCGCCTGGATTGGCCGAGTACTTGCGCGCCATGGCGGCGTCGAGCATGGGCTTGAGGCTGCGGTCGGCGCCGTCAGGCAATGTGCGGAAGTAGTCGAGGCCCCACTGCGACATGCGGTCTTTCGCATCGACTTCGACGCCCATCAGGCCAATCTTGTCCATCGCGCCAAAGCGCTTGTGCAGCTGGTCGACGATGTCGAGGTAGGTCACCAGCGTGCGCAGCTTGGCCGTCGAACCCAGATCGAGCTTGGCGCCTTCGTTGATGTCCAGTGGCTGGTCGTAGTTGTCGGTCTGCACGCGCAGGTAGTTGACGTGCTCGCCCCGCTCCATCAGCGTGAAGCTGTAGACCACTTGCGCCGGGTCGCCATTGCCCAGCATGCCCTTGCCCGTCAGGCCGGCTTCTTTCGCGTGTTCGGCGTCGGACAGCTTGCGCAGCGCAGTCGTGACGGCTTGCTGGGCATTGCCGTCGAGGGTCGAGACCACCGACAGATCCAAGCGGTCGACGTTGTACAGGCGCGAGTCGCCGATCAGGTAACCCACATGGTTGCGCACTGCATTGGCCGCCTTGCGCGAGACGAACGCATCCGCCGGTGGCGGCGCCACGCCCGTGTGCAGCGCCGGTTTCAGATTGGCGCTCAGGGCAGCGTCGCGCAGTTGCGGCGAAATCACGCCCTGCTGCGACAGCACGCGCAGGTGGCTGTTGGTCAGGGTTTCCAGGTCGCTTTCGCCGGCGCCCAGGTAATACGCCGGGCGGCGCTGGGCAATCATCAGCGACAGCGCCTCTTTGTAGGCCATGACGGCGTCCGGGCTCGTCATCGGGCCCTTGAGCATGGCGTTGACCTTGGCGAAATCGCGGCCGTACCAGACCCACATGCCGTCGCCGATACCGTTGACTTCGCCGTAACCCGGCTTGGCCGACAGCGGCACGGTGTTCAGGTAGTCGAGCACGACCTGGCGGCGCGACCCCGTGGTGTCTTCGCCGTCCTGGTAAGCGCGCAGCGTGGCCGAGGCCATCTGGATGATCTTGTCGGTCAGCGAGCCGGTGCGGCCCTCGGCCGAGTGCCGGTATTTTTCGATCTGCGTGGCCAGCGTGCTGCCGCCGGCCACGCGGCCGTCGCCGCCCAGGCCGACACTGGCCAGCGTCTTGTCGAACACGGCTTTCGAGAAGCGGTCCCATTCGACGGCCGGATTGCGGCGCGGGTGGCTCGCGTCGAGCAGTTCGCGGTTTTCGATGAACAGCAGGCTTTGTACCAGCAGCGACGGCGCGGCGTCGAATTTGTCGTAGAAGCGCTCGGGGAAGCGCGACGTGAACAGGGGCTGGGCGCGGCAATCGAGGATCTCGAGGCCGACCTTGGTTTTCTCGTGGTAGGTGGCGTACAGGCCGAGATCGGCCATCTTGACCATCTGCGGCGAGATGCGCGCCTGCGACGCGATCGCGTAATCGCGCGTCTGCAGGCGTTCGAGGTATTTCGGCAGGCCGGCATAGCCGAGCCGGGTGTCGTACGGGCTGGCGGCCGGGAAGCGGATCGAATCGCTTGGGCCATTGGCCATGCGGAACGTGAGTTCGCTGGCCATGTCGGCGAAGATTTTCGCCTGCAGGCGCGAGGTGCGCGTTTCCGTCACGGCCCAGGCCGCCGCGGCAGCGATCAGCAGCAAGCCGATCAGCGCCAGCCAGAGCTTCCAGCGGCGCTTGCGCGGCGCTGGCGGCGACCCATCCGGCCCACCGGACGGGTCGCCCGGCCCGCCGCCGCTGCCATGGCCGTTGTCAGCCAGGTGCGGGAAGGCATCGTGCAGGGGAACGTCACCCGCCGAATCCGGGGCGGACGGGGACGCAGACGCCCCCGACGCTGCAGCGCCCGCTGCGACGACGACTGGCGCGGCAACTGCGCCGTCCATGGTCGGCTCGCTCCGCGAGGTGGCGGCGCGCTTGCCGAATACATTGTTTGGTCGCACGAGGCGACGAATACTTTCCATGATGGCTTAACCGGTCCGAATCAAAACGCTTGCAACCCCCGCCAACCTGCTCGCCATCTATTGCTGCTGGTCCGTTCGAGTGATTGTGGTGTCTGTTAGTTCACAAATTTCAGCAGTGCAATCCCACTCCAGATTGCCCCGTCCATAGGTAATATTCCACCACATCAATAAGATACACGCGAGATACCGTTTAACAAATCGGCCTATACCGGAATATTTTCGCAAAAAAACAACGGGTTGGTTAAATGGCATGACCGCAAGCGATGCCTGTGCGTCACGACTGTTGGCAGCAACGCATCAAGCGTCGTATGCACGGTTGACGCTGGCAGTTAACGCGCCCGACATGGTGCCGGTGCACAGCGCACCACTGATTTAAATGGAAGCGCCGGCGCCGGGATGTGCTGGAAGGTGCTGCGCGCGCAGCTCCACCAGTGCCTGCAGGCAGTAATACTGGAACCAGAGCCCGGCAAACAAAAAGAGCATGATGTACAGCCACAGCGACACCAGCGCCAGCACCGGGAACAGCACGACCGAGATCACCGCCCCACCCATCCACGCGATGCCGGGCAGCGCGCCGGCCAGGCCCGAGACCAGGCCGATCGTCAGCAGCGCCGGACGGCAGGTGCGCATCAGCACCTGGCGCTCGGCCCCGCTGGCGTGCGCGGCCAGTGCGTCGTAGCTCATCACGCGCGACGTGACCCAGGCCCACAGGCCGGCCTGCACCAGCCAGGCCAGCGGCGGTATGGCATACAGCGGCAGCGTGAACAGCCACAACAGCGCGAACACGGCCGTACTACCGACGTTGATGGCCAGGCTGCCGACGAACGAGCCGCCCTCTTTCCTGTCGAGCGCGGGGAAGTGACGGCCACTCACGTGACGCTCGATGGCCGGCATCGCGACGATGCCCATGAACAGCAGGCTCGATGCAATCATCAGGGGCAGCAGCAAGGCAATCGCCAGCAGCGGCACGACCATCACCTTGAGCATGCCCAGCCCTAGCATACCCAGCATGCTGTTGCTCGCATCGAAGCCGCCGTAGTCGGTAAACAGCCCGTGCAGCCAGTCGAGCAGCGGCTGCAGGCCCAGCCACATCGCGACGCCCCACAGCGTGAGCGACAGCAGCAGCGGGACCAGCGAGAGCAGCAGCATGCGGCCGCTGAACTGCGAGCGCAGCGCGCGCCGCCAGGCAAGCAGGACGCCCTTCATCGGGGCGGTCCTCGGAATCACGGTCGCGCTGTCGGCATGCGGCATGGCTACTCCAGTTGGGAAGGTCGAGAGCGCATTCTACGGGAGCGCGCCGGGCTGCAACGGGGCGCACGGCTGGCCCGGACAATGGCGGTTTCCCGACCCATGCACTACAATCGTCGTTCAATCTGAACAACAAGGAAGACCATGTCCACCATCACTACCGATTCTGGCCTGCAATACGAAGAACTCGTCACCGGCACCGGCGACGAAGCCAAGGCTGGCCAGCACGTCACCGTGCACTACACCGGCTGGCTGCGCAACGACGACGGCAGCCTCGGCGCCAAGTTCGATTCGAGCAAAGACCGTGGCGATCCGTTCGAGTTCGCACTCGGCGCCCGCCAGGTCATCCGCGGCTGGGACGAAGGCGTGCAAGGCATGAAAATCGGCGGCTCGCGTCGCCTGACCATTCCTGCAGCCCTGGGCTATGGCGCACGCGGCGCCGGCGGTGTCATTCCGCCAAACGCTACCCTGATCTTCGACGTCGACCTGCTGGCTGTCTAAGCCATAGCATCGCTTCACTGCCATGCCCCGCCTCTCTTGCGGCGCATGGCAGGTACTGCACCGCATTTGAAGTTCCCCTCTAAAGTACGCCCAAATCCCCGGGTCGTCGCCACCTCCTGCGCTAAGATGCCTGCCGCCTTGTCCAAGCGACAAGACTGCAACCCACCATCACAGGAGTTTCCATGAGCGTCCAAGAACAATTCACCCAGGCCCAGCTCGATTCGAAGAATCTGTCGGAGCGTCCGGACAATATGACCTTGCTGAAGATCTATGCGCTGTACAAGCAGGGTTCGAGCGGCGACGCGACCGGCGAGCGTCCGGGCATGACCGATTTCGTGGCACGCGCCAAGTTCGACGCCTGGGCCGGTCTGGCCGGCACGCCGCAAGAAGAAGCCCAGCAGCAATACATCGATCTGATCGAAGAGCTGAAAGGCTGATTCAGGGAATCGCTGTCGTAGTGGACTAGGCGGCGAAGGTCTTGCGCATCTTCTCCGCCACCTTGGCCTCGATGGCCGGCGCGAAGGCGCCCATCAGGAATCCCAGGTTGATCCGCATCGCCGCCTGCTGGTCTTCCAGCGTCAATGCCCCCTCCACGCCACTGCGCTCGAAGCGCAGCACGTCGCCATCCCACTGGCATGCCAGTCCATATTCGGTCGCAATACGCTGCGCCACTTGCTCGGCCGCCGTGCGCGCCGCAGCCGGGCTCAGGGTGTGTTGCTGGACGATGCTGATTTCCGCCATCGGGACATTCCTTCCTAAATATTGCGAACAATCCGCCATGATGCCAGTTGACGCGGTCGTATGCCAGAGTTCGCTAGAACTGATGCATTCGTCACGCCGCAATTGACGCGTCTCAAAGCGTGCCCGTCATGGCGGGCGACCATGAAAGCGAACGCCGTCATTACGCGAGGAGCCGTCATGGAAATGCCCCCCCAGCAACCGCACGAGGCGACGCACGGTGCACGGTCCCGTCAACCTGGCCGCATGGCGCGCCTGGTCGACGGCGCTGCCGCCACCGCCGAGCCCGACCCCGACCCGCCTGTCGATGCCGAGCCGCTGCCGCAAGCCTTCGGCGCCCGCGTGCTGATGTGGAAGCAAGACCCGTCGGTCGGCGCCATCGGCACCCGCACGGCGTATCTGCCCGGCGCCGTGCTGGCCGGTCCGCGCGACGCCCGCATCGCGCCCGGCGTGCCCGGCATCGACCAGGTCGAACCAAACCCCTGTGGCGACTTCGTCACCCAGGCCGACACGCCCCAGTTCGACGCCGTGCACACCTATGCCGTCGTGCGCCAGACCCTGACCATGTACCAGCGCGTGCTGGCAGCGGCCAGCGTCGCCATGCCGCTGCCATGGCAATGGAATAGCAGCATCGACACCAGTCCGCTGCGCGTCTTCCCGCACGGCTTGCCCGACATCATGAACGCGTTCTACAGCCGCACCCAGGGCTGCCTGAAGTTCGGTGACTTCGTCCCCGCTGGCGGCGCCGAGCGCGTATTTACCTGCCGCTCGTTCGATATCGTCTCGCATGAGACCGCCCACGCGATCCTCGACGGCATCAAGCCGCGCTGGCTGCAGGCCGACGCCCCGCCCCAGACGGGCGGCCTGCACGAATCGTTCGGCGACCTCACTGCCGTCTTTCTGGCCTTGTCGCAGTTCGACCAGTGCGAAGCCATCGTCGCTCAGACCAAGGCCAATCTGCACGACAAATCCTTCCTGGCCGACGTCGCCGAGCAGTTCGGGCTGGCGCTGGGCAACCGCAACGGCTTGCGCAATGCCGACAACGACCTGCGCCTGAGCCAGGTGGGCACCCAGGTGCATGCCATTTCCCAGGTGTTTACGGGCGCCGTGTACGACGTGCTGGCCGACCTGTTCGCCCATGAACGCCATCCCGAGCGCGAAGACGACGCCGCCGTGCTGCACCGGGTGGCGGCCTATCTGGGCGGCGTGCTGCTGCGCGCCCTGATCGGCGCGCCCGATACCGCCGCCACGTTCGCCGACGTGGTCAACGGCATGCTGCTGGTGGTCGCGGCCGACGGCAAGCCCGCAGCGTATGGCGGCTTCATCCGCAACCAGTTCAGCCGGCGCGAAGTGGTCGAGACCGGCAAATCGCCAGCTGGCGCAACCGAAGACGTGTACCTGCCCGACGCGCCGCTGGCGGCCTGCGTGTGCGATGCCCCTGGCGCCAGGCAAGACCGGCACGCCTGCTGCGGCACCATGCAATTGCCCGAATACAAAGACGCTACCTGCGTCGTCGCCCGTTGGCATACCCAACCCGGCAACGCCGGTCCGCTCGGCCTCAACCTGCCCACACTGCCCATACTGCCCACATCCCCAGCCGACCTGGAAGCCGACGCGTCACTGCGCGCGTGAACATGAGCATGAGCATCAGCACACGCACCGCCATCGGCGGCAGCGGATGGCACAATCTGCTGGTACAGTTGCGCCAGGCTGCCTGACGCCCGCACCCGTGCGCGAACCGCACGCCCGTGCGGTACCGCTCGTCATTTGCTTATGTCCATTGTGTATATAAGCGAGTTTGTGAGAAAACCCGAATTGCCCTAAAATACAGTGCTTTGTCTTGTCCGGCCGGCCCTCGTGCGCCCGGCAATGCGACACCCCACCAACTGATAGGACTGTTATGACCCACGTTGTCACCGAATCGTGCATCAGCTGTCGTTACACCGACTGCGTCGATGTATGCCCGGTAGATTGTTTCCGGGAAGGCCCGAATTTCCTCGCCATCGATCCCGACGAGTGCATCGACTGCGCCGTGTGCGTCGCCGAGTGCCCCGTGAATGCAATCTTTGCCGAAGAAGACGTGCCCGGCGATCAACAGCAGTTCATCAAGATCAATGCCGATCTGTCGCGCTTCTGGCCGTCGATTACCAAGACGAAGGCCGCCCTGCCCGACGCCGACAAGTGGAAAGACGTCACGGACAAGCTCGACCAACTGGTTCGCTGATCGGGCGGTCAGGTTGCCGTCGCACCGGCTGTTGTGCGCCGGCGCCGGTCCCGGGGGCGTTACGCACGGCGGCTCCGGCCGCCCTCGCCTCACCATTCAAACATCACAGGATTTAAGCGCATGACTATCAGTGCCACCCACGAAGCGGGCAGCATCGCTCCCAACAGTTCGTTCGCCGGCGCCATCGAGACCGATGCCGTCATCATCGGCGCCGGTCCGGTCGGCCTGTTCCAGGTCTTCGAACTCGGCCTGCTCGAAATCAAGGCCCACGTCATCGATTCGCTGCCAGCTGTCGGCGGCCAGTGCGTGGAACTGTACCCGGACAAGCCGATCTATGACATTCCGGCCGTGCCGGTCTGCACGGGCCAGGAACTGACCGACAACCTGCTCAAGCAGATCGAGCCGTTCGAGCCAACGTTCCACCTGGGCCAGGAAGTCACCGGCGTGCAGCGCCGTGAAGACAACCGGTTCAATGTCGAGACGTCGACCGGTACCCAGTTCATTACCAAGACCATCTTCATCGCTGCCGGCGTCGGTTCGTTCCAGGCGCGCACGATCAAGGTCGACGCGATCGACAAGTTCGAAAACGAACAGCTGTTCTACCGCGTCAAGGATCCGGCACGTTTCGACGGCAAGAACATCGTCATCTGCGGCGGCGGCGACTCGGCGCTCGACTGGGCACTGAACTTCGTCGGCAAAGCAGAGTCCGTGGTGCTGGTGCACCGCCGTGACGACTTCCGCGCGGCGCCAAGCTCGGTCGCCAAGATGAAGGCGCTGTGCGACGAATACGAGATGCAGCTGATCACCGGCCAGGTCACCGGCTTCGATGAAAAAGACGGCAAGCTGACCGAAGTGAAGGTCACGGGCGCCGACGGCGTCACCCGCCGCGTTCCGCTGGACATGCTGCTGGTGTTCTTCGGCCTGTCGCCAAAGCTGGGCCCGATCGCCGAATGGGGCCTGGACATCGAGCGCAAGCAGCTGAAAGTGGTCGACACCGAGAAGTTCGAGACGAATGTCCCGGGCATCTTCGCGGTCGGCGACATCAACACCTATCCGGGCAAGAAAAAGCTGATCCTGTCGGGCTTCCACGAAGCGGCACTGGCTGCGTTCGGTGCTGCGCCCTACATCTTCCCGGACAAGAAGATCCACATGCAGTACACGACCACGTCGCCAAAGCTGCACAAGATCCTGGGCGTCGAGACGCCAGTCTTCGACTAAACGGCCGGTCACCGTCGTTCAGTAACATCGCAACGACAACGTCCCGTTAAAACGCCCCGCATCGCGGGGCGTTTTGTTTTATGTGGGATGCCCAACGAAGCGCGCACGGGTAAATATGCTACAAGTGCAGCATGCTTCAGCGTCAGGTCCGCTCAGGTTTCCACAAGCCAAAAGCAAATCCCCTATAATCGTTGAAGCTTCAACGCAAATCTTTTGCGGCGCGCGCAGTTAATAGAAGGATTTATTTATGCTTTACCAATTGCACGAAATGCAACGCTCCTTCCTGACCCCACTCATGCAGTGGGCTGAGGCGTCGTCGAAGATGTTTTCCAATCCCGTCTCGCCATTTGCACACACCCCGTTTTCGCAGCGGATCGCTGCCGGATACGAGCTGATGTATCGCTTGGGCAAGGAATACCAGAAGCCGGCCTTCGGCTTGAAGACCACCACGATCAAGGGCGAAGAAGTCGGCATCGTCGAAGAGATCGTGCTCGAAAAGCCGTTCTGCAGCCTGCTGCACTTTAAGAAGGACTTGCCCGACGCCGGGATCGCTGCCCTCGCCCAGCCGACCGTGCTGCTCGTCGCGCCGCTGTCCGGCCACCATGCCACGCTGCTGCGCGATACGGTCAAGGCGCTGCTGGTCGACCATGACGTGTTCATCACCGACTGGACCGACGCGCGCATGGTGCCACTGTCCGATGGCCCGTTCCACCTCGACAATTACATCTTCTATGTCCAGGACTTCATCCGTCATCTGGGCCCGGACGTGCACGTGATCTCCGTGTGCCAGCCGACCGTGCCAGTGCTGGCCGCGATTGCGCTGATGGCAAGCGAGAAGGACCCCAAACTGCCGAAGACGATGACGATGATGGGCGGCCCGATCGATCCGCGCAAATCGCCCACCGCCGTCAATGACCTGGCGGTCGAAAAGCCGTTCTCGTGGTTCGAGAACACCGTGATCTATTCCGTGCCGGGCAACTACCCGGGCTTTGGCCGCAAGGTCTACCCGGGCTTCCTGCAGCACGCCGGCTTCATCGCGATGAACCCGGGCCGCCACGCCCAGAGCCACCGCGAGTTCTACCAGCACCTGGTGCAGGGCGACGACGATTCGGCCGAATCGCACCGCCAGTTCTACGACGAATACAACGCCGTGCTCGACATGCCGGCCGAGTACTACCTCGACACGATCAAGACCGTGTTCCAGGACTTCAGTCTGCCAAAAGGCACGTGGAACGTCGGCGGCAATCTAGTGCGCCCGCAGGACATCAAAACGGTGGCATTGCTCACCGTCGAAGGCGAGCTGGACGACATTTCGGGCATCGGCCAGACCAGCGCTGCGCATGATCTGTGCAGTGGTGTGCCGGCAGAGATGAAACACGCGTTTGTCGTCGAGAAAGCCGGCCACTACGGCATCTTCTCGGGCCGTCGCTGGCGCGAGATCGTGTGCCCAAAAATCACGGAATTCATCCGCGACAACAAATAAACGACCGCTGAATAAACAATGCCATGGCAAGCGCCATGGCATTTTTTTTGTGCTGCCGAGACGCTCAGCGCCCCAGTACCACCTGCTCGACCCGGCCGGTCGCGATGGCCACGAGCGCGAAGCTGCGATTGGCCTGCACCCACTGATGCCCGCGCGGTGGCTTGGTCAGGCGCAGCTTGCGCCAGTCCTCGACCACGTACTGGGCGGCCTGATAGCGTGCAGGCAAGCGCTCGCCTCGGCGCAATTCGCCGCTGGATTCGACGCTGCGGTACAGGGACGGCAGCGCCAGCACCTCGGTCTGCTCGGGCGGCGCCGTGGCATGGCTGTCCTTGGTGTTGCGCGTGTGCAGGTTGTCGCCTGCAGAAAAAATGGCAGCAAACAGCAACGGGGCGATCAATTCGTTCATGTCAGTCCTCGTCGGTGGATCGGTTTATAGTACAGCAGGTTACGGCCCACGCCTCTGTTCGATTGACCACGCACGTGAGGCTCCCGTTTCCACGCCATGCCGGCGCGCCGGGTTTCACCGCAGCGCCCGGCATTTTGGCGGATAATGTCGGCTTTACCAGATCCGCCACACCGTGACCAAACCCCTCGCCGACCAGCTCGAAGACCTGCTGCCGCAGACCCAGTGCACCAAGTGCGGCTATCCCGCGTGCCGTCCGTATGCAGAAGCGATCGCCAGCGGCGAAGCCGACATCAACCAGTGCCCGCCCGGCGGCATGGAAGGCGTGCGCCGCCTGGCCGCCGCCACGGGCCGCGCTGTCATCCCGATCAACCCGGCCAATGGCATTGAGCGTCCGCGCCCTGTGGCCTTCATCGACGAAGCACTGTGCATTGGCTGCACGCTGTGCATCCAGGCGTGTCCGGTCGATGCGATCCTGGGCGCGGCCAAACAGATGCACACGATCCTGCCGAGCCTGTGCACCGGCTGCGACCTGTGCGTGGCGCCCTGCCCGGTCGACTGCATCGCGATGGTGCCGGTCACGGGCGAGCGCACCGGCTGGGATGCCTGGAGCCAGCCGGCCGCCGATGCGGCGCGCAGCCGCCACGACTTCCGCGAAGCGCGCCTGCGCCGCGAACGCGACGAGAATGACGCGCGGCTGGCCGCCAAGGCCGTCCAGAAAATGCGTGAAGTCACGGCCGAAGCGACCAATACTCCCGAAGAGCTGGCAGAAAAAGAGCGCAAGCGCGCGATCATCGCCGCCGCCATGGAACGCGCGCGCCTGAAGGCCGCCGGCAATACCGACCCGACCTGACCTGCATGAATTCCGCCAAACGCCACGAAATTTTCACGCGCTTTCGCGCCACCAACCCAACGCCCACCACTGAGCTCGAATTTTCGACGCCGTTCGAATTGCTGATCGCGGTCCTGCTGTCGGCCCAGTCGACCGATGTCGGCGTGAACAAGGCCATGCGCCGTTTATTCCCGGTAGCGAACACACCGCAGGCGATCCTCGATCTGGGCATCGATGAGCTCAAGACCTATATCGCGACCATTGGCCTGTACAACACGAAGGCCAAGAACGTGATCGCCACCTGCCAGATCCTGGTCGAGCAGCATGGCGGCGAGGTGCCGCCCGTGCGCGAAGCGCTCGAGGCGCTGCCGGGCGTGGGCCGCAAGACGGCAAACGTCGTGCTCAACACGGCTTTTGGCGAACCGACGATGGCGGTCGACACGCACATCTTCCGCGTCTCGAACCGCACCAAGATCGCGCCGGGCAAGAACGTCGACATCGTCGAGCAAAAGCTGCTGAAGTTCGTGCCGAAGGAATTCCTGCACGACGCCCACCACTGGCTGATACTGCACGGGCGCTACACCTGCGTGGCGCGCAAGCCCAAATGCTGGAATTGCCTGATTGCCGACCTGTGCGAGTTCAAGGACAAGACGCCGGCACCGGCGGGTCTTCTCGAGCCGGCTGCTGTTGCTGCGGCCACGGCAGCTGAGGCCGCGATACCTGCGGCAAGTTAGATCCGGGTCTCGCCGGTCGCGAACGAGGCGCGCACGATGCGCCCGTCCACCACCTCGTAGACGCACAACATCTCGACCGTGCCCTGACCTTCTGGAAAGTTGCGGGTCACGATTTCGAGGTCGGTGACGAAGTTGCCCAATACCGTGCGCGACAGCAGCCGCGCCTGCAGGTCAGGCTCGAGAAAACGCTGTTCGTAACGCGGCCGGATCTGGTCGTGGCCGCGCGCCAGCAGGTCGCCATGCAGCGCGAATTGCGCTGCCTCCGGCGCATAGGTGGCCATCAGTGCATCGAGGTCTTTGGCGTTGTAGGCGTCGAGCTGCGCCTGGACCACGGCGGAACGTGAAAGTGGCGTCATCGGATGGTGGCTCACAAGGTGCGCCACCGGTTGCCGGGCCCATCCCGGCACTACGGGCGCGCGGGCATCTTACCGCGCACCCGGTCCGTGTCAAGCCGCCAGTGCCAGTTTGGTACGGGGCGGCGCCACGGCGCCGGCCGGCTCTTCGACCTTGAACACGCTGACCACTTCCGTCAGCGCCACCGTCTGCTCGCGCAGCGACTGCGCGGCGGCGGCGGCCTGCTCGACCAGCGCCGCATTCTGCTGGGTCGTGACATCCATTTCGGTGACGGCCTGGTTGACCTGCGAGATACCCTGGCTCTGCTCGCTGCTGGCGGCGCTGATTTCGGTGATGATGTCCATCACGCCGCGCACGCTGGCCAGGATCTCACCCATCGTCACGCCCGCTTCGCCGGCGAGCCGGTCGCCCGTTTCCACGCAGGCCACCGATTCGCCGATCAGGTCCTTGATTTCTTTTGCCGCTGTCGCCGAACGCTGCGCGAGGGTGCGCACTTCGCCGGCCACGACGGCAAAGCCACGGCCCTGCTCGCCGGCGCGTGCGGCTTCGACCGCTGCATTGAGCGCCAGGATATTGGTCTGGAACGCGATGCTGTCGATGACGCCGATGATGTCGGTGATCTTGCGCGACGACGCGCTGATCGACGCCATCGTGCCCACCACCTGCTCGACCACCTTGCCACCCTTGACCGCCACATCGCAGGCCGACACGGCCAGCACACTGGCCTGGCGTGCATTGTCGGCGTTCTGGATGACGGTCGAGGTCAGTTCTTCCATCGATGACGCCGTCTCTTCCAGCGCGCCGGCCTGGCGCTCGGTGCGGGCCGACAGGTCGAGGTTGCCCTGCGCGATTTCGCCGGATGCCACCGCGATGGTCTCGGCCCCGCCCCGCACTTCGAGCACGATGCGCTGCAGGCTGGCCGACATCTCCTTCAGCGCCATCAAGAGCTGGCCCGTTTCATCGTTGCTGCGCACCGTGATCGCAGTGCGCAGATCGCCCGCCGCGACGCTGCGCGCGGCCTCGACCGCTTCGTCGAGCGGCCGCGTGATCGAACGCGACACCAGGATACCGGCGATGACGGCCACGACGGCGCCCACCAGCATCAGGCTATAGCTGAGCAGCGTGGCCTGTTTGCCGACCGCATCGGCCTGGGCCGCGCTGGAAAGGCTGACGGCCGACATCTTTTCCTGGGCCTGCACCAGCAACTCGGCTGGAGCACGGTCCTTGCCCTTGACGGCGATATCGCCGGCGCCGGCATCGAAACCGGCCGCTTCGAAATCCTGGTAGCCGCGCCGGAAATCCGCACCCATGGTCGCGTGCGCCGCGCCGAACTGCGTCACCAGCGTTCGCACTTCGCCTTCCGGCATGGCGTCCAGCAAGGCCTTGACCTGTTGCGCGACTTCCGTCTCGTTCTTCTGGAACGCGTTCCAGTACTTGACCCGTTCGCTTTCCTGTTTGCCACGCAACAGCGTGTTCTTCCATTCCTGGACCTGCTTGCGGAAATGGGACAGCAACGCTTGCACTTGCTGTGCCTGGCCTTCGGTGACCACCGCCTGGCGATAGGTGTCGACCGAGCTGTTCAGCTGCGCCATGCCGAAGAAGCCTGCGCAGGCGACGAGCAAGGTGACGGCGGCAAAACCCAGTGGTAATTTGCGACTTAGTTTCATGGCAGGTCCTGAATATATACGCGCGAAGCGCTTAAGCGCAGTGTATCCCCAAGCGTAACTCTTGAATCTATACGGCAATATTTTTGGACGATTTTGGATACAAACCTGCCGTTGCGTCAGATTGGCGCAACAGCCGGTTGGTTAGTGCTCGCTGTCTACAGCAAGACCATATTGTCGCGATGGATGAGCTCAGGCCCTTCGACGAAGCCCAGGATGCGTTCGATCTCGGTCGACGAATGACGCATGATGCGCCGCACTTCGCTGCTCGCATAATTGGTCAATCCGCGCGCCAGCGGCTTGCCCGCTTCGTCCACACAGGTAACCACCTGGCCGCGGCCGAACTCGCCCTTGACGGCAATGACGCCGATCGGCAGGAGCGACTTGCCTTCGCGCGTGAGCTTGGCTGCGGCGCCGGCGTCGATGACGACTTCGCCGCTCGTGTGCAGATGGTCGACCATCCACTGGCGGCGCGCCGTCAGGCGGCCGGTCGGGGCCAGCAACTGCGTGCCGATCGCTTCGCCACCCGCCAGACGCGTGAGGACATCCGGCTCGCGCCCCCAGGCGATCACGGTGTGCGCGCCGGAACGCGCAGCGCGCTTGGCCGCCAGTACCTTGGTCAGCATGCCGCCACTGCCGATACTGCTTCCGGCGCCGCCCGCCATGCTTTCCAGTGCCACGTCGCCGGCCTGGGCATGCGCGATCAGGCGCGCATCCGGGTTCTTGCGCGGGTCGGCCGAGTACAAGCCGGGCTGGTCCGTCAGGATGACAAGTGCATCGGCTTCGATCAGATTGGCCACCAGCGCACCCAGGGTGTCGTTGTCGCCAAACTTGATCTCGTCGGTGACGACGGTATCGTTCTCGTTGATGATCGGCACCACCTTCAGGCGCAGCAAGGTGGTCAGCGTCGAGCGCGCGTTCAGGTAGCGTTCGCGGTCGGCCAGGTCGGCGTGCGTGAGCAGCACCTGGGCCGTTTGCACGCCGTGCGCGCGAAAGCTGGTTTCATAGATTTGCGCCAGGCCCATCTGGCCACAGGCGGCACACGCCTGCAGTTCGTGGATATCGGTGGGGCGCTTCGTGAAGCCCAGGCGCAGCATGCCTTCGGCAATGGCGCCCGAGCTGACCAAGACCACGTCCTTGCCAAGAGCGCGCAACGCGGCAATCTGGGATGCCCAGCGGGCAATGGCATGATGGTCCAGCCCCCTGCCCTCGTCGGTGACGAGGGAGGAGCCGACCTTGACAATGATGCGGGAAGCTTGTTGGAGAGCGGAGTTCATGGCGACAGGAATTTTCCCCGCGGTCGCAATGCGAGCAGGGAAAGTCCTGCCAGCAGTTCAACCGCGCAGACAGCGAATAAGACCCCCGTGGGCAAGCCGATTGCGAAAGCCGCCGCAAGGCGGCCGGCCGGCTGGGCCAGGAGGAACAAGGCAGTCAAGTCGCCCAGGATCGGCAGATCGCCGTGCCTGGCCGCCAACAGCGCCAACCCCGCGGTAGCGAGGCGCACGCCCACATAGATGGCGTAGAACTGGCTGTAGCCATTCACGCCAACCAAAAACAGGCCCATCGCCGACGCAATACGGTCGGGATCGAGCAATGCCGCCAGCGAGGCCAGCGAGCTGACGGTCGCGACCAGCTGAAGCAACTGGCCACGCAGCCAGGCACGCGACCAGCTCAGGGTCTGAGGAGCGCCGCCGGCCAAGGGTCAGTCTTCGAGGATCTTGAAGCGTGGATCGTCCGGATCGATCGACGAAATCCCGCGCGCTTCTTCGGTCATCGCGGTTTCTTCGGCGCGGTGCTCGGCATGGCGCTTTTCTTCCAGGTGCAGGTAGATCGCGTTGATCAGTTCCTGGCAGCCTTCGCGGTTCAGCGCCGAAATCTCGAACACCGGGCCCTTCCAGGCCAGGCGCTTGATCATGTCCTTGACGCGCTTCTTGCGCTCGGCCTCGTCCAGCACGTCGAGCTTGTTGAGCACGAGCCAGCGTGGCTTGTTCAGCAGCTCTTCGTCGTACTTTTCGAGTTCCTTGATCAGGGCCTTGGCTTCCTTGACCGGATCGATGTTCGCTTCGAACGACGACAGGTCGACAATGTGCAGCAGCAAGCCGGTACGCGCCAGGTGACGCAGGAACTGGTGACCCAGGCCCGCGCCTTCGGCGGCGCCTTCGATCAGGCCCGGAATGTCGGCCACGACAAAGCTCTTTTCGTGCGACACGCGTACCACACCCAGGTTCGGGTGCAAGGTGGTGAACGGGTAATCGGCGATCTTCGGGCGCGCGTTCGAGACGGCAGTGATGAAGGTCGATTTACCGGCGTTCGGCATGCCCAGCAGGCCCACGTCCGCCAGGACTTTCAGTTCCAAACGCAACGTGCGACGCTCGCCTTCCTTGCCTTCGGTCTTTTGACGCGGGGCGCGGTTGGTCGAACTTTTAAAGTGGATATTGCCCCAGCCGCCCTCGCCGCCTTTGGCGAGCAATTCGGTCTGGCCATGTTCGGTCAGGTCGGCAATGATTTCGCCATTGACATCATCGATGATGAGCGTGCCGACCGGCATGCGCATATAGATGTCTTCGGCACCCTTGCCGTAGCAATCCGAGCCGCGGCCCGGTTCGCCGTGCTTGCCGGTGTGGACTTTCGAATAGCGAAAGTCGACCAGCGTGTTGACGTTGCGGTCGGCAACCACAAAGATCGAGCTGCCCGTGCCGCCATCGCCGCCGTCGGGACCGCCAAATGGGCGGAACTTTTCGCGCCGGAACGAGGCGCATCCGTTGCCGCCGTCGCCTCCGATGACTTCAATTTTTGCTTCGTCGATAAACTTCATGATTGTGACCGCTTAAAAACTAAAAAAGGCCCTACCGTGGGCAGAGCCTTTCGATGGAAGGCTTGCGCCTTGCAAAGAAGCGCCGCTCGGAAGCGGCGCGAGTGCGTTATTACGCTGCGACTGCTTCCGCTGCTTCGTTAGCAACGACGGTCACGAATTGCTTCGAGCCGACGCCTTGCTTGACGAACTTGACGGTGCCAGTGACCAGCGCGAACAGGGTGTGATCCTTGCCCGTACCGACATTGGTGCCGGCGCGCACTGGGGTGCCGCGCTGACGAATGATGATGCCGCCGGCATTGACTGCCTGGCCGCCGTAGATCTTCACGCCGAGGCGCTTGCTTTCTGAGTCACGGCCGTTGCGGGTAGTACCGCCGCCTTTTTTGTGTGCCATTTATTTACTCCTGGATGACGTTGCTGGGGACCGGAAACGGGGATTAGCCGTTGATCGAAACGATCTGGATTTCGGTGAAGTTTTGGCGATGGCCCATACGCTTCTGGTAGTGCTTACGACGACGCATCTTGAAGATACGCACTTTGTCGTGGCGACCCTGCGAAACCACTTTCACCAGCACCGTTGCACCTTCGACCAGCGGAGCACCAAACTTGATGCTTTCGCCTTCGCCAAGGGCGAGGACCTGATCGATCGTGAGTTCGGAACCAATGTCTGCCGGTATCTGTTCTACTTTAAGTTTTTCACCAGCGACAACTTTGTATTGCTTGCCACCGGTTTTTATGACCGCGTACATGATTTGAAACCTCATCAAATGTTAAAAGAACCCCTCGGCGCGTCGACCTGCGCTTGACACGCAGGACTAATCTTAAGCCGGGGAACAGAGGATTATACATAAGTCGGTGCAGTGCGTCAAAACCATTCGGCGATCGCTTCACTGCGTCGGGCAGCATCCATGGCTGCATCGCCCGCTCTCTCGCAAGCGCACCCCTCTCAGCCCGACGGTTCGCCCTCCCATGACGTATAATCGCCTCACTCTTATAGTTAACCCAACGCTCACGCAGGTCAGCCTTGTCAGCCGCTACCCAACACGCCCAACAGAACACCATCGTCCAGTCGATCGCGCCCGATATGGAGGCCGTCAACACGGTGATCCGCCAGCGGCTGCATTCCGAAGTCACGCTGGTCAACCAGATCGCCGAGTACATCATCAGTGCCGGGGGCAAGCGCATCCGTCCAGTACTGGTACTGCTGCTGGCCAATGCCTATGGCTACCGGGGCACCGCGCACCACGAGCTGGCCGCCGTCGTCGAATTCATCCACACCGCCACGCTGCTGCATGACGACGTCGTCGACGAATCGTCGATGCGCCGCGGCCGCCAGACCGCCAACGCGCTGTTCGGCAACGCCGCCTCGGTGCTGGTCGGCGACTTCCTCTACTCGCGAGCGTTCCAGATGATGGTTGGCCTGGACAGCATGCGCATCATGCAGATCCTGTCCGACGCCACCAACGTGATCGCCGAAGGCGAAGTGCTGCAACTGCTGAACATGCACGACCCGGACGTGACCGAAGCGAGCTACCTGCTCGTGATCCGCTCCAAGACCGCCAAGCTGTTCGAAGCCGCGGCCGAACTGGGCGCGCTGATCGCCGGCGCAAACGATGCCCAGATCGCCGCCGCCGGCGAATACGGCCGCTCGCTGGGCACCGCGTTCCAGCTGATCGACGACGTGCTCGACTACGCTGGCGACGCCGCCGAGATCGGCAAGAACCTGGGGGACGATTTGCGCGAAGGCAAACCGACCCTGCCCCTGATCTGGCTGATGGAACACGGCACGCCCGAACAGCGCGAACTGGTCCGCAGCTGTATCGAGCAAGGCGACGAAGCGCAATTCGACGCCGTGCTGGCCGCCGTGACGTCGAGCGGCGCGCTCGATTACACGCGGGCGCAGGCCGAACAGGCAGCGCGCCGGGCGTCCGAAGCCATTGCCGGTTTGCCCGACAGCCTGTTCAAGAACAGCCTGCTGCAACTGAGCAGCTTCGCCGTTGACAGGAACCACTAAGCGATTTTATATTACGACCATCCCGGGGTGGTTGTACGTACACTCCGAACCGTCGGGGTGTAGCTTAGCCCGGTAGAGCGCTACGTTCGGGACGTAGAGGCCGGAGGTTCGAATCCTCTCACCCCGACCAGACAACAAAAAGCCAGACGAGGCGTCAGCCGGTCTGGCTTTTCATTTGTCCATGCCTGGATCAGTGGTCGTCTTGCGCGATACCGCGCCGCGTCACGTTGCGATTGTCGTCATGCTGCGATTGCAGCGTTCACAGCATCAGAACCCGTTTCCTTCCGCAGCAATACACCCCATGGTAGTACTGCGAATTTTTACCGCAAATGACACACCCGAATTCCGGCACGCCCGGCGGCTTGGCTTTATACGCCTTGACCTCGACGCCATTGGCGTCCCAGCTCGTTCCCATCAATTCAAAGCCTGCGGCACTGGCCTCAGATGCCGACGCCGCTTCATATGCCAGAAACAACACGGTGTCACGCTTGTTGGTGGCGCTGTATTCCGCCGCCCGTGCCTGCCATGAGGCAAAACTGTTCATCGTGTGCTGTCCTGGTCTGAAAGATGGTCTGATGCGGTCGATCAACCACAAGTTGCCAGTCTACACCAGTGCCGTGCCACCGACGTTCAGGCGCCAGCTTACAGCCCAGCACGCCCTGGAGAGAACGCCGAAACGTTTTTGAGTTTTCAACAATACTTTGATTTATAAAAATTTAGCCCGGCCCAGGACACGAATACAAAATCAGAGGTTCCGTTCGGCACGTAGAGGCCGGAGGTTCGAATCCTCTCACCCCGACCAGACAATCAAAAGCCAGACCGGCAAACCGGCCTGGCTTTTTTATTACCCGCCTTTCGGCATCAGGCCGCGATGCTGCATATGCGGCTTATGGCGCAACGCCAACCGTATGCTGCAGATTGTTGAACCCGGTCGACGCTTCCCACGTGTTGCTGTTGGCCAGCTGGATCGCATACTCGGGGCGATCGCGCAGCGACGTCTGTGGATCCGGCAGGTTCAGCAGCACCGAGTACGAACCCGCCGCCATATTGGCCGGCAGCGCCACGGTCTGGTTGATCGTCACGGTCTGGTTCGACAGCCAATGGCGCGGGTCGGTTGCCAGCTTGACGCGATGGGTTGCTCCGCTCGCCGTGTTACGGAACACGAGTTCCACGTCGCGGCTGTTGAATGGCGCCGACCAGCCCTCGTTCTGCAGCTGCAGGTTGACGACGAAGCCGCCACCCGGTTTCGCCGTGCGCGAGAACGCACCGCTCTTGAGCACGAAGCGGTAGCCCAGCTTTTGCTTGACCTGGGTGAAGCAACCCTGCGTTTTCCAGTTGTTCAGCACCGTCGTGTTGTAGTCCAGGTTCAGGTACGACCAGTGGAAGCGGCCCATTTCGGCAAGGGCAGTCGGGCAATCGCTGCGTGGCGGCGCATAGTTGCAGGTCTCGCCGCCCGATGCGACGTAGTTCGTTTCCGCCGCCAGGTACGGGAACTCCACCGATGGATTGATGTAGGTGCCGTAGTCCGATGCATTGGACAGGAAGCAATCGTTGTGGTGGCCCAGGCGCGCCTTGGCCGAACCGTTGTAGGCCTCGCTCGCGGTCAAGGCGGTTGGGGTGTACAACTTGGTCTTGAACAGCGGCATGCGCAACTGCACCATGCGTTCAGCCGGCACCACTTGCAGCAGCTTGTCGACCACAGACTTGCGGTCAGCAATGTTTTTGGCGGTCATGTTGTAGCTGTCGCCATAGTTGTTGGTGTTGCCCCACTCGCCCCACGCACCGATCAGGCCGGCCTGCACGACGGCGATGATGTCCTTGTTGGCCGTCAGGTACGGTGCCAGCTGCGTCAGGTGGGTGTTGACCATCGCCGGGGTCGCATCCACCGGCGAGTTGTTGTCGTTGTAGGCGAAGCGGACGATGGCTTTCAGGCCAGCCTTGCGCACCGTATCCATCTGTTGCTGGAACAGATTGAGCGTGGACTGGCTGATCGGTGCGTTGACGAAGCTGCGCAGATAGAACACGCACAGCATCAGCGATTCACCACCCGATGTGCGGAAGCTCGTCAGTTGCGACTGGCTCAGCGGCGTCTCGCAGCCAACGTGGCGATAAAAGCCGCGCTCCGGGTTGGTGATGACGGCCGTGCTGGCGGTGTAGTTCACTGGCACCGTGGTGCCCGGGGTTGGCGTTGGGGTCGGCGTTGGCGTCGGCGTCGGCGTCGGCGTGGGCGTTGGTGTTGGTGTTGGCGTCGGCGTTGGCGTCGGTGTTGGCGTTGGCGTTGGCGTTGGCGTCGGTGTTGGCGTTGGCGTCGGTGTTGGCGTCGTCTTGGTGATCGACAGGCGCAGGATCGGCGAGAGTTGCGCTGGTGGATCGGTCTGGGTGATGAGGCTGATGTTGTCCGCGCCGCCGAGCTCGGCACGAGTCACCGTCATCGTTGCCAGGTTATTGGCCGATGCGTACGGCACGGTTTTGACGAAGGTCCAGGCCCAGGAGCCGTTGCTGCCGCTGTAGCGGTACAGGCGGCCATTCTCGATCATGTAACCGGCGCCGACGCCGTTGAATGCATAGCCGGTCGTGGTCACGGCATCGTTATCGATGTACACGCGCACCCAGGCCGGCGTGCCGGCGTAACGAATGCGGATGCTAAGATTGGTGCCGTCGCTGCTGGCTGTCATCGGGCCCGCCGTGACCGAGGCCAGCGCCACAGGCGCAGCGACGGCAGCCGACATCAGCGCCGGGCTGGAAAGAAGCCCGGCGCACAGCAGTGCGAGCCCGATTGGGCGACGTACGGAAGGAATGGAATTGATGTGAATAGGTGACATTTGATAATCGCTTTATATAAAAATCCAACAACCGGCGCGTGACGATCCAGTCGCCGCTTGCAGCGCAAGTGGCGGGAAGCATCCGCAGACGAAGAGCGTGACGATCCCGCTGCCGCTCGCATCGGAGTGGCAGGGATATCCGCAGGACCTGCTGAAATGGACTAGCTGTATCGACTGGCGATCAGCTAGCGGCGGGGAGCGCGGCAAAACGCTATGGTGGATAACTGGCGACGAGAAGACGGATTGGTCTTCCCATGACATGACGCGAGAAAGCGCACACAGACATCCCCTGCTGGGCGTGCTGTGGCTACAACGATGTGCTATCGATCATGGCATCTCCTCATTCCTAAAATCATGAAACCGTTTGAGTTTCCTCAAAGCGATTGGTTCCAAGAAATAAAAAATAATTTCTTTGAGAAAAAGTCACCGCTTTCGGTTCCTGCCAGCCCAAATGGATGTAGTGGGCTAGCAGAAATTCAGCGCCAACGTCTGATGTGTGTCAGAAAAATGCTTCTTAAAAATTCAAACACTGGCGTTGGAGATGCTTCGGCTCAATTAGTTCCCAAAATATTTTTCTTTGGGAAAACTGAAACGTTGCAACATTGTTTTAATCAATTGCAAATTGGGAATTTTTTAAATGCGTGACGCAGCCGGAGCGTGCTTGAGGCTGGTAGAGAAACGATGAGGTTGGTAAAACAACAGGCGGGGGGGTTACTGCTTGTGGGTCGTGATGACACTACGTAGTTCACTCAGCAACAACGTCAGCCTTGACGTCATGCGTGCAGGTTGACGGCATGAAGACGGTTTCCCACATGCGCGATATTTTCTCCATCGAGAACCGCTCTCGCGCATCGACGGCGCGCTGCGCGAATCTGGCCCGCGCACGGCTGTCACGCATCAGGGTATCGAGCGCCGACGCCATGCCTTCGACGTCACCGGGCGCCACCAGCACGCCATCGATCCCGTGACGGATGATGTCCCGCGGACCGGTATCGCAATCGAAGCTCACCGCCGGCAAGCCATACGCCATGGCTTCGACCAGCGTGTTGGGAAAGCCTTCGAAATGCGAACTCATGGCATACAGACTGGCCCGCGCATACCAGTCGCCCACATTGCCGACACTGCCGGGCAAGAACACGCGCTGCCCCAGTCCGCCGGCCTGCACCTGCGCAGCCAGTGCAGCACGCTGCGCACCCTCGCCCAGGATGACGAGGTCCCAGTCCGGGTGCGCGGTTGCCAGCCGGGCAAAGATGGCAATCAGGGTCGTGAAGTTTTTTTCTTCGCTGAGCCGGCCAACCCCCAGCAGGATCTGCCGGCCGGGCGCGCACGAGATCGCGGGACTGACATGCGGCGCATGCTGCGCCAACGGCCAAACGACTGGGTTCGGGATCACGGGAATGCGTCGGGCACGGGAATGGCGCTCCAGCCAGTGCGCGCATTCGTGCGTCAGCGCGACGACAGCGTGCAAGCGGCTGTAGGCATGACGCCGCAACGTTTCCCAGATCACGCCCATCGGCGCCTTGGGCGGGAAGTTATGTTCGGAGCCGACCGTGCGCATGCCAGGCAGCCCGCGCGCCGCCAGTGCCAGCACGACATTGGCCGTGTGCATGGCGGATAAGGCCACAGCGGGCTGCACCTCGCGCAATACCCGGCGCAGCGCACACGCGCGCCGGGCCGTGCGCACGAACCCGGCCAGCAAGCCACCGCCCTGGCCAGCCAGATCAAGGCAGCGGCGACCGACGCCGGCATCGAGCACGTAAAAATCACGCGCCTGCGGGGCCACGGTCACCACCGTGACGGCCCAGCCGAGCGACGCCCAGTGGTTGGCCAGATTGGCGACCACCCGCTCGGCGCCGCCATTTTCCAGCGAGTGAATGTAGATCAGTAATCGCATCGTCGACCGTTGCCTCCAGGTTTCATTGCACCACCAACGGCATATGCCCGGAATGCGCGTACTGCGCCAGGTGACGGTCCAGGCAGACCGTGCCGGGCGTGATGCTGGCCGATGGATTGGCGACGACGCGGCCGTCGAAGTCGCCGGCAATCGTGCCGTGCAGCACGATACGGTCCCATACCCGGGACGTGGTCGCCTTGACGAAACGGGCTTCGTGGTCGAACAGAAACAGTGTCGTGGCGGGAGCAGCATTGGCGACATGGACCGTAGCGTCGATGTTGCGGATCGTGCCGTCCGGTTCAGCGCCCTGGTGATAAAGGTGAACATGGCTGCCGTAGTTGCCCTCGCCCGAGGCCTCGAGCGCGATCCGTACGTTTTTTACATTGCCCACGCTCGCGCCGCCGCAAATCAGTGCGATGAGCCCATTGCTACCAGGCCACTGGGCGGTACTGGACACCATTACCCGGATGTCGGCATTGCGCAGCGCCGACGCGATAACGGCACGCCGCACGTCGTGACATACCAGATCGATATCGGCGTTCTCCCTGATGAAACTGGCGTTGACGCCGTAATACGCGTAGCGCACTTCGCCGTGTACACGAATGTTGGAAAGCAAGCGCCGCGTGGCGGCGTTGTTATGCGACGAGAGCAGACTCACGACCCGTTCGGCGTAGCAGTCGACCAGCGTGAAGCCGTGGCTCGGCCGGTCCGCCTGGATGCCCACGCACACCATGCCGCGCCAGTCGGGCCGCGGGTCGAATCCTGCATCGGCGAAGCTGGCGCCGGCAATCGTGATGTTCTGAAAATTGAAAAAGTAAAACAGGTTGGGCATGACGTTGGCGTCTGTCGTGACCGTAAACAGGGCGCCGTACGCCGAGATGGCAATGTCGCGCGCATTGCGGCACAGGACGAACGTGGCGGCGTCGGTGCAGCGTCCAAAATCATAAACGCCGCGCGGCACCAGCAGCGTACCGCCGCCCTGCACTGCCAGATCATCGAGTGCCTGGCGAAATGCCCCGACCAGCGCTGCCGTGCGCGCCCCGGGCAAACCGCCGTAGTCGGACAGGCTGACGATGGCTGGCGGTACCATGGCGGCCTTGATGCCGCTCACCTGAGTACGCCTGGGCTGGCCTCCCGTTGCATCGCCAACCGGTGCTGGCAACAATGCCGCCGCCGCGCCCAGGGCGGCGCCACGCAGCAGCAAGTTGCGCCGCCTTGTTGACAGGCTCTTCATCTGGTCACCATGCTAGCAAAGCATCACTTGCGGCGCTGTAACAGGTAAAACGCCTTGAACACGAGTCGCGCCCAGGTCGCCCGCTTGTGCTGGTGCAGCCGTTGCTTGGTCGACCGCATGGCCGCAGCGATTGTGGCGCCGATCGCATGATCGATGTTGCGCAGCAGTTTTATGGGCGAACGATAGAGATGCACTTCATCCATGTAAAACGGCACGCCCAGCAAGCGTTCCTTGAAAGCGAACACGCCGCCACCCAGATAGAACCGGGTTCCGCCGCGCACGATGCTTTCGCAGATCGTCAGGAAGACCCACAACTTGCCAAGCCCGAATTTTTCATACTGTGGGTCGTACCCCATCGCGTCGCCGAAGAAGCTGGCGCCAACCCGGTAATTGACGGAGCCGGCGCAGATGCGGCCGTCGATCAGGATCACGTGCACGAATCCGCACAGTCTGGCCAACCGGGCAAGACGCGCCACGTCGTAGAAAAACACGGCGTCGCCGGCATTGATCTTTTGTTCGCTCAACGCAACGATCGCCCGGATATGATCTTCGTCGATATCGTCGTTGACGAAAAAGCGCGACTCGAACGACGGAAAGTGGCGCCGGATGCCATTCAGGCCCTGGTTGATGCTGGCGCGCGTGGACTTGCCGATGCCCGCCTTGTAGGCATCGGGCGTGGCGGGCAGCGTGACGACATAGCTGCCCTTGGCCGGGTACTGTTGCACCGGAAATCCGAGCTCGCCGGCCGCGGTCTTGATGGCCTTGAAACTGATGACGTCAATCTGCGGAAAATGCGCGAAAACATACGCCACGAAGCGCGCCATCTCGGCCTGGGGGACCTCGATCATTTCGTTGATGACGTCGATCCGGCGACCGTTGAACGTAAACAGCAAGACCGTGCTGGGCGCGCCGGCGCTGTGGGCCAGATAGCAACTGGCATTCTCGATCGACCGGAACACCTTGAAAAACGCCAGTGACGAATGCAGCGACGCATAGGTCGTCACCAGGGCTTCTTCGACGTCGGCGGGCAGTTGCCCGACGTGACACGTGACGCTGTCGGGCGGGGGAGTCAATGCGCTTGCATGCATGCCGGTTGCTCCTGTTGCAGGTTGGCCGGGCTGAAACCACAGCGCGCCAGATTGTTGTCCAGTTCAGCGCTCAGGCTGCCCTGGTAGTGAATCGCCGATTGGGGATCGCGGCGGCGGATGTCCTGCACGACGCCTGCGATGAATGCCTCGACCAGATCGGGCTGCATGCATTGCCGATGCACGTACAAGCCGGACAGGACCATGCCTTCGCCCCCCGCCCCCCCTTTCGCCCAGCAAAACAGGCCCAGCCGGTTGCCCTGGACGAGGCTATAGAAATGGTCGGATCGTTCCATCCGCTTCATGACGGTGTTCAAGAATGCGCAGTAACCCGATGCCGCATCGTTGGCGTCAAATTGCAGCACATCGGGCAAGCTGTCGCGGGATGGCAGCAGCGCCCCTGCGGCCCCGCGGAGAGACGCGGATCGAAGGGTGCGAGAGACGACTGCAGGGCGTGCGCGGCGCCGCAGCCACCCGGCAGCGATACTAGCCAAGCGCTGCCGCCGGATGCCATGCACGATGGCGAGTACGTCATGGTGACGCCAGCCGGCCCGGCTCGCCAGTGCCCTGGCGGCATCGATCAGGCGCTGGCGCGCCGCTGTCAGCAAGAAGCTGCGCAGATCGCGGTGGATCGTCAGTGTCGAGACGTGATCGTGCGCCGTCGCAAAATGCTCCTTGTACCCATCGCCGCCCGGCGTCAGGTCGAGCAGCGGCATCTGCTGCGCCGCGAGATGCACGCCCAGCATGGCCAGGAGCAAATTGCCTGGGGAGTGGGCAGATGTGGCAGGGTGATAGGTATTGATCCCGAGATGCACGGCCCGGCCCGCGCTCAAGAGGCCGATGTGGGATGCAGCAATGGCGCCGTCCACCGTCAGGATCGTGACGTGCAGCAGTCCTTGCCGGTGCAGCGCGATGTAAAAACGCTTTTTTGCTGCGTCGAGCATGAACGGCCTTGCGCGATACAGCGCCGCCTGCCTGAAATCATACTGGTCGCAAATGGCGTCGATGACGCGCAAGAAATGGGCATGCTCGACGACCTGCTCGAACCGCACTGCGCCCAGCCGGCCCAGGCGATTGCTATTTTGCCGGTGATTTTTCTTGTTGCGCTGCCGGTGCATCGCGACCGGGTCGATCTGCATCAGTGGCCGGCGCACGGACCGCAGCGTCACCCACCGTCGTGCATCGGATGCATCGTTGCGCCACGCATCGAGCCAGGACAGCGGCGTGCCGGCCGGCAGGTAACGCAACGCGAGATCGGCGCGCGGACAGCGTTCGCGGATGGCCCGCAGCGCCCCCGTGATGAACGATGTGCCAGCATCGGGGGGCTGCAGCCAGCCCTGGTATTCGGCATGGCATTCACCGGCACCGGTGAGGCGCTTGCCCTTGTCGTCCAGAGCCAGCGGCAACAGGCCGACCAGCGCGCCGTCGTCGGTTTCCTGCAGGACGACAACGGGCACGAACAGCCCCGCGTACAAGCCGTACCACGGCAACACGAAATCGGGATGCTGGCAGGCAGTGGCCCAAGGGCAGGCAGCATGCAGTGCCCGCCACGCCGTGACGAATGTCTGCGCGCCGATATGGGCCAGTGCGGCGTCGCCGGTCAGTAAGCGCAGCGCCATATCAGACTTGCGCCGTTGTTTCGAGGCCCTGCACGGCATGTGCGTGCCCATTGGCTTCGATCTGCCGCAGCGCGCTCAGGTAGCGCGCAATCACGACGTTTTCATCGAATTGCGCGACGACCTTGGTCCTGCCCGCCTGGCCCATGGCCAGGCGCTGCGCCTGCGTCAGGCCTACCATCCGGATCATCTTGTCGGCCAGGTCGGCCGCATCTTTTACATTGCATAGCAAGCCATTGGCCTGATGCTCCACGATATCCTTGCAGCCGGCCACGTTCGTGGCAATGATCGGACGTGCCATCGCAGCCGCCTCGAGCAGCGTATGCGGCACGCCCTCGCGGTACGACGGCAACACGACGCAATCGGCACGCGCCAGGTAGGGCCTGACGTCGTCGGTCTCTTTCAGGTACTCGATCAGACCGCTGGTTTTCCAGCCCGCGATCCGCTCAACCGGGATCGAGTTCGGATTGTGCGCATCGATCGGCCCCAGCAGCTGGAACCGCACCCCCGGCAATTGCTGACGCACGATGCGCGCTGCGGCGGCGTATTCCTCAATACCTTTGTCGCGAAGCATCCTGGCCACCAGCAAGAAACAAAACGCCTCCGCTGCGGGTAGCTGCACCGGATCCGGCTGGAATTGCTGCAAGTCGATCCCGGAGCCGGGCAGGACTTCGGCCACATCGGGCCGCGCCAGGCCCGCGTCGACGAACAGCTTGCAATCATCGGCATTCTGGAAGAACACCCGGTTCGAATGCCTGAGCGAGCAGCGGTACAGCTGCTTGACGAGGTACGTTAATGGAGAGTTGTTGATGAAGGTCGCGCCGAGACCCGCGATATTGTTGATGACCGGAATACCGAGCCGGTGCGCGGCAATCGATCCATAGATGTTCGGCTTGATCGTGTAGCCCAGATAGGCCAGCGGACGCACCGATTGCAAGACACGCCAATACTTGACCAGCAGCGACAAGTCGCGACTGGGGCTGGTGCCGTTATTGTCCATTGAAACGGTCTTGAAACGACAGCCGAGCGATGCCAGCCGGTGCGCATAGGCATCGGCGGGCGCCATGACCATGACGTCATAGCCTTGCGCGATCAGGGCCTTGACCAGGCCGGAGCGAAAATTGTGGATATTCCAGGCGGTATTAACCGAAATAACGATTTTCTTGTTCATGGTGTTCATCCTCAGGAAGATCGGACGCGATGCACGAGGGTCATGTCGCCAGTGGGCATGGGGCCGCGACAGCCGGCGGCGCCGGGCAGTGCAGCGCGGCGTCATCCGCTTCACGGTGCGGCCCGGCCTGCTGTTCGAGCCACGACTGGAACATCAGGACATCCCACAAGTGGTATTGCCAGTTGCGGCGGCCATCCAGGTGCTCGCGCCAGCGGGTGCGCAGCAGCGCAGGCTCGAAAAAGCCTTCGCTGCGCAGCCGCGACTCGGCCAGCAGGGTTTCGGCCCAGTCGCGCAGCGGGCCCCGCAGCCAGTCGCCAATGGGCACGCCAAAGCCCATTTTGGGCCGCTCGATGAGTGCTTGCGGCACGTAGCGATACAACACCTGCCGCAGCGCCCACTTGCCCACGCCATCGCGCAGTTTCAGCGCCAGCGGCAACCGTGCGGCGAATTCAATCACGCGGTGATCGAGAAACGGCACCCGCGTTTCCAGCGACACGCTCATGGCTGCCCGGTCAACCTTGACCAGGATGTCGTCAGGCAGGTAGGTCAGCGTGTCGAGCGCCATCATGCGTTCGACACCACCGAGCCCGGCCAGCACCGGCGCGGCGCCGCGCAGCAAGGTGGGCGGCTCATGGCCACCGATCACGAGTGCGGCCGGATCGTCCCAGTGCGACACGAGGCCGAGGTACACCGCGTCGAGCGACGCGCTGGCCATGATGTGCGCGCCTTTGTGCAGCTTGTCGCCCGTGTTGGCAAAGCGCATGGCGCGCGGCAGACACGGCCTCAGCGTGCGCGCCAGCCGGTTCCACGAAGCCACCGGCATCCGCATGATGCCCCGTGCAGCAAGCCGGCGTACGGGCAACGGCGCCGCGCTGATCGACTTCCACAGGTGCGCGGCGAAACCATAGCGGGTGTAGCCGCAAAACAGTTCGTCACCGGCGTCGCCCGACAGCGACACCGTGACGTGCCGACGCGCCAGCTGGGATACCAGGAACGTGGGAATCTGGGACGAGTCGGAGAACGGCTCGTCGTACATCGACGGCAGCCGTGGAATCACGGACTGGGCCTGCGCGGCTGTCACGTACAGCTCGGTGTGATCGGTACCGAGATGGCGGGCCACGGCTTTTGCATGGGGCGCCTCGTCGAAGCCCTGCTCGTGAAACCCGATCGAAAATGTCTGCACCGGCCGCGTTGAACAAGCCTGCATCAGCGCGACGATCGTCGACGAGTCGACGCCGCCGGACAGAAACGCACCCAGCGGGACGTCAGCCATCATCTGCGCGCCGACGGCGGCCCTGAGCAAGGTGTCGAGCGCATCGACGGCTTGCCCGGGCGTGCCCGCAAACGGCGTGGCCGCGCCCGCCGTGCACTGCTGCGCTGCCGACCAATACGTGTGCAGCACCGGTTCCGGGCGCCCGGCCGAGACGGTGAGCAGGCAGCCCGGCGGCAGCTTGGCGATGCCGCGATAGATCGAATGCGGCGCCGGCACATAACTGTGCCGCAGTTGCAGGCACAGCGCCGCGCGATCGATATCGGCAGCACAGGCCGGATGTGCGCGCAGTGCCTTGAGTTCGGAGCCGAACAGGAACACCGCATCGTCTCCCCTGCCCTGCCAGCCGTAATACAGGGGCTTTTCGCCGACGCGGTCGCGCCCCAGCGTCAGCACGCCCGTCTGCCGGTCCCAGACGGCAAAGGCGAACATGCCGATGGCGCGTTCGACCGTGGCCGCAATGCCCAACGCATCGAAACCGGCAAGCAACGTTTCGGTATCGGAACGACCGCGCCACCCGCACACACCGGCACTCGCCTCGAGCTCGTCGCGCATGGCCAGGTGGTTATAGATTTCGCCGTTGAAGACAAGCACGAAGCGGTTCGAACACGAGCGCATCGGTTGCTGACCGGCTGGGGACAGGTCGATGATCGCCAGGCGCCGGTGGCCCAGGGCGATGCCATGCTCGCCGTCGGACCAGTAGCCGGCGTCGTCGGGGCCACGATGGTAGATCGCATCGGTCATGCGCCTGAGCCAGCCGACCTGATCAGTTGCCGGTAAAGGCGCCGCAGCCAGAAATCCAGTGAATCCGCACATCAGAGTTCCCCTCTCGCAATGACGCCTTCATAAATGCGCTCGAAGCGCGCCCGCACGCACCCCATCGTGAACCGGGCGCCGATCCGCGCCCTGGCCTGCTGCCCCATTTGCCTGCGATGCGCGGGGTCCAGCGCTACCAGTCCCGCCACGCCCTGCGCGAGCGCGTCGGCGTTGGCCCGGGGCACCAGCACGCCCGTGTCCGCCATCAGGACGGCGACGTCGCCAACATCGGTTGCCACGCACGGCAACCCCATCGCCATCGCCTCGCCCACCACATTGGGAAAAGCCTCGGTGCGCGAGGAGAGGCAGAAAATGTCCATGGCGGACAGGCAGATGGCAATGTCGGTGCGTTCGCCCAGCAAGACGAAGCGCTCCGTGTAACCCGTGGCAGCGATCCAGCGCAACAGTTCGGCGTTGTCTGCATCCAGGTTCTTGCCAATCATCAGGAAGCGCAGCTGCGGGTAACGGCTGGCAAGCTGGCCGGCGGCGTTGACGAAGTTGGCATAGTCCTTGTCGAGGTTGAAACGCCCCAGCGTACCGAGCACGATGTCGTCAGCCGCGAAGCCGCAGCGTGCCCGCAGCGCTGCGCGTTCGTCATGGCCGGGCGTGAATGCCGACAGATCGAAGCCATTGCCCACGACCACCATCCGGTTGGCATCGTAGCCAAGCAGGGAATGGGAGCGGCGCGCCGCCTCGGCCACGCACACAATGGTGTGCGGCACCCAGCGCGACAACGAAGCGCACAGATAGCGCACGAGCGCGGTGCTGCGCGCACAGCCGCCGTCGACATCGGTCGTGCGAACGCCCCAGATGACATTGCGGTTGCCGGCGAGCCGGGCTGCCAGGCCGCCGAGAAAATCGGCGTGATAGAGCCAGGTCTGGACGATATCGGGACGCATCGTGCGCATCAGGCGAATCAGGCGCACGAGGTCGCTGACGGGCGCGCGCCGCACATCGAGCACGATCAGCGTGATGCCGGACGCGACAAACCGCGAATACATGCCGCCGCCTGGGCTGAGGGCAATGACCGTGTGGCGGTACTGGCTATCGCGAAACGCGAGGATGAGCCGGTACAGCGCCATCTCGGCGCCCCCCACCGCCAGGCCGGTGATGACATGCAGGACGTGGCGCATCATGACGGATCCCGTGCGCCCGGTACGGCGGGCGACGTAAAGGCAGTTGCGGAGGCAGAAGCGGAGGGGGAAGCAGATGCTGAGGCAAAGTCGGCCATGCATTGGCTTTGCATGCCATGGGTGTCGGCCAGGCGCTGGTAGTGGCGCAGCAACACTTCGAGCTGTACCAGATTCTCATCCAGGTTCACGCCAAAATTGTGCGGATGCCACCACAGATGAAATGTACTACCCTCACGCGCTGCCAGCGCCATCCCCTGCTTCAGGCGACGCAGGCGCAGGGGCAACAACGCACGGTGCCGCCGCGACCACGGGTAGAGAAACTGGCTCCCCGGCACATTCACCAGTGCGCCATGCGACTGCGGGCGTACGGTGCGCTTGCCGCTCAGCGGCAGGCAGGCATCGGCAAAGCGTGCTGCGCGACCGGCAATGCCGCCGACCACGGCGTCGCCATGGCGGTACAACGGGTGCCGCGCATTGCCGCGATAAACCTGAATCGCCGCCTGGGACAGAATGGGGAGGAAAGCCGCGACAATCTGATTGCGTGGCAGTACCGCGCTACGCAAGCTGGCACCCATGCCGGCAGCCACCGATTGCGCGCATGCGAGGTCCGCCGCAAATTGCGCCGGTGATGCGCCCGCTTCATTGCAATAGAAATGACCATAGGTGTGCGTCCCCAGTTCTTGCCCCTGCGCTGCCAGGATTTGCTCGACCAGTGGCCGCGCGAAGAACAGCCGCGGATAGCTGCGTACGAACTGGTCCATGCCATACGGTGACAGCGAACGGCGTGCATAGCCTGGCAAGAGCGCCGGCCGGGTGGCGCGCCAGTCATCGTAGTTGCGGCACATGATCATCCCGACAGTTGCCCAGGTCACGCGCACACCGTAGCGCGCGAACAAGGCCAGCATACGGGGCACGGCCTGCCATTCGCCCAGCACATTGCGCCCATAGCCAGCAATCGTCTGCGTATCGGCGACGCCCCAGAACAGCTCGAAATCGAGCGAAATGACAAATTTTGCGAAAGCCATGGTTGAGTACGAAGAGCGCGTCGTCGATACCGTTTGTGCGTGCAAGCACGCGTGATGTGATGCAGGCCGGGCCGGTCGGGTCATGACATGCTGGACGGCGTTTTTTCGGCGCTAGCGCGCCATGCGTTGCCTGGGCCAGGGCCAAGGCGTCAGTGAGCCGGCCGGTGCACTGCCCGGCATGGCGCATAACAGCGCGAACGTGGCCAGCCAGTACGAGGCGGCATCGAGCATCTGATGGGTGAACATCGACATGAACGCGAACAGGAATGCCATCGCATACCGCAACCCCGGATCGCTGAAAAACCTGCTTTTACAGAGCATGATGAGCATCCATCCCCATAATAAAATCCCCATGACGCCATATTCGGCCGCTAAAAGAAGAAGCTGGTTATGCGTGCTTCCCCGGTGTCGCCAAAAATGCGTGGCGCCAGCACCTGAACCAAATAAAGGGTTTTGAAGAAATAACTCCCAACCAGCCTGAATCACACCTGCCCGCTCTTCCGAGCTATCATCATCGAAGGTAAAGCTGGAGAAGAAGTTGAGCCTCGACAGAATATTGGTGGCTGCGTCTTCAAATTCTTCTCTGGAAGATATATAACTTTCGAAGCTGCCGATAAAGACGAGAAGAATACCGATCGCAATTGTCAGTGATATCACAGCGGATTTCGGTAATGTTCGTTTGTAAATAAAGAGCCCCAGCAATACCATCCACGCAATGATTGCGGCACGGGAAAATGTGCTCAGGATGGCGATCCCGGCCAATAAAAACAGGGGCATCCGATAGCGGCGATCAAGCACGGCAAAGCCGAGTACCACGATGTGCAGGATGGCTTCTCCAGCCAGGTTCGGATTGATGAACATGGCTGCCGCCCGCCCAAGCACTGCACCGGTCAGATCAACCGGATACAACAATCCTGGATTGGCAAAATCGACGATGACGGCGCATGGCACGACGGCCATCAGGACGAACATGATCCGCAAATACATTCTCGCGGGGGAGATATAGGCAACGAATCCCAGGAACAGGGCGAACAGAATATATTGTGCGCGCGTCGTGATCAGGGAGCGCCTGGCTTCGGCATGCATATCCATGAACGCTGCCCCGCCAACGTCCGCGCTGGCAGGAAAACCAGCCAAGTGGATCATATTCAAAGAAAATAATAATAATGCCCACAACGCGAATGGGGACACCAGGTAATCACCAAGCGCTTGCCACCGCATGGCCATCAGCGGCGCAATGAATGCAAAGATGCCGAAATAAATAAACTTTGGCAATAATCGCGTATCGAGGACATATAAATAAACCGGCAGATTGGCGTACATGGCGCCAAGCGCAACCGCCATCAACAGCGTGTGGTATCTGACGAAAAACCGGTGGTCAGTGCGTGGCGGTGTTCGTGACCCATGCCAGTTGGGCAGCCTCGCTTCGTTGCCGGCGGCGAGGTCAGGGTTCATGGGCAGGGTCTTGCGTTGCAACCAACCGGCTGTCTGCATGGCTGACTTCGTGGTTGCCTGCATGGCTGACTTTTTGCGTGCCTGCATGGCTGACTTTGTGGCCACCTGCATGGGCCAGTGCCTGACTGCCGCACAGCGACAAAAACAATGTTTCCCACATCTGCCCGATCTTCTCGACCGAGAAGCGCTCCCTCGCCTGCGTCGCATTGATCGCCAACTGCCCGCGCAATGCCGCGTCTCCCATCAGGCGTGACAATGCCTCGCTCAGGGCGGCGATATCATCTGGCGGGACCAGCAGACCGTCGATACCGTGCCGGATGATGTCCCGCGGCCCTGTATTGCAATCGACGCTGACCGCAGGCACGCCATGGGCCATCGCTTCGGACAGGACGTTGGGAAAGCCTTCGGAAAACGAGGTCAGCGCAAAGAGATCGGCTTGGCCATACCAGTACGCGACATTGCCGGCCATCCCTGGCATGGCCACGCGCTGCACCAGTCCCATGCGCCCGATCGTCGCTGCGAGCCGGGCACGCTCGGGCCCCTCCCCAAGAATGACCAGATCCCACTCCGGAAAGGCACCCGCCAGGCGCGCGAACGCGACGATCAGTGCATCGAAGTTTTTCACGGGGTCGAGGCGCCCGACGGCGAGCAGGCGCTTGCGCTGCGGCTGGCACAGTCTGGGAAGACTGCGCCGCGGCGGATTGTCCGGCAGTGGCCAGGCGATGGCATTGGGAATGACGACCACCCGTGACGCCGATGTTCGCGTGTCTATCCAGTGCGCGCACTCGCCCGTCAACGCCACCATGGCCGACAGCCTGCCGTACAGCGTACGGCGCAGAACATGCCACAGGCGGCCGAGCGGTGCGTGCGGCGGATAGCAACGCTCGGAGCCGATCGTCTGCAACGCTGGCAACCACAGGCTGGCAAGGGCCAGCAGCACATTTGGCGTGCTCATCATTGCGAGCGCGATGTCTGGCCGCAGACTGCGCAACAGGCGCCGCAACGCCATCACCCGCCTTGTGTTCTGCCACAGGCCATGGAGCGCATGGCGACTGGCCCCTGCCAGATCGAGCGAAATGCGCCCTACCCTGCGATCGAGCGGATAAAAATCGGCGCTGACCGGCGCCAACGTGACGATGGTCACCTCGCTCCCCTTGCCCGCCCAGAAATTGGCCAGTGTGCACGCGGCGCGCTCTGCGCCCCCGGCGGACAAGCTATGCATCAGCAACAGGATCTTCACTGGATGCGCTCCATGGTTCAGAGACACGGCGCAGGGCGCCGTGGTGGCGACCGGCGCCGCAGCGCCAGCCAGAAGAACAGCGCGTTGAGACCGTACACCGCCATCGTCGCCAGCGCGATGCCATTGACGCCAAGACGTGGCACCAACAAGATGTTGCCAAGTACCTTACCGCCACAGCCGATGACGCCGGACCAGGCAATCAAGCCGTAGCGGCGTTGGCTGAGTGCATAGCTCACCAGCACCATCGACGCAAAATAGAAGGGCAACTGCGGCAAGCCGTAGCGCAATACCTCGGCGACCTGCGCCGTGTCGGTGGCACCGAACTGGCCACGCTCGAACAGGAGTCGTATCACCCACGGCGCGGCGAGATAGCTCAACAGCATGACGGCGACCCCACCGGCGAACATCAGGCGCGCCCACGACACGGCGACACGGTAGACCTGCCCTTCAGCATCGGCGCTGACCTGCGAGAACACCGGCAGCGTGGCGCGCGAGACGGCGATGGCTGCCAGGCCGAGAATCAGCGACAACACCCGATTCGCGTAGCCCAGCGTGGCGAGCGCCCCGGTCCCGAGGCCAACCGCGTAGAACTGATCGATGATCACGGTAAAGCTCATCAAGGCCTGACCAGCGAGCATGATGCCGAAGCCTTGCCAGAACCATTGCCACTGGGCAGAGTCTCTGGTGAAGACAGGCGCTTCGAATTCGCGGCGCCTCGACATCGGCGCCAGGAGCGCCAGCAGGTGGCAGGCGCAGCCGGCAATCGTGCCCCAGACAAGGGGGTTGATACCGCCGCCAGCAAATAGCAGGACTGCGGCTGTAATGAACAGCGTTGGCACGCACTCGAGCAAGGTGTTGACGTGGCGCTGCGCCGCAAGCAGCCACGTCGATAGCAGAGCGACCAGCAGGCCAAGAGGGAGCATGAGGATCAGGCCGGGAAGCGCCGTCGCGGCGAGCTGCGCCGAGTGCGCCGGCAAGCCGCTGCGGTCGAACCGCAACAAGGCGCCGATGCCCAGCCACCCGAGCAGCGCCAGCGTCATGCCCAGCACTAGCGTAAAACCGGCCAGTTCGGCAAGAAAACGCGGGATCGCCTGCGGACTGGACTCGCGCATGCGCGCCACCAGCGGCACGAGCACTGCAGTCAGCACGCTGGCCCAGATGCCGAGTGGCCAGGACACCAGGTTGTACACGAACTGGTAAGCATCCACCTCGGCGGCAAGGCCGTAGCGGTAGGCGACGGCCATTTCTTTCATCGCGCTCATCAGCTTGCCGAGCAGAGTGAACAGCGCCACAGTCAGCAGCCCGCGGAAAATCGCGAGATGCTGCGGATCGGCGATGCGGCACCGTGCGCCGAGCGTATCGAGCAGACTCACTTGCCCTCCGCGTCGCGGCTGAGCGACATCGTCAGCGCCTGCGGCAGATGCTTGGCCGGCGTGGGCATGGTTTACACCGCGCCTGCCGTGGCTTTATCACTGGCGCCGATGCTGGCGCCAGTGCTGGCAACAGTGCTGGTAACGTGGTCCGCAACAGCGCCGGCGACTTCGTCCGCAACCGTGCTGACAAACTCGTCCCCAACCGTGCCGGCAAATTCGCTGGCAACAGCGCCCGCACCCGGCGTGGGATTGCCAAGGTGCTTGCGATACCAAGGCACAGCCGCCTTGAGGCCGGCATCGATGCGGTAAGCCGGCGCATACCCGAGTTCACGCATGGCCTTGCTCACATCCGCCCGCGAATGGCGCACATCGCCGGCGCGAAACGCGGTGTGACACGGTTCCATGATTGCCGTTACACCCTGCGTGGTGAGAATAGTTTTTAGAGAGGCGAACAACTCGTTCAGCGTCGTTGCCTCGTTCACGGCCACGTTGTAGACCGCACTGCCTGCCTCGACCGGCGCCATCGCCGCCAGCAGATTCGCTTGCACTGCATTCTCGACATAGCAAAAGTCGCGGCTCGTGTTGCCGTCGCCATGGATCTGCACCTGGCGACCTGCCATCATCGCTGCGATCCATGTCGGGATCACGGCAGCATAGGCGCCGTTTGGATCTTGGCGCTTGCCGAACACGTTGAAATAACGCAGCCCCACGGTGCGCAGTCCATAGCAACGGAAAAATACGTCCGCATACAGCTCATTGACGTACTTCGTCAGCGCATAGGGTGACAGCGGCTTGCCGATGCGCTCTTCTACCTTGGGCAGATCGGGGTGGTCGCCATAGGTCGAGCTGGACGCCGCATACACGAACGACGTCACCTGCGCATCGCGCGCCGCCACCAGCATGTGAAGAAAGCCGTTGATATTGGCGTCGTTGGTAGCGAGCGGGTCCGCAATCGAGCGTGGCACCGAACCCAGCGCGGCCTGGTGCAGCACCTTGTCGACGTTGGCGACGGCCAGCCGGCACATGTGCGGATCGCGGATATCTCCATGCAGGAACGTGAAGCGCTGCCATTGGCTGGCGGTGACAAGACTGCGCACTTCATCCAGGTTGCGCTGAAAGCCGGTCGACAGATTGTCCAGGCCAACGACGGTCTGGTCGAGCTTTAACAGCGTTTCAAGCAGATTGGAACCGATGAAGCCCGCGCAGCCGGTGATCAGCCACCGCTGGGGATGCGCGCGCAGCGCCTTCTGGATATCGTCGAAGTTGGACATGGACCGGTTCCTGTCAGGGGTGGCAAATGGGATGGATGTGCTGGGTGTGGGCGAGACCGCATCGGTCAGACCGCCCTGCTTCTGGGCTGGGGCCGCAGACCGAGAATGACGGCGAGGCGGCGGCAGCGCCCCCAATGGCCTCGCACGAGGCGCATGTAGACCGCCACGTAGATCACCATCTGCGCCAGGACCAGCGCCACCGCAGCGGGCACGGTATCGCCGAGCAGCACGGCGGCAATCGTCGCGGCGCTGAGCCAGGCGGTGACGAAGCAGGCCACGCCCGCATTGCGGCGCCATGTGTAGCGGACGACGCGGATCTTGTTGCAGGCAACGCGGCGGTAAAACAGCGAGTGCAGATGCAGGCGGTCCGGCGCACCGACCAGGGCGCTGTACAGGAACTTTCGGCGATACATGCTGAACAGGACCTCGATGACCGGGTACGCGTAGATGGCGAGAATCTGCCACGCGTTGATGCCGGGATTGCGCACAATCGTCAGCACTGCCACTTCTGCCGCCCAGAAGCCGATGAAATACGCGCCACCGTCGCCCATGAACAGGCGGCCGGTCGGGTAATTGAGCAACAGGAAGCCGATGGTGGCACCTATCCCGGCAAGGGCCAGCAGGGTGACGATGGGATCCCCGGCCTGCCATGCCAGAAACCCAGCGCCGGCAAGAATGACGACGATCGTGCCACCGGCGACGCCGTTGAAACCGTCGACGATATTGATGGCATTGGAGACACCGGCCACTGCAAACGCGGTCACGGCAAACGACACGGGAAGCCAGTGCAGGACGCCGTCGAGCGCCCAGATATCCAGGCGCGGCAGATGCGCTTCCACCAGCCAGGCGGCGAGCACGGCGCTGGTCAGGATGGCGCACAGCCGGAGACGGACCGACACTTGTTTGGTCAGGTCTTCGACGATGCCGGCCAAAAAAGCTGGCAGTGCTGCCAGCAACAGCAGCAAAATAAGCGCGTTTGTTTCGGTTTGCAGCGCTAGCGGATAGCCCACCAGAGCACCATACGCCGGGACGGCCAGTACGCCCGCCACCATGGCCACGCCACCAGTGCGTGACACCATGTTCTTGTGAACTTTCTGGACACCATTGACATCGATATCAAATGAAAACCTGCCATGCCAACGCTCGGTGAGGATATTGAGCATGCAAATGAACAAGCTGACCAGTAATGCCAATAAAAACGTTTCAAGAAGCGGGAGCATTACTTCAGGCGGCAACACGGATTCAACATCATTAAAATTTTTTATCGCCATTACGCCCTCCGTTTTGATCTGAAAAACGTTCGCCAGGCACATGCACGGCTCAGAATGACGATGTTATCGATACGCACGATATTCGTTCAGGCCGTCTTTAAACTGGTGTTTACTTTAGCAAATTGGCGAGTAAAAAAACGTTGAAAATATCGATGCATTGGCCGTTTTACCTCCGTCATCAGATGCATTTTTATGATTGGTTTCTTTAGTGATCAATCCATTAGAAAATATCGAACGACATACGTCCACGATGGCGGGCTGGGGTAGGACGCAGGAGTAGAAACGTGCACGCCGGGATGCCGTGGGCGCGGCGACAGCGCGGTTCAGACGGCGCAAGCATTTGCAGGCCAGCTCACTACCGCACGGTCGTCGTCGGTGCCCCGCCCCTTGCGGCGTCGACTGACCCTTCACCGTGTCCTGGAGCCGCTGGCGCCTCACGTCTGGCGGCGTTGACGGCGCCCTCGCCTTGCTCAGCAATGGGCGGCGCAGCGTCCCGCGGGCCAATATTGCCGTCGTCCAGCGGCGCCTGCGTACCGATCGCGAGCCGCCGCACGGCCCAGGCCGCCCCGCCCCGGTGCTTGCGCCGCACGAGTGCATTTTTCAATACCGAGGCGCCGACACCGCCTGCCAGGCCCAGCAGACAAGCCAGTACGAGCATGACCGGCAAGCCGAGCGTGACCGACTGCAACGGTATCTGGGCCCGGTCGACAACGCGCACGTTGACGTGATTGGACAGCATCAATGCATCGAGCTTGTGGCGTGTATTGAGCAGCTCAAAACTCATCTGGCTGTGCGCCAGCTTGTCACGATTAACCGCCAGTATTTCTTGCTGGGCTGCGCCAAAGCCCTTGCGCCTGGCCTCGATATCGGCCAGGTCACCTCGGATCGAGGCAATGTGCCGCGTCACGACCAGCATATCGGGATGCCGATCCCCAACGCGGCCCGACAACGCGATTTTCTGCTGCTCCTTCGCCGTGAGTTCGGCCTGCAGCACCAGCGATTGCTGGGCCAGGATACGTGCGTCCTCGCTCAGGTCGGACGCACCGTGCTGTTGCAGGAGTTCGTCAAGCCTGGCATCGAGTTCATGAATGCGGCGTTGCGCTTGCGCGACTTGCTGGTCGTAGAACACCAGCTGGTTCTTCACCTCGTCGTTTTTTTGGGTAGTCTGCTGCTGGATATACTGGTCGCCGATTTCATTGAGGATCCGGCTGACCAGCTCGGGCCTGGCGCCCTGCAGCGACACGCCGATCACATTCGACAGCCGTCCCTTTTCGGCGATCGCCAATGACCGTTGCAGCCTGTCCACCGCCTGCCCCTGGCGACTTCGATACAGTGTGAACGCCGCGCCCGGTCTGGCGTGAATTTGGGCGACCAGGATGTCCAGCGGTCCAGCAAGCAACCTGGCGCGCAGCCGCTGGCCAACCTTGCCGTGCAGCCGGATGCCCGCCTCTTGCTGGCTGAGCGTATAGCTATCCGGGCCGCTGACGACCAGATGGAAGGGCTGGTCCAGCAGCGCATCAGGCACATTGAAGGTGTCCACCCGCACCTGCTCGTTTCCCCATACATAGCCGCCGACGCCGAACAGGCCGGGCTCCGACAATCCTGGATTGCTGCGCGCGATGAAGGCGCCCACGACGGGAAACAGGGTCGGCTCGACGGCGATATCGAGGTGCAGGGCATTCACGACCCGCGCCAGGATCGAACGCGAACGCAGGATCTCGATTTCGGTAATGGCCGGGGTTTCTGTCTGCACGTCGGCCGATGGGGGCGCGTTGCGCGTGATCTGGATCAGGATGTTCGATTCATAGACCGGCTTCACACTGAGTGCAACGGCAATGGCGAAGATCGCGATCGCGCACCCCACGGCTGCGATCAGCCAGCCGTTGCGCAGCACGTGCCGGACCCTGAGCAGCGCCGAGGACTCCGTGCCCTCTCTGCTGCGCCGCGACAGCGGCGTGGCCATTGGCTGCAGAGCGCGTTTCATGCCTGGCCCGCATCTGCCTGGCGGCAGCGCGCGCTGCAAGCATGCAGCGCATCGGCAAATTGCCTGGCCACCGACCCCGCCGCCACCGACTGTGCGCACATCAGGTACAAGCGTGAGCCGTGATGGCGCGCGCCCGCCAGCGGCAAGGCGCGCAGGTGCCGGGCGTCGAGCGCCTGTTGTACCTGGAACCTGGGCAACCACGCATAGCCCACGCCCTGCCGCAGGATACCGATGGCCCGCTCAGGATTGCACACACGCCAGGAACCGGGATGAGGCAGCACCGCCTCGCCCATGCCGGCGCCGCCACCCTGTTGCGCCGGGGCGATGACGATTTGAGAATGCGTGTTGAGCTCATCATGCGTGATGTCGCGCTTGCCCAAAAACAGCGGATGGGCGGGATGCGCCACGGCGATATGCTCGACCTCGAACAGAAAACTGGCGGCAAAGCCCGGCACCGGCTGCGCGCCGATGACGATGTCGGCCTCGCCCGCATGCAGCACGCGCCGCGCGCCGTCGGGCGTGACTTCGCTGACGCTCAGGCGCAGATCGTGCAGCGACGGCGAGCACTGCCGCACGGCCTGGATTAGCAGGTCGGATGGAAAGCCGGGGTCCATCGCCACGCGGATGTCCGGACCGCAGCCATGGCGCAGCGTGTCGGCCAGCACCTCGAGCGCGTTGGCCTGCCTGACCAATTCGCGCGACCTTTCCAGTAAACATTGGCCAGCGGCGGTGATCTGCGCTTTGCGCCCTTTCAGTTCCAGTAGCGCGACGCCCAGTTGCTCTTGCAGCTTGGCAACGGCATGGCTGACGGTCGACTGGGTCACGTGCAATTGATCGGCGGCGCCATCGAAACCATCGAACTCAATTACCGCGTGAAACATGTTCCATTGCTTGAGACTGATACGCGGTGTCCTGGTTTTACAAGACTGAACAGCGCCAGATGGCGATCTGGCGTCATGATCGATGACATGCGCGATATCCGGCAGAATATCCAATGGTTCAAACAGATTCATGGCGTATCCCACTTACATTATCCGTGCAGATATTTAATTGAGAAAATCTTCAAAACATCCCGCGCGTATGCGCAATACCATTGGATGATATGCAGGACCTCCCGATTGGATTCTGCGTGCCGTCAATGCATCGGAATAGCGAAAAAATTCAGGCTAACTGAATCCGACAGCAGGCATTGCACCTGCCGAATATACAAAAAGAAATTCCCTATTAAATATAGTATTTAAACTATTTTAATAGGGAATCAGTATTACCAGCAGCGACCGACGACAGCCCCCTGCCATCGGTGAACCGCCATCAAGCGCCAGCCAGCACCGACAGATCCACCACGGCCAGGCCGCCCAGATCCTGCTCGGTATTGCCGGCGAACGCCGCGCGGCTCGACGTGCCGTTCTTCAGATACTTCTGCACGACCGCCTTGACCTGCGCCTGCGTACAGCCGAGCACACCCTGACGGAAACGCTCGCGCGTGGCCATGTCGGTGCCGCGCCGGTACATGCGCCAGCCCAGGCGCACCGCATCCCACGGGGCTTCCGGCTTGTCGAGCTTCTTGATGACGCCGATGATGGCTTCTTCAACCTGCTCGTCGCTGTAGTCGGACGCCAGGATGGTGTCGACTGCCGCGTCGAAATCGCGGTAGGTGGCCGCCAGGCGCGGGTCGCGGAACGAGGCCATCGAGAACACCCCCGAATCACCTGCATACGAGGCGCTGCCGCCATACGCGCCACCCGCTTCGCGCAGCGCCGTGTGCAGCACCTGGTTGGTGAACAGCTCGGCAGCCACGCTCAGGGCGCCGGCGTCATCGTCGTGCGACATCGGCACTGCCCAAGCGATATTGCAGTGATTGACCTGGCCTGCAGCGTGCAGCGCGACATTCGCCGGGGCTTGTGGCGCGGCTTCTGCAGCCTCGCCAGGCGCCGCAGCTGCACCCGTGGTGGCGCCGGACGTTGGCCACGCCGCCGCCAGCAGGCGCGCCAAGTCATGGCCATCGTCGCCACTACCGGCGCACAGGATGCTCGGGCGCTGCGCCACGATGGCAGCGTGGATGCGCGCCAGTTCGGCCGCGACCTGCGCCACGCCTTCCGGCGTTGCGGCCAGGGTTTTCAGGCGCGCGTTGAATGCCAGCGCCGTCGGTCCGGCAATGGCGTCCTGGAAGCGCCGCACCTGCGCCAGCGGCGCGCTCACGGCCATGGACGCATAGTGGCTGCCGGCCTGCGCCAGGTCGTCCAGCGTGTTTTCCACCTTGCGCTCGAGCAGATAACGCAGGCGCACGGCCTCGTCGAAACGTGGTCGGGCCATGTAGGCGTCAAGCACCGCGACGATGTTGGCATGCTCCTCGCGCAGGGCGTTGGCCGATACCGTCAGGTCAATGCGCAGCGCGCCGTCCGGCATCTGGAACGGCTGCAGGTCGAAGCCAAATGACGGCACCATGCGCTGGCGCCAGGCGCCGGCATCGGCGTAGTCCTGTCCCTCCAGGCCGAGATCGTCGCGCAGCTGCGTGTACAGCGCCAGCCATGGCCAGTCGGCGGCCGGGATGGCCGACACGTCATACACGATGCTGGCCGACGAAATGCCGTTCGAACCGATGCTGAACGCGTGGATGTCGTCGGCGGTCGGTGCAAACGCGGGCAAGGCGCGCGGCTGCGTGCTCACGTCGCCGGGCCGGATGCGCGGCAGCACCTGCGAATCGAACGCTGTTTTCTGGTGCGCTTCGAGGGCCACGGTATCGGCCGCGATGCGCGCGCGGTCGGCGTCGGTCAACTGGGCCGAGGCCTGCGCCAGGCGCGCGCTTTCCACGGCGTCACGGTCAGAAAAATAGGCGGCGTCCGGCACGATGGTCGAGACCAGGCGGCCAGGCGACGTCAACAGGTTACGCACGAGCGATTTGAAGTAGGCGGGATCGGCGATATCGCTTTCCATCGCCTGCAGGATCGCATCGCTGTCGAAGGCCGTGACGACGTCGCCGTCGCGCATCGCGACCGGCAGCGCGATCAAGAGGCGCTCGAGCACATTCGGCATGCTGCCACTGCGGGTGTTGCGCTGCTGGTATTTCAGGTCGCGCAGCGCCGCCTGCAGCGTGGCATGCTCCACGCCCTGCTCGGCCACCTGCTCCAGCGTGGCCCAGATCAGCGCTTCGGCCATGGGTGCCTGGGCTTCGGTGAGGCCTTCCATGCCGACATGGAACAGCATCTGGCGGGCGCTGTCGTCATGGCCATTGAAGCCCGACGGCCGGCCGTAACCCGCCGTCTCCATCGCCTTCATCAACGGTGCGGCGGCGTCGCCCAGCAGGCCGGCCGACAGCAGGCTCGCTTCAAACGCCACTTTCGGGATCGCCGACTCGCCCATCAGCCACGTCATTTGCAGCCCGAATTCGTTGTCGCGGCCCTGCTGCGACGGAATGCGCACGGTATTGCGCTGTGGCGCCGCGAAGGCGCTGGCCAACTGCGGCACGCGCCGTGCCGATGCATCGATCTGACGTGCCAGCACGCGCTCGGCAATGCGGGCCTGGACCGCGGCAGCAGGCAATGGCCCGGCCGTCATGAAGACCGCCTGCGACGGATGGTAATGGCTGGCGTGGAAGTCCTTGAGCATCTGGTGCGTGAGCTCGGGAATGGCCAGCGGATCGCCGCCCGAATCGACCTCGTAGGTGGTGCCGGTCAGGATCGTCGAGGTCAGGCCCTTGTACAGCGCGTGGCCCGGGTCGGCGAACGCACCCTTCATTTCATTGAAGACCACGCCCTGGTAACCCAGCACGCCATCGGTGAGCGTGTAGCGCCAGCCCTCTTGCAGGAAGTTCAGGTAGTCGAGCTTCGGGAAGAAGGCGGCGTCGAGGTACACGTCGAGCAGGTTGTAGAAATCGTTTTCGTCGGTGCTGACGAACGGATACACGGTGCGGTCGGCATAGGTGAACGCATTCATGAAGGTCGCGGTGGAGCGGCGCAGCATGGCAAAGAACGGATCGCGCACCGGATAGCGCTGCGAGCCGCACAGCGCCAGGTGTTCGAGGATGTGCGCGCGGCCATCGCTGGCGTCGGGCACGGTGGGGAAGCCCACCAGGAACGCCATGTCGGCGCCGCTGGTGGTCAGGTGGATGTGGCGCGCGCCGGACGCCGGCGCGACATACTCTTCCATCGTGGCCTGGAGTGCAGGAATGGCGTGACTGCGGAGGTGCTCGAAATGACTCATGTACGGTTCTTTCAGAATATGGCAATGGTCGTGGTGGGCCATGAAGACGTTCGACGACGGCATGACGACCACAATGCCCTGAAATTCTACCCCGTGCCGGGCACACGCGTCGGCGCCGCCCAAACCAGGGTGACAGACTAATCAATATACAAAAATATATTTTGTTTTTCGATATAGTGTGATTCAATGGAGTCTGACGAAAGCGATACCATGAACCATTCAGAACCATTGAACCTGCTTGAAATGCAAGCCGCCGCCGTGCGCGCCTGCGCGTTGCTGAAGACGCTGGCCAACCCGGACCGGCTACTGCTGCTGTGCCAGCTGACCCAGGCCGAATACTGCGTCAGCGAGCTGGCAGCGGCGTCGGGCATTGCCCAGCCCACCCTCTCGCAACAACTGGGCGTGCTGCGCGAAGAGCGCCTGGTCACGACCCGGCGCGACGGCAAGCAGATCTATTACAGCCTGGCCAGCGACGCGGCCAGCGCCGTGCTGCAGGTCCTGTACCAGCAGTTCTGTGCACAACCGGGAGGCAGCGATGACCGTAAACTGGACTGACTTCACACCCTGGACCGCGCTGGGCGGCGGCCTGCTGATCGGCCTGGCGGCCGCCATGTTCGTGCTGTTCAATGGCCGCATTGCCGGCATCAGCGGCATCCTCGGCGGACTGCTGCGGCCGGCCCGGGGCGAGCGTGGCTGGCGCATCGCGTTTCTGCTCGGCCTGGTCGCCGCGCCACTCGTGTACATGCTGGCCGCCCCGTTGCCCGCCATGCGCATCGATGCCGGCATGGGCACGCTGATCGCCGCCGGCCTGCTGGTCGGCATCGGCACCCGCTACGGCGCCGGCTGCACCAGCGGCCATGGCGTATGCGGCCTGGCACGCGGTTCGGCCCGTTCGCTGGCGGCGACGCTGGCGTTCATGGGCGCGGGCTTCGCGACCGTGTTCATCGTGCGCCATCTACTGGCTTGAGGAGAACAGCATGCGCATCCTGATGGCATTGATTACCGGTCTCGTGTTTGGCATCGGCCTGATCGTATCCGGCATGACGAACCCGGCCAAAGTGCTTGGTTTTCTCGACCTGGCCGGCCGCTGGGACCCGTCGCTGGCGCTGGTCATGGCCGGCGCGATCCTGGTGGCATTGCCCGCGTTCCGCGTCGCTGCCAGGCGCCGGCAATCGCTGCTGGGCGAGCCCATGCACCTGCCGACCGCCACCCGGATCGACCGCCGGCTGGTGCTGGGCAGCCTCGCCTTCGGCGCCGGCTGGGGGCTGGCCGGTTTCTGTCCCGGTCCGGCGCTGGCTTCGCTCGCGACGGGCGCAGTACAGCCGCTCATTTTCTGCGCCGCCATGCTGGCTGGCATGGGCATCTTTGAACTCATCGAACGGCGCAGGTCCTGATCCACCGCTCACCGGAGGTACCATGATTTTCAAGCAACTTTTCGAACCGCTGTCGAGCACCTATACCTATCTGCTGGGTGATCCGCAGACCGGCCAGGCCATCCTGATCGACCCGGTAATCGTGAGTATGGAGCGCGACCTTGGCGTCCTGCACGATCTGGGGCTGACACTGGCCTTCACGCTCGACACCCATATTCATGCCGACCACATCACCGCAGCGCTGGCATTGCGCAACGCCACCGGCAGCAAGATCGCCGCGCCCGCGTTCGACAACCTGCCCTGCGCCGATGTGGCGATCGAGGAAGGCCGCCCGTTCGAGGTCGGCGGCATATCCCTGCTGCCGCTGCATACGCCCGGCCATACCGATGGCCATTTTTCCTATCTGCTGGGCGAACGGGTCTTTACCGGCGATGCCCTGCTGATCGACGGCTGCGGTCGCACCGATTTCCAGAACGGGGATGCCGATGCGCTGTATCGCAGCGTGACTGAAAAACTGTTCGCGCTGCCGGATGAGACGCCGGTCTATCCCGCCCACGATTACCAGCAGCGCCATGTTTCCTCAATTGCCCAGGAAAAACAGCGCAACCTGCGACTCGGCGCCGGCAAGACGCTGCAGGAGTTTCGCTCGATCATGGCCGAGCTCGCCCTGCCCTACCCGACCTTCATCGACTATGCCGTGCCGGGCAACCGGGCGTGCGGCGTGTGTCCGGCGGATCTGCCCGAACGCCTCGCTCACTATTGCCGGCAAATGGGCGTCAGTCTCCAGGGCTGAAGTCTGCGCTGCAATCGTGCTGGTGGCAGCATCGGTCCCATTCGTCTTATCATATGTCTCGCTACGGCCGCCCACGCAAGCCGGCCGGCACACTCCCCGTCAACCTAAAGGAATTCCATGTCCGAAACACTCACCGTCACCACCGCCGAACGCGGCTTCGATTGCTACGTGGCCCGTCCCGACGTCGTCGGCACCTACCCGGTCATCATCGTGCTGCAGGAAATCTTTGGCGTGAACGCCGGCATACGCAGCATCGCCGACAACTACGCTGCCAAGGGCTATATCGCCGTTGCTCCCGACCTGTTCTGGCGCGAAGAGCCGGGCGTGGATTTGTCGGAAGCAAATGAAGCCGACGTTGCACGCGCGTTCGCACTGTACAAGAGCTACGATTTCGACCATGGCGTGCAGGACATTGCCGCAACCATCAGCGCAGCGCGCACGATGGAAGGCAGCACCGGCAAGGTCGGCGTCACCGGCTACTGCCTGGGCGGCCTGATGACCTACCTGAGCGCGGCGCGCACCGATGGCGATGCGTTCGCGGCCTACTACGGCGGCGGCACCGACAACTACCTGTCCGAAGCAAAGAACATCGGCGCGCCGTTCCTGTACCACCTGGCCGGCGCCGATGAATACATCGGCCCTGAGGCGCAGGAGAAGATCAAGGCAGCGTTCGCCGACAGCACCGACGCCGAGATCCATGTCTACCCGGGTTGCGACCACGCGTTTGCCCGGCCGGGCGGCGGTCACTACGACCATGACGCGGCCACGCTGGCCAACAGCCGCACCGACGAGTTCTTCGCACGCACGCTGCGCTGATCCGGCGCCTGGCGCCATGATCGTCTGCCGGATCAGGCACTAAATGAAAAACCGGGAACTGCTGACAACAGCTTTTCTCACAATCTTCTTTACACGTGGCACGACCAACTGAGGAAGAAAAGCTGGGGTCAGGTCTGACATTTGGACACGGCCTCAGCCTTGCACGAGTCGCGTCCACAGTCCGGGCTTAGATTAGACACTTTGCCCTATCTCCATTTCTCAGGCGACGGCGTTTGAACGAGCCGAGCCTATCAACCTGATGCAGAGTTGTTTGTTCAACGACATGATTTCTCACCACCTGAGACCATGCAGTTCGAATATTTGACGGAATGCGCCATTCGCACAAAAGACATCTCGGCCGACGAGGTCATTGAGCACGCGCGGGGCATCTGGAGAAATCAGGACTCTCACCTGTGCAGCCGTCGGTTTGGTATAGATATTTGTGGACGCCGCCAGCCATTTTTGCAGCTCGCGGATCAGATGCGCCTTGTGCAGTGAATCGATCTGGCTATTTGCCATGTTGAGGATGGTTGTAAGCCACGTCCAGGGCTCTTGTCGTGCCAGTGAAAGAGCAAGTGTGTGGTCAGATTTTTCTTCTGCCAGGGCCACCGCTTCGTCCAGAGGGATGTACGCGCCGAAGTCTTCGATTAACACAAGAGCCAGTTGCCGAACCCTGGCAAATTGGCTGGCCAGCACAAATCGCAAGATGTCGTCACGTGCATCGGGCGCCAGACGGGCCCATGACATGACAGCAGCAACCTGCGTCCGGGCGTGCGGCATGACGGTGAACCGTTTGATGATCGCCACATGGTCGCGCGTGCCGCAGGCAGCCAGTGAGGCCAGGCAAATACGCGTTTTGCGCATCGTCAGAACGTCATGCGCAAGGCGGTCGGCATAAAACTGCGCAACCGGATAGCCTCTTTCTTTCAAGTGCCACATCGCTACTTCGCGCACCGAACTTTGCGGATCCAATAAGGCCTGCTCGGCTAAAGCGTCGGCCTGTTCGCCACCAGAATTCAAGGACTCGCGCAGGGCGGCCGTGCGAACCGCGCCGAAGGGACTTGCCAACCCGATGTTTGCCAGGGTTCTCAGCTCGTTTACTTTCAGTCCCGCTACCAAACGCCAAGCCGCAAGCGACGTGACGAAGTCGGCCCCATTCTCGAGCACGCGCTGCGCCAGCTGGCCTGCGTCGAGCAGGGAATGTGTGCTGACAATATTGAAGCACGAGCGCGCCACTTCGCCAGTCCCCGTTACGGCCTCGACAACCAGGGCATCGGCGCCCACGACATCGACAACGATGGCGTAGTACTGTTCAATCCAGACGACATGATTCTCGCGCTTTGCGAGTCGCAACCGATCAATGACAGGCAGCGTTTTCAGGATTGCGGCTGGCGGGAGAACCGGCACCAGCGCCAGGAGCGCCGTACGCGCCGCTTGACGCACTTGTGGAACCCAGTCGTTCAATCGCTCCAGGATCGCCTCAAGCAGCGCCGGCGAGCGAAGCTCGGCCGCACGAACCAGCACGTCCTCCCGAATGAATCCGTGATAGTCACGCGATAAATCAACCAATTGAGGAATGGATGCTGTTTTCAACTCATTACGCATCCCTGCTACCGTTGGCGGACGCGAACCGAAAAGGAAGCGTAATAGTTTGCTCATATTGCTCGCGTAGAATTTGGGACGTTGAATTTTTACGAGGTCAGGCCGGTAGATTTTACGTCGTCCGCGCGTTACGTTGCTCTCCCCAACCAATCGTGACGCAGCGGTAGAGTACCTTACAGGTAACACAAACGAGCTTATTTTACGATCAAGTCCTCCTTCCGCCACCGTCACCACAAGCGCGCGTCAAGAGCCCCCATGCGTGCGGCATGCCCATAAAATTCATGCTGTAATGACAGCGCGTGCCAGTCAGCACGCGCGCCCAGCGTCCATTGCCACTCCACGGAGTCAACATGCTCGAATCGGTCGGCACACCTACTCTTTATCTTTCCTTCACCGCGTTCGTCGTCGTCATGCTGGCCATCGATTTCTTTGGCCTGAAAACGTCGGGCGATCACAAGGTCAGCACGAAAGAAGCAGCCATCTGGTCGCTGATCTGGATCTCGGTGGCACTGGCCTTTGGCGCCTGGTTCTACTGGTATCTCGAAGGCATTGCCGGCCCGGCCGTGGCCAAGGCGAAGTCCCTTGAATACCTCACCGGCTACCTGATCGAAAAATCGCTGGCGGTCGACAACGTGTTCGTCTGGATCACCCTCTTCAGCTTCTTCGGCGTGCCGCCCCAATACCAGAAGCGCGTGCTGTTGTATGGGGTGCTGGGCGCCATCGTGCTGCGCGCGATCCTGATTTATCTCGGCGCGCTCCTGCTGGCCCAGTTCCACTGGATCCTCTACATCTTCGGGCTATTCCTGCTCTACACCGGTATCCAGATGCTGATCTCGGCCGACAGCGAACCCGACCTGGCCGACAACAAGGTGCTGAAATGGCTGCGTGGCCACATGCGGATCACCGACGAATACCATGGCGAAAAGTTCTTCATCATGCGCGACGGCCTGCGCTTTGCCACGCCGATGTTCGTGGTGCTGATCATGGTCGAGATCACGGACGTGATCTTCGCGGTCGATTCGATTCCGGCGATCTTCGCCGTCACGAGCGACCCGTTCATCGTGTTCACGTCGAACGTGTTCGCCATTCTCGGCCTGCGCGCGATGTACTTCCTGCTGGCCGACATGGCGGACCGCTTCCACCTGCTCAAATATGGCCTGGCGGGGATCCTGATCTTCATCGGCATCAAGATGCTGCTGCTCGATATCTACAAGATCCCGACCGGCATCGCGCTGGGGGTAGTCGGGGTGATTCTGGCAGGGTCGGTGGTGGCCAGCCTGCTCACCTCCAAACCCGTCCCAAAAACGCCGCCGGGCTGATCACGCGGCGGCGGCAGCGGCGAAGCGCACCTCGTGCAGCAGCGACTTGATCTCGGGGATGCACGAGCCGCAGTTGCCGCCCGCCTTCAGGCAGGCCGTCACCTGACCGGGCGTCTGCAAGTCCCCGGCCCGGATTGCGGCGCAGATCGTGTTGCGGCCAACGCCGAAACACGAGCAGACCGTCGGCCCGGGATCGGGCCCGGCTTGCACGGCGCGGCCGGCCAGCAGCGTGGCCCGCTCGCGCGGCCCCAGTTCGGGTGCGGCGAACAGTCCACCCAGCCATGCGCGCGCCGGCAGATCGGGAGCGCGCGCCACGAACAGGCAGGCTTCCAGGCAACCATCGACCAGCAGCGCGGCGCGCAGCATGCCTGCCGACTGATCCTGATACTCGATCCAGTCGGCATCTTCGCCTGCACCCAGCAGCGCGCGCGCCATATCGGGCGTAACCGGTGCACGCCCGGCCAGCTCATAGCGAATGAAACCGCTGCCGCGCACCCGCGTCCAGTGCGCGACCGCCTCAAGGCTCAGATCGTGCCGGCTCATGATGAAGCCATACCAGGCCACGCCGAACGGCTCGATCCGCACCGGGGTGTGCTTGAATTCGGGCTCGCCCGAGACCGGGTCGACGGCCGGATTGACCAGCGCCCCCACCCGCGCATCGGACGCGGTCTGCCCGTTCCAGTGAATCGGCACGAAAGCGGCGCCGCGCGCGATACCGCCGCCGTGCGCCACGCGCGCGACCATCGCGCCCCAGCGTGAGCTGATGCGGGCCAGCTCGCCCTCGCGCACACCGGCCAGCAACGCATCGTGCGGGTGCAGGTCGACGAAGGGCTCGGCCGCGTGGCCGGCCAGGCGCGGCGACTTGCCGGTGCGCGTCATCGTGTGCCACTGGTCGCGCAGGCGGCCCGTGTTGAGCACCAGCGGAAATTCACTCGAAGGCACATTGGCCGGCGCACGCACGCCTGTCGCGATGAAGCGCGCCTTGCCGTCCGGGTACGAAAAGCCGCCGCTGCCAAACAGGCGCGCGGTGCCCTCCCCCGCTGGGTTCAGCGGCCACTGCACCGGTTGCAGTTCGTCATACGCGGCGCGGCGCATGCCCACCAGCGGATCGAGCCGGAAGGCACGGCGGTGGCCATCGTCGTCATTCTTCCAGGCCGACAGGCGCGCGTGTTCGTCGAAGATCGCATGCGCGCTGTCGAACCCGAACCCGGCGTAGCCCATGCGCTGCGCGACCTCGCACAGCGCGCGCCAGTCGGCCCTCGCCTCGCCCGGGACCGGCAAAAAGGCGCGCTGGCGCGAGATGCAGCGTTCGGAATTGGTGACCGTGCCATCCTTCTCGCCCCAGGCCAGCGCCGGCAGCGCCACATGCGCGTACGGCGCCAGGTCGGTGCTGGCCATGACGTCCGACACCACCACCAGCTCGCAGGCCGCCAGGGCGCGCCGTACCTGGTCGGCGTCCGGCATGCTCACGATCGGATTGGTCGCCATGATCCACACTGCTTTCACGCTGCCCGCTTCGATCGCGCGGAACAGGTCCACGGCCTTGAGGCCCGGCTTGTCGGCGATGCGCGGCGCATCCCAGAACGTGCGCACCGCATCGCGGTGCCCGGCGTTGTCGAGGTCCAGGTGGGCCGCCAGCATATTGGCCAGGCCGCCCACTTCGCGCCCGCCCATCGCATTGGGCTGGCCGGTCAGCGAGAACGGCCCCATGCCGGGGCGGCCGATGCGGCCGGTGGCCAGGTGGCAGTTGATGATCGCGTTGACCTTGTCGGTGCCGCTGCTGGACTGGTTCACGCCCATCGAGAATGCGGTGACGACTTTATCGGTGCGGGCAAACAGGTCGTAGAACGCGTGCAGATCGTTCGGATCGAGGCCGCAGACACGCGCCACGTCGTCGCCTGCGTTGGCGACATCGAGCGCCGCATCCAGGCCGGTCGTGTGCGCTGCGACGTAGTCTGCATCGAACGCATCGCCGCGCGCCAGGTGCGCCAGCAGACCGTTGAACAGCGCCACATCGCTGCCGGGCTTCAGGGCCAGGTGCAGGTCCGCCAGCTCGCAGGTGGCCGTGCGGCGCGGGTCGAGCACGACGATCTGCATGGCGGGCCGCGCTTCCTTGGCGCGCACGATGCGCTGGAACAGCGTCGGATGGCACCAGGCCGCGTTCGAGCCGACCAGCACGATCAGGTCGGCCAATTCAAAATCCTCGTAGCAGCCCGGCACCACGTCTTCGCCGAAGGCGCGCTTGTGGCCGGCCACGGCGGACGACATGCACAGGCGCGAGTTGGTGTCGATGTTGGCGCTGCCGACGTAGCCCTTCATGAACTTGTTGGCGACATAGTAATCCTCGGTCAGGATCTGGCCCGACACGTACAGCGCCACCGCGTCCGGCCCGTGCTCGGCGATGATGCGCGCGAAACCGTCTGCCACGGTATCCAGCGCCTCGTCCCAGCTGGCGCGCGCCAGCACCCCGTTCTGCCGCACGGCCGGATGCAGCAGGCGGCCGTCCAGATCGAGCGTTTCGCCCAGCGCCGACCCTTTCACGCACAGGCGGCCGCGGTTGGCGGCGTGCTCAGGGTCACCTTCGATCGTCGCGCCGCCACCGGGCAGCGCGGTCGCCTTCACGCCGCAGCCGACGCCGCAATAAGGACAGGTGGTACGCACAGCGTGGATCGGAATGCTCATGGGTGCTCTTTCTAGGCGGCCTGCGCGTCGCACAACGCAGGGCCGAACAACAGGCGGTCGCGCAGCGCCGAGATGTCGACACCGCGCCCGATCAGGTCGAAATACCAGGGGCCGTCGGCCACGTCGCCATACAGCACGGCGCCCGTCAGGCGATTGCCGTCTAGGACCAGGCGCTTGTACATGCCGGAGCGGCGGTCGCGCAGCACCAGGTCTTGCGTGCCCGGCCCGCCGACGATGTCGCCGGCCGAGTACAGATCGATCCCGGTGACCTTGAGTTTGGTGGCCACGGCCTGCTGCACGTAGCGGCGGTGCCCGAAGCCGGCCAGGTGCGCCGCGCAGACGCGCGCCTGTTCCCAGATCGGCGCGACCAGGCCGAAGGTGGCGCGGCGGTGCTGGACGCATTCGCCCACCGCGTACACGCGCGGGTCGTAGCTTTGCAGCGTGTCGTCGACGACGATCGCGCGCTCGACATGCAGGCCGGCGGCGCGCGCCAGCGCCACGTTGGGCCGCACACCGGCGGCCATCACCACCAGATCGGCCGGCAGCGTGACGCCATCGGACAGGCGCACCGATGCGACCTTGCCATCACCCAGAATGGCCTCGGTCTGCACGCCCAGCAGGATGCGCAAACCGCGCCGCTCGAGCGCGCCCTTGAGCAGCAGCGACGCGTCGCCATCGAGCTGCTGGTTCAGCAGGCTGCCGGTCAGGTGCACGACCGTGACGTCCATCCCGCGCCGCAGCAAACCATTGGCCGCTTCCAGTCCGAGCAGGCCGCCGCCGATCACCACCGCGTGCCGGCCGTCGCGCGCCGCCTGCAGCATCGTGTCGACATCATCCAGGTCGCGAAAGCCCACCACGCCCGGCAGGTCCGCGCCCGGTACCGGCACGATGAACGGCTGCGAACCGGTGGCCAGCAGCAGGCGGTCATATGCCACTTCCACACCCGATTGCGAACGCACGATGCGGCGACGGCGGTCGATGGCCACGACCGGGTCGCCCGTGTGCAGCGTGATGCCATGCTCGGCGTACCACGCGCGCGGATGCAGCACGATGTCGTCCTGCGTCTTGTCGCCCGCCAGCACCGGCGAGAGCATGATGCGGTTGTAGTTCACGTGCGGCTCGGCGCCGAACACGGTGATGTCGTACATGCCAGGGGCCAGCGCGAGCAGTTCCTCGACCGTGCGCATCCCGGCCATGCCGTTGCCGACCACCACCAGCGCGGGCCTGTGCGTCGTATTCATGCGGCGACCCAGACGACGGCGCCATCGATCCGGGCCGGGTAGCTCGCCACCGACTGCGCCGGCGCTTCCAGGCACTCGCCGCTGGCCAGGTCGAAGTGCTGCTTGTAGATGGGCGAGGCCACGACGATGCGCTCGCCGATGCTGCCCACCAGCCCGCGCGAGAGCACGGCGGCCTGCGAATTGGGATCGTAGTTATCGATGGCGTACACGCGCGGCTCAAGGTCGCCGATGCGGAACACGGCCACCTGGCGGCCGTTGAGCAGCGCGCACACGCCGGTATCGGGGACGATCTCGTCGAGCCGGCACACAGCCGTCCAGTTGGCAAGTTGGGTGTCACGATGCATGGTCATTCTCCTCAAGCCACAGCGATGGGAATCGTGCGGCGGCGTTCGTCGAACGTGGCCGGGCGCACCTGGCCGCGCTCGGGCACGAACACCACGTTGCTGTCCGGTTCCGCGCTGTTGACGAAGTGGCGGAAGCGGCTGCGCACGGCCGGATTGGTGATGGCTTCCTTCCATTCGCACGCGTAGGTGTCGACCACGTGCTGCATCTGCGCTTCGAGTTCGTCGCCGATGCCCAGGCTGTCCTCGACTACCACCTGGCGCAGGTACTCCAGGCCTCCTTCGAGGTTTTCGCGCCAGGTCGACGTGCGCTGCAGGCGTTCGGCCGTGCGTACGTAGAACATCAGGAAGCGGTCGGTCAGGCGCACGACCTCGGCCTCGGTCAGGTTCGATGCGATCAGCTCCGCGTGGCGCGGCTTCATGCCGCCGTTGCCGCACACGTACAGGTTCCAGCCCTTGTCGGTGGCGATCAGGCCCACGTCCTTGCCCTGCGCCTCGGCGCATTCGCGGGTGCAGCCCGACACGCCAAACTTGATCTTGTGCGGTGCGCGCAAACCCTTGTAGCGGTTTTCCAGTTCGATGGCAAAGCCCACGCTGTCGCCCACGCCATAGCGGCACCAGGTCGAGCCGACGCACGATTTCACCGTGCGCAGCGACTTGCCGTAGGCGTGGCCCGACTCGAAGCCGGCGTCGATCAGCTCTTCCCAGATCGCCGGCAGCTGGTCCACGCGCGCGCCGAACAGGTCGACCCGCTGTCCGCCCGTGATCTTGGTGTACAGGCCGTACTTCTTGGCGACCATGCCCACCGCGATCAGGCCGTCGGCCGTCACTTCGCCGCCCGCCATGCGCGGTATGACCGAGTAGGTGCCGTCCTTCTGGATGTTGCCGAGGAAGTAGTCGTTCGAATCCTGCAGGCTGGCGTGCTTCGGTTTGAGCACGAAATCGTTCCACACCGAGGCCAGGATATTCGCGGCGGTCGGCTTGCAGACGTCGCAGCCAAGGCCCTTGCCGTGGCGCGCCAGCAGTTCGCCGAACTCCTTGATGCCTTCCACGCGCACCAGGTGGTACAGCTCCTGGCGCGAGTACGCGAAGTGTTCGCACAGGTGGTTGTTGACGGCCACGCCCAGCTTTTTCAGTTCGGCGTTCAGCACCTGCGTCACCAGCGGCACGCAGCCACCGCAGGCCGTACCGGCCGTCGTGCAGCTTTTCAGCGCGCCGATCGTGGTGGCGCCGCCGGCCACCGCCTCGCACAGCGCGCCCTTCGAGATGTCGTTGCACGAGCAGACCTGCGCCGTGGCTGGCAGCTTGTCCACGCCCAGCGCAGGCCGCACCGTGTTGCCGCTCTCCGGCAGGATCAGGTATTCGGGCGCTTCGGGCAGCTCGATCTTGTTGAGCATTGTCTGCAGCAGCGCGCCGTACGATGCGGCGTCGCCCACCAGCACGCCGCCGAGCAGGTACTTGCCACAGCTCGAGACAACGATCTTGCGGTAGGTCTGGCGCCGCTCATCCAGGAACTGGTAGCTGCGGCTGCCCGGCGTGGTGCCATGCGCGTCGCCCAGGCTGGCCACGTCCACGCCCATCAGCTTGAGCTTGGTGCTCATGTCGGCACCAAGGAAGCCGCATTCGGCGCCCAGCACATGGCGCGCGGCGGTGCGCGCCATGTCGTAGCCCGGCGCTACCAGGCCAAACAGCTGGCCGCTCCACAGCGCGCATTCGCCGATCGCGTAGACGTGCGGGTCGGACGTCAGGCACTGGCCGTCGATGACGATGCCGCCGCGCGCGCCCAGCTCAAGGCCGGCCTGGCGCGCCAGTTCGTCGCGCGGGCGGATGCCGGCCGAGAACACGATCATGTCGGTGTCCAGACTCGTGCCGTCGGCGAACTGCATGCGGTGGGTCGTCTCATCGCCATCGACGATGGCCAGCGTGTTCTTGCCGGTGTGGACGCCGACACCCAGTTCTTCGATGCGGGTGCGCAGCACGCGCGCGCCCGCATCGTCGACCTGCACCGCCATCAGGCGCGGCGCAAATTCGACGACGTGCGCCTGCAGGCCCAGGTCGCGCAGCGCTTTGGCGCACTCCAGGCCCAGCAGCCCGCCGCCGATGACGACGCCGATGCGCTGGCGCGTCCCGTCGCCGCGGGAGGCGCATTCCTTCATCTTCTCGAGGTCTTCGATCGTGCGGTACACGAAGCAGTCCTTGCGCTCGGCCCCCGGCACCGGCGGCACGAACGGGTACGAGCCGGTGGCCAGCACCAGGCGATCGTAGGAGACAGTGCTGCCGTCGCCCAGCAGCACCGATTGCGCAGCGCGGTCGATGGCGACCACCTTCGCGTTCAGGCGCAGCACGACGCGCTCGGCCAGCTCGGCGCGTTCGAAGTAGCCCGGCGCGACCAGCGACAGGTCATCCGCGCTCTTCCCGGCAAAGAATTCCGACAGGTGCACGCGGTCGTAGGCCGGGCGCGGCTCTTCGCCCAGCACCGTGACCCGCAGCGGTGTCGCCGGGTCCTGCATGCTGCTGGCAGCGAGCGTTTCGAGGAATTTGTGGCCCACCATTCCGTGGCCGATGACGACGATATGCATGACGTTCTCCTTTATGCTGCAACGGTTGCGGACGGGACGCGGGACGTACTGCCGAAGCGCGCGCCAAGCACGCACAGGCTGGCCACCAGCACCAGGCCGCTCAGGATCGTGAGCGTGCTCTGGATGTCACCCGTGCCTTTCATCAGGAAGCCCGCGGCGACGGCGCCGACATTGCCACCGGCGCCAACGATGCCGGCCACACCGCCCAGCGCCTTGGGCGCCACGAAGGGCACCAGCGCGTAGGTCGCGCCGCAGGCCATGTGCGTGAACAGGCCGAATACCAGCATCGCGACCACGGCGAACACGACGCCGTCGGCCTGCGCGAACCACAACAGGCCGAGCGCTTCGCCGATCATCAGCACGAACAACATGGTCACGCGGCGATTGACGTCACCGCCCCTGGCAGCGCGGTCCGACAGCCAGCCGCCCAGCGCGCGGGCGAACAGCGCCAGGAGGCCGAAACTGCCAGCGGCCATGCCGGCCTGGCCCAGGGTCAGGTCGAAGTGATCGACGTAGTACACGGCGGCGATGTTGTGGATGAAGATCTCGATGCCGAAGCAGGCGCCGTAGGTGACGAACAGCAGCCAGGCGCGGTGGTTGCGGCAGCCTTCGGTGAAACTGGCCCAGCCGCCCTTGCCGGCGCTGGCCGGCAGGTCGCCGGTCTTGCGCAGGTCGTCGTAATTACCGGCCGGGCAATCCTGCGTGTAGCGCCAGTAAACAAAGGCCATGACGATCATCATGACGCCCGGGACCACCAGCGCCACGCGCCAGCTCATCGACTGGCTCACGCCCAGCATCACGACGGCCGTGAGCAGCAGCGGCATCAGCGCCTGCGCTGCGCCGCCGCCGGCATTGCCCCAACCGGCCGCAGCCGCGTTGGCGGTGCCGACCACCTTCGGCGAGAACATCACCGACGTGTGGTACTGGGTGATGACGAAGCTGGCGCCGACCGCGCCGATACCCAGGCGCGCCAGCAGGAAGGTTTCGTAGCTCTGCGCCATGGCCACGCCCAGCACGGGAATCGCGCCAATCAGCAGCAGGCCCGTATAGGTCTTGCGCGGGCCGTAGCGGTCGCACAGAGGCCCGACCAGCAGGCGGACAAAAATTGTGATCGCCACTGCCGCGATATTGATGTTGGCGATCTGCTCCATCGAGAGGCCGAACTCGCCTTTGATGACGGGCATCAGCGGCGCGCAGGCGAACCACGCAAAGAAGCAAATGAAGAAGGCCACCCAGGTCAGGTGGAAGGCGCGCATTGGCGCGCCCTGGAACGAGAAGAGGTTGATGTTGTCTGCTTTGCCGGTCATGATTTTCGTCCTTGGAAAACAAAAAGGCGTCCGCGCTGCTGCCTGGGGCAGAAGCTGCGGACGCCGTTGTCCTGGTGCCGGCCCGTCGTTGGGCTGGCGTTATATGAAGGAGATCGTCATTGATCCTGTGCTCTGTATCAGCAAGAGGCGTGCCAAGCGCAGTTCAGGGCATGGCCGGCAACCGGCGCCCGCCCGACGCTGCATTGCGGTGCACCATTCCCCAAGATGATGCACCCGCATGCACCGCGATTGGCGTCAAGCCGGTGCGAGGTCTTGAGCGAAAGCGTGCGGATCGCTGCCATCCCAGACCCGCCCATCCATCAGCGTGGACGTGCGCAGCGTGGCGGCAGGCAGTGGCGTGCCGGTGCGCTCGGCCGCTTCGCGATACAGGTCGATGCGGTTGACCTGCTGCGCCAGCGCCAGGTAATCGGGACCGGTATCGGGATCGGTACGGAGCAAGCCCCAGCGGCGGTGCTGTGTCATGAACCACATGCCGTCGGACAGCCACGGAAAGTTCGCTTCGCCGTCCCCGTAGAAGCGCAGGCCGTTATGGCCACGCCAGGCCGCGCCGTCAGAAGCCCCGGCCAGGCAGTACTGCAGCGTCTCGCGGCTGGCATTGACATACGCAGGACTGGCCAGCACCTCAGCCGCCGCTTCGCGGTTGGCGCGCGAGGCGTCGAGCCAGCGCGCGGCCTGCAGCAGCGCGGCGATCATGGCGCGGCAGGCATTGGGGTGGGTGGCAGCAAAAGCAGCGCGCGTGCCCAGCGCCTTGCCGGGATGGTTCGGCCATACCTGCTCGCTCGACGCGGCCTGCACGCCCACGCCGTCGCGCAGCGCGCGCTGGCCCCACGGCTCGCCCGCACAAAAGCCATCCATATGGCCGGCCGCCAGGCTGGCCGCCATCTGCCCCGGCGGCACCGTCACCACCCGGCAGTCTTTCATCGGATCGACGCCCTGCGCCGCCAGCCAGTAATACAGGAACATCGCGTGATTCCCGGTCGGGAACGTGTGCGCGAGCGTCAGGCGCTGCCCGGCCTGCACCAGGCGCGCGAGCCCGCCCGGCTCTGCTGCTGCGTCGGCCCAGGTGCGCGAGAGCGTGATGTTCTGGCCATTCTGGTTCAGGTTCATCAAGACGGCCATGTCGCACTGGCCGGTGCCGATGCCGTTCTGGATCCCGTACACCATGCCGTACAGCGCCTGCGCCGCATCGAGCTGCCCGCCCACCAGGTGCTCGCGCATGCCGGTCCAGGATTGTTCGCGGCTCAGTGCAAAGCGCACGCCGTACAGTTCATCGAAGCCCAGTACCGACGCCATCACCAGCGGCGCGCAGTCGGCCAGCGGCATGAAGCCGATGCGGATGGTCTCGATCTCGGGACGGTCGGTACCGGCGATCCATGCGCCCTTGCCTGCCAATGTCATAGGTCTCCTGATGTTCTTCTTCGATGCCGGGCGCTCAGCCCAGCAGGTCTTCCACGTCGATCAGGCGCTGCGCGACGTCGACCAGCTTCATGTTCTTGTTCATGGCCAGGCTGCGCAGGCGCTGGTAGGCCTGGTCTTCGGTCAGCTGGTAGCGCGTCATCAACATGCCCTTGGCGCGGTCGAGCACCTTGCGCTCGGCCAGCTTTTGCCGGGTGTCGCTCAATTCGTCGAGCAATCGCTGCTCGCGCCGGAAGCGCGCCAGCGCGACGTCGAGCACCGGCTTGACGCGTTCGGCCTGCAGGCCGGCCACGATGTACGCCGACACGCCCGCTTCCAGTGCGGCATCCATGCTGGCCGGCGCGTCATCTTCGGTAAACAGCACGATGGGCCGGCGCGCGTCGCGGGTGGCGATCACGATGTGTTCGAGCACGTCGCGCGCGTCCGACTCGCTGTCGAGGATGATCAGGTCGGGCTGCAACTGCGCGATGCGCTCGGGCAGGAACACGTCGGCCGGCAGCGATGCAACCAGATCGTAGCCCGATTCGAGCAGGCCAATGCGCAGCGCGGTGCTGCGCCGGGTCTGCGCTGCCTGGGCCGCGTCGGGGTCGGTGCCTGGTGCCGTTGCGGACAGCACGACAACAATGCGCAAATGTGGGGTTGTTGTGTCTCGCGGTTTCATGCCGTTTTTGCATGCAAGAATCGTACCTTGTTGCCACATTGCATCGAATCCTTGCCCTTCTTATGCGTGTATCCACTGTCGAGATATGCGTCAAGCGCATATCTTTCCAGTGGGCAACAAAACAATTATTCGTTTCGTGAATCGCGGGAATCACGAATGAAAAGTTTTCTTATGACTCGATGACTCTTATACTGCAACGCAACATGACAGTATTTAACCAGGAGCGCAACATGACTGCAGCTATCCAGCAAACCAATTTCTTCGCAGCGGCCATCGCCGCCATCCGTAGTTTCTCGCAAGACCTGTACATCGCCCACGGCGGTTACGCTCCATCGGTGCGGGGTTAATCATGCATCCACTCGAATACCTGACCATCGCCCTGGCCGTGCTGACCGTTGCCGCCCGCGTCTCGATGTACCTGCCACGTCCGCCAAAAGGCCCGTTCAAGGCAATGTAAGCAACAGGGCACACGCCCAGTCAAGGCAGAATAAACCGCCTGTTTTACCGAGCGCCGGCCGTATTGACATACTGCCGGCGTTTGTATTTATAGTAAAAAAACCTTATTCGATCTGCGCGCCGTGGCAAGTGGCTGCGCTAGAATGCATTCGCATTTCTGGCCAGAAAGCCCTTCTTTCACTTACCACATACCCATGCGCACACCTGCACTCACCCTCTTTGCGGCCTCGTTCGCGGCCTCGCTGGCATCGTTCGCACTGCCGGCAGCAGCAGCACCGACACCCATCACCCTCGACCAGGCCATGAGCCATCCCGACTGGATCGGCACGCCGGTGGAAGACGCCTGGTTCAGCTGGGACAGCAAGCAGGTGTACTACAAGCAGAAGCGCACCGGCTCGCCCGTGCGTGACACGTTCCAGGCTGGCGCGAACGCCGGCAAGGCGCAGATGGTGAGCGACGCCGAGCTGACGAAGATCGACAGCGCCGACGTGGTCTACAACCGCAACAACACGCGCATGCTGGTCATCCGCAACAACGACCTGTTCGAGCGCGACCTGAAATCGGGCCAACTGGTGCAGGTCACGCGCGGCGCGAGCCGCATCGGCAACGCGCAGTACGCGGCCGACGAGCGCTCGGTGCAGTACCGCATCGGCACCGACTGGTATGTGTGGGACCGCGTGACCCGGGTTACCGGCCCGGCCGCGCTGCCGCGCGCGGCGAAGGACCCGAACGCCCCCGAAGACGACGCCTACCGCGCGACCGAGCTGCGCCTGATCGAGCACCTCAAGCGCCAGAAGGATGACCGCGACGCGCTGCGCGCCCGCAACGACGAACTGCGCCGCGTCGATGCCTCGATGGCGCCAACGCCCGTCTACCTGGGCGACAAGGTCACGCTGGAGGCAAGTTCGCTGTCGCCGGACGGCCGCTGGCTGCTGGTCGTCACCGCCGCCAAGGGCGCCGACAAGGGCCGCGTGGGCAAGATGCCGCGCTACGTGAACGAATCGGGTTACGAAGAAACGGAAGACGTGCGCACGCGCGTGGGCCGCAACATGCCGCCGGCGCACTCGCTGAAACTGGTCGACCTGCGCACCAATACCGTCAAGGACATCGGCTTCGACACCCTTCCGGGCATCACTGTCGATCCGCTGGCCGCGCTGCGCGCCGCTGCCAAGAAGGATCCACTCAAGGGCAACCGGCCGGTGGTCGTCTCGGGTGGCCGCAACGCGATCGACTGGAGCAGCAATGGCGCCAGCGTCGCCGTGATGCTGCGTTCGGTCGACAACAAGGACCGCTGGATCGCCAGCGTCGACCTGCGTGACGCCAAGCTGAAACCCCTGAACCGCGTGACCGACGGCGCCTGGGTCAATTACGACAACGCCGAATTCGGCTGGCTGCCGGATAACCGCACGCTGTGGTACCTGTCGGAAGAATCGGGCTACTCGCACCTGTACACCCAGGACACCATGGGGTCGGCCGCGCCACGCGCGCTGACCTCGGGCAAATGGGAAGCCAGCGACGTGCGCTGGAACGCGGACGGCAGCACCGCCTACATGCTGTGCAACCACGAAGCACCGGGCGACTACGAAGTCTGCGCCGTGAGCGCCAGGGGCGGCGCGGTGCGCGAAGTGACGAAGCTCGACGGCGTCGAACGCTTCAACCTGTCGCCGGACCAGAACAAGCTGCTGGTGCACTGGTCGTCGAGCTACACGCCGATCCAGATCGCGACCGTGCCCGTCTCGGGCGGCGCGGCCACCAAACTGACCGACACCCGCACGCCCGACTTCAAGGCACGCGAGTGGATCGAGCCGCAATACGTCGCCGTGCCATCGAGCGCCGGCGGCGACCCGGTACACGCCAAGCTGTATCGCCCGGCGCAGCTGGAAGCCGGCAAGACCTATCCGGTCGTGATGTTCGTGCACGGCGCCGGCTACCTGCAGAACGTCAGCAAGCGTTATCCGGTCTACTTCCGCGAACAGATGTTCCACAACCTGCTGGTGCAGCAGGGGTACATCGTGCTGGACATGGATTACCGCGCCTCGAAAGGCTATGGCGCCAAATGGCGCACGGCGATCTACCGCCAGATGGGCCACCCGGAACTGGACGACTACCTCGACGGCGTGAAGTACCTGGTCGGCCAGCAGCAGGGCGACGCCAACAATATCGGCGTCTATGGCGGCAGCTACGGCGGCTTCATGACCTTCATGGCCCTGATGCGCGCACCGGACGTGTTCAAGGCCGGCGCCGCGCTGCGCCCCGTGACCGACTGGACCAGCTACAACCACGAGTACACGGCCAACATCCTCAACACGCCGGACATCGACCCGGAAGCATATAAAAAATCGTCGCCGATCGAGTACGCACAGAACCTCAAGGGCCACCTGCTGATCTCGCACGGCATGATCGACGATAACGTGCTGTACCAGGACTCGGTGCGCATGGCGCAGCGCCTGATCGAGATGAAGAAGGACCACTGGGAAATGGCGAGCTACCCGCTCGAGCGCCATGGCTATGTGCAGCCGGAAGCGTGGTACGACCAGTACCGCCGGATCTATCAGCTGTTCGAGCGCTCGCTCAAGCAGAAGTAATCCACGCGCCGGCAACCGCTGCGCATACCCTGCGTGCATAGGCATTACAGGATGTAAGCGCGATTGCCGGCGGCGCGCGGCTGGTGCACCTTATGACAACCATCACGTCATGAGGTCCTGCCATGCCACGCTCGCGCGCCACCCTCCCCGCCGCCTTGCCCCTGCTTGCGGCGACCCTGCTGCTGGCCGCCTGCAGCGCGCCCCAGCAACTGCAAGTGGATAGCACCGCAGCGCCCCCGCCGCCGCCGGCGCCCGGGACGCGGGTCGAGATCACCGGCAGCGCGCTCTCCTCGTATTCAGGTTACGCCGGCGTGCAGCCGACGACCTTCCAGCGTCGCGTCGCCACGATGCCCTATCCGATGCCACAGTACGCACCGGGTGCCGACCGCTTCCCCGACGTCCAGGCCAACCGTGCGGTGCTGGTCGAAGAACAACCCGTATCCACCTTCAGCAGCGACGTCGATACCGCGTCGTATGCGTATGTGCGGCGCCAGCTGAACGCCGGCCGCATGCCGCCACCGGCCGCCGTGCGGGTCGAGGAAATGGTGAACTACTTCCCCTACGCTTATGCCGCACCGAACAAGGCCAGTCAGCCATTCGCGCTGACCACGGCCATCATGCCCAGCCCGTGGAATGCGGACAACCAGTTGCTGCACGTGGCCGTGCGCGGCTACGACCTGCAGCGCGCCGAACGGCCGCCGATGAATGTCGTGCTGCTGGTGGACGTGTCCGGCTCGATGGCCCCGCAGGACCGCCTGCCGCTGCTCAAGCAGGGCTTTCGCCTGTTTGCACAGGGCTTGCGCGCACAGGACCGGGTGGCGATCGTTACCTACGCCAATGGCACGGCAGTGGCGCTCGAACCCACGACGGGCAGCGACAGGCAGAAGATCATCGACGCCATCGATGCGTTGCAGGCAGCCGGCGGCACCGCCGGCCGCGATGGCCTGGAGCGCGCCTATGCCATGGCCCAACGCCACTACGATGCGAAAGCCGTCAACCGCGTCATCCTGGCCACCGATGGCGACTTCAATATCGGCGTGAGGGACCCGCGCCAGCTCGAAACCTTCATCGCCGACAAGCGCAAGAGCGGCGTCTACCTGTCGATTTTCGGCGTCGGCGATGGTAACCTGAACGATGCGCTGATCCAGCGCCTGACGCAGTCGGGCAATGGCAATGCCGCCTACATCGACTCGCTTCTGGAAGCGCGCAAGGCGCTGCAAGCTGAACTTGGCTCGACCATGTTCCCGATCGCAAACGACGTCAAGATGCAGGTCGAGTTCAACCCGGCCCGCGTGGCGGCGTATCGCCTGATCGGCTACGAGACGCGCATGCTCGCGCGCCAGGACTTCAAGGACGACAAGGTCGATGCGGGCGATATGGGCGCCGGCCACACGGTGACCGCGATCTACGAGATCACGCCGGCAGCGGGCGCAGGCAAACTGGTCGACCCGCTGCGCTATGGCACCGGCAAGAAAGCCGTCCCGGCGGGTAGAAGTGACGAGCTGGCGTTCGTGCGGGTGCGCTACAAGCTGCCGGGCGAGAGCAAGAGCCGCCTGGCCGAGCAGCCCGTGCGCCCGGCAACGGCGGGCGCCACGCTGGCCGCCGCGCCGGCCGACCAGCGCTTCGCCGTGGCGGTCACCGCGTTCGGCCAGCGCCTGCGCGGCGAGCCGCAGGTCAGTGACTACAGCTATGCGGACATCGCGACGCTGGCGAACGACGCACGGGGCACGGATCCGGACGGTTATCGTGCCGAGTTCGTGAAGCTCGTGCGGATGGCTGAAGCGCTGGGCCAGGCCGGGGCAACCGGGCGGCCTTGACCGTTCACGGCGCGCCCAGCATGTCCAGCAGCGTCAGCGCCACCACCTTGGTGGCGCGGCGCAAGTCTTCCAGCGCCAGCCGCTCGTCGGCCTTCTTCGCATTCGCCTCCATGACCGTGCGCGGCCCGGCGCCATACAGGACGGCCGGAATGCCACGCTCCCCATATAGCCGCGCATCCGCATACAGCGGCGTGCCGACGGCGGGAATCGCTTCGCCGAGCACGGCGTGTGCGTTGCGGCGCAGGCTCTCGACCAGCGGCTGCGCGCCGGGCAGCGGGCGCAATGCCTGCGACAGCAGCAGGCGCCGGATCTCGAGCCGGATGCCCGGCATGCCGGCCACCGCGTCCGTGATCAGCGCGCGCACCTGCGCTTCGACGGCGACCGGGTCTTCTTCGGGAATCATGCGCCGGTCGAGCTTGAGCACCACCTTGCCCGGCACCACATTGGTATTCGTGCCGCCATCGATGCGCCCGACGAGCATCGTCGGCGAATCGATGCCCGGTACGCCCGACTTGATGGTCTTGAGCCGCGGCAGGTCGCCGTAGATGGCATTGAGCACCCGCGTGGCTGCCTGCAGCGCATCGACCGCGGTTTCGGGCATCGCGCCGTGGCCGGCCTTGCCGTGCACCGTCACTTCCAGCTGCAGGCAGGCGTTGTGCGCGGTGATGATGCTGTAGCCAAAACCGGCGGCGATCACGTAGTCGGGCTGCGTCAGGCCCTGCTCCAGCAGCCAGCCCGGCCCCAGCAGCCCGCCAAATTCTTCATCATAGGTAAAGTGCAGCTCGACGCCGCCACGCAGCGGCGCGCCCAGTGCTTCGAGCGCGCGCACCGCGAACACATAGGTGGCAAAGTCGCTTTTCGATACCGCTGCCGCGCGTCCGTACAGGTAACCGTCTTCGATGACGGCGCCATATGGTGGATGGGTCCAGCCTTCGCCCGGCGGCACCACGTCGCCATGCGCATTGAGCGCCAGCGTCGGCCCGTCTCCGCCATACGGCCGGCGCACGATCAAATTCGTGATGCTTTCCAGGCCGTAGTCAATCACCTGCTGCGCTGGCACCGCATGCCGCTCGACTGGCCAGCCGGCGCGCTCCAGCATGTCGGCCACGGCCTCGGCATGCGGCGCGTTGTTGCCCGGCGGCGTATCGGTGGGAATCCGCACGACGGCCTGCAAAAAACCCACTTCGTCATCGAAGTGCGCGTCGATCCAGTCGGCCAGGCGTGTCTGCAGTGCGTTCATGGTGTGTTTCCTGTGTTGGCGCCGGCCTCGAACCAGGCCTTGACCACGGCGCGTTCGGCATCGGTCATGTGCGTCAGATTCGCCAGCGGCATGGCCCTGGTCTGGACTGTCTGCTGGTAGATGCGCGCGGCGTGTTGGCCGATCTGTTCCGGCGTTTCGAGCATGACGCCCAGCGGCGCCGCCGCAAAACCGGGCTGCGTCGGTTGCGCTGCATGGCACGAGACGCAACGCGCGCCCATGATCGTGCGGACCTCGGCAAAGCGGGCGGCGTCGGTGGTCGCGGTGGTAACGACCGGATCGACGCGTACCGGCCTGGCTGGTGCCAGCAGCACGCCAAGACCCAACAGCAGCGCGGCCCCCGCCACCGGGTACCGCCACTCGATACGGCCCTTGTGGCGCAGGTTGAAGAAGTGGCGGATCAACACGCCGGCCAGCATGATCACGCCCAGCACCGCCCAAGCATGCGGGTGGTTGTAGGTCATCGCGTAGTGGTTGCTGATCATGATGAACAGCACCGGCAATGTGAAGTAGTTATTGTGGACGCTGCGCTGCTTGGCCTTGATGCCGTGGACCGGATCGGGCTTCTGCCCCGCCAGCATGGCATTCACCATCTTGCGCTGGCCCGGGATGATCAGCATCGCCACGTTTGCCACCATCATCGTGCCGATCATCGCGCCCACGTGCAGGTAGGCCGCGCGACCGCTGAGCAGGTGCGTAAGCACCCAGCTGCTGCCGACCAAGAACAGGAAGACCACCGCGCCAAACGCCAGCTGGCGCTGCACCAGCGGAGAGCGGCACAGCAGATCGTAGACGATCCAGCCCACGACCAGGCTGCCGATGCCGATGCCGATCGCCTGCCCACTCGACAAATCGGCCACGCTGCGGTCGATCATCATCGCTTTCGCATTCATGTAATACACGATGGTCAGGAGCGCAAAGCCCGACAGCCACGTGGAATAGGCTTCCCACTTGAACCAGTGCAGCTCCTTTGGCAATTCCGCAGGCGCCACCAGGTATTTTTGCGGGTTGTAGAAGCCGCCGCCGTGCACGGCCCACAGCTCGCCGGCGACACCCTTGCGCTCGAGGTCCGAGCCAGGCGCCGGCGGCTTGATCGTGTTGTCGAGCCAGACGAAGTAGAACGATGCGCCGATCCAGGCGATGCCGGTGATGATGTGCAGCCAGCGCACCAGCAGATTGAGCCATTCGAGAACGTAGGGGGCCAGGTATCCGGGGTCGAACATGGGCGTCCTTCAGGGTCGCAGATTCAAGGGGAACTACGCGAGCGCGCCAGTGCAACCACGGCGACCGACGGCTTGACGATACGCTGATTTCCATTTCTGCAACAACAAAATCGGCGTATATTCGACATATCCAACTCGATATACAACGAAGACTTCACGGCCATGTCCAGCCTTCCCCGCAACCTCGACCTGCACCTGATCCGCATCCTCTACCTGCTGCTGGTGGAGAAAAACGTCTCGCGCGTGGCGCTCAAACTGAATCAGCCGCAGCCGTCGATCTCGGCGTCGCTGCGCAAACTGCGCGAGCTGACGGGCGACCCGATTCTCGTGCGCGGCGCGCGCGGCATGGTGCCGACGCAGCACGGCGAAGGTCTGCTCAAGCCCGCCAAGCGCATCCTCGACGAAGCCGAAAGCCTGTTCGTGCGCAAGGCGCCGTTCCTGCCCGAAGACGCCACGCGCACCTTCCACATCGCCGCGCCGGATTACCTCGATGCGCGCTTCCTGCCCAATGTGGTGGCGCTGCTGCGCCGCGGCTCGCCCGGCAGCAAGGTCGTGATCCATGCGCTGGGGCCGGGCCAGGATTATCTGCGCATGCTCTCGGACGGCGACATGGACCTGGTGATCGCCAACTGGGACGAGCCGCCGGCGCACCTGCACATCTCGAAGCTGTTCGAAGACCCGATCATCTGCACGATGCGCGCCGACAGTCCGTATGCGCGGCGCACGGCGCCGGACGCGATGACGCTCGAGGATTATCTCGACCTGCCCCACGTTGCTCCGACCCAGATGCTGCCCGGGTACCACGGCGTGATCGACGCGCATCTCGAACGCCTCGGCCTGCAGCGCCGCGTGGCGGTGGAGTCGCCCTACTTCGGCGTGATCCCGTACATGCTCACGCAAAGTGACCTGGTCCTGACCACCGGCCGCCAGTTCATCCGCGCCTACGAGAAGACGCTGCCTTTGAAAAGCTTCACGGTGCCGGTGAAGTTTCCGCCGATGCGCTTTTATCAGTTGTGGCACCAGCGCGTGCACCAGTCGACCGAGCACAAATGGCTGCGCGACCAGGTCAGCAGCGCGGCGCGCGCCCTGGTGCAGGGCTAGCTCTATATGCGCAGGCTGCTGGCAGCCATCCGCCGGGCGATATGGGCGCAGCCACCGCGAGACCGTATGATCGACCGCTTGACCACCATGGAGCGCACATGACCACGATCGCGACGCTGAACGCATGCGAGGCCAGCGGCTTTGTCGAGGCCCTGCGCGGCATCTACGAACATTCGCCCTGGATCGCCGCGCGCGCAGCGCAGGCCCGCCCGTTCGCCAGCCTGGCTGCGCTCAAGCGCGCCTTGCAGTCGGTGGTGGACGCGGCCAGCATCGACGAACAACTGGCGCTGCTGCGCGCCCACCCGGAACTGGCCGGCAAGGCCGCGATCGCCGGCGCCCTGACCGCCGAATCCACGAGCGAGCAAGCCAGTTCGGGACTGGACCGCTGCACGCCGCACGAGTACGCGCAGCTGCACGCGCTCAATGCCGACTACAACGGCCGCTTCGGCTTTCCGTTCATCCTTGCGGTCAAGGGGCCGACCGGCCACGGCCTGTCGCGCCAGGCCATCATCGCCACTTTCGAGCGGCGCATCGGCAATGCACGTGGCGACGAGCTGCGCGAGGCGCTGCGCCAGGTGCACCGCATCGCCGAGATTCGCCTGAACGCGCTGCTGGGCGTGACACCGTCGCTTGGCGCGCGCGTGATGGACTGGTGCGAAGCGCTGGGCGCCATCAGCGACGTTGAGACGAACCTGACCTGCGCCTACATGACGCCGGCCCACCAGCGCACCGCCGCGTGCATCGCCGGCTGGATGCGCGATGCTGGCATGACGGTCCACATTGACGCGGTGGGCAATGTCGTCGGCCGCTACGCTGCCGCGCAGCCGGGCGCAAAAACGCTGGCGACGGGTTCGCACTACGACACCGTGCGCGATGGCGGCAAGTACGACGGGCGCCTGGGCATCCTGCTGCCGATCGCCGTCGTCGCCGACCTGCATGCGCGCGGCCAGCGCCTGCCGTACGACCTGGAGGTAATCGCGTTTGCCGAAGAAGAAGGCGTGCGTTTCCGCAGCACGTTCCTGGGCAGCAGCGCCGTTGCGGGCAGCTTCGACATGGGTTTATTAAGCGCGGTCGACAGCGACGGCGTTACGCTCGGGGACGCGCTGGCGCAGGCTGGCCACGATCCTGCGCACATCGCCGCCATCGCACGCGATCCTGCGTCGTTCCTCGGCTTTGTCGAAGTCCATATCGAACAAGGCCCGGTGCTGCTCGAACGGGGCCTGCCACTGGGCGTGGTGAACGCGATTGCCGGCAGCTCGCGCCATATCGTCGAACTGCGCGGCGTGGCCAGCCACGCGGGCACCACGCCGATGGGCATGCGGCGCGATGCGGCCGCTGCTGCCGCAGAGATCGTGCTGCTGGTGGAAGCGCGCTGCCGCCAGGGCTCGGCCCTGGTCGGCACGGTCGGCCAGCTCGAGGTGCCGGGCGGCTCGGTCAACGTGATCCCCGGCGCGTGCCGCCTGTCCCTTGATATACGCGCCGCCGACGATGCGGTGCGCCTGGCCGCAGTGGCCGATATCCTGGCCGGTATCAGCGCCATCTGCGCCGCGCGCGGCATCGGCGAGCGGCTGGTCAAGCTGCTGGAGATTGACGCCGTACCCTGCGCGCCGCGCCTGATGGCGCAGCTGGGCGCCGCGGTCGAACGTGCCGGCCTGCCCCGCTTCGACCTGCCATCCGGCGCCGGTCACGACGCCATGCGCATGGCAGAATTGACCGACGTGGCGATGCTGTTTGTCCGCTGCGGCAACGGCGGGATCAGCCACAATCCGCTCGAGACGATGACGGCCGATGATGCCGATATCGCGGGGCGGGTGCTGCTGGACTTCCTTGGACGTTTCATTCAAGCGCGCAGTTGACAGCGACGTCAAGCTTGCGCCCCATCTTGAGCAAGCCACCAGCATGTTCTGCGTGCAGCGCCGTGCTCAAGACGTTCCAAAACTGACGAGGTTGCGTTGCGACCGATCACGTGTCACCAGCACGCGGGCCTGTTCCACCGGCACACATGCTTGCTGCGTGAATGTCCGGGACTGCGCCTTGGCAGCCTCCGCAACGCGCTTCTCTTCCGTCACCACGTCATAGTTCCCGCGCTTGAACAGTAAATGCTCGATACCGTCGTCACCCGCCAGCGCCGGCTTGACGACGACCAGCGACCAGTGACTTTCATCGCCAACAAATTGCTTGCGCTTCAAATAGTCATTCACGCGTGCCGCCACGAGAGTACCGTCAGGAACTCTACTTTGGTAAGGCGTTAGCGGACACAGCAAGGTCCCGGCAGGCCACGCCAGACCCACCAGCGGCATGACGGCGTCGGGACGCAGTTGCGACAGCTGGCGATCGACCGGGTGCCGATCCTGGGCACAGGCGCCGAGTGCCAGCAACGCGAGGATGCCGATGGTGCGAAATGATTTCTTCATATGAAGCGTGCCTGTTCGAGGTAACAATGAATCGACCGGTAAGGCACGATCCGTTGATGATTCTTGACTGATCGTTCAAGTATCCTTACATTGTGATTATCTTATAACCTTTCAGCACCCGATCCTGTCCCATGGCCCGCCCGAGAAATTTCGTCGAAGAAGATGTCATCGACAGCGCGGCGGCGGTGTTCGGCCGCCTCGGCTATACAGCGTGCTCGATCGACGATCTCGTCGAAGCGACAGGACTGCAACGGGGCAGCCTCTACAAAGCTTTCGGTTCCAAGCGGGGTCTCTTTGAAAAAGTATTGCAAAAGACGCTGGCCGGCAACTGGGCAAGCGATGGCGCATCGCTGGATCTGATGATCACGGCGTTGCGGGAACTGGCAAGCTTCGACCTCCCCGTCGCCGAACTGTGTCGTTGTGCATTGGCGGCACATGCATCAAACGCAGCAGAATTGCTGGGCTCCCGTTTACTCGACCATCTACCACGCAAGGAATGACAATGCCACGACTGGAACTGACCGACAGGGAGCTCATCGTTCATCTGGGCAAATGGGAAAAACTGATGGCACTGCACCCTGACGTACGCGTTCCCCTGCAGCAGGTACGCGGCGCGACCGAAGACCCCAATTTTGGTGGAGCAAGCGGTTTCAAGCTGGGCCTGCGCCTTCCCGGAACGCATGTTCCATTTATTGTCGCAGCCGGAACCTTCCTCAAGGCGGGCGACAGACAATTCGTCTTCACGCGGCGCAAGCTCCACACCATCGTCATCGAACTGGCGGGCAATGAATGGACACGGCTGGTCGTCGGCGTGCCTGATGCCCATGCCGAGGCGGCGCGCATCAATGCTGCGGTCGCGCGCCTTGGCACCAATCCGGGCTGACCTGCGCCAGCGCCATCAAGCCAGCCGTTTCAGCACCGCAGCGAGCTTGCCGAACAATTCATCCACGTGCTGGCGCCCCATGACCAGCGGCGGCGACAGCGCGATGATATCGCCCGTCGTGCGGATCAACAGACCCTCGGCGAACGCCGCCTTGAGGGCCGCATAGCCGCGCGCGCCCGGCTGGCCCGGGATCGGGGCCAGCTCGATGCCGGCGATGATGCCGAGCGAGCGCAGGTCGATCACGTGCGGCAGGCCGCGCAGCGATTGCAGCGCTTCTTCGAAATACGGCTGGATGGCCGCCGCATTGGCCAATATGCCCTGCTCGGCAAACACGTCGAGCGTGGCCAGCGCCGCGGCGCACGCCAGCGGGTGGCCCGAATAGGTATAACCGTGAAACAGCTCGATGCCGGGCGGCGCGTCCATGAACGCGTCGTGGATGAAGCCCTTGGAAAACACGGCGCCCATTGGCACGGCGCCATTGGTGATGCCTTTCGCGGTCGTCATCATGTCGGGTTCGACGCCGAACCAGTCGCCCGCAAACGGCGTGGTCAGTCGGCCGAAACCCGTGATGACTTCATCGAAGATGAGCAGGATGCCGTGCCGGTCGCAGATCGCGCGCAGCCGCGCCAGATAGCCCTTGGGCGGAATCAGCACACCGGTCGAACCGGCCACCGGTTCGACGATCACGGCGGCGATCGTCGACGGATCGTGCAGCAGCAGCATGCGTTCGAGGTCGTCGGCCAGCTCGGCGCCGTGTTCGGGCTCGCCGCGCGCGAAGGCGTTGCGCTCGGGGTCGTGCGTGTGGCGCAGATGGTCGACACCCGGCAGCAGCGGGCCGAACGCCTTGCGGTTGGCGCCGATGCCGCCGACCGACAGCCCGCCGAAGCCCACGCCGTGGTAGCCGCGCTCGCGGCCGATCAAACGCGTGCGCCCGCCTTCGCCGCGCAGCCGGTGGTAGGCCAGCGCGATCTTGAGTGCGGTGTCGACCGCCTCCGAACCGGAGTTGGTATAGAACACGTGGGAGAAACGGCCTCCGCTAAAGTCGATCAGCCGTTCGGCCAGTTCGAACGCGCCCGGATGCCCCATCTGGAACGTGGGCGCGAAGTCGAGCTGGCCGGCCATCTGCGCAATCGCCGCCGCGATCCTCGGCTGGCCGTGGCCGCACGGCACGCACCACAGGCCGGCGGCGCCGTCGAGCACCTGATTGCCATCGAAGTCGCGGTAGTACATGCCTTCGGCCGAGACCAGCAGGCGCGGGTCGCGTTTGAAGTCGCGGTTGTTCGTGAAGGGCATCCAGAAGGATGCCATGGTGCTGGGCCTGGCCTGGTGCATGACGATCTCCTGCCTCGATGGCAATGGTCAACAGTGCGGCGTTTGTCTGTACGCCCCGAGTCGATGGTATGCTAACGCTTACAACTATGACAATGCAAACCCATGTCGACTTATATCACCCCTGTACTGACCACCCAACGCCTGATGCTGCGCCCGCTGGCCGCCACCGATGCACGGGCCTTGTATGCCATTTTTTCCGACCCTGCCGTCGTGCGCTACTGGAGCGCCGAGCCGTGGACCGACATCTCGATGGCCGAGACTGCCATCGCGCGCGCCCTCGAAGCCTACCGCGACGAGACCGAGCTGCGCTTTGCCATCGAGCTGGCGGGCAGCCGTGAAGTGATCGGCACCGTCGCCCTGCACCACTTCTACAACCAGTACAACCGCTGCGAACTGGGCTACGCCATCGCCAGCGGCCACTGGGGCAATGGCTACGCCAGCGAAGCGATCGAAGCCGTGCTCGATCACGGCTTCAACGAAGTCGGCATCAACCGGGTCGAGGCCGACATCGACCCGCGCAACGACGCGTCCGCCCACGTGCTGGAAAAACTCGGTTTTCGCAAGGAAGGCTTCATGCCGCAGCGCTGGCGCGTGCACGGCGAATACGCCGACACCGTGTTCTACGGCCTGCTGCGCGATTACTGGAACGAGCGCAAGGCGTCCTGACGACGATGCAAAGGCCTCCCATGAAAACCATCGCAGCGTGTTCGGCCCTGGCGCTTGGGGTTCTTGGGCTGGCCCCGCAATCGGTCGCGGCGCAGGCCACGGTGCCGGCCTGGCGCGACATCACGATCTACGCCAGCGACGCCAGCTATCCGCAGGCACTCGTGCGGCGCGGCGTCCAGGGCATGGTCATGATCGAACTCACGCCCGGCACGCGGGGCCGCAAGGCCGCAGCGACGGTGCGCGCTTCATCGCGCTCGGCTGACCTTGACGCGCTGGCCCTCGGCATGGCAAGGCAACTCGACATCACGAGCGTGGATGGCGCCCCCAGCGGCACGGTCACGTACCGCTTCCGCAAGGATCACACCGGGACCATCGCTACCAAGACCTGCGCCGACCTGAACGTCGACGTGGCCTACCACAGCGCGACGTTCCCGGAGCGCAGCCTGCGCGAACTGCCGGTGTTCTACGAGAGCGTCGGCAAACTGATCTACAGCTTTCAACGCGAAGGCGAACGCCGCACCTTTCCGCCGGCCGACACGCTGTTCGACGCGACACTGGCCGGCTGCGCGCGCACGCCACAGGCTGGGATGCTCGACGTGATGCGCCAGGAAGCGCTCAAGCTCATCGCGCCGTAACACCCATCGTTCAGCGCCGCCGTATTGACACACAAAACCGTGCCCCGCTCATCCACGCTGACGACCGCTCGCCCCAGAAATCGCACCGTTCGTCGGATCGCCCTTGGCGTGGGCCGGTTGCATACCTACAGTAGGGTCATTACTCTTTGAAAGGACTGCACGTGAAAACCATTCATACGCCCGCCAGCCGTTTCCAGTCGATCCTGCGCAATGCCGAAGTGGCCGGCCGCACCACCTGGCGCCTGGCCAAATCCGGCGCGCGCTACCTGACCCGCATGCCGTGGCCAGTGCTGCTGGTGCTCGCGATCGCCCTCGCCGCGCTGGTCACCATCGTGCCGATCGTGCTGGCCCTGTTCGTTGGCCTGCTGGTACTGAAGTTCGTCGCCGTGGCCGTGTTTGGCCGCCCACAGCGCCGCCTGCGCCACACGAGCGGAGAATAAGCGATGGCAGCGGTCCAGATCAACCGGGCGCTCGACTTCGTGCGCGACGCCATGCGCGAAGCGGGCGCCCTGTGGTGGCGCTTCTTCGACTGGCTCGCGCTGATCGAATGGCGCCAGCTCTACCTGGTCTGGTTCCTGAGCTTCGTCGCCGGCCTGTTCGTCAACCTGGTTGAACCGGCGATCTGGTTCATCCTGGTCTCGTTTGGCGTGAAGGTACTCGCCGGCGGCAAGCGCCGCGCCGAACTACTGGCGCGCGACGCGTCGAGCAAGGCCGACGTGGCCAATCTCGAACGGCGCCTGACCGAGGCGCAGATGGCCACGCTCCAGGCCCAGGTCGAGCCACACTTCCTGTTCAACACACTGGCGCTGATCGGTCAGCTGATCGAAACCGATCCGAAGGAAGCCGCGCGCGTGCACGGCCACCTGATCGAATACCTGCGCGCGTCGCTGCCGCAGATGCGCGGGGCGATGGGCAAAGGCGGCACCGGCGGCACGCTGGGCAAGCAGGTCGAACTCTCGCGCGCCTACCTCGCCATCATGCAGGCGCGCATGAAAGAACGGCTCCAGGTCCGCTTCGAGGTGCCCGATTTTCTGGGCAGCGCGCCGTTCCCGCCGATGATGCTGCAGACGCTGATCGAGAACGCAATCAAGCACGGACTCGAGCCCAAGGTTGCGGGCGGCACGATCGTCGTGCGCTCGCGGGTCGAAGGCGCCACGCTGCATGTCGATGTCCTCGACGACGGCGTCGGCTTCAACCTGCATGCCGGCAGCGGCGTGGGCCTGGCGAATATCCGTGAACGCCTGGCGCTGTTGTACGGCACGTCGGCCGAACTCGTGATCGAAGCGCCTGCAACGGGGGGCGCCTGCGTGTCGATTCGCCTGCCGTACCGGATGACCGAAGACGGTTGACCATCCATGCCCACTGCCCTGATTGCCGATGACGAAGCCCTGATGCGCGACCAGTTGCGCTCGCGCCTGCACGAGGCGTGGCCCGAGCTGCGCATTGTCGCCGAAGCCGCCAACGGCGTCGAGGCGGTGGCGCTGGCGGCGCAGCACAAGCCGGACATCGCGTTCCTCGACATCCGCATGCCGGGCATGGGCGGCATCGACGCGGCAAGGCAGTTGTACGCCGACTGCCACATCGTATTTGCGACCGCCTACGACCAGTACGCGGTCGAGGCATTCGAGCACGGCGCGATCGATTACCTGCTCAAGCCCGTGACACTGGCGCGGCTCGATACCACGGTGGCGCGCCTGCGCCGCCAGCTCGAGCACAAGCCGCAGGACATCGGCGCCCAGCTGGCCCGGCTGGCGCAACTGGGCGACCAGCTGCTGGGTCGCGCGGCGCCCTCGTCAAAACCATCGTATCTGCGCTGGATCCAGGCCCAGTCGGGCACGAGCCTGCGCATGGTCGCGACGTCCGAGGTGCTGTTTTTCCAGTCCGACGACAAGTACACGCGGGTGCAGACGGCCACCGCCCAGCACCTGATCCGCAAGACGCTCAAGGAACTCGAAGAAGCGCTCGACCCGGACGAATTCTGGCGCATCCACCGCTCGACGCTGGTGCGCGTCGATGCGATCGCCGAAGTGCGACGCGACCTGCGTGGCCGGCAGATGCTCACGCTGCACGGCTATCCCGAGGCACTCGAAGTGAGCCGCAATCACAGTACGCTGTTCCAGCAGATGTAATGTTGCACGATCAAACTGCCCCAACGACCGACGCTGCTGCCGATGGCGCAGGCGCCAGTTCGCTGTTCGCCATCTTCCGGATCTTCCTGATGCTGGGCCTGCGCTCGTTCGGCGGGCCGATCGCCCACCTGGGCTACTTCCGCAACGAATTCGTCCTGCGCCGCCGCTGGCTGGACGACGCGCGCTATGGCGAACTGGTCGCACTGTGCCAGTTCCTGCCCGGGCCAGCGTCGAGCCAGGTCGGCTTCGCGCTGGGCGTGCTGCGTGGCGGGGGCGTACTGGGCGGGTGCGCCGCGTGGCTCGGTTTTACTCTGCCGTCGGCGCTGCTGATGCTCGCCTGGGCGCTCGGTGCCGCCGTCACGACCGGCCCGCTGGCCACTGGCGCGGTGCACGGGCTGAAACTGGTGGCGGTCGCTGTCGTTGCGCAAGCCGTGTGGGGGATGGCGGGCACGCTGACGCCCGACTGGCAACGCAAGGTGATTGCCCTGGCCGCCATCGCAATTGTGGTCGTTGCTGCCGGTCCCGGTGGCCAGTTGATTGCCATCGCGGCCGGTGCGCTGGCCGGCTGGGCCTGGTGCCGCGGCGAGGGCCCGCACGGCGCTGCCCCGCTCGCGTTTCCGGTGCGCGTGGCGGGCGGCGTGGCCGCGCTGGTCCTGTGTGGTTTGCTGTTCGTGCTGTTGCCCGTCGCCGCCGCTGCCACGCAGTACCGGCCACTCGCCTTGTTTGACGCCTTCTACCGGTCGGGCGCGCTCGTGTTCGGCGGCGGGCACGTGGTGTTGCCGTTGCTGCAGGCCGAAACCGTTGCCAGCGGCTGGATCGCCAGCGAAACGTTCCTGCCAGGGTATGGGATGGCCCAGGCGCTGCCCGGGCCGCTGTTTGCATTTGCCGCATTCCTTGGCGCGCAGGCCGGGATGAGCGCCACCGCCGTCGGCGGCGCCTGCGTGGCGCTGGTAGCATTGTTCCTGCCGGGCCTGTTGCTCGTCTACGGCGCGCTGCCATTCTGGGCCCGACTGCAGCGCCAGCGCGCGCTGCGCCACGTGGTCATGGGCGCGAATGCCGCCGTCGTGGGCATCCTCGGCGCGGCGCTGTACAACCCCGTGTGGACGAGCGCCGTGCTCGACCTGCGTGACGCCGCCGTGGCGCTGGGCTGCTTCCTGCTGCTGGTGACGTGGCGCGCGCCGGCCTGGCTGGTCGTGGCCCTGGCCGCCGCAACCGGCGTACTGATGACGATGGTCTGACAAGCGTCTCCCATCAAGCAGGGAAATAACGCGTGCTGTCGACATCCTCCATCAGCGTGCCCTGGCGTGGCTGCCAATCGAGCACCTCGCGCGTCCAGCTGCACGATGCGGGCACGTCCATGCCGGCGAAATGCGCCAGCGCGCCAAAGTGCTGCGCTGCTGCAGCACGCGCGATACTCGTCACCGGCACGCCCAGGCGCCGACCGATCGCCGCTGTAATCTCGTGAAACGGCACGCCCTCCTCGGCCACGGCGTGATAGCGCGCACCCGGGACGGCGCGCTCGAGCGCCAGGCGAAACACGCGCGCGGCATCCAGACGATGCACCGACGACCAGCGGTTGGCGCCATCGTCGACAAATGCCGCCACCCTTTTCGTGCGGGCGAAACCGATCATCATCGGCACCAGGCCGTGATCGCCCTCACCGTGCACGGATGGCGGCAGGCGCACGACCGACGCATTCACACCGCGCGCGACCAGCGCGCTGGCAGCATGTTCCGATGCACGCGGATACGCCGGGCTGAGCGGGAACGTCACATCCTCTTCGGTTGCCGGTCTGCCCTGCACATCGAGCACCATGCCTGACGTCACGATCAACGGACGATTCGAGCCCTTGAGCGCCGCGCCCAGTGCCTCGATCGCGCGCCGGTCCTGCGCGCAGTTGGCGGCGTACCGTGAAAAGTCGTGATCGAACGCGGTATGGATTACGCCATCGACCGCCGCGACTGCGTCGCGCAGTCCCTCGACATCGTCGAGCGTGCCGCGCCACGCCCGCACGCCAAGCGCGGACAGCGCCGCCGCGCCGCCTTCCGACCGCGTCAGGCCGGTGACGGTATGGCCGGCGGCGAGTACATCCTGTACCACGGCAGTGCCTACGAATCCGGTCGCACCGGTAATGAATACATGCATGACATCCTCCTTGTTGGGTTGATGTCCACTATCGATGGGCTGCGTATCCGGGTAAAGTAGTGACTTTATACGGGTATAAGAGGTAACAGGATGGATGGTGCAACGAGCCGCGACAATCCGCTGGGCAGCTACCTGAAAGACCGCCGCGCCCGCCTCGATCCCGCAGCGCTCGGGCTGGGCAGCGTGCGCCGACGCACGCCAGGCCTGCGGCGCGAAGAAGTCGCGCAGCGCGCCAGCATCAGCACCACCTGGTACACCTGGCTGGAACAGGGCCGGGGCGGCGCCCCGTCGGCCGAGGTCGCCGGGCGCATCGCGCGCGCACTGATGCTCACCGGCGCTGAGCGCGAACACCTGTTCCTGCTGGCCCTGGGCCGGCCACCCGCCCCGCACCATGCGCCGCACGCGGCAATCTCGCCGCGCATCCAGCGCGTACTCGATGCCTTGCCCGCGAGTCCGGCCTTCGTCAAGACCGCCAGCTGGGATGTCATCGCCTGGAACCGCGCCGCTGCGGCGGTGTTCGCCTACGACAGCGCCACACCCGAGCAACGCAACATCCTGCGCCGCATCTTTTGTGACCCCGCCACGCGCGCCGCCCAGCGCGACTGGGACAGCGTGGCACGGTTCGTCGTCGCGGCCTTCCGGGCGGACATGACGCGCGCTGGTGTCGACGTCCATTCGGACCCGCTGGTCCGTGAGCTGCGCCAGCGCAGCCCGGATTTCGACGCGCTGTGGCAAAGCCGGGATGTCGGCACCTACGGCGAAGGCACGAAGCAGTTGCGCCATCCGGTGGCCGGCTGGCTCGCACTGGAATATTTATCGTTTGCCGTCGATAGCCGGCCGGACCTGTCGATGGTCGTCTACAACCCGGCGACGCCGGAGGATGCGGCGCGGATCGTGGCGTTATCGACTGGCTGAGGTTGCACGCATGCCAAGTCCCACAGGCGCAGGACCTGCGTGATCGCGGCATCCATCGCCGCAGCTGAAACGCCGTCTCGTGCCAGCGTCGTCAATCCAAGAAGAAAACTCTCGAACACTGTCGCCAGTGCGCGAGGCTCGGTATCCGAGCGCAGTTCACCTTGCGCAATGCCGCGCTCGACGCAGGCCAGCATGCCGGCGCCGGTACGGGCGCGCGACGCGTCCAGCGCAGCAGTCAGCGTAGCATCGGCATCGCAGCCGGTGCCCACGACGCCCAGCACCACCATGCATCCGGTGGGATGGCCGCTTCCCGCCTGCATGGCGGCCGAGCGACGCAACGCCGTCTCGATGGCCAGACGCGGCGCCATTCCGGTATCCCACAGACAGTCGGTGACGGTGCCGTACGTGCTCAGATAGCAGCGCACGGTTTCCTGGAACAGGGCTTCTTTCGAACCGAACGCCGCATAGAAACTCGGCGCGGAAATACCTAGTGCGCTCTTCAGCCGGCTGAGCGACGTCGCCTCGTAACCATGTTCCCAGAATAGATGCATGGCCGTGGTCAGCGCGGCATTGCGATCGAATTGTCGGGGTCGGCCCATCTGCGCCATCGTAGTCTCCTTGTCGAATACTTCCATACTAGTCGGTACAAAAGTCATTGACAAGCAGCGCGCGCATCGCCTACATTCGTACCAATCGGTACATAAGTGCCGTGAGCGGTGCTTCGGCGGCGCTTCCCACCCTACAAAGGAGCGCACCATGCACGCCAAGACTGCCCATCCGCCAAACACTGTGGCCGATGACGACCGACTTCCCATCGCCGCGTTGCTTGCCCTGGCAATGACCGGATTCATCTGTATTGCGACCGAAACGCTGCCAGCTGGCCTGTTGCCGAATATTTCGGATGAGCTCGGCGTGACGACGGCGATGGCAGGCCAGACCGTGACCGCCTATGCGCTCGGCTCGGTACTGGCCGCCATCCCGCTCACCATTGCCACGGGCGGCTGGCGGCGGCGCAACGTCCTGCTGCTGACGATCATCGGTTTTCTCATCTTCAATTCGGTGACTGCCTTGTCATCCAGCTTCTGGCTGACGATGACGGCGCGCTTTTTCGCTGGCGCCGCGGCAGGTCTGGCGTGGAGTCTGCTCGCTGGCTATGCGCGCAAGATGGTGGCCGTGCACCAGCAGGGCCGCGCGATGGCGATCGCGATGGTCGGTACGCCGATTGCGCTCGCGCTCGGTGTGCCGATGGGCACCTGGCTAGGGAATATGCTGGGCTGGCGCAGCGCGTTCGGCATCATGTCGGCACTGTCGGTGCTGCTCATCGGCTGGGTGCTTGCCGTGGTGCCCGATTACGCAGGACAGCCGGCGAGCGAACGCGTCGGCATGCGCAGCGTGCTGGCCACCCCGGGCGTCAAGCCCGTGCTGGCAACGGTCATTGCGTGGATGCTGGCGCACAATATTCTCTATACCTACATCGCGCCGTTCGTCGCGCACGCCGGCTTGCAGGGCCGGGTCGACCTGATCCTGCTGGTGTTCGGCCTGGCGGCATTGATCGGCATCTGGATTGCAGGCCGCACAGTTGATCGCCATCTGCGTACTGCAGTACTGGCCAGCCTGGCGACCTTCGCGCTTGTCGCCCTGTCGTTCATTGCCTGGTCCGATCATCCGCTGGCGATCTATGTCGGCACTGCAGTCTGGGGCGTGACCTTTGGTGGCGCCGCAACCCTGCTGCAAACCGCGCTGGCCGACAGTGCGGGCGCCGGCGCCGATGTCGCCCTCTCGATGAACGTCGTGGCCTGGAACAGTGCGATTGCCGGCGCCGGCGTACTGGGTGGCGTGATGCTGCAAACCTGGGGCGCGCACGCCTTCCCATGGGCCCTGCTCTGCCTGCTTGGCGTTGCACTGGGCATCGTCTGGTCAGCCCGGGCACATGGCTTCAGGAACGGGCCTCGGGCTGGCGGCGCGGTCGTCGTCGGCCATTGATGTGTCAGGCAGTACGGTGCCGATCAGCCGAAGACGCCTTCGTCCGACCCGTCGCCGTCGAAGAACCCGCTCGGCTCGTCGCCATGGTTGCTGTCGGCCAGCGGATCGTCGGCCGCGCCCGGTTCGTCGATGGCGCCGATGCCCGCCTGGTCGGCCAGTGCGCCACCGCTGTTTGCGTCGCCCGTCCCGGCGTCGGCCAGCAGATGATTGGCGCCACCTTCCGCGCCGGCTCCCCCATCATTGTGATCGAGCAGATTGCCAATGCCATGGAACAGGAAGCTGCCGGCTGCCACGCCAGCCGCCGTGGCCGCGATCGTACCCAGCATGCCGCCGCCGGCACCGCCCAGGAAGCCACCGCTGCGCGTCGGTGGCGCCATGCCTTGCGCTGCGCCCTGCACCGGTGCTGGTGTGGATGAATTGCTTCGCGCCGAATTGCCCCACGTATTCGCGTCGAGGAACCCGCCGCTGCCCTTCGTGGTCTGACGTTCCAGCTCGGCGATGCGCGCCTTGGCATTGCCCAGCGCCTGCTCCACCAGCAGCGCGCGCTGCACCAGCAGGTAGGCGGCGTCCGGCTGCTCGGCCACCGCGCGCTGGATCAGCGCATCGGCTTGCGGATCTTTCGTCACGCCACGGGCCTGGACCAGCTGGCCCAGGAAGTCCTGCAAGGTTTTTTCGTCTGACGGGTTCATGATGGTCTCCGGTTGGAAGGTACGATATGCTTACATTGTGGGCCCGTTGTCGAAATTTCAAGCATCTTTGGATTGTCTTCGCTGTTCCGACCAACCGAACCAGGAGCGTGCCATGCCGTCCACCGTCGTCCCCTGCCTGCGTTACCACGACACCCCTGCCATGCTCGCCTGGCTGTGCACGAATTTCGGCTTCACGATACGGCGCTGCATCCCGGGCAGTCAGGGCGAAGTCGCGCATGCCGAGCTGACGCTGGGTGATGGCATGGTGATGATCGGCACCCATGCCGAAGACGACTATGGCCGCCTGCTGGCGACACCGGCACAGGCAGGCGGCTTGCTGACGCAAACGATCTGGCTCCATGTGGACGATGCCGACGCCGTGCATGCCAGCGTTATTCACAGCGGCGCGCTGATCACCCAGCCGATCGGCGACGCGCCGCAGGGCGGGCGCGCATTCGCCTGCCGCGATCCGGAAGGCCATTTGTGGCAGGTCGGCACCTACGATCCGTGGGGCGCTGCCTGACTGGCTCGGGGCCGCGCTTGTTTGCTATGCTAGCGCCCTTGCGCCGCCTTCATGATCGGGCGGCCCGTCATATTTAGGGAAAGCACATTATGGTTTCGCTGCAAGAGCAGTTACTCAAGGCCGGCCTGGTCGACAAGAAAAAGGTCAAACAGGTCACCCAGGCAAAAAGCAAACAGCACAAGCACGAGCTGCGTACGGGCGTGGAGTCGGTCAACGAGGCGCGCGAAGCGGCTCTCGAACTGCAGCGCAAGAACGCCGAGCGTGCACGCGAGCTGAACACGCAGCGTGATGCCGCCGCTGCGCAAAAAGCCATCCTGGCGCAGATCGCGCAGATGGTGCAGAAAAACAAGCAGCCGAAGGGCAAGGGCGACGTGCCCTACAACTTCACGTTCGGTACCAAAATCGAGCGCATCCACGTGACGTCGCAGATCGTCGAGCACCTGGTCGCAGGCCGCCTGGTGATCGTGCACATGAACGGCAGCTTCGAACTGGTGCCACGCATCATCGGCGAAAAAATCGCCCAGCGCGATGCGTCGATCGTCGTGCAGATCAAGAAGAAAGTACAGGAAGTGGAAGAAGACGATCCGTACGCGGACTTCAAGATTCCGGACGATCTGATGTGGTGATGGTAGGTTGTAATGCAGTTGGAACGGCGTTGCAACGCCGTTCCGGCACTAGCTTACTTCTTGGTCTTGTCTTCAACGTCCTGAGTGGCAGTCCCGGTGCGGGTTGCGCTCGAGGTACGCTCGGTCTGCTTCTTCGGCTGACCCATGCCTGCCGCCGTCGTTTCCTGCTTGCTGCTGCCCTGGAAATCGGTCGAGACCGAATTCGCGCTGTCTTCCGGCTCAGCTGCAGGGTTGGCGCGCTTGTCTGCGCTACCCATCACCGGCGCTTTTTGCTGGGCAGACCCTGCTTTGGCTGGCTGCGGTGTGGTCGGGGTGGTCTGGGCTGCGGCACTTGCCGCGATCACGACGCCACTGAGTAGAACGATCAATTTTTTCATAACAAGCTCCGAGTCGATGTGTATATGTAATCACTTTGTGATCAACTTGGCGATTACAAGAGCTGATTGACCGAAGCTGCGATCATGGCGCGCAGACGTTTCTGCGTGCCATGAACACTTTCCTTCAGGACTGCAGGTCCTGGCCCCCGAACGCATTCGGCAACTGCGCCGCTGCCGTCGTTTCGAAGATGGCACCCGTCAGGTTGGTCAGGATCACCGGCAATTCATTACCGCCCAATTCCAGGATCACTTGCCGGCAGGCGCCGCACGGCGCGATCGGGCCTTCGGTCTGGCCGATCACGGCCAGCGCTGCGAAGTCGCCTGGCTTGTAGCCATTGGCAATGGCGCTGAAGAATGCCGTGCGCTCGGCGCAATTGCACAGGCCGTAGGCGGCGTTTTCCACATTGCAGCCGCGGAAGATGCGGCCATCCTTGCACGCCAGCGCTGCGCCTACCTGGAAGTTGGAATACGGCGCGTAGGCCAGCTCGCGCGCGGCGCGCGCTTCATCGATCAGTTTCGTATAGGTCATGGGTGAGTCTCTCAAGGACGGACGATGCGGTGAATCATTGGCTCGGCAGCCGGCTGCGTGTCGCCGATCCGGTAAGCCGCCTGCACCTGGCGTACGGCGCGCTCGGCCGCCTCCGCCGAACGTGCATGCACCATCGCCAGCGGCTGGCCGACGGCGATCTGGTCACGCAGTTCAACCAGGCCCGTCAGGCCCACGGCGAAGTCGATGCTGTCCTGTGGCCGCACACGGCCGCCGCCCAGCGCGACGACCGCCAGGCCCAGGCCACGGGTGTCGACCGAGACGGCGTAGCCGGCCTGCAGGGCTGGCGCCGGCACGATGACGGGCGCCGTTTCCAGGTGCGCGTCCGGCTTGTCCATCAGGTCGGCCGGGCCACCCAGCGCCGTGACCATGCGCGCGAACCGCTCGGCCGCTTCGCCTGAATCGAGCGCGGTTTGCAGTTTGGCGCGTGCTTCGGCGTCCGTGCCTGCCAGACCCGAAATCACCAGCATCTCGGCGCACAGCGCCATCGTCACTTCATGCAGGCGCGCCGGGCGCGCCTTGCCGGTCAGGTAGTCAATGGCGACGCGCACTTCCACCGCATTGCCGGCCGCGTGGCACAGCGACTCGTTCATGCCGGTCAGGATGGCCGACGTGCGGGTGCCGGCGCCATTGCCGACGCTGACGATCGATTCGGCCAGTTCCAGCGATTTTTCGGCCGTCGGCATGAAGGCGCCGCTGCCCACTTTCACATCCATCACCAGGGCATCGAGACCCGCCGACAGCTTTTTCGACAGGATCGAGCCGGTGATCATGGCCACCGATTCGACGGTCGCCGTGGTGTCGCGGATGCTGTAGAAGCGCTTGTCGGCCGGCGCCAGCTGGGCGGTCTGGCCGATGATGGCCACGCCCACGTCTTTCACCACCTTGCGGAAGGTGGCCGGATCAGGCACGGTGCTGTAGCCGGGGATCGCATCGAACTTGTCGAGCGTGCCACCGGTGTGGCCCAGGCCCCGGCCCGAGATCATCGGCACGAAGCCGCCGCAGGCCGCGATCATCGGGCCGAGCATCAGCGAGACAACGTCACCGACGCCGCCGGTCGAGTGCTTGTCGACGACCGGGCCCGGGAGGTCCAGTGATTTCCATTCCATGACCTGGCCCGAGTCGCGCATCGCCAGTGTGAAGGCGACGCGTTCATCCATCGTCATGTCGTTGAAGTAGACCGCCATCGCGAGCGCGGCGATCTGGCCTTCGGTGACGCTGCCATCAGGGATGCCGCGGACAAAAAACTGGATCTCTTCGGCCGACAGGATGCCGCCATCGCGTTTTTTGCGGATGATTTCTTGGGGGAGGAACATGGGGACGTCTCTATCAATTATTGGCTTCAAAACGTCATTCCCGGCCTTGGCCGGGAATGACGTTGTTGTGGATTGGTGGTGTGTTACACGCCGTACGGGATCCAGACGTTCTTCACCTGGCTCGCATGCTGCAGCACGACGCGGCCACCGGCCTGCTTCGGATCGAACCAGTCGCGCCCTTTCGCGCCGCCCGTCCAGGTGCGCTTGAGCGTCTCGCTCGACAGGCGCTCGACTTCGGCACACCCCTCGGCAGAACCGTCGTGGCGCCACACGGCGTCGATCTCGCCATGCGAGGCCAGCGTGCGCGCCAGTTCGTCGCTTGATCCGGTGACGATATTGAGCGCGCCACCCGGCAGGTCCGACGTATCGAGCACCTGGTACAGGTCGATCGCCGACAGCGGATGCTGTTCCGACGGCACCGCCACCACGCGGTTGCCCAGCGCCAGCGCCGGTGCCACCAGCGAGATGAAGCCCAGCAGCGGGTTTTCGTTCGGGCACACGATGCCGATCACGCCCACTGGCTCGTTCAGCGCCACGGTGATGCCGTGCATCGGCGGCTGGTGCACCTGGCCGTCGTACTTGTCGGCCCACGCGGCCCAGTAGAACAGGCGCTCGACTGAGGCTGCCACTTCGCGCGCGGCATCGTTCGAGCCGGTCTGCTGCGCGATGCGCGCCGCGAATTCGTCGGCGCGGATCGCCAGGTTCTCGGCGATGTAGTACAGCACCTGCGCGCGGTTGTGCGCCGTGGCCTTGGCCCAGCCGGCCGCCTTGTGCGCCGCTTCGACCGCGTTGCGGATGTCCTTGCGGCTGCCTTCGCCGATATCGGCCAGGAACGCGCCGTTCGCGCCATTGATCGCGCGGCTGTAGGCGCCGTCAGGGCGTGCCTGCTTGCCGCCGATATACAGCTTGGCGGTGCGGTCGATCGCGAACGGGCTGTCGGCGTCCGCTGCTTTCAGTGCGCCCTTCGCGGCAAACACCGGCGCGGCAGGCCGTGCATCTTCCGACAGCGGCGTCAGGTATTCGTACATGCCTTCCTTGCCGCCTTCGCGGCCGTAGCCCGATTCCTTGTAGCCGCCAAAACCGCAGCCTGCATCGAACTGGTTGGCCGTGTTGATCCAGACCACGCCGGCCTTGATCTGCGGGACGACGTCCAGCGCCAGGCTGATCGACTCGCTCCAGACACAGGCGGCCAGGCCGTAGACGGTGTTGTTCGCCAGTTGCACGGCTTCGGCCGGGGTGCGGAAGCTCATCGCCACCAGCACCGGCCCGAAGATTTCGGCCTGCGCCACGGCGGCCGATGTCGATGCGCCCGTGATCAGGATTGGCAGGTACCACGAACCAGACGTCGACAATTCGCCCGTAGGTTGCCAGACTTCGCAGCCTTCGGCGCGGGCCGATTCCACCAGGCCGTGGATGCGCTGCTGCTGCACCGGATCGACCAGTGCGCCGATGTCGTTCGACTTGTCCAGTGGCGAACCGACGCGCAGCGTTTCCATGCGCGCCTTGACCTTCTTGATGAAGCGCTCGTACACCGATTCCTGCACCAGCAGGCGCGAACCGGCGCAGCAGACCTGGCCCTGGTTGAACCAGATCGAGTCGACCAGGCCTTCGACGGCGGCGTCCAGGTCGGCATCGTCGAACACGATGAACGGCGACTTGCCGCCCAATTCGAGCGACAGCTTCTTGCCGCTGCCGGCGGTCGATTTGCGGATCAGGCGACCGACTTCGGTCGAGCCGGTGAACGCAATCTTGTCGATGCCCGGATGATTCACGATCGCCTCGCCCACGCGGCCATCGCCGGTGACGATGTTGACCACGCCGGCCGGCACACCGGCGCGCTGGCAGAGTTCGGCAAACAGCAAGGCGGTCAATGGCGTGTACTCGGCCGGCTTGAACACCACCGTGTTACCGGCAGCCAGCGCCGGCGCGATCTTCCACGCCAACATCAGGAGCGGGAAGTTCCACGGCACGATCTGGCCAACGACACCGACGGCGCGGTAGTCCGCGAACTCTTCGGCCTGCAGCTGCGCCCAGCCGGCGTGATGGTAGAAATGACGGGCCACGAGCGGCAAATCGGCATCGCGCGTTTCGCGGATCGTCTTGCCGTTGTCGAGCGTTTCGAGCACCGCGAACAGGCGCGCATGCTTTTGCAGCAGGCGCGAAAGCGCGTACATGATCTTGGCGCGGCCATGGCCACCCAGCGCGACCCAGCCCGGCTGCGCACGGCGCGCGGCTGCCACGGCGCGCTCGACATCGTCGTTCGTCGCCTGCGTGACCTGCGCCAGTTCGACGCCATCGGCCGGATTGGTCGTGGCGAACGTTTCACCGGCATCGCTCCAGGCGTTGTCGATGAACAGGCCAAAGCGGCGCTCGTGACCGTCCAGCCATGCTTGCGCTTCCTTGGTGGTCTCGAGAGCGGGGCCGTAGTCCATGGTCTGAAGAATCTCTTTAATTGTTGGCATGACGTATCCGGATTTAAGGTTGCGCGTGACGATGGGCGGCCGAGTAATTCCCGGTCACGTAGTGCTCGAGCTGGCGCTCGATGTCGGTCAACAGGCTCGACGCACCAATGCGGAACAGGTGCGGCTGCAGCCAGTCGTTGCCCAGTTCTTCCTTCATCACGGTCAGGTATTGCAGCGCCGACTTCGCCGTCGAGACGCCGCCCGCTGGCTTGTAGCCGACCTGGAAACCAGTCAGTTCGTGGTAGTCGCGAATCGCGCGCACCATCACCAGCGAGACCGGGATGGTGGCGTTCACGCCTTCCTTGCCGGTCGAGGTCTTGATGAAGTCCGCACCGGCCATCATGCAGACCCACGAGGCTTTGGCCACGTTTTCCAGCGTGACCAGGTCACCCGTGGCCAGGATGGCTTTGACGTGCGCGTCGCCGCAAGCCTGGCGGTACGCCACCATCTCGTCGTGCAGCGCCTGCCAGTTGCCCAGCAAGACGTGCTGGCGCGTGATGACGATGTCGATTTCAGTGGCGCCGGCAGCGACCGACAGTTCGATCTCGCGCAGCTTGGTTTCCATGCTCGACAGGCCGGCCGGGAATGCAGTCGACACAGCGGCGATCGGCAAGCGGCCCTGCAACACCTTGACGGCCGGCGTGATCATTTCGTGATACACGCAGACGGCGCCGGTGCTCAGGGTCTCGAGACCCAGCGCGGCCATCAGGTCAGCGCGCAGCGGGCGCATCGCCTTCATGCACAGGCGCTCGACGCGGCCCGGCGTGTCGTCGCCCGACAGCGTGGTCAGATCCATGCACTCGATCGCGCGCACCAGCCACGCGGCCTGGTATTCCTTCTTCACCGTGCGGCGGTTCGCCAGGCTCGCGGCGCGGCGGTCGGCCGCATTGCGGTTGACCTTGAGACTGTTGATCAGGCCAAGGTCCAGGTCCATGGCGACGTTGCGTTTGAAGTCCAGCGGCTGGCTCATAGCTGTGCGATTCCGTTCGAAAGTGGTTTGACGCCGAGGTGCTTGGCCAGCGTGGCGCCGATGTCCGAGAAAGTGTCTGCGACCGGCAGCTCTTGCGGCGCGACGTTCGGGCCGAAGAAGATCATCGGGATGTGTTCGCGGGTATGGTCCGAACCCGGCGCGGTCGGGTCGCACCCGTGGTCGGCGGTGAGCACGACCAGGTCGCCGTCCTTCAGCTTGGCCATGAATTCCGGCAGGCGCGCATCCAGTTCGTGCAGGGCGTTGGCGTAGCCGGCAACGTCGCGGCGGTGGCCGAAGTGCATGTCGAAGTCGACGAAGTTGACGAACGTGAGCGACTTGTCGCCCGCTTCGTCGGCTACTTCGAGCAGGCGGTCGAACAGCGCCATATTGTCCGGGCCCTTGATCAGGCGCGTGACGCCCTGCCCTGCATAGATGTCGCTGATCTTGCCAAGCGCGAAGACATCGCCGCCCGCGTCCTTGACGTGGTCCAGCAGCGTCGGCGCGACCGGTGGCACGGCGTAGTCGTGGCGGTTCGACGTGCGCTTGTAGTCGCCGTTGGCACCCGTGAACGGACGCGCGATCACGCGGCCGATGTTGTACGGCTTGACCAGTTCATAGGCCGCTTCGCAGACGGCGTACAGGCGCTCCAGACCGAAGTGCTCTTCGTGCGCAGCGATCTGCAGCACCGAGTCGGCCGACGTGTACAGGATCGGCTTGCCGCTGGCGACGTGTTCATCGCCGAAGTCGTTGATGACGGTGGTGCCCGAGGCGTGGCAGTTGGCCAGCCAGCCCGGCACGCCGGTCAGTTCCTGCAGCTTGTCGGTGAGCTCCTTCGGGAACGATGGCACGGTCTTCGGGAAGTAACCCCAGTCGAACAGCACCGGCACGCCCGCGATTTCCCAGTGGCCGCTTTGCGTATCCTTGCCGGTCGACTGTTCGCGCGCGATGCCCCAGGCGCCGGTGAAGCCGTCGCGCTGGCTGAAACCCGGCGCCCATTCGCCACTGGCCTTGTGGCCGGCCGCGCCCAGGCCGAGGCGCTCGAGGTTCGGCAGCGCCATCGGCTTGCCTTCCTTCGCAGCCCATTCGGCGATGTGGCCGAAGGTGTTGGCGTCAAGGTCGCCATATTTGTCGGCGTCGGGCAGCGCGCCCAGGCCGAAGGAGTCCAGCAGGAGGATGAATGCACGGGACATTGGATCGCTCGCTTTCGGTAAGTGTGATTAAGCGTCTGCGCGTGGGGTCGAACCAAGGCGCTCGATATACGCGTGGATCAGCGTGACCATGTCCTTGGCCGCGATCGCCGCGTACTTCAGGGTCTGCTCGTGCGACAGCGCAAACGGCGACAGGCCTTCGGCCAGATTCGTAATGGCCGACACCGCCGTCACTTTCAGGCCGCAGTGGCGCGCCGCGATGACTTCGGGGATCAGCGACATGCCGACGACATCGGCGCCCAGCGTCTTGAAGGCGCGGATTTCGGCAACGGTCTCGAAGTGCGGGCCGGCCGCGGCCAGGTACACGCCTTCGTTCAGCACGATGCCCTTCTCTTTCGCGACGGCCTTGACCTGCTCGCGCGTCTCGGCGTCATACGCATTGGACATGCTGAAGAAACGCGGACCGAAGCGCTCGTCGTTCGGGCCCGACATCGGGCTGCCCGGCAAGAAGTTGATGTGGTCGGTGATCGCGACCAGCGAGCCGGCATCGGCTTCGATGTTCAGCGAGCCGGCGGCATTGGTCACGAACAGCAGCTCGCAGCCGATCTGCTTGAGGGTACGCACGGCGTTGGTCATCACGCCGGGGCCGTAGCCTTCGTAGAAGTGGCCGCGGCCCTTCATGCAGGCGACCGGCACGCCAGCCAGTTCGCCCAGCACCAGTTCACCGGCGTGGCCGTGCACGGTGCTGATCGGGAAGCCAGGCAGGTCGGCGTAGCTGATCGAGACGGCGTCCGTCATCTGTTCGGCCAGCACACCCAGTCCGGAGCCGAGGATCAGCGCGACGCGCGGTGCGAAGCCCGGCTTGCGGGCGCGGATGATGTCGGCGGCGTCGAACGGGAAATTGCTGGACATGTTATTCCTTGTGAGGTCTGGTGATTTGGGGAGGTGGGATGGAGGCTGGCGCGGCCTTCGCAGGCGCGGCGGCATCTGGTCAGCTGAATATTATAACTATGCATGAATGCCGATATGTATGGCAAATACACTTTTTCTTCCCGATTTATATGTTTTCGCGATAAATTAGCAGGACCACGCCGACGTTGACGGCGCCATGACAAATGTCTAGCATTGCAGGACATAAGTTTAAATCATTTGCCGAGCGATGCCGAAAAAAGACCAGTTGTACGAGCTGATCCGCGCCAACCCATTCATCTCTCAGCAAGACCTGGCGGCGCGCCTCGGCCTCTCGCGTTCAGCCGTGGCGAACTACATCGCCACGCTCGTGCGCGAGCGGCGCATCCTCGGCCGCGCCTATGTGCTGCCGGATCACCGCCCCGTTGTCTGCATCGGTGCGTCGAACCTCGACCGCAAGCTGCGCTCGCTCGGCCCGCTGGCCCTGGGCACGTCGAATCCGGCGCGCCAGACCGAGTCGTTCGGCGGCGTGGCGCGCAATATCGCCGAGAACCTCGCGCGCCTGGGCGCCCCGACGAGCCTCATCACCGCAGTCGGCCCGGACGCCTCGGGCCGCGCGCTGCTCGCGCATGCCGACGAAGCGGGCATCGACACGCGCAGCGTGCTGCTGGTCGATGGCGCGGCCAGCGGCACCTACACGGCGGTGCTCGATGAGGATGGCGAGATGCGCGTCGCGCTGGCCGACATGGCGATCAACGACGCGCTCACGCCCGCGTTCTTTGCCAGCCGCGCGCCGCAGCGCGCCGGCGCCGCACTGATCGTGGCCGACCTGAACCTGCCGCACGATGCCGTGGCCGGGTTGCTGGGCGACGCGCTGGCGGGCGGTGTGCCGATGGTCGTCGTCGCCGTATCCGAACCGAAGATCAACCGCCTGCCACGCGACCTGCGCGGCCTGCGACTGCTGATCCTGAACCTGGGTGAACTGGCCGAGCGCGCCGACCGCGCGATGGACAGCGAGGCCGCGATCGCGCGCGCCTGCGCCGACCTGCAGGCCGACGGCGCGCAGGACGTGATCGTCACGCGCGGCGCGCAGGGCGTCATGTTTACAAGGCCCGATGGCCTGCGCAGCCTGGCCGCACCGGCCGTCGATGTCGTCGACGTCACCGGCGCCGGCGACGCGTTTGCCGCCGCCGTCTGCTGGAGCCTGTACAGCGGCGCCACCTCGCTCGACCTGGCCTGCCGCCGCGGCCTGGCACTGTCCGCCATGACCATCGGTTGCGCGCAGACCGTCTGCCCGCAACTTGCGCCCGGCTTGCTCGATCAACCGGCCGACCGCCAACTCCCTATGACTGATTAACCAGAGACCCCCCATGCACAACTTCCTCCTGCTCTCGCCCGAAGTGGCCGCCGCGCGCACGGCCGGCAAACCGATCGTCGCCCTCGAGTCGACCATCATCTCGCACGGCATGCCGTACCCGCAGAACGTGCGCACCGCGCGCGAAGTCGAGCAGATCATCCGCGACGCCGGCGCCGTGCCGGCCACGATCGCCGTCATCGCCGGCAAGATCTGCATCGGCCTGTCGGACGAGCAGCTCGAACTGCTGGGTTCCTCGCCAGACGCGATGAAAGTGAGCCGGCGCGACCTGGCCTACGTGCTGGCGCAGGCGCGCCTGGGCGCGACCACGGTTGCCGCGACGATGATCTGCGCGCAGCTGGCCGGCATCGAAGTCTTCGTCACCGGCGGCATCGGCGGCGTGCACCGCGGCGCCGAAACGAGCTTCGACATCTCGGCCGACCTGCAGGAACTGGCGCAGACCAGCGTGGCGGTCGTCTGCGCCGGCGTCAAATCGATCCTCGACATTGGCCTGACGCTCGAATACCTGGAAACGCATGGCGTGCCGGTGATCAGCGTCGGCCAGCCGGGCTTCCCGGCCTTCTTCACGCGCGACAGTGGCTTCCAGGCCGACTTCCAGATCGATTCGCCCGAAGACCAGGCGGCGTTCATCCGCACCAAGTGGCAGCTCGGCCTGGCCGGCGGCGTCGTGGTGAGCAATCCGGTGCCGGCCGACGCCGCAATGGCGCCCGCCGAGATCGACGCCATCATCACGCAGGCGCTGGGCGAAGCGGCCAGCCAGAACGTCACCGGCAAGAAGGTCACGCCGTTCCTGCTGGGCCGCATCAAGGAGCTGACGGAGGGCCGCAGCCTGGCCACCAATATCGCACTGGTCAAACACAACGCGCTGATCGGCGCGCGCCTGGCCGTGGCACTGAACCACCGCGCGGCCTGAGTCGTCAGCGTAGCCGCCCATGTCGATCGACCTGAAACAACTGAAGTACTTCCTGGCGGTGGCTGAAGAAAAGAGCTTCAGCCGCGCCGCCGAGCGCCTGCACATTTCACAGCCGCCGCTGTCGCAGCAGATCATGAAGCTCGAAAGCGAATTGGGCGTGCGCCTGTTTACCCGCACCACGCGCAGCTTCGAGCTGACCGTGGCCGGGCGTGCGCTGATGGTCGAGGCGGCCGACCTGCTGGGCCGGATGCGCATGACGATCGACACCATCCGCCAGATCGACCGCGGCCAGGTGGGCCGGCTGCGCGTGGGCATCGTCGGCTCGGCGATGTGGGGGCCGATTCCTGGCCTCCTCGAACGCTTCCAGACCGATTTTCCGCGCGTGACGTGGACGATCCATGAGCTGGGGCCGAACGACCAGTGGGAGGCGCTGCGCAACAAGCAGATCGACGTCGGCTTCTGGCGCGAGCCGCGCATCGAGGCGGACGTGCTGAAGGCCGCCAACCTGCGCCAGGAGCTGTGCTTCAAGGAGCAGTTCTGCGTGGCCGTCAATGCGCGCCATCCGCTGGCGGGCCGTGATGCGATCTCGCTGCTCGACATCGCCGGCGAGCCGATGCTGACGCTGCACCTGGACCAGTCGGCCGAGCCACGCTACTTGATGCAATGCTGCGTGAACGCGGGCTTCGAGCCGACCATCTTCCAGGAAGCGGCCGAGCCGCAGACGCTGCTGGCGATGGTCGGCGCCGGCCTGGGCGTGGCCCTGATGCCGGAAACGACGAGCCGCATCGGTTGGCCGGGGGTGCGCTTCCTGCCCATTAACGAGCATGCGCCGTCGGCCAACCTGTATATCAGCTACCCGGTGCAGGACGATGCGCCGGTCGTCCGGGCGTTTCTGAAAATCCTTTTTCCCGATCCACCAGCCGCGTGAACAATCGAACCGTGATTGTCCCGCCATGTATTGCCTTTTTGCATGCATGTGTATAATTTCTAAGCAGGAAACTACGCACGATTGAGGCCAATTAATTATTTTTTAACTTTGGGTCCGGTATGATAGTTATCAAGACCATCAATTTTCCAGAGGAGCTCGTATGACTACAGCAACGCCGCGCTACGACGGGCTCCGCCTGAAAAAATTCGACGACGCCGTGTTCGATGACATCGACACGCTGCGCTCGGCGATCGACGATCGCATTGAACAACTATTGAGCGCGAACGGCCAGTCCGACAGCCTGGCCAAGGCCATGCGCACGTCGGCCCTGTCCGCTGGCAAGCGCATGCGTCCGCTGCTGGTCATGCTGGTTGCGCGCGATCTCGGCTGCGCCTCGCCTGCCCTGATCGATGTGGCCTGCTCGGTCGAACTGGTGCATGCGGCGTCGCTGATCCTCGACGACCTGCCGTGCATGGACGACGCCAGCCTGCGCCGCGGGAAACCGGCAATCCACATCCAGTTCGGCGAAGACGTCGCGATCCTGGCCTCGGTTGCCCTGCTCAGCCGCGCCTTTGGCGTGCTGTCGCAATCGCAGGATATCCAGCCCGTCACCCGCGCGCGTCTGGTTGCGACGCTGGCGCAGACGGTGGGCGACCAGGGCCTCGTGCGCGGCCAGTTCGAAGACCTGCACGGCGGCGCACGCTCGCCCGAGGCGATTGCCACCACCAATGAACTCAAGACCGGCCTGCTGCTGGGCGTCGCTGTCGATATGGCATCGATCATGTGCCACGCCGACGAGAGCGTGTCGCAGCAGCTGCGCGCCTTTGCGCTGGCAGCCGGCCAGGCATTCCAGATCAAGGATGACTTCCTGGACGGCGCCGGCAACGACAGCGCGATCACGGGCAAGGACACGGGCAAGGATATCGGTAAGGCCACCCTGATCAACACGCTCGGCTTCGACGAAGCGCAGCGCCGCCTGTCGGCCTGCCTGATCGAGGCCGACCGCTGCCTGGGCGCCGCCATCGGCGGCAAGGGCCGCACGCGGCACTTCATGGGCGCGCTGTTTGCCAAGGAAGCCAAGGGCGCGCGCTTCATCGCCGAACCTGCCAAGCCGCGCGAACTGCGCCCAAGTCCCCAGCTGGCCGAGTTGCGCCTGAACTGAATTCCCGAATTGAATCTTTGATCTGATCACCCCTCGCATGACGCACTTCGCGGTCGTGGCTCCGGCCCTGTATAGCCACTTCAACACGCTGATGGTGCTCGCGCGCGAACTCGTCACGCGCGGCCACCGCGTCACCTTCCTCCATCGCCCGGATGCTGCTGCCTACGTCAAGGATGCGCGCGTCGGCTTTCACGCCATTGGCGCGGCCACCCATCCGGCCGGCTCGCTGCCCGCCATGCTCGCACGTGTGGCCAATCCCGGCAGCCCGCTGGGCCTGCGCCGCGTGATCCTCGACATGGCGGCCAGCACCGAAATGCTGTGCCGCGAACTGCCGGCTGCGCTGAAGGAACTGCAGGTCGACTGCGTGCTGGCCGACCAGATGGAAGCGGCCGGCGGCATGGTCGCAGAAAGTATCGGCATGCCGTTCATCTCGATCGCGTGCGCCCTGCCTGTCAACCGCGAGCCGGGCATCCCATTGCCCGTGATGCCGTTCGTCTACGAAGACAGCGAGCGCGCCTTCAAGATTGTCGAAGGCAGCACGCGCGTGTATGACTGGATGATGGGCCCGCACCACCGCGCGATCGCGGCACAGGCCGAACGCCTTGGTCTGCCGCCACGCAGCATGCTGCACGAATGCCTGTCGCCGCTGGCGCAGATCGCGCAGATCGTGCCGGGCTTCGATTTCCCGCGCCGCGAACTGCCTGCGCACTTTCACCATGTCGGGCCGCTGCATGCGGCCAACGTGGCGCCGGCTTTAAGCCCGGAAGAACTGGCGCCGTTCCTGCCGCCGGCCTCCGGCACGCGCCCGTTCATCTACGCGTCGCTCGGCACGCTGGTCAGCGACCGCTACCCGCTTTTCAAGCGTATTGCCAAGGCCTGCAAGCAGCTCGATGCCGACCTGTTGATCGCCCACTGCGGCGGACTGAATGACGCGCAGGTGCGCGCGCTCGAAGCCATCGGCAGCACGCGCGTGCACGCCTACGTGCCGCAACTGGCCGTCTTGGCGCGCGCCGACGCGATCGTCTCGCATGCGGGCGCGAACACAATCATGGAAGCAGTGGCGGCGCGCACGCCGATCCTGGCGCTGCCCATTGCCTTCGACCACCCGGGCGGCGCCGCGCGCGTCGAGTACAGCGGCGTGGGCCTGCGCGCTTCGCCGCGCATGAGCAGCGTGGCCGACCTGACGCGCAAGCTGCGCCGGCTGCTGGCCGAGCCGGATTTCGCCGCGCGCATGGCGCCGCTGTCCGACGCGATCCGCGTTGCCGGTGGCGCGCCGCGCGCAGCCGCCATCATCGAGACCGCACTGCACCTGCCGACGGCGGTGGCCAGCCATGGATGAGCGCAGCAACAGTAGCCGCGCCAGCATCGACCACGACCTGATCCTGGTCGGCGGCGGCCTGGCCAACAGCCTGATCGCCTGGCGCCTGCACACCGAGCGCCCGGAACTGCGCATCCTGCTGCTCGAGCAGGGCCGGCACCTGGGCGGCAACCATACCTGGTCATTCCACGACAGCGACCTGACTGCGGCCCAGCTGCGCTGGATCGCGCCGCTCATCTCGCACCGCTGGCCGGGCTACGACGTCGTGTTTCCCGAACACGCGCGCGCGCTGAGCGGCGGGTATGCCAGCATTGCCTCGCCCGATTTTGCGCGCACCATTGAAGCCGCCCTGGGCCCGCTGCTGCGCACCGGCGTGCGGATCGACGCCGTCATGCCCACGAGCGTGCGCCTGGCCGACGGCACGCTGCTGCATGCGCACGCCGTCATCGACGGGCGCGGCCCCAGCGCCAGCCCGCACCTGGCACTGGGCTACCAGACCTTTCTGGGCCAGGAAGTGCGCCTGCACGCGCCGCACGGCCTAACGCAGCCGGTGATCATGGACGCGAGTGTGGCCCAGCAAGGCGGTTACCGCTTCGTCTACCTGCTGCCGTTCGGCCCCGACCGCGTGCTGATCGAAGATACCCATTACGTCGACAGCGCCGTCTGGGAACCGGAGCGGCTGCGCGCCAACATCGCTGCCTACGCCGCCGGGCGTGGCTGGCAGATCCGCGACGTGCTGCGCGAAGAACAGGGCTCGCTGCCGATCGTACTGGCCGGCGACTTCGACCGCTTCTGGGATGCCCTCGATGGCCAGCCCACCGTCGGCCTGCGCGCCGGCCTGTTTCACCAGACAACCGGCTATTCGCTGCCGGTGGCCGTACGCCTGGCCGAACGGATCGCGGCCCTGCCCGACCTGGCCGCGCCATTTGCGGCACAATCACTGTTTGCGGCGATCCGCACCGAGGCACGCGAGGAATGGCAGCGCCAAGGCTTTTTCCGCATGCTCAACCGCATGCTGTTCATGGCCGGCAGCCCCGACCACCGCTGGCAGGTGATGCAGCGCTTTTACCGGCTGGGCGCGCCGATGATCGCGCGCTTTTACGCCGGCCGCCTGACATTCGCCGACAAGCTGCGCCTGTTGACCGGCAAGCCGCCGGTGCCGGTCATGGAAGCGTTTACAGCCGTTCGCAAGACACAACCCCATCAGATCAGGAATTCCGAATGAACCAGATGAAAATCGAACCCAAGCGCGCCGTCGTGATCGGCGCCGGCTTCGGTGGCCTGGCCCTGGCCATCCGGCTGCAGGCCGGCGGCACGCCGACCACCCTGCTCGAAAAACGCGACAAACCGGGCGGCCGTGCCTACGTCTACGAAGACCAGGGTTTCACCTTCGACGCCGGCCCGACCGTCATCACGGATCCGACCGCGATCGAAGAACTGTTCACGCTGTGCGGCAAGAAGATCGGCGACTACGTCGAAATGCTGCCGGTCACGCCGTTCTACCGCCTGTGCTGGGAAGACGGCACCTTCTTCGACTACGCGAACGACCAGGACGCGCTCGACCGCCAGATCCATGCCCTCAATCCGGCTGACGTGGCCGGCTACCAGCGTTTCCTCGCCTATTCGAAAGCCGTGTTCGACGAGGGCTACCTGAAGCTGGGCGCGGTGCCGTTCCTGTCGTTCCGCGACATGATCAACGCCGGCCCGAAACTGGCGCGCCTCGAAGCGTGGAAGAGCGTCTACAGCATGGTCTCGCGCTTCGTGAAGAACGACCATCTGCGCCAGGCCTTCTCGTTCCATTCGCTGCTGGTGGGCGGCAATCCCTTTGCCACCAGCTCGATCTACACGCTGATCCACGCGCTGGAGCGGCGCTGGGGCGTGTGGTTCCCGCGCGGCGGCACCGGTGCGCTCGTCAACGGTCTGGTGCGCCTGTTCCAGGACATGGGCGGCAAGCTCGAATTGAACGCCCCCGTGGCGCGCATCGAAACCGTCGGCAACCTGGCCAGCGGCGTGCGGCTGGAAGATGGCCGCTGGTTCCCGGCCGACGCCGTCGCCTCGAATGCCGACGTCGTGCACACCTACGCCAACCTGCTGAGCAACCACGGTCGCGGCAGCAGCCAGGGCGAAGCGCTGCGCAAGAAGCGCTGGAGCAATTCGCTGTTCGTGATCTACTTCGGCCTGAACAAGCACCATGAGCAGCTGCAACATCACACGGTCTGCTTCGGCGCGCGCTACAAGGACCTGATCACCGAGATCTTCAAGAGCGACAAGCTGGCCGACGACTTTTCGCTGTACCTGCACGCGCCGTGCGTGACCGATCCGTCGCTGGCGCCACCGGGCTGCGGCAGCCACTACGTGCTCGCGCCGGTGCCGCACCTGGGCAATGCGCCGATCGACTGGGACGTCGAAGGGCCGCGCTACCGCGACCGCATCTTCGACTACCTCGAGAAGCGCTACATGCCGGGCCTGCGCAGCCAGCTGGTCACGAGCCGCATCTTCACGCCGAACGACTTCCGCGACGAGCTCAATGCGCACGTGGGCTCGGCCTTCTCGCTCGAGCCGATCCTGACGCAAAGCGCCTGGTTCCGCCCGCACAACCGCGACGCCGAACTGCCGAACCTGTACCTGGTCGGCGCCGGCACCCACCCCGGCGCGGGCGTACCGGGCGTGATCGGTTCGGCCAAGGCCACGGCCGGCCTGATGCTCGAAGGTGTCAACGCAGGAGCGCATGCCGGAGGGCTGCGATGACGACGCAGGCCGGCGAGAACCTGATGGCGCACGCGACCCAGACCATCGAGGTCGGGTCGAAGAGCTTTGCAGCGGCGGCCAAACTGTTCCCGCCGGCCACGCGCCGCGCCGTGCTGATGCTGTATGCGTGGTGCCGCCACTGTGACGACGTCGTCGACGGCCAGGAGCTGGGCTTTGCCAGCGCCCCGGCAGCCCAGGTCACGCACGATGCGCCGTTCGAACTCGACCGGCTGTACGACAACACCCGCCGCGCCTATGAGGGCGAGCCGATGCGCGACCCGGCCTTTGCCGCGTTCCAGGAAGTAGCGCTGGGCCACGCGATTGCGCCGCGCTATGCGTACGATCACCTGGCCGGCTTTGCGATGGACGTCAACGAGGCGCGCTACCGCACGATCGACGACACGCTGCGCTACTGCTACCACGTGGCCGGCGTGGTCGGGCTGATGATGGCGTCGATCATGGGCGCACGTGACGAGGCGGTGCTCGACCGGGCCTGCGATCTGGGGCTCGCGTTCCAGCTGACGAACATCGCGCGCGACATCATCGACGACGCGGCCATCGGCCGCTGCTACGTACCCGACGCGTGGCTGATCGAGGCTGGCATCCAGCCGGATCTGGTTGCGCTGCCGCGCCACCGGGCCGCACTGGCCACGGTCGCTGCACGCCTGGTGGACCATGCGGAGCCGTACTATGCGTCAGCGTCGATCGGTCTGGCGGCGTTGCCGCTGCGCTCGGCGTGGGCGATTGCCACGGCGCGCAATGTCTATCGGCAGATCGGGGTGGAAGTGAAACGGCGCGGACCGCGCGCGTGGGACAAGCGGGTCGGCACGTCGAAGGCGACCAAGCTGCGCCTGCTCGCGCTGGGCGGGCTGCAGGCGCTGGCCTCGCGCTTTCAGTCTAGTCGCGAGCTGCCGGTGCGGCGTGGTCTGTGGCAGCGGCCTGGCCGCGCGGACCCCGCAACTGGTTCTGCTGGGCCTGCAACTGCTGCTTGAGTTTGGTGACGGGCGGCGCGTACAGGAAGCCGAACGACACGGCGCCCTCTTTGCCCTCGACCGCGTGGTGCATGCGGTGGGCCTGGTACAGGCGCTTGAAGTAGCCGCTGCGTGGCACGTAGCGGAACGGCCAGCGCTGGTGCACCAGGCCATCGTGGGCGATGAAGTACAGCAGGCCGTAGCCGGTCATGCCGGCGCCGATCCATTCGATGCGCCCGTAGCCGCGCGTGCCGAACCAGATCAGCGCGATGGCGATGCCGGCAAAGACGACGGCGTACAGGTCGTTCTTTTCGAACCAGCCGGTGCGCGGCTCATGGTGCGAGCGATGCCAGCCCCAGCCGAAGCCGTGCATGATGTACTTGTGCGCGACGATGGAAAACAGTTCCATGAAGGCGATGGTGGCGAGAACGATGAGCGCGTTGAGCAGCATAATGAAGTAAGCGCCTTGATGGGGTGGCGGGCATGGAAGCGGATGCCGACAGCCTAACATGCGACCGCTCCGCACGGTAGCGCAGCAACGGCGGCAGGCGGTCAAACACGATACACCAACAATTGAACCATTGGAGAATACATGCAATCGACTTTCCGTACTTTAGCACTCGCCGCAGCATTTTGCGCCGCAGGCAGCGCCTCGGCCGCATCGATCGAAGTGCGCGTCCAGGGCGTCACGGCCAAGGGCAAGGTGCTTGTCGCCGTGTGCGACAAGACGACCTTCCTGAAGGATTGCGCGTATTCGGGCTCGGCCCCGGCCAAGGCGGGCGAGACGGTCGTCACGGTCGATGGCGTGCCGACCGGTTCGTGGGCCGTGCTGTCCTACCAGGACGAGAACGACAACGGCAAGCTCGATCGCAACGTGCTGGGCATCCCGAAAGAGCCGTACGCATTCAGCCGCGATGCCCGTGGCCGTTTCGGTCCGCCGAGCTTCGAGGATGCGGCATTCGAGCTGCGTGACGAGAAAGCCGTCACCACGATCAAGCTGCGCTGATCGCTGTCAGTGCGTCGCACCGCCCGCTTCGCGCAGGTCGGTGTCGACGCCGAGCGTGACTTCCACCGCCAGCTTGACCCCGGCGATGATGTCTTCCAGCGCCATCGACGGTGGCGCATCCGGTCGCGCAGCCGCCTGCTCCGGCAGGAACGGCACGTGGATGAAGCCCGCCTTGATCGGTTGCGGCTGCATCGCCGCGTGATGCATCAGGCCATAGAACACATGGTTGCAGACGAACGTGCCGGCCGTCTGCGAGACCCCCGCCACCAGCCCCCGTGCGCGCAGCGCGTGCACGATCGCCTTGATTGGCAGCGTCGAGAAATACGCGGCTGGACCGTCGGCGGCAATCGCTGTATCGACCGGCTGCTGCCCGCCGTTATCCAGAATCGACGCATCGTCGACATTGATCGCCACCCGCTCGACCGAGATATCAGGCCGCCCGCCGGCCTGCCCCACCGCGATGACGACGTCCGGATGCAGCTCGTCGATCAGCGCCGTCAGATCCTCGATGGCGTCGCCGAACACGCACGGCAACTGGCGGACCTCGACCTGAAAGCCGTTGCCCTGCCAGCCTTCCAGCGCGCGCACGGCCTCCCAGGCCGGATTGATGGTGGCGCCATTGAACGGCTCAAAGCCCGTCAGCAGAACAGTCTTGATCATCACAGGTTCATCAAAAAGTAGAGCAGGAAGATATTCGCCACCAGGATCGGCAGCGCACTCGGGATCTGGGCCCGGATCACGGCGTTCTTGTCGGGCAGTTCCAGCAGCGCGGCCGGCACGATATTGAAGTTGGCCGCCATCGGCGTCATCAGGGTACCGCAATACGCGCTGAACATGCCGATCGCCGCCATGACGGCCGGGTTGGCGCCGTACACCCCCACCAGCACCGGGATCCCGACGCCGCCGGCCATGACGGGAAACGCGGCAAAGCCGTTGCCCATCACGATCGTAAACAGCGCCATACCGAGGCAGTACACGGCCACCGCGATGAATGCCGAGTCCAGCCCGATATAGGTTGTCGTCAGGTGCGCGACCGCCTTGCCCACCCCTGCTTCGGAAAACAGCAGGCCCAGCACCGCCAGAATGTGCGGCAGCACGACCGCCCAGCTCATCGCGTCGACGAGGCGGCGCGCTTCACGCACGCCCTGCAGCGGCGTGGCGCGCGTGAGCCAGCAGGCAGCAATCAGCGCCACGACCGCGCCGCATCCCATGCTGACGATCGTGATGTGGGCCGGATCGAGGAGCGGCAGGCCGCCCAGTTGCACGTCCTTCAGCAGGGTCGCGCCGATGACGGTTACCAGCGGCGGCAGCAGCGCCGGGATGAACAGGCGGTTGCCCAGCCGCGCGGCGCTGGCCTGGCGCGCTTCGGGCGCCAGCGCCCTGGGCTGGCCGGCCTTCACGCCGCCAAAGCCGGCCAGCAGCGCCATGCCGATCATCAGGGCGCCCACCGCCGCCAGCGGCAGCGCTTCACCCGCCAGGTACAGCAGCGCGTACAGGCCCCAGAACAGGGCCGTGGTGACACGGCGCGGATTGCTGCGGTCCAGCAGGTTCATGATGGCCACGGCCGCCAGCAGCAGGCCGACGAGGATATAGAAGTGATCGATCGAGAGCGTCATGCGGCGCCCTTCTCGTCCAGCACGGCGCGGGCAATCTCGGCATCCAGGCGGCGCAGGTTCCAGGCGTGGATGACGAACGCCGTGATCGCCGTCGGGATGCCCCACAGCGCGATATGCAGCGGATTGACCTCGATGCCTTCGGCCTGCAGGATCGTGTGCATCAGGACGATGGCGCCGAACGCAACGAAGATGTCTTCACCGAAGAACAGGCCGATATTGTCGGTGGCGGCCGACATCGCGCGGATGCGGTAGCGGATGCGCTGCGGCAGCGGACCGTGTTGCGCTTCAGCCGCGGCTTCGGCCATTGGCGCGACCAGCGGGCGCACCATCGTCGGATGGCCGCCCAGGCTGGTCAGGCCCAGCGCTGCCGTGCTTTCGCGCGCAAACAGGTAGACGATCAGCAGGCGCCCGGCGGTGGCCGAGCGCACCTTGCCGATGGCGGCCTGGGCGCGGTCACGCAGCCCGAAGCGCTCGAGCAGGCCGATGGCGGCCAGCGGCAGCAGCAGGATGAGTGGCAGGTTACGGGTCTTGAGGAAGGCGGCGCCGAGCGTTTCGAGCAGCGTCATGACGGACATCGCCGCGGCAACGCCCGTCACGCCGCAGGCAGCAACGGCCACCAGCACCGGATTGGCGCGCAGCACGAACCCCACTACGATGACGACCACGCCGAGCAGTGGCCACAGATTCACAGCAGATTGCATTGCATTCCCCGGCGGTGATAAACGCGGGCAATCTTACCCGATGTTCATGGGGCGCCGAGGTGAATGTCCAACGAAGGTTAGCCCGGCCGGACGGGATTGGTCGCCAGGTCACCGACGACCGTGTTCCACTGGCGCACATGGAACGCGCGCACGAGGCCATTGAGCACGTACGGGTCGCGCGCCGCGAACAGCTGTACCAGCTCTGCGGTCTCGCAGTCGAACACGAGGACGGCCTTGTCGGCTGGCTCGGCCATGGCGCCGGCAAGGATCAATTCGCCTCGCTCCTGCGCCTCCCACGCCAGCGCCAGGTGGGCGTCGCGAAATTCACCGCGGCGTTCGAGATAGTCGGGGGCCAGATCATAGGTCAAAAGAAAATGCACAAAGACTCCAGGAGATGGCGCGAGGCCGGATGCATCAATCCTACCGGAAAGCCGACCCGGCGGCGCAAGCGTGCCGTCCGGCATCGCTACAATCAAACAGGCTCAGCTATGTTGGAATAAAACAACTTTTTAGGCTGACAAACCGTCATGGAACATGCATAGAAGGATGCCTCTAAGAACAAAACTCGACGGCAGGCGTAGACTTGCAAGCATGGACACCTCGAAAAAAATGGCGGCGGGACTCACTGGACTGGCCAGCATGCTGTGGCTGGGCCTGACCGCTGCCGTTGCGGCCAACCAGCGCCGCCTCGTGTTCAATCCGACGCTCGTGCGCGAAGTCAAAAGCCCCCGTTCGAGCGGCCACCGCACCCGCCCTGTCGTCTTGCGCGCGAAAGACGGCACGCGCCTGGCCGGCTGGCTGATGACGCCCGTCATTCCCGGCCCGCGCCCGGCCGTGCTGTATTTCGGCGGGCGCTCCGAAGAAGTGTCGTGGGTCGCGCGCGACGCCGGCAAGCTGTTCCCCAACATGACCGTGCTGGCGATGAACTACCGCGGCTATGGCGACTCGCAAGGCATCCCGGCCGAGATCCACATGATCGAGGATGGCGCCCTGCTCTACGACTGGCTCGCCACGCGCGGCCAGGTCGATCCGCAGCGCATCGCCGTCGTTGGCCGCAGCCTGGGCTCGGGCGTCGCGGTGCAGGTGGCCCGCGAACGCCCCGCGCATTCAGTCGTGCTGATCACGCCGTACGACTCGATCCTGGCGATTGCCAAGCGGCGCTTTCGCGTGATGCCGATTGAATACATGCTGCGCCACCGCTTCGAGTCGATCAAGTACGCACCGATGCTCAAGGCCCCCACCTACGTGCTGCGCGCCGCCAGCGACGACGTCGTGCCCCACTTCCACACCGACCTGCTGGTGGCCAAGCTGGGCGCGCTGGTGGCCGACGAGGTGGTGCCGGACTCCGACCACATGACCATCCCATATCTGGAAGCGACACACGCCATGGTCGCCGGATTTCTCACGCGCCAGTTCAGCCAACCGGTGACGCCGGCCGCTGCGGCCGCCGTGGCCGATGCCGTGGCCAATGCCACGCCACCGGTCGAAACGACCGCAGCAGCGCCCGATCTTGTCCTCGCCACAAAATAATTGATGAAAGTTGTCAGCATTTATATTTCCAGTGAATAAATTGGGAAGTAAAATCGTATTTGTCATCAACTTGCAGCTTGATGCATATTTGACAGCTTGTGCCCGAAGGGCGCGGGCCTGGCCCCAACGACCCTCCCCAGATACAAACCGTAACCACTTGCACGGCGCCGTGCTGCGACAATCGCGCAGCCGATCCCATCGCAAGGCATGCGGCGGGTACAATATCGCTATTCCAGGAGCTCAACCATGAAATTCAAGCAACTCAGCATCACCGTGGCGGCCATGTGCCTTGCCGGCAGCGCGCTGGCGGCGCCATCGACCGCACCGATCGCCGCGCCGAAATTCGGCATGGTCTACGATGCGGGCGGCAAGTTCGACAAGTCGTTCAACCAGTCGGCCTTCGAGGGCCTGCAGCGCTTCACGAAAGAGACCGGCGTGAAAGTGTTCGAGGTCCAGGCCAATAGCGATACCCAGGCCGAGCAAGTCATGCGCGGCCTGGCGCGCAAGAAGGTCGACCTGATCGCCGCCATCGGTTTCTCGCAAACCCAAGCCGTGCAAAAAGTCGCCCGCGAATTCCCGAACGTGCGCTTCATCCTGATCGACAGCGTGGCGCAAGGCCCGAACATCGAATCGGTGATGTTCAAGGAACAGGAAGGCGCGTACCTGGTCGGCGTGGCGTCGGCCATGGCGTCCAAGACCAAGAAGCTCGGCTTTGTCGGCGGCATGGACATTCCGCTGATCCGCGCGTTTGCCTGCGGCTACGGCCAGGGCGCCAGGGCGCAGGCACCAAAAGCGGAAATCATCCAGAACATGGTCGGCACCACGGCAGCAGCCTGGAACGACCCGGCCAAGGGCGGCGAGCTGGCACGCGCGCAGTTCGACCGCGGCGTGGACGTGGTCTTCGCCGTGGCCGGCGGCAGCGGCATGGGCGCGCTGCAGATGGCCAAGACCAAGGGCAAGCTGGCCGTGGGCGTCGACTCGAACCAGAACTACCTGCACCCGGGCACGATGCTGACCTCGATGGTCAAGCGCGTCGACGTGGCAGTGTATGACTCGTTCATGGCCGTCAAGAAAGGCACCTGGAAAGCAGGCGTCACCTACAAGGGCCTGAAAGAAGGCGGCGTCGACTGGGTGCTGGACAAGGATAACCGCGCGGTCGTCACGCCGGAAATCGAAAAGCGCGTCAACGGCGTACGCCAGGACATCATCAACGGCAAGATCAAGGTCATCGATTACCGCGCCGGCAGTTCCTGCCCGGTCTGATCACCTTCATTCCATTCGAAGCGCGCCGCGCCGGTTGATTACCGGTCCGGCGCGCTTTTGAATGATAAGCACACTTCCTTTTTACGACAGATCGCAATGCAGCCAGCCGTAGAATTTCGCAACGTGAGCAAGGCCTTCGGGCCGGTGCAGGCGAACGCCGACGTCAGCTTCTCGATCGCCAAGGGTTCGATCCATGGTGTGATCGGCGAAAATGGCGCGGGCAAATCCACCCTGATGAGCATCCTGTACGGCTACTACCATGCCGACAGCGGGCAGCTCGTCATCAACGGCAAGGAGCAGCAGATCCGCTCGAGCCAGGAAGCCATCGGGCTCGGCATCGGCATGGTGCACCAGCACTTCATGCTGGTCGAGAACATGACGGTGCTCGACAACGTGATGCTGGGGGCCGAAGGCGCCTTCAAGCTGTCGAAGAAACGCCGCGAGACCGAGGTGAAGCTGCGCGAAATCTGCGCGCGCTACCACCTTGACGTCGATCCGCTGGCTGTGATTTCGGACCTGTCGGTGGGCGCGCAGCAGCGCGTTGAAATCCTCAAGCAGATCTACCGCAGCGCCGAAATCCTGATCCTGGACGAGCCGACCGCCGTGCTCACCACGCAGGAAATCGCATCGCTGTTCGACATCCTGCGGCTGTTCAAGGAACAGGGCAAGACCATCATCCTGATCACCCACAAGCTGGGCGAGATCATGGACATCACCGACCAGGTGACCGTGATGCGCGCGGGCCGCCTGGCCGGCGCCGTCGCCACGGTCGACACCAGCAAGGAGCAGCTGGCCAACATGATGGTCGGCCGTCCGATCGAAGGCAACCTGCCGCGCAAACCGTATGCGCCGGGCGCCCCGGTGCTGCAGGTCGAGAACCTGCAACTGAAGGACGCAAACGGCGTGCAGCTGCTGGGCGACATCGCCCTGTCGGTGCGGGCTGGCGAAATCGTCGCCATTGCCGGTGTATCGGGCAATGGCCAGAGCGAGTTGATGCACATCCTGTCGGGCATGCGCCTGCCAACCTCCGGCACGGTTTCACTCGAGGGCAAACCCCTGCCCTTCGCCGGCCGCTCGAACGCCGACGGCCTGCCCGCCGAACTGCGTGACATGGGTATCGGCCACGTGCCGGAAGACCGCCTGCGCGACGGCGTGATCAAGGATTTCTCGGTCATGCAGAACACCGTGTTCGGCTACCAGGAGCGCGTTACCAAGGGCATGGGCCTGTTCGATTTCGACGCGATCGCCAAGCGCTGCGCCCATTTGCTTGAAGCTTTTGATGTGCGCCCGAAAGACCCCAACGTGCGCATCGGCCTGCTCTCGGGCGGCAACCAGCAGAAGGTCGTCATCGCGCGCGAAGTGTCGGGCTCGCCGAAACTGCTGCTGGTGGGCCAGCCCACGCGCGGCGTGGACATCGGCACCATCGAGAGCATCCACACGCAACTGCTGCGCCTGCGCGACGAGGGCGTCGCGATCCTGCTGGTCTCGACCGAGCTGGAAGAAGTGCGCGCGCTGGCTGACCGCATCATCGTGATGTCGGGCGGGCGCATTACCGGCGAATTGCCGATCGACGAATTCGACACGACCCGCATTGGCCTGTTGATGGGCGGGATGCACAAATCATGAAAACCACTGAACTCCCACGCTGGGCCTCGGGCTTCGTCCTGCCGGTCCTGAATCTGCTCTCTGCCCTGCTGGTCGCGGCGCTCGTGATCCATCTGTTGGGCGAAAGCCCGGTCGAGTCGCTGCAGATCCTCGTCAACAGCGCCGTCATCAATCCGGAAGGCCTGTCGTACACGCTGTTCTATGCGTCGACCTTCGTGTTTACCGGCCTGGCCGTGTCGATCGCCATGAAGGCAGGCCTGTTCAACATCGGCGCCGAAGGCCAGATGTATCTGGGTGGCCTGGGCCTGACGCTGGCGATGCTGGCGTTCGACGCGACGCTCTCGCCGTGGCTCCTGATCCCGCTGGCGATCGTGGCCAGCGCCGTCTTCGGTGCCGCCTGGGCCTTCCTGCCCGGCTATCTGCAGGCCAAGCGCGGCAGCCACGTCGTGGTCACGACCATCATGTTCAACTTCATCGCCGCTGGCCTGATGAACTTCATCATCGTCAAGTACATGATCCCCGAGGGTGACCAGAACCCGGCCAGCCGCACCTTTACCGACGCTGCCGCGATCCCGCTGCTGTCGAACTGGCTGCCATTCTTCGGCGAGAGCACGCCGCTGAATCTGGCCTTCCTCCTGGCCCTGGTCGCGCTGGTCGTCTACTGGGTGGCCGTGTCGCGTTCGAGCTGGGGCTACCGCCTGCAGGCGACGGGCCTGAACGCCCACGCCGCGCACTATGCGGGCGTGCGCATCAGCCGCACGATCATCATTGCGATGCTGATCTCGGGCGCCCTGGCGGGCCTGGCGGCAGTGAACTCGATCCTCGGCTCGACCCACTACCTGAGCCTGAACTTCCCGGCCGGCGCGGGCTTCATCGGCATCGCGATTGCGCTGATGGGCCGCCAGCATCCGGTGGGCATCCTGCTCTCGTCGATTCTGTTCGGCGCGCTGATCCAGGGCGGTTTTGACTTGTCGCTGGAAAAACCGAACATCCCGCAAGAGACCTTCATTTTCATTCAGGGCCTGATCATCCTGTTCTGCGGCGCCATGGAAAACATGTACGCGCCAGCGGTACTCAAACTGATCAACGCAACACGCTCCAACAACGGCGCAAGCAAGGGATAAGCCATGGAAGACTTCCAGTTCGCCAGTATCGTCGTCTCCACCATCCGCAACGCGCCGGTGCTGATGTTCGCGGCCATGGCCGGCCTGTTCGCCGAGCGCAGCGGCGTGGTCGACATCGGCCTCGAAGGCAAGATCCTCGCGTCGGCTTTCGTCTCGGCCGGCGTTGCCTACACCTACCAGGATCCGTGGCTGGGCATCGCGGCCGGCATCGTCGCCTCCGTCGTGCTGGCGCTGATCCAGGCCTTCGTCTCGATCACGCAAAAGGGCAACCAGCTCGTGGCCGGCATTGCGATCAATATCGCGATGAGCGGGCTGACGTTCGTCGTCGCCCAGTATTTCTTCCAGCAGGGCGGGCGCACGCCGGACCTCGGCGAGGCGCGCCTCGCGAGCGTCATCCTGCCCGGGACCGAACTGGTGGCCGACGTGCCGGTATTGGGCTGGGTTTACGGCAGCCTGATTGGCGGGCACTCAGTGCTGGTGTACCTGGCCTTTGCCCTGCTCCCGATCGTGCACTGGGTGCTGTTCTACAGCCGCTTCGGCCTGCGTCTGCGCGCCTGCGGCGAAAACCCGCACGCGGCCGACGCGGCCGGCATCTCGGTCCAGCGCACCCGCTACACGGCGATGATCATCGCCGGCGTGCTGTGCTCGTTCTCGGGCGCCTACCTGTCGATCGTCCAGAGCGGCTTCTTCCTGCGCGACATGTCGGCTGGCGCCGGCTACCTGGCGCTGACGGCGCTGGTGTTCGGCAACTGGCGCCCCGTGCACACGGTGCTGGGTTGCATGATGTTCGGCTTCTTTGCCGCAGTACAGATCCAGATCGAAGGCGTCGACCTGCCGGTCGTGGGCCGCATTCCGGGTTCGCTGATCCAGATGATTCCGTACATCGTCACGGTGGTCGTGCTGGCAGGCCTGATGGCCAAGTCGGTGGCGCCCAAGGCGCTGGGCAAGCCGTTCGTCAAGTCGCGTTGATCCTCCGCCGGCCAGTGCCGGCCGGTGCCTGAACAATGACGCTGCCGCCCTGGCAGCGTCAAAAGCAGCCAGGGTCAGGTCTGACATTTGGACACGGGCTCTGCCCTATCCCGTTCAGAAGGGCTTTGAAGAACAGCCGGGGTCAAGAACAGCCGGGGTCAGGTCTGACATTTGGACACGGGCTCTGCCTTAGTCCGTTCATAAGGGCTTTCATCAATAGACTTTTGTTGAGCCCGTGTCTGAATGTCAGACCTGACCCCGCCGTGTGTTGAGTCCGTGTCTGAATGTCAGACCTGACCCTGCCGTGTGTGTGTTGAGTCCGTGTCTGAATGTCAGACCTGACCCCGCCGTGTGTGTTGAGTCCGTGTCTGAATGTCAGACCTGACCCCGCCGTGTGTGACCCCGCCGTGTGCCCCTGCCGTATCCTTGCCCCTGTTCGTGCTGAGCCTGCCCAGCATGTGGGAGACCTGCAACAATGTAAAAAAATGGAATCGTGCGCACAACCAGATTTCTGCTCTTATCTTAGTATGTGCCATATCATTTTTTTAACAGCCAAGGAAATTTTGTAATGAAGACTGTCTCCGTACGCCTCCTGTCCAGCCTGGTCTTGATGGCCGCTTCGTTCTCGGCCTCTGCCGGTCCGAACGTCGTCAGAGCGCTTGAAGTCAAAGGCGTATTCAATGAAAAAGTGGGGCCTGCGCCGCAATGTGCGTCCACCCTTGGCGGCAAGCTCGCCGGCCACGGTGAGACGGCTGAAGGAACGCCGGTCGCGTTCGTGGGCGGTGATTGCTTCGCCCAGTCTGGCACGACGTTCACCTTCAGCAAGGGCAAGTTCATCCTGCTGTATCCAAACGGCGACCAGATTTTCGCCGACTACAGTGGCCAGTTCGTTCCTACCGGCGCAGGCACTGCCTACGTCATGAACGGTGGCACCTTCACCATCACCGGCGGCTCCGGCACCTATTTTCACGCAACCGGCGGCGGCTCCCTGAGCGGCACCGAAGACTTGTCGAACGGCGCCGGTACGATTGGCTTATCGGGTCGGGTTTCTTACAAGCAGAAGTAACTCCCTGAAACAGCGCCGAGCGACGCTGATACTGCGTCGTGACGGCCTGATTCAAGAAAGAGCGGCATGTAAAAAGAGCGGCGGATATCCCGCTCTTTTTACATGCCGCTCTTTTGCTTGCCGATTTCTGATGGTGTCATTAACGAGCAGCGAAGCTGACTGTCGTCAAACCCCGACGATGCCCGCGTTATGTCACGGCGTGACGGGATCGACCGGCTCGAAGCCCGCCGCTCGGCGGCTCGAGCGTGCCAGTGTCCAGGCGAAGCCGATGCCCGCCGACGTGCCCGAATTCTTCAGGTGCAGCGGGCTGTCGCGGTTGGCGCTGCCAGCGTACGACTCGTAACGCACGTAGCCGAACAAACGCACGTCAGGATTGAGCTGGCGCGTGGCGAACAATCCCACGCGCGCGAGGACCAGGCCGGCGTCGGCGCTGTACGCATCGCGGCTCGCGGTTGCATACTGCGGCGCGACCTCATAGAAGTAGCGGTTGATACGCTTGTCGCCGAACACCACCGACGTATTGGCTTCGAACGACCACAGACCGCGTTCGCCGCGCGTTTCGTAGGCCAGCTTTGGCTCGAACGTCCAGCCCTGGCGCCGCAGGCCACCGCGTGCTTCGATCACGGCGCGCACTGGCAGTTCGGCACGCAATCGACTCGTCGCGTCAATGTCAGCCACGCGGATTTTCAGGCGCGGGCCAAATTCGAACAGCGCACCCAGGTCCGGCATGCCGGCACGCGCCTCGACGTCATCGGAATCAGACGGCAACGCCCCGGACAGGCCAACATCGAACTCTAGCCGATCGGAGCGGAACAGACGCGCACCGATACCCGACTGGTCAGCGCGCAGCACTTCCCCGCGATAGAGCAGGAACGGGATGGGCAGGATGCGATTGGTGCGATCGTCGGCGCCGGGATAAGCAGGCGTGCTCAGGGCCGCAGCGCCAAGGCCAAACTCCCACAGCGGCAGGCTGGCGCCGGCCGGGGTTTGTGCGTGGGCGTGGAGTGCGGGGAACAGGCAGGCTGCCGCGATGGCAGCCTTCAATGGAACGTGCATGGGGCCTCGGGAGTCTGGTCGGGGGATGACCGGATTCTATCCGAGGCCGTGCCAAAAGTGCACCGCGCGCGCGAACAATCCGCGCGCTGCAGGCCGTGGGCTTACGGCCAGATCGCCTGCAGCATCGCGGCCAGGTTGTACCCGCCCTTGATCAGCTGGGTCTTGGCGATTTCCGAGCTCGGCACCGGATAGTTGGCCGGCACTTCGAGCGCGAAGGTGTAGTAGGTTTCGCCCTTCTTGCCCGTCTGCGGCGTCAGCTTGCCCGGCACCACGTCGGCATATGCCAGCTTGGCCGACTTCAGGCCGTCTTCCACCCACTGCACGGGCCAGGTGGCCACGTCGCCTTTGGCTTTCGCGACCAGCGGCGCGCTGGCGATCGCCACGTCCGCGAACTGCTCCGGCGTGCGCGTCTTGATGCGGCGGAATGCGTAGTCGACCGTCGTGCTGTCCCAGTACGAGTGGAACGGCTTGGTCAGCGCCTTTGGCACGCCTTCCTTGATGACGACTGGCTCACCGGGCGGAATCACCCCTTTCGACAGCGCTGCCAGTTTCTCGTCATCGAGCAGCAGGTTATTGCCACCGCGCGAATCGAACACGAGCGCGTCGTCGATTTCGGCGCGCGATTTCGGCACGATGAACTTGCCGTCCTTGCTCACGAACGCCGAACCCACGTGCAGTGGCTGATGGATGTCGCCGGCAAAGTGTGCCAGCAGGATCAGGGCCTGGCGCTTGGTGAACTTGTGCGGGTTCAGCGCCGGATCGGTCTTGCCCTGCAAGACGGCGATGCACTGCTCCAGCGTCTGCACGATGTCGACGTCGCTCGTGCCCACGCCATGCTCATGGTAGTGATCGAGCTGGAACGGCACGTTGGTGTAGTGGTATTCGCTGTGGCGCGGGTTGCCTTCGACGTATTCCACCATCTCGGGCGTCTGCGGGCCGCAGTACGTGCCCTTGACGCAGTCGGCCCAGTTGGCGACCGACGCCAGCGATTCACCCGGCTGCAGCAGCAGCGCGATCTGCTTTTGCGCGTTGGTCCCCTTGAGCAGCTTGTCGGCGATCGAGCCGACAGCGCGGTGGCCGTCGCGGCCCCAGGCGGCGGCGTCCGATGCGCCCAGTAATCCAAAAGCGCCGGTCAGCGCCAGCACGCATGCGAGTTTTTTCATGATGGTCCTGATGGTCTTAATTGAGGCGCACGATGCGCGGGGTAGCCGGGGCCAGCGCGGCGCCCTGCCCTTCGAGTTTTTTCAGGTAGGCGATGAAGCCGTCCAGGTCACGCAGGCCGGTATCGATGCGCTGCGTGCCGAGCGCGAATTCCGGATAGCCGTCGCTGCCTTCGGCCAGGAAGTTATTCAGCGCCAGGCGGTAGGTTGCACCGTCGTCGAGCGGCTTGCCATCGAGCTTGACGCTGCCCGGCACCAGCCGGTTGCCGGCCGGCCGCTTCGCGTCCCACGTGTAGGTGAAGCCTTGCGAGACTTGCAGGACGCTGGACGTCACGTTCGGGCCGTCGGGCCACTGGCGCTCGAGCAGGTTGCGGATCTGCGCGCCGGTCAGATTCATCACGACGGTCGTGTTCCCGAACGGGAGCACGGCCTGCGCCTGGCCGAAGTTGACGGTCTTGTCGGCGCCTGCTTCGAGATCGCGCCGGATGCCGCCGTTGTTCATGAAGGCGAACTGCGCGCCCAGGCTGCGCGCAGAGTCCAGCGCCGCATCGGCAACCAGGTTTCCAAGAGGCGATTCCCCCGCATCGTTATTCTTGCGCAGCAGCGGCGCGACGGCGATCTTGGCGATCGGACGCGTCAGAGCAGCCTCGCTGCGCTCTTTCACTTGCGCGACGTATGCGACCATCTTTGGATCGGCCGGATACTCGCCCGGCTTCATGACCACGTTGGCAACGGTCAGGTTCGACACCGCGCCGGTGGTTGGCTCGACCTGCATCGACACACGCGTGAGCAGGTGGCCGGCCGTATCGGCCTGGGTCACGACCCGGCCATCGACATCGCACAGATAACCTTGATGCGAATGCCCGGTCAGCACCAGCTTGACCGACGGGTCGATCTTCTGGACGACCGGGACGATATCGCCCGTCAGCTTGCTGCAACCGGTTTGCAACGGCGACTCGACCGTGCGGCCGCCCTGGTGCACGAGGGCCACGATGACCTGGGCGCCGGCCGCGCGCATGGCCGGCAGCGCATTGTTGATCGCTTCGGCTTCGTCACCGAAGCGCAAGCCCGCGATGCCCGACGCGACAACCATGTTCGGCGTATCACGCAGCACCACACCGACCAGGCCGACCTTGATGCCCTTGACGGTTTCGATGGTGAAGCCCGGGATGATCGGCTTGCCGGTGACCTTGTCGATCACGTTCGCGCCCAGGTACGTGAATTTGGCGCCACCAAAGTTCGGCGTGAACTTGCAGGCCTTGGTTGGGTGTGGCGAATCACAGCCGCCGTTCTGCTGGCGCAGCAGCTCCTTGCGGCCGCCGTCGAATTCATGGTTGCCTACCGCGCTCGCGCGCAGGTTCAGCATGTTCATCACTTCGATCGTCGGCTCGTCGGCCCACAACGACGACAGCGCCGGGCTGGCGCCGACGATATCGCCGGTCGACACGAGCAGCAACTCCTTGTCTTCCTTGCGCCAGGCCTGCAGGGCCGCTGCCACGGCTTCGGCGCCGCCGGCGCGCATGACCTGGTCCTTGCCGTCGGCGCCCTTGAGCACGTAGCGGCTTGGTTCCAGATTGCCGTGGAAGTCATTGAGCGATACCAGATTGATGGTGACCGGGCCCTGTGGGGCGGTCACGCAGCCGGCCAGCAGCAGCACGACGGTGAGTGTGGAAAGACGAGCGCTTGCGCGACGCGAGACGATCATGAAAAACACCTTTTATGGAATCGGGCCGGGGTCGCCGGCATCCGAAAAACGGGGCTTGGATAAGCGCAACAGCAAGCATTATCCCATGCCGCCTGTGCGCAGGAAATCCTTACAGCAGCAGGGCTCATGACTTTTTTGATGAAAAAACGGCCGGTGTTTCCACCGGCCGTTTTGACTACCTCATGCTACGAATTGACGCTGCTTAGAATTCGTAACGCAGGGTTGCCTGGATTGCCCACTGCGACTCGCCCTTGGCTTGCTTCAGGTCCTGACGCTCGACATCGTTACGCACGACGTAGACATAACGACCTTGTGCATCGATACCGGCGACATCGACGAAGCTGCGTGCCTGACCACCGGAGCCCTGGAAGCTGATCTCTTCGGTACGGCCCCATTTCTTGTTCAGCAGGTTGCCGAAGTTCATGAAGTCGAGCGAGAAGGTCGCCTTGTTGCGTGCGAAGATGCCCGGGATTTCCTGGCTGATGCGCACGTCGAAGGTGTTGACCCATTCAGCGGTCGAGTTGTTACGGCTCACGACACCACCGGCAGCCTTGCTCAGGCCCTTGTTCGCATTGACGACGTCCCAGAAGCGCTGCTCGTTGGCGCGGTTCGTTGCGGTGTCACCTGCAAACGCGACTTCGTTCGAACCGAAGGCGGTCGGGATGTACATCAGGTCGTTACCGGCCAGATTGTCACCGTTCATGTCGTTGTTGAACGTCCAGCTGTACGGACGGCCTTCACGACCTTCGTAGAAGACGCCCAGACGCGTGTTGTAGCCTTCGAAGAATTTCTTCTGGAAGTTCATCAGCGCATTGACGCGGTTCTTGATGGCGTAGCTCGAGGTCGCGGCGACTTCTTCGTTCGGGTTGAACGACGAACGGCCGTTGAAGTTCGAGTTGGCCACCGACGACGTCAGCGGCGAGACTTCGGTCGCATCGGTGTAGGTGTACGCCACCGACCAGCCAAAGCCCTTGGTCATCGGCTGCGACAGCGACATGGTCAGCACTTTCGCGTCGCCCTTGTCGGTATCACGCGCCACCAGCACGTTGTTGAAGCTGCGGTTGTTCAGCGAACGGTTGACAGCGCCGCAGCTGGTGATGATGTTCGCCGTGTTGTTCGACACGCCGTAGCACGCCGTGCTCAGGCCGGCTGCATTCCAGAACAGCGGACGGCCATCCGAACCGTTGCGCGTTGCTGCGCCCAGGTTCAGGTGTTCGTAGTAGATGCCGTTCTTGTTCTTGGTGTACAGCGCTTCGGCGCCGAAGACCAGACCGTACCATGGCAGTTCGGTGTCGAACGCCAGGTTGGTTTTCCAGATCGATGGCTGACGGAAGCTTGGATCCAGGAAGTTGACGTCCGCGGCCGGAATCGCGCCGGCAATGGCAGGCTGGGCGTCAGGATTGAAGCTGGTCAGGCCGCCGGTGGTCGGGCAGCGGGTTGCGCCGGTGCCCGAGCAGCTGATCGTGGCGGTGGCCACGCCGGTGCCCGAGAACGGGTTCGACATCCACACCGTGGCTGCCGCGCCCTGGAACAGGCCGAAGCCGCCGCGGATCTGGGTCGGACGTGGCGACTTGTCGAAGCGGTAGTTAAAGCCGAAGCGTGGCTGGATCAGGTCGGTACCATCGATGGTGCGGGTGTTGTCCAGACCGAAGCCGCCGGACTGGCGCACGCCGGTGGCTGGGTTGCCGGCCACCAGTGGCTGGGCAGCAGCAATATTGGCCAATGGACGGCCGCCGACATCGTTACGGTCGTAGCGCACGCCGTAGGTCAGGGTCAGCTGGTCGTTGACGGTCCAGGTGTCTTGCAGGAACAGGCCGGTGTTCTTGGTGCTGAACTCGGCAACCGCATCGTTCAGCGACGCGCCTGGCAGCGCGCGCTGCTGGCTGTAGCTCAGTGGGCGACCCTTCTGGAAGTTCTCCAGCACGGCTTGCTGCACTTGTGCATTGGTTGCGCGTGCGCAGCTTGGCAGTGCGCCGAAGCTGTAGAAGTTCGCGTCTGCCGAATCCAGGCAGGCGTAGGTGTACGAGCCGTTGATACCCTGCAGGAACGCGTTGTAGACATCGTTCTTGGTGTAGTCGGCACCGAACTTCATTTCATGGTCGCCCACGATCCAGTTGGCGCCGGCGTACAGGTCCTTGGTCTTGTTGCGCAGCACGTTGTTGTGACGGCTGAACTCGGTACCGAAGTTGATGTTACGGTTGGCGGTCGACAGGCCGCTTGGTGCGTCAGCCGGCAGCGCGCCGCTGAACTGCAGGGCCATCGATGGCGTGCGGGTCGCGTTGACCGGGACCGAATCGTAATCGCGGTTCGAGAACTTGAGCTCGGTCGAGAAGTTCGGGGTCCAGTCCGAGAACAACTGGGCGACGGTGGTCTCGATCGACTTGCCCTGGTTGTAGAAGCTCGACGACAGGCCGACACCGGTGGCCGAGAAGCCCGGGTAGAACGGCTCGCCCTGTTCGGTCTTGGCGTAACGCAGGTTGGCGCGGTGTTCGTCGGTGATGTTCCAGTCGAACTTCACCAGGCGCTCTTTCGAGGTCAGCATCGAGCCGGTTGGCACGGCAGTGCTGCCGATGTCGACACCGTAGGTCTGCTGGGCGATGCGCTGGGCTTCCGAGATGGCCGACTGGCTGATGCCGACGGTGGTGCCGGCGCCGCTGCCGATGGCGCCGAACTCAGGGCTCGAACGCGAGCTTTCAAAGTTTTCGGCCAGAGCGTAGATGAACAGCTTGTCCTGAATCAGCGGACCCGATGCCCAGACACCCTTGGTGGTTTCCTTCGATTTCGGCGCGTCGGTGTAGACGTCGGTAATCGGGTTGTAACGGTCGCCCGACAGATTGTCGTTGCGGTACACGTAGTACACGCCACCCTTGTAGGTGTTGGTACCCGACTTGGTCACGGCGTTGATGTTCGCGCCGGTGTAGCCCTTCTGGGTGACGTCGTAGTTGGCGACGTTGACCTGCACCGACTGGATCGCTTCGATCGAGATCGGCTGACGCGCGGTCGGGCTGCCATTGGCTTCCAGGCCGAACGTGTCGTTGATCGCAACGCCGTCGATGGTGGTCGAGTTGTAGCGCGAGTTCTGGCCGGCGACCGAGATTTCGCCACGGTCCTTGTCGGTCTGCGACACACGCGGGTCGGCACGCGCATAGTCTTGCAGGTTACGCTGGATCGATGCCTGGGTCTGGAGCTGGGTGTTGCTGATGGCAGTGCCCGCACCCATGTTGTTGCTCGTGAAGACTTCCGAACGCGATGCGGTACCGGCGATGGTCACGGTCTGCACGCCCAGGGTGGCGTCGACTTCGGCGGTCTGCGCCAGATCGAGGAAGACGTTGTTGCGGGTTTGGGTAATGCCGTCTTTGGTGATAGTGATGGTGTAAGGACCACCCACGCGCAGGCCACGTGCAACGTAGCGGCCTTCAGCGTCGGTTACGACATTGCTGACAGAACCCGACTCGGTGTGCAGGATCTGCACTTGCGCGCCGGCAGCCGGCTGACCCGAGACGTTCGAGATACGGCCACCGACGGCCGAAGTGGTGTTCTGTGCGAACGACGGCGACGCCGCCAACGCAACTGACAAAGCCAGCGCCAACTTGGTGAGCCGGATCTGCTGCTGAGTGATCATTGATTACCCCAAAAAGAACTTCAAAGTTGTTTGTTGGACGCCCGACGGACGTCCTCCCCTGCTTTACTGCTTGTTGTATTCGTCGTGCTGCGCCAGTGATTCAGCCGGCAAGCGGCTGCGATTGTATCGGTACAATGTTTCAACAAAATGACACGATGTGTGGTTTGATTTACAGCAGAATTGCGCCAATATGCATCAGCGTTTTCAGCCCGACAAATTCAATTTGGCTTGGCTATTCAGAGCTTTCTCGTATAAATCATCCCGTCGGCGTTGTCCTTACGCGACAGAAATCGTGTCATTTGGCGCGCTTTATGACATGGCGGAATTATATGCGTGGCATTCCACGGTGAAATTTTTTCGGCAAAAAATCAGTAGAACCAGCGGTGCAACACAGAATTGTGTAGCGAGAAGACGACAAACCTTACTTCTGAATTAACTAAGTGCCGAAAAGTCGAAGGTCGTTTATGACAGGCAGGCGATCCGGCGAGCGCCGGATCGGGGATGACACACTTTATTTCGCGCGTGCTGCCTCAGGCGCCATGGCAGCGACTTGCGCCTCGAATCGGGCGTAGCGCCCATCGAGCTGTTTCGTTAAGCGTTGTTTTTCTGCAACGGGCAGGAAGGCGTAGCGGATGCTGTTGTACGACGCCTTCTTGATTTCCGCGTAAGAAGGCTTGAACTGGCTGGCAAATTGCACGTACTCGTGCGACAGCGTGTGGCGGGTCACGCCAGCGTCGTCGGTCGAAATCACGTACGGCACGCCATACTTGCGGTATAGGTGGATCGGATGATCCGCGCCGGTCACGCCGCTGATGAATGCGTTCGAGGTCAGGTTGATCTCGACCGGAATATCCTTCTCGCGCATGGTCTTGATGATGGCCGGTGCGTTGGCTTCATGCGCCAGGTCCAGGCCATGGCCGATGCGGTCGGCGCCGGCAATGCCCAGGGCACTGTCGATGTGGAACTTCAGGCCTTCCGGCGGTACTTCGCCCAGCGCCAGCTCGCCCGCATGCATCGCCACCTTGACGTCCGGGTACACGGTCTTGAGGAAGCGGAACATCTTCATGTGCAGCAGGTAGTCGCGCATCGACACGTGCAGGCTTTCCTGGCCGACGATGTTCACGCCGACGATGCGCCCGCCCTTGGCGGCAGCCTTGAAGCTCGACACCATCGCCGAGAACACCTGCGACGGCGCCAGGAGGCGCAGCGTGTAGTTCTGGTAGCGCATCGTGAAGCGCTCGTCGTCGATGCCTTCCGAGGCCGCGTTGATCTGCGCGACGAAGCTGTCGATCGACGTGTTGTAGGCGGTGTTCGCGTCCAGCGCCGCCAGCTCGGCGCGCAACTGGGCGCCCAGCGCCGCGTCGTCGTTCACGCTGGCGCGGGTGCTGGTGTCGAAGGCGGCGTTGGCCACGAATGGCGAGAGCAGGAACATCGTTTCGATGTAGCCGACATTTTCGGCGATGGCGCGCGCCTTGATCTCTTGCAGGCCTTCGCGCAGGTTGTCATTGGCCACCGGGCCGAAGTAGCCGAAGGTGCCGAAGAACAGGCGGTCCGGCGCCGGCTGGATCGCGACGTGGTTGCTGAAATCCTTGTTCGACCAGCGCTTGACCAGCTCGCGCCAGGTGTTTTCGTCGGCATTGACCTGTGCGCCCGACAGGCAGGTGCGTTCGGCCGCCGGTTTGGCGCGCTGCGCGGCGATGGTCGCCTTGTCGGTCTCGATGCGGTAGGTGTTCTTGTCGATGCAGAAGCCCTGCTTGTCGACGAAATCGACATAGGTCTCGGCATAGATCGCGCCCGAATAATGGTGGTGCAAATCGCCACCCTTGGGCATCTGCGTGAAGAACATCGTCAGCTCGGACAGGCGCGGCGTGCTGCCCTCGATCAGGCTGGCGTAGTGGCGCGCGGTGGCCGCTTCGTTGGCGGTGACCGATGGCGCCCGGGCCAGGACGGGCGAAGCGACGACGGCCAGCGCCAGCAGCGCACTGCCGGGCAAATACTTGTGCATGGTGAGACTTTCAGGATGGATGGCGGATAAATGACAAGCGCCCAACTCTAACGCCTTCGTGCGGGGTTGGCAATATTGCCAACCCTACCTTTCGTGGACGAGGCGACCATACGAATACGTCGCGGCCACCGTGCGGTCATCCCCCAGCAACGCCAGCGCGAACAGCAACTCTTCGAGCGAGTGGCTGTGACTCGTGCGGCGCGCCATCAGCGGCGTCGCCTCGCGGTCCAGCACCACGAAGTCCGCTTCGAGGCCGGGCGCGAAACTGCCGATCGTGTCGTCCAGCCCCATCGCGCGCGCGGCGCCCAGCGTGGCCAGGTAAAACATGCGCAGCGCCGTCAGGTAGCTGCCCTTCATGCGCGCGACCTTGTACGCCTCGTTCATCGTCTGCAGCAGCGAGAACGACGTGCCGGCGCCCACGTCCGTACCCAGCGACAGCAGCATGCCGGCCTTGTCGGCGCGCTCGAAATCGAACAGGCCACTACCCAGGAACAGATTCGACGTGGGGCACACGGCGGCGGCCGAGCCGGTGGCCGCCATGCGCGCCATGTCCTCGTCGTCGAGCCAGATGCAGTGGCCAAACATCGCGCGCGGGCGCATCAGGCCATAGCTGTCGTACACGTCGAGATAACTGCGCGCCTGCGGGAACAGCTCGCCCACCCAGGTGCACTCGTCGAGGTTCTCGGCCACATGGGTCTGGATGAAGGTGTCCGGATACGCCGCCGCCAGCTCGCCCGTCAGGCGCAGCTGGGCCTCGGTCGACGTCGGCGCAAAGCGCGGCGTGATCGCATACAGCGCGCGGCCGCGCTTGTGCCAGCGCTTGATCAGCGCTTCGCTCTCGCCCAATTCGCCTTCGAGGTCGCGTAAAAAGTCCGGGCAGTTGCGGTCCATGAGCACCTTGCCGGCCACCATGCGCAGGTTGCGCGCTTCGCTTGCGGCAAAGAACGCGTCGACCGATTGCGGGTGCACGGTGCAGTAGACCATTGCCGTGGTGGTCCCGCAGCGCAGCAGTTCGTCGAGGAAGAAGTCGGCCGTCGAGCGCCCATCTGCATGATCTTCGTAGCGGCGCTCGGTCGGGAACGTATAGGTCTCGAGCCACGGCAGCAGGCCCGGGGCCGGCGAGGCAATCATGTCGGTCTGCGGATAATGCAGGTGCGTGTCGATGAAGCCGGGGACGATCAGCTTGCCGCGGTAGTCGACGGGTTCGAGGCCCGCAGGCAGCGTGGGCGCGAGCGCGGCGTAGTCGCCAGCGGCCTGGATGCGGCCATCCTCGACGATCAGCAGGCCGTCTTCGTACAACAGCGCGGCGCCGTCGTCGAACGCCGGATCGGCGCGAAAGTGCAGCAGGCTGGCGCGATAGGCCTGCACATTGGGTGATGCAGTGGGCATTACAGGAATTCCGGTTGAGGTTCGGGGTGATGTGCAGCTTCCCACACGGCCAGCAATTGCGCCACACTCGACGCTGCGATCACGGCCGGGGCCTTGCCGGCAATCCCGGGCAGGCCGATCGGGCAGACCATATTGGCCAGGCGCGCATCGTCGATGCCGCGCTCGCGCAGGCGCGCTTCGAACTGGCTGCGCTTGGTGCCTGATCCAATCAGGCCGAACCAGTCGGGCGTGGCCGGATGCGCGGGGCGCGCCAGGATTGCATGGCACAGGCGCAGGTCGAGCGCGTGGCTGTGGGTCATGACGAGAAAGCTCGTGCCGGGCGCGGCGTGTTCTACCAGCGCCTCGGGCGTATCGGTCGCCTCGATCGTCACGTTCGGGGGAATGGAGGCCGGGAACATGGCGTCGCGTTCGTCGACCCACGTCACGCGGCATGGCAACTCGGCCAGCGCGCGCACGATGGCGGCGCCGACGTGGCCGGCGCCGAACAGCATCAGGTGCGCGCGCGGCGCCAGGACCGGGTCGAGCAGCCAGCGGCGACCGCCCTCGCCTTCCAGCACCCGGGCCTCGGGTACGCGTTCAAATGCCGGTGCGGCCGGCGTGCCCGCGAGCAGCGCTGCATCGTCGAACAAGGCCCACTCGAACGCGCCGTCGAGGGCGACGAGGCGCCAGGTGTCGACGTTGGGGCGTGCGCGAAGAATCTCGACCTGCGCGGCATCGACGCGTTCGAACGCCAGCCAGGCGACGCCGCCGCAGCACTGGCCCAGGCTCGGGCCGAGCGCAAAGCGCTCGAAGCGACGCGCTTCGCCAAGCTGCAGCATCGTGCGCGCAATCTCCAGCGCGCGGTGTTCGAGATGGCCGCCGCCGATGGTGTCGTCAAAATCGTGTGTGCGCACCAGCATCTTCGCGCCCGGCTCACGCGGCGCCGAGCCCTTCACGGCGGCCACCGTGACCAGCACGGACGGCACATCGCCTTGAGCGCGCAACCAGTCCATCGTCAAGCGCGCGCCCCGGCGGCGGCTTCGACGAACGCGACCGCATCCAGAATGGCTTCGCTCGTCGCAGGGGCATTCAGTGGTGGATTGACCCGGTGCCCGCCCACGCTCGAGATGGCGTCGCGCAGTGCAAAGAACACCGAGAACGGCAACAGCAGCGGCGGCTCGCCCACGGCCTTGGAGCGGTGGATGCTGTCTTCGACGTTGGCGTTGTCGAACAACGCGATGCGGAAATCCTCCGGGCAGTCCGAGACCGCCGGAATTTTATAGGTCGACGGCGCATGCGTCATCAGCTTGCCGGCAGGGTTCCACCACAGTTCCTCGGTGGTCAGCCATCCCATGCCCTGGATGAACGCGCCTTCGACCTGGCCGATGTCGATCGCCGGATTGAGCGAGCGGCCAGCATCGTACAGCGCGTCGACACGCAGTAGCTTCCATTCGCCGGTGAGCGTGTCGACCACCACTTCGGACACCGCCGCGCCGTACGCGAAGTACGAGAACGGTCGGCCCGTCATCGTCTTCGGGTCCCAGTGCAGGCCGGGTGTGGCATAGAAGCCATCGGACCACAACTGCACGCGCGCCAGGTAAGCTTTGGCGACGAGTTCCTCGAACGGCAGCGCCAGGCCGGCGACGAACACGGTGCCGGCGGCGAAGCGCACCTCGCTGGCCGCGCCCCCGTACTGCTGCGCCGCGAATTGCGCCAGGCGCGCGCGGATCTTGCCGGCCGCATCCTGCGCGGCCTTGCCGTTCAGGTCTGCGCCGGTCGAGGCGGCGGTGGCCGACGTGTTCGAGACCTTGCTGGTGTTGGTCGCCGTGGCGCGCACGCGTCCCAGCTCCACGCCCAGCTCGTGCGCCACGACCTGCATCACCTTCGTGTTGATGCCCTGCCCCATCTCGGTACCGCCGTGGTTGACGAGGATGGAGCCGTCCACATAGACGTGCACCAGCGCGCCGGCCTGGTTCAGGTGCGTGACGTTGAAGGCGATGCCGAACTTGAGCGGCGTCAGCGCCAGGCCCTTCTTGAGCACGGGGCTGGTGCGGTTGTAGTCGTCCACGGCCACCCGGCGCGCGCGGTAATCGCTGCCCGCTTCCAGCTCGGCCACCAGTTCGGGAATGACGTTGTCGACGATGGTCTGGCCGTACGGCGTCACGTTGCGATCCTGCGTGCCGTAGAAATTCAGGCGCCGGATATCGAGCGCATCGCGCCCAAGGTTGCGCGCGATCTCATCCAGCACGTATTCGATGGCAATGGCGCCCTGCGGACCGCCGAAGCCCCGAAACGCGGTGTTCGATTGCGTGTTGGTCTTGCCGCAGGCGGCGCGGATGTCGACATCGGACAGGTAATAGGCATTGTCGAAGTGGCAGACAGCGCGCGTGGCGACGGGACCCGACAGATCGGCCGAGTACCCGGCGCGCGTGACCATGTCGACCCGCGCGGCTAGGATGCGGCCCGCGTCGTCGTAGCCGACTTCGTAGTCGTAATGGAAGCAGTGGCGCTTGCCGGTGACGAGCATGTCGTCGTCGCGGTCGGCGCGCAGCTTGACGGGGCGGCCCGTACGCACGGCAGCGATGGCGGCCGCGGCGGCCCACAGTGCCGACTGCGATTCCTTGCCGCCAAAGCCCCCGCCCATGCGGCGGCACTCGACCGTCACGTGGTGCGAGTGCAGGCCGAGCGCATGGGCGATCACGTGCTGCATCTCGCTCGGGTGCTGGGTCGACGAGTACACGTGCATGCCGCGGTCTTCGCCGGGAATCGCATAGGCGATCTGGCCTTCGAGATAGAACTGCTCCTGCCCGCCAACGTACAGCTGACCCTTGACGGTGTGCGGCGCGCGCGCGAACGCTGCTTCGGCATCGCCGCGTGTCAGGCGCATGGGCGGGAGCACATACGATTGCGCAGCGCGCGCTGCCTGCGGCGTCAGGATCGCCGGCAGGTCTTCGTACGTCACCTGCGCCAGGCGCGCTGCACGGCGTGCGTTGTCGTGGCTGTCGGCAACGACGATGAAGATCGGCTGGCCCACGTACTGCACGAGGCCATCGGCCAGGATCGGGTCGTCGTGGATGATCGGACCGCAATCGTTCAGGCCCGGGATGTCGGCCACGGTCAGCACGGCGACCACGCCGGCGCTGGCACGGACCGGCGCCAGGTCGATGGCGGTGATGTGCGCATGCGCGCGGGCGGAGAGGCCCAGCGCCGCATGCAGCGTGCCGGCCAGCTCGGCGATATCGTCGGTGAAGGTCGCGCCCCCGCGCACGTGCAGTTCGCTCGACTCGTGCTTGCGCGCGCGGCCCACTTCGGCCCAGACGTCCAGGTTCTTGATGCCGCCGTCGTTCATGGTCGTCTCCTCAGGCGCTGGCAAAAGCATTGACTGCCTGCGCGGGCAGCGGGTCGTGCAGGCGCGTCTCGAGCCAGAAGCGGCGCAGCAGGTTCTGCGCGGTGCGCATCCGGTAGCTGCTGGAAGCCCTCGCGTCAGTGAGCGGCGCATAGTCGCGACCCAGCGCCGCCATTGCAGCGCTCAAGACGTCTTCGCTCCACGGCTGGCCCACCAGCGTGGCTTCGGCCTGCGCGGCGCGCTGTGGCGTTGCGGCCATGCCGCCAAACGCGATGCGGGCGTCGACGATCGTCTCACCGTCGAGCACGATGGCAAACGCCGCGCACACGGCCGAGATGTCCTGGTCGAAACGCTTGGCCAGTTTGTAGGTGCGAAAGCGCAGGCCCGGCCGCGATTGCGGCAGTGGCACACGCACGGCCTGGACGAATTCACCGGGCTGCAGATCCTTCTTCTGGTAGCCCAGGTAAAAGTCGTCCAGCGCCAGCACGCGCGTCCCGGCGCTGCTGGTCAGAACCACCTGGCTGCCCAGCGCAATCATCCACGGCATCGAGTCGCCGATCGGCGAGCCGTTGGCCACGTTGCCGCCCAGCGTGCCGGCGTGGCGGATCGGCAGCGACGCAAAGCGCTGCCAGAGTTCCGTCAATTCAGCTGGGTAGCGCGCAGCCAGTGCCTCGTAGGCGTCCTGTAGCGAGACGCCGGCGCCGATCTCCAGCATGCCGTCTTGTTCGCGCATTGTCTTGAGCTCGGCGACCTGGCCAAGATAGATCACGTCGCCCAGTTCGCGCAGGTGCTTGGTCACCCACAGCCCGACGTCGGTCGAACCGGCCAGCAGCACGGCGGCCGGATGGTCAGCGCGCAGCGCCGCCAGTTCGGCCACGGTGCGCGGCACATGGAAGTGCTGGCCATGCGCGGCGTAGGTGAAGCCGTGACTGCGCTGCAGCGCGCGCAGGCGCTCGGCCAGTGCAGCGCGGTCGAAGGCGACGGGCGGCAGTTCGACCATGCGGCGCGCGGCGTCGATGATCGGGCGGTAGCCGGTGCAGCGGCACAGGTTGCCGGACAACGCATCGTTGATCTGGCAGCGCGATGGCGTGCGCCCTTCCTGCTTCAGGTACATGCCAAACAGCGACATCGCGAATCCCGGCGTGCAAAAGCCGCATTGCGAGCCGTGGCATTCGACCAGCGCCTGCTGCACGGGATGGGGCGCGCCGTCGGGCTGCGCCAGGTCTTCGACCGTGAACAGCGCCTTGCCGTCGAGCGTCGGCGTGAACTGGATGCAGGCGTTCACCGCGCGCAGCGCCAGTTCGCCCTCTTCCAGCGAACCGATCACGACGGTGCAGGCGCCGCAGTCGCCTTCGGCGCAACCTTCCTTGGTGCCGGTGCAGCGCAAGTCCTCCCGCAGATGCTGCAGGATGGTTTGCGTGGGCTTCACGTCGCGCAGTTCGCGCACCTGGCCCTGGTAGAGGAATCGGATCGGTTCTGACATGCCTGTCTTTGGTGAGTGGATTACTGGACGCCAAAGGCGGAAGGCTACCATTCACGGTCCACCAACCCATAATCAATGGATGATATAGCTCATATCATGAAACATATAATGCAACGCCATCACATGGGGCAAGGATGCACCATTTTCCAATGATTGGCGATATCGATGCGCCGCGTGACCCAGACCTTGTCGTGCCGGCCCACGTAATCGAGAAAGCGTGCCAGCGCCGCCGTGCGGCCCGGGCGCCCCGCCAGGCGGCAATGCAGGCCGACCGACAGCATCTTGGGCTGATTCAGGCCATCCGGGTCGCCCTCGGCGTACAGCACGTCGAACGCGTCCTTCAGGTAATCGAAGAACTGCGTGCCCGAATTGAAGCCGCCGGCCGAGGCGAAGCGCATGTCGTTGGTGTCGAGCGTGTACGGCACCACCAGGTGCGGCGTGCGGCGCACCGCCCCATCCGGGCCAGCCGCGTCAACCTGCTGCCAGAACGGCAGGTCGTCGCCGTAATGGTCGGCGTCGTAGGCAAAGCCACCATGCTCGACCACGAGGCGGCGCGTGTTGGGCGAATCGCGCCCCGTGTACCAGCCCTGCGGCGCCGCCCCCGTCAGGTCGCGGAAAATCGCGACGGCTTCGTGCAGGTGTGCGCGCTCGGTCGCTTCGTCGACGTTCTGGTACGAGATCCAGCGCAGCCCGTGGCAGGCGATCTCATGGCCCAGTTCCTGGAACGCGGCCACCGCGTCGGGATGGCGCGCCAGGGCCTGCGCCACGCCGAACACGGTCAGCGGCAGCTTGCGGTCCTCGAACAGGCGCAACAGGCGCCACAGGCCGGCGCGCGAGCCGTATTCGTAGAGCGACTCCATGCTCATGTGGCGCGCGGGGAAGGCACTGGCGCCGACGATCTCGGACAGGAACGTTTCGGACGCCGCATCGCCATGCAGCACGTTGTTCTCGGCGCCTTCTTCGTAGTTGAGCACGAACTGCAGCGCAATGCGCGCCCTGCCCGGCCACTGCGGATGAGGCGGCGTGCGGCCGTAGCCGGCCAGGTCGCGCGGGTAGGAGGTCGGCATGCGCATTCCAGAGGGAGTTGGTCCACTCACATCGTGCCATGCCATGCGTGCAGCAGTCCAGTGTGAATGGCCGGTGCGTCGTTGTTTACGTCATTCGCAACGATTCAACCACCGGTCCCGGGCGCACCCGGCCGTCGATGAAGCGTTCCTTGAGCGCAGTGCGCCCGAGCCCCGCAACCGCCCCGACCTCGACGACCAGCGTCGAGCCAGGCGCTGCCTTCTGCAGGGCCGACAGGAAGCCACCGAGCAGGCGGCGCGTCAGCGCCTGGTGATCGTCCAGTACCGTCACACGGTCGGCGGCGCCCCACTCGAACTGCACGCCGACCACCCGCGCTTCGGTGGCCAGCAGATCCAGCAGGTCCTGCACGATGTCTGCAAGCGCCAAGGGCTCGGGCTGGGCCGGGCCAGTGCGCTCGAGCGCCAGCACACGCCAGGTACACGCCTGACGGGCAAACTGCGCGCTCATCGCCTTGGAGGTCTGCACCATGGTGGTGACGTCGGCGCCGGCGGCGATCCGGCGCGCCGCGACCTCCATGCGCAGGCGGGCGCTCGTCAGGCGTTGCAGCATGTCTTGCCGCAGGCGTTCCAGCGTGTGCGCCATCTGCTGGCCGCTCATGCCGTAGAGCCACTTGGCCAGCAAATCGCATTCCACCGCTTCGGTGGCGCAGAACAGGATGTCACGCACGCGATCGGCCGTGGCCAGCGTCCGCACCGACATGCTCAGCACGCCCATCGGCCCTTGCGGCCCGGTGATCGGTACACCCTGGCACGTGAAGGCATGAAAGCCCTCGATGAAATGTTCGGGGCCGACCAGCTCCACATAGCCGTTCTCGGCGATGGCGGTGCCAACGCCGTTGGCGCCGGCATGCGCCTCATCGAGCAGGGAGCCCGGCCGCGGGAAGTTTTCATCGGCCATGGTTTCAGCGTCGCCAGCCACGCACAGCAGCCGGCCGTCGGTGTCCGCCAGCATCGCCGCGTGCCGGCTCTCACCTGCCGCTCTGGACAAGGCCCCGAGAAACGGCGCTGTTGCCGTGATGAGCTCATGACGCTCTGCGAGCAGCTGCTGTGTGTCGTGCTCCCCCAGCAGATCGGCGCGGCCGAGGCGAGGATTGCACCCACTGGCGCGTGCGCGGTCCCACGCCCTGAGCACGTACGGCCGCAGCGTGTCCGGCGCCAGCTCCTGGTGCTGCACGTAGCGTTCCCACACGGCGCGCACCTGCTCGACATCGGGATGCCTGACGTTGGACAGAAAATGCATCAGGCCATTCCTGCACTCGGCGCGCGCCCGCCTGGCAGCAGGCTTCGCATCAGGCGGACCATCTGGTCGAACTCGAATGGCTTGGGCAACGCCTCATTAAAGCCGGCGGCGGCCGATTCAGCGGCCAGGCTCGCCATGGCCGACACCAGTACTGCAGGCGCCGTCAACCCGCATTCCCGCATCTGCCTGAGCGTCTGCGAGCCGTTCAACCAAGGCATGCGATAGTCGAGCATGACCAGATCCGGGCTCAACCCGTCACAGATGGCGGCCACGGCTTGCCGCGGGTCGTCGTGCGTTGACACCCGGAAGCCTTCAGTTTCGAGCAGCCATGCGACGCTCTCGAGCAAATCCAGCTCGTCGTCTACGATTAATACGTGCCATTTACCTGTCATTCCTCATGATACACCGGCTTGCCAGGCATCAACTCCAGCATTCATGCCGGCACGCGGTATTGCTGCGCTGTGCAGGCGGCCGGCGCGCCTTGGTGGAACTACAGGTTTCGTCACCGACTTCGTGCGCGTTATGATGAGCTATCACTAGAAAGGGAGGACACGCATGGGCAAACTCACCACCCACGTACTCGACACCGCGCACGGCTGCCCCGGCGCCGGCATCACCGTCGAACTGTACGCAATCGACGCGGCAGGCCGCACGCTGCTCAAGGCCGATGTGACGAACGACGATGGCCGCTGCACCATGCCACTACTCGAGGCAGCAACGATGCAGCCCGGCCAGTACGAGCTGGTGTTTCATGCCGGGGATTATTACGCGGCGCGCGGCGTGGCCTTGTCCACCCCGCGCTTTCTGGACCGCATCACGCTGGGCTTCGGCATCGCGGCCACGGACCAGAATTACCACGTGCCGCTGGTGATGACGCCCTGGTCGTACTCGACCTACCGGGGCAGTTAGCTTGGCGCCGCACCAGCTCGGCCCCGCCCGCATCGGCATCGGCCTGGCCCAGGGCGTGCTGCTGTACCTGCTCTACACGGCGCTGCAGGATACGCTTTGGCCCGCGACGGTTCCCCTGCTGTTCGCGCCACTGGTGATGCTCGGCGTGCTGCTGCCGGTGATCCTGATCACCGGCCTCGGGCATCTGCCGCGCCGGACGCTGGCAGGCTGGGGCGCCAGCGCGGCCAGCGCGATCGCGCTGCTGGCGGTGCATGACATCTGGCGCCGGCTGGGCGGCGTCGACGTGCTGCGCCCGACCCCATCCGGCCCCTTGACGGTGTGCCTGGCGACCGGCTGCTTCATCGCCCATGCGCTGGTGCTTGCCGGCGCGCGCGAGCGCCGGCGCATCGCAGCATATGCCACGTACTTTGACGTGGCCTGGACTTTCGGCCTGCAGCTCGCCTTCAGCGCCCTGTTCGTCGGCGCGACCTGGCTCGTGCTGCAACTGGGCGCATCACTGTTCGACCTGATCCGGCTCGACTTCCTGAGCCAGGCCATGCGCAAGGCCTGGTTCTCCATTCCCGTCACCGCGTTCGCCTTCGCCTGCGCACTGCACCTGACCGACGTCAAGCCGGCCATCGTGCGCGGCATCCGCAATCTGGTGCACGTGCTGCTGTCCTGGACCTTGCCGGTGCTCACGCTGCTGGTGGGCGGCTTCCTGGCCAGCCTGCCGTTTACCGGGCTCGAGCCGCTGTGGGCCACGCGCAGCGCCGCCGGGATGCTGCTGTCGGCGGCGGCCAGTTTCGTGGTGCTGATCAATGCGGCCTGGCAGGATGGCAGCGAGCGCCCGGCGCGCGTCATCGCCGTCTCGGCGCGCGTGGCGAGCCTGCTGCTGGTGCCGCTGACGCTGCTCGCCGCCTACGCCCTCGCGCTGCGCGTGCTCGATCATGGCTGGTCGCTTGACCGTGTGATCGCCGCCGCCTGCCTGCTGGTGGCGGCCTGCTATGCCGGCGGCTATGCGGCAGCGGCCCTGCGGCGCGGCTGGCTGCCCACGCTGGCCGGCGTGAACATCGCCGCTGCCTTCGCGGTGCTCGGCGTGCTGGCGCTGCTGCTCTCGCCGCCCGGCGATCCGGGCCGCATTGCCGTGGCAAGCCAACTGGCGCGCCTGGATGCCGGCCAGATCACGTTACGGCAACTGGACGTGGCCTATCTTTGGCAGCACGGCGCGCGCTACGGCCGCGCTGCACTGGCCCGCCTGCAGGGCAGCACGACCGGCCCGGATGCTGCCTGGCTGCGGACCGAACTGGCGCGCCTGCGCCAGCCTGCCCAGGACACCGGCGTCATGAACCCGGCCGAGCAACTGCGCGTATGGCCGACGGGCGCCACGTTGCCGGCCGGCTTCGCGCAGACCGACTGGCGCCGCACGCCCCAATGGGCGCGCCTGCCGCAATGCATGCGCAGTCAGAACGCGGTGTGCGACGCATTCGTGCTCGATCTGGGCGGCGACGCCCGGCCCGAGGTCGTGGTGGTCGACGCTGATGGCAATGGCGATGCAGATGGCGGCGCCGTCTTGCAGCAGGACGCACGCGGCGCGTGGGGACTGGCTGCCGGCCTGCCCGTCATGCTTGGCGATTGCACGCCGCTGTTCAACGCCATGCGTGCTGGCCGCTTGCGCGCTGCGCCGCCGGTGCTGGCGGATCTGGAGATCGATGGCCGCCGCATCCCCCTGCAAAACGATCCCGGTCATCTGGATTGCACTGCGCCATCCGTCAAGCCTGTCGATTAACTTGCAATAAAGGAATGTGTTCTGACCACCTTGTGTGTCAGTCAGGCCACATTCCAACCGGAAATATCTCCAATACTCTCGGGATGTCATAAAACTGTTGCTGTGAATATTGCCGTCTGGATAGAATAAATTCCAGTATGTACCGGCGCTCCTGCCTGCTGCCCTTGTCAGCGCCGTCGTTTCCAGCAGCTTACGTTACCGCACATCCATATTATGAAAAAAACAATGATCGCCAGTCTGCTGGCGCTGCCTCTGTGCGCGTCGGTCGCACAAGCACAGGAGAACGCCGTCAAAATCAGCGGTTTCGGCACCGCTGCCGCCACCTATGCGGATGACGACCGCGCCGAATTTGCCCGCCCGAATCAAGCCAGTGGCAGCGCGGGTGATTTCCGCACCGGCATCGACTCGAACCTCGGCCTGCAAGCCGACTACACCGTCAACGACTGGCTGTCGCTGACCGCCCAGGGTCTGGTGCGCAAGGATGCCGAAGAAGGCTATGGCGCTGAATTGAGCTGGGCCTTCGCCAAATTCCGCATCTCAGATGAACTGAGCGTGCGCGTGGGCCGCGTCGGTCTGCCGATCTTCATGATCTCGGACTACCGCAACGTCGGGTATGCCAACACCATGCTGCGCCCACCGTCGGAAGTGTATTCGCAAGTGCCGTTCAACAGCGTCGACGGCGCCGACATCACCTGGCGCCACGAGTTCGGCAACACCAGCCTGACCACGCAGTTCGCAGCCGGCAGCACCAAGGCGCCGGTGACGAGCTTCCACGTGCGCGGCAAGGACATCCTGGCGCTGAACCTGGTGGCCGAGAATGGCCCGTTCACGCTGCGCGTGGGCCACGCCCGCACCAAGGTCACGCTGGACGACCTGCCATCGCTCAATACGCTGGTCGGCTCGCTGCGCGCCGCTGGCGCCGGCTACCGCCTGCCCCAGCTGACCGCGCTGGCAAGCGAAGTGGAAGCCAAGGGCGACAAGGGCACGTTCAATTCGATCGGCCTGACCGCCGACTGGAACAACTTCGTGCTGCAAAGCGAATTTGCCAAGCGCAAGACCGAGACCTACATCAACGACACGACGTCGTGGTACGTGATGGGCGGCTACCGCATCGGCAAGTTCCTGCCGTACTACACGCGCTCGGAACTGAAGATCGACAGCACCATCAACAACACCGTGCCGACCGCCTGCCCGGCCGGCTTCCCGGCCGCCTGCACCCCGACCCTGCAGGCGCTGCGCGCCGGCGTGAGCCGCATTGCCGTCTCGGGCGTTGGCCAGGGCGAGCAAACCACCGACACGATCGGCGTGCGCTGGGACTTCTACAAGTCGGCCGCACTGAAGGTGCAGATCGACCGCATCAAGCCAACCGGCAACGGCCTGTTCATCAATGTCAAGCCGGGCTTCTCCGGTCCTGTGACCGTCGGCGCCGTCGCGCTCGACTTCGTGTTCTAAGGAGCGCCCATGAAAAAATTCCTCATCGCCGCCTGCCTGAGCACCGCTTTCACTGCACTGCCGGCCCTCGCCGAAGTCGTCGTCGTCGTCAATCCGAAGGCCGCCGAGAGCGCGCTGACCAAAGACCAGGTCGCCCAGTTCTTTTTGGGTAAATCGACGTCGATGACGCCGATCGACCAGCCCGACAGCGCCCCGGTGCGCGCCGAGTTCTACAAGAAGGTCGCGGACAAGGACGCGGCCCAGGCCAAGGCCCTGTGGTCCAAGCTGGTGTTTACCGGCAAGGCCACGATGCCGAAGGAAGTCGCCGACCACGCCGCCGTCAAGGCCGCCGTCGCCGCCAACCCGAAGGCCATCGGCTACATCGACAAGAGCGCCGTCGATGCCAGCGTCAAGGTCGTCCTCACCCCATAAGCAAGTACTAACCACGCCCGCCACCGGCTCTGCGCCGCGTGGCGGGCGTTGTATCTGGAGACAAGCATGAGCATCAAGCGCAGGATCTGGGCATTGCCCATCATTTCCGCCATCATCTTCGGCCTGGGGGCCGGCATCAGCGCGACCATCGCAAACGGCGCCCTGAAGTCGATCACCACCACCGAGTCGGTGGACTATCCGCTGATGGACGCGGTCAAGGTCCTGTCGCTCGACATCGGGGCCGTCACCGTCATGCTGACCGATGCCGTCACCGAGAATGACAAGGCGCTCGTCGACCAGGCCAATAACCAGGCCGCCAAGGTGCGCACCGCACTGGGCGAGCTCGCCAAGATCCCCGGCCAGCAAGCCACGAGCGCACGTTTGAACACCGAATTCAACGCGTACTACACGCCGGCACTGTCGTCGGCCCGCATCATGCTCGAACTGGAGCAAGGCGACCCGCAAGCCACCGTCGGCGCCATGCAGAAAGCGCTGGCTGCGCTCAATGCCGACCTGGCCAAGACGGCCGACCTGGCCCAGCGCCAGTTCGCCGCCGGCATCGAGGCCAGCCAGAACAGCGTGCGCCAGACCGTGATCGCGATGGTGCTGTCGGCCCTGATCGTGATCGCGGTGCTGGTGGCGATTTCGTGGTTCATGGTTCGCACGATCTGGCAGCAGCTGGGCGGCGAGCCGGCCTACGCGCGCACGATCGCGCAGGCGGTGGCCGCCGGCGACCTGTCGATGGAGATCCACACCGACGCGGGCGACAACAGCAGCCTGCTGGCCGCGCTGAAAGAGATGCGCACGCGCCTGTCGACGCTGGTGGGCGACATCAAGGCGTCGGCCGACGCCATCGCCAGTGCCAGCAGCGAGATCGCCAGCGGCAATGCCGACCTGGCCAGCCGCACCGAATCGCAGGCATCCAATGTCGATCGCACCACGCGCGCGATGGCAGAGCTGACGGGCGAAGTGCGCCAGAACGCCGCCAACGCCAGCGAAGCCAGTGCGCTGGTGGTCACGGCCAACGAGATCGCCTCACGCGGCGGCGACGTCGTCGGCGGCGTGGTGACGACAATGGGCGACATCAGCGCCTCGTCGAAAAAGATCGTCGACATCATCGCCACCATTGACGGCATCGCGTTCCAGACCAATATCCTGGCCCTGAACGCGGCCGTCGAAGCAGCCCGCGCAGGCGAGCAGGGCCGCGGCTTTGCCGTGGTGGCCAGCGAAGTGCGCACGCTGGCGCATCGCTCGGCATCAGCTGCCAAGGAGATCAAGGAATTGATCGGCGACTCGGTCGCCAAGGTCGGCGCCGGTAGCGCGCTGGTGGACCAGGCCGGCGTGACGATGGCGCAGATCGTCGAGGCCGTGGGTAAAGTGCAAACCATCATGCTCGAAATCCGCGACGCCGGTACACGCCAGAACGCGGGCATCGAAGACATTGGCCTGGCCATCGGCAGCATCGACGCGATGACCCAGCAAAATGCGGCGCTGGTCGAGGAAGCGGCAGCTGCGGCCGAATCGCTGACAGGTCAGACCGGCCACCTGACCGATGCGCTGGCCGTGTTCAAGCTCGCGCATGCGCCTGGCGTGACGGGCTCGGCCGCCGCCAAGCGCCTGGCGCTCGCACACTAGAACGCATGCAGTATTGACGGGCTGAAGTGTTGCGAAAACCCAGCTTTGCAAGGCGACCACAACCGTAATGGCTTTACCAAGAGTGTTTCATCGCCGCCAAGGCGGCTCACTCTGTAGCGCGGCCAATGCGCGCAGCGCCATGTGGACGATCCGGCATCCATGCCAGATTGTCCACATGCCCGTCTTGCTGCACGTCACACCAAATCCTTTACAAAATTAGTGCCCATAGGCATCATCCCTTGATCCGCCGGTGACTCTGGCGTCCTGGTCACTTTCCTGAGGTACCCACACCCGGCTCATATGGCAGCAGTCCTCCCTCATCCGACCACCGGCACACCGTTGTCGGGCCTTGCGCGCGCGCTCGTCCAGGCCAACCGCCTGAGCGCCGTGCAGGCGGACATGCTGCACAAGAAGGCCGCGCAGGAAAAGATCGCGTTCATCGATGCGCTATTGGCCAGTGGCGTGATCGAGGCGCGTACGCTGGCCGCCTTTTGCGCCGAGACGTTCGGCTATCCGCTGCTCGACCTGTCGGCCTTTTCGGTGGGCGTGCTGCCCGCCAGCGCCATCGACGCCAAGCTGATGCAGGCCCAGCGCGTGATCGCGCTGGCCAAGCGCGGCAACAAGCTGTCGGTCGCGCTGTCCGACCCCACCAACAGCCAAGCGCTGGACCAGATCAAGTTTCAGAGCGAGGCCACGGTCGAACCGGTGATCGTGCCGCACGACGCCCTGCTGGCGCTGCTGGCAGCCATCGCCAAGGGCGCCGAGCAGGACCTGAGCGACCTGGCCGGCGAAGAAGCGGCGATCGAGTTCGCCGACGACGACAAGGAAGCCGCGCCGCCCGAGGCGGCCAATGATGTCGAGGACGCGCCGATCGTGCGCTTCCTGAACAAGATCCTGATCGACGCGGTGACGATGGGCGCATCGGACATCCACTTCGAGCCCTTCGAAAAGTTTTACCGCATTCGCCTGCGCGTGGACGGCGTGCTGCGCGACCACGCCTCGCCGCCACTGGCGATCCGCGAAAAGCTGGTCTCGCGCATCAAGGTGCTGGCGCGCCTGGACATCGCCGAAAAGCGCGTGCCGCAGGACGGCCGCATGCGCCTGATCATGTCGGCCACGCGCACGATCGATTTTCGTGTCAGTACGCTGCCCACGCTGTTCGGTGAAAAGACCGTCATGCGTATCCTGGACGCGACCCAGGCCCAGATGGGCATCGACGCGCTCGGCTACGATCCCGACCAGAAGGCGCTGCTGCTCGACGCCATCGCCCGCCCCTACGGCATGGTGCTCGTGACCGGTCCGACCGGCTCCGGCAAGACCGTTTCGTTGTACAGCTGCCTGAACCTGCTCAACAAGCCGGGCATCAATATCTCGACCGCAGAAGACCCGGCCGAGATCAACCTGCCCGGCGTGAACCAGGTCAACGTCAACGAAAAAGCCGGCCTGACTTTCCCCGTTGCTTTGAAGTCCTTCCTGCGCCAGGATCCCGACATCATCATGGTCGGCGAGATCCGCGACCTGGAAACAGCCGACATTGCGATCAAGGCTGCGCAGACGGGCCACATGGTGTTTTCGACGCTGCACACGAACGATGCGCCGTCGACACTGACGCGCCTGATGAACATGGGCGTGGCGCCGTTCAACATCGCCTCGTCCGTCATCCTGATCACGGCCCAGCGCCTCGCGCGCCGCCTGTGCACCTGCAAGCAACCGCTGGCGACGAGCCACGAAGCGCTGCTTGCCGCCGGCTACCGTGAGACCGACATCGACGACTCGTGGCAGCCTTACGGCCCGGTCGGCTGCGACCGCTGCCTGGGCTCGGGCTACAAGGGCCGGGTCGGCATCTACCAGATCATGCCGATCTCGCCCGCGATCGAAGCACTGATCCTGGCCAACGGCAACGCGATGGAAATCGCGGCCCAGGCCGAGAAGGAAGGCGTGAACTCGCTGCGCCGCTCGGGCCTGATGAAAGTCAAGCAAGGCCTGACCAGCGTCGAAGAAGTCCTCGGCTGCACCAACGAATAAGACCCTGAACAGGAACCCCCATGGCAACTTCCCTATCCCCCAAGAGCCGCGGCGCACAGGTCAAGGAGAACGTGTACGCGTGGGAAGGCAAGGACAAGACCGGACGGACCGTGCGCGGCGAAGTGCGCGCCGGCGGCGAAGCGATCGTCAACGTGACGCTGCGCCGCCAGGGCATCATGGTCACCAAGGTCAAGAAGAAGGTCTACCGCAGCGGCAAGAAGATCACCGACAAGGACCTGACCATGTTCACGCGCCAGCTCGCGACGATGATGAAGGCCGGCGTACCGCTGCTGCAATCGTTCGACATCGTCGGCAAGGGCCACGGCAACCCGTCGATGGCCAAGCTGATCCAGGATCTGCGCAACGACGTCGAGACCGGCACGAGCCTGAACCGCGCGTTCCGCAAGTTTCCGCTGTACTTTGATCCGCTGTTCTGCAATCTGGTCGGGGCCGGCGAACAGGCCGGTATCCTGGAAGACCTGCTCACGCGCCTGGCGATCTACAAAGAGAAAACGCTCGCGCTCAAGGGCAAGATCAAATCGGCGCTGACCTACCCGATCGCCATCCTGGCCATCGCCTTCATCGTCACCGCCGTGATCATGATCTGGGTGGTGCCGGCCTTCAAGCAGGTGTTCGAAAGCTTTGGCGCCGACCTGCCCACGCCAACGCTGGTGGTGATGGCGATCTCGGACTTCTTCGTCACCTGGTGGTACCTGATCTTCGGCTCGATGTTCGCCACCGGCTACTTCTTCTTCCAGGCCTGGCGCCGCTCGCTGAAGATGCAGCAGGCGATGGACCGCCTGCTGCTGCGCCTGCCCATCTTCGGCCCCGTGATCCGCAAGGCCACCATCGCGCGCTGGACGCGCACGCTGGCCACCATGTTCGCCGCCGGCGTGCCGCTGGTGGAAGCGCTCGACTCGGTCGGCGGCGCATCGGGCAATGCCGTCTACCTGGAGGCGACGCGCAAGATCCAGAACGAGGTCAGCACCGGCACCAGCCTGACAGCGTCGATGCAGAATGTCGACGTGTTCCCGAACCTGGTGATCCAGATGGTGCAGATCGGCGAAGAATCCGGTTCGCTCGACGCCATGCTGGGCAAGGTCGCGGACTTCTTCGAGGAAGAGGTCGACGAGGCTGTCGCGGCGCTGTCGTCGTTGATGGAGCCGTTGATCATGGTGATTCTCGGCGTGCTGATCGGCGGACTGGTGGTGGCGATGTATTTGCCGATCTTCAAGCTGGGTTCGGTGGTGTAAGCGAGGTCTGCAGGTTTTTGGATAACTTCGCGGTAAACGCGGCGTGGATCTCAACTAGGCCGCAGCCGCTCTACCTCTGTCCCGGGTAAAGCTACAGCCTGAGTCCGTCTGCCTTTCCTTGCTTGTGAAAATGTGCGCATCTTCACCGCTTTGAGTGTGCCAAACTTTTGATCCTCCCCTCATCTGGAAGCGGATCTCATATGCATCGAGCATTTGGCATCGCAGTCCTGGCCGCCATGTTTTTCACGCCCGCCGTCGGTGCTGAAGCGCCTGCCCAAACCATATCTGTTTCGTTGGCACGTGAAGTCGCCGGCAAGACGGTCGCGCTTGTCGAAAGCCGTGGCCTGTACCCACGCCAGCAGGCGGAATACGACCGGGCCAGGATGGCACTGCTGGCCATACTCGAAGATCAGCCGTCGGACATCGAGCGAACAGAGCTGTACACACGCATCACCGGTCTTCTGGCGACCCTCGACACGAACGGGCATAGTTTCCTGATCCCTGCACGCCATGAGTTGACCACACTGCGCACGCAATCAACGTCAACCGATCTTCCACCAGCGACTTTCCAGGTGCTGCAAACAAGCAAAGGCAAAGTACTGCGCTGGACACCGCCGCCTGTCGTCAATAGCACCATGACGGCACTTGGCCCCTACCTGACACGCTTTCATGACGAGGCGGAGACAACGCCCGACATCGCCGACGCCTGCGCCCTGGTGGTCGACCTGAGCGAGCAGACTGGTGGGAATGCCTGGCCGCCCCTGGTGGCAATGTCGCCATTGTTCAGCGGTGCCAACAACGCGATGTGGGTCGACCGGGACGGCAAGCGCACGGCGCTGATGAATCGTGCCGGCCTGGAAGACATGCGCCAGAGGACGGGTGAAGGCCGTGCCAATCCGTTAAGCCGCTTCGACCAGGGACCGCTGGCGGTCATTACCGACAAACGCACGTCGAGTGCGGGGGAAATGTTGTTGATTGCTCTGCTGGGCGAGGCCAGAGTGCAGACCTTCGGCAGCACCTCATCAGGGATGACGACTGCCAATGCGACCTATCCTTTGCCGGATGGCTCGACCCTGGTGTTGACGCAATCCCGGTATGCGATTGGAGACGGGCCGGTGATTCGTGGAGGGATCGAACCGATGCGCCAGATTCACCCGGGGGAGAGTTCAGTTGATCGGGTTGCCAGCGCTGCTGATTGGGTAGCGGCAAACTCCGCAAGTTGCCGTCCCACCGAGCACAAATAACAGCTATCGAACAAAGCCGTAGGCAGTGCAGTGCGCAGTGCCGGTCCGTCTTAATTCGATTCGTACATCTGCTGCATCTGCTGTAGTTGGGTCTCCATTGGCGGCAAACCCATGGTACGGCGGCGCTCGTCCAGCCGGGCAGGGTCCGCAACCAGGTAGAGCTTAAGAGGCGCGACCGACTCATACTGAGTACCGTACAACTGTGCTTTACCATCACTCTTTAGCACACGGTCTTCCAGCATCGCGAGATCGGATGCCGGCATCTCACCGCGCGAGACTGCCTTGCGCAACAATGGCAGGTAAGTACGCTGGCTCGCTGAGTCAGCGTGCTGCAGGACCATGAAAGCATTCTTCGCATAGGCAGCGCCGGCGAAGCGCATGCCTGGCCAACCATAGCGCTTTATGATGGATGCCAGGCGGTTCATGTTGGCCTTGTCGATTGCTTCTTGGCGCGCCCAGGCGTCCTTGTCCAAGTGCGCCGGGTCGGCGCGAATCGACTGGTCCGACGCTCCCATCGCCCTCAAGTCCTCCAGCGCGTGCGCCTCTTCAGCGTCAAGCTCCTCCGAACGTAGGATGAGATCGTCGCCATATAAAGTGATCGGGGTAGCATTCTCCATAATCATGGTCAGCTGCACGTGACCACTGGCATGGAAACCCTCAGCCGTCCAATCCTGCTTGATCGCATCGACGTTGATCTGGCGCTGCCCCTGGCCAGGCAGCAGAACCAAGCCAGCGATCTCCTTGCCGTCGGCGAGCAACGAGATAATGGTGCGACGAGGCTTGGTTGTCTCAGCAGCGAAACCAGGGTCAGGAAGGCAGAGAAGGATTAGCAGCGCCGTACAGCAGGTAAAACTTTTCATTCATTCGACTCCTTTTCCAGCCGAGTCTACCAAATCACAATGGCAACTAATCTCACTGAATCTCTCCGCCATAGTAGCCAGGGTCAGGTCTGACATTTGGACACGGACTCTTCCTTAATCCGGTGACAAGGCTCTCATAAATAGACTTTTGTTAAGCTCGTGTGTGAATGCCAGACCTTATCCTCTCCGTGCGTTGAACTCGTGTCCGAACGCCAGACCTGACCCTGTTCGCGTGTGACCCTGTTCGTGCAAGCAATGAGTGCCAAGACCATGTTCGTGTATGTCCATTATCGACCTTGAATTCAACCGGTCGGTGCGCGCGCCAGACGTGCCCGCACGTCAAGTTCGTTTTTCAGTTTGGGAACATATGGACGGCTTAAGCATGCTCAGCCCGCCTCGCTGCGGTCGCGGCCGGCCGCCTTGGCGCGGTAGAGAGCGGCGTCAGCGCGCGCCATCAGGGCTTCCAGGCTCTCGTCTGGTGCCTGCTGGCTGGCGATGCCGATGCTGACCGTGTAGTCTGGCACGTCGCCGCCGCGCGCTGCGAACAGCGACGCATGGATGCGTTGCGCCATCGCTTTCGCCCGCTCGGCCGTGGTTCTCGATAGCAGCACGATGAATTCCTCACCGCCAAAGCGCGCCACGTGATCGATCTCACGCAGGGCCGAGATGGCGGTGCGCGCCGCATGCACCAGTACCTGATCGCCGACTGCGTGGCCGTGCTGGTCGTTAATGGCCTTGAAGTAATCGAGGTCGATGCTGAGCAGGGAGATGGGCGCGCTGTGGCGTTTCATGAGCGCCACCTCGCGGCGGTAAGCGGCGGCAAAACCGCGTCGGTTCAGCACCCCGGTCAGCGGGTCCGTGCAGGAGCGGTGCTCCATCACAACCTGCAGGCGCCGGGTGGCGACGGTCATAAAACCCACCGCCATCATCAGCGTCATGAAGTTGGCGGTTAACAGGAAAATGCCCTGTACCGTGCTGTTGCTGGCGTTGCTGGTGCCAACCGCGCCATTGAGCGCCGCGACGAACCGCAACAGCAGTACCATGGACTGCACCAGCAACAGCGAGCCGAAGAACCAGCTGGAGAAGTGGCGTTCACCATGGCGCACCAGCAGCACCAGTTGCGCCACGTAGAACGATAGCGTCAACAATGAAAACACCGCTACCCGCAACGCGTAGTCCTGGGTGATCACATACCAGCCGACCAGACAGCCCATGCCGGCCACCCACGCCAGCGCCAACCACCACCAGCTCGGCTTACGGCCATAGAATAACTGGGTGCCGATCAGCATCAGACCGGCAGCGCCCAGCATGGTGCTATTGGCCACGAACAGCAACAGCCCTTCCGGAATCAATGGCCCCGCGCAGAATAGCAAGCCGCTCACCGTCAGCGACAACATGCCGAGCGACTGATGGCCCAACCCTCGCACTTCGACAGGAAAGCTACGGTACGCGGAAAACAACACGATGGTCATCGCCGCCGCCATCATGGTCGACGTAAGAACGATGGTTGCAGGATCAAGCAATGTCACGGTGGAAAATCGGGAGGGGTCGTAATCCGCGAGGATACCAGCAACCTCTACCATGCCGTAAGGCTGGTCGGCTTCCCGGTCGTTTCTGCACCACACTATTATTTTGGCCCCGAGTAACGAGAACAACCTGACGTCCAATTATCGCTGTTTTCGTCTGTAGACAGACCAAGGCTACATCGCAAACACGCATCCCTATAGCCATTGGCCGCTTATAACAACGCCCGCCCTCTCCCGCCTCTCAAAAATCGTAACGCAGCCCCACCGCCAGCGCACGACCGCCACGCACACCCGCATCCACGTCCGCCAGGCCGCCACGGCGCGTCGTCAGCGCCGCCGTTTCGGCTTCCCGATACAGCTCGGCAAACAGCCTGGCGTCACGCGACAGTGCGTAATCAATGCCGAGGTGGATGATCTCGTCACCGTAGTTATCCACCTTCGCAAGCATCAGCTTGATCGTGCTCTTGCCCAGCGCATAGTGGCCATACAGATTGATGGCGCGGTTGCCATCGGTCGAGAAGCCGCCTGGCTGGCGGTTGCCTGTCTCGAATGCCTCGTACTTCACTGCGAGATACAGGGCATCGGCCTGGTGGCTCAGCGTGACGCCGTAGATGCGGTTCTTGCCATAGCCCGCGTCGCCGCGGTCATCAACGCCTGCCGCCAGGCGGGTGTCGCCGCGGACATATGTCGCCACTGCCTGCCAGCGCCGGTCATCGATGCGTGAGGTCGAGCGGCGGTTGCCGCTGCTGGGCGCATAGCCTGCGCCAAACGACAGGCCGTTGTAGGTCGGGGTCGTGTACGCCAGCGTCTTGGCTACCCGGAACACGGTGTAGGTCGCATAGCCGCTGTAGTACGTACTGAACATGTCCACCGGCGCCGCCACGGCGTTGTAGTAAGGCATCCACTGCTGGCCGTAGGTGAGCGCGCCGAGCGTGCCCTTCACGCCGACGCTGGCGATGCGGATGTTTTCATCCTGGTCGTAGGGGTCGCGCAGTCTGGCATTGGCGACATCGACCGGCAGCTCGACCTGGCCGACGAGCGCCAGGCCCGCATTGATCGGGTATTGGCCGCTGACGCCCACGCGCGAATACGCGTCGCGCAGGCCGGTATAGGAGTCGGCACGGTCGGGGTGGACCGATTCGACTTGGGTGCGCAGCGAGCCGTAGAAGTCGAGCTCCGGCGTGTCCTGCGCGCACGCGGCGCTGCAGCAGAGATAGCCCGATAATGCAAACGCCATGCGGGCAGGTGTGGCGGTAAGGAAAGTCATCGATGGTCTCCAGAGGTCAGGACCATAAGGTCACATTAAAACAGCAAGATGGGTGGCCACCGGCATCAGACTGAGCACCAGTTCACGCACCCCGTCCCAGACGATCTGCACGCCCAGACACAACAGGATGAACGCGGTCAGGCGCAGGAAGACAGCGGTGCCGGCTTCGCCGATCAGGCGCAGGAAATGTTCGCCGTAGCGGAACGCCAAGTACAGCAGCACGCCAATCAGGCCCAGGGCGAGCAAGGCGCCGCCCATGCGCGCCAGTGAAAACACGACCTTGACATCATGCAGGGCAACACCGACCGTGATGGCGACGGCGATCGAGGCCGGCCCGCAGCTGATCGGAAAGGTCAGCGGATAAAAGGCTTGCCGCTGGGCGTGTTCCGGCGTGAAGGTTTCGGCCAGGGAGGCGCGGCTGTCAGGCGTGGCAGGCGTCGCCCCGAGCAGGCGCCAGGCGACGGACGCCAGGATCAGGCCACCGCCAATGCGCACGATGGGCAGCGAGATGCCGAAAAAATCGAGGACATACGAGCCGATCAGCATCGAACCGGCCATCAGCCAGAACATGTTGCGGGCGATACGGCGTGCCAGCAGCGTCCGGATCGGCGGCGATGCGCCTTCGGTCAGGCTCAGGAAAATCGGCGCAGTGGCGGCCGGATTAAGGATTGGCAACATCGTTACCAATACAAACAGGAAGCTCCTGGCTGCCACCAGAATAAGTTCGATCGTCATGGATAGTCTGGCAGCCTCGTCAGGCTGAACTCGGTTGTCAGCGCTTGGCGCCGCTGGCGTGGTGGTTGTTGACGTGCACACCTTCAAGCGAAACACGACGCGTGCCGATGTCGAACCTGCCGTCGTCACGGGGGCTCTTAGTCTCACAGCATAAACTGTACAGGAAGGTCGGGCAGGATGGACACACGCCTGACGTCGCTCGGTGATGTGCGAAGGTGCGTTGAACGCGTGGGCGGGAAACCCGCCCACCCTACCCGTGAAAAAAAGCGGCGCCGCCAGCACCCGACCATTCAATGACCGTGTACTGACGGCGCCGCCGTCACGCTACCACTGCACGCTTAGTGCTTGGTATCGCCCTTGTCCATCTCATGGATCTCGTGGTCCTTCAGTGCCTTGCGCACCTTGGCCACATCGGCTGCACCGACTGGCGCGGCCTTGTTACCCCAGGCATTGCGCACGAAGGTGGTCAGGTGCGCCGTCTCTTCGTCCGACAGACGCCATGCGAAGCCCGGCATGCCCAGCTCCGATGGCGCCGTCCTGGTCGATGGCAGGCGTGCGCCGGCCAGGATCACGCGAATCAGCGAGCTCGGGTCCTGCTGCAGCACGGTCGGGTTGCCCGGCAGCGCAGGGAACACATTGCCCGAGGCCTTGCCATCGACACGGTGGCAGGCCGAGCAATTGTCCAGGTACAGCTGGACACCGCGCTGGCTGTCGTCGCCGCTCATGATGGCGTCGACCGTCGCCGTGCTGGCCGTGAAGCTGACTTTCTTGTTGCCCGTGGCCGGCAGCGTCTTGAGGTAGCCGGCCATGGCGCTCAGGTCGTCATCCGTCATGTTCTGCGTGCTGTGCAGGACGACATCCTGCATCGGCTCGCCGAGCACGCCGGAATGGCTGTTGCGACCGGTCTTGAGGGTATCGACGATATCCTTCTCGCTCCAGTTGCCCATGCCATCGACCTTGTCGCCACGCAGGTTCACCGCGAGCCAGCCGTCGATCAGCGGACCGCCAGCCAGGTACTCGGGACCGGACTCGTCCAGCGCCAGCTCGTTGAGCGTGGCGGCGCGCGGGGTGTGGCAGGTGCCGCAGTGACCCAGGCTCTGGACCAGGTAGGCGCCGCGTGCGATGCGCTGGTCGGCGTACTTCGACAGGTCCATCGGGCCCTGCACCGGCACGAAGGTCTTGCGCCAGATGCCCAGCGGCCAGCGGATCGACAGCGGCCAGCGGATGTCGGCCGCGCGGTTCGCGGCGCTTGCCGGCGCCACGCCGTGCATGAAGTAGGCGTACAGCGCGCGCAGGTCGTCGTCGCTCATGCGGGCATACGACGGGAACGGCATCGCCGGATACAGCGTGCCACCGGCCGGCGTGATGCCGTGGCGGATCGCACGATCGAAATCGTCCAGCGTGTAGTTGCCGATACCGGTCGTCTTGTCGGGCGTGATGTTCGTCGAGTACATATTGCCGATCGGCGACTGGATCACGCGGCCGCCCGCGAAGGCTTTGCCGCTTGGTGCTGTGTGGCAGGCGATACAGTCCGAGGCGGTGGCGACATAGCGCCCCTTCTCGATCAGGCCAGCATCAGGCTTGGCGCCCGCTGCAAGCTGCGGGCCGGGTTCGATCTTGCGCGTCTCGGTCGGCGCGACGGCGTAGCCGTACATGCCGGCAACCACCAGCGCGCCAACGATGCCAAGGGTCAGGAGGACTTTTTTCACAGGTTTTTTCGTCGTCATCTGTTCGTCCTCTTATGCCTGGACCAGTGGGCCTGGGTTCTTGACGTACTGCTCACGGATCGCCTTGGCACACCAGTAGGCCAGCGCGCCGACCATGCCGGTCGGCTTGTAGCCATTGTTCTGCGGGAACGCGTTGGCACCCGGCGCGAACACGTTCGGCACATCCCACGATTGCAGATACTTGTTCAGGGCCGACGTCTTCGGGTTGTCGCCCATGATGGCGCCGCCGACCGTGTGCGTGCTCTGGTACTGGTTGATGTTGTAGTGGCTGCCCGCCTTTTTCGCATCGCCCTTGATGGCCAATGGATTGAGCACCTGGCACATGTCCTGCGCCTTGCCGACCAGGTATTGCGACGCGATGATTTCGTTCTCGTGCCAGTCGAACGTCATGCGCAGCAGCGGGCGGCCGAAACCATCCTTGTAGTTCGGATCGAGGTCGAGATAGGCATCGTCGTACGACATGCAGGAGCCCTGCACTTCGAAGTAGAACGAATGGCGCATCGCGTCCTTGGCGCCCTTCTTCCAGTCGCTGCCCCAGCCCGGCACGCCCGGTGCGGTCGCAATGCCGCGCACCGGACCGCCGCCCGGCTGGCGCGCCCAGATGATGCCGCCGCCGATGAAGCCGGTCTTGGTCGGATCGTTGCGGTTGCCGTTCAGGTCATCGAACGTCGCGCCGCCGCCGCCAATGCCCATGAACTGGTTGGCGTGCACGGTCTCGTCGAAGAACAGCGAGACGCGGTTCAGGTTCTGGTACGAGTAGTTCTTGCCGACGGTACCGGTCTTGGTGACGGGATCGTAAGCCGGGCCAATGCCCGAGAGCAGCATCAAGTGCACGTTGTAGAGCGAGAACGCGGCCAGGATGACAATGTCTGCCGGCTGCTCGGTCTCGCGGCCCTGGGCGTCGAGGTAGTTCACGCCGGTGGCCATCTTGCCGTCCGGCGTCAGATTGACCTTCATCACTTGCGCCATCGTGCGCAGATCGAACCCTTTGCGGCCACGCAGCACCGGCAGGATGTTCGCGTTCGGGCTCGCCTTTGAGTAGTTCAGGCAGCCATAGTCGGAGCAGAAACCGCAGAAGTTGCACGGTCCCATCTGGCAACCGTACGGGTTGACGTAAGTGCCCGACGCGTTCGAGGCCGGAATCGGGTATGGGTGGTAACCCATCGCGTTGGCGGCCTTGTAGAAGTATTCGGCGCCCAGGTAGTCCGGGTTCGGCCCCAGCGGGAATTCGCGCGAGCGCGAACCTTCGTACGGGTTACCGCCGGCAACTTGCGCGCCATTGATGATGCCGCCCTTGCCCGAGGTGCCGCACACGTATTCGAAGTGGTCGAAGTGCGGTTCCAGATCTTCATACGTGATCGGGAAATCCTGGATCGACATGCCGGCCGGCAGGATCTTCTTGCCGTACTTCTGTTCCATGATGCTGCGGATCTTGAAGTCCTCTGGCAGCGCGCGGAAGTGGCAGCCCGACCAGTGCGAACCGGCGCCACCGACGCCCGTACCCGGCTTGAACGAGCCCATGCGGCGCATCGGCACGGCCGACGTGGTGCCGTTGTGGCGGATGGCGATGGTTTCCTGCGCCAGCGACTGCAGGTACTTGCGGTGCACCGAGCCTTCGAGCTCGTCGATTACGCGCGGATAGGCGAAGTCGGGCTGCGTGTCGCGGTCAGGACCGCGCTCGAGCACGACGACGTTCATGCCGGCGTCCGTCAATTCCTTGGCAATGATGGCGCCAACCCAGCCCATGCCAACGATCACTGCGTCTGTTTTTGGTTTTACGATTGCCATGCTTATCCTCTCCGTCCCGCCAGATCGACCGGTCCGAGCGGATACGGTTTGTCGCGAATCTTGACCCATTCGAGATAATCGCCCCGCATGCCGGGGTAGCCGATCATCTTCCATGCGCCCATGTTCTTGTTGCCGCCGTGGCTCGGGTCGGCAAAGTAGCCGGCGCGCACTTCGGCGAGGAAGTCAGCGAAGAACAGCTTGGACGAAATGTCGGCCAGCTTGATCTTGCCTTCTTCGAGGTCCTTCAGCACCGCCTCCTGCATGCGCAGGTCGAGGTCGGCAAACGCCTTGCCCGAGAAGCTGCTGGCGCAATGCGCGTCGACAGCCTTGATGCCCACGCGGATGATGTCCTTGAGCGCCAGCTTGCCCTGGTAGCCGAATTCGGACGTCGCTTCGAGGAATGGCCCCTGCATGTACCAGATCGCGCCGGCGGCGTATGGTGTCTGCATATGGCGGTCGAGGAATTCCGGCACGCCCAGTTCGACGGCGCCAGGGCCGTGCTGGTCATGCGGGATCAGCCGATCGACGGCGGCGATGACGAATTTCCATTCGGTCGCGGTGAAGAATTTGGGGGTGTAGGCGTCAGGCTTGCCTTCGGCCGGCGCTGCGGCCGTCGCGTTGGGCAAGTTCTGCTGGATCGCCGCTGCCGCGCCCGCACCCATCGGCACGAAGACCAGGGTCTTGATGAGCGTGCGGCGCCGGGAAGGAGATTGCTGGTCATCGGACATAATGTCTTTGCTCCATATTGACGTTGGATATATATGCATCAGGCATCTCGCATGATAACAACGCTGACCTTGCTATGCTATTGGAAATCCCGGCGCGGGAATTGGTGTTATTTATTTGGCGCCGTTAATTGACGCAGTTTCGCTGTGATCCTTTCGCGTTCATTTCCGCATACGGAAATCAGCGCCAGTATCATTAATATATTTACAAATGAAACATTCGAATATTCAGAAATTTCAAGAGTTTCAATTCAATGGATGGATTACGCACCTGTGCGGATACCGTGGTGCATGACGTAATTGGCGCACGGATACACCGGAATGGTCGTCAATACGAATGTGTCTCGATGGGCAGAGTTTGGGGATGACCCGCGGAAACGTGTGGGCGTAGAAGGCGTCGCGATCAGCACGCGAGGAAGACAAACGCTACTTTGGCAACGTCTGCCGGCACGCCGACATGCGTTCAGGGTGTGACAACAAAAAACTTCACACGTTGCATAAATGAAACACTGTAACAGTCGTTTTTAATACAGGCAAACACCCTCTCATGCCGCTCTGCCTGACCACGTCCGACGAAAAGAATTGATAATAATATCAAGCCAATAATGTTTTCATATTTCTGGCCAGTGGTATATGGCTGAGATGTAATTACAAGCCCATGCACATTTTCAATACTCCCATCACTGAATATGATGAGACGGAAATAAATCACCGGTATGGCATCACGCCACCATCGAATTCGAATAGTCATTGGCTGGGAGCAGCAAATCCCGGCACTGCATTTACGACAATTGTGTACGTATTGCACGCCATGCCCAGATTAATGTTTCACGCAGCAACGCGGCGCCCATTACCCATGGTCGTTGCTGTTCCAGCACACGCTGGCATACACGCTGGGGCAAGAAGAAACGCCTGAACATCGACACGCCTTGCGCACGCATGCTCTGGAAACAACCGCCGGCAACGGTCGCGTCGAACCCATCCCCAGCGCGCAGCAGGTACAGCGCCGTCCCCGAACACATTGCGATATCGGCCCGGGCATCGCGCGCCAGTGAGCTCAGCCCATGCCGGTACGACAGCACGATCGTCCGGTGCAGGTCGGGCAATTCGAGATGCAGCGGGCGCAGTATGCCGAGCCATTCCAGCAGCCTGGCCAGGCCGTGCAACTGCACGCCGACGCGGTCGCGATAACCAGCGAACGCCTCTTTCAGCTCGGCCAGCGTGGCCTGGCCCGGACGGGGCAATGGCGCAGGTTGCTGGCGCCAGCGCGCCATCCAGTACGTCAGCGCTTCGTCGTGCTGCGCGCACAAGGCGGCCGGTGTTGCAGCTGGCAGATCGAACTGCGCGCCGGGCTGCATGAACCGGATGACGCCACGCAGCGCAGCCAGCCCTGGCGCCTCGAGCACGTCCAGCGGCGTGGGACGGCCGTGATTACGCCACGCATTGTCGATGCGGCTGAAGTGCGCGAATGAGGCAACCGGCACGACCAGCCGTGGCCGGAATGCGTCGATCTGGCACGCCATGCGCCCGATGCCGCGCCCGGCCGCTGCTTCGTCCTGCGGCGCATGGGCGGCAAAGCTGGTCAGCAGTACATCGACACGCACGTGACGCGCGCGCAGTTGCGCGGCGGCGCAGCGGCACGCAGAAGCGGTGGCCAGCGCCCGTTCGCCCAGGTGCAGCAGCGTGTGGTGCCCGCATGTGATCAGGCAATAGGACTCGTCCTCGTCGGTGGCATGGGCCGTCAGGCGCAGGCCGGGGGCCAGCGCGCGCGGCGCGCCGACGGGGCATGTCGCAATGGCCAGGCAGTGACGCCGCAATCTGTCGGCCAGGCGTGAGTCGCCCTCGCGGCACAGAAAGGTGGCGATGCCGCGAAACTCGGCGCGAAATCGCTGCACGAAGGAGTGCGACAGGTGCTCGGGCCGGCTACTCGAGCACCAGACAAACACCGGCAAACTGCTTGCGTTGAGTGCATCGATCACGTGCGCGTCGCGGGTAGTGTCGTCAATCAGGCGACAGGCATTGTTGTGCACGGTGCCTTCGAGCCACGGGTCGACCAGCAACAGCGCATGGTCGGTGCGCAGCAACCAGCTGGCGTGGTTCAGGAATGTGAATGTCGGGCTTGGCATAGGGGTGATGGCACGGCGGCGATGGCACGGGACGTCAATACGATCGAGTCTGGTGCGTGGCCACGCACGACGCGTGAGGCGTCGCAATCGTGTGCGGGAACCGGCAAAGCACTTCGCCAAACGGGGGAAACGCCCTACAATAAGGTTGTTCTACAGAATCTACCGTGCAGCTTGCCCGTACTGCACGCCACCCGACCCGAAACGACCGACATGCCCCTGGAATCCCTTCTGTTTGCGCTCCCTGCGCAGCTCGCAACCACGCTGGTGGCGGCCCTGCTGGGCCTGTTGGTCGGCAGCTTCCTGAACGTCGTCATCTACCGCATCCCGAAGATGATGCAGCGCGAGTCCGACAACTATGTTGCGCAAGAAAGCGGCCAGCCGCCACCGCATACGGACCGCTTCAACCTGACCGTGCCCCGCTCCGCCTGCCCGTGCTGCGGGCACCGGATCACGGCGATGGAAAACATCCCGGTCATCAGCTACCTGGTCCTTGGTGGCAAGTGCCGCAAGTGCAAGACGCCGATCTCACCGCGCTATCCGGCTGTCGAACTGTTCACCGCCATCGTCTCGGGCTTGCTGGTCTGGACCTTCGGCAGCGGCGCGATGGGCATGGCCAGTCTGCTGTTTGCGTGGCTGCTGATCGCCATGACCTTCATCGACTACGACACGCAGTTGCTGCCGGACGACCTGACCTACCCGCTGCTGTGGGCGGGCCTGCTCATCAACCTGAACGGCACCTTCGTGCCGCTGCAGGACGCCGTCATCGGCGCCGCCGCCGGTTACCTCGTGCTGTGGTCCGTGTACTGGCTGTTCAAGCTTGCCACCGGCAAGGAAGGCATGGGCTACGGCGACTTCAAGCTGCTCGCCGGCCTGGGCGCGTGGCTGGGCTGGACCGCGCTGCCGACGATCATCCTGCTGTCGTCGGTCGTTGGCGCGCTCGTCGGCATCAGCCTGATCGTGTTCGCCAAGCGCGCACGCGACAAGGCTATCCCGTTCGGCCCTTACCTGGCGGCGGCGGGCCTGCTGACGATGCTGTATGGCGCGCAGTTGGGCGGCTTCACGGCGGGCCTGTTCGGATGACGCCGGCGTTTTCCGTGGGACTCACCGGCGGCATCGGCTGCGGCAAGAGCACGGTCGCCGACCTGTTTGCCGCGCTGGGCGCAACGATCGTCGACACCGACGTCATCGCCCATGCGCTGACCGCACCGCAGGGCGCGGCGATGCCGGCCATCGTGGCCGAGTTCGGGCCCGACTTCGCGCAGCCGGACGGCGCGCTCGACCGCGCCCGCATGCGCACTCTCGTGTTTTCAGATGCCACCGCGCGCGCGCGGCTGGAAGCCATCCTGCACCCACGCATCCGCGCCGCAACCGAGGCCGCCGGCCAGACGGCCACGGGCGCCTACGTCATCTATGTCGTGCCACTCCTGATCGAATCGGGCAGCTGGCGCGAACGCGTCACGCGCGTGCTGGCCATCGACTGCAGCGAGGACACGCAGGTGGCGCGCGTCATGCAGCGCAGCCATCTCTCCGCTGACGAGGTACGCGCGATCATGGCAACCCAGGTCACGCGCGCCCGGCGCCTGGCCGAAGCCGACGACGTCGTCGACAACGACGCCGGTCTGGAGGCCCTGCGGGCGCAGGTGCAGGCATTGCATGAACGGTATCTCGCGTTAAGTCTGTAACAATAGTGATGCAGGGTTTGTAATTTCGGGCCGCATGGTTCAGAATCACGCAGTTGCCTTCCAGCCTACATTCAGAGGAATGTCATTTTGATCGTCTACGAATACCCTTTCAATGAGCGGATTCGCACGTTGTTGCGGCTGGAAGACCTGTACGAGAAATTCAAGTTCTTCGTGCATCAGGAACACCCGATGCAGCACCATGTCGCGCTCGCGACGATCTTCGACATGCTGGAAGTGGCCGGCCGCGCCGATCTGAAATCCGATCTGCTGCAGGAGCTCGAGCGCCAGAAGCAATCGCTGCTGGCCTACCGCAGCAATCCGGCCGTCGTGGCCGAAACCCTCGACGCCGTGCTCGCCGAACTCGATGCAGCCAGCAGCGCGCTGGTCGCGAGCCAGGGCAAGACCGGGCAGAACGTGCGCGAGAACGAGTGGCTCATGAGCATTCGGGGCCGCACGATCATCCCGGGCGGCGCCTGCGAGTTCGACCTGCCGTCGTACTTCGCCTGGCAAAAGCGCCCGTTCGACAAGCGTTTTGACGACATCATGGGCTGGTTCGGCCCGCTCTCGCCGCTGCTCGAGGCGCTATCGCTGGTCCTGCGCCTGCTGCGCAACTCCGGCGCGTCGGTCAAGATGTTCGCGGCTGCTGGCAGCTACCAGCAGATGTTGCAGGGTAAAATCTACCAGATGCTGCGCCTGACGCTCGACGAAACCACCGGCGCGATCCCCGAGATCTCGGCCAACAAGTACATGCTGTGGGTGCGCTTCACCAGCCAGGACGGCGACTGCAAGCCCAAGCCACTCGAAGCCGATGTGCCGTTCGACCTGACGCTCTGTAATTTTTAACTGATTGACCGTACGATGACCGTTGTCTCCTGCCCTACCTGCAGCAAGAAAGTCGAATGGATCGAGGCGAACAAGTATCGCCCGTTCTGCTCCGAGCGTTGCAAGCAAATCGACCTGGGCGCCTGGGCCGAAGAAAAATTCGTCATTCCCGGCGCCGTGCCGGCCGATCCGCTCGATCCGTTCGACGAACCGCCACCGCCACAGCCACCACAGCGCTGACCGCCGGATGCGCGGCTAGGTCCCGCTGCGGATCCCCTGCGGCACCACCACCGGCTTGTTGCGCCGCCCGTAGCGGTCCATGAACAGGCCTTCCAGGCCGATCTCCGGCTGCCTTCCCGACAGCATGTCGGCCAGCACGCGTCCCGAACCACATGCCATCGTCCAGCCCAGCGTGCCGTGGCCCGTGTTGAGGAACAGGTTGCGATACGGTGTCGGCCCGATCACCGGCGTGCCGTCCGGCGTCATTGGCCGCAGGCCGCACCAGAAAGATGCCTTGCCCACGTCGCCGCCATCCGGGAACAGATCGGTGACCGAGTGTTCGAGCGTATCGCGGCGCGCCTGGTGCAGGCGCAGGTCGTAGCCTGCAATCTCGGCCGTGCCGCCCACGCGGATGCGGTCACCCAGGCGCGTGATCGCCACCTTGTAGGTCTCGTCCATCACCGTCGATTCGGGCGCGCCCGAGGCATCCGTGATCGGCACCGTGATCGAGTAGCCCTTGACCGGATAGACGGGGACGTGGATACCGATCTGGCGCAGCAACTGCGGCGAGTAGCTTCCCAGCGCCATGACGAAGGCATCCGAGGTCAATGTGCCCTGGTCGGTGACGACGCCGGTCACGCGGTCGCCTTCCGTCGTCAGGCGTTCAATCCTGAGGCCATAGCGAAACTTGACGCCCAGGCCCTCTGCCAGTCTGGCCAGGCCCTGCGTGAACTTGAAGCAGTCACCCGTCTCGTCATTCGACAGCAGCAGGCCACCGACATACTTGCCGGGCACCCGTGCCAGCGCCGGCTCGTAGCGCGTGCAGCCAGCCGGGTCGAGCAATTCATACGCCACGCCTGACTGGCGCAGCACCTCGGTGTCCGTGTGCGCGCCGTCGAGCTGCTTCTGGGTGCGAAACAGCTGCAGCGTGCCCTGGCTGCGTTCATCGTAGGCGATGCCGGTGTCACGCCGCAGCTGCACCAGAACGTCGCGGCTGTATTCGGCCAGGCGCACCATGCGCGTCTTGTTGATCTGGTAGCTGTGGGTATTGCAGTTGGCAAGCATCTGCAGGATCCAGCGCCACTGGTGCACATCCAGCTTCGGCCGGATCACCAGGGGGCTGTGCTGCATCGTCAGCCACTTGAGCGCCTTGGCCGGCACGCCCGGCCCGGCCCATGGCGTGGCGTAGCCGGGCGAGATTTCGCCGGCGTTGCCGAAGCTCGTTTCCAGCCCCGAACCGGGCTGGCGATCGATGACGGTCACATCATGCCCGGCCTGGGCCAGGAAATACGCCGATGCGGTTCCGATGACGCCACTGCCGAGAATGATGATCTTCATGCGATGAACTTTACGTTATAGAGTCCGGATAGCGGACGCGGTCGAGCCATTCGAGCAACGGGATCGTCGCCGGCAGCAGCGGGCTGACGCCGTACGCGCCCTGCCAGGCAAACGCCTGCCCTTCCAGGCTTTGCGGCTCGCCGGTCCACTCGCGGCAGAGGTAGAAATACAGGCGCACATGGGCGTGCTCGTAGACGTGTTCGACGCAGCACCATGCTTGTCCGCTCACGACCTGGACCCCGAGTTCTTCCATGAACTCGCGCTGCAGCGCCGCGAAGATGTCTTCGCCGGCTTCGACTTTCCCGCCCGGGAATTCCCAGTAGCCGGCGTAGGGCTTGCCGTCCGGGCGCTGGCCGAGCAGTACGTCGCCATTCGGGCGCATCAGCACGCCGACGGCGACATCGACGGGTTTGGCTTTCACATTACTCATGCGTCTTGATCCGGCAACTTGCCCGCATGGTCCTTCGCGAACTGCCACGCTACGCGGCCCGAGCGCGAGCCGCGCTGCAAGGCCCACTGCAGCGCTTCGGGTCGCGCCGCCGTGATCTGCTCCGGCGTGCAGCCGAAGCTGGCAAGCCAGTGGCCGACGATGCCCAGGTAATCATCCTGACGGAATGGATAGAACGACAGCCACAAACCAAACCGCTCCGACAGCGAGATTTTCTCTTCGACCGTCTCGCCCGGATGCAGGTCACCATCGGCGCCATGCTGGTAGCCGGCGTTGTCCGACATTTTCTCGGGCATCAGGTGACGCCGGTTGGACGTCGCGTAGATCAGCACATTGTCGGACTGCGCCGAGATGCTGCCATCGAGCGCCACCTTCAGCGCCTTGTAGCCGGCCTCGCCCTCTTCGAACGACAGGTCGTCGCAAAAGATCACGAAGCGCTCGGGCCGGCCCGCCACCAGGTCGACAATGTCGGGCAAGTCGGCCAGGTCGGCCTTGTCGACTTCGATCAGGCGCAGGCCCTGGTCGGCGTAGCCATTCAGGCACGCTTTAATGAGCGACGATTTGCCGGTGCCGCGCGCGCCGGTCAGCAGCACGTTGTTGGCTGGGCGGCGCGCGACGAACTGGCGCGTGTTCTGCTCGATCTGGCGCTTTTGCGCGGCGACATGGTGCAGGTCGTCCAGGTTGATGGTCGACGCGTGCAGCACCGGCTGCAGATAGTTGCCGGCGCCGCCAGCGCGCCGGCGCCAGCGGAAGGCCGTGCTGCGCTTCCAGTCCGGCTCGCGGGCATGCGCGGTCGGCAGCACGGCCTCGAGGCGCTCCAGCAGCCCTTCGGCGCGGCGCAGGAACTGGTCCAGTGGCGACGTCACGATCAGGACCGGTAGTCGGCGTTGATCGTGACGTAGTCGTGCGACAGGTCGCAGGTCCAGACCGTGGCCGTGGCATCGCCGCGCGCGAGCTTGACGCGTACCGTGATCTCGGACTGCTTCATGATGCGCTGGCCGTCTTCTTCCCTGTAGTCGGGATTGCGCCCGCCCGCCTTGGCGACCCAGACATCGTCCAGGTACAGGTCGAGCTTCGTCACATCCAGATCGTCCACACCGGCGTAACCGACGGCCGCTAGGATACGGCCCAGGTTCGGGTCGGATGCGAAGAACGCGGTCTTCACCAGCGGCGAATGCGCGATCGCGTAGGCGATCTTGCGGCACTCGGCCACGTCGGCGCCTTCGTCGACGGTGATCGTCATGAACTTGGTCGCGCCTTCGCCGTCGCGGATGATCTGCTGCGCCAGGTTGCGCGAAATGTCGGTGACGGCGTCTTTCAACGCTTCGTAATCCGCACCTTCGGCCTTGTCGATCACGAGCGAACCGGCGCCGGTGGCGACAATGATGAACGAGTCGTTGGTCGACGTGTCGCCATCGATCGTGATCGCATTGAACGAATGGTCGGCCGCATGCTTGACCAGTTCATCGAGCACCGGCTGCGCGACCTTGGCGTCGAACGCCAGGTAGCCCAGCATCGTGGCCATGTTCGGCTTGATCATGCCGGCGCCCTTGCTGATGCCGCTCATCGTGACGGTGTGCCCGCCGATGGTGACGGTGCGCGACGCGGCCTTCGGCTGCGTGTCGGTGGTCATGATCGCCTCGGCGGCGTTGTACCAGTTGTCGGCCTTCAGGTTCGACACCGCGGCCGGCAGGCCGGCGACGACCTTCTGCAGCGGCAGCTGTTCCAGGATCACGCCGGTCGAAAACGGCAGCACCTGGCCCGGCTCGATATCGAGCAGCTTGGCCAGCTCGGCGCAGGTGGCTTGTGCATTGGCCAGGCCCTCTTCGCCCGTGCCCGCATTGGCATTGCCGGTATTGACCACCAGCGCGCGAATCGGCGCGCCGCCATTCTTGACGGCGGCCAGATTGGCTTTGCTGACCTGGACCGGCGCGGCGCAGAAGCGATTGAGCGTGAACACGCCGGAAACAGTGGCGCCTTCGGCCACGCGCATGACGAGGATGTCCTTGCGGTTGGGCTTCTTGATGCCGGCTTCGGCGAAACCGATCTCGATGCCGTTGACGGGTTTCAGGTCGGCTGCGACTGGCAGGGGGGAATTGACGGCCATGGTGATCTCGTTGGAAAAATTGCGAATCTCTTATTGTAACGGCACGATCCTCCGGTACGAAATTGCGGGTCAAAATAAACCGGCCGCGCTTCCCACGTTTCCCGATGCTACGTAGGGTGGACGGGTCTTCCCGTCCACGCGGTGATGGTTGGCCGCCCGGTCATCCGGCAATAAAACGAAGGGCCGTTCGTGGTAGCAACCGATAACGATCACCGCGTGGACGGCATAGCCGTCCACCCTACGCCAGCCAGACCGCCGGAATATCAGCGCCCCCAATGAAAAACGGCCGGGTTTCCCCGGCCGCCTCTACCTGCTACTTGCAATCTGCGCTTACGCCAGCTTGCCGTGGCACTGCTTGAACTTCTTGCCGCTGCCGCAAGGGCATGGATCGTTACGGCCGACCTTCACGCCCATGTAGCTGCTGTGGTCTTCGGCCGAGACCGCGTCGCCTTCGCCACCCTTGTTCGGGTTCGGATTGAACAGCTCTTCCGGCGCGGCCGATGGGTTGTAGTCGGCGTGCTGGTAGTTGACGTTCTCGAGCTGGGCCGCCTGCGCCGCCATTGCCGCTTCGGCTGCTTCGACTTCTTCGCGCGACTGGATGTGCACCGTCATGACGGTGCGAATCACTTCGTTCTTGATCAGATCCAGCATGTTCGAAAACAGCTCGAACGCTTCGCGCTTGTATTCCTGCTTCGGGTTCTTCTGTGCGTAGCCGCGCAGGTGGATACCCTGGCGCAGGTGATCCAGCGCTGCGAGGTGTTCACGCCAGTGGGTGTCGACGCTCTGCAGCATGACGTTGCGCTCGAAACCACCGAACGATTCGCGGCCCACGATGCCGACCTTGCTGTTGTACGACGTTTCCGCCGCCGTCAGCACGCGCTCGAGCAGGTCGTCGTCGTTCAGGTTCGGCTCGTCCTGCAGCATCTGCTGCAGCGGCACGTTCAGGCTCCACTCGCCCGCCAGCGTCGTTTCCAGCGTCTTGACGTCCCACTGTTCTTCGACCGATTCGGCCGGTACATGGAGGCGCACCTGGTCGGTGAACACGCCCACGCGCAGCGAATTGATCATCTCGCTGATGTCGGTTGCTTCGAGCAGTTCGTTACGCTGGGTGTAGATCACCTTGCGCTGGTCGTTGGCGACGTCGTCGTACTCGAGCAATTGCTTACGCACGTCGAAGTTGCGGGCCTCGACCTTGCGCTGGGCCGACTCGATCGAGCGCGAGACGATGCCAGCTTCGATCGGTTCGCCTTCTGGCATTTTGAGGCGGTCCATGATCGCACGCACGCGATCGCCCGCGAAGATGCGCAGCAGCGCGTCGTCCAGGCACAGGTAGAAGCGGGACGAACCCGGATCGCCCTGACGGCCCGAACGGCCGCGCAGCTGGTTGTCGACGCGGCGCGATTCGTGGCGCTCGGTGCCGATGATGTGCAGGCCGCCGGCATTGACCACGTGGTCATGCAGCGATTGCCACTCGTCGCGCAGCGTCTGCGACTGGGCCGCTTTTTGCTCGGGGGTCAGGTTGCCATCGGCTTCGATGAGCTGGATCTGCTTGCCCATATTGCCACCCAGGACGATGTCGGTACCACGGCCGGCCATATTGGTGGCGATGGTGATCATCTTGGGACGGCCCGCCTGCGCCACGATTTCCGCTTCGCGTGCGTGCTGCTTCGCGTTCAGGACGTTGTGTGGCAGGTTGGCTTTGGTCAGGATGCCCGACAGGAGTTCGGAGTTCTCGATCGAGGTGGTGCCCACCAGGACCGGCTGGCCGCGCTCGTAGCAGTCACGGATGTCCATGACCATCGCGTTGTACTTTTCGTCGGACGTCTTGTAGACCTGATCCTGGCGGTCCTTGCGCTGCGACAGCCGGTTCGGCGGGACGACGACGGTTTCGAGACCGTAGATTTCCTGGAATTCGAAGGCTTCGGTGTCGGCGGTACCGGTCATGCCGGCCAGCTTGCCGTACATACGGAAGTAGTTCTGGAACGTGATCGAGGCCAGCGTCTGGTTCTCGTTCTGGATGCGCACGCCCTCTTTCGCTTCGACGGCCTGGTGCAGGCCGTCCGACCAGCGGCGGCCCGTCATCAGGCGGCCGGTGAATTCGTCGACGATCACGACTTCGTTGTTCTGCACCACGTAGTGCTGGTCCTTGTGATACAGAACGTGGGCGCGCAACGCCGCGTACAGGTGGTGGATCAGCGTGATGTTGCCGGCGTCGTACAGCGACGCGCCTTCAGGCAGCAGGCCCATCTCGGTCAGGATCGCTTCGGCGTGCTCGTGGCCCGATTCGGTCAGCAGCACGGTGTGCGCTTTTTCGTCCTTCAGGTAGTCGCCCGGGACTTCGATCTTGCCCTTGCCGTCCGGGGTTTCTTCGCCGATCTGCTGGACCAGCTGCGGCGGGACCGCGTTCAGGCGGATGTACAGGTCGGTGTGGTTCTCGGCCTGGCCCGAGATGATGAGCGGCGTGCGCGCTTCATCGATCAGGATCGAGTCGACTTCATCGACCACCGAGAAATTCAGGCCGCGCTGGACGCGCTCGCGCAGGTCGTAGACCATGTTGTCGCGCAGGTAGTCGAAGCCGAATTCGTTGTTGGTGCCGTACGTGATGTCCGAGCTGTAGGCTTTCTGCTTGCTGTCGTGGTCGAGCTGCGACAGGTTGACACCGGTGCTCAAGCCCAGCCAGCCGTACAGCTGGCCCATCTGGTCAGCATCGCGCTGGGCCAGGTAATCGTTGACGGTAATGACGTGCACGCCCTTGCCCGACAAGCCGTTCAGGTAGACCGGCAGCGTGGCCATCAGGGTCTTGCCCTCGCCCGTGCCCATCTCCGCGATCTTGCCTTGGTGCAGGACCATGCCGCCGATCAGCTGCACGTCGAAGTGGCGCATCTTCATGACGCGCTTGGCCGCTTCACGGCAGACGGCGAATGCTTCTGGCAGGATCTCGTCGAGGGTCGTGCCCTTGGCCAGCCGGTCCTTGAATTCAGGCGTCTTGGCTTGCAGTTCCGCGTCCGAGAGCTGCTCCATCTGTGGCTCGAGCGCGTTGATGACACGCACGGTCTTTTGATATTGCTTGAGCAGTCGCTGGTTGCGACTGCCGAAAATCTGGGTCAGGAATGACATGCTTGGTTTCTAGTATTAAATACGCCGCAATAGACGCCAATGAGGGAGCCAAGATGATATCAAACAGATTTCACCAAAGACCGCGTTAGGCAAATAACCACTGATTTTATCATGCGATTCGGCCACACTTGGGGATCGTGGGCAGGATAACAAGTCCCGCAGGGACAGAAACGTTATCAGACTGCCTCGTATGGCGTGCAAAATCCCACCCTGCATTGCCCGGGAGCCGACGCTGCGCCGGGGTTTCCCCATCTGCCGCGCGCTGTGGTATGTTCCGAGCATGCAGCAACCTCCCCCAAAGCGCCCGGTCCATATCTTCGGCACCAAGAACCGGCAGACCTCGCACGCCGCCACCGAATTCCTGCGCTCGAACGACCGCCTGGCCAGCCTGATGCCGGCCATCACGCGCATGGCGCGCCTGCAGGCCGACTGCGCCGCAGCGCTGCCGGCCGTGTTTCACAACTGCGATGTGCTGTCGTTCCAGGAAGGGGTATTGATTCTGGCCGTGCCCAGCTCGGCGCTGGCGGCGCGGCTCAAGCAGATGCTCCCCAAGCTGCAGAGCACGCTCATCGGGCGCGGCTGGCAGGTGGAGTCCACCCGCATCAAGGTGCAGGTCACGCGCGCACTGCCCGACAAACCCGAGATGCGCACGCTGGAGCTGCCGCCGACGGCGGTGCGCGCGTTCGAGGAACTGGCTGCGTCACTGCCGGACGACAAGCACAATCACGATCTGGTGGCAGCGCTCAGGGCGCTGGCGGCAAAGAGAAGATAGACGGCAGCGCCGGGATCAGCTCTGCGCCCACTCCCGCGTCATCTGCTTGACGTACGACGGCGGCGCTGTATCGAGCGCATCGAAGCTGACGATCTCGTACGAATCCGGCTGCGCCAGCAAGGCGCGCAGCAGGTCGTTGTTGAGCGCATGGCCCGACTTGTGGGCCGTGTAGCTGGCCAGCAGCGGATGGCCGACCAGGTACAGGTCGCCGATCGCGTCGAGGATCTTGTGGCGCACGAATTCATCCTCGTAGCGCAGGCCGTCGGCATTCAGGATGCGGTATTCATCCATCACGATCGCGTTCTCGAACGAGCCGCCGCGCGCCAGGCCCATGCCGCGCAGGCTCTCCACGTCCTGCATGAAGCCGAACGTACGCGCACGCGCCACGTCGCGCACATAGGTGATGTCGCCGAAGTCCACGCTCGCGCGCTGCATCGTGCCATCGACCGCCGGATGATTGAATTCGATGAAGAAGTCGAGCTTGTAGCCATTGTGCGGCGACAGGCGCGCCCACTTTTCGTTCGCGCCGCTGCCCTGGCGCACTTCGACGTCCTTCAGCACACGGATGAACTTGCGGGCCGACGACTGCTCTTGCACACCGGCCTGCTGCAGCAGGAACACGAACGACGACGCCGAACCGTCCATGATCGGGATTTCCTCGGCCGTCACGTCGATGACGAGGTTGTCGATGCCCAGGCCGGCGCAGGCCGACATCACGTGTTCGACGGTCGAGACGCGCGCATCGTCCTTGATCAGGACCGACGCCATGCGCGTGTCGCCCACAACGTGCGCGGAGCTGGGAATGGACACGATCGGGTCGAGATCGACCCGGCGAAACACGATGCCCGTGTCCGGACCGGCCGGGCGCAGCGTGAGTTCGACCTTGCGGCCCGAGTGCAGTCCGACGCCCGTGGCGCGGACCAGTTCCTTGATGGTTCGTTGTTTCAGCATGGATCGATTATAGCCCAGCGTCTCCGGCGCTGCTGCGCCCCTCCCCTGCTCGTCAAGGATGCTCGGCTTCGACGTGCTCTTTCTCATGGCGGATCAGATACAGGCCGCTGCCGATGATGATCGCTGCGCCCAGCAGCGTGTAGCTGTCGGGCAGCGCGCGCCACAGCAGCCAGTCCAGGCCCACGCCCCAGGCCAGGGCCGAATATTCGAATGGCGCCACGCTCGACGCTTCACCGCGCGAAAACGCTTCGGTGATCGCCAGCTGGCCGATGAAACCCGACACCGCCAGCCCGCACAGGATCGGGATTTCACGGGCCGACAGCGCCACCCAGTCGGGCGCCGCCAGGGCGCCGGCGCCAATGGCGATCAGCACCATCAGCCAGAACACCGTGTGTTCGCTGCGGTCGGTCCGTGACAGCACCCGCACCGTGATCGCCGAGACGGCGTAGCAGGCGGCCGACCCCAGCACCGCCAGGCCGCCCACCGTCAGGAAGCCCGCACCGCTGGGGCGCAGCACGACCAGTACGCCAATCAGCCCGACGCCAATGGCGACCCAGCGCGCCAGGTCGACGCGCTCGCGCAGCAGCAGGACCGACAAGGCCGTGATCAGGGCCGGCGCAATGAAGAAAATCGAATAGGCTTCGGCCAGCGACAGCTTCTGCAGGCCGAAGGCGAACAGCGCCAGCATCAGGATGCCCAGTCCGGCGCGCAGCAGGTGCATCGGCCAGCGCACGCGCAGGATGCCGGCAAATGCGCCGCGCCAGGCCACGTACAGGGCAATCAGGGGCAGCGAGCAGATGGCGCGCAAGGCGGCGACCTGCAGCGCCGGATAGCGCGCCGACAGCAGCTTCATGGCCGTGTCCATCAGCGCGAACATGAAGACGGCAAGCAGCATCGCGTAGATGCTGTACAGGTTTCCCGATGGGCGCTTCACGGTGCGGCGTTCCTTGTTGGCAGTGAAAAAAAAACGGCGCCGTGGCGCCGTTTGTCATGGGGGGGCGTAGGGTGGACGGGTTTTCCCGTCCACGCGTCCAACGAACCTCAACGCGCCACAAAATCAGCTTGATCTGAACGGGTGGATGGCACGGCCATCCACCCTACGGCCAGCTGGATGCCGCGCCGGTCGTTGCAACAAAAATCAGCCCAGCTTTTCCAGCATCGCTTCGGCGCTCGACGCTTCGACGCCCTTGGCGTCGAGGTCCAGCGTCTTGACCACGCCGTCTTCCACCAGCATCGCGTAGCGCTTCGAGCGCACGCCCATGCCGTGGGCCGAGTAGTCGTTGTCCAGGCCCAGCGCCTTGGTGAACGTGGCGTTACCGTCGGCCATCATGCGCACGATGCCGGTGGCTTTCTGGTCGCGGCCCCAGGCGCCCATCACGAACGCGTCGTTGACCGAGATGCACCAGATTTCATCGACGCCCTTGGCTTTCAGCGCGTCAGCATGCTTGACATAGCCCGGCACGTGCTGCACCGAGCAACCCGGCGTGAACGCGCCTGGCAGGCCGAAGATGACGATCTTCTTGCCCTTGACCAGATCGGCGACCTGGAACGTGTTCGGGCCCAGGCTGCAGCCTGCGGTTTCGTTCTCGATGAATTCGGCCAGCGTGCCGTCGGGCAGGCGTTCGCCAATCTGGATGCTCATGTTCGCTCCTGTGAAGGTTGTGTGAATCCGGCCATTATCGCCGATCCGGGCCCCGGACGTAAAAAGGGCCAGCTCGCGCCGGCCCTTTCGACGGCGGCTGGCTCGCGCCAGCCGTCATGCCAAAACTCAGTCCGCCTGCTTGCGCAGGAACGCCGGAATGTCGTAGGTCTCGACGCCATTGCGCTGCATTGCCTGCACCTGCTCGGATGCCTGCTCGCGGCGCCACACGGCCGGCTGCTTCATGCCGCCCAGCGCGTCAGCGCTGGCCTTGCCGGCGGTCAGGCCACCGGCCACCGCTGCGGCGCCCTGCATCACTGGCGCGTCGTAGGTACCGGTGCGCATCACTTGCTGCGGCTGGACCAGCTGGATCGACTTCTTGTTCTTGCCCAGGCCCGTCGCGACCACGGTCACACGAATCTCGTCGCCCATCGAGTCGTCGTAAGCGATACCCTGTGCGATCGACGCGTCCGGCGCGGCGAAGGCGCGCACGGCGGCCATGACTTCCTTGATCTCTTTACCTTTCAGGCCACGGCTTGCGGTCACGTTGACCAGCACGCCCTTGGCGCCCGACAGGTCGATACCGTCGAGCAGCGGCGAAGCGACAGCCTGCTCGGCAGCGATGCGCGCCCGGTCGACGCCAGCGGCGGTCGCGGTGCCCATCATGGCCTTGCCCTGCTCGCCCATGATCGTCTTGACGTCGTTGAAGTCGACGTTGATATGGCCCGGCACGTTGATGATCTCGGCGATACCGGCAACCGCGTTGTTGAGCACATCGTCGGCGTGCTGCATCCAGTCGAGCATGCTTTCGTCTTCGTAGATGTCTTCGAGCTTTTCGTTCAGGATGACGATCAGGGAGTCGACGTGCTTGGTCAGTTCTTCGAGGCCCGCTTCGGCCACGTCCATGCACTTCTGGCCTTCGTACGAGAACGGCTTGGAGACGACAGCGACGGTCAGGGCGCCCATCGACTTGGCCACTTCGGCCACGATCGGTGCGGCGCCGGTACCGGTGCCGCCGCCCATGCCGGCCGCGATGAAGACCATGTGCGCGCCGCGCAGTGCGTCTTCGATGCGCGAGCGCGATTGTTCGGCGAGCTGGCGACCGACTTCGGGACGCATCCCTGCGCCCAGGCCCGAATCACCGATCTGGATGATGTTGCCGGCGCTCGATACGGCCAGCGCTTGCGCATCCGTGTTCGCGGCGATGAACTCGACACCGGATACACCTTTATTGATCATGTGCTGAACCGCGTTGCCGCCGGCGCCACCGACGCCCACGACCTTGATCACGGTCCCCAGTGCTGCGTTATCGACCATATCGAACTCCATGATGTGCTCCCTAATTTTCAAAGTGCAGTTACGGGAACGAGGCCTGTGCGTATCTGGTTCGCCGCCTCAAACCGGTATCTGCGATTGTATGTAAAAAACTGTAATTCGTGATGAAATTTCGCTACCTAATTTGTTACCAAGTGCTAGTGCGATTGCATGTGCGTCAGAAGTTCCCCGCGATCCACTCCTTCATACGCTGCCAGACTGCCTTCACCGAACCATCCTGGCGCGTGACGATGTGTCCGCGCAGGTACTGTTTCTTTGCTTCGAGCAGCAAGCCAAGCACGGTGGCGTAGCGGGGGCTGCGCACCACATCGGCCAATTGCCCGCGGTAGTCCGGCGTGCCGAGGCGTGCCGGTTTGAGGAAGATGTCTTCCGCCATTTCGATCATGCCGGGCATGATTGCGCTGCCGCCAGTCAGGACGATGCCGGACGACAGCACGCCTTCGTAGCCCGATTCGCGCACGGCCTGGTGCACCATCGCGAACAGCTCCTCCACCCGGGGCTCGATCACGGCCGCCAAAGCCTGGCGCGACAAGGCGCGCGGGCCGCGGTCACCGAGACCTGGCACTTCGAGTGTCTCGCCCGGGTCGGCCAGCACCTGCTTGGCCACGCCGTAGCGGATCTTGATATCTTCGGCTTCGCCGGTCGGCGTGCGCAAGGCCATCGCGATGTCGCTGGTGATCTGGTCACCCGCGATCGGGATCACGGCCGTGTGGCGGATCGCGCCATCCGAGAACACCGCGATGTCGGTGGTGCCGCCGCCGATGTCGATCAGCACCACGCCCAGTTCTTTCTCGTCGACCGTCAGCACCGCGTCGGCGGACGCCATCGGCTGCAGGATCAGGTCCGAGACCTCGAGACCGCAGCGGCGCACGCACTTTACAATGTTTTGTACCGCAGAGACCGCACCGGTGACAATGTGCACCCGCACTTCGAGGCGGATGCCGCTCATGCCGATCGGCTCGCGCACGTCTTCCTGGTTGTCGACGATGAATTCCTGCGGCACCGTGTGCAGCAATTGCTGGTCGGTCGGGATGTTCACCGCCTTGGCCGTCTCGATCACGCGCGCCACGTCGGTCGCCGTGACTTCTTTCTCCTTGATCGCCACCATCCCGCTCGAATTGAACGAACGGATATGGCTGCCGGCGATGCCGGCGTAGACGTTGCGGATCTTGCAATCCGCCATCAGCTCGGCCTCTTCCAGCGCGCGCTGGATCGATTCGACGGTGGCCTCGATGTTGACGACCACGCCTTTCTTCAATCCCCTGGACTCGTGCTGACCCAGCCCGATCACCTCGTGGCGTCCGTCGGACATCACTTCGGCGACCACGGCCACCACCTTGGAGGTGCCGATGTCGAGACCGACGATCAGGTTTTTCGCGTCTTTTGTCATTGCTGTAGCCTGCTCAGATTTGCTTGGTTGTTGTATTGGTTTTTGTATTCGGTGCGGCTTTGGGTTTCTTGGCTGCCTTGACCGGCTTCGTCGCATCCAGCGGCACGTTCAGCGCCGCCGACGACAAGGCCAGTCCGTTCGGATAGCGCATATCGATCGTATCGATACGGCCCTCCTGCAGCCGGGCCACCAGCTGCGGGTACACGCCGACCAGGCGCGCGACGCGCTTGTTCAACGTGTTGCGATCCTGTTCGCGTCCCAGTTCGACGCTCATGCCATTATCCAGCTTCACGGTCCATGCATAGCGATTCGATAGCGACAACGCGTGCGGCACCAGCGCCACCTTGGCAAACGCCGTGCGCAATTCATTGAAGCGCGCCAGCACATCCTTCTCGCTGCCCACCGGTCCATCGAACTCCGGCAGCGTCTGTTCATCGTCGGCTTCGGCGATATTGGCCGTAAACACGTCGCCCTTCACCGACAGCAGGCGGCCTTCGTCGCCCCAGGTGCCGAGCGCCTCGTGCTCTTCGACTTCGACCACCAGCGCGTTGGGCCATTCGCGGCGCACCGTGGCGCGGCGTACCCAGGGCACGGTCTCGAACGTCGCGCGCACCTGTTCCAGGTCCGCGGTAAAGAAGTTGCCGCGAATTTTACCGACCACGCCGTTGCGCACGGTCAGTTCGTTCACGTGTTTCAGGTCGATCCCGTACATGCTCTCCACCGTCACCGAGCCCAGTGCGAACATCGGGCGCTGCGACAGCCACCAGACGCCGGTCACCAGCGCGGCGAGCACCGTCAGCGCCGTCAGGAAGCTGGCAGTTGCATTGAGGGAGCGGACGTCATGCCACATTGCGCTCAGTCCTTCGCTTCGGGTTTCGCACCCCGGTTGCCCATCTTGAGCCGCGCCGAACGCAGGATCTCGACGCACAGGTCTTCGTAGCCGATGCCCACCGCGCGCGCCGCCATCGGCACCAGCGAGTGCGTCGTCATGCCCGGGGACGTGTTCACCTCGAGCAGGAACGGACGCATGTCGCTCTCGCGCACCAGCACGTCCACGCGGCCCCAGCCTTCGCAACCGATCGCGCGGTAGGCGTTCACCGCATGACGCTGGATCTCCTGCGTCAGTTCGTCGGGCAGCGGCGCCGGGCAGTGGTATTGCGTGTCGTCGGTGAAGTACTTGTTCTGGTAGTCGTACTTGCCTTCGGGCGCGACGATCTCGACGATCGGCAGCGCGCGGGCGGCGGCGCCCTGCCCCAGCACGGCGACCGTGAATTCACGGCCGGTCACGAACTGCTCGGCCAGCACCGCGTCGTCCATGCTGGCCACGAGCGCGATCGCGTCGGCCAGCTGGTCACGCTCAAGGACCTTGGTGATGCCGATGCTCGAGCCTTCGAGCGGCGGCTTGACGATCAGCGGCAGGCCCAGTTCGGCGACCAGCGCATCCAGATCGGTATCGGCGTCGACCGTCGCGTATTTTGGCGTTGGCACGCCTTCCATCAGCCACAGCTTCTTGGTGGTGATCTTGTCCATGCCGACACTCGAAGCCATCACGCCGCTGCCGGTGTACGGAATGCCCAGTTGCTCGAGCGCGCCCTGCAGGCTGCCGTCTTCGCCGTAGCGGCCGTGCAGCGCGATGAACACGCGGTCAAAACCCTGCGCAGCCAGATCGGCCAGGCTGTGCGTGCCCGGATCGAACGGGTGCGCATCGATGCCGCGGCTTTTCAGGGCCTGCAGCACGCCGTTGCCGGAAATGAGCGAGATTTCGCGCTCGGCCGAGCGGCCGCCGAACAGGACGCCGACCTTGCCGAAGACGGTCGCATCGAGAAGTTGAATGGTCGTCGTCATGCTCAGCCTTTCGCTGTGGTCAGTTGTTGCGGAATGCCGCTGATCGAGCCGGCGCCCATCGTCAGCACGACGTCGCCGTCGCGCGCCACATTCAGGATGGCGTCCCGCATGTCGGCAATGGACTCGACAAAGATCGGCTCGATCTTGCTGGACGTGCGCAGTGCACGCGCCAGCGCGCGGCCGTCAGCGGCCACGATCGGCGCTTCGCCGGCCGGATACACGTCGGCCAGCAGCAGCACGTCCGGCGTGGCCAGCACCTTGACGAAGTCTTCGAACAGGTCGCGCGTGCGGCTGTAGCGGTGTGGCTGGAAGGCCAGCACGAGGCGCCGGCCCGGGTAGGCGGCGCGCGCCGCGGCCAGCGTGACTTCGGTTTCCACCGGGTGGTGGCCGAAATCGTCGACCAGCGTGAAGCTGCCGCCGGACGCCAAAGCCACGTCGCCGTAGCGCGTGAAGCGGCGGCCCACGCCGCGGAACTCCAGCAGGCCCTGGGCGGTGGCAGCATCGTCGATGCCGATTTCGCGCGCGATGGCAATCGCCGAGCAGGCATTGAGCACATTGTGCATGCCGGGCTGGTTCAACACGAACTTGGTGTCGGCATAGCCTTCCTGGCGCACGGTGAAGTGCATGTGCGTGCCATCGGCGTACGCATCCAGCGCGCGTACTTCGGCTTCTTCCGAAAAGCCGTAGGTGGTAACCGGCTTGGTCACCTGCGGCAGGATCTCGCGCACGTGCTTGTCGTCGATGCACAGCATCACGCGGCCGTAGAACGGCAGGCGGTGCGTGAAATTGACAAACGCGCTCTTGAGTTTCTCGAAGTCGTGCTCGTAGGTTTCCATGTGATCGGCGTCGATGTTCGTGATCACTTCGATCATCGGCGACAGGTTCAGGAACGACGCATCCGATTCATCGGCTTCTGCCACGATGTAGTCACCGCTGCCCAGCGCCGCATTGGCGCCGGCGGCGGTCAGGCGGCCACCGATGACGAAGGTCGGATCGAGCCCGCCTTGCGCCAGGACCGATGCGACCAGGCTGGTGGTCGTCGTCTTGCCGTGCGTGCCCGCAATCGCGATGCCGCGCTTCAGGCGCATCAGTTCGCCCAGCATGATCGCGCGCGGCACCACCGGCACTTTATTTGCGCGCGCCGCCACCACTTCCGGGTTGGCTTCGTTCACGGCGGTCGAGGTCACGACGACGTCGGCGCCCGCCACATTGTCTTCGTGGTGGCCCAGGTGCACGGTCGCGCCCAGGTCGGCCAGGCGCTGGCTAGCGGCATTGCTGCCCAGGTCCGAGCCCGACACCTGGTAGCCGAGATTGAGCAGCACTTCGGCGATGCCGCTCATGCCGCTGCCGCCGATGCCCACGAAGTGGATGTTCTTGATCTTGTGTTTCATGCTGCTTTTACCCTTGCTGCCAGTTGTTCGAGTTCGCGCGCGATCGCTTCGTTGGCGTCGCGCTGGCCGACGCGCGCTGCTGCCTGCGCCATGGCCAGGCACTGCTCGCGCGTCGTTTGCAGCAGACTTTTCAGTCGCTGCGGATTCAGTTCGCCCTGCGGCAGGTGCACGGCCGCACCTTGAGCATCCATCCAGATCGCGTTGTCGCGCTGGTGGCTGGTGGTGCTGGCCACGAACGGCACCAGCACGCTGGCCACGCCGGCTGCCGTCAGTTCGGACACCGTGATCGCACCGGCGCGGCAGATCACCAGATCGGCATCGGCGTACGCCGCCGCCATATTGTCGATGAAGTCGACCACATTGGCCTGCACGCCAGCCTGTGCATACGCGGCGCGCAGCGCATCGATATTCTTCTTGCCCGACTGGTGCGTGACGATCGGCCGTTCCGCCGGGTCGATCAGGGCCAGGGCCGCCGGCACGCCATCGTTGAGCACCTTGGCGCCCAGGCTGCCGCCAACGACCAGCACGCGCAGCACGCCGGTGCGGTCGGCGAAGCGTTCGGCGGGCGCTGGCAGATCGAGGATCTGCTGGCGCACCGGGTTGCCGGTGACAACCGCCTTGCCGGCTGCCTTGCCGAAATCGGCCGGGAAGCCAAACAGCACGCGCTGCGCCAGCGGCGTCAGGGTCTTGTTCGACAGCAGCAGCGCGGCATCGGCATTGATCAGGGCCAGCGGAACGCCGGCGGCGCGCGCCATCATGCCGCCCGGTACCGTCACGTAACCGCCCATGCCCAGCACGACGTCCGGCCGGCGCGCAGCCAGGTAGCGCCGGCAGGTCGCAAACGCGGCCGCCATCTTGAACGCGCCCTTGATGGTGTGCGCCAGGCCCTTGCCGCGCAGGCCGGCGAAGTCGATCGTGTCCATCGCGATGCCGGCTTTCGGCACCAGATCGGTTTCCATGCCGTGGGCGGTGCCCAGCCAGCTCACTTCCCAGCCGCGCGCGCGCATCGTCTGCGCGATTGCGATACCGGGGAAGATGTGGCCACCGGTGCCGGCGGCCATGATCATCAGCTTTTTGGTCATGTGCGGCCTCCGCGCATGCGCACGCGATTCTCGTAATCGATGCGCAGCAGGATCGCCAGGCCAACGCAGTTGAACAGCACGCCCGAACCGCCAAAGCTCATCAGCGGCAAGGTCAGGCCCTTGGTGGGCAACAGGCCCAGGTTTACGCCCATATTGATGAAGGTCTGCACGCCGATCCAGATGCCGATGCCTTTCGCAGCCAGGCCAGCGAACACCTGTTCGAGCGCGATCGCCTGGCGGCCGATGTCGAAGGCGCGCTTGACGAGCCAGTAGAACATCGCCACCACGACCAGCACGCCGACCAGGCCCAGTTCTTCGCCGATGACCGCCATGATGAAGTCGGTGTGCGCTTCGGGCAGGTAGAACAGCTTTTCGACCGAGCCGCCCAGGCCCACGCCAAAGAATTCGCCGCGACCGAACGCGATCAGCGAGTGCGTCAGCTGATACGCCTTGTCCAGCGCATTGCCCTCTTCCCACGGGTTCAGGTAAGCGAACATGCGCGCACGGCGGAATGGCGAGAGCGCGATGATCGCGCTGAAGATCACGACCAGCAGCGCGCCGATGCCGCCGAACCAGATGATGTTGATGCCGCCCAGGAACAGGATGCCCATCGCGATGCAGACGATCACGCCGAAGGCGCCCAGATCCGGCTCCATCAGCAAGAGGCCCCCCACCAGGCCAATGGCCACGACCATCGGCACGAAGCCCTTGGTCAGCTTGTGCATGTACTCTTGCTTGCGCACCGTGAAGTCGGCCGCGTACAGCACAACGGCGATCTTCATGATTTCGGACGGCTGCACCATGAATACCTTGAGCGACAGCCAGCGGCGCGCGCCGTTGACCGACACGCCCAGGCCCGGAATCAGGACCAGCACCAGCAGCACTAGCGTGCCGATGAAGATCATCGGTGCATGGCGCTGCCAGACGGCGATCGGCACGCGGAACACGACGGCCGCCGCCACCATCGAGACGAGAATGTAGACCGCCTGGCGGTACAGGAAGTATTCGTTGCGGTCCTGCAGATAGCGGAATTTCGGCGAATCGGGCAGCGCGATCGACGCCGAGTACACCATCACCATCCCGAACAGCATCAGGAGCAGCGTGACCCAGACCAGCGGCTGGTCGTAATCCATCATTTTCGACGGCCGGCTGCGCCCGTCGACAGTGGCGTCGACGGCGTTGCCGGAAAACTTGAAGGGCAGCTGGAAGGCCATCAGATCTCCTGCCCTTTATCGAGTGCGATGTCGCGCACGGTCTCGACGAACACCTGCGCGCGGTGCGCGTAGTTCGTGAACATGTCCAGGCTGGCGCACGCTGGGGACAGCAATACCGCGTCCCCGGCACGCGCCAGACCGGCCGCGCGGCGCACTGCCTGCGGCAAGTCGTCGAGGTCGAACGCCGGCACGCCGGTCGCATCGATCGCGGCGCGCACGGCCGGCGCATCGCGGCCGATCAGCAGCACGGCGCGGGCATACGCCGCCACGGGCTGGGCCAGCGGCGAAAAGTCCTGCCCCTTGCCGTCGCCACCGGCGATCAACAGGATCTGCTGGTCGGCGCCGGCAAAGGCCTTGCCCAGGCCCTGCAGCGCAGCGACGGTGGCGCCGACATTGGTGCCCTTGCTGTCGTCGTAATAGTCGACGCCGTCGATGGTGGCCACCAGCTCGACGCGGTGCGGTTCGCCCGCGTACTCGCGCAGGCCATGCAGCAGCGGCGCCAGCGGCAGGCCGCAGGCGCGGCACAGGGCCAGCGCGGCCAGCGCGTTGGCGGCATTGTGCAGGCCGCGAATCTTCAGCGCATCGGCCGGCATCAGGCGGCCCACGATCGCGTCGACCTGTTCGCGGATTTCGCCGCGTTTGAGTTTCTTGTCGCTCGCCTCGCCCGCCACGGCGTTGGCCAGCCACAGCACGCCGCGCTCGTCGATCAGGCCGAAGCTGTCAGCGTCGACCGGCTCGTCGGTACCGAAGGTGAACAGCGGCGCATCGACCGCCATGCGCATCACGCGCGCATCGTCGCGATTCAGGACGCGAACGGTATCCGGGCCAAATATGCGCGCCTTGTCGGCTGCGTAGGCATCCATCGTGCCGTGCCAGTCGAGGTGATCCTGGGTCAGGTTCAGCACCGTCGCAGCGTCGGCCTTGAGACTGAACGTTGTATGCAGCTGGAAGCTGGACAATTCCAGCACCCAGGCTTGCGGCAGCTCGTTCGCATCGATCGACTCGCGCAGCACGTCCAGCGCCGCCGGGCTGATATTGCCGGCCACGCGCGTGGTCAACCCCGCGCGGCGGCACAGCAGGCCGGTCAGGCTCGTCACCGTCGTCTTGCCGTTGGTGCCCGTGATCGCGATGACCTTCGGCGCATAGCCGCTGCTCTCGCGCAGGTGCGCCAGCGCCTGGGCAAAGAGTTCGATCTCGCCCCAGACGGGGATATCGCGGGTAGCAGCGGCAGGCATGATCGCGGCCAGTTCGCGCTCCGGGGCCAGGCCCGGGCTGACGGCAACGAAATCGACGCCATCGAGCAGGTCGGCGCCAAATTCGCCGGCGACGAACTGCGCATCCGGCGCGGCCGCGCGCAGCGCCGGCAGGCGTTGCGGTTCAGCGCGCGTATCGGCCACGCGCACGCGTGCGCCGCCCCGCGCGAGCCAGTGCGCCATCGCGAGCCCCGATTCACCGAGGCCCAGTACCAGTGCGAGTTTGCCGTCGTAGTTCATTAACGCAGTTTCAGTGTAGAGAGACCGACCAGGATCAGCACGATGGTCACGATCCAGAAGCGGACCACGACCTTGGTTTCGTTCCAGCCTTTTTGTTCAAAGTGGTGGTGCAGCGGCGCCATCAGAAACACGCGGCGGCCGGTGCCATAGCGCTTCTTCGTGTACTTGAACCAGGTCACCTGGATGATCACGGACAGCGTTTCGGCCACGAACACGCCGCCCATGATGAACAGGACGATTTCCTGGCGCACGATGACGGCGATCGTGCCGAGCGCGCCGCCGAGGGCCAGCGCGCCGACGTCGCCCATGAACATCTGGGCCGGGTGCGCGTTGAACCACAAGAAGGCCAGGCCCGCGCCGGCCATCGCGCCACAGAAGATCAGCAGTTCGCCAGCGCCCGGGATGTACGGAATCAACAGGTATTTCGAGAACGTCACGCTGCCGGTGAGATACGCGAACAGGCCCAGGGCCGCGCCGACCATCACGGTCGGCATGATCGCCAGGCCATCGAGGCCGTCGGTGAAGTTCACGGCGTTGGATGCGCCCACGATCACGCAATAGGTCAGCGCAATGAAGCCCCAGACGCCCAGCGGATAGCTGATGGTCTTGAAGAACGGGACGATCAGGTCGGCCTTCGGCGGGAGGCTCATCGAGAAGCCCGACTGCACCCAGGCGTAGAACAGTTGCGCGACTTCCCATGGATTGGCGGCCGAGACCGAGAACGCCAAATAAAGAGCAGATGCGATACCTATGAGCGACATCCAGAAGTATTTTTCGCGCGAGCGCATGCCTTCCGGGTCCTTGTAGACCACCTTGCGGTAATCGTCGACCCAGCCGACGGCGCCAAAGCCCATCGTCACGACCAGCACTGGCCAGATCAGGCGGTTCGACAGGTCGCACCACAGCAGCGTAGAGATGCCGATCGCGATCAGGACCAGCACGCCGCCCATCGTCGGGGTGCCGTGCTTGGTCAGGTGGCTTTGCGGACCGTAGGTACGCACGGCCTGGCCGACTTTCAGTTCGGTCAATTTGCGGATGACGATCGGGCCGGCCACCAGGCCAATGGTGATGGCCGTGATGGTGGCGAACACCGCGCGGAACGTGAGGTAGTTAAACACGCGCAGCGGACCGAGATAGTCCTGAAAGTATTGTGCGAGCCAGAGAAGCATATTAGTGGGCGTCCTTGCCAAGGGGGGTTGATCCGGTCAGGTGCTGGACCACGCGTTCCATTTTCATGAAACGCGAGCCCTTCACCAGCACAGTCGCGTCCGTATTGCTGCCCAGTTTTTTGTCCAGTGCTGCCAATAACTCGTCGAACTGCTCGTAATGCTGTGCTCCCGACGCGGCCAGATGGCGCGCCAGCTCGCCTGTCGCGAGCACGGTGTCGATGCCACGCGTATGTGCGTAAGCCCCGATTTCTTCGTGAAATTCTTTGCCCTGCGCGCCGACCTCGCCCATGTCGCCCACCACGAGGATGCGCGGCGCGGGATACGCGGCCAGCACGTCGATGGCAGCGCGCATCGAATCGGGATTGGCGTTGTAGGTGTCGTCGATGACGGTCGCGCCGCCGGCGGCCTGCTTGCGCTGCAGGCGCCCGCCGACTGGTGCGAAGGCTTCGAGGCCACGCACGATGGCGTTCTGGTCGATGCCGGCGCCGAGAGCACAGGCAATCGCGGCCAGCGCGTTGCGCACATTGTGTTCGCCGGCCGCGGCCAGCTTGATGGCGAACTGCGCGCCGCGTGCGCTCACCTGCAGATCGCTGCCGAAACCATTGCTCGTGTAGTCGGCGCGCACGTCGCAGGCGTCAGTCAGGCCAAACGTGATGACGTCGCAGGCGGCCAGGCCGCGCCACAGATCCGTGTAGATGTCGTCGCCCGGGAACACGGCCACGCCATTTGGTACCAGCGCCAGCGCTTGCAGCACCGCGCCATTTTCGCGCGCCACCGCTTCCACGGTGTGCATGAATTCCTGGTGCTCGCGCTGCGCATTGTTCACCAGTGCGACCGTCGGTGCGGCGATGGCGGCCAGGCGGGCGATCTCGCCCGGATGGTTCATGCCCAGTTCCACCACCGCGGCGCGATGGGAAGCCGTCAGGCGGAACAGCGTGAGGGGCACACCGATCTCGTTGTTCAGATTACCCTGCGTGGCCAGGCGCGCTTCTTCGCCCACTGCCGCCGCCAGGATCGATGCGATCATTTCCTTGACCGTCGTCTTGCCGTTGCTGCCGGTGACGCCGATGACGGGCAGATCGAATCCCGTGCGCCAGGCATGCGCGATGCGGCCCAGCGCAGCCAAGGTGTCGGGCACGACGATCGCCGGCAGTGTCCAGCCTTCGGGCAGCGCCGACACGACCACCGCCGCGACGTCGCGCGCGGCGACCTGGTCGAGGAAATCGTGCGCGTCGAACGACTTGCCACGCAGCGCGACGAACAGCGCGCCGGCGTCGACCTTGCGGCTATCGGTCGACACGCCGCCAAAGGCGACATCCGCGCCGACGAGGCGCGCGCCGGGAATGGCCGCCACGAGTTGTGCCAGGGTACCGCGCATCAATGCGTCCTCAACATGGTAAGCCGCGCCGTCAATGCGAGCGAAGCGTGGTCCGTATCCGAAAACGGCATCTTGCGTCCCTTGATTTCCTGGTAAGGCTCATGGCCCTTCCCGGCCAGCAGGATCACGTCCTGCCTGGCGGCCTGTTTCACGGCCAGCAGAATGGCCGACGCGCGGTCTTCCACCGTCTGCAGGCGCGAGCCTGGTGCGTTGGCGTCCATCCCCGCCACGATCTGGGCGATGATGGCCACCGGCTCTTCGCTGCGCGGGTTGTCGCTGGTGACGAGCACCTGGTCGGCGGCCTGCGCGATGCGGCCCATTTGCGGGCGCTTGCCCGGATCGCGATCGCCACCGCAGCCAAACACGCACCACAACTGGCCGCCGCGGTCAGCCGCCACCTGGCGCAGCGCGCCCAGGGTTTTTTCCAGCGCGTCCGGCGTGTGTGCGTAGTCGATCACGACCATCGGCGCATCCTGCCCGCCCATCTGCTGCATGCGGCCCGGCGCCGGGACCAGCGCTTCGATCGCCTCGACCGCGCTTTTGAGCGCTACGCCGCGCGCCAGCAAGGCGCCCAGCACCGCCAGCGTATTGCTCACGTTGTAGTTGCCCACCAGACGGCTGCGGATGGTCGCGCTGCCCGCAGGCGTCTCGACCTGGCATTCGGTGCCGGCGTTCTTGCTGCGCATGCCGCTGGCGCGCAGGACGGCCACGCCATCCGGCACAGCAGCAGTGGCGTCCAGCGTATAGCCGGTGACGGCCAGCGCCGGGAAGTTGGCGCGCAGATGCGCCACCAGGCGCTGCCCGGCCGCGTCGTCGAGGTTCACGATCGCGTGCTTCAGGCCCGGCCACTCGAACAGCTTGACCTTGGCCGCCTCGTAGCTGGCCATGTCGCCATGGAAGTCGAGGTGGTCGCGCGTCAGGTTCGTGAAGATCGCCACGTCGACATGCATGCCGGCCGTGCGCTGCTGCACCAGGCCGATCGACGAGGCTTCGATTGCCAGCGCCGTGACGCCCTTGCCGTTCAACTCCGCCAGCGTCTGCGCCAGCAGCACCGCGTCCGGCGTCGTGTAGCCGGTGACGTCGAACTGCGCTTCGGTCTTTGCCTTGGGCGCGATGACGCCCACGCCCAGCGTGCCGATCACACCCGCGGTCTCGCCCAGGCGCGCCAGCGCTTGCGCGGTCCACAGCGCGCACGAGGTCTTGCCGTTGGTGCCAGTGACGGCGACGGTAAACATCGCGCTGTCCGGCTGGTCCAGCACCGCGTGCGCGATCGGGCCGGCCAGTTGCTTGAGGCCTGCCACGGCCAGGTGCGGCGTCGTGACTGTATCAGGCCAGGTGAAGTCCTGGTCGTCATACACGATGGCGGCGGCGCCCGCGTCGGCAGCCGCGCCGATGAAGCGGCGGCCATCCTGCGCATCGCCCGGATAGGCAAAGAACACGTCGCCCGGCTGCACGCGGCGCGAGTCGGAAACGAGACGGCCGCCCGGTGCGGCGGCAGCGATCCAGTTGCGGATGTCGTTCAGGCTTGGGCTCATCACATGCTCTCCTCTAATGGGACTTCAGGAATGATGATGTCCGTGATGGAGGAATCGGGCGGCACGTTGGCTGCGCGCAGCGCGCTGGCAAACAGGTCGGCAGCCGTCGGTGCGGCGACGCTGCCGCCGGTGCGCAGGGCGCCGCTCGGATCGTCGACCATCACGGCGATGATGAAGCGCGGCTTGGACATCGGCCCGATGCCGGCGAAATAGCCGATATTGTTGGTGCGCGAGTAGCGGCCGTTGACGAGCTTTTCGGCCGTACCGGTCTTGCCGCCGATGCGGTAGCCGGCGACCTGCGCTTTGGACGCCGTGCCCTGCGGGCCGACCACCGATTCGAGCATCGTGCGCACCTGCGCTGCGGTCTTGGGCGAAATCACCTGCTGGCCGACCGGCTCTTCGTTGACCTTCACGAACGACAGCGGAATGATGTCGCCATTGCGCGCGAAGATCATGTACGAGCGCGCCATCTGCAGCAGCGACACTGACAGGCCGTGGCCGAAGGCCATGTTCGCGTACTCGATCGGACGCCACGATTTCCATGGCCGCACGCGGCCGGCGGTCGCGCCCGGGAAGCCGAAGCGCGGCGCCTGGCCGTAGCCGACCTTGGTGTACATCTCCCACATTTCCTGCGGCGGGATGCGCTGCGACACCTTGACGGCGCCGATATTCGACGACTTCTGGATGATGCCGCTGACCGTCTGCACGCCGTAGTTGTGCGTGTCGCGAATGCGCTTGCCGGTGATCGTCATCCAGCCCGGGTTATTGTCGAACACCGTGTCGGGCGTGATGCGGCCCGTGTCCAGGCCCAGGCCGATGGTGATCGGCTTGATCGTCGAACCCGGCTCGAACGTGTCGGTAATGACGCGGTTGCGCAGCTGCTCGCCGGTCAGCTTGGAGCGGTCGTTCGGGTTGTAGGTCGGGTAGTTCGCCAGCGCCAGCACTTCGCCGGTGTGCACGTCGAGCACCACGGCGGCGCCGGCCTTTGCATTGAACTTCTCGACCGCGTTCTTGATACTGGTAAACGCAATGTATTGCAGCTTGCTGTCGACCGACAGCGTCAGGTCGCGCCCCTGGTGCGGTTCACGGAACATGCCCAGATCTTCGGCGATGTGGCCCAGGCGGTCCTTGATCACGCGGCGGCTGCCAGGCACGCCCATCAGCGTTTTCTGGTGTTGCAGCTCCATGCCTTCCTGGCCCTTGTCTTCCACATTGGTGAAACCGACCAGGTGGGTGACGACTTCGCCCTGCGGGTAGAAGCGCTTGTATTCCTTGCGCGTGTCGAGGCCATTGATCTTGAGCTTCTCGATTTCGGCGATCACCGGCATTTCGACCTGGCGTTTCAGGTAGACGAAGGTGCGGTCCGAGTCGAGCTTCTTGCGGATGTCGGCTTCGGGCATGCCCAGCAGCTTGGCCAGTGCAGTGATTTTTTCCGGCGGCGAGGCCAGCACGTCTTCGGGGATCGCCCACACGGCGCGTACCGGCAGCGACGTGGCCAGCACGGCGCCGTTGCGGTCGAGGATGCGGCCACGGGTAGCCGGCAGTTCAAGCGTGCGCTCGTAGCGGCTCTTGCCCTGGCTTTGCAGGAACTGGTTCGACACGCCCTGCAGCCAGACGGCGCGCACGGCCAGCGCGGCAAACGACGCGAACAGGACGAACAGCACCATGCGCGAGCGCCAGTCGGGCAGGCGCACGGCAAGCACCGGGCTCTTGGTGAATGCAACGCCCTTCGAGGCAGCAACGCGTGCGCCGGATTTGGAAGCACCGCGCGTCATGGGGCGCCTTCGGTCAGGTATTGGGTACGGGCGGGCGTGAGCGGCGCCATATTCAGTTCGGAACGGGCAATCTGCTCGATGCGATCGTTCTTGGCCAGGCGCGACTGGTCGAGCTGGAGCTGGTCCCAGTCGACGTCGAGCTGGCGCGCGTGCTGCTGCAGGCGTTCGAGTTCGATCAGCAAATGGCGCGCCTGGTAGCGGGCGTTGACGACCGACAGCGCGCAGCCGACCAGCAGCGTGGTAAGAAACACGTTGACCTTCACGCTCATGTCGGCGTTCCCAGGCGTTCGGCGACGCGCAGCACGGCGGAGCGCGAGCGCGGGTTGTCCGACACTTCGGCATCCGATGGCTTGATCTTCGTGATCAGCTTCATCAACGGCTGCGGCAGATCGACGGCGCGGATCGGCAGGCGCCGGTCGGGCTGTTCGACATTGGCTTTGGATGCGAAGAATTGCTTGACCATGCGGTCTTCCAGCGAGTGAAAACTGATCACCGACATGCGGGCGCCAGGCGCGAGCATGCTGTAGGCAGCGGTCAACCCCGCTTCGAGGTCTTCAAGCTCTTGATTGATGAAAATCCGGATAGCCTGAAAGGTCCTGGTTGCCGGATCCTTGCCTTTCTCCCTGCTTTTGACCGTGCTTGCCACGATTGCGGCAAGCTGTCGTGTGCTTGAAATTGGTTCGACTGCGCGGCGAGCAACAATCGCCTTTGCAATCTGAAAAGCAAACCGCTCTTCTCCATAATTGCGTATCACCTTTTCCAAATGGTTTTGCTCTGCCGTCGCGACCCATTCGGCCGCCGACATGCCGCGCGTGGTGTCCATGCGCATGTCGAGGGGGCCGTCCTGGCGGAAGCTGAAGCCGCGGCTGGCGTCGTCGACCTGGGGCGAGGAAATGCCCAGGTCAAGCAGGATGCCGTCGACCTGATGAATGCCGCGCGCGGCAAGCGCGTCGGCCATCGTGGCAAAGCTGTCGTGAACAATGCTGAAACGCGGATCGTCGATCTGCTCCGCGGTTGCAATGGCTTGCGGGTCCTTGTCGAACGCGATCAGGCGCCCCTCGGGGGCCAGGCGCGACAGCAGCAGGCGGCTGTGACCGCCGCGACCGAAGGTCCCGTCTATATACGTACCGGAAGCACGTGCGCCGCTCAGCTCGAGCGCATCGACTGCTTCGTCAAGTAGCACCGTGCGATGCTGATAATCAGGCACCGTCAAAGAATCCGTCATCGGCGCCTCAGAAAGAAAAATTGGAAAGTACATCCGGCATGCCGCCAGCCACAGCTGCGGCCTCGTCCTCGGCCAGTTTGGCGGCGTTCCAGATTTCGAAGTGGCTGCCCATACCGAGCATCATCACTTCCTTCTCGAGCCCGACTGCAGCGCGCAGCTCGGGGGAGATCAGGATCCGTCCGGCGCTGTCGAGCTCGACATCGACGGCATTGCCAAGGAAAATACGCTGCCACGAACGGGCCGACATCGGCCAGGCAGCGATCTGCTTGCGATGCTCTTCCCACACCGGGCGCGGAAAGAACAACAGGCAGCCCTGTGGGTGCTTGGTCAGCGTGACGCGACCTTCACACTGAAGTGTCAGGGCGTCACGATGCTTGGCTGGAATGGACATCCGCCCTTTTGCATCGAGGTTGATCGCTGACGCGCCCTGGAACACGTAAATGCCTAGCTTGGAGAATTCGGTTGGTCGTTGTTGTCTGGCGCCGGGATCTGGATTTCTTCCCACAAATCGACACTTTTTCACACTGTTTCCCACTTTAGTGGAAGCAATGTTGACGGTCAAGCGAAATCCCAACCGTGCTTTCCTAATTTTGCCAATGAAACCAATGACTTAGGTGTATGTTTGGGGTACTCGACAATTCAAAATATTCCTTTAAATTAGGGACTTAGCCGTTACAGTGAAGGTCCGGCCTCATTCTGCAACCACATATTTACGTTTGTGCAAGCGCAAGGCAAAGAATAAAATTGACGTAAAGTAACAACCAGCGTGTGTTTGAAACCACTGTACGGGCATCCAGCACTCTGATGTAACCCAAGAACTTGCCAATGCGCTATGCTCCGCTTTGCAGCACCGGATAACGACTTTTGGTTTAATGAATCATTCATTTTTCCGGTTAACTATTTTGACTTTGGGAAACTTAAAACGTAACATCAGTAAATATGAAAAATTCACCCGACCTGCAGCCGGCCGCACCGTACAACGCCGCCGACTATTGCTCAACCAAGGAGGCGGCAGCGGTCCTTGGCGTGTCGCATCGCACGGTGCAACTGTGGGTCGAGAGCGGCACGCTGCAGGCGTGGCGCACCGCTGGCGGCCATCGCCGCATCACGCTGGAATCGGTCAACCGCCTGGTCGAAGGGCGCCGTATTGCCATTGCCGCGCACGCGCCGCCACCGGCCACGCCGGTCGCCTCGGCGTCATCGACGCGCCGCGTACTCGTGGTGGACGATGATCCCCTGATGCTGCGCCTGTACGAACTCGAGATGGCCGGCTGGGGCATGGACCTGAACGTCGTCAAGGCCAACAACGGCTTCGAGGCCCTGATCCGCATCGGCGAAGAGCGGCCCGACCTGCTGGTGAGCGACCTCAACATGCCGGGCATGGACGGGTTCCGCATGATCCGCACGCTACGCGAAGACAGCGGCAGCGCTGGCATGAGCATGATCGTGGTGAGCGGCCTGGACCGTGCAACGATCAAGGCCATGGGCTTGCCGGCCGATATCCCGGTGTTCCCGAAGCCGGTGCCGTTTGGCGAACTGCGCGCCGCTGTCGAACACGGTCTGGCGCGCGCTTGATCAGCAACTGAACTGCTATGCTCGGCGCACCGACGCGCCTTCGATGCCAGCCCATCCATGACCGCCACCCTGGCCTTCCTGCCGATCCTGCCCCTCCCGTCGACACTGCGGTTCGACCCGGCCGGCATCATCGGCCCCTACCCACGGCAGGAGCACGGCGATGCCCGCTAATACCATTCTTGTCGTCGATGACCAGGACGAACTGCGCCTGCTGATTTCACTGAGCCTGCAGGCTCTGGGCCGCATCGTCGAAGCGGCCAACGCCGAACAGGCGCTCGCGAGGTTTTCGGCCGAGCGGCCCGACGTCGTCATGCTCGATATCTGGCTCGGCCCCGGCGAGAGCGGCCTGGACGTCTGCGCGCGCCTGCGGCAGGATCCCGCCAATGCCGGCGTCAAGATCGTGCTGCTGTCGGCCTGCGGCCAGCAAAGCGACGTCGCAGCCGGCATGGCGGCTGGCGCCGATCTGTACATCGTCAAGCCGTTCAGCCCGATCGAACTGGTCGACGCGGTATCGGGATTGCTGGCGAATTTGCCTGAAAACACGCTCTGATATTTCTTTTTTGAAACTAATATTGCTTTTAGAGACTATTCTCTAATTCGCTATAAAACCGCAAAATCGACAACTGTGTTTATCTTTATCGCAATTTTCAGGCGTCCAGTGCGCGACCTGCGCGACACATCCGGTCGAACCAGCTAGTAAATACCGTCAATCCCGAAATACCGCTACATCCCCTGCTCGCACTGCCCCGCACTGCGCTCGCGCACGCCGCTGCCAAAGTGGCTATGATGGTCTTTATCGATCATCTACCGGCTATTTGCCCCGAACACAAAGCATGTCGCGCTCCCTCCGTTTCCTTGCTGCTCTGCTGGCCACCGCCACCCTGACCTTGCCGGTTGGCGCGGATGCACGCGTGGTGTCGGCAAGCTTCGAAGCGCGCCTGACGATCGTGGCCACCTGTTCGATCAATGCCGGCGCCGCCGTGCAGGTGCAGTGCGCCAGCCCGGCCACACCGTATCTTCTGGACGCCCCGGCGGCGCCATCGCTGCGCAGCGCCGGCCCGGACGCCGGCCGCGTCACCGTCTACTTCTGACGCACTGACAATCGAGCCAGGTCATTGCCTGGTCATTACCAGGCCTGCCCTGTCGGCCTGCACGCCTCTCCGGTATCATGCAGGGATGAATTCCATTCCTTTTATGCCGTTCGTCATCGGGGTCGCCGGTGGCAGCGGCAGTGGCAAGTCCACGGTCTCCCAGCAGGTACTGGCGTCGTTCGGTGCCGACATGGTCTCGATCGTGATGCAGGACGATTACTACCGCGACCAGTCCGACCTGCCCCCTGAAGTGCGCCGCAAGCAGAACTACGATCATCCGCACGCGTTCGACTGGCCGTTGCTGATCCAGCACGTCCAGGCGCTGCGCAATGGCGAGGCGATCGCAATGCCCGAGTACGATTTCACGATCGACAACCGCTCGGACAAGACCATTCCCGTCAAGCCGGCACCCGTGATCGTCGTCGAAGGGCTGTTCGCGCTGTACGACGCCGATCTGCGCGACATGATGTCGCTGAAGATCTTTGTCGATACGGCGTCCGACGTGCGCTTCATCCGCCGCATGCAGCGCGATATTGCCGAACGCGGCCGTTCATTGGAGAGCATCGTCAGCCAGTACCTGGACACGGTGCGGCCGATGCACAAGCAGTTCATCGAACCCACCAAGCGCAATGCCGACGTGATCCTGCCCCATGGCGCAAACGGCCCGGCGGTCGACATGATCACCACCAAGGTCGCGAGCATCATCGGCCGGTCGAAGCGGCCCTGAATACCGCACGGCGCGCGGCGCGCACGGGCAATTCAGGAGCGCATGTGCTTTTCAACGGCGGCCTGCAGCGCGGATCTGAACCCGGCCAGGTCGCCCGACTTGTGGACATAGTCGGCGGCGCCAAGCGTGCGGGCACGCTCGCGGTCGGCGTCGAGATCCGAGTTGGTCAGGATGATCAACGGCACCTCGTGCTGTAACTGGTAGCCCCGCATCAGGATCATCGTTTCGAACCCATCCATCCGGGGCATCTTCAGGTCCATCAGGATGAGGTCGAAATGACGTTGCTTCATCAGGACCAGCGCATCCCAACCGTCGCGCGCGACATCGACATCGAATCTGCCTTCGAATTTTTCCAGCGCCTGCAGTGTGAATTCAGCGTCAAACGGAAGGTCTTCGACCACCAGGATGACTTTTTTGGCAGCATTGTCTGTCTTGGTCATTGCACAGTCTGGCTTCCGGTAAATCGCTTTGGAGGGGTCCTGCTGGTTGTTGGCATCATCAATACAGTATAGACGAGCAACCAGCGTGGCGTTGCGGCATGTCCGGCCGATGTCCCGACAATGTGAGGCAATCGTCCAGCCCCACGCTGCCGGCCGCTGCTACGGACCGGCGACCAGGCGATTGCGCCCGCCCATCTTCGCCTGGTACAACAGGCGGTCAGCGGCTTCGATGGCGGCCAGCGGCCCCGCGCACGTGCCATCGGCCTGGTTGCAGGTATGGACCCCGAGACTGATGGAAACGTGGCCGTAGGCACTTCCCTCGTGCGCCAGGCCGAGCGCCTGCACGGCGCAGCGGATGTTCTCGGCCACCGCGCGGGCGCCGTCGTTGTCAGTATCCGGCAGGATGATCGCGAACTCTTCGCCGCCATAGCGCGCCGTCAGGTCGGTCGGGCGCCGCGGCCCTGACGCGATCGCCTCGGCAACCCGGCGCAGGCACGCGTCGCCGGCGACGTGGCCATAGCGGTCATTGAATTTCTTGAAATGGTCGACATCGAGCAGGATCAGCGAAAACGGCAGCCCGCTGCGCCGCCCGCGCTCGTATTCCAGGGCCAGCACTTCATCGAAGCGGCGCCGGTTGGCCAGCCCGGTCAGGGCGTCGACGTCGGCCAGGTGGCGCAGCGATACATTGTGCAGTTCGAGCGCACTGCGCGCCGCGCGCAATTCGGACTCCAGCGCCTCGCGCAGGCGCAACTGGCTGATCATGCGGTGCCCGCCCCAGCCGAGCATGCACACGGCGAACACGACGACGCAGCTCATCTTGATCACCGCCATCCACCAGCCGTCCAGGATTTCGTCCTTCGCCTGGGCGGTCGCCACCAGCAGCGGAAAGCCGTCCAGGTGGCGGTAGCTGTACAGGCGCTCGACGCCATCGATTCTGGACCTCATCATCCCGGTGCCGACCGGCCCCGATTTGGCATAGGTCTGGAACACGGGGCCGTTGCTGATGCTCGTCCCCACCATCGCGGCATTGAACGGACGGCGGTACAGCAAGGTGCCGTCGTCAATGGCCAGGATGATCGTACCGGTGCGGCCGACATCGAAACTGTCGTAGAACTTGCCGAAGAAATCGAGATTGAGCGAGGCCATCGCGACGCCGCCGAAACTGCCATCAGGGCGATTGATCCGGCGCGACACGGGAATGGTCTGGATACCCGTGGAACGGCTGAAGATCGGCTTGCCGATGCGCGTGCCCAGGTCAGTATGGATCATGTGATACCGAAAATACTCGCGGTCCAGAATGTTGCCCGGCAATACCGATGGCAGCGAGGTCGCCAGGCGCTTGCCCTCGGCGTCGTAGATGAACACCTCCCGCACCTCTTCGCTGGTGCGGGTGATGCGCGCCATCCGCGCATGCAGGCGCGCGAGGTCGAGCGGCGTGGTCGCTGACAGCTCGACCCGTTCGACCATCTCCGCCAGGACCGAGTCGGCGACCGTCAGCGAGCGCTCGGCGTGGGACGCCAGGGCACGCGCCATGTTCTCGGTGCTGATCGCCGTCTGGTCCAGTTCGCCCTGGCGCGATGCCCACAAGCTCCACGCATGCAGGCCAATCAGCAACAGGCAAAAGCCTGCCATCAAAATGATCGAGCGCACGACCAGCGGTCTGCGCCGCTCGTCGAGGCGTTGCAGGCGAAGCACATCTGGATTGGCGGTGGGTGGCATGGGCAGGTGCAGTACGGCAAGTGAGATTATTTCCCGACAGCTTAATAGTTATCGTGAGGAATGTATTGCCGAGAAGAACGTAAACTCGTGCTCTGTTCATGGCTTAAGACGCATGCAATAACGACGAGCATGGGCTTGACAGCGCTGGTCGCAAATGCGCAACACGATGGAAACAAGCGCCGTGTGCCACCCGGGAATCAGGATACAAAGTGATAGAATGTTTCCCAGATGAAATTAAAATGACAATCGTTGGATTATTGGATAGCCTGAATGCCCCATAGAATCAATCAGGACCTGCTGAGGTGGCGCGTACGCGCCTTCGCCACGCTGATGTCGGCCGTGCTGGTACTGGCACTGGTCGTTGCCGTGCCAAACGCGCTGGTCGCCGCCTATCAGGGTTACCCGCAGGTCGCCTTGATGGACACCCTCGCACTGGTATGGATCCTGGCGATCTGGCGTCTCGACCGCCTGCCGCACACGACCAGGGTGATCAGCTTCCTTGCCATGATGTTTTTCGTCGGCGTCGGTTCGATCGTGATGGTCGGCGCGGTCGGCCTTTGCTACCTTCTTGCCACACCCGTCATCGCCGTGATTCTGCTGGGCCAGCGCGCTGCGTATGTGACGATCGCGGCCGGCGCGCTCTCGATGGTGGGACTTGGCATGGCCGGCCACAGCGAGCTCACCATCGGCAACTTCGCGCGTGACTCGGCCGTGGGCACGCTGATTTTCACCCTGAACTATGTGTGCGTCGGCACGCTGGGGACGCTGACGGCGGGCAGCGTGCTCAAAGGCTTGTCACGCTCGCTGAACAAGGCTGACGCCGTGTCCGAATCGCTCGAGCAGGAACGAATCGCACTGCGCCGTGTGAACCAGGAATGGCGCCTGACCTCGGCGGCACTCGCGGGCCTGCACGACATGGTGCTGATCGTCCAGGCGATTCCCGGGACAACCTCGCATCAACCGATCATCTTCGCGAACGCCGCGTTCGAGCGCCACAGCGGATATCGCATCGACGAAATCATCGGGCAAAGCCTGCATGCCCTGCATGGGCCGGAAACCTGCACCGACACCGTCGCCGCCCTGTCGGATGCAATGGCGCGCTACGAACCGGCGTCGGCGCAACTGATCAATTACACGAAAGCAGGCGAACCCCGCTGGGTGGAAGTCGATATCGTGCCGTTCGCCGGCGAAGGCGGACCGATCACGCACTGGGTGGCCGTCGGCCGCGACATCACCGAGAAGCGCCAGTCCGCCGAATCGATCCGCAAGCTGGCGTTCTACGACGTGCTGACCGAATTGCCGAACCGGCGACTGCTGATGGAGCGCCTCAGTACCCTGGTCGACAGGGCGCAGCGTGGCGACGGCATCGGGGCCGTGCTGTATCTCGACCTCGACAACTTCAAAAGCGTCAACGATGCCCGCGGCCATGCGACCGGGGACGCCCTGCTGAAACACGTGGCCGGCATCCTGCGCGAGACCGTCCACCGGCGCGATACCGTGGCGCGCCTCGGCGGCGACGAATTCGTCGTGCTGGCCGAGCACCTGGGCGACGACGCCGCCGCTGCCACCGCTGCTGCAGTCGCGTTGGCCGAGCGCGTCGGCACCGCCCTGCGCCGGCCCATCGAGATCGATGGCCAGGTTTACCAGTCGTCAGGGAGCGTGGGCATTTCGCTGCCCACCCGGCCCGAGCAGACCGCCCAGGACCTGCTGCGCGAAGCCGATACGGCGATGTACCATGCCAAGGCTGCGGGGCGCAATGGTGCCGCCCTGTTCGAGACGACCATGCTGGCCGCCGCCGAAAATACGCTGATGCTCGAACGCGACCTGGGCAATGCCCTCGACAACGACGAGTTCGCGCTGCACCTGCAGTTGCAGGTCAGCCCCGATGGCCAACCGATCGGTGCGGAATCGCTGTTGCGCTGGCGCCGTGCCGATGGCGTACTGGTGCCACCCGACATATTCATCCCGATCGCCGAAAAAACCGGCTTGATCGTACCGCTGGGAACCTGGGTGCTGCGGCAGGCATGCCTGTCCTGGCTGCACCTGTCCCGCGCCGGCCACGCGCTGCCGCTGTCGATCAACGTCAGCCCGCGCCAGTTCCAGCAAGCCGACTTCGTCGACGTGGTGCGCTCGATTCTTGCCGAAACGGGCGTGCCCGCCACCCAGCTGATCTTCGAACTGACGGAGGGCCTGCTGGTCGAGAACATGGAGGCCACCGTCGCCCGGATGCATGTGCTGGCCGAGCTGGGCATCCGGTTCTCGATCGACGACTTCGGCACTGGCTACTCGAGCCTGGCCTACCTGCAGAAAATGCCGTTGTACGAACTGAAGATCGACAAGGGCTTCATGCGCGACATGCCGCACGACGTGAATGGCACGGCACTGGTCAAGTCCATTCTCGCCATGGCCGGCCAGCTTGGCCTGCGCGTCGTCGCCGAAGGCATCGAAACCCGCGAGCAGGCGCAGTTTCTCGCATCGCACGGCAAACCCTGCATGCAGGGCTTCCTGTTCTCCCGCCCGATGCCGCTGGGCGAACTGATCAGCCAACTCGAAGCCGCCCTCCCGTCACACCATCAGAACATCAGCAACACCGTCACCGTGTCGCGGTAGTCGCCCGGCGTCGGGGCGCGCTGGCTTGGCACGATCCCGTACATCATGACGTTCTGCGCGCTGCCGGTGCCGGTGCCGCTGTAGACCGTGGTACCGGCCTGCCCGTCGCCCCAGGCCTGGCCGTCGGGCGTGGCCGAGATCCGGTAGGTCAGCGTTTCCCCGGTCACGCTGTTCTTCATCGTGCGCGCACCCGGATTGTTCGACACGCCGCCGTTCAGCGCGATCTGGTACGTGCTGTTGGCCGTGCAGGCCACGCTCAGCGGCGCGCTGATGCGCTGGTCGGTGATCGGGCTGCCGCTGGCAAAGGCCAGGTTGCTGGTGCTGATCAGGCAATTATTGACCGCCGTGGCGCGCGCCTGGAACGAGAATGCCGCGCTGGCCCCGCCCGTGCACGGCACGCTGCCAAAGCCGTACTGCACGGTGCCGTGGCCGGCGAAGCTGGCGCCATAGAGCGTATCGGCATTGCCGACCGTGGCCACGCCCACCAGGCTCGCCGCAGGAATCTTGCCGTACACGGTGAAGCTTTGCGTCACCCCGCCCAGGCCCAGCAAACCCACCAGCGTCCCGTTGATCGGTCTGGCGCCAATGGTGCTGGCGGTACTGCCCCAGATCTTGGCCGCCGTGTACGAGCTGTCGGTGTAGAGGTTGAAGGCCAGGCGGTTGCTGCCGTTGAGCAGGTAGCGCGGGGCGCCGGTGCTGCCGCCCGGGCCCACGCCCAGGTTGACGCACACGTTCGCCGCCGGCAGCAGCAGCGGATTGGTCCCGATGGTCCAGTAGCAGGTGACGGTCAGCGTGCCGCTGGCCGTGACGTCGCTGCCCGCAATGGGGCTGACGACACCGAAGTCGACATCGGTCATCGTGGCCACGCAGTTGTCGGCGCGCGCCGCGGTGGCGGCCAGCAACCACAGCGTAACGGTCATCAGGATCAGGCGGCAGATTGCGGTCATTTGGTCATTCTCCTTGCAGGGGCTGGCAAACCAGCGGTCCGATCACGGGCAGTTCGCCCGCCACCGGCTTGTAGTCGAAACGTACTTCGCACACCGCCTTGCCGCTGCCGACGCGCACGCGGTTCTGCGCGCGCAGCCCTTCGATGAACAGCACGCCATCGTACCCGACCATCGCCGTCAGTTCGCTGCCATCCAGGCGCGCAAGCGTGCCGACGTCGGGCACCGTGCCATCGGCGCGCACCAGCGTGAGCGTTGCGGCCGCGTAGCGTTCGATCGCAAAGCGCGCCACCACGCCGGCATTCTGACGCGGCACGATCTCGAGGACCGTGTGCGGGATGCGGGTATCGGATGGCAGCGACGACGGGTCGATCGCGATCCGGCTGGCGGCGTATGGTTGCAGGTCGGGCACCAGGAGGCGCCCATTGCGGTCGGTGCGGCCGATCGGACGATTGTCCTGCAGCACCGGCAGATCGGGCGCGCCGCTCGAGACGAGCGCGAAACCGCGCCCGACATTGCGCGCCGTGATCAGGGCGCCATCCATCGCGACGACGGCGCCGCTGACATCCAGGCTCGTGTTGCGGCTCTCGCCCACGCGCTGTGTCGATACGATCGCGCGGCCGTGCGCGCCCAGGTATTGCACCTGGGCCTGGTCGTAGCGCTGCGCCCCGGTCTTGCCTGCCTGGACGGCCCAGCCGAGGCCACCGTCGAAGTCCGGTGCGCGCCCCATCGACACCGACGCCACCTGCTCACCGCGCTGGCGCCCCGCATTGGCATTGACCGCCACGCGCGAATCGAAGGCCATGCTGAAGGTAGCCGTGATGCCCCGTTCGGCACGCCGCTCGAGATCCTGGAACGCGCCCAGGCTGAAGTAACCGCGCAGGCCGACGCTGCGCGACCAGGCCAGCGACACGGTACGCGTCGCCAGGGCCGGGCTCGCGGACAAGGCTGGGACCGGCGCGGCCAGCCTGTTCAGCGGGTTGCCGAACGGATCGAGCACCGGCGCGACGCCCGCCACCAGTGGCGTGCGCAGCTGAATCAGGTTCATGCTGAAGCTGTTGCCGCCGAACGCGGTGCTGATGCTGGCCCGGTCGAGCGCGCGCGGCACCGGCGTGCCTTCGAGCGTGCCCAGGTCGCCGAAGCCGGCGCTCGCGCGGATCGATTGCAGGTCGAGCGCGAAGCGTGGCGACACATACTGGTACCCAAGCGTGGCTTGCCAGCCCCGGTAACGGCCGGCACTGGCCGCCAGTGCGCCACTGGCCACGCCGGCGCCCGGCACGCGCGCGAGCACGCCGCCGCCCAGCAGCACCTGGCCACTGCCCGCTTCGGCATGTCCTTCCAGCGTCAGGCGGTCGGTCCAGCCATGGCGTATCGAACCCACCGCCGCCGGACCGCCGTAGCGGAACGATGCCACGCCATAATCGCGCCGCAGCGCGCCAAGGGAGACGGCAAAATCGGTCAGGCCGCGCGCCAGCAGGCGCGTGTCGACGTACAGCGGCAGCGTGGTGGCCACTTCGCGTCCCAGCGCATCGCGCGTGATGACGGTGGCCTGGCCGGCGCCGTTCAGGCCCGCCACCTGGTCGACCACGAACGGGCCGGTGGGCACGCTGGTGCTGAACTGGCGCACGTTGTTGACAAACAGGTCCACGCTCGTGGGGACGACGGCCGAACCGGCAATCGAGGCCACCGGATAGGTCACCAGGTCCGGGCGCAGCTCGAAGTTGCGGCGCCACTCGATGCCGCCCAGGCGCAGCGCGCGCGACCAGCTCAGCGCCGGGGTGACGGTGTCGCCCAGTTGCACGGTGGTCAAGCGGTCCTGGTTGGCGTAAGTCCAGGTGGTGTCGTAACGGGTGTAGCCGCGTTCTTCGCCGCGCAGGATGGCCGCGCCGGTGCTGGTCAAGCTGCCGTGCGGATCGAAATAACGCAGGTCGAGATTGCTGGCCACCGAGCCGCCGCTGCTCTGGGCGAACACGTTGTAGTTCAGCAGCATGCCGCGGCTGGCCTGGCCGGCGCCGCTGGCGCGCACCGTGCGCGCGCTGATCACGCGCGCGACGCGCAGGCGATCCGACAGGGTCAGCGCCAGCGTCTGGGCGGCGCTGTCGTAGCGCCAGGTCATGCCGTCGATCTCATCGAGCAGAAAATCCGTGCGGTCGGCCACGCCGAAGCGCGCCGGGTCCAGGCCCAGTTCGCGCAGGCTCTCGACCGTCATGCGCAGGCTGGCGTCCTGCTGGATCACGGAGACGAGCAGACCCGTGGGCTGACCATCGATCGAGACGTCCAGATACAGTTCGGTGGGTTGGGCGGCAACCAGGCCGGCCTGCGCCTCGAGCGCGGCCAGCGACGCCGACGCCGGCGCAGCGGCAACCATGGCGGCCGCTGCCGCGATGGGGGTGACGCTCAAGGCCAGCAGGCAGGTGGACAGGGACGACGACCTCAGGGCCCGCCACGCCCGGTGGCGCGTGTGCATGGCGGCCCCGGTCGTCAGTCGCGCGCGACGGCCGCCTTGGCGGACTGCGGCTTGGCGTTGACGTTGGTGTCGATGGCGAGCGGCGCCGGCAGTGCAGCGGCGACGTCGGCAGGCAAGGCCCATTCGCGCGTGCGGCCCGGCAGCGCGTAGCCCAGCAAGCCTTTGCTGAGCACGACGTCGCGGCTGCCGACCGTCACGCTGGTGGCGCCGATCTGCGCATGCAGCGCGCCGGTATTGCGGGCGCGCAGGTGCCAGGCGCCGGCGCGCTGGAAGGTGCTCCATTCGAGCTGCGGGGCAGCTTGCGTGTCGCTCGGCAGCACGAAGGCCGGGACCGAATACTGCAGGCGGATCGCGACATTGCCCTGCTGGGGGTCGCCACGCGGCAGTTCATCGATCAGGATGCGGTAGGTCTGTTCTGCACTGCCAGGAGTTGCCGGGGTGCCAGCGCGGCGCACGAGGCGGATTGTCTGGGAACTCTTGCCTGCAATCTCGATGATCGGCGGGCTGGCCACGAGCTGCGTGGTCGGGGTCAAGGCGTCGATGCCGTCACGCTGGTCCCAGGCATACACCCGGACCTGGCCATACAGCGGCGTGTCGCCATTGTTCTGCAACTGGATGCCGGCCGCATTCTGGCCCGGCTGGAAGCTGATCGACACCGGTGAAATCTGCAGGTTGGCGCCATGCGCCGCCGTACCGGAACACAGTGCCGCCGCCAGCGCGATGGAGAAGAAACCCCGCATGCACGACTCCTATCAGAAGTAGATGGTCGCGGTGATCGTCGATTTGTAGTTGTCCGGCGTCGGTGCCTTCTGGACCGGGATTTCACCGTACACGGTCAGCGTCTGCGCAGTGCCGGTACCGGTGCCGGCCAGCGTGTCGGTGCCCTGGGTATTGCCCCACAGGCTCGAGCCCGCAGTGCGGTACAGGTTGACGGCGACGGTGTCGGCGTTCGCGCCGGTACCGCTCAAAAAGCGCGTGGTGCCGTTCGAACCGGCGCCGGTGCCGGCGTCCAGGCCCACATTGTAGGGGGTGGTGTTGGTGCAGGTGACATTGATGTTCGACGAACCCGTGATCGCCGAGGTGATCACGCCGGTCTGGCCGAAGTCGATGCCGTTGGCAGCGATGGTGCAGTCGGCCACGACGCGCATCGTGACGTCAAAGGTGCTGGTCTTGCTCTTGGAATACACCGCGGCGCCCGTGGTGAAAGGCATGACAGCAGCCAGGACAGCAGCCATGACACGGATACGTTTCGAAGTGCTCATCATCATATTCTCCAGATTCAACGGCGCTGTCACCGCGACGCGCATCGTCTTGCTCAACTCAGAAAATATGATACATGTGTTTCCGGGTGGAATCAAAGTGCTTTTTTCAATTCTGCCGAATCTGCGCACTTTGCTAGTTTTTTGCAACACTCGTTGCATCATTGTCATCCAGCGGATGACTTAATCCATCGGTTCGGTCCAGGACCGTGCATGTGCAACGGCCCGTGCCCAACGTGCCATCAGTGCCGCACGGCGCTCGTCCTCCATGCGGGGCTCGAAACAGGTATCGACCTGCCACTGGTGTTCGAGTGCGGCGGGCGACTCCCAGACGCCGCACGCCAGGCCGGCAAGCCAGGCGGCGCCCAGCGCCGTCGTTTCGGTCACGCGCGGGCGCACCACGGGGATGCCGAGCAGGTCGGCCTGGAATTGCATCAGCAAGTCGTTGCGCGCCGCCCCGCCATCGGCGCGCAGTTCGGTAACGGCGCAGGCGGCGTCCTTCTGCATCGCGGTAAGCAGTTCGGCGCTCTGGTAGGCAATCGCCTCGAGCGCGGCGCGCGCGATGTGGGCAGCGGTCGTGCCACGCGTCATGCCAAGGATGGTGGCGCGGGCATACGGATCCCAGTGCGGCGCGCCCAGGCCGGTGAACGCCGGCACCAGCATCACGCCGCCGCTGTCGGGCACGCTCGTGGACAGCGCCTCGACGTCGCGCGACTGGCGGATGATGCCCAGGCCATCGCGCAACCACTGCACCGTCGCCCCACCCATGAAGACGCTGCCTTCGAGCAGGTAATCACTGCGCCCGTCGAGCGTCCAGCCAACGGTCGACAGCAATCGGTGATGCGATACCGGTGGCGTGGCGCCCGCATGCATCAGCATGAAGCAGCCGGTGCCATAGGTATTCTTGACCATGCCCTTGCGGTGACACGCCTGGCCGAAGGTGGCTGCCTGCTGGTCGCCGGCAATGCCGGCAATTGGAATCGCGTGGCCGAACCATTCAGCGGCGGCATGCCCCACCAGGCCGCTGCTGGGCACGATCTCGGGCAGCACCGCGCGCGGGATGTCGAACAGCGCCAGCAAGGCGTCATCCCAGGCCAGCGTGTGGATGTTGAACAGCATCGTGCGCGCGGCGTTGCTGGTATCGGTCACGTGACGCCCGCACAGGCGGTGCACCAGATAGCTGTCGACGGTGCCAAACGCCAGCTCGCCCCGCTCGGCCCGCTTGCGGGCTCCCGGGACATGATCGAGCAACCATTGCAGTTTGGTGGCGGAAAAATACGCGTCCAGTTCCAGGCCCGTCAGTTCGGCGATCATGGCCGCCCTGCCCGCCTCGCGCAGCCGGTCGCAGGCGCCGGCCGTGCGCCGGTCTTGCCAGACGATGGCGTTGGCCACGGGTTCGCCGGTAACGCGGTCCCACAGGAGCGTCGTCTCACGCTGGTTCGCGATGCCGATCGCGGCGATGCGCGCAGGGTCGATGCCGCTGTCGGTCAGTGCGGCGCGCGCGCAGGCAAGCTGGCTGGCCCAGATGTCCGCCGGATCGTGCTCGACCCAGCCGGGTTGCGGGAAATGCTGGGGAAATTCGCGCTGGCAGCTGGCCACGGCCGTACCGGCGTCGTCGAACACGATCGCACGCGAACTGGTGGTGCCCTGGTCGAGGGCGAGGATGTAGTGGGTCAATGCGGTCTCCGGAACGACCGGGGAAAACGCGCACCGAGCGGTGCGCGTCATGAATTATGTGTAAAGCAGGCCGATAGGCCGGATTCTGTGTAATGCCACCTTGCGGCGACACTTGGACAATCATTCCTCTAGGCGCTGAATTACTCCAGCGCTCAAGCTTCCTACCCGCACGCTCCGCGAGCAACATCAACGCGTGCCTATTTGGAATTGCTCCGAGTGGAGGTTACCGCGTTTCACCGTAACTAAATACGCTCGTCTCTGTGGCCCTATTCCTCGCCTTGTACCACTGGCTTGCGCCAGCGGATTTCGGCGGACGGCCGTTAACCGTCACCCTGCTCTATGGAGTCCGGACCTTCCTCCCGTCCACGACCTTGCGGCGTGGACCAGCGACTGCCTGGCCTGCTTCACGGGGGCATTGTAACCGATGGCTGGGCGCAGCGCCGCAATCCTTGCCGACGCTGCAAGCGAATTACAGGTATAGCCGACAGGTGTTCGTGCCGGCCTCGCCTTCCCAATACCCGACTAATATTTATGTCAGATGCCCGGTGTCATCCCGGTAGGTTGAACAAGCCGGTGTCAGCGTGCTTTACCATTGCTGCGATTTCCCCCAGAAACCCCTCCTGTTGTGCTTGGCCAACCACCTGCATTGCCAGGACCTTTTCCAGCGCCGGCGCCAGGTCGGCCACCAGCGCCGCCTCCTGAACTTTTACCTGACCCCGAGCTTTTACCTGCGCCCTGAGACGCATGTCCATTTCCGCTATTCTTGCTCATAATTTTCTCCTGATATAAAAAATGCTCAGTTTGGTGGCCTGCGGTTTAGGTCCTCAATATCCATAACAAGTCTGAAAGTCGTCTTCATGTTCTTGTAACCTCCCCAAGAGCTTGCACCAATCGCACCTTCCCAGAAACGACCGCTTACCCAACCCTTTTCCTGACACCACTCGCAGGTATCCCATGCATCAATGAACGTAAGTCCATGGTACTGCGCGATAGGTATTGAACTCTTCCACGGAGCACGGGGCGGAAAGTCCGTAATCCAGCGCTTGCGCGACGTGAGCGACAACCCGCTGTCTTCAGGGAACTCAGGTACGTCCTTCCCATGTCCCAAAAACCGCGGTTCGGACCAGGCAACGGCCGAGGGTACTTCATGCTCCTGCATTACTCTCGTAGCGTCCAAAATGGGGCGCGGCGGGTAGTGTTCCCATGGAAAATCAAGCATCGCAAGCCGCTCATAGTGCGGCGAGAAGGCTGGACGAAGCGTACGAAGTTCATCTCGCGTTGGAAGTCTAAGCATGACGCCGAGCTCCTTTTCCTTCCAAGCGCAGAACGCCTGTGCGTCAAACCACGAAGCACCTACCGGCATTTCATTAGAAACGTCTTCGTTGGCTCGGCTCCACGGTTCACTTCGCTCTCGCTGTCGCTCGCCGTAACCGCTATCACGGAGCATGCTTCGAAATTCACCGACGCTGATCATCTCACTCACCGCAACCACACGTCCGCCGAGAGCTACCACGCTGAAGCCCGGCGGCAGATCTCGATCGTGAGAAACAAATTCGGGTACAGGGAGTTTCCCCTGCTGACGCAGCCACACTGTCATGACCGCCGTGTTGTCAGTCATCTGGCGTTCAGTAATGCTCCCGCCCCGATCGTAGAACGCCTGCTCGGCGTCATGCTTTTCCCTCTCGTCCCAGAGGTCTTGCCGCAAATAGATCGCGCGCTGATGCGCTACCCGACTCCTCAGACACGAGGGCATATCTTCTACGTCCAGATCAGAATCATCTTCCGACTGCATGGCTCGTGGAGGTTCTGTTTCCCTGTAGTTTCGCCATAAGACGTTCCAACAGCCATCGTGTGCACGAAGTACGACGAGATTATTATTGTAGGGAAGGACATCAACCCATCCATTGCGCCGGGAGTCGAATACCTTTCGAAACGCCTTGACTGCAGCAGTGACCTTCTCCAGGTGCCGATGCCGTTCCTCTTTAGAAGAACCGGGCGGCCAGTAACTTTTGTCCACGACAGTCAGTAACGGGCCATCGATCAGTTTGTCGTCAAGGAAACCCCACTGACCTGCCAGATCGTGACGATATCCGAATAGTTCTTTCGCATACTGTGCTGCAGTGTTTGCATCGGTGCCGATTGATGCAATGGCTTCGACCGGCGCGACGATGCCATTACCACTGTCCCAAACTTGCCAATTAACGCCGTAGCCAAGAAACACGCGAGTTGGAATCGTGTCTGAATCTGCAAAAATGCGGTCTGCAAGCTCGCGCGGCCTCGGTCCTCCGTATGTACCGAAGTGCAAGTCGATACAGCCGCCATGTTCCGATGGGAAAAGTCCGGCCTGGCGAGTACAACCTTTTCGATTGAGGAAGCGCTGGAATTCGGGCCAGCCTTGCTGCTGGAAAGTGCCGAAGTCACCGGCAAAACCAAGGCGATCAACAATAGCTGTCAAGCACTGCCGATGTCTTATGGAATCGATGTCGAGGTTTGAAACACGTTCTTTGGCCCCTGCCTTGATATGGTCAGGGGAGATTCCGTGCAGTGGAACAGCGTGGCCATCGCGCAGGAGCAAATAACCAGGCGTTGACGGGGGTTTGATTTGATTAGACACAGCGTTCTCCATAGGTTCCATCCAACATCCCCGAGGCCGCCAGTGGGAAGTGAAATGGATTAATGGGCGTGTGTCGCAATGATTGTCGTTCGATGTTTCGATACGTGAGACTTGCTCTCGGCGTTGGCGGCGCCGACGATCCAGCGGGGCGTCTCCAGCCCTTATGGGAAGGTTATCGCTCAACATCGGCTATGTCAATGACTTTACGGAGCACCGATTATCTGCACTGTTGGTCACGCCGACGTCGTACATGCCGACAGCGGACAACCGGCACACCTGTCTTTTCTGATAATTCGTGTCGCCATTTCAAAAGCCGCGTGTCAACCGCTCACATAAAATACCTAAGCCAAAACATCAAGGATGATCCCCCCATGACGCACCCTTCCCGCACCGGAGGCCAGATTCTGGTCGATGCCCTCTCCATTCACGGCGTCGATACCGCCTTCGGTGTCCCGGGTGAAAGCTACCTGGACGTGCTCGACGCGCTGCACGATTCGAACATCCGGTTCGTGATCAACCGTCAGGAGGGGGGCGCGGCGTTCATGGCCGAGGCCTATGGCAAACTCACCGGCAAGCCGGGCATCTGCTTTGTCACGCGTGGGCCGGGCGCCACCAATGCGTCGATCGGCGTGCACACGGCGTACCAGGATTCCACGCCGATGATCCTGTTCATCGGCCAGGTAGGCAACGACTTCGTCGACCGCGAGGCGTTCCAGGAAATCGACTACCGCCGCATGTACGGCCAGATGGCCAAGTGGGTGGCCCAGATCGACCGCGCCGACCGCATCCCCGAATACCTGGCGCGCGCGTTCCAGGTCGCCACCAGCGGCCGCCCGGGCCCGGTGGTGCTGGCGCTGCCCGAAGACATGCTGGTGTCGCTGGCGGAGGTCGCCGACACGCGCGCCTATACGCCAGCGCACGGGGCGCCATCCGCCGAGCAGATCGCGCAACTGCGCACGATGCTGGCCGAGGCCGAGCGTCCGGTCGTGCTGCTGGGCGGCGGCACCTGGACCGCGCAGGCCTGCGCCGACCTGGCGCAGTTCGCCGAACGCAATCACCTGCCGGTGGGCTGCACGTTCCGCTTCCAGGACCTGCTCGACAACGCGCATCCGAACTACATTGGCGACGTGGGCATCGGCATCAATCCGAAGCTGGCCGCACGCGTGAAAGACGCTGACCTGGTCATCGCCATCGGCCCGCGCCTGGGTGAAATGACGACCGGCGGCTACACCTTGCTTTCTGCACCCGTGCCGGCCCAGCGCCTGGTGCACATCCACCCCGATCCCGAAGAACTGGGTAGCGTGTACCAGGGCGAACTGATGATCGCGGCCGGCATGCCGCAGGCGTGCGCCATGCTCGCCGCGATGGACCCGGTCGACGCAAGCTGGCAGGCCAATGTGACGCAGGCCAGGGGCGATCTGGCTGCGTGGCAGGCGCAGCCTGCCCTGCTGCGCGAAGGCGTCCCGCTCGACCTGTGGCAAGTGGTGCAGGATCTGCAGGATGCGCTGCCACCAGACGCGATCATCACCAACGGGGCCGGCAACTACGCCTCGTGGGCGCACCGCTTCTACCGGTATGGCGGCATGCGCACGCAACTGGCCCCGACCAATGGCGCGATGGGGTATGCGGTGCCAAGCGGCGTCGCGGCCAAGATCGTGCATCCCGAGCGCGCCGTGGTGACCTTTGCCGGCGACGGTGAATTCATGATGACGGGCCAGGAACTGGCCACCGCCGTGCAGTACGGCGCCGGCGTCGTGATCCTGGTCTTCAACAACAATATGTTCGGCACGATCCGCATGCACCAAGAGCGCACCTATCCGGGCCGCGTGTCGGGCACCAACCTGCACAATCCGGATTTCGCGGCGCTGGCGCGCGCCTATGGCGGCCATGGTGAGGTGGTCGACCAGACCGCCGACTTTGCACCGGCGCTGGCGCGCGCGCTGGCCTACACGGCGCAGGAACGGCTGCCCGCCGTGATCGAGCTGCGCTACGACGGCAATCTGATCACGCCGAACGCCACGCTCGAGATGATGCGTGCGCAGGCCGAGGCCGCAAAAGGAGCACGCTAACGCGCAAAGCGGGAACGTATTGCTGCTCTGGTAAAATATTCGCACGTTTTTTCATCGCCGGCCCCGCCGGCGTTCGCACGAAGTCCCCCACCAGACACTATGTTCAGCTTCTTCAAAAGAAAGAAAGCGCCCGATACCCCGGCGCCGGAACCTGTTGTACCTGCTGCACCCGCGGCGCCTGTCACCAGGCCGGCGCCACCTGCGCCAGCCGTGGCCAAGCCCGACATCAAGAAGGACGCCAAGCCCGAGGTCAAGACCGAGGTCAGCGTGCTGCACGAAGGCGGCAACCTGTTCCCGGAAACCGCCGAGCGCCCCACCACCGAGCTGGAAAAGAAGCAATCGTGGATGGCGCGCCTGAAGGCCGGCCTGTCCAAGACCTCGAGCAACCTGTCGCTGCTGTTCGTCGGTGCGCGCATCGACGAAGACCTGTACGACGAACTCGAAGCGGCGCTGTTGATGTCCGACGCCGGCATCGGCGCCACCGAACATCTGCTTACCGAACTGCGCCGCAAGGTCAAGGAAGACAAGCTGCTCGACGCACCCGCCGTCAAGACGGCGCTCAAGAGCCTGATGATCGAGATGCTGCTGCCATTGCAAAAGCCGCTCGAACTGGGCCGCCACGACCCGTTGGTGATGATGATCGCGGGCGTCAATGGCGCCGGCAAGACCACCACCATCGGCAAGCTGGCCAAGCACATGCAAAGCTTCGACCAGTCGGTGCTGCTGGCTGCGGGCGACACGTTCCGCGCCGCCGCGCGCGAGCAATTGATGGTCTGGGGCCAGCGCAATAACGTCACCGTGATTTCGCAGCAGTCGGGCGATCCGGCCGCCGTCGCGTTTGATGCGGTCCAGTCGGGCAAGGCGCGCGGTACCGACGTCGTCATGATCGACACGGCCGGCCGCCTGCCGACCCAGCTGCACCTGATGGAAGAACTGAAGAAGATCAAGCGCGTGATCGGCAAGGGCATGGCGGGTGCACCCCATGAAATCCTGCTCGTCATCGATGGCAACACGGGCCAGAACGCGCTGGCGCAGGTCAAGGCGTTTGACGATGCACTGGGCCTGACGGGCCTGGTCGTTACCAAGCTCGACGGTACCGCCAAGGGTGGCGTGCTGGCCGCGATCGCCCAGAACCGCCCGATTCCCGTGTACTTCATCGGCGTGGGCGAAAAGCTGGAAGACCTGCAGCCATTCAATGCCGAAGAATTCGTCGACGCGCTGCTCGGCTGAGCGGCTGATCGAACAAGGACACCATGATTGCATTCCAGTCAGTATCGAAGCAGTACACGCACGGCGACGCGCAGGGCAGCTACGCGCTGCACGACGTCACGCTCGCCATCGGCAAGGGCGAGCTGGTCTACCTGGCCGGCCCGTCGGGCGCGGGCAAGTCGACCCTGATGAAAATGGTCGCCGGCGTCGAGCGGCCCACCAGCGGCAAGGTGATCGTCAGCGGGCATGACGTCGGGCGCATCAAGCCAGCCGGGATCCCGTTCCTGCGCCGCAATATCGGCATCATCTTCCAGCAGCAGCGCCTGCTCAACGACCGCAATATCCTGGCCAATACGATGCTGCCGATGCTGGTGACCGGTGCGCGCACGGCCGAAGCCGAGCAGCGCGCCCGCGCGGCGCTCGACAAGGTCGGCCTGCTCGACCGCGCCCGCGCGATGCCGCTGGAACTGTCCGGCGGCGAACAGCAGCGCGTGGCCGTGGCCCGTGCGATCGTCAACCGGCCGCAGATCATCCTGGCCGACGAACCCACGGCCAACCTCGACCGCGTCGCGGCCGACAAGGTGCTCGATGCGCTGCGCTCGTTCCATGCGGTGGGCGTCACGTGCGTCATCTCGACCCACGACGATTACGTGCTGGAGCGCGCCGAGCGCGTCATCCGCCTGGAAAATGGCCAACTGGTCGGAGGTGCAGCATGAGCCCGTGGTTGCGCCAGCACCGCTTCGCCCTGGTGGCCGCGCTGTCGACCGTGCGCAAGTCGCCCGGCAGCTTCCTGTTCAACGTGCTCGTCGTAGCGCTGGCGCTCACGCTGCCGTTCGCCGGCCTGACCCTGCTCGACAATGTACGGCCGCTGTCCGAGCAATTGTCGGTCGACCCCGAAATCAGCCTGTTCATGCGCGAGGATGTCAGCCGGCCCGATGCACAGGCCTTGCTGCCGCAGATTCGCCAGATCGTCGCGCAGGGCAAGGGCGAAGTTATGTTCGTGCCGCGCGAGGAAGCCCTGGAATCGCTCAAGGCACGCAGCAGCCTGGGCGGCGTGCTGGAAACGCTGGGCGAGAACCCGCTGCCGGACAGTTACGTGATGAAGCTGGGCGGCTTTGCCAGTGCCGGCGCCGCCGCGCAGGTCGACGCCATCACCGAGCGCCTGCGGGCACTGCCGGGCGTCGAGACGGTGCAGGTCGACTCGGCCTGGGTCAAGCGCCTGGCCGCGCTGCTCGGCATCCTGCGCCTGGCCCTCTTGCTGCTGGCCGGTACGCTCGGCATCGTCGTCATCGCTGTGGTATTCAACACCATCCGCCTGCAGGTGCTGACGCAGAAAGAAGAAATCTCTGTCTCGCAACTGCTCGGCGCGACCAATGACTTCATTCACCGCCCATTCTTCTACACGGGCGCCCTGCTCGGCCTGTGCGCCGGCGGCGTAGCCCTTGGCGTGGTCGCATTGGCCTTGCACCCGCTGAATGGCGCCATCGCTGAATTTGCACGGCTGTACGGTTCGCAATTCCAGTTGGCGCCGCTGGGCGGGCTGGAAATTACCGGCTTGCTGGCCGTCAGTGCCGGACTGGGCCTGATCGGCGCCATGCTGTCGGTACGGCGTCACCTGGCGCGGGGACGCTGACGGGCACAGGGGTGCCGGCAGCGGCACTCCTACAATATTGCTGAATAAAAAAGATTGATTCAGGGTGTTGAAAATGCCGGAAGTGCCACCACTTCCAGAGCAGGGCGAGGCGGCTGTTGTGCTGCCTCCCCAATTACCTGGCTGTCGGAATGCGCCGCAGTGCGCACATACTCCTACGGTCACGTCGCACTTCCCTACGCTGTCTTGCGTAGAACTCCTACAGGCCTCCCCAGTCGTACGTGCGCTATTCAACAGAAAGCTTGCCTGTTGCGCCTTACTCTGAACCTGTACGCGATTTCCAGTGTTTATCGGCTCAGTTTTGAGCTGAATCAAACGAATATTCAAGTGCTGTTCTACAGTAAGTTTGCCTGTGGATTTAATTCCTATAGGCAATACTTTGGACAGTCTTAAGTTCCGGCCACGTTCTGGCACTCTCTCTGGGGGAGTGCTAATATATGGTCCAAGGCAATCAAATTTCAAGCAAAAGTATCCGCATGACGAAGCGATATTCGCTTCAGGATGGCGTCACCGGCATGAGGCCGAGGCCTGTCAGGATGCAGCAAGATTATTAAAAGGGAAATAAACATGTCCGCACAATCCGCATTGGTCCCGACCGGCAATCGTGCTCTGGGACTAGGTTTCACCGGCAATCTCGGCAATATCGATGCGTACATTTCGGCAGTGAACCGCCTGCCAATGCTGACGCACGAAGAAGAGATGTCGCTGGCAAAGCGGCTGCGCGACGATAACGATCTCGACGCAGCGCAAAAGATGGTGTTGTCGCACCTGCGCCTGGTGGTGTCGATCGCGCGTGGCTATCTGGGCTACGGCCTGCCACACGCCGACCTGATCCAGGAAGGCAATATCGGCCTGATGAAGGCAGTCAAGCGTTTCGACCCGAACCAGGGCGTGCGCCTGGTGTCGTACGCGATGCACTGGATCAAGGCCGAGATGCATGAGTACATTCTCAAAAACTGGCGTCTGGTCAAAGTCGCAACGACGAAGGCGCAGCGCAAGCTGTTCTTCAACCTGCGCAGCAACAAGACCGGCCTGGATGCGATGTCGCCGGGTCAGGTCGATGATCTGGCCAAGCTGCTGGGCGTGAAGCGCGAAGAAGTGATCGAGATGGAAACCCGTCTGTCGGGTCGCGATATCGCGCTCGAGTCGCCAACCGACGATGAAGACGACAAGTTCTCGCCGATCGCCTACCTGTCGTCGGAGCAGCAGGAGCCGACCAAGGTCATCGAAGCGCAGCAGGTCACGCGCCTGCAGTCCGAAGGCCTGGAATCGGCGCTCGGCAAGCTGGACCCGCGTTCGCGCCGCATCATCGAAGCGCGCTGGCTGGCCAACGACGACGGTTCGGGCGCCACGCTGCACACGCTGGCGGAAGAATTCAGCGTGTCGGCCGAGCGTATTCGCCAGATCGAGTCGGCTGCACTCAAAAAGATGAAGGGTGCGCTGACGGCGTTTGTCTGAGCCGCCCTGCCATCTCCCAAACCCCGCTTCGGCGGGGTTTTTTCTTATGCGGCTTTGCTTTCTCCGACGTCGCCTCGGCAGATTTTTGTTGCGTTGAACGCGTGGGCGGCATAGCCGCCCACCCTACGGTATTTTTTCTGTAGGGTGGACGGGTTTCCCGTCCACGCGTTCAACAAAACGTGGCCGCCACAAGACCGGGGTAACTTGAACACGTGTAGCCGCCGCCGACACGTTTGCCGCCCATTGGCTAGAATGGTTCTTCTGACACGTCAGCTCAAGGAAAAGCCATGCCTGATTCAACGCCGTATGTCCCACCAGCCGTCTGGACCCCGCCCGCCACCCCGGGCGGCGCCTTTGCCAATATCAATCGCCCGGTCGCAGGACCGACGCACGACCAGGCGCTGCCGGTGGGCGAGCATCCGCTGCAACTGTATTCGCTGGCCACGCCCAATGGCGTGAAGGTCTCGATCATGCTCGAAGAACTGCTGGCCGCCGGCCATGCCGGTGCCGAGTACGATGCCTGGCTGATCCGCATTAACGAAGGCATGCAGTTCTCGAGCGGCTTTGTCGACGCCAACCCGAATTCGAAGATTCCTGCTCTGGTCGACCGCAGTGGCGCCGAGCCCGTGCGTGTGTTCGAATCGGGTGCGATCCTCGTGTACCTGGCCGAGAAGTTCGGCGCGTTCCTGCCGAAAGATGGCGTGGCGCGCACCGAAACGATGAACTGGCTGTTCTGGCAGATGGGTTCGGCGCCATTCATGGGCGGCGGCTTCGGCCACTTCTATGCGTATGCGCCGGAAAAGCTGCAATACCCGATTGACCGCTACGCGATGGAAACCAAGCGCCAGCTCGACGTGCTCGACCGCCATCTGGCCGACAACCGCTACATGGCCGGCGACGACTACACGATCGCCGACATGGCCATCTGGCCATGGTATGGCGGCATGGTGCTCGGTCAGTTGTACGACGCGGCCACATTCTTGGCGGTGCACGAATACAAGCACGTCAAACGCTGGGCCGATGCGATCGCGGCGCGGCCCGCCGTGGTGCGTGGACGCAAGGTCAACCGCTCGTTCGGACCGGCGGAAGACCAGGTGCTGGAACGCCACAGCGCTGCCGACCTCGACTGACCTCCCTGCCCTTCCCTGGGCATGCTCCGCTGCATGCTCAGCCACCGTACACGCCCTGCCTCATGATCTGGGCGTGCGCTTCTTGTCCTGACGCTTCGTCGCGCGCGCCTTGTGCTGCTCCCAGCGTGCAGCAGGCAGACGCGCATCTTGCTGCGCGCTGGTGCGCGTGTCCTGGTAGTACGGCACATCGGCCCACGCCACTTCGACCACGACTTCGCGGACATCAGACAGTTGCTGCGTCTCGAACGCCAGCTCGCCAGACCCGCCAGACCCAACAGCGCGCGACAGCTTGACGATCTTGTCGGGCACGCTCAGGTGGATCTCGGCCTGACTGCCCGAATCGATATGCCGGAACACGGGCAGTTTGCCCGCCAGGCCCGGGATGACTTCGCGGCCTTCGTCGGACAGGGCCAGTGTCAGGGTGCGCGTGGCCGGGTCGTAGCGCGTCGCGCGCACTTCGGCCACATAATGCAGCGCCCGTGCTGCCTTGTTTTGCAACCGCACGACGACCTGAAGATGCGTGTCCACCGGCGCCACCGACTGGATGGCTGCGGTCAGGTCGTCGGGTTTGCTGTCGTCGCTCGCCATGTATCCCCCTCGTCCAATGCCTGCACTCGGCCCAGCACGCGAGCCACGGCCGTGATATCGGGAAAACGCTCGCCCAATCGTTGCCGGAAGCGGGTTTTGCTCTTTGTCGTCTGCAGCAGCGCCCGTTCGCAAAACCCCAGCTCGCGCCGCACCTGCGCGGCCGGCAACGCCGCCCACAAGGTGCTGATCGGTACCTCGGGCGCCCATGCGTCGAGCGCCTCGGTGAAGGCACGGCCGATCGCCGGGGCGTCGGCGCCGGCCAGATACCGGGTCAGCAGCGCGTGCATCAGCCTGACTGGCGCGACGAGCGCCCACTGCATGTAGGGGCTGGGCCAGGCACGGTCGCGCAGCAATGCCAGCAACTGTGCTGGCGCGCCGGTGGACTGCCCTGCCCCGCTGTCCCAATAGGCGCTGGTACGGAGCAAGGCGGCGTGGCGACCTTCGGCATGAAGACGATCGGGGTGCAGCGCGATGAAGGCGGCGCCCAGTTGCGTGCTGCTCATCAAGCGGTGACCCCGCTCGACCATGACGTTCCAGAAGTCGAGCAAGGGGTCGACGAAGCCTTCGAGCAGCTGACGTCGCAGCGACTGGTCGCCCGCCATGAGCGTGCAGGCTTGCGGTGAAAACGCATAATAGTCGTGAAAGAACTGCTCGAAGAACGCATGACCGACGTCGGTGCCGCGCACGAAATGGTCACGCGCGCAGCGTAGCATCTGCACTTGCCGTGACCCGGGCGACCTGGACACGAGCGTGGCAATGATGCAGCAGCTTTCGCAGTCCGAATCAGTTTTGCCGCAATGGTTACCGGGGTCGCGCAGCGTTGCGCTGGCGCCCTGCCGGCTGGCCAGATCGGTGCGCAGATCGTTCTCGTCGATGATCGCGGCGCGTTCTTCCGGCGACGACGGGTCGCAGATGCCGGTCACGGCCAGCAGGCTGTTGGTAACGACGCGAAAGGCATGGGAAAACTCGTGGTACAGCGCGACAGGCGGGGATACCGGCAAATCGAGCGAGCCGCCCGAGCCGGCTCTGGCCACGCAAACGGTCAGCTTTGTATCGTAGATGATGAGGCATTGCTCGGTGGGATTGAGGCTGGCGCCGGGCAAGCCGCTCGACCTGGGGGCCAGGACGGTGGCATTGTTGGCCATCAACGAGCCATCGCCGAGCACCAGCGACCTGAGGCCGGCGACGACGATCGTGTCGACGTTGTTCGCACCGCTGCCATAATTTGGCGAAAACGCCGTGTTGATCATGGCGTCGAGACGCAGCCGGGGCGGGCCGTTGCCGGTGCGGGTGTAGGTCATGCGCTGCTTGCCGGCGGCCGGATCGGCAATGCCCAGCCCCGTATCGTTGGCGATGATCGACATGTCGATGAAGCCTTGTGCCGGATCGAGGTCGTCCGACCCGATGCCGGTCGCATCCTGCAGGATGAACGTGGCCATGGCGGCTATCCGATCGGCCGTTGCGGCGGTGGCAAAGGCTTCCAGTCCTGGCCCGTCGGCTGGCGCTCGCGGTACACCGGTGGCGGGCATACGGCGGGACAGGGCTCTTGCGGCGGGGGATCGGGTGGGCAGCAGGCCTGCACCTGCCCGAGGAGTTCGCGATGGCGGTCGACATCACCGGCTTCGAGCGCATGGACGCGCTCGCTGATGCCTTCGATGCGTGCCAGTGATGCTTGCAATGCCTCGTCAATGCGTAGTTGCAGCGCCAGCTTGCGCAGGATATTACACAGCAGCGTATTGCTGTTGGCCAGCTCGCAGATGATGGTGTCGTTCTGCTTGCGGTTATGGTCGAGCAGGCCGGCGGCAATGATCTGCACCTGAATCAGCGCAAACACCCCCTGTGACAGGTTGGCGAAACCCGTCGTCAGCGTGGCGTCGATCTGCGCCAGGCGGCTGTTGGTCTGCACCAGTTCGTTGCGGACATCGGCCGTGTTGTCCGCCGTGGCCGAGGTGTTGGTCGAGATCTGGTCGAGTCGCGCGTTGATCTGGTCGGCGACATCCTGAAGGTTCGGCATGGGATCCTTTCACACCGGGCATGTCCGGTGCAGCTACTCTAGGCCCCACCTTGCATCGCCGGACCAATGCCGCTCAATCGTCACCACGGAACTTCGCTGCCAGGCCCCGCTCACGACGCCGACGCCGTGACCTCGAGCAGGTAGCGCTGCGTCATCAGCACCGCCATCTCGTGCGCCGGCATCGGGCGCGCGATGAAGTAACCCTGCACTTCATTGCATTCCAGGCCGCGCAGGATCGCCAGTTGTTCAGCGGTTTCCACGCCCTCGGCCACGACCGACATGCCCAGCGCGTGCGCCATCGAGACGATCGCCTGGAAGAAGACCTTGCCCTCTTTCGACCTGGCCAGCTCGTTCGTGAACGCGCGGTCGACCTTCAGCACGTCCATCTTCAGGCGCTGCAACTGCGACAGCGACGAGTAGCCCGTGCCAAAGTCGTCCACGTGCAGCTTCACGCCCAGCGCACGCAGCGCCGCCAGTTCGGCCAGGATGTCGTCCTGGTCGCCCATCATCGCCGACTCGGTGATTTCCACCTCGATCAGGCTGGCCGGCACGCAGTGGCGCACCATCGCCGCGCGCAACTGCCGCTGCACGCCGCCGCGCAGGAACTGCTTGGGCGAGACATTGATCGACACGGGCACCAGCGCCACGCCGGCCTCGCGCCAGGCGGCCAGTTGCGCGCACGCCTTGTCGATCACGACTTCGCCGATGCGCACGATCAGGCCGGTCGATTCGGCCAGCGGAATGAAGTCGCCCGGCGCCACGATGCCCAGCATCGGATGGTGCCAGCGCACCAGCGCCTCCATGCTCAGCAACTCGCCGCTGCGGGCATCGACGCGTGGCTGGTAGTGCAGCACGAACTGGTCGCCCTCGAGCGCCTCGAGGATGTGCTGCTTGAGGCGCGCGCGCGAATTGAGCGTCGTCGACAGCGACGGATCGAAGAAGCGGTACTGGCCCTTGCCGTCGTTCTTGCCGACATACATGGCGATATCGCTGTGGCGCACCAGCGTCTCGGCATCGGCGCCGTCGCGCGGGTACATGCTAATGCCGATCGATGCGCCCACCGCGTGCAGTTCGTCACCCAGCAGGAACGGCACCCCGAACGCATCGACGATGCGCGCCGCGACCGACGCTGCCTGGCGCTCACCATCGCAGGGCGTGAGCAGGACAACAAATTCGTCACCGCCAAAGCGGGCCACCTGGTCTGACGGGCGCAGCAGCGACAGCAGGCGCTGGGCCGCACACTTGAGCACGCCGTCGCCGGTGGCGTGCCCGTGCGAATCGTTAATGTGCTTGAATTCGTCCAGGTCGATGAACAGCAGCGCCGCCCCCATGTCGGTGTTGTGCGCCTGCGCCAGCATCGCCGGCATGCGTTCCAAAAACGCATGCCGGGTGGCCAGGCCGGTCAGCGAGTCCACGTTGGCCAGGCGCTCGAGCTGCGACTCGTGGGCCTTGCGCTCGCTGATGTCCTGCAGCGTGACGGCCAGGCCGTGACCGACCCGCACCAGGCGACGCCGGCCCCAGCTGATGTTCAGGCGATTGTCGCTCGGCATTCTGCGGTCGTCTTCATGGAAGCCCGCCTCCATCGCCTTGCGGTAGGTGGCCAGCAAGTCTTCGCCGAACAGGCCGGCGTCGATCTCGGTCAGGCTCGCGCCGACCAGGTCGTCGCGGGTCATGCCGTAGAAGAAGGCACCCCGTTCGTTGCAGTCGACGATGCGAAAGTCGACGATCTGCCCATCGCGCCCGCGCACGGCCGCCGCCATGTAGAAGCCATCGTTGCCGCTTTCGGTGGCGGTGCGGTAGGCGCGCCGCACATCGTCCTGTTCTGTGCCGCGCTGCAGCGCGCGCTGCGCCAGCACGGCGCCGACCGCACCGAGCAGCATCAGGCACAGCGTGACGGCGATGGCGCGGTCGCGGCTGTCGGTCCAGTAGGTATTGGTTGCGGCCAGCGTATCGGCGCGAGGCAGGCCGACCAGCGCGACCAGCGGATAGACCGGCGACTGGCGCCAGCCCAGCACGCGCGACTGGCCGTCGGCAAAGCCATTGGCCCCATCGAGCTCGCGCACGCCCTGTTCGCCCGACCAGGCAGCGCCGCGGCGCGGCAGCGTGGCCGTGTCGAAGAACGCGGCGCCGTCGCTGCGCTGTTCGACACGCAGGCGTCCTTCGCTGCCGGCCAGCGCCACGATGCCGCCTGCGCCGAGCGTGGCCGGGCTGACGAACGACGTGAAGTAGCGCGCATCGACCGCCATCATGATCACGCCGTCGAACTCGTCTTCGCGGTCGTCGAGACGGCGCGTAAACAGCACGACGTCGTCGGCCGCGCCGAACTGCACCGGCGTGGTGCCCAGCCGCAGCGCCGTCGAATTGTTGTCGCGGTGGCGGGAAAAATACGGACCGTCCGCCAGGTCGGTGCCAATCAGGCCAGGCCGCGTGCTGGAACGCACGATGCCACGGCGATCGAGCACGGCGACCACGTGGAAAGCGCTGTCCGTGAACATGCCGTCACGCCGCATGTCAGGCAAAAGTTCCGGCTTGCGCGAGTTCTCCCAGCTGAACTTGAGCTGCATCGTGATCTGGTCCATCTGCGCAACCGAGCGCGTGATGTACTGCTCGTAGGCTTCGGCGTAGGCGGCAGCGTCCTTGCGGATCTGGCCGGCAACGCGCTCCTGTTCGGCGTCCACCCGTACCAGGGTCGCGCCCCACAGCGCGATGCAGGCCAGCAGCGCAAGCAGCGGCCATGCAAGCACCAGGTAGCGCTTGCTGCGGTGAGGCGTGACGGAAGGGGCAATACGGGGGTGGTGGCTCATGCTGCCAGCGAACGCTGCATGTCAGGTCGGTGCCAGCATGTAACCGGCGCCACGCACGGTCTTGATCAGCGATTTGGCGCGGCCCAGCGCCTTGCGCAGGCGCAGCACGTGGACGTCGACGGTGCGCTGGTCGAGCGACTGGTGCGCGTCCCAGAGCTGTTCAAGTAATTGTGAGCGCGAGAAGACCTGGCCCGGATGGCACAGCAAAAAACGCAGCAGGCGATATTCGGCGTGGCGTACTTCGACGCGGCTGTTGCCGACCTTGACGCTGCAGCTGAGCGGATCGAGCACCAGGCGGCCCGAGCGCAGCACGCGCGATTCGGGCGACAGTTCGCGCGCCTCGCCGATCGGCGCCTGCGGGATGAATTCGGGATGCGCGACCGGCGCCGGCAACGCCAGCGGACGCTCGCCTTCGGCACATTCGGCTGCCAGCAGGATCACAGGTTGTTCGCGCAGGCGCCGGTCGCCGCGCAGGCGGGCCAGCAGGCGCATGCCGCCTTCGTTGCGCAGCATCGATTCCTGCAGCAGGAGTTCGGGCCGTTCGCGCCCGATGAAGTCCCAGGCTTGCGCCAGGCTCGGCACGTTGTGCCAGACCCACTCGTCCTCGTGCAGTGAAAATTTGAGCAGTTCGGCGATGGCCGGCTTGTCGTCAATCACCAGGACGATCGTGTTCGCCATTGTCATGGGATACCCAGTCTGTGAGATGCCGAGGTTGGATGTGCTGATAAAAAAATCCGGCAGTCGCGCTGCCGGATCGTTACTTCACCTGCCTGATTACATGATCGCTTTGCCTGAAGCGTCTTTCAGGTTGGCTTTCCAGGCATCCTGCACTTGCTTGACGACGCTTGCTGGCATCGGGACGTAGTCCAGTTCAGCCGCTGCTGGTGCACCGTTCTTGAAGGCCCAGTCGAAGAACTTGACGACTTCCTTGCCCTTTTCGGCGTCAGCCTGTGCCTTGTGCATCAGGATGTACGACACGCCGGTGATCGGCCAGCTCTGCTTGCCGGCGCCGTCGGTCAGGACCACGCCGAAGCCTGGGGTCTTGTTCCACTCGGCGTTCGCGGCAGCTGCCTTGAACACGTCGTCGCTTGGCTGCAGGTCGACGCCTTCTTTATTGCGCAGCTGGGTATGCGACAGCTTGTTCTTTTTCGCGTAAGCCCACTCGACGTAGCCGATCGAACCCTTGATACGCTGCACGTTGGCGGCGACGCCTTCGTTGCCCTTGCCGCCCACGCCCACGGCCCACTTCACGGTGGTGCCCGAGCCGATGCTCTCTTTCCAGGCCGGGCTGGTTTTCGCCAGGAAGTCGGTCCACAGGAACGAGGTGCCCGAGCTGTCGGCGCGGTGCACGACGGTGATGTCGGTATCCGGCAGCTTGACGCCCGGGTTCAGCGCGGCGATCGGTGCAGCATTCCACTTGGTGATCTTGCCCATGTAGATGTCGGCCAGGACCGGACCGGTCATCTTCAGCTGGCCTGGGGTCACGCCCTCGACGTTGACCACGGCAACCACGCCGCCCATGATGGCCGGGAACTGCATCAGGCCTTCCTTGTCCAGCTCATCTGCCTTGAGTGGCATGTCCGACGCGCCGAAGTCGACGGTCTTGGCCTTGATCTGCTTGATACCGGCGCCCGAACCCACCGACTGGTAGTTCAGGCCATTGCCGGTCGCTGCCTTGTAACCCTCGGCCCACTTGGCGTAGATCGGGTACGGGAAGGTAGCGCCTGCACCGGTCATGTCGGCGGCAAACGAGGTCGTCATCACGAGTGCGGCAGCGGCGCCGGCGAGGATCTTTTTGAACATTGTTATTCCTTAGTTGAGGGATATGTTTTGCACTACGGGACAAAGAATAGCCTGCGAATATGACCTGTTTATGACTTCACAATCGCCGCGTTCATGACGCCCGGGCGCATCATGCCGCGCCGCTGCGCTTGCGCTTTTGCTATCATAGGTTTTCCCTGCCAAACACTGGATGACACCATGCGCCCCTCGATCTTCCGTCCGGCCCGCGTCTTCTGCACCGCTGCCGTCTGCCTCGGCGCTGGCCTGTTGTCCGGCTGCGCCGCGCCCGAGCGCCTGCCGGACGCGCAATACAATCTCAGCGAGAGCCAGAGCCTGCTGCTGGCGCCCGAGCAGCGCCTGAGCCTGACCTACGAAGGCGCCGACGACACCCGTTGCCCGGACAATGCCCGCTGCATCGTGGCCGGGCATGTCGCTTACCGCTTCACGCTGCGCATCCAGAACGTGGCGCAGGCGTTCTGGCTGGTGCCGGGCAAACCGGGCTTCACATCGCCGGCGCTGCGCGGCGCGCGCGTCGAGCTCGACCGGTCGTTCGAGCCGCCGGCGCGCGGCATGATCGAGGCGAGGCCGGCGTCGTATCCGGTGGTGCTCAATATGTACGGTACATAATCGTGCCGGCCCGCTCGCCGGTCACCGCCGCACTGGCCTGCGGCCTGGTCCTGTCGATCGTCATGGCGCCCGCCACCGGCGCGCCCGTTGCGACGGGTCACGGCGGCGCCGTTGCCACCATCAGCGCGCAGGCATCACAAGCGGCGTTGACCATCCTGAACAACGGCGGCAATGCAGTCGATGCGGCCGTCGCCGCAGCCGCCACGCTGGGCGTGACCGATCCGTTCAGCTGCGGCATTGGCGGCGGCGGCTTCATGGTCATCTACCTGGCCAGGGACAAACGGGTGATCACGATTGACCATCGCGAGACGGCGCCAGCCAAGGCCGGCCCCACGCTGTTCGAGCGCGATGGCAAGCCGGTCGACTTCGAGACGGCGGTGGCCAGCGGTGCGGCAGTGGGCGTGCCGGGCACGGTGCGCGGCTGGCACGAGGCGCTCGAACGCTATGGCAGCATGCGCTTCGCGCAGGTGCTGGCGCCGGCCATCGCGGTGGCCGACACGGGCTTCCGGGTCAACGCCACGTTCAATGGCCTGGTCGACCAGAACCTGGCCAAGTTTCGCCAGTTCACGCCGACCAGCGCGCTGTACCTGCACGACGGCAAGGCCATCCCCACCGGCACACTGCTGCGCAATCCCGATATGGCGCGGGCCTACCGCGCCATCGCCTCGGGCGGCGTCAAGGCATTCTATGAAGGCCCGATGGCGCGCGCGATCGTCGACACCGTCAACCGCCCGCCGATGACCAAGGGTGTGCAGGTCCGCGCCGGTACGATGACGCTGGCCGACCTGGCCAACTACGAAGCCCGCATCCGCCCTGCCCTGCGCAGCACCTACCGGGGCTACGAGCTGTATGGCATGCCGCTGCCCAGCAGTGGCGGCGCGACGGTCGCGCATGCCCTCAACATCCTCGAAGGCTACGACCTGAAAGCCCTGCCGCGCGCGCAGGCCGAGCACCTGTATATCGAAGCGAGCCGCTTCGCGTTCGCCGACCGCAACGCGTATCTGGCCGATCCCGAATACATCGATGCGCCGCTGGCGGGCTTCCTGTCGAAGGACTTCGCCGCCACGCGCCGCGCACTGATCTCGCTGCAACAGGCTGCGCCAGGCACGGTGGCGGCCGGCAATCCGTATGCATTCCAGAACGATCCCAGCGTTCCGCTGCTGCCACCGGTGCGTGCCAGCATCCGCCCTCCGCCGGAAAGCCTGCACACGACACATCTGACGGTGTCAGACAAAGAAGGCAACGTGGTTGCGTACACGTTCACGATCGAATCGTGGGGCGGCAGCGGCATCGTCGTTCCAGGCTATGGCTTCCTGCTCAATAACGAGATGACCGACTTCGACTTCGCCGGCCCGCACCCCAACGTGCCCGAAGCCGGCAAGCGCCCTCGTTCGAGCATGGCACCAACGATTGCGCTAAAAAATGGCAAGCCAGCGTTTTCAGTAGGCAGCCCGGGCGGCGCGACGATCATCACGACCGTCCTTCAAACGATCGTCAACTACGTCGACTTCGGCATGCCGATGCACCAGGCGGTGGATGCCCCGCGCATCAGCCAGCGCAACGCGCCCGATACATCGGTCGAGCCAGGCTTTGGAGGCAGCGCGCAGGCCACGGCGCTGGCGCGCTTCGGCCAGCGCTGGGAATCACCCCCAGAAGAAATCGGCGCCGCCAACGCGCTGGTATTCAATGCCGATGGCACCGTGACCGCAGTCAGCGAAAGCAAGCGCCATGGCGCAGGCACAGCGCTGGTGCAGCAGCGCGGGCACTAAGGCAAAAGCCGGGGTCAGGTCTGACATTCGGACACGATCACATCAGCAAAAGCCGGGGTCAGGTCTGACATTTGGACACGATCACAGCAGTAACCATGGTGCGGAAGACAGCCGTGACATGCGGCGCGAGGGAAGTGGCGGACTAATGTAGAGGCCGTGTCCGAATGTCAGACCTGACCCCGGCTGTGCTGGCTGTGCGAATGTAGAGGCCGTGTCCGAATGTCAGACCTGACCCCGGCTGTGACCCCGGCTGTTGTTCGGCGCCGGCTGTGGTGAAGGCCATCATCCGTGCCGTGCCACCATGTCCCGCACCCGCTGCGCCATGGTGTCGATTGAAAACGGTTTGGTCAGTATCGCCATGTCGGGACCCAGTTGCCCGTTGTCGAGCAAGGCGGTTTCGGCGTAGCCGGTGATGAACAGCACTTTCAGTTCGGGCCGCGCCACGCGCGCGGCATCGGCCATCTGCCGCCCGTTCATCATGCCGGGCAAGCCGACATCGGTGATCAAGAGATCGATGCGCGCGGCCGATTGCAGCACCTTCAAGCCGCTGGCGCCATCTTCGGCGTCCAGCACGTGATACCCCAAGTCGTCGAGCAGATCGACTACCAGCATGCGCACGCTCGGCTCGTCGTCGACCACCAGGATCGTCTCGCCACGACCGTCCGGCGACGCCAGCGCCACGGGTGGCGCGGCATCGACGCCCTCGGCCTGGCCACGGTGGCGCGGCAGGTAGATGCCTACCGTGGTGCCCCGCCCTACCGCCGAATCGATGTGCACCTGGCCGCCGGACTGCTTGGCGAAGCCGTAGATCATCGACAGGCCCAGCCCCGTGCCCTGCCCGATCGGCTTGGTCGTGAAGAACGGGTCGAACGCCTTGGCCACCACGTCCGGCGCCATGCCGGTGCCGGCGTCGAACACCGACAGCGTCAGGTAGTCGCCAGGTGGCAGTTCGAGCGCGCGGGCGGCAACGGGGTCGATCTGGCGATTCGCTGTTTCGATGGTGATGGTGCCGCCGGCCGGCATGGCGTCGCGCGCGTTGATGCACAGGTTCAGCAACGCATTTTCTAGCTGCGACTGGTCCACCAGCGCCGCCCACAGCGCGCGCTCGGCGCGCGGCTCCACCTGCACGCCGGGGCCGACCGTGCGCCGGATCATGTCGAGCATGCCATCGATCATGGCGTTGACGCAGATGGCCGTGGGCGCGAGCGTCTGGCGGCGCGAGAATGCCAGCAGGCGATGGGTCAGCGCTGCGGCGCGCCGGGTCGCGCCCTGCGCCACGCCGAGGTAGCGGTCGACATCGCCCACGCGGTCTTGCGCGATGCGGATCTTGACCAGGTCCAGGCTGCCCGCGATGCCCGCCAGAAGATTGTTGAAGTCATGCGCCAGGCCGCCGGTGAGCTGGCCGACCGCTTCCATTTTCTGCGAGTGGCGCAACTGCTCCTGAGCGCGCTCGAGCTCGGCCTGGCGCTCGCGTTCGACCGTGATGTCGCGGCCGGTCGCATACGTCACGCTGCCCGCCGGCGCTGCGACCCACGAAATCCAGCGTATCGAGCCATCCTTGTGGCGATAGCGGTTGACCAGGCGCGGCTGCCCGCCTTCGGCCGCGGCGATGTTGGCATCGACTGTCGGGGCGTGGTCCTCGGCCACGACGAATTCGGTGGCGTGATGGCCCACGAGCTCGTCGGGCGTGTAACCGAGCAAATGGGTCCACGCCGGATTGACGCGCCGGAACACGCCATTGGCATCAATGGTAAGCAACAGGTCGGGCGACGTGTCCCACATGCGGTCGCGCTCGGCCTGGGCTTCTTTTTCAAGGGTCACGTCACGCGCCGAGCAATACACCTTGCCGTCGTCCGGGACCGCCACCCACGATAGCCAGCGCCAGCCGCCGGCCTTGTGGCGGTGGCGGTTTTCGAATCGCAGCGCCGGAATGTTGCGCTCGAGTGCATCACGCCACACGGCATGGGTCAGCGCCCGGTCGTCCGGATGGACGAACTCCATGAAGTACGTGCTGGCGATTTCCTCCTCGGTCCAGCCCAGCGTGGTTTGCCAGGCAGGGTTCGACGTCTCGACAACGCCGTCGGCATTGAGCACGCCCAGGATATCGGGGCTGACCTGCCAGGTGCGGCCACGCGCCAGCGCCTGCGCAATGACTTTCTGCTCGAGCTGCTCGTTGAGGGCGCGCAGCTTCAGGATTGCCTGGTCGCGTTCGGCCTCGACCGCGCGCCGGCCCTCGACGTCGATCAGCACGCCCGGGAACAGCAGCCCGGTGCCGTCCGGTGCCAGGTCGACCCGGCCGTTGGCCTCGATCCAGTAGTAGCGCCCGTCGGTGCGCTTGACGCGGTACTGGTGGGCGTAGTGGCCGCCGCGTGCGATGACCGTGTTGATCGCCTGCGCCAGGCCGGCCTGGTCGTCGGGGTGGACCGTGGCAACGATCTGGGCCAGGCTCAGGCCGACGCGCCCGAGCGCCGGGTCGAGGCCGAAGGCGCGCGCGAAAGCTTCGTCGACCGTGAACCGGTCGGTCGGCAAATCCCAGAACCAGGTACCGATGATGGCGCCGGCGGACAGCGCCAGCTGCACCCGCTCGGCATCGATGCGCGAATTGCTTTCGTGCTCGCGCAGCACGGCCTCATCGGCCACCTGGCGGCGCCGCGTGAGAATGGTGTCGGTGGTTTCGATGCAGGTGCATAACAGGCCGAGAATCTCGCCATCGTCGCCGCGTACCGGGCCGTACGAAAACGTGAACCAGGTGTGCTCGGCATAGCCATTGCGCTGCATGACGAGCGGCAGGTCGTGCATCTTGTACGACTCGCCACCCACAAGCGTGCGGTCGACCAGCGGCGCGAGCACGTCCCAGATTTCGGGCCAGGCGGCCTGGAAGCTGCCGCCCAGTGCGCGCGGGTGCTTGTCGCACAGGATCTCGGCGTAGGAATCGTTGTACAGAAGGGTTTGCCCGGCGCCCCAGACCAGAAAACTGGGGAACGCCGAACCGAGCACGATGCTCACGCCAGTGCGCAGCGTTGCCGGCCAGCCGGCGATTGGCCCCAGCGGGGTGGCGGCCCAGTCATGCTCGCGAATCGCGGCGCCGAGCGCCCCGCCGTCGATGGGAAAGGCGTTTGGATCACGCATGGGATCGACAGGCTGCGGGGCCGGCTGTCAGCGGGAATGGGGTGCGCACGCTCATGATCCCGGCATTATGGCATGGGCCGTGCGCCCGCTTGCGCTAGGCTGCGATGGCGATGCGCTGCTGCGCCTTGCTCCCGAGCGCGCGCCCGTGCGGTTGCCCGGCTGGCTGCGCGTCGACCTTGAACACGCTCACCATCTGCTGCAGCGCCTGGGCCTGCTCTTGCAGCGCACCGGTGGCGGCCGCTGCTTCTTCGACCAGGGCCGCGTTCTGCTGGGTCGCCTGGTCCATCAGGCTGACTGCTTCATTGATCTGGCCGATGCCCGACGTCTGCTCTTCGCCGGCAGCCAGAATCTCGGCCATGATGTCCGAGACCCGCTTCACGCTCGCGACGATCTCGTTCATCGTGGTGCCGGTGCTGTCGACCAGGACCGTACCCGCCTCGACATTGGTCACCGACGTGCCGATCAGTTCCTTGATTTCTTTCGCTGCCGCCGCCGAACGCTGCGCCAGATTGCGCACTTCGCTGGCCACGACCGCAAAGCCGCGGCCCTGCTCACCGGCGCGCGCTGCTTCGACGGCCGCGTTGAGCGCCAGGATATTGGTCTGGAATGCAATGCCGTCAATGACGGAAATGATGTCGACAATGCGCTTCGAAGACGCGTTAATGGCGCTCATGGTCTCGACCACGTCCCCTACCAGCTTGCCGCCACGGATCGCCACTTCGGACGCCGAGCGCGCCACATTATTGGCCTGGCGGACGTTGTCGGCATTGTGCTGCACGGTACTGGTCAGTTCTTCGAGCGAGGATGCGGTTTCTTCCAGGCTGCTGGCCTGCTGCTCGGTGCGGCCTGACAGGTTCATATTGCCTGCTGCGATTTCAGCGCTGGCGGTGGCGATCGACATGCTGCTGTCACGCACGCTGCGCACGGTGCCGGACAACTGCTCCTGCATCGTCGCCAGGCCTCTGAGCAGCGCGCCCATTTCATCCTGGCGATCGATGACGACCGTCGTCGACAAATCCCCGTGGGCCATCGCATCAAAGTGGCTGATCGCCTGTTCGAGCGGGCGCATGATTGCGCGCAGCAGCAGCACCGAAGACACGACCGCCAGCACGAGGCCGAAGACCACGCTCAGGCCCGCCGCCCACATCAACGTGGTAAACAGCGCCAGGCTGGCCTCGAAGCCATGACGGGCGGTGGTCAACTGGTAGTCATCCAGCGCCACCGACGCCTTGTCGAAGACACCGTACAGCGCCGTCATCTCTTTCATCGACAGCGCTTCAATGCGCTCGCTATTACCCTGCTCGAGGGCGGTGGCCAGTGCCAGCATGCCGTCGTTGATGTAGCGTGTGCGTTCGGTTTCCAGCGTCTTGGCCAGTTCCGCCTCTTCACCATTGCGCGGCATGCTCAGATAGGTTTGCCACGATTTGTTGGCGTCGTCAATGAAGCCTTTGGCGCGCGCGATCGTCTTGGCGACGTCGGGCGCATCCGGATGGAACACGCCTCGGTCCAGGCCGAAGCGGGCGCGGTTCAGGAAATTCTTGGAATTGTTGATCGCGATGCTCGAAGCGAGCTGATTGCTGTACACCTGTTCGAGCGCAGCATGATTCGAACGCATGCCGTAGATGCCAAGCACACCAATAGCAGCAATGAGAAGGCCGAGGACCGCCAAGGTGGCGATCAGTCGAAAGCGCAATGTTAATTTGGAAAGCATAGAGACCCTGGGTAAGTTTTCTTGCGCGGAGTAAATTCCGGAACAGAAAGACGATATCCCGGAAGTGACTACTTCTCGTCAAAAAATAGAGTCTGGCGTTCAATATACCAATGAGCAGTTGTCACTTGGCAACAAAGGGTGGTCTGCTGATCAATCTTGTTGGCAAGCTTGGCGAGAAGGCCACGCCGAATCGCTGCATGCCCGATTGTCAGTCGAGGCGACCGACCGGAAATGCCATTGGTGCGCCACACATCCGCCCCCAACGCCGCTGTACGAGCATGGCGGTCAGGACAAGCGCAATGGGCGTTGCGATGGACCAGACTGGCCAGCCCAGCCACCTGGCGCCGAATACGGCCACGATCGGGCTGATAAAACTGAGCCCCAACGCTGCCAGTCCGTAGAACACCATCCCCCAGCGCGGCGCACGCGCATGATCGCGCAGCATGAGTGCCAGTGCCGGCAAGGTAACGCAGCACAGGCACGCCTGCCACACCAGTTCGATCCCGCCCGCGCCGCTGGCAAGGGCCAGCAACAGCGAAACCGCCGAGCACCAGGCCCAGATCGCCAGACCCTGACGCAGCATGGCCCGGGCCAGCAGCGCGTTGAAGCGGGCCGGATCGATGGGCGACACCGGCGCCAGCCGTACCAGTGCCTGCTCACCGCGGGTGCGCGCCAGCAAAAATGGCACGGCAGCAGCAGGAAACAGAAAGCACAGCATGGCGCCGCCGATCATCAGCATCGTGGGCACAGTCTCGTGAGCGATTGGCGTGCCGCGCAAATGCCAGGTGATGGCAGCGAAGGCGAATGCCACACCCAGGGTTGTCGACGCCATCAGGTAGAACAGGTTCGGGCCAAGTGCACGCAGCACCAGCGCACCCGGCGTACGCAGCCCTGTCCCATGTTGCTCAAGGAAACGGCGCACCGAGTACCGGCGCGTGCCTTCCCACAAGGCGCTGCTGCCACTGCCGCCTGACAAGAGGGCCAAATGCTCGCGCATGGCCCAATGGCGCTCGCCGCCACGAGGAAACAGGGCCCACACCACCCGGGCGGCGAGCAGGATCATGGCCGCTACCAGCAGTGGCACGACGCCGGGTTGCAAGGCAGCGTCGTGCAGCCATCCCTGCCATTCGTCGCTCAGGAATGAAAAGAAGAATGGCAGCACCAGGACCACACCAGCGCCGATACCGGCAACCAGCATCACCGCGCCCAGTGTGCCGGCCATGGCAAATGGCAGCAGCAGGTACGGCGCCTCCGGGATCAACTGCAGCCCTGCGGCCAGCAGGCCGACTGCGGCCAACCAGACCAGCAGCACCAGTTCGACCAGACGAGCACGCATGGCCGGCACCAGCTGGGCATTGACGGGCGTGTTCACGCCGAGCGCGCCTGGAACAAAGGCAAAGGTCCAGTCAAACAGCAGCAGACCCGCCGGGGTGCACAAGGCCCAGCCGAGCCCGGCCAATACGCCATACACCGTCCCCATGAGCGCCGCCACGGCCACGGTCAGGATGACGATGGCTGACCATAAAACCGTTTGCGCACGGGGATGGATGTGCGCATGCGCGGCTTGCCACAGCATGCGGTACTGTCGCAGACGCGCGCTCACCGCGTGACCTCGATGAACAGGTCTTCCAGACCGAGCGGCTCGACGCGCACGCCTGGCGTGTCGGCCAGCGGCGCCCCACCCTGCACGATGACGCAGACGGACCCGTCGCCCGCCTGGCTGCGGCGCAGCTCGCCCGGCAAGGCAGCGCCCAGCATGCTGGCCGGGCCGATCACACGGCGTGCGCCATCGAGCAGGGTGTCGAGTTCGCCCTGCAGCGCGATGCGACCATTCTTGAGAAACGCCACATCGGGCGCCACCCGCTCGAGATCGGTCAGGATATGGGTCGAGAACACCACCGTGGTGCCCTGCTCGATCACGCCATCGACCAGTTCGGACAAGAAGCTGCGCCGGCCCGCCGGGTCGAGCGCCGATGCGGGCTCGTCGAGCACCAGCAGGTCGGGATCATGCGCCAGTGCGCGGATGATCGACAGGCGCTGCTGCTCGCCGCCCGAGAGCCTGCGGATCGGCTTGTTGCGCATGAGGCCATCGAAGCCCCAGCGTTCGAGCAGCGACGCGACTTTCGCGTCGTTCCAGCGCGGGTACATGGCCTTGAAGTAATCCAGCATCTGCAGCGCCGTCATCCACTCGAACAGATCCGATTTCTGCGGCACGTAGCCGATGCGGGCGCGCGTCGCGTCCGTCAACGCATGCAGCGGTTCGCCGAACAGCAGGACGCTGCCGCCATCGGTCTCGCGCAGGCCCAGCAGGCATTCCATCAACGTCGACTTGCCGGCGCCATTGCGCCCGAGCAGGCCGACCACCTGGCCGGGCCGCACTTCCCAGTCGAGGTTATCGAGAATGGCCTTGCTGCCGAAATGCTTGGCCACGCCGCACATCTGGATCGGGGATGGTGTCACGGTGATTCCTTGAGGATGAGTGTGAAAAGAGCGAGCACGGTGGCCGGATCGAGTTCGAGTTCGCGCGCTTCACGCGCGGCGCGTTCCAGCGTGGGCCGCAGCAGCGCGGCGCGATCGGCGGCAGCGACAGCAGCGCCAGCGCCGGCACCGGCTGCGCGATCGGCCACGACCATGCCGACACCGCGCCGGCGATCGAGCACGCCTTCGAGTTCGAGCAGGCCATACGCCTTGGAGACCGTCATCGGATTGACCGTCAACTGCTGGGCCACGTCACGCACCGAGGGCAACGCCGCGCCGGGCGCCAGCTGGCCACCGGCAACCAGGCGCCGCACCTGATCGACCAGTTGCCGGTAGATCGGATCGGAAGAGCCGGGGATGATCGAAAACAGTGAAGTGGTCATTGCGTATTAGTGTATTAGTTGGTTAATACAGTAGACGCGTTCATGGACCTTGTCAATGCGGTGCTTCGAGATTTTTGCAATCGTGACATTGTTTGATAATTCGGCGTGACTGGGCTGCTAAGCTTCTTCGGTTGTCACACGAATGTCACCGGATGCGTTTTGCACTCACTTGTTTTGCTGTCTGCCTGACGGCCGTGGCCAGGGCCGAACCACCGGTTACCGCCGCGCCCCAGCAAGTCGTCGTCAACGGCGTCCAGGGCGACGTCGAGGCAAGTCGTGATTTTGTTGCCGGCAAGGTCATCATCGGCAAGGCGCGCATCGCCGGGAGCGGCCTGCAGAATGTCGGCGAGCTGCTCAACCGCGAGCCATCGGTCAGCGTCGGCAAGGATGGACGCATCGGTTTGCTCGGCCTGCCCGGCTACACGCAGGTGCTGGTGGACGGCATGCCGCCCCAGGGCGACACGTTCACGCTCGACCTGGTGCATGTCGAGCGCATCGAGATCATCAAATCGAGTACCGCCGCGACCGGCCCGATCGGCATCGCCGGCACGATCAATATCATCCGCCGCAAGGCGCAGAAGACCCCTCTGGCGCAGGTCAATGCCGGCCTGTCAACAACGGCCGGGCTTCCTGGCGCCGATGTGGCCTGGTCGACTGGCGGCCCAATCGAGGGCAAGCCGCTCGTGTACAGCGTGCGCCTGTCGGCCGTACACAAGCCGGTGTCCAGCCGGATGGACTACATCGCGACCCGCGAGAACGCCTTTGCCGCCCCGGTTCTGGCCTACACCGGACAGGCGCGCAACCGCAATGCCGCGAACATCGTCAGTGCCTCCGGGGAGTTCACCTGGAACGTCGACAACGCGCACGCGCTGACATTCAGTCCGGCGGCCAGTTATTTCGGGGGGCCGCGACGCAGCCGGCAACAGCGCTTCTGGCGCGACGGCAGCACCCTGCTCACGCGCCAGGATGGCGACAGTGCGATGACGTCGCTCGAGATTCCCTTGCGCTGGGACTGGCGCATCGATCCCGAGAGCAGCCTGAACGTGAAGCTGAACGTGAACCGCGCCCACATCGACAGCGATGCGCTGCGCATCGATACCAGCAATGCGGCGCTCATGGACGAGCTGGTATCGCGCCCGAGGTCAGTCACGACAAATACCTTCCTGCACGTGGACTACGCGACCGAGTTCGAGAACGGCCATGCGATCACGGCTGGCGCCAAGTTCGCGCACAACCGGGCCAACAATACCTACAGCGACTTCTTCAACGGCATGCCCGACTACAGCCTGGCGGTCCTGGGCCGGAGCGACACGGCCCGCCTGACGAGCGGCGAGCTGTTCCTGCAGGATGAATGGCGCATCAATCGCAGCTGGGCCGTGAACATCGGCAGCTCGGTCGAGCGGCGCGCCTATCGTCTGCGCGAAGGCACGGCCAGCAGCAGCCCCGGCTTCACGATGTGGGCGCCGTCACTGCACGTGTCGCGCAAGCTCGGCGCTGACCGCAAGCGCCAGCTCCGGCTTTCGGTTGCGCGCAGCTTTCGCGCGCCATTTTTCGATGAACTGCTGTGGCGCCCCGTGATCAACACGTTTGCACCGTGTCGCGGCCAGATGCTGTGCGGCGCCAACACGCTCGATACCGCCGACACTGCCGGCAATCCCGGCCTGCAGCCCGAGCGGGCGCTGGGTGTGAACCTGTCGTACAGCCATGGCATCGGCAAGGACAGCGAGATCACCCTCGAGGCCTACTCTCGCAACATCAGCAACAAGACCGGCTACGAGATCGCGCTGGCCGATGTGCCGTGGGCAAGCACACCACGCTATATCGGCCGCCAGGCCAATCTGGGCAGCGCCCGGATCCGGGGCCTGGACCTGGAGGCACGCGTGTCGGGCAAGGATATCGGCAGCCATCTGACGCGCCTGGACCTGCATGGCAGCGTGGGCCTGGCCGACTCCACGCTGAGCGACCTGCCCGGCCCCGACAACCGTCTGTCCGGCCAATCGCCATGGCGCGCCAAGGTGGGCGGCAGCTATACGCTCCAGACAGTGCCGGTCAAGCTGGGCATCGACGCCAGTTATCTGCCGGGCGACTGGGTACGCGACAGCGTGAACCAGCGCGTGTATGAATCGGGCAAGCGGGTGCTGGGCATGAACGCGAGCTGGACGGTCAGCAAGCAGACCAGGCTGGTGCTCAATCTCGACAATCTCGTGCCACGCACACGGTCACGCATCGACGCGTATCTGGGCGCGGCCGAGATCGTGCGGCGCACGACCGATACGTCCAACCATGCGCGCGTGGCGATTCGGCTGGAAACCAAACTATGAGTAACAGGGAGAAACCATGAACAAGATCATCACCGCACTGGCACTGGCACTGGCATGCATCGCTTCGCACGCCACTGCGGCCCCGAGGACGTATGGCAGCTGCATGCGCGCCTGCGCCGAAGTGGGTCCATCCGCGGCAAAGAACGAACAGTTCGCGCACAGGATGGCGACGCTGAACGACGAAAAAAGCAAGGAGACGGATCCGCAAAAGCTGGCACAGCTCAAGGAACGCGAAGCGTCGATCATCGAAAAGCACGAGGACGATACGGAAAAGCTGTGCCGCTATATCTGCGAAGGCACGCCGCAGCAATAAAAAACCGGGGCACAAGGCCCCGGTTCTCTGGTCGAACAATCCCGCCGATTACAGGTGCACTGAAATCTGCGGCATCAGATCGTCAAACGTACGGCCATTGCCGTTCTCGCCGATCGCATGCATCTTCCACTCGCCGCCATGGCGGTACAGCTTGGCCATGATCTGCGCCGAGTGCGAACCCGTCACCGACAGGTTGAAGCGCGCGACTTCCTGCTGGTTGGCTGCATTGATCAGGCGGCAGTAGGCGTTTTCGACCGTGGCAAAGGTCTGCCCGGTGAAGCTGTTGACCGTGAAGACCAGTGCCTTGACCGATGCCGGCACGGCGTTCAAGTCGACGGTGATCTGCTCGTCGTCGCCATCACCGGCGCCGGTGCGGTTGTCGCCCGTATGGACGATGCTGCCGTCCTTGCTCTTGAGCTGGCGGAACCAGATCACGTCCACCGGCTTGTTCGACTCGTCGAACATGACCACCGATGCATCCAGGTCGACGGCGTCCGACTTGCCGCCACCGAAGCCGAAGAAACCCTTCGACTTGATCGCATCCCAACCCAGACCCATGGTCACGCGGGACAGGCCGCCACCGGCTTCCTTGTCCAGAGAGATCTTCTGGCCTTTTTGCAGATTGACTGACATTGTGTTCCTCCGTTATTTCGCTGGCTGCTGCATCCAGGCTTTGAATGCAGTGCGGTTGCGCGAACATACATACACCTTGCCACGACCCGAGAAGCGCAGGACCATGCCCTCGCCGCTCGTCTGGCTGTTGATCAGGTTACCCAGGAAACCGCCGCTGGTGCCGGTCGTGATCGAAATCTCGTAGCGCAGCGTGCTGTCCCAGCACACCACGTGCGAGTTGTCGATGATCGCGTCCTTGCCCGGCTCGACATCCAGTACCGACATTGACCCGAAGCCCGACACCACCACCTGGCCCTGGCCACCCGTCTCGGTGACGAAGAAGCCGCCACTGTTGGCGAACATGGCATTGCCCAGGCTTTGCGTGCGCACCTTGAGGTCGACGCCCGACGTGGCCGCGACAAAGGCGCCATCGCTGATGATGTAGTGGTTCGGGCCGACATCGACCGTCTGCATCGCACCCGGCAGAGTTGGCGACAGCAGGCAGTCGCCATCGCCGCGCGTGGCTTCGATGTGCTGCTGGAAGAACGACTCGCCGTTGGCAAAGGTGCGCATCAGCGCACTACCGAGCCCGCCCTTCATCTTGCCTTTGAGGTCGAGGGTCGATTCCATCATCACCATCGCGTCGGATTCGCAATAGATGGTCTCGCCCTGCCTCATCGACACATGAAGGAAAGGATCGACATCCCCGGTCACGGTAAATACTGGCATTTGGCTTCCTTAGAATGAGGTTCCACGCAGGGCGCCTCCGCAGAAGCGCCCTGGCTTGAATGATTAAACGTTGACGCCGTAGTTGCGGGCGAGTGGGCCCAGGCCGCCGGCAAAGCCCTGGCCGATTGCGCGGAATTTCCAGTCCGCGCCGTTGCGGTAGACCTCACCGAAGATCATTGCTGCTTCGGTCGAACCGTCTTCCGACAGGTCGTAGCGCGCGACTTCGGCATTGGTGGCGTTGTTGACGCAGCGGATGAACGCCTTGCCGACCATGCCGAAGTTCTGGCGACGGGTTTCGGCATCGTGAATGGTCACGCCCAGGACGACCTTGTCGACGTCGGCCGGAACCTTGGTCAGGTCGATGGTGACGAATTCGTCGTCGCCGTCGCCGGCGCCGGTCGTGTTGTCGCCCGAGTGGACGATCGAACCGTCGCTCGACTTCAGGTTGTTATAGAAGATGAAGTCGCCATCCGAACGGACCTTGCCGGACGAATTGAGCAGGAACACAGCGCCGTCGAGGTCAAAGGCTGCGCCATCGGTGGCGCGAATGTCCCAGCCGAGTGCGACTTTCAGTGAAGTCAGGCCTGGTGCTTCTTTCGACAGGTTGACGTTGCCGCCTTTTTGCAGACTGATTGCCATGATGAGAATCTCCTAAATTGTGAACACCGGGTTGCAAGCGCCGCGAGCTGGTGTTCTGCCACTCGCAGCGAATTCTGTACTGCAGGGCCGGCATGCATGCCGCCGGCCCGGTTGCTGCTTACGCGCCGCCGAGTGCGGCGTGCTTCTTCTTGTACTGAATCGAGCTCCACAGCGACGCCAGGATGAAGGCCACGCCCACACCGCCGGTGATCAGCTCTGGCACGTGCCACTTCATGCTGGCCAGCATGATCACCGCCAGGATACCGATCGCGTAGTGCGCGCCGTGCTCCAGGTAGACGTATTCATCGAGCGTGCCCTTGCGCACCAGGAACACGGTCATCGAACGCACGAACATCGCGCCGATTGCCAGGCCCAGCATGATGATCACGACGTCGCTGGTGATCGCGAACGCGCCGATCACGCCGTCGAACGAGAACGACGCATCCAGCACTTCGAGGTACAGGAAACCACCGATACCGCCTTTTTTGACCGCGTCACCGACGGCGCCGCCGCCCGACTCGCTCTTTTCCAGCAGGCTGCTGAGCATATCGACAGCAACATAGACCAGGATGCCCCACATACCGGCGATCGCAACGACCATCTTCTGCGCTTCATCAACATACGTCAGGCTGAACAGCAGCGCAGCGATGGCGATCATGACGGCGATCGACGACACCTTGCCGAGCGAACCCAGTTTTGCTTCGAAGTTGCCCAGCCAGTGGGTTTCTTTTTCATCGTCCAGCATGAAGTTCAGGAACACCAGCAGCAGGAACATGCCGCCGAATGCCGCCACTTCAGCGTGGTGGTTGGTCAGGTGCATCGAGAAGGCTTTTGGATCCGACAGTGCCAGGTCCCAGACTTCCATCGCGCCCAGGTCAGCAGCAACGGCCACGATGACCAGCGGGAACACCAGGCGCATACCGAACACGGCGATGATGATGCCGACGCCCAGGAACAGCTTGATCCAGAATTCATCCCAGGTCTTGAGGACCGACGCGTTGACCACCGCGTTATCAAACGACAGCGACACTTCCATGACGGCCAGGATGGTCGCCACGCCCAGCGCAGTGACCAGGCCCGACACGCCACCGTGCTCGAATCCCCACCATGCCGCAAGGGCAAGGCAGACCGCGGTCACGATGAATGACCAGGTAAAGTACTTCATTGGTGTTCCCCTCTTATAAATTTATGAAAAACGGTGCTGACGAACAAGTGTAAAGGTTGGCAAGCGATTGAAAAAGCGAAGATAATTGAAGGGTTACTTCCGAAAAACAGAAGCCATGAGCCACGCACTCCCCAACTTTCGTCACCTCTATTACTTCTGGGTGGTTGCCAAGGAAGGCAGCATTACCCGCGCCGCCGAGCGCCTCGGCCTGGCCATCCAGACAGTGAGTACGCAGCTTACCTTACTTGAACAGGCGTTTGGCAAGGCACTGTTCACCCAGCAGGGCCGGCGCCTGACGCTGACCGAAGCGGGCCGCCTGGCGCTCTCGTATGCTGACCAGATCTTTCTGCTGGGTGAGCAGATGCAGGAGGCGCTCGACGCCTCCGACAGCACGCGCATCCGCCTGGCGGTGGGCATTTCCGATTCGCTGCCCAAGTTCACCGCTTACCGCCTGCTCGAGGTCACGACCCGGCTGGCCACACCCGTGCGCCTGGTGTGCCACGAAGACCAGTACGAGGCGCTGCTGGGCGACCTGGCGCTGCACAAGCTCGACGTGGTGCTGACCGACCGCGCCGTGCCCACCGGCACCACGCTGCGCGTGTTCAGCCACCTGCTGTCCGAAAGCGAGATGTTCGTCGTCGGCGCGCCGGCCCTGGCGCACGACTACCGCGATGACTTTCCGGCGTCGCTGCACGGCGCGCCGTTTTTGCTGCCCACCCGCAACAACGCGCTGCGCGGCAAGATCGACGACTGGTTCGAGCGTCATGCGATCAGGCCCGACGTGGTCGGCGAGTTCGAGGACAACGCGTTATTGAATACCTTTGGCCGGCGCGGCCTGGGGCTGTTCTTCACGCCGGCCGCGCCCGCCGCCGACATCGACTACCAGCTCGGCGCCGAGCTGGTCGGCCGGGTGCCGGAGGTGCGCGAACACTTCTATGCGATCTCGAACGAACGCAAGATCAAGCATCCGGCGGTCGAGGCAATCCTGTCGGCCGTGCACAAAGGCGCGTTGGCAGACGGATAAGGGCCGTTTTGGGCTGTACAATGCCCCTTGGCTTTACCTTCTGTTAATACATCTCCAGCATGGAAAATATCCTCTTCCTCGTTCTCGCCCTGTTTCTGGTCGCGCTGAACGGCCTGTTCGTCGCCGCCGAATTCAGTATCGTCACGCTGCGCAAGACCCGCGTGAACGCCATCGCCAAGACCACCGGCCTGCGCGGACGCATCCTGGAGAAAGTCCACGGCAAGCTCGACGCCTACCTGTCGGCCTGCCAGCTCGGCATCACGCTGGCATCGCTGGGCCTGGGCTGGGTCGGCGAGCCGGCCTTTGCCAGCCTGCTCGAACCGGTCTTTGCGTTTGTCGGCGTGACGTCCGAAGAGCTGATCCACAGCATTTCGTTCATCGTCGCGTTCTCGGTCATTTCGTTCCTGCACATCGTGGTCGGCGAACTGGCCCCCAAAACGCTGGCGATCCGGCTGCCGGAATCGGTGGCACTGTGGTGCGCCATCCCGCTGTATGCGTTCTACTGGGCCATGTACCCGGCGATCGCCCTGCTCAATGCCAGCGCCAATACGCTGCTGCGCGTGGCGGGCCTGGCCGGCAAGGGCGGGCACGACCACCACTACTCGCTCGACGAACTCAAACTGATTCTGCGCACCAGCAACCCGGCCGAAAAGATCACGCAGGACGACCGCAATATCCTGGCCCAGTCGCTCGACTTCAGCCAGCTGGCCGTGTCCGAGCTGATGCGCCCGATCAACGAAGTCAGCGCCCTGTACGCCAGCCGCTCGCTCGAGCAGAACCTGGAGACCGTGCGCCGCAACCGCTTTTCGCGCTATCCGTATTTCGACAAGGACGGCGAGGAAGTCATCGGCATCGTCCACCTGAAAGACCTGTATTTCGCATTGCAGTCGGGCCGGCCCATCGGCGACCTGACCCAGTTCCTGCGGCCGGTCGAATCGATTTCGGCGCGCACGCCGGCGCAGGACATCTTCCGGCGCTTCCGCGGCGGCGCGCCCCACTTCGCGCTGATCGGCGAAAAAGGCAAGCGCCCGGTGGGCTTCGTTACGCTCGACAACCTGCTGGGCGCGATGGTCGGCGAGATCCGCGACGAATTCCGGATGAACGAGAACGATTGGCTCAAGCAGGCCGATGGCACCTGGATCGGCAAGGCCAGCCTGCCGATCTTCTCGCTCGAACGCCTGCTGGGCATCGACATCGACAACGAGCAGATGGGCCTGGACGACGTGGAATCGGTCGGCGGCCTCTTGATGGCCAAGCTGGGCGACATCCCCAAGCAAGGCCAGCGCATCGGCTTCCCGCAGTTCGATGTCGTGGTCAAGAAAATGAATGGCCCGCGCATCCTGCTGGTCAAGGTGATCCCGCAACTGACACGTGCCGGCGAGAACGACGACCACGACTAACCGCCTTTTACATCGGCATTGCTGACATTACACAGGAATGATGCTATTTTTTGTGTATATCTGCGTGAACCGACGAGAGGCATTCAATGTCCGCCCAGCTTCGCCATAACGTTCACCTTGCCGGCCGGGGCGCCGCCACGATGGTGTTTGCCCATGGTTTCGGTTGCGACCAGACGATGTGGCGTCACCTCGCCCCCGCCTACCAGCACCGGTATCGCGTTCTCACCTACGATCTCGTCGGCTCCGGCGGCTCGGACCTGTCGGCCTATGACCGCGCGCGCCATGCGACGCTGCAGGGTCATGCCGACGACCTGCTCGCCATCATGGATGCCCATGCCAGCGGCCCGGTGGTGTTTGTCGGCCATTCGGTCGGCGCGACGATCGGCCTGCTGGCCACGATCGCTGCACCCGAGCGCTTCGCGGCCCAGATCATGGTCAGTCCGTCGCCCTGCTACATCAACGACGGCGACTATACCGGCGGCTTCACGCGCGACGACATCGACGAGTTGCTCGAGACGATGGAGACGAACTTCATCGCCTGGTCGCACAGCCTTGCACCCACCATCATGGGCGCGCCCAACCAGCCCCACCTGGCTTCCGGGCTGACGGCCAGTTTTTGCCGCAACGATCCCGAGATCGCGCATCACTTTGCCAGCGTTACGTTCCGCTCGGACCACCGTCTTGATGTGCCCAGGTCCACGACGCCGGCACTGATCCTGCAATGCAGCGACGACCTGATCGCGCCGCGCACGGCCGGCCAATGGCTGCACCAGAACCTGCCCGGCAGCACGTTTGCGATGGTACCGAATGTCGGCCATTGTCCGCACATGAGTGCGCCGACCGCCGTCTCGGCCGCCATCGACACCTTCCTCACACAGCAGCTTCGCTGACCGTCCATGAACGCCGCCCTCACCGTGACCGACCTGTTCTTCGACCAGGCTGCTTGCGGCCTGATGGCAACGGATGCACATGGCATGATCCTCACGGCCAACGCCAGCCTGCATGCGTGGCTCGGTATGCCGCAGGGAGCCCTGATCGGCACGCGCCTGCACGACCTGCTGCCGGCCAGCGCCCGCCTGTTCCACTACACGTGCTGCGTGCCGCGCCTGCAGAGCGAAGGCGCGGCGCATGACATCCAGATCGACCTCCTGACACCAGGCGGCGCGCGGCTGCCAGTGCTGCTCCAGCTCGTACGTCAGCGCGACGGCGATCGCGAGATCGACCACTGGGCCCTGTTTCGCGATGGTGGCAGGCATGCCTACGAAAACGCGCTGCTGTGCAGATCGGACGCGGCCGATGCAGCCCGCGAGGTGCAACGCCAGCGCGACCTGCAACTGCAGGCAGTAAACACGCAGTTGTCGGCGGCCGACCTGCGCAAGGATGAATTTCTCGCCACGCTGTCGCACGAGCTGCGCAATCCGCTCGCACCGATGCGCAGCGCGCTCGACGTTCTCAAGATCAAGCACGGCAACGATGAAGACGCACGCGTGATCGGTGCGTTCGACCGCCAGCTGCGGCACCTGACGCGGCTGGTGGACGACCTGATGGAAGTCTCGCGCATCACGCAGAACCGCATGCAGCTGCGGCGCGCGCCGGTCGACATGGCGGCGCTGGTGCGCGGCGCGGTGCACGACATGACGCCGATGATGACGGCGGCGCGCCACACGCTGCGCCTGGCCTTGCCCGATGCGCCGCTGACCGTCGATGGCGACGCCACGCGCCTGGCGCAGGTCGTGATCAACCTGCTGGGCAACGCGGCCAAGTACACACCCGATGGCGGGCTGATCGATGTTGAACTGACCGGCCAGGCCGGCCACGCCGAACTGCGCGTGCGCGACAACGGCATCGGCATCCCGGCGGGCGCCCTGGGCACGATCTTCCAGTTGTTCACCCAGCTGGAACCGGGGCGCGAGCGCGCCTGCGGCGGCCTGGGCATCGGCCTGGCCCTGGCGCGCGGCATCGTCGAGCTGCATGGTGGCGACATCCTGAGCGAGAGCGACGGACCGGGCCGCGGCAGCCAGTTCACGCTGCGTCTGCCGCTGATCGCGGGTTGCGCGGTGGCCGAACCAGCATTGGCGGCACCTGGCCAGCCGGCGGCGCTGCGGGTGCTGGTAGTGGATGACAATGTCGATGCGGCCGAGACGATGGCGGCCATGCTCGAGCTGTTCGGCTGCACGACGCTACTGGCGCACACGGCCGCCGGTGCACTGGCGCTGGCACCGGACTTCTTGCCCGAAGTGGCGCTACTGGATATCGGCCTGCCCGACTTCAATGGTTACGAGCTGGCGCGGCGCCTGCGCGGGCTGGATGCCTGCGCCGGTACCAAACTGATTGCGGCAACGGGTTGGGGCCAAGAGCGCGACCGGCAACTGGCGCGCGATGCGGGGTTCGACCATCACCTGACCAAGCCGATCGATATCGAGCGGCTGCGCTTGCTGCTACAGTAAGCACTTGTTCCTTACCGGCATCGACAACATGACCCGCGCCTTGTCCCTGAACCTTCTTGCAGCAGGCTTGCTGTCACTGTCCGCGCTGGTCGTGGCGCCAGCGCCTGCCCATGCTTGCGAGCGCGTCTACCCGCAGGCCAATGACGACGACCGCACGCGCCACGTGCGCCTGTCGGCCGGCTGGCCCGATGCGCAGATCCTGCAGAACCTCAAGCTCAACCTCGACCGGGCCGATGTGAAGCGCAGCGAGAGTTCGGGCACGGTCAGCATCCAGTACGCGTACTTTCACAAGACGGTCGTGATCACGCGCTCGGCCAGCAAGGGGGTCGAAGTGCAGCTGCTGGAAAAGGATCGTGAAAAACTCGTCTGGCAGCTGGGAATGTGTTGATGGTACGAAGCGAAGCGAGGCCAGGGGCCTCGCCCCCTGCCCTCGTCAAGCAGCCACGATCTTGCGGTTTGCCACCCCCGGCAACATGCACAGCGTCTTGCCGACGACCGCCTTGTACGTTTTCGACGTGATCGTATCGACGTAGCGGTACTCGGCCCGTGTTTCGGTCGGGGTGACCGTCAGCACGACGAAGCCGCGCAAGGCCGTCTCCGCGTATTGCAGCGGCCCGATCAGCTGCTCCATGCCGCCTGCCACGGTGGCCGGCGCGACAGTCGGGAAGTAGCTTTCGAAACCAGGCGAGGTTACGGCAGGCACGCCGAATTCAACACCCACTGCCCGCCCCTGCTGGTCGGCCAGGTCGCTGGCCCAGGCATTGTGCGTGTCGCCTGCCAGCACCACCATGTTCTTGTTCAGCGTCTGTGCCATGTTCAGCACCGTCTCGCGCGCGGCATGGTAGCCATCCCAGGCATCGAGGTTGTACGGCACCGGTGTGGCTGCCAGCTGCTGCTGTTCGGCGGCGCTCAGCGCCACGCCGGCCTTGACCTTGGCGGCGATCGCGAAGTACGCCGCATAGCCCGTCGTGCCCAGCACCATCGGTGCCGGCAGCAGCATGCGCGCCATCAGCACCTGCTGGCCCAGGATTTGCCAGGTGGCCGTCGACTTGCTCATCTGGTTGCGCAGCCAGGCAGTCTGCTCCATGCCCATCAGCTGGCGCGCCGGGTTCGTCACGTCGGCAGTAAAGGCGGCGCTGTTGAAGCTGCGGTCAGCGCCGACATAGCTGGCGTAGGCCAATTGCTTGTCGCGGCCGATCACGCGGGTATCCAACATGTGCAGCGACAGCAGGTTGCCGAAATCGAACGAGCGGTAGATCTTGTCCGGGCGCGTCGCGTCCGGCACGCGGATCGGCATCCACTCGTGATAGGCCTGGATCGCCATCTGGCGTCGCGCCGACCACAGGCCTTCCGTGGCCGGGTCGTGGTTCTCGGCACCGCCGCTCCAGGTGTCATTGGTCAGTTCATGGTCATCCCAGACGGCGATGAAAGGCATGCGCGCGTGCACCGCCTGCAGGTCCGGGTCGGTGCGGTATTGCTGGAAGCGCACCCGGTAATCCGTCAGCGTGATGATCTCGGTGGCCGGCTTCGACACGCGCCCCAGGGTGCCCGCGTTCTGCGACGCGTAGCCGCCGGCAGCGTATTCGTAGATGTAGTCGCCCAGGTGCAGGCCGACATCGATGTCGTCAAACCTGGCGGCATCCGCATACACGTTGAAGTAGCCGGCCGGGTAGTTCGAGCAGCTGAACACGGCAAAGCGCACGCGCGCCACGCTGCCCGTTGGGAGGGTCTTGGTACGCCCCACCGGCGAGAGCTGGCCGTAGCAGCCGAAGCGGTAGAAATAGCTGCGGTTGGCCGTCAGGCCGGTCGCATCGACCTTCACCGTGAAATCGCTGGCGCTGCCGGTGCGAAGGCTGCCCGAGGCCACCGTACGCGAAAAGTCGCTCGTCTCCGAGATCTCCCAGCCGACATCGATGTCGTCGGCACCGGTGGCCGTGATGCGCGTCCACAGGATGACGCGATCGGCCAGCGGGTCGCCGCTGGCCACGCCATGCGAGAAGCTGACGACGCGGTCGTCGCCGTCGCCGCCGCAGGCCGCGAGCGGGAGCGTGGACACGGCGACGGTGCCGAGGGAGAAGGTGCGAATGAAATTGCGACGCGAATGCGATTGGTTCATGGGATGGCAATTGGCAAAAGTGAAAGACGGCAAATCTTAGCCAGCGCCGATGACGCTCTGATGACGCGGGCGATGCACGGGGCATGAAGTGTCCGCCATAAAAAAACGCCCGGTCGGACAGGCCGGCCGGGCGTGCAAATCACGTGCGTGATCAAGCCTGCTTGCGCTTCTTCAGCCCGACGATGCCGGCCAGCCCCAGGCCCAGCAGTGCCAGCGAATGCGGCTCGGGCACCGGCGTCGCCGGCCCGAATACCTGGTCGCGCACGGTGCCGGCGATGTCCGGGTAATTCGTGAACACGCCGTCCACACCGAGGTTGTAAGCGGCCTCGTAGCTGGCCGGGTTGTTCAGGAACGTATACGGCGTGACCGTCATTCCCGCATCGTGCGCAGCCTTCACGCAGGCTGCGCTGAGCAGGCCTGCCGAAGGACCGATCCCGTCGGCGATGGCCGCAACGGCAGCTGCCCCTGCTGCCGTGTTGGGGCAGACGCCCAGATAGCTGACCGGGATCGACGAGTTGGTGTTCAGGTATTCCACCTGCGCCGCGTTGAAGGACTGCGTCAGGGCGCGGCCTGCCGTCGTGAAGTAGCCGTTGTACTTCGCATTGGTCAGGCCCGCCAGGATGGCTTCCGCAACCTCCAGCCCGGTCTGCTTGGCTTCCGGGAAGACGCCGATCGCGACACCCGTTTCCAGGAAATGGTTGTAGGCCAGGTCGAGGAAGGCGTCGTAAGACGTGAAGCTGTACGAGACGGCCGGGTTGAAATAGGTCTTGTCGGTGCAGTAGCCATTGGCGTTGCGGCACGTCACGGACAACTTCTCGAGCTGCGCCAGCGTGAATTTGCGCACATCGTAGGTCCCATTGCTGGAACGCAGGGCGGCGATCTCGGGATGCGTGGCGGCGAACGCGACGACGTTCGTCGTGGCATTCAAGGTGCCGTCATGCAGCATTACAGCCTTGTTATCGGCGGTCAGGTACACATCGCCTTCGATATAGTCGGCGCCCATGCGGATGGCGAGCTGATAGGACTGCACCGACTCTTCCGGCAGATAGCCGCTGGCGCCGCGATGGGCAATCACCAAAGGACGTTCACCGGTGAGTGTCGACACGGGCATGGCATGGGCGGCGACCGGCGCGAACAGCATGGCCGCGAGCGGCAACAGTCCAAGATGCGACGTTTTCATAAAAGCAACCCCTCTTCAAGTGTGATGAGTTATTTCGCGCCTCGCACCACGGGCGAGCGCATCAGAAGTTGTCAGCGCCATATCGGCGGGGATGACGAGGGGATGCTAATTCGGCATGATGACAGTGGCATGAATGCGTGCGCCGTGTAAGAAATATCCTACAAGGCGAATGAACACGTTAGACTCGTGGGGAAGTGATGAACATCCCCTCCAGTCCGTCCTAAACCATGCATGAGTAAATGGAATAGCCTGCAATTATGGAAGAGTCCTTGCCGGCGTTCGCTGAAAAACCCACCACATTGCTGTCCAAATTAGGACCTGGCCTGATCACCGGCGCGGCAGACGACGATCCGAGCGGTATCGCAACCTACTCGCAGGCCGGTGCGCAATTCGGTTTTGGGTTGCTGTGGACGGTGATCTTTACCTATCCGCTGATGGTGGGCATCCAGATTGTCAGCGCACGTATTGGCGTGGTGACTGGGCATGGATTAGCCACCAATATCCGCCGCCATTATTCGAAGACGTTGCTGTATGCCATCGTCATGCTTTTGCTGCTTGCAAACATCATCAATATCGCCGCCGACATCGCGGCAATGGGCGACGCCCTGCGGCTGGTAATGGGCGGCCCCGCGCATGTGTATGCGATCGGCTTCGGTGCATTGTCTGCCGTGCTGCAGGTGATGATTCCCTACACACGTTATGTGCGCATCCTGAAATGGATGACGCTGGCGCTACTGGCGTACGTGGTGACCGTGTTTGTCGTCAGGGTGCCATGGGCCACAGTCGCGGTCGGCTTGATCACGTTCCCGCACCTGCCCTGGAAGGCCGCCTACGTGACGACGATTGTTGCGGTATTCGGTACCACCATCAGCCCGTACCTGTTTTTTTGGCAGTCATCGCAGGAAGTCGAAAACCTGCGTGCGATACCCGAAGCGCGGGCGCTGAAATATGCGCCAGCCGACGCCAAGGCAAGCCTCGACCGGATCAAGGTCGATACCTATATTGGCATGGGTTTTTCAAATGCCGTGGCATTCGCCATCATGCTGACCTTTGCCGTGACGTTGCACCTGCACGGCGTCACCGATATTTCATCCTCGGCGCAGGCGGCGGAAGCGCTGCGGCCGATTGCCGGCGAATTCGCGTTCATCCTTTTCAGTCTTGGCATCATCGGCACCGGCCTGCTGGCGATTCCCGTGCTTGCGGGATCGGCTGCCTACGCGATGGCGGGCACCTTTGAATGGAAGAACAGCCTGCAAGACAAGCCGGCAGTGGCACCGCGTTTCTACGCGATCATCGTTCTGGCGACGCTTCTCGGGGTGGCACTGATCTACGCACCCATCGACCCGATCAAGGCGCTCTACTGGAGCGCCGTCATCAACGGCGTCGTCTCGGTCCCGATCATGGCCGTGATGCTGCTGATGGCGGCGCGGCACGACGTCATGGGCGCATTGACCATCTCCCGGCGCTTGAAAGTCCTTGGATGGCTATGCACGTCGGTGATGGCGCTCGCTGTGGCGTGCATGTTTGCCCTCGCCTGAACGGGCGTGCCCGTTACCGGCCAACTGCTGCTGCAGCGGTCTTTCCACAATCGCTTCCCAGCCATTTTCCGGTGCCGCTCGATTTCTGGCTGATGTCGGCGCCACCCGGCCCAGGTAGGGTAGTGACTGATTCAAACCGATACGATGTCTCACTCTCGGCCTTCAGGACGGCGTCGACCTTCATCCGGGGCTGGGCGCAGGTCATGCTCACATTCATCCCGTCGGCAGTTGGTGTCATCTTCTTGGTGCAGGAATCCGCGCCTTTTTTACCGAACAAATCGAAGTCGTTGATGTTTTGCCGGGTAATGCACTGTCTCGTGCGCAAACCATCGCCGTTCAGTTCAGTGCCGCTGGCGGCCATCATCTTGTCGATCTGCGCGCGCTGCTCGGGCGTCATCAGGGCCATCTGGCTTTTCATCAGCTCGAGGTAGCCTCCCAGCGGATTGCCCGCCGCCTTGTCGGGCAGCGTCATATCGATCTGCCACAGCCCGGGTTTGATGGTCGGTTGCTGCGCGAATGCCTGGCCTGCACAAAGGCTGGCAAGGGCAAGGATGATGTGTGCGGCGCGTGTTGTTCGCATACTGGCTCCTGATAGGTAGAGTATTTCAGTGTATGCGATTCGGCCAGGGAGTGAATTCTGCGCTCGTGCAATCGGTGCGAAGCAAGTGACGCGATATCAGGCGACAGTGCCGGGCGAGTCAGGTGCAATGATTTACAGATGTGCGTGCGTTCACGCACGGCGCGGCCGGTACCACACGCCTAATCTCGAACTCCCGATGTCACTGCTCGTCGCGTTGCCACAAGCAAGCGAGCTATTCAAGAAAGGTTATATTCCAATGGAATCGAAGCAAGCAACACTGCACCGCATGGTCACCCCGGAACATACTTGTCCATTCGGCGTCGCATCACTCGACTTATTGCAACAGGCGGGCTACCAGGTCGAGGATCATCAATTGACGACCCGTAGCGAAGTCGATTCGTTCATGCAGGCCGAGGGGGTCGAGACGACACCGCAGACCTATATTGACGGCAAGCGCATCGGCGGGCATGAAGAACTCGTCGCTTTTTTAGGCGACAAGTAAAAGCCAGCCGCCTGGCCGGCGCCAGGCGCCCTCCGGCTTACGCCGGACCGCCGGCAACCTTCGCCAGCAAGATCACATCGCTCGATTCGATCAACGCCGGTATCTGCTCCGACAGCATCCGCAGATGCGGCGTCGCAAGATGCCGGTCAAGGTCGGCCTTGCTCTGCCACTCCTCGGTAAACACGAAGCGCCGTGGATTGGCAATATCGCGGTTCACCTGGTAGCTGATGCACCCTTCCTCGCGCAGCGTCGGCTCGACAACGGTGCGTAACAGTGTTTCCAGTTTCTCTTCCAAACCGGGCTTGGCAACAAAAATAGCAACGACGGGCAAGGTCATGGTGGTCCCTGAAAGTAAGCGACCGACAAGATTATCACAATGGTGCTGGCGGAACTTTTGCTACGAGCGCTGGGCACACATCGACCGGTCCAACCGCAAAATGCTGGCCTCGCCAGCACGTTTTGCGCCTTCCTTCTATACTGGCCGACCGCCGCGGCGCAGACCGCGGCTTGACCCTCATGTTAAGAAAACGAAAAATTCATGGCAGCCTTGTTTACCCCGTTCACCCTCAAAGACGTCACTTTGCGCAACCGTATCGCGGTGCCGCCGATGTGCCAGTACACCGCCAATGACGGCTTCGTCAACGATTGGCATCAGACGCATTACGCCAGCATTGCTCGTGGCGGCGCCGGCCTGGTGATCGTCGAAGCGACCGCCGTTTCGCCCGAAGGCCGTATCACGCCGGGCTGCACTGGCCTGTGGAATGATGCACAGGTCGAGGGCATGGCCCACATTGCCGCCCGTATCAAGGCCGCCGGTGCGGTCGCCGGCATCCAGATCGGCCACGCCGGCCGCAAGGCCAGCGCCAACCGTCCGTGGGAAGGCGATGACCATATCCCGTCGGAAAATGCCTACGGCTGGGACACCATCGCACCGTCGGCGATTGCCTTCGGCAAGAATCTGCCAAAAGTGCCGAAGGAAATGACGCTGGACGACATCGCGCGCGTCAAGGCCAATTTCGTCGACGCTGCCCGTCGCGCGCTCGCGGCCGGCTTCGAATGGCTCGAACTGCACTTTGCGCACGGGTACCTGGGCCAGAGCTTCTTTTCGCCGCACGCCAACAAGCGTACCGACCAATACGGCGGCGATTTCGCCGGCCGCAGCCGCTTTTTGCTCGAGACGCTGGAGGCCGTGCGCGAAGTCTGGCCGGCCAACCTGCCGCTGACCGCGCGCCTCGGTGTCATCGAATACGATGGCAACGACGAACAAACCGTCAACGAATCGATCGAACTGGTGCGCATGATGCGCCAGCGCGGCCTGGACATGCTGAGTGTCAGCGTCAACTTCACGATTCCGGATGTGAATATCCCCTGGGGTCCGGCCTTCCTGGGTCCGGTGGCCAAGCGCGTGCGTGACGAAGCCGGCATTCCGGTCGCATCGGCGTGGGGCTTCGACGGTCCGCACCTGGCAGAACGCGCCGTGGCCGACGAACAGCTGGACCTCGTCATGGTAGGCCGCGCCCACCTGGCCAATCCGCACTACCCGCTGGAAGCGGCCAAAGAGCTGGGCATCGAGCGTCCGACCTGGGTATTGCCGGCGCCGTATGCGCACTGGCTCGAGCGTTACAGCATGCAGAAGTAAAACGTGTTTCGGTGGGAGGTGCTCATTGCTCCGACTGCCGAACCGTTGTCCGGCAAGCGATTGGGGCGCGCGCGTTTCCCGCCGCGCCTGCCTCGCGCCACCTGCTCGAGAACCTCACTACAATCGGTTGACCGATCAGCAGCGAGGACCATCATGAGCATTCATCCCGAACACGACCTCAATCCCGGCGACGATGCCGAACCCGGCACGCCTGGTACCGGCGAAGACGTCTGTGACGCCTGCGCCGGCAAAGGCACACTCCCCGATGGCAAGGAATGCCCGCAATGCGGCGGCAGCGGCCACGTCATTGTGGGTATTGGCGGGGGCTAAGCGCGCTCGCCGAAGAATCTGATTCCTGGCAAGCACGTACATCAGGCGCCTGTCGCTGGTCAGCGACGGCGCTGATGCAGTGCGCTGGTCGAGAGCGTTTAACGACGACGACGGCGGCGCGCCAGTAGCGCAACCGCACCGATCCCGAGCAACGCCATGGAGGCAGGCTCCGGGATATCCCGATTGATCTCGGCCGAACCGGGAATCAGACCCGGGACAATAAAGGCGCTACCGTCATAGGCATGAATCTGGAGGTTATCAAGCCGGTCAATATCGAACTTGATGTTTGACAGGCTGCCAACACCAGTACCAGCGTAAATATGATAGCCGGCCATTTCACCATAAAAGGCGTTGTTGCATGGCTCTCTTCCACTGCAGCCCGGAGTGCCATTACCGTTAATCCACGTTCCATCCATACGACCAGTATCGGTGAAAGAATAGGTAAACTCCCCATTAAGGTCATGCCGGGCGGCGTTGAATGAAACATAGTAATCGTCCGTGCCGAGCAGGGCTGTCAGTTTGGCGACATCGATCGTCAATTGAACGGGACCGGACAGATAAGCACCCAACGTCGTGTGCCTGATCGTGCCGCCCTTGAAGGTCAACCCGTAGTCATTGCCTGAAGCCCGTCCCAGGCTGTCCTTGCCACCATTGTGGTAATCGCCGATGGTCACGCCGTGGGCAAACTCTTCAAACGAGATACTGATGGAATTTGCAACAGCCGGCGCGGCCGCGGTAAGCGTGAGGACAGCTGCTGCAATACAACGTCGAAACATGGGTAACCTCTTTAATTGTTCTGGAAATTAGAACATAGCAATTCGCGTGCCTGTTCTGTAACCTCTTGAATCTTAAAGGGGCGTCATTTTTTATTGCTAGTTGTGTAAGAAATTCCGACAAGAACTTGCCGGATTTCTGATCGACATTTACTGCGGCGGCTGACCGTTCGACGCCATCAACCCGGCATCCACCGGCAAGTTCACGCCGGTAATGAGGCGCGCATCGTCGCTCGCCAGGAACGCCATCGCGGCTGCAACGCCATCCGGATCTTCCGGCGCGCCCAGCGGCATGCGCTCGTTGAACTTGGCGACCAGTTCGGGCTTGTTGATCATGTCCTGGGTCAACCCGGTGTCGGTAAAGCTTGGATTGACCGCGTTCACGCGCACCCCGTCCTTGGCCGCATCCATCGCCATTGCCCGCACCATATTGCTGACCGCGCCTTTCGACGTGTTGTAGGCAAACATTTCCCAGTCACCGCCCAATCCCGAGACCGACGACGTCATCACGATCGAACCGCGGGTCTTGACGAGTTCAAGCATTGCGGCCTTGGCCATGTGATAGTAGCCGGTGACATTGACGGCCATGACACGCGCGAAGTCTTCTTCGCTCGTGGCCATGATGTCGCCGTCCGTCGCGATGCCGGCGTTGTTGATCAGGATATGCAGGCCGCCGAAGCGCTCGACGGTGGCCTTGACGGCGGCTGTCGCAGTGGCCTTGTCGGCGGTATCACCGACCTGCACGAGCACGCGATCCTGGGGAAGACTGGCGGCAGCTTTGCCGAGTTTATCGCCGTCGATATCGAGCATGACGACACGGGCGCCCTCATCCAGAAACCGGCGGGCAGCCGACAGGCCGATGCCGGATGCGGCACCCGTGACGAGGACGGTTTTATCATTAAAACGGTTCATTGAATTCCTTTCGAGCAGGCAGAAACAGCCCGGTTGCGCGCGGCAAGCGGACCATTCATGAGGCCTTGTTGGTTCACGAGAATGTGCTGTCGACGATAGCACAGGGGTTCGTGCACCCCTCTTACGGTTCCAGCAGGAAAACTCCAGTGGAACCTATTCGACGATGCGTTCTTCGTCGTGCTTGACGATCGGATCTTCGGTGCCGGTCCACTCGCTCATCAGGGAGTAACCGACTGCCAGCAATACTGGGCCGATGAACATCCCGATGAAGCCGAATGCGATCAGGCCGCCCAGCACGCCGAGCAGCGTGAGCAAAAACGGCAGGCTGCTGCCACGGCTGATCAGCATCGGCCGCACGACGTTATCGACGCCGCTGATCAAGACCGCGCCCCAGACCGTCATGAAGATCGACCAGCCGGTCTCGCCTTGTGCGAACAGCCAGAGCGCCGCCCCGCCCCAGACCAGCGGCGGGCCGAACGGGATCAGCGACGTCAGGAAGATCAGCACCGACAGCAGCGGCACGGCCGGCACACCGGCAATCGCAAAGCCGATAGCAGCGACGATTGCCTGCGCCAGCGCGGTGCCGAGCAGGCCGTACATCACCCCGCGCACCGTCTGGCTGACGGTGGCCTGGATCGATTCGGCGCCCTCGCCCATCACCTTGCGCATCGTCACTTCGATGATCGACAGCAGGCCATTGCCGTCGCGGTACAGGAAGAAGCTCACGAACGCGGCCAGGCTCATTTGCACGACGCCGGTGCCCAGCATCAAGCCGCCTTTGACGAGCCAGTGGCGCGCCGGCTCGAGCATGCGCTGGGCCAGCGCCAGCATCTGCTCACGGCTGGCGATCAGGTCGTTCAGATAGGTCTCGACCGACGGGCCGACCAGCGGGATCTCGCGCAGCCAGGTGGGCGGCGCCAGTTCGCGGTGCTCGATCAAGAGGCGCAGTTCGCCGAAGCCGCGCGCGACGTCGTCGCCCAGGTTATAGGCGACCATCGACAGCGGAATGATGAACAGCAGCGTGAGCGAGAGCGTCATGGTCAGCGCCGCAATCGTGCGCTGGCCGTTCAGGCGCGTGAGCAGCCGCAGGTACAGCGGCCAGCTCGAAATGGCGACGGCGGCGGCGAACAGGATCGCCGGCAGGAAAGGCCGCAGCACATAGAGGCAGCCCAGCGTGAGCAGGATGACCATGGCGATGCGGGTGTAGTTCCTGCCAGGTCGTTGCTGCTCCATGCTGCCTCAGGGAAGTGGTCTTTACGGCATCATAGCAGTTGACGCAGGTCGTGGGCGATCAGGCCCGGCCCCTGGCCATGGCGCACGAACAGGCGCAGCTGGCCCTGCTTGTCGAACACGAAGCTGCCGGCCGTGTGGTCGACCGTGTAGCTGCTCGCATCGGCGCCGGGCGCCTTGGCGTAGAACACCTTGAATTCCTTGGCCACTTTCGCGGTGGCTGCGGCGTCGCCGTACAGGCCGATGAAACGCTTGTCGAACGCCGGCACGTAGTGCGACAGCAGTTCCTGCGTGTCGCGCTCGGGATCGACCGTGACGAACAGCACCTGGACTTCGTCGGCCGACGGGCCCATTTCTTTGAGCACGGTCGCCATTTCTGCCATCGTGGTCGGGCACACGTCCGGGCACTGGGTATAGCCGAAGAACATCACGACGATCTTGCCGCGGAAGTCTTCCAGCGTGCGCACCTTGCCGGTATGGTCGGTCAGCGTGAAGCCCTTGGCGTAGTCGACGCCCGTCACGTCCGTGTTGTGGAAAGCCGGGGCTTTGTCGCGCAGCTTGTCGCAGCCGGTGGCAAACAGCGCCACGGCCGAGAACGCCGCGATGGTCAGCAGTCGTTTCATCTGGAACCCAATATCAGAACTTACGAATCAAAACTTAAAATAATGGTCGACCAGCAGCGCCGCGAACAGCAACGACAGGTAGACGATCGACCAGGTAAACGTCTTGCGCGCCTGCGCATCGCTGTAGTTGCGGTGCACGCGCCACGAGTGGCGCAGGAAGACCGCATTGAGCGGCACCGCGGCCGCCAGGTAGATCAGGCCGCTCATGCCGACCGCGAACGGCAGCAAGGTGGTGGCGGCCAGGCCGATCGTATACAGCCACACCTGCAGGCCGGTGAACTTCATGCCGTGCGTGATCGGCAGCATCGGCAGGCCCGAGCGTGCATAGTCTTCGCGGCGATACATCGCCAGCACCCAGAAGTGCGGCGGGGTCCACATGAAAATGATCAGGACCAGCAGCCACGCTTCCATCGGCACATCGTTGGCTACCGCTGCCCAGCCCAGCGCCGGCGGCATCGCGCCCGACAAGCCGCCGATGACGATGTTCTGCGACGTGTTCGGCTTGAGCAGCAGCGTGTAGATGAAGGCGTAGCCGACGAACGTGACGAAGGTCAGCCACATGGTCAGCGGATTGACGAGCGTGTACAGCACCAGCATGCCCAGGCCGCCGATGATCGACGAAAAGACCACGGTCTGCGTCGTGCTCAGTTCGCCCGAGGCCGTGGCGCGGCGCGCGGTGCGCGTCATGCGCGCATCGACGCGCGCCTCGACCAGGCAATTGACAGCGAATGCAGCCGCAGCCAGCAGCCAGATACCGGCCGTGCCGGCGATCAGCGTTTGCCAGCCCGGGAAGCCGTCCGTGGCGAGAAACATCCCGATCACCGCGCAGAATACCGCCAGCTTCGTCACGCGCGGCTTGGTCAGGGTCCAATACTGCGAGAAACGGCTTTGGGGCTTGGGGATGGCTGTCTGGGTTGTCATCAATGGGTGCTTGCGGACGCGGCGAGTCCGGGCGCTGGGACAGCGCAGGCCGCGTCGAGTTGGAACTTCACCCGGTAGTTTAACATGGTCACCAGGATCACCAGCAGCGCCGCCCCGGCGTTATGCATGACGGCAATCGCCAGCGGGAAGCTGAAATACACGGTCGCGATGCCGGTGAGCAGCTGCGCCACCATGACCAGTACCAGCAGGCGCGCAGTCTTGCCCAGCGCCGGCAAACGCCAGGCGCGCCACGCCGCCAAACCCAGCACCAGCACGACGGCCAGCGCAAAGGCGCGGTGCACCCAGTGGATCGCAACCAGCGCCGAGAACGGCAAATAATGCCCCTCCATTGTCTTGCCCAGCTCGCGCCACAGGTGGAAGCCGTGCTCGAAGTCCAGTTCCGGCACGATCGCGCCCTGGCACAGCGGGAACGTATCGCAGGCCATGGTTGCATAGTTAGTGCTTACCCACCCGCCCAGCGCGATCTGCACGGTCAGCACGACGGCGGCGAGCAGCGACAGCCAGCGCAGACTGCGCAGTCGTGCGACCATTCCAGGCCCCTGCAGCGGCGCTGGCCGCTTCAGCAGCGCATCCTCGCGGCAGCCCATCCAGACCAGCATCGCCAGCAGCGTCATGCCCAGCAACAGGTGGATCGTGACGATCACCGGTTGCAGCTTGAGCGTGACGGTCCACGCGCCGAACGCGCCCTGCACCAGTACCGAGACCAGCAAGGCGATCGGCATGGCCGGTTGGAACACGGCGTCGTGCGTGCGGCGCCATTGTTTTACCGACGTGAACAGCAGCGCCAGGATCAGCGCGCCGATACCCATCGCCAGGTAGCGGTGGATCATCTCGATCCAGGCCTTGGCCACCGTGACCGGGCCGGTCGGCATCGCCGCTTCGGCGGCAGCGATCTGCTCGTGCGCCAGGAACGGGTTGGCTTCGCCATAACAGCCCGGCCAGTCCGGGCAGCCCAGGCCCGAGTCGGTCAGGCGCGTGAAGCCGCCGAACACGATCAGGTCGAACGTCAGGAACACCATCACCCAGACCAGCTTGCGGTATTTGTGGGCGTCGGACGACATCCAGACGATCGCCAGCGGCAGGCTGGCCACGAGCAGGCCCATCAGGCCGAGGTGTATGAGGGAAGACAGGTCCATGTGATTCTTTACGGGTGACGTGGTTCAGCCAATGGCCGATGCCTTGAGCAGTTTGGCGATGTCCTTGTAGACGCGGCCCGGCTCGGGCTGGAACGGGAAGCGCATCATGAGATTGCCCAGCGGGTCGATCAGGTAGATATGGTCGCTCGGGGCGCGGCCCGTTTCGGTCGGCAGCCATTTGGCCACGGTGGCGGCCGGCGCGCGCAGCAATTCCATGCCGTCGTATTCGCGCATCATGACGGTGTCGAGCGGTTCGCTGTCGGTGATCAGCCACACGCGTTCCATGCGTTCCATGTTCTTGCCCTGCATCGTGCGCCACTGGCGCATCGCGTACAGCTGGCGCATGCATTCATCGTCGCATTTGCCACCGCCCACGCGCAGCATGACCCATTTGCCTTTCAGGTCGGCGAGCGTGCGCGGCTGGCCGTCGAGCGTGGTCGTGGCCATCTGCGGGATCGGCAAGGTGCGTGCATCGAGGATCGTGCCGTAGTTGGTGCGGTCGGTCGGCTTGACAATGTAGAAGGTAATGTACGACACGATCAGCGGCGCGGCGCAGATCAGCAGCACCAGCAGCAGCTTGAGGCGGCCGCGGCGGCGCGCGGTGTCAGGGTCAGCGAGTTGTTCTTGAGCCACGTCGAAATCCCGTCATCACATAAAAAAGAAGGGCCAGCGCCGCCAGTGCATACCACTGGAAAGCATAGCCGCGGTGTTTGTCGATCCCTGCCTCGGGCAGCGGCCAGTCGCGCGCCATCAGGTCGGCCGGCGTCGCCGGCAACGTCTGCTGCACCAGGAACGGCAGCAGGCGCAGGCCGCTTGCCTGTGCGAGCGCTTGCGGCGTCAGGTTCTGCACCGCCGCGCCCGGCGCCAGCGGCGGGCCGTCGCCCAGTTCCATCACCTTGCCTGCAGACAGGACGAGCCGTCCTTCGAGCGTGACCGGCCCGGCTGGCGTCGCAAACGTTGGCAGCTTGTCGAACTCGGCCTGGCGCGGCAACCAGCCACGCAGCACCAGCACGTGCTCGTCGGCACCCGCTATTTTAAACGGCATTGCGAGATAGAACCCGGACTGGCTCCCGCGTGGGCGGTTCGCGAGCAGGACGGGCCAGCCGGCGACGAATTCGCCGTGCACGCGCACGCGGCGAAATTCAAGATCCGGGGAGGCGGCGATGGTGGGGCCGAGGGTGAATGGCGGCTCGGCGGCGCGCGCCAGCTGGCGCGCCTGCAGGTCGGTCTTGTAGGCGGCCCGGTCCTGTTGCCAGTTGCCGAGCAGGATGCCGATGAGGGCCACAATCAGTGCTGCAATCAGGGCGACGGGGCGAAATCGGAAGGCGAAGCGCATTACAATGAATTCTCAACCTTTCGCGGGTCCATCATGAAAATCTTCGTTGCCATCGCCTTCGTCCTGATCCTGGCCAGCCTGGCGTCGGCCCTGTTCTTCATGATGCGCGACAAGGGGCGCACCAACCGCACCGTCAATGCGCTGGCGCTGCGGGTGGGCTTGTCGATCGTGCTGTTCCTGTGCCTGCTGGCGGCGCACCAGATGGGATGGATTGCGCCGACAGGTTTGCGTTGATCGCGTTGTGCTTGCTTACAGCCAGTACACCACGACGTACAGGCCCAGCCACACCACGTCGACGAAGTGCCAGTACCATGCGGCCCCTTCGAAGCCAAAGTGGTGCTCGGCCGTGAAGTGCCCGCGCAGCACGCGGTACAGGATCACCGACAGCATGATTGCGCCCATGGTTACGTGAAAACCGTGGAACCCGGTCAGCATGAAGAAGGTCGAACCGTAGATGCCCGACGTGAGCTTGAGGTTCAGGTCCTGGTAGGCGTGCATGTATTCATACACCTGGAAGCCCATGAACACGGCGCCCAGCAAAATGGTCGCGGCCAGCCAGAACGCCGTCTTGGCGCGGTGGCCGGCGCGCAGGGCATGGTGCGAAATGGTCAGCGTCACGCCCGACGTCAGCAGCAACGCCGTGTTGATGGTCGGGATCGGGAACGGCCCCATCGTGCGGAAGCCTTCGACGATGCCGGCCGGCCCCGTATTACCCCAGTGCGCCGAGAAATCGGGCCACAGGATCTGGTGATCGAGGTCGCCCAGCCACGGCATCGAAATCACGCGGGCATAGAACAGCGCGCCAAAGAACGCGCCAAAGAACATTACTTCCGAGAAAATGAACCAGCTCATCGACCAGCGGAACGACAAATCGATGCGCTTGCCGTACAACCCCGATTCGGATTCACCGATCGCTTCGCCGAACCAGAAGTACAGCACGACGAGCATCGCGACGATGCCCGTCAGGCACACGGGCATCGCGAACGGCAGCCCGTTGACCCAGCCGGACGCGCCGGCCATCGTCACCAGCATCGACAGGCCGGCCAGCAGCGGCCAGCGCGAGGGGCCGGGAACGAAGTAATAAGGCGCGGCGGTCGTTGGCGATGCTGGTTGTGACGAACTCATCTTTATCTCCTCGGGCGATGCTGTTGATTGTTGCGTCAAACTGAGAAACTAGGCCACCGCGAAACTTACCGCCAGCATGATCAGGCCGATGAAGATCGCCACCCCGATCAGGCCGGCGACGATCACGTGGACCGGGTTCAGGCTGGCCGCATCGTTCTCGTAATCGGCGCGCTTGCGCACCCCGAAGAACGACCACAGCACGGCCTTCATGCTGGCCAGAAAACTGCCCTTGCGCTGGTGCGGCTTATCCGTTTGCATCGCCGTCTTTCGGCGCGGCAGCGGCCTTGAACGCCCCGCCAATTTCAAAGAACGTGTACGACAGCGTGATGTTCTTCACTTCGCGCGGCAACTTGGGATCGATGAAGAACACCACCGGCATCTGGCGCGCTTCGTTCGGGGCCAGCGTCTGCTCGCGGAAGCAGAAGCACTCGACCTTCATGAAGTGCGGCGTGGCCGACTGCGGCGCGTAACTGGGAATCGCCTGCGCTTTCACCGCCCTGCCCTGCGTGTTGACGACCTCGTACATGACGGTGGCCAGTTCGCCCGGATGCACGTCGATGCTGCGCGTGGTGGGCCGGAAGCGCCACGGGCCCTGCGAATTACCGTCAAGCTCGATCGTGATCGTGCGCGACTTGTCGACCTGGCTATTGGTCGGCGCCGCGACAAACCCATCCTGCTGCGTGAGCACGTTGATGCCCAGCACTTCGCAAATCTGCCGGTACACGGGCACCAGCGCATAGCCGAAGCCGAACATCGCCACGGCGACCACCACCAGCTTGCCGAAGGTGCGGCGGTTCAGGCGCAGCAACTTGAGGCTGGTGGCCATATCAACTCAGGAGCGTGAACTTGACGAACACGCTGATGAAGAAGAACAGGGCCAGGCCGGCCAGCCACAGCGCGGTTTTCAGGTTGTTGGGTTTGCGTGGTGCGGTCATCGGATTGTCCTTACTTCACCAGCGGCGGCGTCTCGAAGGTGTGGAACGGCGCCGGGCTCGGTACGGTCCACTCCAGGCCTTCGGCGCCTTCCCACGGTTTGGCGGGCGCCTTGGCGCCGCCGCGGATCGTCGGCAGCACGACTGCGAACAGGAAGTACACCTGACTGAAGCCGAAGCCGAATGCGCCAACCGAGACGATCATGTTGAAGTCGGTGAACTGCACCGCGTAATCGGCATAGCGGCGCGGCATGCCGGCCAGGCCCAGGAAGTGCATCGGGAAGAAGGTGATGTTGAACGTGATCAGCGAGAGCCAGAAGTGCATCTTGCCGCGCGCCTCCGGGTACATGTGCCCGGTCCACTTTGGCGCCCAGTAATAGAAGCCGGCGAACAGCGCGAACAGCGAGCCGGCTACCAGCACGTAGTGGAAGTGGGCCACGACGTAATAGGTGTCGTGCACCTGGATGTCGATTGGCGTGACGGCCAGGATCAGGCCCGTGAAGCCGCCGATGGTGAACACGAAAATGAAGCCGACTGCGAACAGCATCGGCGTCTCGAACGTCATCGAGCCCTTCCACATCGTGGCGACCCAGTTGAAGATCTTCACGCCGGTGGGCACGGCGATGAGCATCGTTGCGTACATGAAGAACAGCTGCGACGTCACCGGCATGCCCGTCGTGAACATGTGGTGCGCCCAGACGACGAACGACAGGATCGCGATCGAGGCCGTCGCATAGACCATCGACGCGTAGCCAAACAACGGTTTGCGGGCAAACGCCGGAATGATCTGCGAGACGATGCCGAACGCCGGCAGGATCATGATGTAGACCTCGGGGTGGCCGAAGAACCAGAAGATGTGCTGGTACATCACCGGATCGCCACCGCCGGCAGCATTGAAGAACGAGGTGCCGAAGTGGCGGTCGGTCAGCGTCATCGTGATCGCGCCGGCCAGCACCGGCATCACGGCGATGAGCAGGTAGGCGGTGATCAGCCAGGTCCAGCAGAACATCGGCATCTTCATCAGGGTCATGCCGGGCGCGCGCATGTTGAGGATGGTGACGATGATGTTGATCGAGCCCATGATCGAGGAGGCGCCCATGATGTGCATCGCGAAGATCGCCATGTCCATCCCCAGGCCCATCTGCGTCGAGAGCGGCGCGTACAGCGTCCAGCCGGCGGCGGTAGCGCCGCCCGGCACCAGGAACGACGTCGCCAGCAGGATCGCGGCCGGGGGCAGCAGCCAGAACGAGAAGTTGTTCATGCGCGCAAACGCCATGTCGGACGCGCCGACCTGCAGCGGCAGCATCCAGTTGGCAAAGCCGACGAAGGCCGGCATGATCGCGCCGAACACCATGATCAGCCCGTGCATGGTCGTGAGCTGGTTGAAGAATTCGGGACGCACGAACTGCAGGCCGGGCTGGAACAGCTCGGCCCGGATCATCAGCGCCAGCACACCGCCCGAGAGCAGCATGATGAACGAGAACCACAGGTACAGGCTGCCGATGTCCTTGTGGTTGGTGGCATACACCCAGCGCCGCCAGCCGTGCGGATGGTCGTGGTGTTCGTCGTGTGCGTGCTCATTGCCGTGCTCATTGCCGTGACCTGGTGCGTGGTCGATCGTCGTGGTGCTCATGGCGTTACCCCTGCTCGTTACGTGCGTTGGTGGCGGACATTATTTGCGGGCGGCCAGGACTTCGGCCGGCTGGACGATATTTTCCGCAGCCTTGTTCGACCAGGAATTGCGGGTATAGGTGATCACGGCGGCGATCTCGGTGTCGGACAATTGCGGCCAGGCCGGCATTGCGGTCGGGAACTTGCCGCTCTTCTGGCCGTGCAGCAGGATGTCGATCTGGTGCGCCTTGTTGCCCAGGACATTTGGCGAGCCGTCCAGCGCCGCGAACGCGGCCGGGATGCCCTTGCCATTGACCTGGTGGCAGGCCACGCAGTTGGCGGTGTAGACCGCTTCGCCACGGGTTTTGAGTTCGTCGATGGTCCAGACCTTGGTCGGGTCGTCGGCCAGCGCTGCCATCTCTTTTTTCTTGCCCGCGACCCAGGCCGTGTAATCGGCATCGGACACGACGCGCACGACAATCGGCATGAACGCGTGGTCCTTGCCGCACAGCTCGACGCAGTTGCCGCGATACACGCCGATCTGCTCGGCCTTGAACCAGCCGTCGCGCACGAAGCCGGGGATCGCATCCTGCTTGATGGCAAAGGCCGGCACGGTCCAGGCGTGGATCACGTCGTTGGCCGTGAAGACCATGCGGATCTTCTTGTTGACCGGCACGACCATCTCGTTATCGACTTCGAGCAGGTAATTGGCGGTGCGCGCTTCGGTCGGCGCCACGCCGGGCTCGCCGATCTGCGAACGCGGCGTGGACAGGTTCGACAGGAACGAAATGCCCTCGCCCTCGCCTTTCAGGTAGTCATAGCCCCATTTCCACTGCATGCCCGTGGCCTTGATGGTCAGATCGGCATTGGACGTGTCTTTCAGCGCGACGACGGTCTTGGTGGCCGGCAGCGCCATCCCGATGACGATCAGGAACGGCACGATCGTCCAGGCGATTTCGACGGCGGTGGATTCGTGGAAGGTGGCCGGCTTGTGGCCCAGGGATTTGCGGTGCTTGAACACCGAATAGAACATGACGCCGAACACGGCGACGAAGATCACCAGGCAGACGATCATCATCCAGGTGTGCAAGCCGTAGATGTCGGCGCCGACGGCGGTGACCGGGGCCTGCATATTGAGCTGGTGCTCCTGAGGCCGGCCCGTCAGTTGCTGCGCCCAAGCCGGCGCAGAGCCAGCGGCGGCGCCGAGTACGGCACAGCCGTACAGCACGGCCCGAAGTCGCGTTGCATATGTCATGTATGTCCCCAACCACCCAAAAAATAAGAATTATTTTTAAACGGTCAGCCATTCCACGAACGAACGACGCCGCTCCGTGCCGGCCGCAGAACACCGATGCCGTGCCGGGGCATCTCTGCGGCTGCTGCAATTCTTTTTCTGTTTCTGTTCTGATGCTGTTTCACGGCCTGCGATGCCGCTTTTTCAAGCGATTCTATCGGCTAGACGTGAAAAATAGCAATTGATTATATCTAAAGCACTAATTTTTATTCAAGGAATATCGGGGGCTGGTCAATTTGGCCATGCACGGCGACGACATTACGGTTTGCGCGGCTGGAAGCGGACGATTGATTCGCCGGCTGCCGTCTGGCGCGGCGCAGGGCGAAACGCATGGCCGTAGATCACTTCGAAGGTCAGGCCCAGCTTGCCATCGGGGAGACGCTGCGCCTCGAGCGCAGCGAGCACACGCTGCCATGCAGCGCGGCCGATCAAGCCGCGCCGGCGCGATTCGAGCGGATTGCCGCCCAGTGCACGCACGTCGCGCAGCAGCGCCTGCGGCGTATCGTAGGTGACCGTGATGCGCTCCATGTCCATGACCGGTGTCGAAAAGCCCGCCTCGACCAGCTGATCGCCGAAATCGTGCATGTCGACAAATGGCAACGTGTGCGGATACGCATCCAGCGCGGCAAATGCCGTGCGCAGTTCGGTGAACGTGTCGGGGCCGAAGCTGGAAAACATCAGCAAGCCCTCGACGCGCAGCACGCGGCGCCATTCGGCAAACACGCGGTCGGGCAGCGGATGCCAGTGCAACGCCAGATTCGACCACAGCAAATCGACCGAGTTCGGACCGAGCGGCAGGTTGCCGTAGTCACCGCACAGGATGTCGACGCCCGCCTTGGCCGGCATCAGCCGGCTCAATAACTGATTGAGCGAACCCGAGGCGCCCGGCTTTTTCGCCGCGCGCGCCATGGCGCCGGCACCATCCAGGCCGACGATCTGCGCCGATGGGTAGGTCTTTTGCAGCAGGGCCAGGTCGCCCCCGGGGCCGCAGCCGGCGTCGAGCACCTGCTTCGGGATGATCTTCACCAGGGCCAGGCGCTCGTGCATGCGCGCGGCGATTTCGCGGCGCAGGAAATCCGACGACGCGATACGTTCGGGCCGCGCGAACAGGTTGCGCACACGCGACAAGTCAATGGGCGCGCTCAGCTTGGACGGGGATTGAGGAGATGCCATGGGATCGGATGCGTGATGAGATAATGTGGGCAGTTTAACCGTTTGTGGGACGCCGAGCCGATGCCGGACCTTCGCCCGCTGCCGATACGCCTCGTGCACGCGCTGCTGGACGCGTTCTTGCCCTCGTGCTGCGCACTGTGTGGCGGGCACGCGCGGGCGGCGGTGTGCGTCGATTGTGAGCAGGCGTATGTGGTGCCGACGCCGCGCTGTCCTTGCTGCGCAAACCCGGCCGGCGCGCTGGACAGCACACGGCATTGCGGCGCGTGCCTCGCGCAGGCGCCGTCCTTCGATGCGACCTGGGCTGCCTGCGATTACGCGGCGCCGCTCGATAGCCTGGTGCTGCAACTGAAGTTTGGCGGGCAACTGGCGCTGGCGCCGTGGATGGCGCGCGTGCTGCATGGGGCGATTTCGTCCATCATGCATCCGGCGCCGGTCTTGCCCGATGTACTGTGTCCGGTGCCGCTGGGCCCGGCCCGCCTGATCGAGCGCGGCTACAACCAGGCGCTCGAAGTCGCGCGCCCGCTGGCCCGTGCGCTGGGCGTGCCGGTCGTCCCGCAACTGCTGCACCGGCTGCGCGAGACAGCGCCACAATCGGGCGCCGGGCCAGGCGACCGGCGCAGGAACGTGCGGGGTGCGTTTGGCGTGGCCAGCACGTTCGACGTACGTGACCGGCATGTGGGCGTGGTCGACGATGTCATGTCCAGCGGCCACACACTGGCAGAAATTGCCGCCGTATTGAAACAGGCGGGCGCCGCGCGCGTGACGAACATCGTCTTCGCGCGCACCCCGCCGCATGGATAAGCCTCATCATCAAGGAGAAGCACGTTGTTCCACGTCGTCCTGGTCGAACCAGAAATCCCGCCGAATACCGGCAATGTGATCCGCCTGTGCGCCAACACCGGCGTGCAACTGCACCTGATCGAGCCGCTCGGCTTTCCACTGGACGACGCCAAGATGCGCCGCGCCGGCCTCGATTACCACGACTACGCGACGATGAAAGTGCACAAGGACTGGGCCGCGTTCGTGGCGGACACCCGGCCCGACCCGGCGCGCATGTTCGCACTGACCACGCACGGCTCGGCGCCCTTCGCCGACGCCCACTTCCAGCCGGGCGACGTGTTCGTATTCGGCCCGGAATCGCGCGGCCTGCCCCCCGCCTTGCGCGAGACCTTCCCACCCGCCCAACGCATCCGCCTGCCGATGCGGCCCGATAACCGCAGCCTGAACCTGTCGAACACGGTAGCCGTCGTCGTCTACGAAGCCTGGCGCCAGAACAGCTACGCCGGCGGCGCCTGAACTAACGTTACAGCTCAAACAAGCGTCGTGTCAAAAGCCGGGGTCAGGTCTGACATTCGGACACGGCCTCGACTGTTGAGGGGCACATATGACAAGCTGGCCTCGAAACCGAAGTCATACCGATAACAAAAGGTGGGATTACAGTAGAGCTTGTGTCCGAATGTCAGACCTGACCCCGGCTTGTGCCAGCTTGTGCTACTCGTTCGAATGCATCGAGCAGACCACCGCGGGCCAGCAGGTCAATGGCCTCGTCGACCCGACGCGGAGCGGCGTCGTCGAGTTGCTCGCGGTCGTCGCCAACCAGAGCGCGCATCTGCTGTGGTACGACCACCAAGTCGATGAAGCGCTGCGCGATCGCCGTTGCCGCTGCGGTCTGATCAGCCGACGGCGCAGCCCCGGCCAGCGCATCCACCACGCACGCTATGCCGCCATCGCGCCCAGTCTGGTCCACCAGTCGCGACAATTCGGGCAGCCGGGGCGCCGTTGTCAAACTTACCCGCAGCAACGCCACTGATTCTTCCGTGAGGGCATGCTGCAGAAGATGCAGCCCAACTGCATGCAGGCGATCCCGCACTGGCATGGCAAGCGGCAAGTCAGGCGCAGGCGGCGCTGCGCGCTCGAGGGCACGGTGCACGACTGCGCTGAACAGCGCGTCCTTGTTGGCATAACGTGCGTACAGCGTTGCCTTGCCGGCACCCGCCATGGCGACGACCTGGTCGCAGCTCGTCGCATCGAAACCGGCGCGCAGGAACAGCGTCGTCGCCGCATCGAGGATGCGGCGGTCCACTTCACCGGCATGCTCGGCAGATGGCCGGCCGCCGCGCTTGCGCGTGGCTGGCGCTTGTTCTGGCTCCGGCAGGTTGGATGTCACGCGCATGGCAAAATAGTCATCATAATAAACTGAACTGAATGGTATAGTTCAGTTTCTAGACTCTCAATCAAAGGTGAAGCGATGGACATGCGTTTGAAATTTCTATCTGACAATATGAAGGCCATTGATTTTGGCATGCTCTCGACCCGCACCGAAGGCGGCGCCTTTGCCAGCCGGCCCATGAGCAACAACGGCGAGGTCGATTATGACGGAGACAGCTATTTTTTCACCTACGACCAGGCCCGTACTGTGGCTGACATCGAGGGCGACGCAGCGGTCGGTCTGACCTTTACCGGTGCCCCTGGACCACATGGGCAGCCACCGCTGTTCATCGCGGTGCAAGGCAACGCGGAACTGATTCGCGACAAGGCCATGTTTGCAGCGCACTGGACGGCCGGGCTCGATCACTGGTTCGAGCAAGGCGTCGACACGCCGGGATTGGTCATGATACGCGTTCGCGCCGCCCGAATCCACTACTGGAATGGCGCCGACCAGGGCGAGATCGTTCTGTAAAACCCGAACACGCACGGGTCACGCTGGCCCGTGCCCCATCACCGACTTGAGAGGCCCGCCATGCACACTGCAATCGACGCATTTCCCATCCATATTCCAGAAGCCGATCTGACCGACCTCGCCGACCGCCTGGCGCGCACGCGCTGGCCCGATGCCGAGACCGTGAACGACACCTCGCAGGGCCCGCAACTGGCCCGCATCCGCGCATTGGTGGCACGCTGGCAGGACGGTTACGACTGGCGCAGCACGGAAGCCGCACTCAACCAATGGGGCAGCAGCCGCACCGTCATCGATGGGCTGGGCATTCACTTCCTGCATATCCGCTCACCGGAACCGAATGCGACACCCCTGCTGCTGACGCATGGCTGGCCGGGCTCCGTGCTGGAATTTCGCGAGCTGATCGGTCCGCTGACGCAGCCACAGGCGCATGGCGGCCTCGCGTCCGATGCATTCCATCTGGTGATTCCAGCCCTTCCCGGCTTCGGCTTTTCCGACAAGCCGACCGAACCGGGCTGGGGCGTGGGCCGCACGGCGCAGGCCTTTGCGGAACTCATGCGCCGCCTCGGCTATGGCGAGCGCTGGGTGGCGCAAGGCGGCGATTGGGGCGCGGCCGTCACAAGCGCCCTGGCGCACATGCGCGTGCCGGGCCTGGCGGGCATCCACCTGAATATGGTGATGTTCCATCCAACCAAACAGGAAATCGCCGACGCGACACCAGAAGAGCAGCAGATGCTGGACGACGCCGCGCGCTACGAGAAAGAATATTCGGGCTACATGAAGCTGCAGTGCACGCGCCCGCAATCGGTCGCGTTCGCGCTGGCGGATTCGCCGGTGGGCCTGGCCAGCTGGCTGTACGCGCTGTTCCAGGACGTGTCCGATACCGATGGCCAGCCGGAGCGTACGATCGCGCCGGACCGCCTGATCGACGACGTGATGATGTACTGGCTGACCAATACCGGGCCGAGCTCGGCACGTTTTTACTGGGAAGGCGCGCGCGAGATGGCGCAGGGCATGCCCACCGCCCCACTGCCCCTGCCTGCCGGCATCAGCATGTTTCCAGGCGAGCAGATGCGGCTGTCGCAGCGCTGGGCCGCAGCACGCTTTGCCGACCTGCGCTTCTTTGGCGAAGCCGAGCATGGCGGCCATTTCGCGGCGATGGAAAACCCGGCCGTCCTCGTCGAGCATCTGCGCGCAACGTTCCGCACGATGCGCTGAAGCTGTCAGCCCCGATGGCCGAACACGCCATCGGCAAACACCTGCGCATGAAAGCGCTCACCGATCAGCCGGTGCGTGGCGGCGTCCGGATGCAGCGCATCGGGCAGCGGCAGGTGCGCGTTGTCGTCGGCGCCATACAGCGCGCTGCCATCGAGGTAATGGATGTGCGCATCGGTGCCGGCCCGCTGGGCCACGATCCTCTGCAGCTGCTCGCGGATCACACCCAGCGTCAGCTTGCCCTGACGCCGCTCGGCATCATTGCCCATCGCCCGGAACAGCAGCCTGCCCTGCTCCATGGCCTTGCCATCGAACATGGTTGGCCCCGGTGTCGTTTCATGGATCGGACACCAGGTCGGCGAGATCACCAATAACGGCGTGCTCCGGTGCCGTCCTTCGCGGATCGTGTCGAGAAAGCCGTGCACGGCCGGCCCGAACGCGCGCACGCGCATCAGGTCGGTGTTGACGAGGTTGATGCCGAGCTTCAGGCTAATCAGGTCCGCCGGCAGGTCGCGGATCGTGCGCGCCGTGAACGGGTCGAGCAAGGCATTGCCGCCAAAGCCCAGATTGAACAGGTCGACGCCGGCCAGGCCAGCCGCCACCGCAGGCCAGATGCCGGTCGAGTGGGTCGCATTCGAGCCCTGGCTGATCGAACTGCCGTGATGAACCCAGCGGCGCTGGCCGCCTGCCAACAGCGGCGACACCGGCGCATCCGCGCGCAAGCTCACCAGCTCGGTCGTCTCGTCATGCGGCAACCAGAGTTCGACGGTCTTGTCGCCCGCCGGCAGGTCGGCAAAGCGCAGCCAGTGCGGCTCGCCCGGATGTACCCGCGTTGCGCCGCTGATCATGTCAATCTCAAGGAGCTTGCCACCCGGCGCGCTTGCCTGCTGGAGCAGCTTCCCATCGACCACCAGATCAAAGATACCGTCCGGTCGCGACGCCATCTTGCCGTAGCGCCGCTTGGTCGGCAGCACCAGCACCTCGACGACACGGGCCGTCGTCCGGAATGCCAGGCGCACGCCGGATGGTTGTGCCGCAGCCAGCGCCAGTTGCACATCCGGGCAGTGCTCGAGCGCCCAGGCCGGCAACCGCTGCGGCAGCAGGCCGGCATCCGTGCGTTCGAGCTCGACCGCGCCATGGATCAGGTCTGCGGGAATCGGCGACAGCGTGTACATCGACGTGCCCGTCATCAGGCACCTGCCGCTTCGCGGGTCAGCACCGTCAAGCCCTCGACCAGGCGATCGAGTTCTTCCACCGTGGTCGTCAGCGCCACCGTGGCACGCACGAGGCTGGCGTCGCCCACCGGCCGCTCTACCGTGAACACGCCGAAGCGCTCCAGCAGCGCCGCCTGCACGTCAAGCGCACGCATGCCGTCGATCGTGAACGCCGCCAGCGCCGTGTCGCCCACCAGCGGGCTCATCAACTGCATGCCCGGCAGGTCCGCCACGCGCTGCACCCAGTAATTCCTGAGCCACGCGAGCCGCGCGCCTTTCGCGGGTGAGCCACCCAGCTGCGCATGCACGTCGAGCGCCACCGGCGCAGCCATGATCGCGCTCATCGGCGGCATGCCAGCATGCAGGCGTCCGCGGATATCGTCCGCCGGATAATCGCGGTCGCCGAAATGCGGCTCGATCCGGTCCAGGCGCGACGACCGGATATACGCAAAGCCCAGCCCCGGCGGCGCGCCGATCCACTTGTGCAGGTTGAAGCCGGCGAAATCGATGCCCATGGCCTGCACGTCGACGGGCAGCTGGCCCAGCGCGTGCGCGCTGTCGACCAGCACATCGACGCCGCGTGCCCGCGCCAGTGCGGCGATCTCGCGTACCGGCACCGACTGGCCATTGGCCGGAAACACCTGCGAGAGCAGAATCAGTTTCAGGCCCGGCGTATCGCGGATCGCCGTCGCATACTGTTCCAGCAGCGCGTCGCCGGACAACGGCAGGCTCAAGTGCAGTTCGGTCGGCACCACGCCGCGCCGCCCTTCCAGCCACGCCATCGCATAGCGCATCGCCGGATAATCGAGGTTGCTCCACAGGACGCCATCGCCCGGTGCCAGCCGGTGGTATTGCCCGATCAGCACCTGCATCGATTCGCTCGCGCTGCGCGTGAGCAGAATCTCATGCGGTTCGGCATTGATCAGCTTGGCCAGCCGCGCGCACAGCACAGCGCCATGCTCGAGAGCTTGCGCACTGCGCAGGAACGGGCTCAGATGACGATTCAGATAGTCGACCGATTCGACCAGCGCCGCCTGCACCGGCTGCGCCATCGCGCCAAAGTAGCCGTGCTCGAGATTGACGATGCCATCGGGCGCTGGCGGATACAGGCCGGCCAGTGCCGGCATCACAGGGAGCTTGGCCATGCCGGTCAGCCCCGGATCCGGGCCACTAATTTCGTGGTCGAGCGGTCATGCTCGAAGTCGATCGCCACCGCACGCCCGCCATACGCCAGCACGGCCTGCCCTTCGGGAATCTGGTCCATCACGTAGTCGCCGCCCTTGGCATAGATATCGGGCCGGCCTTCCTGCACCACTTCGAGCGCCGTCTGTTCGTCGAACTCGACCACCAGGCTGACCGATTCCAGCGAAGCCAGTACCGCCATGCGATCGGCCAGCGTGTTGTGCGGGCGATCGTCGCCCTTGCCCAGCCGCTTGACGGACGCATCCGTGTTGACCGCCACCACGAGCGAGGCGCCCAGCTCGCGCGCCTGCGCCAGATAGGTCACGTGGCCGCGGTGCAGGATGTCGAACACGCCGTTGGTCAGCACCACCGGCTTTGGCAGTGCGGCGATCCGCGCAGCCAGGTCGGCGCGCGTGCAGAGCTTGTTTTCAAATGAAGGCATGGGTAGTCAGTGTCAGTGTTTGGGCGGTTCGTCGTCAGGCTCTTCGTCAAGTGCCATCGACAGTTCGGATGGCCGCGCGGCGCCGGCAGGCAGCCCCGGCTCCTTGCGTTCGCCCGACAGCTTGACCTGCAGCCGCAGGCCGTTGGCCGAGTCGGCATTGCGGATCGCTTCGTCGTAGCTGATGAAGCCTTTGTTGTACAGCTCGAACAAGGCCTGGTCGAACGTGCACATCCCCAGCTCGCGCGACTTGTGCATGATCTCCTTGATGCTCTGGAAGTTCCCTTTCAGGATCATCTCGGCAATCGTCGGCGTGTTGAGCAGGATTTCGATGGCGGCCTTGCGGCCCTTGCCGTCCTCGGTACGCACCAGGCGCTGCGAGACAATGGCGCGCAGGTTCGACGACAGGTCCATCAATAACTGGTTGCGCCGTTCTTCGGGGAAGAAGTTAATGATCCGGTCCATCGTCTGGTTGGCATTGTTCGCGTGCAGCGTGCCCAGGCACAGGTGGCCCGTTTCGGCAAACGCGATCGCATGCTCCATCGTTTCGGTATCGCGAATCTCGCCGATCAGGATCACGTCCGGCGCCTGGCGCAGCGTGTTCTTCAGCGCGTTGTGCCACGACAGCGTATCGACGCCAACCTCGCGGTGCGTGATCAGGCAATTCTTGTTCTTGTGGACGTATTCGACCGGGTCTTCCACCGTGATGATGTGGCCGGCCGAATTGTTGTTGCGGTAGTCGATCATCGCCGCCAGCGTCGTCGACTTGCCCGAGCCCGTGCCGCCCACGACCAGCACCAGGCCGCGCTTGGTCATCACGACATCCTTGAGCACTTCGGGCAGGTCGAGCTTTTCAAAGTTGGGGATCTCGGACGAAATGGTGCGCACCACCATGCCGACGCTTTGCTGCTGCACATAGACATTCACGCGGAAGCGGCAGACGTTGGGCAATGAAATCGCGAAATTGCACTCCATTTCGGTCTCGAACTCGGCGCGCTGGCGCTCGTTCATCAGCGAGATCGCGAGCGCGCGCGTGACTTCGCCGCTCAGGCGCTGCTGGCTGAGGGCTTTCATGGCGCCCTGGTATTTCATGCTCGGCGGGAAATCAGCCGAGATGAAGAGGTCGGAACCGCCCTGGTGATGCATCACCGTGAGCAGTTTATGGATATAGACCTGGGCTTCCGCCGGGCCAAACGTGGTGGACATGCGGGCCTTTCACAAAAGATGCATAGGCGGAGCCTATCAAGAGATTATATCGACTATCATTCTCGCTACACCATTATTTCATGGCGCGCGCCGTGCTGCCCCGCTCACTACGCGGCGCCGGCAACGCGCCTAGTCGAGACACCCATCATGACCCTGACCGAGTTGAAATACATTGTCGCCGTCGCCCGCGCCAAGCACTTCGGCCACGCGGCCGAAGCCTGTTTCGTGGCCCAGCCCACGCTGTCGGTCGCCATCAAGAAGCTGGAAGACGAGCTGGGCGTGCTGCTGTTCGAGCGCGGCGGTTCCGAAGTCTCCGTCACGCCCCTGGGCGCCCAGATCGTGGCGCAGGCCGAGCGCGTGCTGGAACAGACCGCTGCCATCAAGGAACTGGCCAAGCAGAACAAGGACCCGCTGGCTGGCCCGCTGCGCCTGGGCGTGATCTACACGATCGGCCCGTACCTGCTGCCGCCACTCGTGAAAAACCTGATCGACACGGTCCCGCAGATGCCGCTGATCCTGCAAGAGAATTTCACGCACAAGCTGCTGGAATTGCTGCGCCAAGGCGAGCTCGACGCCGCGATCATGGCGCTGCCGCTGCCCGACCATGGCATGGCGGTGCAGCCGCTGTACGACGAGCCATTCATCGTGGCCATGCCGAAACACCACCCGTGGGCCAAGCGCAAGGAAATTTCGGCCGAGGACCTGAAAAGCGAAACGATGCTGCTGCTCGGTGCCGGCCACTGCTTCCGCGATCAGGTGCTGGAAGTGTGTCCGGAAATGGCGCGCTTCTCGGCGCCGGGCGGTGGCACCGGCATGCAGCGCACGTTCGAAGGTTCGTCGCTGGAAACGATCCGCCACATGGTTGCCAGCGGCATTGGTCTGACGGTGCTGCCGCGTGCGTCGGTGACCGACCTGAGCGAGTCGAACGGCTTGCTGGCCTATGTGCCGTTCACCAGGCCGGCGCCGTCGCGCCGCGTCGTGATCGCCTGGCGCAAGAGCTTCACCCGCCGCGCTGCCATCGATGCGGTGATGCAGGCGGTGAGTGAATGTCAGCTCGCTGGCGTGGAGATGATCACGTACGAGGCGGCTGCGTAGCGCCGGTCCACACGGCTGGCGGCGCGATAGCGACGGCGTCGGCCTTCTCGTTCGTATCGTCCGCATCGGTCGCATCGCCGTTGGCCGCAGGCCCGCCCCTGACCGCCTCGAGCTGTGACGGCGAGAACACGATGGTCTGGGTCGGGAACGCCAGGCTGATGTCAGCCGCTTCCAGCCGCTCGAAGATCGTCAGCAGCAGCTTTTCGCGAATGATCACCTGCGTGTCGAACTCGTGCACGTCGATGTGGGAAAACACCTCGATGTTGAAGGCGCGCTCGCTGATGCTGCCCAGGCGCGCGCGGTGCCCTTCCGCCATGTTCTTTTCTTCAGCGAGAACTTGCTGGACGATGGAAATCGCTTCCTTCAGCTTGGCCGACGAGTTGCCATAAGCGATCGCGATCACGGGATTGAACAGGAACCGGTCGCGCGCAGCGTAGTTTTCGATCTGGCGCGCCGACAGGTCGCCGTTCGGAATCGTCACCACCGTGCGCTCGTTGGTGCGGATGCGGGTCGAGCGGATGCCGACGTCTTCCACGGTGCCCACCACGTCGCCGACCTTGATGAAGTCGCCCACCTGCATCGGGCGGTCGGCAATCACGGTCACGCTGCCGACCAGGTTTTCCACCGTCTTCTGGGCGCCCAGCGCCAGCGCGATACCACCGATACCGAGGGCCGCAATCCCCGTCGTGACGTCGATGCCGAAGGTGCTCAGGATCGCAATGCACGAAAACGCCAGCAGGATGACCTTGGCGGCGCGGCGCGCCAGCGTGATGACCGAAATGACCTGACGCCGCTGGCTGCGCTGCATGCGGGCGATCGCCAGTTCCGAGATCGCATCGACCAGCCGCAGGCCGAACCACACCAGCGCGATGACGGAGACGATGCCGGTATAGCGCAGCAAGGTCTGACGCGCCACGATCGACACCGGCAGCTGCTCGGCCCAGTTGTAGAACACGCCGACGGCGATCAACAGGCTCACCGGCGGCAGGGCCGCCTCGAAGAAGCGGTACAGGCCATTGGCTTCCGGGTCGGGCACGAGCTTGCGCATGCAGAACACGATCAGCGCCGACAGCATCCACAGACCGCCGAACACCAGCACGCCAAGGCCCAGCAACAACGCCCAATCCTTCAGCGGCGCACCAGCGACGACGACCTGGTCGGCCGCAGGTTCCGTGACCACGGGCGCACGCTTGGTGGCCGCGGTGATCTGGGTCAGCGTCTCGCGCGAGACGCGCCATACCTGATGCTCGCCGTCCTGCCCTTTCGTGAGCAGCACCGGGATTTTCTTGTCCTGGATGGCGATCTCGCCCACGCGCTCCTGATCGACCGGCAGGTCGTCGCTCACCTTGCCGTTGGGATCGTTGGAGAGCGTGATGAAGGTATCGAGCGTGCCGCCATCGTCCAGCACCGCATGGAACGCGCGCGCCTGCTCCACCGCGTTGGTACGCTGGCGTGAGCTGGTTGCTGGTGGCAAGTCGAAGTACAGCGCGGTGCGATCGTAGTCGGATTGGCCAAGCGCGCCGAGCAGGCCGGAGACCATGGAGCGCGGGGTCTCGCGCTTGAGCGGATCGGGGACGGCAGGTTCGGCGGCGGCGGGCGCCTCGGCATCCTGGCCGGCGGCAAACGCTGGCGGTTGGGTAAGCCCCAGCAATAATGCCAGGGACAGCGAGACCAGTAATCTCATGGAAAATATTCTATTCAAAACGACTCCTTGCACGTGTTTGATCGCATGGCGCATGGCGCATATTGAATGGCGTCAGCCAGGCAGGAGCAACGGTGCTGTCGCCGCGACATGACGTGTCTGCGGATGCGCAGTGACGGACACGCGGTGTCCGGGCCAACTTGCTGGCCCGAACGTGCGATGCGATCGGTTCGATGGCCGGACAGTGGTGTCCGGGACCCAAAGTCTAGCATCCTGCCGATGTAATGCCCGCACTATTGCTGGCAGCGCAAGGGTGTCGCAGGCGATTGGCAATGAACGAGCCATATCGAATCGACGGCTTCGTTGAAAGGTGCTATTTTCACCGATAATTTATTTTCGGTAACAATCATGCAGACAACACCGGGCACGCGCCCGAGCCTTTTCACCACCCCCACCTTCTGGTTCATCCTGCTCAATATCGGCGCCTGGGTGTATCTGGGCATGAACGGCGTCGACTGGATGTCGCCCCGCCCGGCCGACCTGACTGCCTGGGGCGGCAACCTCGGCCCCTACACCCTCACCGGCGACTGGACGCGGCTTGTCACGTCGATGTTCCTGCACGGTGGCGCGCTGCACCTTGGCCTGAACATGTTCATGCTGTCGCAGATCGGTCCATTGTCCGAAGCGGTCTGGGGCCGTACCCGCTTTACCTTGATCTATCTGTTGTCCGGCCTGTTCGGCGGGCTGGCCAGCGCCTGGTGGTATGCAAGCGTGGCCGTGCGCAATATGGGCTACGACCTGGTGCCATCGGCCATGGGCTTCACGCCGCATTTCGCGACCACGGTCAGCATCGGCGCATCCGGCGCGCTGCTCGGCGCGTCCGGCGCCCTGCTGGTACATGCACTGTGCGCCGGCACGGCGGCCAAAATCGAATTGAAGGTCATCTTCCAGGTGGTGGCGCTGAATATCGGCATGGGCTTTCTGATGACCGGCACCGACAATGCGGCCCACATCGGTGGTGCCCTCGCCGGGATCGCCATCGGCGCCCTGCTGATGCTGCCGGGAAGAGTATTGCGGATCGCCCCTGCGGTGCAGTCGGCGCTCGTGTTCGCCGTCGGCCTGGGCGTGCTGGTGACGCTGGTGAAGCAGCCGCCGTCCGACCAGGTCAGCCGGATCGCGCAGATCCTGCGCGCATCGGAGGTGCTTGCTGCGCAACGCGAGGCGATGCGGGCCGTGAATCCTCAACACCCGTAATACCGGCAGCGTGGGCGGATATTCCGCCCACGCTATGCCAGTAACCAGCCCGATCAGCCCTGACGGCGACGGGCCGCCATCAAGCCACCCAGCAGCAACGGCAGCATCAGCGCGATCGTCGACGGTTCCGGCACTTCGGCCACGATCGAGAACGTGTCGCCGGCGCGCATGCCGCTGGTGTCGAGCAGCCAGTCGCTGCGGCCATCGAGCAGCGTCGGGTTCCCGAACTGGAACTCGGCCGGTTCGCCATTGGCGAACGTGATCGCCGCGTTGTAGAACGAGTGGTTGACGCTGAGCGCTTGCGAGAATGCGGACACCGTGCCCGGCGCAGCGAAACGGATGCCCTGCAAGCCAAAGTTAAACTGCGGGAACGACATGCCGCTCAGGTTGATCACCATCGCGCTCAGGCTCAGCGGTCCAGCCAGGTCGGCTTCCTCCAGCACGAAGTTGAGCGTGGTGCCAGTGAAATTGGCCAGCGCCAAGTCGAACGACACGGCGCCGGCGACGCTGTAATCGGTCACGACATTGCCTGCCGCGCTGTTCGAGTTGACCAGCAGCGCCGCGTGGCTCGATGTGGAGAACGCCAGTGCAGCCAGGCCGGCGATGATGAATTTGTTGATGGTCATGGTGAATATCCTTGAATGAATGCGGTGAGAATTACAGCGGACCCTTGGCCCATGGACCCGAGATCGCGAAGGTGATGCCTGGCGTCTGGATATTGACGAACAGGTAGCGGCCGGTCGGATCGAAGCAGGCGCCGGCAAATTCATTACCGCGGCCATCGCCGGCCAGCGTCGTCAATTTGCCGGCGGCGGTCAGCTGGGCCGCCGTCAGGTTCACGTTGTTCTTGGCAAAGATGTACGCATCACCGGCGCCCGTCAGGCCCATCAGGCGCTGGCCGAAGCCGAAGGTGTCGGTAATCGGGCTGGACGAGTCTTCGCAGATCAGCAGGCCATCGCGCGGGCTGACGGCCAGGTTGTCGCCCATATTGCCGATCAGCGGGCTCGGGCTCGAATAGATGCACTTGAGCGTCTGGCTGGCCAGGTCCAGTTCCCAGATCGCGCCACGGTTGACCGGGCCGCCCGACGTGTCCATCACGTACAGCTTGCCCTTGGTGTAGAAGATGCCTTCGCCGCGGTTCATGCGCAGCGCGCCCTTGGCCCAGCCCTGATTGAACGGACCGGCGGCGTTGCTGATCGCCTGGCCATTCAAGCCGACGCTGTTGCCGCGGTTGGCGTCCGGGTTCGGGATCGACACCCACTCCAGTTCGTACGTCAGGTCGACCGACGCAGTGGCCAGGTTGACGTTGTTGACGCCCTTGACCTTCGCCATCTCGAGCACGCCGCCGCGCGCCAGTGAACCGGCCGCGCCGGTCTTGATGTCGGGTACGTAGCGGTAGAAGCCCGACTTGCCGGACGAGTCTTCGGTCAGGTAGACATTGCTGTTGGTGGGGTCGACGGCCGCGGCTTCGTGCGCGAAGCGGCCCATGTTGACGATCGGCTGGCCGGTCGTCTGGCGCGGATCGGCGGTCACTTCGAACACGTAGCCGTGCTTCTTGCCGCCGGCGGTGATGGCGTCGGAACCGACTTCTTCGCAGGTAAGCCAGGTGCCCCATGGCGTGACGCCGCCGGCGCAATTCTGCTGCGTGCCGCCCAGACTTGGCGTCATGCTGACCCAGTCGCCATCGCGGAATACCAGGTTGGTGGTGCCGCCGCACGAGCGGTTGGTCGTGGTGGTATTGATCGTGCCGCCGTCGTAGAAGCTGTAGGCGTTGATGAAATTGCCAGCTGCACTGCTGGTGATTTCATGATTTCGCACCAACACCTGCTCGGTGCTGCGGCCGACCTTGCGCGTGGCGATCACGCCCATGCCGTCGTGGCCCGCCGGGCATGGCCGGCCATCGGTCATGATGTCGCCGCGCCAGCCATAGCTCTTGTACGTGAAGCCGGGCGGCAGTTGCAGCAGCGGCAGGCCGGTGCTCAGGTCATTGGTCGGCGCGATCGGGCCGTACGGGCTGTCGACCAGCGCGGTGACGCCATTGGCGGCGGCCGCTTCACGGGCGTGCAGCGCGGCGAAGGCGCCGACGAATGGCAGCGCGCTGGCGCCGGCGATGCCCTTGAGCAGGTTGCGGCGCGACGGCGACGTGTCGTGGTTGTTCATGTGTACTTCTCCATTGATTGGACGTGCGAGCCGGTGGACCGGCATCTCGAATGTTGGCAGCGCCTGAGCGGCGGCCCGCCTGTCCTTACCACCCCGGCTCGGACCGATGCATTAAAGCAAACGATCATGTCAAGTTAATGACAACAAAAAGACAATTTTTTGCCCTACACCGTTGGTCGTGACATCTGCCTGTCATGCACATCGCATGGGGCCTGCTGCGGCAAGGGTGCGCCGCGCAGCATCCCCAAACCGGCTAGAATTGCTGTCTTCCGATCAATATTTTTTGCGACAAAAAAGCGAACACATGAACAAGCTGGCGCTCTACTTTCGCCTGATCCGGGCCGACAAGCCGATCGGCATCCTGTTGCTGCTGTGGCCCACCCTGTGGGCGCTGTGGATGGCCTCCGGCGGCGTGCCGGCCCTGGACGTGCTGGCGATCTTCGTGATCGGCACGGCGCTGATGCGCTCAGCCGGCTGCGCCATCAACGACTACGCCGACCGCGACTTCGACCGCCACGTCAAACGCACGGTCGACCGCCCGCTCACGAGCGGCAAGATCCGGGGCTGGGAAGCGGTGATGGTCGCGGCCGTGCTGGCAATCGCGTCGTTCCTGTTGATCCTGCCGCTCAATGCGCTGACCAAGCAGTTGTCGGTGGTGGCCGTGGTGGTTGCCGGCACCTACCCATACTTCAAGCGCTTCTTCGCCATTCCGCAGGCTTACCTGGGCATCGCGTTCGGCTTCGGCATCCCGATGGCGTTTGCCGCCGTGCAGGGCGCGGTGCCCGGCGTAGCCTGGTGGCTGCTGGTGGCGAACGTGTTCTGGGCCGTGGCCTACGACACCGCGTATGCGATGGTCGACCGCGATGACGACATCAAGCTGGGCATGCGCACGTCGGCCATCACGTTCGGGCGCTTCGACGTGGCCGCGATCATGCTGTGCTACGGCGCGTCGCTGGCGATCTTCCTGCTGTGCGGCTGGTCGCTGGGCCTGCGCTGGTGGTTCGTGGCCGGTGTGGCGGTGGCGGGCGCGATTGCGCTGTATCACTACACGCTGATCCGCCATCGCGACCGGACGAACTGCTTCAAGGCCTTCCGCCATAACAACTGGCTGGGGGCCGCACTGTTCATTGGTGTCGCACTAGATTATGCATTAGGTTAATATTGTCCGAAATACATTCATCGCTGCTCCGGCAGCGTGATCGACCACCACACCAAGAGGCCCAATATGATCGAAAAAATCCCGACCCAGACCAATACCCGTGACCAGCTGGTCAATGACCTGAAAAGCGTCATCGGCGACGCGGAATCGTGGCTGCGCAACGGCAGCCAGCTGACCGGCGAAGAACTCAAGTCGGCCAAGGCCAAGTTCGAGCAGACGCTGGCCTCGGCCAAGGTCGGCCTGATCAACGCCGAAGAAACCGTGGTCGAGCGCACCAAGGTCGCCGCCAAGGCCACCGACGAATACGTCAAGGACAACCCATGGAAATCGGTTGGCCTGGGCGCCGCCATCGGTGTCGTCATCGGCATGCTGATCGTCCGTAAATAAGATGACGATCCCCGCGACCATTTCGCGCATCGGGGCCACGCTGCTGGCCATGCTGCGCACGCGGCTGGAGCTGGCGACGCTCGAACTGCAGGAAGAAACGCACCGCCTGTTCGGGTATGTGGCCTGGGGCATCGCTGCCGCCTTCTTCGGCCTGGTCGCGGTGCTGCTGCTGATTCTGTTCGTGCTGGTGCTGTTCTGGGATACGCACCGCCTGCTCGCCGTTGGCGGCATGACGCTGCTGTTCGCGCTGGGCAGTGTGCTGGCGTTCTTCAAGGTCCGTGGTGACCTGACGAACCGCGGGCCGATCATGGCGGCCACGCTGGCCGAACTGCGCAAGGATGCGCAAGCTGTCAAAGGAGAGCCGATCGATGACGTCAAAATCTGAACCACTGGCGGTGCGCCGCCGTTTGCTGGCTGCGCAATGCGCCGAACAGCGCGCCCAGATGTCGGCCGACGTGACGCTGCTGCGCACGCCGTCGGCGATGGGCGGCACCACGGGCTATGTGGTGCAGCACAAGAAAGCCATCCTGACCGCCGCCGGCGTCGGGGTGGGCATCCTGCTGACCAGGCCGACCTGGGTGGTCGGCGCGATCACGGCAGCATTGTCGGCCTACAAGCTGGCGCAGAAGGTGCTGCCGGTGCTGGGGTGGAGGAAGTTCGAGGTACATTGAACCCCGCACTCCCCCAATATAAAGGGGGCGTCCGCATTCGCGGCGCCCCTTTTTTCATGCGCTCAGTCCTGGCCCAGCTCGTCCCCGAGCGCCTTGCCACGTGCTGCTGCGGCCTGCATCGCTGCGACGATCGCGCCTTTCACGCCTGCCGCTTCCATGCTCTCGATTGCCGCATGCGTCGTGCCGCCCTTTGACGTCACGCGCGCGCGCAGCACGTCGACCGGTTCAGCAGACTGCGCCGCCAGTTGCGCGGCGCCCGTGAACGTGGCCAGCGCCAGCTCCCTGCCCTGCTCCGCATTCAGACCCATCGCGCGCGCCGCTTCCTGCATCGCTTCGAGGAAGTAAAACACGTAGGCCGGCCCGCTGCCCGAGACCGCCGTCACCGCATCGATCTGCGCTTCGTCGTCCAGCCACACAGTCTTGCCGACCGCGCGCATGACGGCGTCGGCCTGTTCGCGCTGTGCAGCGCTCACACCAATCTGCGCCGCCATCCCCGTCACACCCATGCCGATCAGCGCCGGCGTGTTCGGCATCGTGCGCACGATGGCGTCGTAGCCACCGAGCCAGCGTGCCAGGTCGCTGCTGCGGATGCCCGCTGCGATCGACAGCACCAGCTGGCGCGTCAGGTGCGGCGCCAGTGCCGTGGCCACTTCGCGCATCTGCTGCGGCTTCACGGCCAGCACCACGACTTCAGCGTGCCGGACACCCTCGTCGATGTCCGTCGCGGTGCGCACGCCATACTCGCGCGCCAGGCGCTCCAGTGCTTCGGGATTGCGGTCCACCACGTGGATCTGCGCGCCGGAGCCCGCGACCTTCACGAGCCCGGAAATCAAGGCTGCGGCCATATTGCCGCCGCCGATAAAGACGATGTTCATGGTGATCCTGTCAGGTGTAATCGCGTTTGCCAAAGATGGCGCTGCCAACGCGCACGATCGTCGCGCCTTCGGCGATTGCGGGCGCCAGGTCGCCCGACATGCCCATCGACAGCGTATCCAGTTCCAGGCCATCGGCGCGCAGCGCGTCAAACAGGTCCCGCACGCGGGCAAAGGCGGCGCGCTGTTCTGCGACATCGGTGGTCGGTTCAGGGATCGCCATCAGGCCGCGCAGGCGCAGGTTCGGCAATTGCGCGACCTCACGCGCGAGCCCCGGTAATTCTTCGGGCGAGGCGCCGCTTTTGCTGGCCTCACCGCTGATATTCACTTGCAGGCAGATATTCAGCGGGCCTAGTTCGGGCGGCCGCTGCTCCGACAGGCGCTGCGCGATCTTGAGCCGCTCGACCGTGTGCACCCAGGCGAAGCTGGCGGCGATGGGCCGCGTCTTGTTGCTCTGGATCGGGCCGATGAAATGCCACTCGACGGCGGCATCTGGTTGCGCCTGCGCGACGCTTGCGATCTTGTCGAGCGCTTCCTGCAAATAGTTTTCGCCGAACGCCAGCTGGCCCGCGGCCATCGCATCCAATACCGCCTGCGCAGGGAAGGTCTTCGATACGGCCAGCAACTGGACGTCGCTTCTGGTGCGTTCCGATGCCTTTACAGCATCGGTGATTGTCGCTTCGACAGCTTGCAAGTTCCCGGCGATTATGGACATAATGATTTTCTATAGGAAATATTTTTGAGGCCGTTTGCGGCACTGGGATTATAAATGGACATATCGGAATTACTCGCTTTCTCGGTCAAGAACAAGGCCTCGGACCTGCACCTGTCGGCCGGCCTGCCGCCGATGATCCGCGTCCATGGCGACGTGCGCCGGATTAACCTGCCGCCGCTGGAGCACAAGGACGTGCACGGCATGATCTATGACATCATGAACGACGGCCAGCGCAAGCAGTACGAAGAAGTGCTCGAGTGCGACTTCTCGTTCGCGATTCCGGGGCTGGCGCGTTTTCGCGTCAATGCGTTCAACCAGGAACGGGGCGCGGCCGCCGTGCTGCGCACGATTCCATCCAAGATCCTGTCGCTCGAAGACCTGAACGCGCCGAAGATCTTCGGCGAACTGGCGCTGAAACCGCGCGGCCTGGTGCTGGTCACGGGCCCTACGGGCTCGGGCAAGTCGACCACGCTGGCGGCGATGGTGAATCACCTCAACGAACAGGAATACGGCCACATCCTGACGATCGAAGACCCGATCGAATTCGTGCACGACTCCAAGAAATGCCTGATCAACCAGCGCGAAGTCGGCCCGCACACGCTCTCGTTCAGCAACGCGCTGCGCTCGGCGCTGCGCGAAGATCCGGACGCGATCCTGGTCGGCGAGTTGCGCGACCTGGAAACGATCCGCCTGGCGCTGTCGGCCGCCGAGACGGGTCACCTCGTGTTCGGCACGCTGCACACGTCGTCGGCCGCCAAGACCATCGACCGTATCGTCGATGTGTTCCCGGCCGAAGAAAAAGAGATGGTGCGCGCGATGCTGTCCGAGTCGCTGCAGGCCGTGATCTCGCAAACGCTGCTCAAGACCAAGGACGGCTCGGGCCGCGTCGCGGCGCACGAAATCATGATCGGCACACCGGCCATCCGTAACCTGATCCGCGAAGCGAAGATCGCGCAGATGTACTCGGCGATCCAGACCGGCAGCAATGTGGGCATGCAGACGCTCGACCAGAACCTGACCGACCTCGTACGCCGCAACATGATCTCGTCGGTGGTCGCGCGCAGCGCCGCCAAGATCCCCGAAAACTTCCTCGGTTAAGGACCATTGATGGAACGCGACCAGGCTACCAAATTCATGTTCGACCTGCTGCGCCTGATGGTGACCAAGGGCGGCTCGGACCTGTTCATCACGGCGGGCTTTCCGCCGGCGATCAAGATCGACGGGCGCATGACGCCCGTCTCGAGCCAGCCGCTCACCAGCGGCCACACGGGCGACCTGGCGCGCGCCATTATGAACGACAAGCAGGGGGCCGGGTTCGAGCTGACGCGCGAAGCCAATTTCGCGATCACGCCGGGGGACCTGGGACGCTTCCGTGTCTCGGCCTTCATGCAGATGGGCTGCGTGGGCATGGTGCTGCGCGTGATCACCACGGCGATCCCGAAGTTCGAGGAACTGAGCCTGCCCGACACGCTCAAGGACGTCGTGATGACCAAGCGCGGGCTGGTGATCATGGTCGGCGCGACGGGGTCGGGCAAATCGACGACGCTGGCGGCGATGGTCGGCTACCGTAACGAGAACAGCTACGGCCACATCATCACGGTCGAAGATCCCGTTGAATTCGTCCACCCGCACCGGAACTGCGTGATCACGCAGCGCGAAGTGGGCGTGGACACCGACAGCTTCGAAGCAGCCCTGAAAAACTCGCTGCGCCAGGCGCCGGACGTGATCCAGATCGGCGAGATCCGCGACCGCGAGACGATGGAACATGCCATCGCGTTCGCCGAAACGGGCCACCTGTGCCTGGCCACGCTGCACGCCAACAGCGCCAACCAGGCGCTGGACCGGATCATCAACTTCTTCCCCGAAGAGCGGCGCCAGCAACTGCTGATGGACCTGTCGCTGAACCTGAAAGGCCTGGTCTCGCAGCGCCTGATTCCAAAGAAGGAATCGAAGGGGCGCGTGGTGGCAATCGAGATCCTGCTGAACTCACCGCTGATTTCGGACCTGATCTTCAAGGGCGAAGTCCATGAGATCAAGGAAATCATGAAGAAGTCGCGCGAGCTGGGGATGCAGACGTTCGACCAGGCGCTGTTCGACCTGTACGAGGCCGACAAGATCACTTACGAAGATGCGCTGCGCAATGCGGACTCGGTCAATGACCTGCGATTGAACATCAAGCTCAATAGCAAGCATGCGAAGAACCGCGATTTTTCGAGCGGGACGGAGGCGTTGGGGTTGGTGTGATGGGGTGGTGTACCCGGTCGGTACCATTGCGTGGCCGGATATAAAACCATGGCGTAGGGTGGACCGGGACGCGCAGTCGGCTATGCCGTCCACGCGGTGATGGTTAACACCAAATTCATCCGGCACGAAATCGGCACTGATACCGATCACCGCGTGGACGGCGCAGCCGTCCACGCTACGTTTTAAAACCGCGACTCCAGCGTCACACGCGCCACTGCCTGCCCATCCGAAAACGTCGTCCTGCGCTGCACGCCGTTGTCATCCACGTAGCGCGACTCGGACACCGTATCCTGCGCCAGCAGATTGGTTGCCGCCAGCCGCAGCTGGTAGGTCGGATTGAGCTTCCACAGCGCATACACGTCGAGCTCACGCCGCACGCTCTGGTAGCGTGACTGCTCCACGTTTACGCGCACGTTGCCGCCGTTCTTGAAGGCGAAGCTCGCGCCCGTCGTGAGCTTGCCGCCAGGCGTCTTGTAATCCACACCGAGCGTGCCCGACACCGGCACCTGCTGATCGAGCCGGTTGTCCGGCCCCGGCACCGTATCGACGCGCGACCAGTTGCGCGCCAGGCTGGCGCGCAGGTCGATGTCCGGCACGTCCTGCAGTACGGCTGACAGCGGAAACTTCGCCTCCAGCTCCAGGCTGCGCGTGAGCGCGTCGCCATCATTCACCGGCGTCTGGATCCAGCGGCCGTCTTCAAAAAGCAGGCCCTGACGCGTGTAGTCGCTGATGCGCCGTACCGACAGGCTGGCGCTCAGCAGCGCCTTCTCGGCCCAGTAATGTTCGTACGATGCGTCGATGCCGGTCGCCAGTTCGGGCTTCAGGTCGGGATTGCCGCGATAGTCAGGGTCGGTCTGGCTGTTGTTCGGGGTGGTGAAGCGTCGCGGGATCAGGCTGCTGGCCGCCGGCGCCTTGAACGTGCGCGTCAGCGCCACGCGCACCTGATCGCGGCTGTCGGGCAGCTTGTAGAGTGTCTGGGCGAGCGGACTCCAGACGCTGGCGCGATTGGTGCTGGTGTCGAACGTGTTGCCGCTGCTGCGCGTCTCCAGCCCTTCCCAGCGCAGGCCAGCGTACATCGACCATTGCTTGGTGACGTTCCACTCGTCCTGCACGAACAGCGCCAGGCGCTTGAGGGTGGCGTCGTAATCTTCATCGCGGCGCAGCGTGCTGCCCGCGAGCGGGAACAGTTCCACCTCGCCGCGTGCATCGTCGCGCAAGGTATGGCCGGCGTCCCAGCCCATCGACAGCGCGTGGTCCTTTTTCCATGGCCGCGAATACTTGCCCACCGCGGTGCCGCCAACTTCGTCAGTGGCACTGAGCACGGTGGAGTCGCGCGCCAGACGATCAACACTGTCCAGCGTGCGAAAGTCGTCTTCATGCCAGTTGCCGCGGCTGCGCGACCCGTTCACGCCCAGTTTCAGCTCGAACTTGGCGCCTTCTTCCAGGTTATGCATCCAGGTCAGGTCCGAACGCAGCGTCGTGTTGGTGCCCTTGCTGCGCACGTCGCGCTCGTCGTACAGGGGGCGCAGGCCAAGAATGGTCTCGGTCAAGGTGCTCCCCTGGTAATTGTTGCGCTGGTGCGCGACGAGCGATTGCCAGCTGACCGTATCCCCGTTTTCCAGGCTCCAGTTCAGCCGTGGTGTGAGGTTGATGCCTTGCGGGCTGCCACGATCGGTCTGCTCGCTACGCCGCACGAAGATGGGGCGCCCAGCCGCATCGATTTGCGACTCCTCAAATGGCGACGGGCGATCGAACTCGTAGCGCCAGGCGCTCGCGGCGAGCGAATACGACATCTTGCCGACGCGGTCCGACATGGTGAGGCTGGCCGAAGGATTGCTCACCTCCCCGCTTTTGCCATACCCAACGCGCAGTTCGCGCTGCGCCTTTTTCACCGCGCGCTTGAGGACGATATTGATGGTGCCGGCGATCGACTGGGTCGAGAACTCGGCGCTGGCGGCGCGCAGGATTTCGATGCGCTCGATCGACTCGGGTGAAAGCTGGTCGATGTCGAAGCCGGCCGGCGCGCGCTCGCCATTCAGAAGAATCTGCGTGTAGCCGCTGCCCAGGCCCCGCATGCGGATCTCGCCACCGCCACGCCCGGCGCCGCCGCTGACCGTGATCCCCGGCAGGCGCTTGAACACGTCGAGCACCGAGGTGTCGCCGTAGCGCCGGATTTCTTCGGTCGAGACGACGATCTTGCTGGCGGTGTCGTCGCGGCGCGGATCATAGCCGTTGGCGTCGGCCTTGACTTCGACCTTCTGGACAGTGTCCGTGGAAAGTGCCGGTGCCGCGGTGTTCTGAGCGTAAACCGGCAAGGCAGACAGGGAAAGCGCGACAAGCGTGGGGCGAAGCATTTGGGGGCAGTCATGGCAGATTCAAAGGTGCCGTATTCTGTCATGCCCCTGCTACGTAGAACAGCACATCCTCAAATTACCCTGCCCGCATGTGGACCGATCGATCAGAGTCCTGGCCCCATGCCGCCGCCCGGTGGCCCGAACCCCGGTGGACCGCCAGGCCCGCCCCGCGGTCCATCCGGCCGCCGCCCGCCCGCACCGCCAAAGCTGCCGAAGCGGTAGGACAACCCGACATACACGAGGCGCCCTTCCTGGCGGCGGATGCTGTATTCGCGCAGGCGGTCGGTCTCGGTGATCGATTCGGTCTTTTGCGAGTCGAAGATGTCGTTGACATTCACGACGAGGCTCATGGCCTGGCTCAGGTTGCGGCGATAGCTCAGGTCAGCGCTGCGCGTCGGCTGGCGATAGCCTTCGCCGAACAGCGTCTTGCCCTGCGCATTGAGCACCAGTTGCAGGCTGTTGGTCGGATTGATCTGGTAGCTCACGCGCGCGCGGCCGCTGAGCGAGGTGGCGCTGCGCTTGTCGTCCTGGCTGTTGCCGAGTACCGACTGTTCGGAGTAGCCCAGGTTGCCGCTCGCGTTGACCGTCAAGCTGGGCGTCACGCGGCCGCTGAACGTGAATTCGAGGCCGCCCGAATTGCTGCTGCCGGCGTTCTCACGGGTGGTCAGCAGCACCGTATCGGAGATGAAGGTGCGCCGTTCCTGGATCAGGTCCGAGTCGCGCCGTGCGTACAGACGCACATTGGTCTCGACCTTGCCCAGTTTGGTCTCCAGCCCCAGTTCGATCGAGTCGGTCTTGGTGGGCATCAGGTCGGGATTGCCGGACGAGACGTTGGTTTCGTCGCGGTAGACGACGAAGGGATTGAGGTCGCCCGCGCCCGGCCGGCGGATGCGGTGCGCGTAACTCAGGCGCAGCGCCGTGTCGTCCGACAGATCGTAGGTGAGAAATGCGCTCGGGATCGCATCGAAGTAATGGTTGTTGGCCTTCACGTTCGTGGTCACCTGGTTCAGATCGAGGTCGGTGTATTCGGTACGCAGCCCGCCCAGCAAGCCCCATTTTTCGGCCAGGCGCAGCTGGTAAGTACCATACAAAGCGACTGTCGTTTCATCGAGCTCGAAGCGGTTGGTGCGCTGGTTGCTGAGGCTCTCGGCCAGCGTCGCCTCATCGACATTGAAAAAGCGCGTGTCGAACACATTGCTGTTCTGCGCGACCTTGTAGCCCGCCTTGAACACGCCCTTCTCGCCCGGCAGTTCATAGTCGCCCGTGAAGTCGATCACGCGCGTTTCGGTCAGGTTGTTCTGGTGCGTACGCGGCGCGGTCGAATTGGCAGGGCGGACCGTGTAATCGCTGGCAAAGCGCGTGTCGGCCTCGCCCTTGTTGCCAGACAAACGCAGGTCGACCTTGAAGATTTCGCCGGGGCGTGCGCCCTTGTGATCCAGGCCGCCACTCAGGCTGTAGCTGCGGTTGTCGTTGTCTCGCACGCTCGAACGCAGGTAGTCGCCGTCAATGCTGCCGTCGGCGTTCACGCCGCGATAGCGTTCCTGCGACTGCCCGTCGCTGCCGTTGGCCGAGAAGCTGGCCTTGGCCGACAGCACGTCCTTGTCGCCCAGATTGTAGGTCAGCGAGCTGTTCATGCCCACGGCCTCGGTGTCGGTCTCGCTGGTCGAGCGCTGCGTGCTGCTGGCCACGGCGCCGGTAAGCGGATCGATCCGGTCGCGGTTTGTTTCGCCGTCGGAGCCACGCGTGTCGCGCCGGACGTACACGCCGCCCTGCACGCTCACGCGCCCCGTCGTGTAGCTGCCGAAGCTCGACGCATTGGCGCGCCCTTCCGGGCCGACGTTCGCGTTGACGGCCCCGAAGCCGCCCGGCGTGCGCTCGCGCCGCATCACCAGATTGATGATCGGGCCGCCCCCGCCTTCGTTGCCGAACTGCGCGCCGGGGTTGTTGATCACTTCCACCGAATCCAGATCGGCTGCGGGAATCGCGCCCAGCGCTGCGGCGCGGTTCTCGCCCTGCATCATCGCCGACGGCTTGCCATCGACAAGGATCTGCACATTGCTGCGCCCGCGCAGCGTCACGTTGCCGTCCGCGTCCACGGCCACCGACGGCACCTTGTTGAGCGTGTCGGCCACCGTGTCGTTGGTCGACGCGGCGTCGCTCTTGACGTCATATGCCTGGCGGTCGATCCGGTTCGACGAACGCGCGGCCGTCACGGCGACGGTGGAGGCGACGGGAACGTCGGCACCCTGCAGCGCCGGGGCGGTCGGCGTCGCGGCGCCAGTGACGGGATCCGCAGGACGTACGGCGGTTTCCTGCGCAAATGCGCAGACAGGCGCGAGCAGCGCGAACAACAGTGCGGAAGAACGGTGACGTGACATGAATACCTGGGTAACGGGACGTTTGAACGAGCGTGATTGTCGCATGCGTCGAGCCCGGAATTTGTTAAGAAATGCTAAGACGGTTCAAATGCCACAGCATCGATCGGCCAACCGATGACGCCGGGGCCAGCGCTCTGCCGTGCGCCCCCCTGCAGTAGCGTAAACTGCATTGTTTACAACAAGGAGACCTCAATGAATGCCTACGATTTCAACGCCACTGCCCTCGACGGCCAGCCGGTCGACCTGCAGCGCTACCGCGGCAAGGCGCTCCTGATCGTCAATACGGCCAGCGCCTGCGGCTTCACGCCGCAATACCAGGGGCTCGAAGCGCTGCAGCGCCGCTATGCCGACGAGGGCCTCGTGGTGCTGGGCTTTCCGTGCAACCAGTTCGGGCACCAGGAACCGGGCGATGAGGCAGCGATCGGCGCCTTCTGCGAAAAGAACTATGGCGTGACGTTCCCGATGTTCGCCAAGGTCGACGTCAACGGCGACGACGCGCATCCGCTGTTTCGCTTCCTGAAGGGCGAAGCGCCCGGCGTGCTGGGCACCGAAGCGGTCAAATGGAACTTCACCAAGTTCCTCGTCAACCGCGAAGGCGCGGTCGTTACGCGCTATGCGCCCACCACCAAGCCGGAAGACCTGGGCGGCGATATCGAGAAGGTGCTGGCGAACCGGGTCTGATTGCGCCAGCGCTCACGGCGCAATGGCGATCACTTCGTCACCCGGCTGCGGTTCGCAGCTTGCGCCGAGCGGCGTCCAGCCGCGCCGCACGACGATGCGGCGTTCGTCGTGGCAGATTTCCACGCGCTGCGTCTCGGGCGCGCGGCGCTGCACGAACGCTTCGATCGAGGCTGGCACGCTGACCTGCAGCGACAGCGCGTGCAGGTCTTCCACCGGGTGGTCGTCCACGTGCACGAGCGGCACGAACTGCCCGGCGAACATCGTGAAGTGCGATGGCACCCTGACCGGACCGGGGACGTAATCGTTGGCGCGCAACCAGGCCTGCGCTTTTTTCCGCGCGTTGCCCTCGCCTGCCGCGCCACCCCAGGCGCTGGCCATCAGCTCGGCCACCCACTGGTTGCAGTTCTGGTATTTGGTGCCGTACGCATAGGCGTTGGCACTGTATTGACCGGCCAGCAGGGCCAGCGCCAGTGCCTTGTCGCGGGCGGCGCGTTCGAGCGATGCGCTGTCGGCATCCGGCAGGAACAACAAGGCAATATGGCCCTTGCCCGGTGCGTCGGCGCCGAGCGCGAAGCCGGCGATGCCCTGGTCGAAGATGTACGGACGCGCCTCGTCGCACTCGTAGTACAGCTGGCGCACGGCCCATGGGCTGTCCGGCGTGTCGCGCAGTGCGACGCCGGCGTGTGAATACACCAGATCGAAGCGGCTCAGGTCCGTGCCGGCGCGCGCGATCAGGGCGACCTTGCCGTTCGAGCGCGCCAGCTCCTGCTTGACCACGCCGGCAAAGCGCAGCACGCGGTCCTGCTCGGCCGCGTTCAGGTCGCGCGAGCGTTCGCAGAAGGTGGGAAAGCCGGCCCAGGCACTGCCGCTCGCACACAACAGCAGCGCCAGCGCAGCCTGGCGCACGAGCATCAGATCGTGACTTTGCGCGAGCCCAGTTCGCGGTACCACTCATCCTGCAGGGCCAGGAAGAACGGCCGCTGGGTATCGGCGTAGGCAAATTCATAGCCGTAGGCGCGGTCATTGACTTGGACCACGTCGCCCGTGATCACGGTGCGCGTCGCGAGGGCGCGGTTGGGGACGTCCAGCTCGAACGAACGGGCCTGGCCGGCAGCAGTTGCGCGCAGCGTCAGCCGGGTGGTATCGGGCTTGTTCGGGGCGTGCGCGATGTTGATCACGCGGTACTGGCCGGCGGCGACCTTGTCGTTGTCGCTCGAGCTGTTGCTGGAACCGCTGACCGAATCGGAAATGCTGGCCGACGACGCCGAGCCGGCGCTGGACGCGGACGACGCGAAGCTGTCAGCCTGCGCAGGCGCATTGCAGGCCGCAGCGAACAGGGTCAGGCACAGCGTGCGGGAAAGGATAGGCAAGGTCATAAAACTCTTTCATTTGGCGAGCAGAACGCTCCTATGGTACAAGCCCTTGCCCCGGATGACCATAGGGCCATCTTATCGCGTCTGAATGCGGGCCGCGCCGTGGGTGATGCAGGCGCGGGTGACGTTATCCAGAAAGCGGATCGCCACATCCATCGACAGGCCGGGCGGCAGCAGGTTGGCCAGCCCCGGGTCGTCGTTCAGCCGGTCGACGCCATACGCCAGCCGGCGCGACACGTCGCGCGCCAGTTGGCCATCGCTGTTGTAGAGCGCGTCGTAGACACCGGCGGCCTCCCATACCGGCACGAGGCCCGGGGTGCTGCTGTCTTCGAAGACGATGGCGCGCGGACTGTCTTCGTCCTCGCGCACGAGTTGAAAGGTAAAGCTCAAGATCGTTCCTGCTGGTGTTCGTTGCTGGGGTCGGGGCGATGCTACCACGGCCCCTGTCAGTCTGCTGTACAGATCCGATCCAGCAGCTCGATCCAGTGCGTCACGGGCGTCCCGGTCCCTGCCTGCAAATGCGCGATGCACCCGATATTGGCCGACACGATGTGGTCAGCCCCCGTCGCGGCCAGGCTGGCCAGCTTGCGCTCGCGCAGCGCGAGCGAGATGGCCGGCTGCAGCACCGAATAGGTGCCGGCCGAGCCGCAGCACAGGTGGTTGTCGGCGCACAGCACCACGTCCACGCCGGCCGCCTGCAGCACGCCCTCGACCTTGCCACGGATCTGCTGGCCATGCTGCAGCGTGCACGGCGGGTGGTACGCCACGGGCGGGCCGCCCTTCCCTTTTGACAGTGCGGCGATCCGGTCCTGAAATAGGGCCAGGACTTCCGACAGGTCGCGCGTCATTGCGCTGATTTGTTCGGCCTTGGCGGCATACGCCGGATCATGTGCCAGCAGGTGGCCGTATTCTTTGACGGTGACGCCGCAGCCCGAGGCGGTCATGACGATCGCCTCGACCGCGCCGTTTTCAACGCTGGGCCACCATGCGTCGATATTGCGGCGCATGTCATCCAGCCCGCCGTCCTGGTCGTTCATGTGATAACGCAGCGCGCCGCAGCAGCCGGCCTTGGACGCCACGGTCAGCTGCACGCCCAGTGCATCGAGCACGCGCGCGGCAGCGGCATTGATGTTGGGCGCCATGCCGGGCTGCACGCAGCCATCGAGCACCAGCATCTTGCGCGGATGGATGCGTGTCGGCCAGCGGCCGGCGGCGAGCACGGACGGCAACTTGGCTTGCAGCTTCTCCGGCAACAGGGGCCGCAGCAGGCGCCCTGCCCTGAATGCGGGCGTGGCCAGGCCCGCATGCGGCAGGCAGGCCTTGAGCGTCGTGCGCGTGAGCCGCTCGCCCAGGGGCCGCGCGACGCGCTCGTCGACCAGCTTGCGGCCGATGTCGAGCAGGCGCCCGTATTTGACGCCCGACGGGCACGTGGTTTCGCAATTCAGGCACGTCAGGCAGCGGTCCAGGTGCAACTGGGTCTTGCGTGTCGGCTCGGCGCCTTCGAGCACGTTCTTGATCAGGTAGATGCGCCCGCGCGGGCCATCGAGTTCGTCGCCCAGCAACTGGTACGTCGGGCAGGTGGCGGTGCAAAAGCCGCAGTGCACGCAGGATCGCAGGATCGCCTCGGCCTCGCTGCCCTCGCGCGTACCCTTGATGAAATCGGCCAGAGTGGTTTGCATGCCTTATTTGCTTTCGTTGTACATGCGGCCCGGGTTGAAGATATGCGCCGGGTCGAACGCGTCTTTCATGCGCGCATGGATGCGCGCCAGCGCTGGCGCCAGTGGCTGGAACACGCCGGCCGACTTGTCGCCGCCGCGGAACAGCGTCGCGTGGCCGCCACAGGCCTGCGCGGTGCGCCGGATGGTCTGCGCAGTAATTGCGTCGCCATCGGCGCGCAACCAGCGCTGGGCGCCGCCCCATTCGATCATCTGCGCGCCGCCCAGCACCAGCGCGCCCGTGGTGGATGGCACCGACAGGCGCCACAGCGCACCGTCGCCGTCAAAAAACGCCGTGCGTTGTTCGCGCACGGCGTGCCAGAACGCATCGGGCTCCGGCATCACCTCGCCACCGAGGCCCCGCACGGCGGCATCGACCGCTGCCTCGGCGCCCGACAAACGCAGCGCCAGCTCGCCGTCGACCCAGGCACTGGCCGAGATCGGCAAGGGCTGGCCGCCCCACGTGTTCAGGGACCGCAGCGCATCGATCTCGTTCAGTGCAAACCGCAGCGTCGTTTCAGCAAAGGGCCGTGGCAGCACCTTGACCGAGACTTCCAGCAGCACGCCCAGCGTGCCGAGCGAACCGGCCAGCATGCGCGAGACGTCGTAGCCGGCCACGTTCTTCATGACGCGCCCGCCGAAGGCCAGTACGTCGCCGCGGCCATCGAGCAGCGTGGCGCCCAGCACGAAGTCACGCGCGGCGCCACTGGTCGCGCGGCGCGGGCCGCACAAGCCGCCCGCAATCACGCCGCCCAGCGTGGCGTGCGGGCCGAAGTGCGGTGGCTCGAACGCCAGCATCTGGTTGCGTTCGGCCAGCGCGGCTTCGATCTCGGCCAGCGGCGTGCCGCAGCGCGCCGTGATCACCAGTTCGGTCGGCTCGTAGTCGACGATGCCCGCATGGGCGCGCGTGTCGAGGATGGCGCCAGACGGCGCGCCGCCATACCAGTCCTTGGTGCCGCCGCCACGGATGCGCAGCGGCTGCCCGCTGGCGGCGGCCGCCCTGACCTGCTGCTGGAAGTGTTCAATGGTATTCATCAGAAGCGCGGCAGGTCGGGAAACGGCACCTGCCCGTGGTGCACGTGCAGCTTGCCGAATTCGGCGCAGCGGTGCGGCGTGGGGATGGCCTTGTCGGGATTGAGCAGCGCGCACGGATCGAACGCGTGCTTGACGGCGAAGAACGCGTCGAGCTCCTTGCGCCCGAACTGCACGCACATCGACCCGATCTTTTCCATACCCACGCCATGCTCGCCCGTGATGGTGCCGCCCACCTCGACGCACAGCGCCAGGATCGCCGCGCCAAAGGCTTCGGCGCGATCGAATTCGCCCGGCACGCTGGCGTCGAACAGGATCAGCGGATGCATATTGCCGTCGCCGGCGTGGAACACGTTCGAGCAGCGCAGGCCGTACGTGACTTCCATCGCCGCGATCCCGGCCAGCACGCGCGCGAGCTGCTTGCGCGGGATCGTGCCGTCCATGCAGTAGTAATCGGGCGAGATGCGCCCCGCCGCCGGAAACGCATTCTTGCGGCCCGACCAGAAGCGCCCGCGCTCCGCTTCGCTCTGCGAGACGGTAATGGCCGTGGCGCCGGCGCGCGCCAGCACCGCGCTCATGCGGCTGATTTCTTCGGCCACTTCGAGCGCGGTGCCATCGGCTTCGCACAGCAGGATGGCGGCGGCGTCCAGGTCGTAGCCGGCCTTGACGAACGGTTCGACCATGCGCACCGAGGTGCGGTCCATCATCTCGAGGCCCGCCGGGATGATGCCGGCCGCGATGACGTCGGCCACCGCGTTGCCGGCCGTGACCACGTCGGCAAATGAGGCCATGATGACCTGCGCCAGCGCCGGCTTGGGCACCAGCTTCACCGTCACTTCGACGACGATGCCGAGCATGCCTTCGGAGCCGATGAACACGGCCAGCAGATCCAGGCCCGGCGCGTCGAGCGCAGCGCCGCCCAGTTCGACGATGTCGCCCTCGATCGTGGCCACGCGCACGCGCAGCACATTGTGGATCGTCAGGCCGTATTTGAGGCAATGCACGCCGCCCGCATTTTCGGCCACGTTGCCGCCGATCGTGCAGGCGATCTGCGATGACGGGTCGGGCGCGTAATACAGGCCGTGGCTGGCGGCGGCTTCGGAAATGGCCAGGTTGCGCACGCCCGGCTGCACGACGGCGGTACGCGCCAAATGATCGACCCGTTGAATGGCGTTCATGCGCGCGGTCGAGAGCACGACGCCATCGTGGATCGGCAGCGCACCGCCCGACAGACCGGTACCGGCACCGCGCGGGACCACCGGCACGTTCAGCGCGCGGCACACGGCCAGGATCGCCAGCACCTGTTCTTCGTCGGTCGGCAGCGTCACGATCATCGGCAACTGGCGATACGCGGCCAGACCATCGCATTCGTAGGGCCGCGTGTCTTCCGGGGCGGACAGGACGCACGCCGCAGGCACGCGCGCCAGCAGCGCGGCGACAACCTGTGCGCGCCGGTCATGCAGGTCTGGATTCGGGGATGGCATGGGTCGATTGTAAGCAAATCGACAGGTTTTGTCGTATCCTCGTGCCATCGTATTTTCACCCTACTGCATAAGAGAACATCATGGGCAACCGCCTCTCAAAAATAGCAACCCGCACCGGCGACGATGGCAGCACGGGCCTCGGCGACGGCAGCCGCACCGGCAAGGACAGCGCGCGCATCCACGCGCTGGGCGAAGTCGACGAACTCAATTCCTTTGTCGGCCTGCTGCTGTGCGAAGACATGCCACCGGATTTGCGCGACGAGCTCGTGGGCATCCAGCACGACCTGTTCGACCTTGGCGGCGAGTTGTGCATTCCGGGCTACCAGATGATCAAGGAAGAACATGTACTGCGCCTCGACGCCATGCTCGAAAAATACAACGCCGACCTGCCGGTGCTGAAGGAATTCATCCTGCCGGCCGGTTCACGCGCGGCGTCCACGGCGCACCTGTGCCGCACGGTGTGCCGGCGCGCCGAACGCGCGATCGTCGCGCTGTCGAAGGCAGAAGAGATTCACGCGCACCCGCGCCAGTACGTCAATCGCCTGTCCGACCTGATGTTCGTGCTGGCGCGCGTACTGAACCGCTTCGCGGGTGGCAGTGACGTGCTGTGGAATCACGAGCGCAAGGCCAGATAAGTCATGGACGACTTCATCGGCGTCTACGACGACGCGCTCACCGCGCAGCAGTGTGAAGCGCTCATCAAGCGCTTCGACGCCAGCGACAAGGTGGTGCGCGGCCAAACGGGCAACGGCGTCGATGTCGTCAAGAAGGACAGCTACGACATCACGATCAACCAGCATCCCGAGTGGGCCGACGCCACGGGCCTCCTGGTGGACACGATGGCGCGCCACCTGGCTGCCTACGCCGAGCGCTACCGGATGCTGCTGATGGGGTCACTCTCGCCCACGCTCGAACATCCGGTGACGGGCGTGCCAACCGTGCTGTCGATGGCCAACTTCGACGAACTGGGGCGGCCCAACATCGATGAGTTGCTGCGCGTGCTGTACCGGCCCGGCACGATCAACCTGCAAAAATACCTGTGCAGCAGCGGCGGCTATCATCACTGGCATTCCGAGATCTATCCGCAGAACGCAAGCTGCGAATCGCTCCATCGGGTGCTGCTGTGGATGGTCTACCTGAACGATGTGGCCGAGGGCGGCGAGACCGAGTTTTTGTATCAGGGCCGCAAGATCGCACCCAAACAAGGGCGGCTGGTCATCGCACCGGCGGGCTTCACGCACACGCACCGGGGCAATGTGCCCGTCAGCGGTGACAAGTACATCGCCACCTCGTGGATCCTGTACCAACGCGCCGAGGCGCTGTTCGGCAGTACTGAATGATCCTTCCAGTACCACGGTGATATTTACCATTTAGCGGTTTTTCGTTATTTCCTGTCATCTTTGCCATGGGGAGCCGGGGCAAATGAATAACATTCTGTTATTTAATGTCAGATTTATCCCACATGATATTCAGATATTTACGCCTTTTGCTGGTTTGGCGATTAAGATAATGATCAGCGGCAACATTCCGTACCGCCCATTACTTCTCTGAGATCATGAGCACGCAAACCACCTTTGCCTCCACCGTCAACTCGTTCTACCTGGCTTTCTATGGTCGCCCAGCCGATCCTGCAGGCCTGGCGTTCTGGACCAAGCAACTTGCCGATAACGATGGCAACCTGTCTTCCATCACGCAGGCATTCGCCACGTCGGAAGAAGCCCAGGTCCGCTACGGCAGCGATAGCGTCAATGAACGGATCAGCGAAATCTACCAGGCGCTGTTCAACCGCGCGCCGGATTCGGTTGGCCTGGCATACTGGTCGAATGTGGTGGGACAAGGTCATGCATCGTTGGCTGACGTGGCCGTCGCCATCATGGGCGGTGCCCAGGGCATCGACAAGGCACTGACCGCGCTGCGCCAAACGGCAGTCGACGCTTTCACCGCCCAGGTGGAAGCATCGGGCAGTCAGTACAGTGGTTACGCGTCCGTCGAAGCGGCCCGCATCCTGGTGCGCGCCGTGACCGTCGACACGGCCACCGGCGACATCGACACGCTGGTCAAGGCTGCCGTATCGTTCGCCGACACCGCTACCAAGACCCCGCAAGTGGTGAACGCGATCGCCACCGGCACCACCCTGCTCGCCCTGTTCGACACGACGCGCGGCAAGGGCGACCCGGTCGCACTGGCCCAGACGCTGGCCGACACCGCCAAGGCAGCAGCCGGCAACCCGGTCACGCTCGATTCGCTGCTGCGTGGCGGTGGCATGGACCAGGTGCTCAAGGTCATGCCGGCCAATGCATCGCTGAAGGACGTTGTCGACGCTCTGGCCAAAGGTGGCCTGCCGGCAGCGATCGAAGTCGTGTATCCGCCGACGCCAGTCGTGACCGCCCCGGTGCCGACGTTCAATCTGAAACTGGCATTCGAACACGTCACCCAGGACGAACTCGACCAGACGGACGACAACGTCACCAACCAGAGCGCCGCCGACGTTACCTTCAGCTACACGGGCCGCGACCTGCGCACCGGCCAGCACTTTGAATACTCGCTCGACGGCAAGCACTGGATCGATACCAACATCGACGTCGATGCGAACACCAACACGGTGACCCTCAAGCATGTGCAGCTGGGTTACCAGTTCCCAACCCTGACCATGCTCGGCAACGACAACGCGATGTCCATCATGGCACCGCCGCCTGAACAGGTCACCACCATTGCGCTGCGCGCCGTCGATGCCAGCGGCACGACCACCACGCCCGTCACACAGACCATCGTTTTTGACGGCTACACGCTGCGGCCCCATGTCACGCTCGCCACGGACAGCCATCACGGCGAACTGGGCGGCAATAACGATCATGTGACGAACGATGGGACGCTGAATCTCGAGTATGTCGAAACCGGCGCCACGGTCGAATACCTGGTGCAGCAGCAACATGGCATCGTCAATGTCAACGACGCGTCGGCGCCCACCGAAGTCTGGACTGCCACCCCGGCCCTACACGAAGGCATGAATGTCGTCCAGGTGCGCGTCACGGACGTGGCCGGCAACCGCTCCTACGAGGAGTTCACGTTCACGCTCGATACCGAGGCGCCTGACACGCCGGCCATCGCGCTGCACAATGCGCCAAGCAATGGATCGACCACGTCCGGCGTGATCGACATCACCGGCCTGGACCAGAATACCGACACCGCCTGGGAATACAGCACCGACAAAGGCAAGACCTGGATCTACGGCGACACCAACGACGGTAGTGGCGTGGATACGCTCGAACTGAGCGACGTCGGCAGCTACAGCGTGCAGGTGCGCCAGTACGATGTGGCGGGCAATATCGGTACACGAACCGCAGCGCTCGATTTCACGATCGAGGTACCGGCACCGACACCGACACTGTATGTTTTTGCAAATGAAAGCGGGATCAACCTGAAAAGCAGCGTGGCCGGCGCGATCTTCCTGGAGGGCTCATCGACTACCACACGCGTGATGTCGACTGCAACTGACGGCAACGCAAGCGTAGGCGTCGTCACGATCGGCGCCCAGGCGCAAGTTACTTCGGGCACGTTCGCAATCGAATCGATACAAAGTGGTATCGTAAAAGATGCGATTCAACTTGTCTACACACTGGGTTCGGCTGGCAGCAACGTCCTCAAGAACGTCAGCAACGCATGGGGCTTTGAGGGCGACGACATCCTCTACGGCACCAGTGGCGACGACAAGTTATACGGCGGCGACGACAGCGACCACCTGCATGGCAACGATGGTACCGATATGCTGTCCGGCGGCGCCGGCGACGACTGGATCGCAGGTGGCGCAGGCGGCGACCAGATCCTGGTGAGTGAAGGCATGGATACCTTGGTGTACGGCAGTGCAACAGACTCCAGCTTGTCGACCGCCGGGGGCAGCCAGTCAGGGCCGTCGATCGATTTCGTGACCGTCGAGAAGCAAGCGACGGCAATCTTCGACTTCGCCACTGACGTGGCGCATCTCTACATATCGCCGATCGATCTCCCGAACTACATGTCCGTCGAAGAACTGTACCAGAAACTGACTGAAGGGTATAACGCCCAGAGCACCGCAACCAACGATGCCGTCGTCTTCAATAATGGTTCCATCAACCTGCTGGTAGTAGATAACGGCGATAACATCATTGACGCCAACGATATCGCTGTCGCGATCGTCGGTACCGGCAGTTTTTCGATGGATGGCAATGGTAACGTCTCCTTCGGCGATATCTCTTAAATCTGTTCCATCGCCCTGCCTTGCCTGATCCCGGTGAGGCAGCAAACACCAGCCCGCTCTCTCACGACAGCGGGCTGGTGTGGTACTGGGCGCCGTCATCCCGATGCGCCGCACGCAGAAACGCATCCCACGGCGGCAGCGTGCCCAAGGTCTCCAGCAAGTAGTCGATGAACACCCTGACCTTCTGCGGCAGGAACCGGTTCTCACGATACACAGCCAGCACGTGGCTGCCGAACATGCCGACCGGGTTCGATGCCGGGAGGATGTGAACGGCGCGCCCCGCGCGAATATCGTCTCCCACGACAAACGTCGGCAGCAGCGCGATGCCAGCGCCGCCCAGCATCGCTTCGCGCAGCGCCTGACTGCTGTTGATGACCAGCGCGCGTGACGGCGTGATCTGCAGTGGCGTGCCCGCATCGTCGAAACGCCAGTTCGCGCCAGGGCCGGCATCGGCAAACATCAGGCAGCGATGCGTCTGCAGCGCCGCAAGATCGGGCGGCAAGCCGCATTCAGCCACGTACGCCGGCGCGGCGGCCAGCACATAGCGCAGTGGCGCGACCGACCGCGCCACCGCGCTCGTCAAGCCGATGTCGGAACTCAGGCGCAGGGCGACGTCGATGCCCTCTTCCACCAGATCGACATGCCGGTCGGTCAGCGTCAGACTGACGCGCACGTCCGGATAACGGCGCATGAACGCCGGCAGCAGGGCTGCCAGTTGCGCATTCCCGAATGCCATCGATGTCGTCACACGCAGCGTGCCGGCCGGTCCTGCAGTCAAACCGGCAGCCACGCTCTCGATGGCGCGCGCTTCGTCGACGATGCGCAGCGCATGCCGGTGAATGTCGCGCCCCGCTTCGCTCAGGCCAATGCGGCGTGTCGAGCGATTGAGCAGCTTGACCTGCAACGCGCTTTCCAGCCGTGCCACCGCCTTGCTGACGCTGGCTTTGGTCATGCCGGTCTGGCGCGCGGCAGCCGAAAAACTGCCCGTCTCGACCACCCGGACAAAGGCCCACAGATCCGTAAAATCGCGTGGCTTCAAGTCCGGCATGGTATCCCCATTGGAAACAGTATGTTGATCGATCAGCATATTGTATCGGCAAGCAGCGAGGCGTAACGTGGCTTCTCCACCACCGGAGACCGTCATGCGCATCCTTGTTCAACCCATTCCCGTCGCACGCCCATCTGTTGCATTGACGTTGCCGTTCCTGTTCATCCTGATGTGGAGTTCCGGCTACGTCGTCGGCAAGCTGGCCCTGCCCTTCGCCGGCCCATTCACACTGCTGGTCCTGCGCTTCGGCCTGGCAGCGCTGGTGCTGCTGCTTGTGGCCCTGCTCACCCGAGCGCCGTGGCCGCGCCAGCGTGCGCACTATGCGCATCTCGTCGTCGTCGGGCTGCTGGTCCAGGCATTGCAGTTCGGGGGCCTGTACACGGGCCTCAAATTGGGCGTAAGCGCAGGCGTCTCGGCCCTGATCATTGGCGCGATGCCCTTGTGTACGGCGTTCGGAGCGGGCGTGTTCCTGCACGAACGCGTTGGCGTGCGTCAGTGGATCGGGCTGGGCGCAGGCATTGCCGGCGTGCTGCTGGTGGCGCTTGGCAAGGGCGTCGCCTGGCACATGGGCGCCGCCGGGATCGGCGCGGTGCTGCTGGCCCTGGCCGGCATCACGCTCGGCACGCTGTACCAGAAGAAGTACTGCGCCGGCCTGGACTTGCGCACCGGCGGCTGCATCCAGCTGGCCGTGGCCACGGCCGTCGCGCTGCCGCTGGCGCTCGGTCTCGAAGGCTGGCAGGTAACGTGGACGCCGACGCTGGTCCTGGCATCCGGCTGGCTGTCGGTGGTCAACTCCATCGGCGCCGTCAGCCTGTTGTTCCTGATGATGCGGCGCGGCGACGCGAGCCGGGTCGCCAGCCTGTTCTATCTGATCCCGGGAACGACGGCGCTGATGGGCTTTGCGATCCTGGGCGAGCGGCTTGGCGCCCTGTCGATCGCCGGTTTTGCCGTCACGGCCGGCGCCGTGTATCTGTGCACACGCACCGCCAAATCCTGAAAAAGCTGCACGCTGCCCTGCGACTGTCAGTTAGCATGCAGCGTGCCCCATTCGACAATCGTGACGACGCCATGAACCTTTTCGGCGTGGCGGGGTATCTACCGTAGAAGAACGAGAGGATGTGGGTGGAACGAGGATTTGACGCCAGGCCGGCCGTGGCGCTCACGGAGCAGGATGAAGCGGGACTCGTCGAGCGTATCGCAGCCGGCGACCGGCGCGCCTTCGAAACGCTGTACCGGGCCTACCACCCGCGGCTGGTGCGCTTCCTGCAGCGCATGACGCGCAGCACGCCACTGATCGAGGAAATCGTCAACGACACGCTGCTGGTGGTCTGGCGCAAGGCGGCGACGTTCAATGGCAGCAGCAAGGTCTCGACGTGGATTTTTGCCATTGCCTACCGGCGTGCCTGCAAAAGCCTGCAGGCGCTGGACGAGCCGGTCGATGCCGGCATCGATGAACGCGAAGGCATCGAGGCCGACCGGCCCGACTGGCAACTGACGCAACTGCAGCTGACCGGTGCCGTGCATGCGGCGCTGGCCCAATTGCCGCTGGCGCAGCGTACTGCGTTCCAGCTGACTTTTTATCATGACATGAGTTACACAGAGATTGCCGAGATCATGGAGTGCCCAGTGAATACCATCAAAACCCGCCTGTTCCATGCCCGCAAGCGCCTGGCCGTGCTGCTGGAAGGCCAGATCGGGGTGCGGTCATGACCCACCTGCCTGATCGCGCGGGGGCGCACCGCGAGGCGCAGGACCTGCTGCCCTGGCTGGCCAACGGTCGCCTCGACGGTGCGGAGCTGCGGCGCGTCCAGGCGCACCTCGATACCTGCGTCACATGCCGCGCCGATCTTGATGCGCTTTACACACTGCAGGATGTCCCCGACCTGCCGCCGCCAGGCCTGGACGTGGACAAGGCGTTCGCGCGCCTGCTGCCGCAGCTCGATGCGGTGGCGCCGACGGATGCGGCGCCCGTCATCCCCGGCTGGCGCACGCGCCTTGCCGCGAATGACGGGCGCTGGCTGCGCGCCGCCGTGGGCCTGCAGTTCTGCGCCATTGTCGTGCTGGGCGCGCTGCTGCTGCGCGCGTCCGGCGACACGCAGATGGCGGCGCAGGTGGCGGTGCAGGACGACGCCTACCGCGTGCTCGGCGCCGAGGCCGGCGCCGACAGCATCGTCGCGGTGACCTTCAAACCGGACACGCCGGAACATGAACTGCGCCGCATCGTGACGGCCAGCGGCGCGCACATCGTCGGCGGTCCGACGGTCACGGGCGCGTGGATGCTGGGCAGCGCGCAAGCACCGGCCGACGTCGCGGCGCGCCTGCGCACCGAATCGGCCGTCACGCTGGCCGAGCCGCTCGGCGTTCAGGCCGGCCCATGAAGCGCCTGCTCGCATGGGCGGCGCTGCTTGCCGCCCTGCTCGGCCTGGCGGGCACGCCGGCGCACGCACAGGACCATGCGGACCCGCTGTTGCAAGCCGCGCGGCGCCAGGTGCTCGTGATGCTGCGCCTGCCGGCCCAGCACTTTCGCCCCGATGCGTCGTACGGCGGCGGTTACCTGAAGGATGGCGGCAGCGCCGCGCGCCGCCGCGTGGCGAATGACATCGCCGCTGCCCATGGTCTGCGCCTGCTCGACAGCTGGCCGATGCCGGCCATCGGCGTCGACTGCTTCGTGATGGAAGAATCCGATGACGCCCCGATCGAGCGCGTGGTGGCCGCGCTGGCGCACGATGCGCGCGTCGCATGGGCCCAGCCGCTGGCCGATTTCCAGGCACAGGACGGCGGCGATCCGCTCTACCCGCTGCAGCCAGCGGGCCACGACTGGCACCTGACCGACCTGCACCGTGTCAGCACGGGGCGCAACGTGAGCGTCGCGGTGATCGACAGCGGTGTCGATGCCGACCACCCCGATCTGGCCGGACGCATCAGGGTGCGCCGCAACTTCGTCGACGAGACCGGCGATGTCGCCGAGGTCCATGGCACGGCAGTCGCTGGCATCATCGGCGCACTGGCTGGCAATGGCGCGGGCATCGCCGGCGTGGCGCCGGGTGTCAAACTGATGGCCCTGCGCGCCTGCTGGGAAACCGGTGCGCGACCCGCGCGCTGCAACAGCCTCACGCTGGGCAAGGCAATCAACTATGCGCTTGAAAACGGCGCCCGGATCATCAACCTGAGCCTGGCCGGGCCAGCCGACCGCCTGCTGCAAGCGTTGCTGCAGGCGGCGCTCGCGCGCGGCGTGATCGTGGTGGCGGCGGCCGACCCGCGCCTGCCCGATGGCGGCTTCCCGGCTGCGCTGCCAGGCGTGATCGGGGTCGCGCGGCCGGGCGACCGGCACCTGGCGTCATCAACGCTGGTGTACGCACCCGGCACCGACATCCCGACCTGCGCGCCGGGCCGTCGCTGGCACATGGTGTCCGGTTCGTCGTACGCGGCGGCGCACGTGGCTGGCCTCGCGGCGCTGCTGGCCGAGCGCCAGCCGGGCACGGTCGCACAGACGCTGCGGCGCCAGGCGGACGGCGCCATGACAGTGCGGACGGGTGGTAACATTGACGCATGTGCCGCCCTGTCACGGGCAGCTGACACCTGCGTCTGCCTATGTACTTCGACCGTCGCCACGGCACCATCCTCCTTGCGCTTGCGCTGACCCTGCCGCCGTACAAGGACGCATGCGCCCAGACCAGTGGCGACCTGACGCTGGTCTCTGAGTATGCCGGCCGCGGCGTCGCGTTGTACACGCGCCCTGCGCTGCAATTGCGGGTGGAGCACGACACCGCCGCAGGCTGGTACGGCGGCGCCTTCGCGGCGCCCGTCACGCTGGACAATCGCACGCAGGGCCAGCTGACTGCCTATGCCGGCAGGGCCCGCAGGCTGACGTCGACGCTGTCATGGGATGCGGGCATCACGCGCAACACCTATCTGCGCGATGGCCGCCGCAATTACCACGAGTTCTATGCCGGCGTGGCGCTGCAACGCGCCAGCGTGCGCCTGTTCTATTCGCCCGCCTACTATGGCGAGGGGCGCAGCGTCTACCTCGACCTGAGCGGCGCCTATCCCCTTTCCGACACAGTGCGCCTGGCCGCCCACGTCGGTGTGCTGCATCCGTTCGCCTATGACGGCGTCGCGGCCAGGGACAGCGCCGACGTGCGCATTGCGCTCGTGACCGACGTTGGCGATGTCACGCTGCAGGCCGGCTGGCAGGCGCGCTGGCGGACTTACCTGCCTGACTTCCCGAAGCCACGTGCATTCACGGCCAGCGCCAGCTACCATTTCTGACACGTCCCCGCTTATCAGCACCGCTTGAAAAAATTTATTGATCTTCATTGAACCCTGGCCGCACACCAGGGTATTAACGGTTCAGAACACCAGCGCATCGGGCGCCACGTTCCGACAATGGAGAACAGCATGAAAAATTGGATGGTGGCTTGCGGCATGGGCCTGTTGATGACTGCGCACGCTGCGTACGCAGCAGATTCGGCCGGCTGCGAGAGCGGCGGCTTCACGGTACTGGGCAAACGCGGCGCGCAAACGGTGTCGGTCGCGCCGGGCGCCGTGACATCGGTGTTCCGGGTACAGGGCCGCTACGTCCAGTTCGATGTCGATGCCGCCTCGTTCGGCATCCTCAATTACACGCTGACCGGCGCTACCAACAAGGAAGACATCACGGGTGGCAAGGCAACGCCCGTCTTCGACAGCAAGATGCCCGACCATCGGGGCCTGGTCCTGAACGGCGCTGTCAGCGTCGAATTGAGCAGTTCGGCCGACATCGTGCTGACCCGCAGCGGGCCGGGCGTCACGATGAAGATCCAGGCCAAGGATTGCGCCACCGGTGGCCTGTTCCAGATGGAAGTCGAGCGCAGCGACGAAACCAAGACGGTGTTTACGCACAAGCTGGCGCAAAGCGCTTTCTACTTCGACAACCGCAATTTCCGTAACCGCGAAGGCGATACCGTGCCCTTCAAGGACACCACGCTGACCGTCACGCCGCGCATCAATTTTGGCAACGACTATGCGGCGAAATTCGTCGGCCGCGACAGCCCGCAGTTCGCCGACCGCATCGCCGAACCGCTATGCACCAACAATATCGTCACCCGCACGGGCGACGTGGCCAGGGTCCAGCATTGCGGCGGCGTGTCGCAATGGTCCGTCGCCAGCGGCGGACGCATGGGTCAGGTGATGGGCGAGGATGCCGTCGAAGTGGCGCCACCAGCCACCGCCTGCACGCACAAGTGCCAGGCACGGAACCGCACCCGCGGCGGCGCCGTTGTCCTGGGCGCGCCGTTCCCGGTCGCCGAAGCCGACCGCCTCAAGCCGCGCCAGGCGCAATAACCGTCAAACAGACGGGATAAAAAAAGGGCTGGCGTCGATCGCCAGCCCTTTTTTGCGTCAAGCCGCGCAGAAACTGCGTCAGCCGTTGTTCACCACCAGGCGCGGTTCACCAGCCCCCGACAAGCGCGCGCGGATCGATGCCGCGATGCCCTTGGCGTCCAGACCCACTGACGACAGCAGCGCCACCGGATCGCCCTGGTCGATGAAGGTATCCGGCAAGCCCAGATTGAGCACCGGCTTGGCGATGCCGGCAGCGGCCATCGCTTCCATCACGGCAGCGCCCGCGCCGCCCATGATGCAGCCCTCTTCCACCGTCACGATCAGGTCGTGTTCCTGCGCCAGACGCTTGACCAGGTCGACGTCCAGCGGCTTCACGAAGCGCATGTTCGCGACCGTCGCATCGAGTTCGTCGCCGGCCAGGATGCTGTGCGAGACCATCGAACCGAACGCCAGGATCGCGATGTTCTTGCCGCTGCGGCGTACTTCGCCCTTGCCGATCTCGATCGAGTTCAAGGCCTCGACGATTGGCGTGCCGACACCGGCGCCGCGCGGATAGCGCACGGCCGCCGGGCCCGGATAGTGGTAAGCCGTGGTGAGCATCTGGCGGCATTCGTTTTCGTCCGACGCGGCCATGACGACCATGTTCGGGATGCAGCGCAGGTAGGCCAGGTCGTAGTTGCCGGCGTGGGTTGCGCCATCGGCGCCAACGAGGCCCGCGCGGTCCAGCGCAAAGGTCACGTCGAGGTTCTGCAGCGCCACGTCGTGGATCAGCTGGTCGTAACCGCGCTGCAGGAACGTCGAGTAGATCGCCAGCACGGGCTTGACGCCTTCGGTGGCCATACCGGCCGCGAAGGTCACCGAATGCTGCTCGGCGATGCCGACGTCGAAGTAGCGCTGCGGGTATTCCTGGTGGAAGCGGACCATGCCCGAGCCTTCGCGCATTGCCGGCGTGATGCCGACCAGGCGCTGATCGGCCGCTGCCATGTCGCACAGCCAGTTGCCGAAGACTTCGGTGTAGGTGATCTTGCCCGGCGCGGTGGCCGGCTTGATGCCTTCGAGGTGATTGAACTTGCCGGTGCCGTGGTACAAGATCGGCTCGGCCTCGGCCAGCTTGTAGCCCTGGCCCTTCTTGGTCACCACGTGCAGGAACTGCGGGCCCTTGAGCTTCTTGATGTTTTCCAGCGTCGGGATCAGGGATTCGAGGTCATGGCCGTCGATCGGGCCGATGTAATTGAAGCCGAATTCCTCGAACATCGTGGCCGGAACCACCATGCCCTTCGCATGTTCTTCGAGCTTGCGCGCCAGGTCGAGCACGGGGGCCGGCAGCACGCTCTTGCCGACGTTCTTGGCAGCGGCGTAGAACTGGCCCGACAGCAGGCGCGCCAGGTAGCGATTGAGCGCGCCGACCGGCGGCGAGATCGACATGTCGTTGTCGTTCAGGATGACCAGCAGGTTCACGTCGTCTTCGACGCCTGCATTGTTCAGCGCCTCGAACGCCATGCCGGCGGTCATGGAGCCGTCGCCAATGACGGCGATGGCGTGGCGGTCTTCACCCTTGATCTTGGCCGCTGCGGCCATGCCGAGTGCCGCCGAGATCGAGGTCGACGAGTGGGCGGTGCCGAACGTGTCGTACTCGCTTTCGTCGCGCTTCGGGAAGCCCGACAGGCCGTTCAACTGGCGCAGCGACGGCATGCGGCCGCGGCGACCCGTCAGGATCTTGTGCGAATAGGTCTGGTGGCCGACGTCCCAGACGATGCGGTCGCGCGGCGTGTCGTACACATAGTGCAGCGCGATGGTCAGTTCGACCGTGCCCAGGTTGGACGACAGGTGGCCGCCTGTTTTCGAAACCGACTCGAGCAGGAACTGGCGCAGCTCCTTGGCCAGTGGCGTGAGCTGGGTGCGCGGCAGCTTGCGCAGGTCGGACGGGTCGTTGATATTGTCTAGCAGGTTCATTTAGGCCTTCCGCTGCACGATCAGGTCTGCCAGTTCACGCAGCCGCTGTGCTTGTTCTCCGAATGGCGCCAGCGCGTCATGCGCGTCACGCCGCAATTGCTCTGCCAGGTCGCGCGAAGGCGCCAGGCCGAGGATCGACACATAGGTCGGCTTGTTGTCGGCCGCGTCCTTGCCGGCGGTCTTGCCCAGCGTGGCCGAATCGGCGGTCGCATCAAGTACATCGTCGACCACCTGGAACGCCAGGCCAACTGCGGCCGAATAGGCGTTCAGGGCCTCGACTTCGAGTGGCGTCAGGTCGCGGCCCGCGAGCGCGCCAAGCAGCACCGACACGCGCAGCATGGCGCCCGTTTTCAACTGGTGCATGCGTTCGAGTTCATCGCGCGTCAGGGCCAGGCCCACGCTGTCGAGATCGATTGCCTGGCCGCCGCACATGCCGTTCGAGCCGGCAGCCTGGGCCAGCAGGCGCACCATCGTCAACAGGCGCGCCGGCGGCACGGTGGCGCATTCGGCCAGCACCGTGAAGGCCTGCGCCTGCAGCGTGTCGCCCACCAGCAGCGCGGTCGCTTCGTCGTAGGCCACGTGCACCGTCGGCTTGCCACGGCGCAGCGCGTCGTCGTCCATGCACGGCATGTCGTCGTGCACGAGCGAATACACGTGGATCATTTCGACGGCGCTGGCCACCCGCGCGAGCGCGGCCGGGTCGGCGTCGAACAGCGCGCCGGCGGCGTAGGCCAGCAGCGGGCGTACGCGCTTGCCGCCGCCCAGCGTCGTGTAGCGCATTGCTTCGTGCAGCTTGTGCGGCACCTGGGTGGCCGCTGGCAGGAACGCGTCGAGCGCACCCTCGACGTCGTGCTGGACCTGGCGGGTCCAGTCGGCGAACGCCAGCGCGCTCATTGCACGCCCTCGTCGTCGCCCGAGAACGGCTTGAGCATGTCGCCTTCAAGTACCTTGACCTGCGACTCGACTTTCTCGAGCTGCCCTGCGCAGTACTTGACGAGTTCGGAGCCGCGCGCATACGCCGCGACCGAGGCGTCCAGCGGCAAGGCGCCGGACTCCATCTGTGTCACGAGCTGGGCCAGTTCGGCCATCGCCCCCTCGAAGGATTCGGGTGGCGCCGCCCCTGCTGCTGCGCTGCCCGCTGTCATATTCTTTGCCATAGGTCGGTATCGTAAGGGCGTCCAGTTGTGCGCCGTGGGTCAATCCAATCGCGTATTTTAGATCAATCCCACACCACGGGGGGCGCACATTGCACCATTCGCAACATGCAGCCCCGTCCATCGATTGGGCCAAGCCCTCCCTCATCATGAAAATCATGCCACGAAGGCAATTTCCCCACCAGCGCGCACAACAGCCGCGCGCCGGACCGAGACGGTAGAGCTCGTTCCGAAGTATAATCGCCGGTTCTGTCCGAAATACCGTATTCCTTTACTTAAATACTGGTCTTTGGATTCTTTCTCTTCTTTGGATGCTTATTTAAGGGGGGTTGGGATGTCCGATCTGGCTACCCACGCCAAGCTGGCGCGATCCAACGCGCAGCTTCCGGTAACTGTGTATTTTGACGAGGCGCTGCTCAAACAAGAGATGCAGCAGCTGTTCGTGAATGGCCCGCGCTACGTCGGCCATGAATTGATGGTGCCCGAAACGGGCGACTTCGCCACGCTCGCTGCCGAGCACGAAGGCCGTATGCTGGTGCGTAACGCCAATGGCATCGAGGTGCTGTCCAACGTCTGCCGTCATCGCCAGGCGCTCATGTTCAATGGGCGCGGCAATGCGACGAACATCGTCTGCCCACTGCACCGCTGGACCTATGACCTGAAGGGTGAACTGATCGGCGCGCCGCATTTTGCCGATACCCCGTGCCTGAATTTGTCGAAGACGCCGCTCCAGAACTGGAACGGGCTGCTGTTCGAGCAGAACGGCTACAACGTGATGGACAAGCTCGGCCAGCTGTCGGTGACGAAAGACCTCGATTTTTCGGGCTACATGCTCGACCACGTCGAAGTGCACCAGTGCGACTACAACTGGAAGACCTTCATTGAGGTCTACCTCGAGGATTACCACGTCGAACCGTTCCACCCGGGCCTGGGCAACTTCGTCTCGTGCGACGACCTGAAATGGGAATTCGGCCAGGATTACAGCGTGCAGACCGTGGGCGTGAACCGCGCACTGCAAAAGGCCGGTTCGCCTGCCTACAAACGCTGGCAGGAGCAGATCCTCAAGTTCAACAACGGCGCGCCGCCGAAGTACGGCGCGATCTGGCTCACGCTCTACCCGAATATCATGGTCGAGTGGTATCCGCACGTGCTGGTGGTGTCGACACTGTGGCCCGATGGCCCGGACAAGACGCGCAACGTGGTCGAGTTCTACTACCCCGAAGAGATCGTGCTGTTCGAGCGCGAATTCGTCGAGGCCGAACGCGCCGCGTACATGGAAACGGCGGTCGAGGACGATGAAATCGGCCTGCGCATGGACGCTGGCCGCAAGATCCTGGTGGCGCGCGGCGTCAACGAAGTCGGTCCCTACCAGTCGCCCATGGAAGACGGCATGCAGCACTTCCATGAGTGGTATCGCAGCAAGATGGCGCTGTAGGGAAGCACTGATTAATTCATGGAGGCGGACTTGGCGCGGAAAATAGCCACCCTGCAGCGTTGCAAATTCTCGCAATAGCTCGCTATTGCTGCGATTTGCGCCTTGCATGGCGGCTTTTTCCGCAGCCAATTCCATCCCCCAGAATAGATCAGTGCTTCCCTAGCCGTGTCGTGACACGCAGCGCTGCGGAGGGTGTGGCCAGTCGGCTGCCCCTCCTTTTTTTATTGGGAATACCATGGCTTCACTCTGGATGCTGTTCGCCAGCTTCGCGTTCGCCGCGATGGGCGCGGGCGTCAAGCTCGCCTCCGAGTTCTACTCCACGTCCGAACTGCTGATGTACCGCGGCCTGATCGGCACCGTCATCCTGCTGGCGATGGTGCGCCACCGTGGCGGCACGTTCAGGACGCCGTTCGCCAAATCGCACCTGATCCGCAGCTTCGTCGGCGTGACCGCCCTGTGGATGTGGTTCTTCGCCATCGGCCGCCTGCCGCTGGCCACGGCCATGACGCTGAACTACATGGCCCCGATCTGGATCGCGGCCTGGATGTTCGCGCTGGGCTGGTGGACCCGCACCAAGCACGCCGAATGGCCGCTGGTCATCGCCATCGGCATGAGCTTCTTTGGCGTGACGATGGTGCTGCAGCCGGCGATCGAAAGCCGGCAGTGGCTCGGCGCACTGGCCGGCGTGTGTTCGTCGGTGGTGTCGGCGGCAGCGTATATGCAGGTGCGCAAACTGGGTCTGCTGGGCGAACCCGAATACCGCGTCGTGTTCTTCTTTTCGCTCACCACCGCGGTCGTGGGCCTGCTGGCCACGCTGGCCGGCGACGGACCACAGGGCGCCGTGTTCCACGCGCATACGCCATACAGCCTGCTGCTGCTGGCCGGGATCGGCGGCGCAGCGCTGATGGCGCAGATGGCGATGACCCGCGCCTACCGCGTCGGCAAGGTGCTGGTGGTGGCCAACCTGCAGTACACCGGCATCGTGTTCTCGTGCCTGTGGGGTCTGCTGCTGTGGGGCGACACGTTCGACTGGCATGTCTGGCTGGGCGTGGGCGTGATCCTGGTGTCGGGCGTGGCCGCAACGTTCTACAATACCCGCAAGACGGCGCGCGGCGCCGTCGTCAAGGACACCGATCCGATCGCCAGCGAAACGTAAAGGAACCGTCATGCACCAGACCCTGATTTCTGCCGCCGACCTGGCCGCGCACATCGACGACCCGGCCTGGGTCGTCGTCGATTGCCGCCACGACCTGATGAACCTGGCCGCCGGCCGTGGCGCTTACGCGAGCGGCCACCTGCCAGGCGCGGTGTTTGCCGATATCGAGACGGTGCTGTCGGGTGCAAAGAACGGCGCCGACGGCGTGTTCCTTGGCCGGCATCCGCTGCCCGACCGGGAAGTGCTGGCCGAAGCCCTGCGCGACTTCGGCATCGACGACACCACGCAAGTGGTGGCGTATGACGCGCACGGCGGCATGTTCGCGGCGCGCCTGTGGTGGCTGCTGCGCTGGCTGGGGCACGAGGCGGTGGCGGTACTCGATGGCGGGCTGGCCGCGTGGGAGGCTGCCGGGCAGCCGTTGACGACCGAGGTGCGCACCAGGCCGCGCGGTTCGTTCAGCGTGAGGACGCCGTTCATGCCGACCGTGACGGTGCGTGAGGTGCTGGGCAATCTGGAAAGCGGCAAACGGATCGTGATCGATGCCCGCGCAGCCGACCGCTATCGTGGAGAGAACGAGACCATCGATCCGGTGGGCGGCCATATTCCCGGCGCGAAGAACCGCTTCTTCAAGGACAACCTGGGGCCTGACGGGCGTTTCAAGGATGCCGCGCAGCTGCGCGAGGAATTCAGTGTGCTGATTGACGACCCTGCCGCAGCCATCATGCAGTGCGGCTCCGGCGTAACCGCCTGCCACAATCTGCTGGCACTGGAAGTGGCAGGCTTGCCGGGCGCGGCGTTGTATCCGGGGTCGTGGAGCGAGTGGGTCGGCGATCCCGCGCGGCCGGTGGCCAAAGGCACGGCATAATTCTCAACCGTCGACGCGTGGACGGCGGAGCCGTCCACCCTACGCCATGCGCATCATGCTGACATCAGAACGCGTGCAACGCGAAGACGATCGCCACGCCCAGCCCGATCAGCACCACCTGCGGGATCGACTCGCGCAACGTCGAGCGCCGCTGCATCTGCGGCATCAGGTCGCTGACCGCAATATAGATGAACCCTGACGACGCAAACACCAGCACGTACGGAATCAGGCCGCTGGCCCGGTCCAGCGTGTAATACCCCAGCAAGCCCCCCGCCACCGCCATCAGACTGCACAGCAGGTTGAACACATAGGCGCGCAGTCGCGAGAAACCGGCATTGAGCAGCACGATGAAGTCGCCGATCTCCTGCGGGATTTCATGGGCGACGATCGCCAGCGCGGTGACGATTCCCAGCTCCGGATTGGCCAGGAAGGCTGCGGCGATCAGGATGCCGTCGGTGAAATTGTGCATGCCGTCGCCGAGCAGGATCATCCAGCCGGCCTTGCCGGCTTCACGCGCATCGTGCCCGTGGGCGTGGTGGTGGCCATCGCCTTCGTGGTGGTGCGAGTGGCGCAGCAGGGCCACCTTTTCCAGCAAAAAGAAGGTCAGCAAGCCGCCCAGCAGCGTGGCGAACAGGCTGCGGGTATCGGCGCCCGAATCGAATGCTTCCGGCAGCGCGTGCAGCAGCGATGTGGCCAGCATGATGCCGACCGACAGGCTGACCATCTTTTCCACCACTTTCGACAGCAGGGCAAACGAGAAAATGGCAGCCCCGGAGATGCTGACGACGCCGGCGACGAGCGTCGCGAGCAGGATCGAGCGCAGGGTCGGGTCGATGAATGGGGCTGAAAACGGGTCGATTTGAAGGCCTCTTGTTCTGTACGTGCGACGAGCCGCAAACCGGGCATTGTACCGCTCCCGGCCTGCCCTCGTCCAAGGCGGCGCTTGCTACATCAGGCGACGCCGTATTTGGCAAACCACGCCAGCGCGCGGTTCCAGCCATCCTGCGCATCCGCCGCGTTGTACATCGGGCGGTAGTCGGCATGGAAGGCGTGGCCCGACTCCGGATAGACGTGGATCGTCGAGCGGCTGTTGCCCTTGTCGAGCGCGGCCTGCATGCGCTGTACCGATTCGACCGGGATGCCGGTGTCCTTCGCGCCGTACAGGCCCAACACCGGCACTTTCAGGTTCTGGGCAAAATCGATCGGGTGCTTGGGCGACGTGGCGGTCGCTTCGCCCACCAGGCGGCCGTACCAGGCGACGCCCGCCTTGACCTTGAGGTTATGCGCCGCGTACAGCCAGGTGATGCGGCCGCCCCAGCAAAAACCGGTGATGCCCAGTTTCTCGGTGTCGCCGCCGCGCTGCTTGGCCCAGTCAACCACGCGATCGAGATCCGACATCACCTGTGCATCGGGCGTCTTTGAGACGATGTTCTTCATCAGCTCGGCCGTGCTCGGGGCCTTGGTCGCGTCGCCCTGGCGCACGAACAGGTCGGGCGCAATTGCCATGTAACCCTGCTTGGCGAAGCGGCGCACCACGTCCTTGATGTATTCGTGCACACCGAAGATCTCGGAGATCACCAGGATCACCGGCACGCCCGTCTTGCCCTTGGGCTGGGCGCGATAGACCGGCACGTCCTGGCCGTCGATGACGAGGATGGTGTCGCCGGCGTCAAGGCCGTCGGTATCGGTCTGGATCTGGGTCTGCGCCATGACTGGCAGCGCGCTGGCGGCAAAACCGGTGCCAATGGCGGCCCGGATGAAGTCGCGGCGCCCGACGCCATCGGTGTATGCGCTCGCGCCGAGCAGACTGCCGGCGTCGTTGACGAGGTCTTTCATGGTCATCCCTTCGATCAGTGGTGGACAGGCTTGCGAGTTTAGCATCGCCTGCACCGGGCGCGCACGGTGCTACGTGTGCGCAGGCACCACTTCATCGAGGATTGCGTACAGCTTCTGCATGTCGACCGGCTTGACCAGATGGTGGTTGAAGCCGGCGGCCGCAGTGCGCGCGCGATCCTGCTCCTGGCCGTAGCCGGTGATCGCCACCAGCACCGCGCGCTGCGCATTGGCGCGGGCGCGCAGGCGCCGTGCCAGTTCGATGCCATCGAGGTCGGGCAGGCCGATATCGAGCAGGTACACATGCGGCGCCGCGTGCTCGGCCGCGGCCAGCGCCGGCAACGCGGCATGCTCGACGCGCACCTCGTGCCCGTTCGATTCGAGCAGCAGCGCAAGCATCGTCGCCGCGTCCACGTTGTCGTCCACCACCATGATGCGAAGATGGTCCGACGGCGACGGCGCGCTCACCGGGCCGGCGGCCGGAGTGCCTGCGGCCGCGACCTCACTGTCCAGGCGCGGCAGGCACACCGTGAAGGTGCTGCCCTTGCCCTGCCCCGCACTCTCGCAGGCGACGCTGCCATGATGCAGGCCGACCAGGCTTTTCACCAGCGCCAGGCCCAGCCCCAGCCCGCCCAGCGACCGGTCGGACGAGCGCTCGGCCTGCGAAAACAGCTCGAACGCCCGCGCGACCAGTTCGGGCGCCATGCCGATGCCGTCGTCGGCTACCCGCAGCAGCACGTGCGTGGCGCGCACTTCGGTGCTCAAGGTGATGTGGCCACCTTCGGGCGTGTACTTTGCCGCATTGCTGAGCAGGTTGGCCAGCACCTGCACCAGGCGTTTGTGATCGCCTTCGACCAGCGGCGCTTGCGGCGGCAATTCGAGCGCCAGGTGATGGCGGCGGGCGTGGATCAGGGGCGTGACCTGCTCGATCGCGTCGTTCACGATATGCCGGATGTCCAGGCGCTCGGTGTGCAACGCCACCAGGCCGCGCGTGACGCGCGAGACGTCGAGCAGATCGTCGACGAGGCTCGTCATGTGGCGCACCTGGCGCCCGATGACTTGGCTGGTCTTGCGCACCTGCGCTTCATCGAGCCGCGCCCGTTGCAGCAGGTCGGCGGCCGCGCCGATGGGTGCGAGCGGATTGCGCAGCTCGTGCGCCAGCATCGCCAGGAATTCATCCTTGCGCCGGTCGGCGGCAGTGAGCTGCTCTTGCGCTTCGCGGCGCTCGGTGACATCGCGGAAGAAGAACGCGATGCCTCCATCGAGCGAGCGGTGGGTGCGCGTTTCGATCCATGCCTGGCGCCCGTCCGGCATGCGGTGGGCCAGCTCGAGAATCCCGGGGGCGCCGGTGCTCATCACGCGCTGGAACACCGCGTCGGCCGGGGTAGCGCGCAGTTCGGGCCAGACTTCCCAGTGGTTGTGGCCGATGACATCTTCGGCGCGGCGCTGGGTCAGGCGCAGGCCTTCGGCGTTCATGCGCAGGATGTTCCAGTTTTTGTCCAGCACCGCGAAGCCCTCGCCCATGCTGTCGAAGATGCTCTGGCTCTGGTCGCGTTCACGGCGCAGCGCGGCGTGCGCGCGCGCCGCTTCGACCGCCGACCAGGTGCGCTCGGCGGTCTCCTGCGCCATCCGTATCTCTGCCTCGCGCCAGCGGCGCGCCGTGGCATTCTGCACCGTCAGCACGACCCGCATCTTGCCGGCCTTGATGTACGGGACCAGCAGGTCGGCGCCGACGCCGATCTGCGCATAGATGCCGGTATTGCCCGCAGTGCGGCTGTCCTGCGCGACATCGTGGTTGACGACAGTCTGGCCGGCGCGCAGCGCGGCGATCATCGGCGGGCCGAAATCGTCCATGACCATGACCTTGCCGGCCAGGCTCGCCACGCCCTGGGCGGTCCAGTCGCGCACGATCGCAACGGTGCCGGCGGCGTCGTCGATCTGCGCATACAGGACGCGCGACGCCTGCAGGGCGCGGCCCAGCAGCTCGCAGGCTGCCTCGGTCACATCATCGGGGTCGGCGAGCTGACGGATGCGGTCGGCCAGGGCAAGCTGGAAGGTCTGGTTCTCACGGACCTCTTCGAGCTGCTGGACTTTTTCGAACAGCGCCTGCGCCGCATGATAGGCCTCGGTGACATCGCTGCCCTGGGCAAAGATGCCCGTCACGTGCCCTTCGTGGCCGAAGATCGGCTGGCACAGCAGATCGACGTAGCGGTGTTCCAGCCGGCTGTCGGGCCGGCGCTGGAGCGAGATCAATGAATCGCGCAGCACGACCGGCTTGCCGCTGGCGAAAACGCCGTCGAATACGCGGCGCACGCCCTGCGCCACCAGCTCGGGCAACGCGTCGAGCAAGGGTTTGCCGATCAGCTCCCGGCGCCCGACCAGCTGGTAATACGCTTCGTTGGCCATCTCGAAGACATGATCTGGGCCGGTAAGCACCGCGATGAAGCTCGGCGCCTGGTTGAACATCGTCTGCAACTGGCTGCGCTCCAGGTTCAGGATGCGCGTCATCGCCTCGTGCATCTGCGGCCGGTTCATCTGCGGCATGTCGGGCACCGCATGCGCGCCCTGCCTGAGATGGTACGCACCGGTGGCGGCGTCGAAGCGGTACAGATCCGTGACATCGATGGCGTTTTGCGCCACGAACGCGACTTCGCCGGCGGCATCGAACACCGGCGTGTGAATCGCGCTCCAGCAACGCTCGCCGAACACGTGCCCGCCGGGCGTCTCGCGCGGTACCGCATACCGCAGCAGCGCGCTGGTGTGCGGCTGCTTCGTCGCAAAAGCTTGTTCGATCGATCGGCGTACCTCGTCGACATTGGTCGAGGCGGGGTCGTTCGGATCGGCCGGAAACGCCTCGAAGATATGCTGGCCGACGATCTGCTGCGCCGTGCGCCCGGTCGATTCCAGATACGCGGGATTTGCACCAATGATGGTGAAATCCCGGTTGATGAGCAGGTAAGGATACGGCGAGGCCGCGAACAGTGCCGCGTAGTCAGGTTGCGTAAACATCACTTATTCTCACATATAAATTGCGAGAAAAATACGCGTTCTGTAACGGATTTTGTGGGTCAACGCGTGGACAGCGTAGCCGTCCACCCCACGGTTCAGTGTGCCTTTTCCCAGTTTTCGCCGACGCCCGTTTCGGCCACCAGCGGCACCTTCAGCGTTGCCACGCCGGCCATCAGTTCGGGCAGCTTCACGCGCACCAGTTCCAGTTCAGCCTGCGGCACCTCGAGCACCAGTTCATCGTGCACCTGCATGATCATGCGCGTGCCAAGTTGTTCGGTTTCAAGCCAGTTCTGCACGGCGATCATCGCCAGCTTGATCAGGTCGGCTGCCGTGCCCTGCATCGGCGCATTGATCGCCGCACGTTCGGCGCCGGCGCGGCGCGGGCCGTTCGGCGAATTAATCTCGGGCAGCCACAGGCGGCGGCCAAACACCGTTTCGACATAGCCGCGTGCCTTGGCCTGCAGGCGCGTCTCGTCCATGTACTGCTTCACGCCCGAGAAGCGCGCGAAATAGCGTTCAATATAATTGGCCGCCGCGCCCCGTTCGATGTTCAGGTTGGCCGCCAGGCCAAAGGCGCTCATGCCGTAGATCAGGCCAAAGTTGATGACCTTGGCATAGCGGCGCTGCTCGCTCTGCACGTCCGCGGGCGGGATGCCGAAGATCTCGGCGGCCGTCGCGCGGTGGATGTCTTCGCCATCGGCAAAGGCCTTGAGCATTGCCGCGTCGCCCGAGATATGCGCCATGATGCGCAGTTCGATCTGCGAATAGTCGGCCGAGACGATCACGCTGCCCGGCGGCGCGATGAAGGCTTCGCGGATACGGCGCCCTTCGGCGTTGCGCACCGGGATGTTCTGCAGGTTCGGCTCATTGGACGACAAGCGCCCCGTGATTGCCACCGCCTGCGAATAATTGGTGTGCACACGCCCCGTGCTGGCGTTGACCATCTTCGGCAGCTTGTCGGTATAGGTCGACTTCAGCTTGGACATGCCGCGGTGCTCGAGCAGGATCTTCGGCAGCGGATAATCCTCGGCCAGCTTCTGCAGCACTTCTTCGTCGGTCGACGCCGCCCCGGTGGCGGTCTTCTTGATCACCGGCAGGCCGAGTTTAACAAAGAAGATCTCGCCAATTTGCTTTGGCGAACCCAGGTTGAACGGGCCGCCGGCCAGCTCGTACGCCTGCTGCTCGAGTTCGAGCATGCGCTTGCCCAGTTCGTTCGATTGCACGCCCAGCAGGTCGCTGTCGATCAGCACGCCGTTGCGCTCGATCTTGTGCAGCACTTCCATCGTCGGCATCTCGATGTCGCGGTAGATGTACGTCAGGCCCTTGTCGGCTTCGACGTGCGGCAGCATCGACCCGTGCAGGCGCAGCGTGATGTCGGAATCCTCGGCCGCGTACTCGGTGGCGCGGCCCAGTTCGACCTGGTCGAAGCAGATCTGGTTGACGCCCTTGCCGCACACGTCCACGAACGGAATCGTCGTGTAGCCCAGGTGGCGCATGGCCATCGTGTCCATGTCGTGCGGCTTGTGCGACTCGAACACATACGACTGCAGCAGCGTGTCATGCACGATGCCCTTCAGGGCGATGCCATGGTTGGCGAAGATGTGCATGTCGTACTTGAGGTTCTGGCCGAGCTTGGGCTTGGCCGGATTTTCCAGCCAGGCGCGCATCTTTTCCAGCACGTGTTCGCGCTCGAGCTGGTCAGGCGCGCCGGCGTAGCGGTGCGCCAGCGGGATGTAGGCGCCCTTGCCCGGTTCGACCGACAGCGAAATGCCCACCATCTGCGCCGTCATCGGATCGAGCGATGTGGTTTCGGTGTCGACCGACGTCAAGGTGGCCGCGTCGATCAGCGCCAGCCACGTGTCGAGCTGCGCGTCAGTCAGAATCGTTTCGTACTCGCCCTTGATGACCGGCATGCCATCGAGCGTGGCCTGCGCGCCTTCCGGCGAATTGAGCGGACCGCCGCCCGGCGCACTGCCGGCTGCCGGGCGCACGCTGCCGTCGCCGGCTTTGGCGCCGCCCAGGTCGCGCAGCATCGTCTTGAAGCCGTAGCGGCTGAAGAATTCGCGCAGCGCGTCGGCATTTTCGGGCCGGCCCACCAGCGTTTCTTCGAACGACACCACGTGCTTGACCAGGTCGCAGTCGGTTTTCACGGTGATCAGCTCGCGGCCTTTCGGCAGCCAGTCGAGCGCCGCGCGCAGGTTCTCGCCCACGGCGCCGCCGATACTGCCGGCGTTTTCCATCACGCCATCGAGCGAGCCGTGCAGCGTGAGCCACTTGACCGCTGTTTTCGGACCGCACTTGGGCACGCCCGGCACGTTGTCGACGGTGTCGCCGACGAGCGTCAGGTAATCGATGATGCGGTTCGGTGGCACGCCGAACTTGGCCAGCACGCCGGCGTCGTCCAGGCGCTCGTTGCTCATAGTGTTGATCAGCATGACCTTGTCGTTGACGAGCTGGGCCAGGTCCTTGTCGCCGGTGGAGACGACCGTCTTCATGCCGCGCGCGGTGGCCTGCACGGCCAGCGTGCCGATCACGTCATCGGCCTCGACGCCGTCGACCATCAGGATCGGCCAGCCCATGAGCCGCACCACTTCGTGGATCGGCTCGATCTGCTTGCCCAGGTCTTCCGGCATCGACGCGCGCGTGGCTTTGTACTCGGGATACAGGTCATCGCGGAAGGTCTTGCCCTTGGCATCGAACACGCAGGCAATGTAGGCGGCCGGGAAATCGGCACGCAGGCGGCGCAGCATATTGACCATGCCGTGCATGGCGCCGGTCGGGAAGCCGTCCGGGCTCCTCAGGTCGGGCAATGCATGGAAGGCGCGGTAGAGATAGCTGGAACCGTCGACGAGCAGAAGGGTATTGTCCATAGGGGGCGAAAATCAGGTAAGCATGCGGCGTCAGGGTGGCGCCAGGGTCGCTGCCATTATCGCAGAATCCGCATGATGAGCAGCGCCCGCTCCAGCGTCTCAATTCCTCGCAGCAATCATGGGATGTGGCACACGTTTCACAGGGAGGCGGTACTGTTTGCTACAATGGACTAAACGACATTAGGTGACCATCATGCTGCGCTCGACACCCCGCTTTGCCCTCCTGACGCTGTGCCTGTTCGCCCACGCGGGCCTGGCCTCGGCGCAGCCGACCACACCACCGCAAACGCAGACCCAGCCGGCGCCACGCGCCACGACGCCAGCCCAGCCAGCGCAGCAGCAGCGTCCAAGCGACGCGCCGCCGCAGCTCGAGCGCATCGAGCCGGGCAGCGACGTACCGGCCACGACGATCCCGCCGCGCAAAGGCACGGTCATTACCGAGAAACGCGGCAATGATGGCAAGATCAACGAAGTCGAAGTGCAAGCCGGCCCAAGCCGCTACACCATGAAGCCCAACGTTGCACCGGGAAATGCCCAACCAGGCGATATCTCGGGCAGCAGCATCCGCGCCCCACAATGGCAAGTGATGGAATTTGATATTGGCAATCCCAAGAAGCAGAACACCGACGAGCAGCCAGCTGCCGCGGCGCCAGCCCGTGCCGGTGCCGCCGGGAACGTCCCGGCGCGCGCCGATGTGCCGCCGCCTCCTGCGCTCGAGCCGACCACCAAACAATGATCCCGCCTGCCGCGTTCGCGCGGCAGTCTCGCGGCCATCGTCCACTTCTCTTTCTTGCTAGCTCATGGCAGTTTTCACCGCGGTCTCGCTGGATGACCTTCACCAGTGGATCAAGCAGTTCCCCCTCGGCCAGGCCGTCGGGCTTGAAGGCATTTCCTCCGGCATCGACAACAGCAATTTCTTCTTGAATACTCAGCACGGTACGCAGTCCGGTCCGCAGTCCGGTCACTACGTGTTGACGATCTTCGAGAACCTGCGCTTCGATCAGCTCCCCTTCTATGTCAACCTGATGCGCCACCTGGCCGGGCGCGGCATTCCCGTGCCGGCGCCGGTGCCCAACAACGATGGCGAGCTGATCGTGAGCCTGCACGACAAGCCGGCGATCATCGTCAGCCGCCTGAACGGCAGCTCGCAGCTCGCTCCCCAGCCGGTGCACTGCGCCGAAGTGGGCCGCATGCTGGCGCGGATGCATCTGGCGGCGCAGGACTTTGCATTGCAGCAGCCGAACCTGCGCGGCATCGACTGGTGGACAGCGACCGCACCCGAGGTCGCCCCGTTGCTGAGCGAAGCCGAAGCCACGCTGCTGCGGGACGAAGTCGCGTTCCAGGCCACATTCGCCGCGAGCGCTACCTATGCCAACCTGACCCGCGGCCCGGTGCACGCCGATCTGTTTCGCAATAACGTGATGTTCGAAGGCGAGCGCCTGAGCGGCTGCTTCGACTTTTACTTTGCCGGCATCGACACCTGGCTGTACGACGTGGCCGTCACCGTCAACGACTGGTGCGTCGACCTGGCCACGGGCGAGCTGGACGAAGCGCGCGTGCGCGCCCTGCTCGACGCTTACCACGCGGTGCGCCCGTTCACCGACGACGAGCGCGACGCCTGGCAACCGCTGTTGCGCGCGGGCGCACTACGCTTCTGGCTGTCACGCCTGTATGATCTGCACCTTCCCCGCGCGGCCGAACTGTTGACGCCGCACGACCCCACCCATTTCGAACGTATTCTGCGCGAGCGCATTGCGCACCCCGCGCCGGGCTTGCCCACCACTGTCATTACATGAACAAACTACCTGCATCTACCGGCTGGACCTGGCTTAAAAATGGCGCCCTGCTGTTTCGTCAACAACCGGCCGCGCTGACCACGCTGCTGTTCGCCAATATCCTGGTCAGTATTCTGATCAGCGCCGTGCCGGTGCTGGGCGCGATGGTGGCGGTGGTGCTGATTCCCTCGTTCTCGATGGCGTTCATGATGGCGTGCTCGATGATCGAAAACGGCCAGCGCGTCACGCCGGCCGTGGCGCTGACAGGTTTTCGCAAGCCGGTGCTGCGTGAGCTGTGCAAGGTCGGCATCGTCTATCTGGGCGTGTCGCTGATCCTGACGCTGATCACGCGCTTTGCCGTGCAGCCGGACTTCTGGGAACAGGTGCAGGCCCAGAGTACGGAAGGCACCCCGGCCGTGCTGGCAGGCCAGGACGTGCTGGCGATGTTCCTGATTTTTGCGCTCGACGCGGTGGCGCTGATTTCACTGTGCTTTGCTGCGCCGCTGACCTATTGGCAGAAAATGCCGCCGTTCAAGGCCGTGTTCTACAGCTTTTTTGCCGTCAAACGCAGCGCCGGCATTTTCATCGTGATGCTGCTGGCGTGGTTCGGCATCTTCTTTACCGTGTGCATGGTCATCGCTGTCATCCTGGGCGGCAGCAGCATCGCGCGCGTGGTGATCATGTGGGTGATCTTCCTGTTCATCCTGCTGCTGCAGTGCGCGCTGTATGTGGGCTATCGCGAGATCTTCGGCAAGCCACCGGCAGAACCCGGCAACAAGGTCAGCCTCGACAAGCAGCGGTAATCAGCAACGATCAGCAACAATCAGCCAACGCTGGCGGCATTGCCGCCGGCGTTGGCCTTTCCCTTAGCGGCCTACCCGCTCCAGCTTCGCGATCGACAGATCCAGCACCTTCACCCCCGCCGAACCGAAGTTGATCTGGGCCCGCGCCGCACCGGCGCCGCCCTCGATGTTGACGATCACGCCTTCGCCGAACTTGGCGTGAACCACGCTCTCGCCCACCCGCCAGCCAGTACCATTGCCGGCCTTTTGCGTGATCTGCTGCGCGATCTTGTTGTCGCTGCCGCCTTCGCGGAACTTGGCGTCGTCCCATGCCGTCGTCGACTTGCGCCCGCCAAACCAGTTGCCCTGGACGCGCGGCGACAGCCACTTGATCGATTCATCGGGCAGTTCGTCGAAGAAGCGCGATTTCATGTTGAAGCGCGTTTGACCATGCAGCATGCGCTGCTGCGTAAAGCTCATGTACAGACGGCGGCGCGCGCGCGTGATCGCCACGTACATCAGGCGCCGTTCTTCGTCGACACCGTCGGCCTCGCGCGCGCTGCTCTCGTGCGGGAACAGGCCTTCTTCGAGACCCGTGATGAACACGGCGTCGAATTCAAGGCCCTTGGCCGAGTGCACCGTCATCAGTTGCAGCGCCTCTTGCCCGGCCTGCGCTTGGGCATCGCCCGCTTCGAGCGACGCGTGCGACAGGAAGGCCGACAGCGGCGACATCACGGTGGGCAGCGGCGCACCGCCATCGAGGATCTCGATGCCATCCTGATACACGACCGATTCACCGGCCTGCGCCTGCGCCGGTGGGCCGAGGTGGGCCGGCGCCTGGGTGCCGAAGCCCTCTTCTTGCACGAACTGGGTCGCGGCGCTGACCATCTGCTCCAGGTTTTCGATACGGTCGGCGCCTTCTTTTTCATTGCCGTAGTGCGTCAGCAGCGTACTGCGCTCGAGCACCACGCGCACCAGCTCGGGCAGCGGCAATTGCTGGGTCTCGAAGCGCGCGCCTTCGATCAGCTTGACGAAGTTGCCCAGCACGGTGCCTGCCTTGCCCGTCATGTACGGCACGGCCGCATACAGCGAAATACCGTAGCTGTCGGCCGCCATCTGCAACTGCTCGATCGAGCGCGCGCCGATGCCGCGCGTGGGGAAGTTCACCACGCGCATGAAGGCCGAATCGTTGTGCGGATTGTCCATCAGCTGCAGATAGGCGATCGCGTGCTTGACCTCGGCGCGCTGGAAGTAGCGCAGGCCGCCATACACGGTGTACGGAATACCGGCCGCAAACAGCGCATGCTCGATCACGCGGCTCTGCGCGTTGCTGCGGTACAGGATCGCGATTTCATTGCGGCCCATGCCCTCGTTCATGAGGCTCTTGGATTCTTCGATGATCCACTGCGCTTCTTCGAGATCCGACGAGGCCTCATACACGCGCACCTGCTCGCCCTGGCCCGCATCCGTGCGCAGGTTCTTGCCCAGGCGCTTGGCGTTGTTGGCGATCAGGAAGTTGGCACTGTCGAGGATGTGGCCATGCGAGCGGTAATTCTGCTCGAGCTTGATCAGGTTCTTGACCTGGTAGTCGCGTTCGAACGCCGACATATTGCCGACGTTGGCGCCGCGGAAGGCGTAGATGCTCTGGTCATCGTCGCCGACGGCAAAGATGGCGCCGCCGCCCGACTCGCCCTGCCCCGCCAGCAGCTTGAGCAGATTGTATTGGAGGTCGTTGGTATCCTGGAACTCGTCGACCAGGATGTGACGGAAGCGCATCTGGTAGTGATGGCGCAGCGGCGTATTGCGCGACAACAGCTCATACGAGCGCAGCAGCAGTTCGGCGAAATCGACGACGCCTTCGCGCTGGCACTGCTGGTCGTACAGTTCATACAGCTCGACCATGCGGCGCTCGATCGGGTCGTAGGCCTCGACCTGCGACGCGCGCAAGCCCTGGTCCTTGGCGTTGTTGATGAAGTACATCAGCGCCTTGGCCGGGTACTTTTCATCGTCGACGTTGTGCGCCTTGAGCATGCGCTTGATCAGCGAAAGCTGGTCTTGCGAATCGAGAATCTGGAACGTCTGCGGCAGCGCGGCGTCGCGGTAGTGCGTGCGCAGCAGCCGGTTGCACAGGCCGTGGAAGGTGCCGATCCACATGCCGCGCGTATTGATCGGCAGCATCGACGACAGGCGCGTGAGCATTTCTTTCGCGGCCTTGTTCGTGAACGTCACCGCCATGATCCCAGCGGGCGAGACCTGGTTGGTCTGGATCAGCCAGGCAATCCGCGTGGTCAGAACGCGCGTCTTGCCCGAGCCGGCGCCGGCCAGGATCAGGGCGCTTTGCGCCGGCAAGGTGACGGCGGCAAATTGTTCAGGATTCAGGGTGTCGAGTTTCAGCATCCGGCCATTATACCGCCGCGATATACTGTATGCCCATCCAGTTTCGTGGCGTACGCGTGACGAATGCGGACCAATACGCTGTTGAACGGTGCGCCATTGGTATCAATCCGGACTGCACCGCAGAAGCGCCCACCGACTAACGTTGCCACCCTTCCCGCCGTTATCTTCGGACATTTCACCGAAGAAATAGGATTAACTTCGCGCAATTTTCACGATTCAAGCTTCGCAACCGCGCGCCGTGTGACGAGTGTTTCGCTTATGTTAACACCAGCTTTGCGACAAGCTCGTGAAAATCTTAACAAGGAGAATGATCATGCTAGGACGCGTAGTGACCATGGCCGCACTGGCCGTTGGCGGTGTCATGCTGTCAAAAAAACTCAAGGGAAACAATGGCTTTGGCGCCAGCTCGGGGATTGTCGAAACCATCGAGATCAATGTGCCCGTAAGCACTGCCTATAACCAGTTCACGCAATTCGAAGACTTCCCGCAATTCATGAAAAGCGTGAAGGAAATCCGCCAGCTCGACGACAAGCACCTGCACTGGCGTGCGAACGTCGCCGGCGAAGAGAAAGAGTGGGATGCCGAGATCACCGAGCAGATCCCGGATGACCGCATTGCATGGCGCAGCGTCACCGGCGTGAAAAATGGTGGTGTCGTCACCTTCCACAAGATCTCGGATACTGTCACGCGCATCGCGCTGCAGATGGATTACGAGCCCGAAGGCGCGCTGGAAACGCTGGGCGATGCCCTGGGCGCCGTGCGCATGGAAGCGCGCGCCAACCTGGCCAATCTGAAGGAACTGCTCGAGCAGCGTGGCAGTGAAACCGGCGCCTGGCGCGGCAAGGTCGACCAGCATTGATCGACCCGCGCGCCGGCACAGGCACGCCGGCTACGGCCGGCGGCTGTTGACCGGCTTGATCGACGCCGGCAGCGCCACGCGCTCGACCGGCGTCGTCTGCGCGGCAATAAAACCTTCGAGCGCCAGCGACAGATCGGCCACGACCTGCGCGCCGTAGGCCGCTTCGATCAGTTTGTACTGGCGCTCGATGAGCGGCGCGATATCGTCGATCAGGCGGTCGCCCTTCGGAGCGAGGCGCACCCAGATGCGGCGCTGGTCGGCCGCCACGCGCTGGCGCTCGATCAGCCCCAGCTCTTCCATCCGCGACAGCACGCCCGTCATGCTCGGGCTCAGGATCTGGCACAGTTCGCACATCTCCCGTGGCTCGAGTTGCTCATGCTCGTCCAGCACGCGCAGGATGCGCCATTGCTGTTCGGTCACGCCGAAATGGTTGAGGATGGGACGGAAGTGCAGCAACAACGATTCTCGCGCCTTCAGAAAAAGCTGGGGAAGATTGCGGTGGGTGATCCGGCGGGCCAAGGAATGCTCCGTAATAGGTGATTCTGTCTCTGGTTCTGCATCGGCCGCTGCGCAGGAAGCGCGGCAGTCGTGCCTGGCTGACTAATATACTTGCCAGCCCGGTGGATTTCGCTTCACGCAGGCGATTCCATGCGAATTTTTTGTGAACAGATATTACCGTAACCCTTCCGAAGCACAAAAGGGCGGCTCGATGGCCGCCCTCTTCACATCAACGGGCGCGCATCAACCCGCAACCGGCGCCGGCCGCGCCAGACCATTCGCCCGTGCATCGCGGATCAATGCGCGCACCGTCTTGTCGGCGACTTTGCTTTCGCGCTCCATCTCCTTGCCCAGCATGCCCATTTGCTCGCCCAGCACATGCATCGGTTTGCCGGCCTCTTCCATTTGGCGGCCGATCGCCTCCATCGCTGCGTGCGACTTGCGTATCTGCGGCGAGTCGTAGGCCTGGCCGATCTGCCGCCCCGCGGCATTCATGCGCGCGCCGGTTGCGGCCATCTCGCGGCTCAGGCGCTCGCGCTCGGCCTGGTCACGTGCTGTTTGCATCTGGCTGCTCAGACGCTCCATGTGCTGGCCCAGCGCCTGCATGCCACCATCGATTTCACGCATGTCGCGCTCACTGGGCAGGTTGTCCTTGCTGACCGCAACCCGGTCCATCTGGCGCCCCAGCACATCCATTTTCTTGCTGTGCACATCCATCTCCTTGCTGTGCACGTCCATGCGGGCACTCAGCCGATCCAGCGGCGCCCAGGCCGTGCGCACCTTGGCCATCACCGCGGCATCCTGGATCACGTAGTCGCGTCCATCTTCACGGAACCAGATGAACTCGCCGGGAATGACGCGCTGGGCCGCTTTCACCGCCGGCCAGTCATCGCTGCTGCCACTGATATTGAAGCTGCCTTCCTTGCCGCGCACCAGCGCGTACGGCTCGCCCTGCGTCACGCGCACCGCCCGCTTGGCTTCCTGCGCGCCAGCCTGCAGGGGCACGGTCAATGCCAGCGACGCAGCGCACAGCGCCAGACCGATGAAGGGAAGCGCCAGTCGGCGCGTGAGCGGTGCAGGATGCGGCATGATGTTCTCCTTGGGCCAGGGACAATGACAACGGGCCGGACGCAGCCGGCGATGACATCACTCTAGCCGCCGCTCCCGTCACGAACCAGCGCGCTGCGACAGGCCGTCGAAATCGCGGCGCAGACCGTCAATCGGGGCCCAGAACGACAACGCGGCCCGAAGGCCGCGTTGAATTCAGACAGAGAGCGCAGACTGCGAGGCCTGCCCTGACTTAATACACGACCACCGAGCGGATCGACTCGCCCGACTTCATCAGGTCGAAACCTTCGTTGATACGGTCGAGCGGCAGGTGGTGGGTGATCAGATCGTCGATATTGATCTTGTTTTCCATGTACCAGTCGACGATCTTCGGCACGTCGGTGCGCCCACGGGCGCCGCCGAAGGCCGAGCCCTTCCATTCGCGGCCCGTCACCAGCTGGAACGGACGGGTGGCAATTTCCTGGCCGGCAGCGGCCACGCCGATGATGATCGACTTGCCCCAGCCCTTGTGGCAGCACTCGAGCGCCTGGCGCATCGTGTTCACGTTGCCGATGCACTCGAAGCTGTAGTCGGCGCCGCCATCGGTCAATTGAACAATGGCGTCGACCACGTTCTCGACCTGCGTCGGATTGATGAAATGGGTCATGCCGAACTTGCGCGCCATCGCTTCGCGTTCCGGGTTCAGGTCGACACCGATGATCTTGTCGGCGCCGACCATGCGGGCTGCCTGGATCACGTTCAGGCCGATACCGCCCAGGCCGAACACGACGACATTCGCGCCCGCCTCCACCTTGGCGGTGAAGATCACGGCGCCGATGCCGGTGGTCACGCCGCAACCGATATAGCAGATCTTGTCGAACGGCGCGTCATTGCGCACCTTCGCCAGGGCGATCTCGGGCACCACGATGTAGTTCGAGAAAGTCGACGTGCCCATGTAGTGATAGATCGGCTGGCCGTCGATCGAGAAGCGCGACGTCGCATCCGGCATCAGGCCGCGGCCCTGCGTCGAGCGGATCGCCTGGCACAGATTGGTCTTTTGCGACAGGCAGAATTTGCACTGGCGGCATTCCGGCGTGTACAGCGGAATCACGTGATCGTCCTTGCGCAGGCTGGTCACGCCCGGGCCGACATCCACCACCACGCCGGCGCCTTCATGGCCCAGGATCGACGGGAAGATACCTTCCGGATCGGCGCCCGACAGCGTGTAGTAGTCCGTGTGGCAAATGCCGGTGGCCTTGATCTCGACCAGCACTTCACCGGCCTTCGGGCCTTCGAGTTCCACTTCTTCGATCGTCAGCGGCTGACCCGCCTTCCACGCGATTGCTGCCTTGGTTTTCATGTCGTTTTCCCGTTGCTTGAATGGACCCGCGCGCGCAGGCGCGCTGCAAAACATCATGATAACAAGCTTGCGGCAACATGGCCGCGCGCTGCAGATGCGCCTGCCGATCCAGGCGTCATGACGCCGTCACATGCTGTCATTACAGTCCGCATTCGTCGGGGACGCGCATTACCTGCCCCCGGGCCATCCAACGGCGCCTCGAGGAACACGTGATGAATACGGCTGACTACAAGATCGCGCACCGGCACGCGCTGCCCGACGAATCCGACGCAGACCTGCACGCCACGCGCCGGCCGGGCACGATGAGCGCACGACGGCGCCAGGATTTCCTGTTTCATCGAACCACCGGCCTGTTCGCTGCATCGGTTCTGGTCATACTGGCCGGCATCATCGCTTCGCTGACGATCGGCGCGTGGCCGGCCCTGCGCGAGTTCGGTCCCAGATTCGTCACGCGGGTCGAATGGGACCCGGTCAACGAGCAGTTCGGCGCGATGATCGCCATCGGCGGCACGCTGGCGACCTCGTTCATTGCGCTGGCCGTGGCGGTTCCGATCAGCTTTGGCGTCGCGCTGTTTCTGACCGAAATCTGTCCCGCATGGCTGCGCCGCCCGCTGGGTACTGCAGTCGAGTTGCTGGCCGGTGTGCCATCGATCATCTACGGCATGTGGGGCTTTTTCGTTTTCGCGCCTCTGTTCGCGGATTACGTCCAGCCCTTGCTGGCCAGCACGCTCGGCCAGGTTCCGGTGATCGGCAAGCTGTTTGCAGGCTCACAAACCGGCCTGGGCATCCTGACCGCCGGCCTGATCCTGTCGATCATGATCATTCCGTTCATTGCATCCGTCATGCGCGACGTCTTCACGATCGTGCCGGCAGTGCTCAAGGAATCGGCCTATGGTCTTGGTTGCACGAAGTGGGAAGTGGCATGCAGGGTCGTGCTGCCCTACACCCGCAACGGTGTGGTCGGCGGCGTGATGCTCGGCCTGGGGCGGGCGCTGGGCGAAACGATGGCGGTCACCTTTGTGATCGGCAATGCGCATCGGCTGTCCTGGTCGCTGTTTGCTGCCGGCAGTTCGATCTCTTCGACGCTGGCAAACGAATTCGGCGAAGCGGAAAAAGCGCTGCATGTCGCGTCGCTGTATGCACTGGGACTGATCCTGTTTGCCATCACCTTTATCGTGCTATGCGCCGCAAAGCTCATGCTGGTGCGGATGCAGCGGCGCGAAGGCACGGCCTAGCCGGCGTGCGCCGGGTCGCCGATCACGGACGTTGCGATGACGGCGCGTCCACCAGCAGGCCTGGCTGCAGCGCGCGAATGCGCCACTCGGTAAAGTAGCCGCCAGCCTCGTTGTAGCGAAGATAAACCCGGCCACACGTCGTGCAGCGCGCCACCGTGCAGCGGTTATACGGATAAAAGCCGGGCGCGATGGGCGCGTCCGCACTTTCGTAGCGCGTGCCCGCCGGATGGTATTCCGTGAACGTCGGCTCGTCGTACGGATCGTCGAGCAAGGTGCCGATGTCTTCAAAACGGTCCAGTTCCAGCGTCAGCGGCTGCGCCATCCAGGCGGTCAAGGGCACCTCGGTACAGCTGCATGGCGTCGTGACTGCCGCCGACGCCTGGGCCAGGCGCATCAACATGGCGAACTCTATTTTCTGCATGGCCATCCAATCATGATCGGGTCCGTGCCAGCCGCCGTGCCGGCACTGGCGTCTCATCGAAGACTATACCGCGCCCCGTCCATGCTGACGAGGCCGCCTGTGCCCGCGGCCAATCTAGGCTATGCTTGCCGGTTAGTTTATTCAGGCAGACCGCACGATGCATATTTACTCGACTCATTCCGTGGGCGTCATGAAGCGCCCACGCACCACCCCTCCCGTCACTGCAGGCCGCTTCCCGGCACGAATGGAGCGCAGCTGATGTTTCATCTGATGTTCAGCCTTCCCTGCCTGCTGGTCCTGGTGCGCTGGCTCTGGCCGCTGCCGTTGTCCACGAAATCGAAAGTAGCCAGCGCCGTCGTGCTGGTGCTGGTCTCGCAATACCACCTGTGGTCGCGCCTGTCGTCGGGCAGCGTGTTCTCGCCTGAATTCCCGAAAGGGCTGGTGATCCTGTTCAACTGGGGCTTTGGCGCGATCCTGCTGCTGGCCGTGTTCCAGTTGCTGGTCGATGCCGGCGCCCTGATCGTGATGGCGATCCGGCGCCGGCGCGTGGCGATTGCGCCACGCCTGCGCTATGGCATCGCCGTCGCCGCCGCGCTGCTGGCAGCCCTGGGCGTGAACCAGGCGATCAAGTCGCCGTCGCTCGAAGACGTGCTGATCGAGGTGAAGAACCTGCCACACGAATTCGACGGCTACCAGGTCGTGCACCTGACCGACCTGCACATCAGCCGCCTGTTCGACGCACCGTGGACGCGCAAGGTCGTCGCCGACACCAATGCGCTGGACGCCGACCTGATCGTCATTACCGGCGACCTCATCGACGGCAATATTGCACACCGCGAACGCGACGTGGCACCGCTGCGCGACCTGCGCGCACCCGACGGCGTCTGGGTCATTCCCGGCAACCATGAGTACTTCTTCGGCCACAAGGCGTGGATGGCGTATTTCGCGGGGCTCAACATGACGCCGCTGGACAACAGCCATACCGTTCTCAAGCGCGGCGCCGGACAGCTGGTGCTGGCCGGTGTCAACGACGTGACCGCCCCGCAGACGGGCGCGGCGGCGCCCGATGTCGATGCGGCCTTGCGCGGCGCGCCGGCCGGCGCACCGGTGATCCTGCTCGACCACCAGCCGCGCAATGCGCGTCATGCCGCCAGCCGCGGCGTGGCGCTGCAATTGTCTGGCCACACCCACGGCGGCATGATCGTCGGGCTCGATCGGGTGGTGGCGCGCGCCAACAACGGCTTCGTGTCGGGCCGCTACGACGTCGATGGCATGACCATGTACCTGAACAATGGCACCGCATTGTGGCCGGGCTTCGCGCTGCGCCTGGGCGTGCCGTCCGAGCTGACCCGGATCACGCTGCGGCGCCAGGCCGTACCCTCATGAAACAACAAGCCGTCCCGGCTGCTGGCAGCGGGGACGGCTTGACGATGCAGCGATGGAAGGTCGACTGACCCTCCCTGCTGACCCTTAACGCGTGGTGCGCGTACCGACCACTTCGATCACGACGCGGCGGTTGCGGGCGCGGCCTTCGGCCGTGGCATTGTCCGCGATCGGCTGCGTTTCGCCTTTGCCTTCGGTGTACAGGCGCGCCTGATCGAGGCCCTTCGAGACCAGGTAGGCCTTGACGGCATCGGCGCGGCGCAGCGACAGCTTCTGGTTGTACGCGTCCGAGCCGACCGAATCGGTGTGACCGACGGCGATCATGACTTCGGTGTCCATGCCTTGCAGCTTGCGCATCAGGTCGTCCAGAGCAGCCTTGCCTTCCGGCTTGACGAGCGCGCGGTCGAAATCGAACAGCGCCTCGGCCGCGAACGACACTTTCTCCGACACCGGCTGCGGCGCCGCTTCGACAACCGGCGCGACCGGTTGCACTTCCTGCGGCGCAGCCACCGGCGCCGGCGCAGGGATCGTGCGCGCAGCAGGACGGCCGAACGCGCGGATCAGGCTGATCGAAGCCAGGTCCATCTCGCCACGGTTGCCCAGCGGATCACGCAGACGATAGCGCTCCACTTCGCCGCGCACTGCCCAGGCATCGTTGATCTGGTATTGCAGGCCCAGGCCGACCTTGGCCTGGAACTTCTCTTCCTTTTCGGGATTCGGCGCGGTGACGGCATTGAGCCGGTTGCCCGAGAACGTCGCCGTCGAGCGGCCGTACTGGCCACCGATACGGGCCAGCGCCGACAGGCGTTCGGTCAGCGGCAGATGGCCGATGAGGTCGAGATTGACGCCGCGAAATTTCGTCTCGCCGCGCAGGACACCGCTGCCGTTTCCGGACGTGTTTGCCTGGAAGCCGAACTTGCCGAGGTCGAAGTAACCGCCCTCGATGGCAAAGTAACGGTTGAATTTCTTGCCGATGAAGACCTTGTAGCCAAGGTCGCGCTGGTCGGTCGTGAATGCATCGAGGCTGGCGCCATTGGCAGTCAGGCTGCGGGCGATGCGCTCGTCGTCGATCGTGGCGCGGCCCTGGCCCAGGCCGGCGCCAGCGTACCAGGCGCTGTCAGCCCAGTTCGGGTCGATGACGTCGCGCCCGGCGGCGGTCTGGTCCTGGCCCGCGGCCGAGGCGTTGCTGATGCCGGCACCAGCCATGGCGATGCATGCGAGAAGTGTGAGTGTGGTTTTCATGATGGGGTAAGCCGCTTATTTGGTGATCTGGTTGTTGCTCAGGGTGACGGCAGCGGTCGACAGCACGCGGCCGTTGAGCAGGGTCGTGTTATCGCCCACGGTGATCGCAGCAGCGCGGCCCAGGATCGATCCCTTGAAGATGCTGTTTGCACCGAGCGTGGTGGCGCCGACGGGAACCCAGGTCACGTTGTCCGCGGTGGCCCCATTGATCAATTCCACTTCGGAATTGGCGACGGTATTGAGCGTCTGGGTGCTCGTGAAGATGTACACGCCAGGACCGTCGAGCGTCAGCTTGCCCGTGATGTTCATCGTGCCGGTGGCGCAGTACACGCCGGGCGTGAGAGGCAGGCCGCCCAGATCGATATTGCCCGGGAACGTCACGGTGCAGGGACGCAGATTGGCGTCCGTGATGGCCAGCTCGAGGTCGGCAAATGCGGTATCGAGGAAGGCGCCCGTGTAGTACGTTTGGAACGCGCCGGCAATGACTGGCGTCGTCGTTTGTGACGGCGACCCGACGTTACCGGTAACGACGGTGGTGCCACCGGCGTTGTTGGTCAGCGAGGTCTGGGCCAGCACACCGAACGACGCCGCGCTACCCAGGTCGACAGGGTCGAGGACCACGACCGGAGGCACTGGTACTGGTACTGGTACTGGTACTGGGACGGGGACTGGCACGGGCACTGGGACTGGCACTGGCACTGGCACTGGCACAGGGATCGGGGCCGGATCCGGATCCGGTTCCGGTTCCGGGACCGGTGCAGGCGCAGGTACTGGCACCGGCCGTGGTGCAAGGACGGTCAGATTCGCGCTGCCCGATTTGCCGCCAGAGGTCGCGGTCACGACAATCGTACCAGGTGTGACGCCGGTGGCCCAGCCGGTTGGCAGGACAGTGGCGGTGGCGGTCGAGGACGAGGTCCAAGTGGCAGTAGTGGTAATGACTGCTGTCGTGTTGTTCGAGTAGGTTGCCGTTGCGACGTAGCGGCGCAGGCCATTGACCGCGACAACGGCGCTTGCCGGCGTGACGGCAATGCTCGTCACGACCGCAGCACTGGTCGTCGCGTTGGCGATGGCCGATTTACCGCCGAAGCCGGCAGTGATGACCGATGTGCCACCCGCGATGCCGGTGATCATGCCGGTCGTGCCGACACTGACTGCACCCGGCGTGGCCGAGGCGTAGGTGCTGGCGGTCGTGACATCGACCACCGTGCCATCCGAATAGGTGGCGTTCACGGCCAACTGTCCGGTGGCGCCGATGTCGAAGGTGGTGGCGCCAGGCGTGAGCGCCAACGACACGAGCGTTGGCGGCAACACCGTCAGCGTCGCGCTGCCGGTGAGCCCGCCGGAGGCGGCAGCGATGACCGAGGTGCCGGCCGTCTTGCCGAGCGCCAGGCCAGTACTGGCCGAGATCGACGCCACCCCGGTGGAGGCCGACGTGAAGGTCGACACTGCGCTGATGTCGCGTGTCGTCTTGTCGTCGAAGGTGCCCAGCGCCACGAACTGCTGTGCATTGCCGATATTGATCGACGGATTCACTGGTGCAACCGCGATCGACACCAGCCTGGCCGGCAGGACGGTCAGGGTCGCTGCGCCGCTCTTGCCTTCGAAGGCCGCGGTGATGACGGAGGTGCCGGCAGCAACGCCGATAGCAAGGCCACGGGCGCCATCGACGGTGCCGGCAGCCGGCGTGGCCGAGGTCCAGGCCGACAGGCGGGTGATGTCACGCGCGGTACCGTCGGAGTAGGCGGCCGTTGCCGTGAATTGCTGGCTCGCGCCAATGGCGACCGATGCGGTCGTTGGCGCGACGGCCACGCTGACCAGGCTCGCTGCCGGCAGCCCCAGCACCGGGTCACGGCCCTGGTCACCGCTGCCGCAACCTGCGGCCAGCACGGCGCTTGCAAGGCCGAGGCCGCAAACGAGGCGTTTGATGTTGCGTCTCACGGTTTGTATCATGTCGTTCCCTGTTCAAGACAATTTCCGGAGCTGCTTTGCATGAGACTCATGCCAAGGACGGAAATCGGGTCGGCGCCTGCCAGGCAAGCGCGAACCGGAACGGACTATTGCTTTTCGGCACTCGCACTACTGTGCGGTAGCGCGCTTATGCACACTAATAGTTTATTAAGGAAATATTTCTACTTTGAATCAAAAACGTGGTAACAAGCGGTGTTCAGCGCGCCGCACGCCCCGCACCAGCCTGATGTTCACACTGGTGCGATGACCAGACGCATGCGCTGCTCGACCTGATCCGATCCTGGCCGCATCGGCTCTTGCCACCCCGTCGCGACAAAGCCGGCGCGCGTATATAAGCGCACTGCCCCATCGTTGGCGCAATTGACCCCAAGCTGCATAGCAGTTGCGCCGCGCGCCTGCGCCCAGCGCACCGCCTCGGCCAGCAAGCCAGCGGCCACGCCCTGCCCGCGTGCTTCAGGCGCCACCCACATCTGGAACAGGTTCACGAGGGCCGGGTCGTCCGCGTCGACCTTCGCCCAGGCCAGCCCGGCAAGATTGCCAGCGACGTCGGCTACCAATGGATGGTCGATGCCGGACGTGGCCGCACGCGCCAGGCGCGCCGCCCATTCTTCGGACGGCCGCGTGGATTCGTCGGCCAGCGTGCTGCCAAAGGCGTCGGGGGCATCTTCCAGCGCGCGCAGTCGGAGCGCGCGATAGGCCGGCCATGCATCGGGCGTGAAATTGCGGATCGTGAAAGCAGCCAGTTGGTGCGCCATGCACGTGCTCCTGTTGGTTATCGAACAACGATTCTAGCAAGCAATCTCTGCCGTGTGGCTTAATCCTGTTCCCACTCTTCCAGCTTGCGCTTGCGCGCGCGCCCGACCTCGATCCGGTTGCGGGTCGTGAAGGCAATCAGCCGCGCCACGACCACCGCCAGGTACATCAAACCGACCAGCATTTCGACGCTGGCCAGCGCCCGCGCCGGTGCGGTCAGTGGAATCACGTCGCCGATGCCCGTGCTCGAGAGCAGCGCAAAGCTCAGGTAATTGAGTTCGGTCCAGGTACGCGGCGCGCCCGCATTGACGGCGGCAGCAAAGGTGCCGGGCTGGACTTCCTGCAGCAGGATGTACATGTGCGTGAACGCCCAGGCCAGCAGCGTGAACGTGGCGCCGGCCGCGAACAGCTCGTCGGTCGTGGCCCGTTCGTCTTCCATCATGTAGGCGATCAGGCTGCCGGCCGCATAAAAGTAGAACAGCGCCTCCAGCCCCGACGACCAGGCCAGCAGGTGGTTATAGCCGAGCAGGATCTGCGCCAGCAGCAGGAAGATGATGGGCACCGCCAGCGCCCAGCTCACGCGCACCTCGCCGGGCGTGCGCCGCACCATGCGGATGGCAAACGCCAGCACCACGATGCCGAAGCAGTTGAACGCCACCTGGCCGGCACGCGTGCCCTCGATGAACGGATAGGACAGCATGCCGAGCAGCTGCACCAGCAGCAGGATGGCGGAAGGATGGCGGCGGGTATGGATGAACAGGCGCGGAGCGATCATGGCGGCAGGACAAAGTCGTAAGTACTGCCATTGTAGGTTCAGCCGGCCGAAAACAGGCTCCCGAATGCGTGCGCGGCTGCCTGCGGGTCGGCTGCGCCGTACACGCTCGTGATCGCCGCGACCATGTCGGCGCCCCGCGCGACCAGCGGCGCGGCGTTGGCCGGTGTCATGCCGCCGATGACGACGAGGGGCAGCGTGAACTCGGCGCGCGCCTGGTCGAGCAGTGCCGGTGGCGTCACGAATGTGTATTTTTTGACCGGGGACGGATAAAAGCCACCAAAGGCAAGGTAACTGGCACCGGCGTCGCGCGCGGCACGCGCCAGCGCCAGGTCGCCGTAGCACGAGGCACCGACGATCTTGGCCGGGCCCAGCAGCGCGCGGGCATCCGCGATCCCCCCATCCGTGTGGCCCAGGTGCACGCCATCGGCGTCGAGCGCCTGGCACAGGTCGAGATGGTCGTTGATGACGAACGGGCAGCCGTGGCGGCGGCACAACGCCAGCAGCGCCGTGGCCTGCTCGAGCCGCAGGCGCGCGTCGGCCTCCTTGTGCCGGTATTGCACGAGCGCTGCGCCGGCGCTCAGCGCAGCGTCGGTGGCGGCCAGCAGCCGGTCGGTGTCGTTCCAGTTCGGTGTGACGAGATACAAGCCCTTCATAGTGGCTCCTTCAATGTGGTTGGCACAGGCGGCGCGGGATGCGCTGGCCCGGTGCGATCGCAAACGATTGCGCCAGCGTCGCGTGTGTATAGGCCTGGGCGTACTCGAGGGCGATGGCCATCGACTCGCCCAGCGCCAGGCGCGCCGCCAGTGCGGCAGCCAGCGTGCAGCCGCTGCCATGGTAGGTATCGGGCAGGCGCGGCCAACGCCACTCGCCCAACACTTGACCGTCCTGCAGCCAGCGGTTGATCACCGTGTCGCCAGGCGCGTGGCCACCCGTGACGAGCATCTGCATGGTGCCTGGCATGTCCAGCGCATCGCGTTCGGGCAGATTGGGCAGCACGATCGTCGCCAGCGTCAGCAAATCGGACAAGGCGGCGCTGGCGCTGCCCTGCCCCAGCGCATCGCCATGGCCGCTGGCCAGCACCGGATCCAGCACTACCGGCAGCGCCGGCTGCCGCGTGCGCAGACTGCGGATGACGTCCGCGATTGCCGCTGCATTGGCCGCGTTGCCGGGGATGCCCAGCTTGACGGCGCGGATGTCGAAGGCAGCAACCAGCGGCGCGGCCTGGCACGCGACCAGGCCGGCGTCGACCGGGTGCGCCTCGAACACGCGGTTGTTGTCCTGGCAGGTCAGCGCCGTGGCCACCGGCAGCGCGTGGGCGCCCTGCGCGGCAATGGCCAGGATGTCGGCCGCCAGGCCCGCGCCGCCGCCGGGATCGAGCCCGGCGAAGACCAGCACGCACGGTGTCATGGGGTGACTTTGCCCTCGACCGGCGACGATGGCGAGGCCGCGAAGCGCTTCGGCATGCGCCCCGCCAGATACGCATCGCGCCCGGCCAGCACCGCATGCTTCATCGCGCGCGCCATGCGCACCGGGTCGCGCGCGCCGGCAATCGCGGTGTTCATCAGCACGCCGTCGCAGCCGAGTTCCATGGCGATCGCCGCATCCGACGCCGTGCCCACACCGGCGTCGACCAGCACCGGTACCGTGGCCTGCTCGATGATCAGCGACAGGTTCCACGGATTGAGAATGCCCATCCCCGAGCCGATCAGCGACGCCAGCGGCATCACGGCCACGCAGCCGATCTCCTGCAGGATGCGGGCCTGGATCGGATCGTCGCTGCAGTAGACCATCACGTCGAAACCGTCACGCACCAGCGTTTCGGCGGCCTTGAGTGTTTCGGGCATGTGCGGGAACAGCGTGGTGGTGTCGCCCAGCACCTCGAGCTTGACGAGGTTGCGCCCGCCCAGCAGCTCGCGCGCCATCTGCAACGTGTAGACCGCGTCCTTCGCATTGAAGCAGCCGGCCGTGTTGGGCAGGATGGTGAAGTCGGACGGCGGCAGCACGTCGAGCAGGCTGGGCGCGTTCGGATCCTGGCCGATGTTCACGCGGCGAATCGCCACGGTGACGATCTCGGCGCCGGCTGCCAGCGTGGCCTCGCGCGTTTGCGCCAGGTCGCGGTATTTGCCGCTGCCGACCAGCAGGCGCGAGTGGTAGGCGCGCCCGGCGATGGTGAGTACATCCGGTTGCCCGTCTCGTTTCATGTTTTCGTTCATGATATTCATCCTGCTCTCCTTTAGCCGCCACCGATGGCGCGCACGATATCGACCCGGTCCTGCGCCTGCAGGCGGCGCGTGGGCCACTGCTGGCGTGGCACCACCTCGCGGTTCACGGCCAGCGCCATCCCCTGCCCGCTCAGGTCCAGCTGCTCGAGCAGCCCGGCGAGCGTCTGGCCCGGGGGCACGCCGCACGGCGCGCCATTGACTTCGATGGACGTCATTCAGACCTCCCGGTACAGCCGGGCGCCGTCGCGCACGAACTCGATCGCTTTTTCCTGCATCCCCTGCTGCAGGGCCTTCTCGCCCTGCACGCCATTGGCGGCGGCGTAGGCGCGCACTTCCTGCGTGATCTTCATCGAGCAGAAATGCGGGCCGCACATCGAGCAGAAATGGGCCACCTTGGCCGAATCCTTGGGCAGGGTCTCGTCGTGGAATTCGCGTGCCTTGTCGGGATCCAGGCCCAGGTTGAACTGGTCGTCCCAGCGGAATTCGAAGCGTGCTTTTGAGAGCGCGTTGTCGCGCAGCTGCGCGCCCGGATGGCCCTTGGCCAGGTCGGCCGCGTGGGCGGCGATCTTGTACGTGATGATGCCGTCCTTGACGTCCTGCTTGTCGGGCAGGCCCAGGTGCTCCTTGGGCGTCACGTAGCACAGCATCGCCGTGCCGTACCAGCCAATCGTGGCCGCGCCGATGCCGGACGTGATGTGATCGTACCCGGGCGCGATATCGGTCGTGAGCGGCCCGAGCGTGTAGAACGGCGCTTCATGGCACTGCTCGAGCTGCAGGTCCATGTTCTCCTTGATCAGGTGCAGCGGCACGTGGCCGGGGCCTTCGATGATCGTCTGCACATCGTGCTTCCACGCGATCTGCGTGAGTTCACCCAGCGTTTTCAGTTCGGCCAGTTGCGCCTCGTCGTTGGCGTCGTAGATCGAGCCGGGGCGCAGGCCGTCGCCCAGGCTGAAGGTCACGTCGTACGCCTTCATGATGGCGCAGATGTCTTCGAAGTGCGTGTACAGGAACGATTCGCGGTGGTGCGCCAGGCACCACTTGGCCATGATCGAGCCGCCGCGCGAGACGATGCCCGTCAGGCGGTTCGCCGTCATCGGCACGTAGCGCAGCAGCACGCCGGCGTGGATCGTGAAGTAGTCGACGCCCTGCTCGGCCTGCTCGATCAGCGTGTCGCGGAAAATCTCCCAGGTCAGGTCCTCGGCCTTGCCATTGACCTTTTCCAGCGCCTGGTAGATCGGCACCGTGCCGATCGGGACCGGGCTGTTACGCAGGATCCATTCGCGCGTTTCGTGGATGTGCTTGCCGGTCGACAGATCCATGACCGTGTCGGCGCCCCAGCGGATCGCCCAGGTCATCTTTTCGACTTCTTCGCCGATCGACGAGGTCACGGCCGAATTGCCGATATTGGCATTGACCTTGACCAGGAAGTTGCGGCCGATGATCATCGGCTCGATTTCGGGGTGGTTGATATTGAGGGGAATGACGGCGCGCCCGCGTGCGACTTCCGAGCGCACGAATTCCGGCGTGATTTCAGCGGGGATGCTGGCGCCGAACGACTGGCCCGGATGCTGGCGGCCCATCAGGTCGGCAACCCGCTTGCCCATCGGGCCGGACGCATGCAGCGACGCGATGTATTCCTTGCGCTGCATGTTTTCGCGCAGCGCGATGAATTCCATCTCGGGCGTGATGATGCCCTGGCGCGCGTAGTGCATCTGCGTGACGTTCGCGCCGCTCCTGGCGCGGCGGGGCGCGCGCTGCAGGTTGAAGCGCAGCGCGCTCAAGTCCGGATCGTTCAGCCGCTGCTGGCCGAATTGCGACGATGGTCCGGCCAGTTGCTCGGTGTCGCCGCGCCCGTCGATCCAGGGTTGGCGCATCGGCGCCAGGCCACTGCGGATATCGATTGCGGTGGCCGGTTCGGTGTACGGCCCGGACGTGTCGTAGACGAACAGCGGCGGATTGGGTTCGCCGCCAAAGCTGTCGGACGTGGCCGACTGGCTGATCGCGCGCATCGGCACGCGGATATCGGGCCGGCTGCCTTCGATGTAGACCTTGCGGGAATTGGGTAGCGATGCGATGGCTGCCTGGTCCACCGTGGCGGTGGCGGCATCGAACAGTTGTGAAGACTTCGGCGGTGCGTTCATGTGGCTCCCTTGCGTGCGTGAGAGCCAGCAAAGGAGTTGCCGGGTGCGACAAGGTCGGGCGCAAGACTGCGCACGGCCGCACGAATCGGCTGCTTCCCTTCGCTGGCATTATCCAGATCAGGTTCGGAGGGTATTTCTCACCCGCGTGTCGTTGGAACGACAGGCAGGACCCCTAGCGTGTGCCGGACGAGCAATCCCCGTCCAGCGCGGTAAATTATACGCGCTTGTAATTTATAATGGTCTTTTTCGCACATCACACGCCACCACATCATGGAATTAGCCAAGTCTTTCGAGCCAGCCGATATTGAACAGTTCTGGCGCGCAGAGTGGGAACAGCGCGGCTACTTTGCCGCGACCATGGACGAGGGCAAGCCCTCCTTCAGCACCCAGCTGCCGCCGCCGAACGTCACCGGTACCCTGCACATGGGCCACGCGTTCAACCAGACGATCATGGATGGCCTGACGCGCTACTACCGCATGCGCGGCTACAACACCGCATGGGTCCCGGGCACCGACCACGCCGGCATCGCCACCCAGATCGTCGTCGAACGCCAGCTGGACGCGCAAAAGATTTCGCGCCATGACCTGGGCCGCGACGCATTCCTCGAAAAAGTCTGGGAGTGGAAAGAAAAATCGGGCAGCACCATCACCGGCCAGATGCGCCGCCTGGGCACGTCGCCAGACTGGCAGCGCGAATACTTCACGATGGACGAGCCGCGCTCGAAATCGGTCGTCGAAGTCTTCGTGCGCCTGTACGAGCAGGGCCTGATCTACCGCGGCAAGCGCCTGGTGAACTGGGACCCGGTGCTGGGCACGGCCGTGTCCGACCTCGAAGTCGACTCGCAGGAAGAAGACGGCTTCATGTGGTACATCCAGTACCCGCTCACCGACGGCAGCGGCCACCTGACGGTCGCCACCACGCGCCCTGAAACGATGCTGGGCGACGTCGCCGTCGCGGTCGACCCGACCGATGAACGCTACCTGCATTTGCACGGCAAGACGCTCACGCTGCCATTGACCGGTCGTGAAATCCCGATCATCGCCGACAGCTACGTCGATAAAGAATTCGGCACCGGCTGCGTGAAGATCACGCCGGCCCACGACTTCAACGATTACGCGGTCGGCCAGCGCGCCGGCCTCGCGCCGATCAGCATCTTCACGCTCGACGCCAAGATCAACGAAAACGGCCCGGCCCAGTACCAGGGGCTGGACCGCTTCGCCGCGCGCAAGCAGATCGTCGCCGACCTCGAAGCATTGGGCCTGATGGAACAGATCAAGCCGCACAAGCTGATGGTCCCGCGGGGCGATCGCACCAACGTCGTGATCGAGCCGATGCTCACCGACCAGTGGTTTGTCGCGATGACCAAGCCGGCGCCGGAAGGCACGTTCAATCCGGGCAAGTCGATCACCGACGTCGCGCTGGAAAAAGTCGCCAGTGGCGAGATCAAGTTCGTCCCCGAAAACTGGAGCACGACCTACAACCAGTGGCTGGGCAACATCCAGGACTGGTGCATTTCACGCCAGCTGTGGTGGGGCCACCGCATTCCGGCCTGGTTCGCCGAAGACGGCCAGATCGTCGTCGCGCGCGATGAAGCCGAGGCGCAGGCCAAGGCCGCAGCTGCCGGCATCACCGGCGCACTGCGCCGCGACGACGACGTGCTCGACACGTGGTTCTCGTCGGCGCTGGTGCCCTTCTCGACCATGGGCTGGCCCGAAGAAACGCCCGACATGAAGATGTTCCTGCCGTCGTCGGTGCTGGTCACGGGCTTCGACATCATCTTCTTCTGGGTCGCGCGCATGGTCATGATGACCGCGCACTTCACTGGCAAGGTGCCGTTCGAGACCGTCTACGTGCACGGCCTGGTACGCGATTCGCAGGGCCAGAAGATGTCGAAGTCGAAGGGCAACACGCTCGACCCGATCGACCTGATCGACGGCATCGACGTCGAGACGCTGGTGGCCAAGCGCACCACGGGTCTGATGGACCCGCGCGCCGCCGAAAAGATCGGCAAGGCCACGCGCCGCGAATTCCCTGACGGGATCCCGGCATTCGGCACCGACGCCGTGCGCTTCACGATGGCCAGCTACGCGTCGCTGGGCCGTAACATCAACTTCGACCTGGGCCGCGCCGAAGGCTACCGTAACTTCTGCAACAAGCTGTGGAATGCGACCCGCTTCGTGATGATGAACACCGAAGGCAAGGATTGCGGCGCCCCATTGCCTGAAGACTTATCTCAGGCCGATCGCTGGATCATCTCGCTGATGAACCGAGTCGAGCAGGATGTCGCCAAGGGCTTTGCCGACTACCGCTTCGACAATATCGCCAACAGCATCTACAAGTTCGTCTGGGATGAATACTGCGACTGGTACCTGGAAGTGTCGAAAGTCCAGGTCCAGCAAGGCACCGAAGCGCAGCAACGCGCGACGCGCCACACGCTGCTGCGCGTGCTGGAAGTGATCCTGCGCCTGGCGCATCCGATCATCCCGTTCGTGACCGAAGCACTGTGGCAGAGCATCGCACCACTGGCCGGCAAGACCGGCCCGACGATCATGCTGCAACCGTATCCGCAAGCCGATGCGACGCAGATCGACGAAGGCGCCGAAGCCTGGATGGAGCAGTTGAAGGCGCTGGTGGACGCCACCCGCAACCTGCGCGGCGAGATGTCGCTGGCGCCGTCGCTGCGCGTGCCGCTGATCGTCGAACCGTCGAGCGACGCCGGGCGCGCTGACATGGCGGTGTTCGCACCGTACATCCAGCTGCTGGGCAAGCTGGCCGAAGTGCAGATCGTCGATGCGCTGCCGGAATCGCCGGCGGCCGTGTCGATCGTCGGCACGACCAAGCTGATGCTCAAGGTCGAGATCGACGTCGCCGCCGAACGCGAACGCCTGTCGAAAGAAATCGCGCGCGTGGCCGGTGAAATCGCCAAGGCGAACGGCAAGCTGTCGAACGAGAGCTTCGTCGCCCGCGCCCCGGCCGCCGTCGTGGCGCAGGAGCAGGAACGCGTGGCGAACTTCTCGGCCACGCTCAGCAAGATGCAGGAGCAGCTGGAAAAGCTGGCAGCAGCGTAAGCAGCCAGTCCCCAAAGAAAACGCGGCCCCGGCCGCGTTTTTTGTTTCTGCTCTGCTTACTTTAATCCATAAATTCAGCACAGCCGGCACAGCCGGGGTCAGGTCTGACATTCGGACACGACCTCAGCCCTAACTACTTGAGCACAGCCGGGGTCAGATACCGTCTTGAATTACAAGCCGATTCGATAAGAAATTTGCGTCGAATGGCTTGCCTGTTCGGATAACGCCGTAAATCAGATGCGCTAGTTTGTGCGTAACGGCGCCGA
>NZ_JCASIO010000001.1:802411-1449444 GCF_059685955.1 Telluria sp. LT2P80 | reverse complement strand
TCGGCGCCGTTACGCACAAACTAGCGCATCTGATTTACGGCGTTATCCGAACAGGCAAGCCATTCGACGCAAATTTCTTATCGAATCGGCTTGTAATTCAAGACGGTATCTGACCCCAGCTGTCTGACCCCAGCTGTCCCAGCTGTGGACCCCAGCTGTGTTGGGATGGGTGACGCTGGCTTATTTGCTTATTTGCGCGCGCGGATCGCCTTGAGCACTGGCTGCAGCACCGCTGCGCCCAGGCGCGCGCTGCGTGCGCCGTCCCAGCCGACGAGCGGATCCGGGTCGTTCGCGTTGTCCTTGAACGGCAGCTCGAGCGTCAGCGACAGGGCGCCGAAGGTGTGCGTGATGTGCGGCGAGCCCATGGTCAGGGTCTGGTCGGTGTAGGGCGTCTTGCCGTAGCCGTGTACGTCCTGGAAGTCCGGGCTGGCGACCTTGAAGTCGGCGATGAAGCTGGCCTGCGCCGCGCCCTGCTCGGCGGTGAAGTTCGGGAGCGACTCGCTGCCGGCCACGAACACGTACGGCAAGCCTTCGTCGCCGTGCACGTCGAGGCACACGTCCACGCCCGTCTCGTGCATCTTCTGGCGCACCAGGAAGACTTCAGGGCTGCGCTCCATGCTCGGATTGAGCCACTCGCGGTTCAGGTTGGCGCCGGCGGCATTGGTGCGCAGGTTGCCGCGCACCGAGCCGTCCGGGTTCATGTTCGGCACCACGTAGAACACCGACTCTTTCAGCAGCTGGCGGCCGAACGGGTGGGCCGGATCGAGCAGCGCGTCGAGCATGCCTTCGACGAACCATTCGGCCATCGTCTCGCCCGGGTGCTGGCGCGCGATGACCCAGACCTTCTTCTTGCCCTCGGCCGGCTCGCCGATCACCAGCATGTTCAGGTCGCGGCCATCGACGGTCGAACCCAGGTCGAGCATGCGCACGTTCTCGGCCATCTGCGCGCGGTCGAGCAGCTCGAGGTGGCGTTCGTACGAATACGGCTCGAAGTAGGCGTAATACACGCTGTCCATGCCGGGCGTGTGCTCGATGGCCAGCACGCTGCCGTCGAACGACGTCGGCACGCGGAACCAGTTCACGCGGTCGTAGCTCGCCATCGCCTGGTAGTTTTCCCAGCCGGCCGGATAGGCGGCCTTGCCGGCATTGAGCAGGCGGATGGTGCAGGCTTGCCCTTGCGCGCCCTGCAGACGGAAGTAGAACCACTGGATGATATCGGCGTGCGAATCCTTGCGGATGTTCAGGTCGATGGCGTTCGCGCTCGTGGCGTTCACGACCTCGATGGCGCCAGCGTCGAATTGGCTGCTGATCTTGATAGACATGGTGTTGTCCTGTGTTGGGAAGGTGCGTAGAACGATGATGATACCCGTTTTCAGCAAGCGTTCGCTAGGCTGGCCGGGTTCCCGGCAGGGCCGTGAAGTGGCGTCGCAGCGCCTCCAGCGCCACGCGCACCTTGGCCGGATCGCCGTCGCGCCGCGGCGTCATGGCCGATACCAGCAGCGGTGCCGACTGCCATTGCGGCAGCACGCGCACCAGCGCGCCGCGCTCGATCGCGGCATGGGCGTCGGCGTGACCAAGACGCGCCAGGCCCATGCCCTGTTCGCACATCTGGTGCAGCGAAAGCTGGTTGTTGCTGACGATGCGCGCCTCGACCTGCAGCTGCACGTCGGCACCGGCCCGGTGCAGATCGAGCGCCATCGTGGCGGGACCATCGGCAGTGTCGACGCCGTCGCGCGTGGAAGTGAGCCAGGCGTGATCTGCAAGCGCCTGCGGCGTTTCGGGCACGCCGTGCCGCGCAAGGTAGGCCGGCGCCGCGCACACGATCATCTCGAACTGGCACAGGGGCCGCGCGATCCAGCGCGAGTCCGGCAGGCGGCCGGCGCGGATCGCCAGGTCAATGCGCTCGCCAATCAGGTCGATCATGGCGTCGTCCACCAGCAGGCGTAGCCGCAGTTGCGGCCATGCCGCCAGCACGGGCGCGAGCGCCGGCGCGATATGGGCGCCAAAGCCCACCGGCGCGGCCACCCGCAATTCGCCGCTGGGCGCATCGCGCGCCTGCAGCAGAGAATCGTTGGCCGCACTTGCCGCTTCCAGCAGGCGCAGGCAATGCGGGTAGCAGCGCGCGCCCGCCTCGGTCAGCGTGAGCTTGCGGGTCGAGCGGTGCAGCAGCGTCACGCCGGCCTGCGCCTCGAGCGCGCGGATGGTCTGGCTGACGGCCGATGGACTCATGCCGAGGCGGCGCGCGGCGCCACTCATCGAGCCGGCGGCGACGGTTTCGGCAAACACGGCGTACGGTCTGAGATCGTTCATCTGTTAGTCCAGCTTCAAGGTGATAGTGAATCTGCCTATCTTATCGCCCCGTCGTGAAGCGGGTATCGTCAGTAGCTCATTCACGCATTCAGGAGTCATCATGCACATCGCTCTCATTGGCGCCACCGGTTTTGTTGGCGCCGCCGTCCTTTCCACCCTGCTGCAACGGGGCCACCAGGTCACCGCCGTGGTGCGCGACGCTGCGCGCCTGCCCGCGCAGCCTGGACTGACCGTGGCCGTGGCCGACGCCTATGACTCACACGCCGTCGCTCGTGCCGTGGAAGGCGCGGACGCCGTCGTCTCGGCCTTCAATCCAGGCTGGAACGATCCCGCCCTGTACGACAACTTCACGCGCGGCTTCGATGCGATCGTGCGGGGTGTCGAGGCCAGTAGCGTGCGACGCCTGCTGGTGGTGGGCGGCGCCGGCAGCCTGTTCGTCGCGCCTGGCGTGCAACTGATCGACACGCCGCAGTTTCTGGATCACGTGCCGCCGAACGTGGTGCCCGGCGCACGCGCCGCGCGCGACGCCCTGACCGCACTGCGCGCCAACACGGTGCTCGACTGGACCTATCTGAGCCCGCCGGCGATGCTGGGGCAGGGCGAGCCGACCGGTGCCTATCGTCTGGGCGGCGACGACCTGCTGATGGATGGTGCGCAGCCGGCCGGCATCGCCGTGGCCGACCTGGCGCTCGCCATCGTCGACGAGATCGAGCAACCGCGCCATGTGCGCGCGCGTTTTACGGTCGCGACAAGGTAGCGGGCGCCAGCCCGCCGAAGCGGCCGCGAAACGCCGCATCCGCTTCAAGCGTGGCCGCATCCTCGACACGCAACATCGCCAGCACGTGTTCCTCGGCGCGTTCGTGGCTCAGTTGATAAATGGTGCGCGCCAGCGCATACGCGTCGGCGCCCGGCCACGGGTCGGGCAGCAGCGGCAGCGGCAGCATCGGGTCGTGCAACTGCACGCGGCGGTAAGCGTGGATCAGCAAGGTGCGGATCGCGAACGCGTGCGCGGGGCTGACGTCGCCGCGCGCCAGCAAGGCCGGCAGCGGGGCGAACGTCTCGATGAAGCCGCGGTACCCGAGCACCACCGCATCGAGGTTCCAGCAGTCGCCCACCAGTTCGGGCAGCGGGCGCGAACCGGCATCCGGCACCTCGTCGGCCTGGCACACGAACACGCGGCCTTCAGCGCCCGTGCGCGCGAGGATATCGCGCAGCAGGTCGCGGTCGGGCGCCGGATGCGCCATCACGCCGCTGGCCAGCATCGCAAAGCCTTCCCATTCGAGTTCCTTGCGCACCAGCGCGCGCAGGTCGCTGTCGATGCTGCCATTCGTGGCCAGCACGAACGTCCAGCGGCCATCCCAGTCCTGTCCGGGCGCGGCGTAGATGCGGCGGTTGGCGCGCTCGAAGCGCGGCAGGGCCGTCGGCGCCAGCGCATAGCGGCTGCGCCGGCCTTCGCGGCTGGCGGTCAGCCAGCCTTCCTGCACCAGCCGGAATACGCTGGTGCGCACCAGCCGGTCGTTCACGCCGAAGGGCGCGAGCAGCTCGATCATGCTGCCGAGCCAGAAGGCGCCGCCATGGGGCGCGATCGCGTCGCCGCAGATCGTCATCACCAGCGACTTGTGGCGCGGCGGATCGGTGGCCAGGCTGAGTGCAATCCACTGGGTGCTGGTCATGTCATTCACGATCGGGCTTGATATGATTCAAAATTATTGTGTACTTCCGTTTTTTTGTATCGTATTATGATTCGCACAGATTTTGCAACGGGAGAGATCCATGTACGCACAAATGGTGGAGACAGGCCTCAATAAAGTCCGCACAGAACAGGACATGAGCGCCGACGAGCAGGCATTCCAGGCGCGCATCGACGCCGGGATCAAGATCGAACCGAAGGACTGGATGCCGGAAGCATACCGCAAGACGCTGATCCGGCAGATCTCGCAGCATGCCCATTCCGAGATCGTCGGCCAGCTCCCGGAAGGCAACTGGGTCACGCGCGCACCGACCCTGCAGCGCAAGTCGGTCCTGCTGGCCAAGATCCAGGACGAGGCCGGCCACGGCCTGTACCTGTACAGCGCGGCCGAGACCCTGGGCGTCTCGCGCGACGAGCTGCTGGCTGCTCTGCATGCCGGTAAGGCCAAGTATTCGAGCATCTTCAATTACCCGACCCTGAGCTGGGCCGACATGGGCGCGATCGGCTGGCTGGTCGACGGCTCGGCGATCATCAACCAGATCCCGCTGTGCCGCTGCTCGTACGGGCCGTATGCGCGCGCCATGGTCCGCGTCTGCAAGGAAGAATCGTTCCATGCGCGCCAGGGCTACGACATCATGATGGCGCTGGCCAAGGGCACGCCCGAGCAGAAGGCGATGGCGCAGGATGCGCTCAATCGCTGGTGGTGGCCGTCGCTGATGATGTTCGGGCCGTCCGATGCCGAGTCGGTCAACAGCGCACAGTCGAGCGCCTGGCGCATCAAGCTGTTCTCCAACGACGAACTGCGCCAGCGCATGGTCGACCAGACCGTGCCGCAAGCCGAGTACCTGGGCCTGACGGTACCGGATCCCGACCTCAAATGGAACGCCGAACGCGGCTCGTACGACTTCGGCGCGATCGACTGGGCCGAGTTCTACGACGTTTTGAAGGGCAACGGCCCGTGCAACCGCGAGCGCCTGCGCACGCGCGTCAAAGCCTGGGACGACGGCGAATGGTTCCGCGACGCGCTGGTGGCGCACGCCGACAAGCAGGCCGCAAAAAAAGTGGCTGCCTGATTCCACTGCAGATTCGCACATTCGCACACTCACACGATGCGATGGCAATACGGAGACAACAATGAGCAAAGAATGGCCCCTGTGGGAAGTCTTCATCCGCAGCCAGCACGGCCTCGCCCACAAACACGTCGGCAGCCTGCACGCCCCTGACGCCGAGATGGCCGTCAACAACGCGCGCGACGTCTATACGCGCCGCAACGAAGGTGTCTCGATCTGGGTCGTGCGCGCTGCCGACATCGTCGCCAGCAGCCCGCACGACAAGGCCTCGCTGTTCGAGCCGGCCAATAGCAAGATGTATCGCCACCCGACGTTCTTCCCGATGCCGGAAGAAGTCAAGAATCTGTGAGTGCGCCGGAGACCAATCCCATGGATGCAAAAATCGACTACCTGCTGCGCCAGGGCGACAACGCCCTGATCCTGTCGCAGCAACTGTGCCAGTTGTGCGGCAAGGGGCCGGCACTCGAAGAAGACATGGCGCTGTCGAACGTGGCGCTCGACCTGTTGGGCCAGACCCGCATGTGGCTGTCGTACGCCGCCGAACTCGAAGGCCAGGGCCGCGACGAAGACCGCCTCGCTTTTTTGCGCGACAGCGGCGAGTATCGCAACTGCATCCTGCTCGAGCAGCCCAATGGCAGTTATGCCGATGTCGTCATGCGCCAGTTCCTGTTCGATGCGTGGCATTACTTTTTGATGGATGGCCTGACCCGCTCGAGCGACCCGCGCATCGTCGAGATCGCGGCCAAGTCGCTCAAGGAAGTCACGTACCACCTGCGCCGCAGCGGCGACCTGGTGGTGCGCCTGGGTGACGGCACGGCCACCAGCCACGCGATGATGCAGACTGCGCTGGACGACCTGTGGATGTACAGCGGCGAGATGTTCCTGTACGACGCGGTCGACGAGGCGATGGTGGCGCAGGGCGTGGCGCCGGCCGTCGGGCTGCTGCGTGAAGCTTATCTGAGCCACCTGGCCGAGATATTTGCCGAAGCCACCTTGACCATGCCATCGCCCGACGCCTGGATGCAACGCGGCGGCAAACAGGGCCGGCACAGCGAGCGCCTCGGCTTCATCCTGGCCGAGATGCAGTTCCTGCAGCGCGCCTATCCGAGCGCGGCCTGGTGATGACTGCGCTGGCCGTGTCGGTCGAGCAGGTCTGGGCCTGGCTGGGCGAAGTCGCTGATCCGGAAATCCCCGTCATCTCGATCGTCGACCTGGGCATCGTGCGTGACGTGGCCCTGGACGACGACACGTGGGTGGTCACGATCACGCCCACCTATTCGGGCTGTCCGGCCATGACCGTGATTGCCGACAGCGTGGGCGACGCATTGCGCGCGCATGGCCTCGAGCGCGGGCGCATCGCCACGCGCCTGGCGCCCGCCTGGACCACCGACTGGATGAGCGCTGCCGGCAAGGCCGCGCTCACCGGCTACGGCATTGCGCCGCCCGTGCAGCAGGCGATCGACATCAGCGGCCTGCACGCCGGCATCCGCCGCCGCGCCGCGCCGGCCGTGAGCTGCCCGCACTGCGGTTCGGCCAGCACCCAGCTGACCAGCGAATTCGGCTCGACCCCGTGCAAGGCGCTCTACAAGTGCCTCGATTGCCGCGAGCCGTTCGATTACTTCAAGTGTCACTAAAACCCAGCATGAGCCAATTCCATCCACTCACCGTCAGCAAGGTGAAACACGAAACGCGCGACGCCGTGTGCGTGACATTCGACGTGCCGCCGGCATTGAAAGAGACCTTCGCCTTCCGCCAGGGCCAGTACCTGACGCTGCGCGCCACGATCGATGGCGACGAGGTGCGCCGCTCGTACTCGATCTGTTCGGCGGTGCAGGACGACCAGCTGCGCGTGGCGATCAAGCGCACGCCCGGCGGCCAGTTCTCCAGCTGGGCCAACGACAGCCTGCAACCGGGCGCGCAGCTGGACGTCATGCCCCCGAGCGGCAACTTCAACGTGCCGCTCGACGCGGCCAGCGCCCGCCACTACCTGGCGTTTGCTGCCGGCAGCGGGATCACGCCGATCCTGTCGATCGTCAAGACCACGCTGCTGGCCGAGCCGGGCAGCCGCTTCACGATCGTCTACGGCAACCGCGCCTCGTCGAGCGTGCTGTTTCGCGACGAACTCACGGACCTCAAGGACCAGTACATGGACCGCCTGCGCCTGGTCTACGTGATGAGCCGCGAGCAGCAGGACATTGAACTCTTCAACGGCCGGATCACCGAAGACAAGTGCACGCAGTTCCTGCGCCAGTGGATCGACATCAAGGCCATCGACGTCGCCTTCATCTGCGGGCCCGAAGACATGATGCATGGCGTCTCGCGCGCGCTGCAGGCGGCGGGGCTGGCCAAGGAACAGATCCGCATCGAGCTGTTTGCCGCGAGCGCGCCAACCCGCGAGCGCACGCCGCGCGCGGTTGCCGCCAGCGCACGCCAGCACACCGAAGTGACCGTGATCATGGACGGCAGCGCCGCCAGCTTCACGATGGACCGGGACACCGAATCGCTGCTGGACGCGGGCCTGCGCGCCGGCATCGACATGCGCTATTCGTGCAAGGGCGGCGTGTGCTCGACCTGCCGCTGCAAGGTACTCGATGGCGAAGTGGAGATGGACGTGAACTACGCGCTGGAAGACTATGAAGTCGCGCGCGGATTCGTGCTCAGCTGCCAGAGTTTCCCGGTGACCGACAAGGTGGTGGTGGATTTCGATATCGCCGAATAACCGCGCGCAACCAGAACAAAAACGGAGACCACGATGAACTACGACAGCATCCAGTTCAAGGCAGATGGCGGCGTCGCCGTCCTGACCCTGAACCGCCCCGATCGCCTCAACAGCTTCACCCGTGCCATGCACCTCGAAGTGCGTGATGCGCTCACGCGCGTGCAGGCCGACCAGTCCGTGCGCGTGCTGGTGCTGACTGGCGCCGGCCGCGGTTTTTGCGCCGGCCAGGATCTGGCCGACCGCGCGGTCGACCCGGGCGCGCCGGGTGTCGATCTGGGCGCGTCGGTCGAAGAGTTCTATGCGCCGCTCGTGCTGACGCTGAAGAATCTGCCGATGCCCGTCATCTGCGCCGTCAACGGCGTGGCCGCCGGCGCAGGCGCCAACCTGGCGCTGGCCTGCGACATCGTGCTGGCCGCGCAATCGGCCAGCTTCATCGAAGCGTTCAGCAAACTGGGCCTGATCCCCGACACCGGCGGCACCTGGCATTTGCCGCGCCTGATCGGCCACGCGCGCGCAATGGGCCTGGCCATGCTGGGCGAAAAACTCAGTGCCGAAAAGGCCGAAGCCTGGGGGCTGATCTGGCGCTGCGTGCCGGACGAGACGCTGATGGACGAAGCGCTGGCCATGGCAAAACACTTTGCCGCCGCGCCGACCAAGGGCCTGGCATTCACCAAGCGCGCCTTCCAGGCCAGCTACGCCAACACCTTGGAGCAGCAATTGCAGCTCGAAGCCGACATGATGCGCGAACTCGGTAACAGCCACGACTACCGCGAAGGCGTCGCCGCATTCCTGGCCAAGCGCGCCCCGCAGTTCAAGGGGGAGTAAGGATGCAGTCACTGCCACCGCATTCGACGATTGCCGTCATCGGCAGCGGCGCGATGGGCGCCGGGATCGCCCAGGTTGCGGCCACGGCCGGCCATCAGGTCCTGCTGTTCGATACCCGCACTGGCGCCGCCGACAAGGCCATCGCACAGATCGGCGCGACCTATGCGCGCCTGGTCGCGAAGGGCCGCATGGGCGCCGTCGAATCCGATCTCGCGCGCGAGCGCCTGCGCCGCATCGATGCCTTGCACGAAGCGTCCGGTGCGGTGCTCGTCATCGAGGCCATTGTCGAAGACCTGCAAATCAAGTGCGCGCTGTTTGCCGCACTCGAAGCCATCGTCGCCAGTGACTGCATCCTGGCGACCAACACGTCGTCGATCTCGGTCACGGCCATCGGCGCGCAACTGACGCATCCCGAACGCCTGGTCGGCATGCACTTCTTTAATCCGGCGCCGCTGATGGCGCTGGTGGAAGTGGTCAGCGGCCTGGCGACCGGACGCGAGGTCGCGCAGGTCGTGTATGCCACCGCCGAAAAATGGGGCAAGAGCCCCGTGCATGCGAAATCGACGCCCGGTTTCATCGTCAACCGCGTGGCGCGCCCGTTCTATGGCGAAGCCCTGCGCCTGCTGCTCGAACAGGCGGCCGACGTGGCCACGCTCGATGCCGTCATGCGCGAGTGCGGCGGTTTCCGCATGGGGCCCTTCGAATTGATGGACCTGATCGGGCACGACGTCAACTTCTCGGTCACGAATTCCGTGTTCGCGGCGTACTTTGGCGATCCGCGCTTCACGCCATCCGTGCTGCAGCAGGAGCTGGTCAACGCGGGTTATCTGGGCCGCAAGACGGGGCGCGGGTTCTATCGCTATGGCGACGAGGCAGAAACGCCGGTAGTGCAGTCCGAAGCTGCCTGCGACCGGCCGGCGGCGGTCAAGTACGCGGGCGCGCCCGGCAGCGTCGATGCGCTCGTCGCGCGGCTGCAGGCTTGCGGCATCGAGCTGACCGAGATCGAAGCGGCACCGGGCCTGTACTGCGGCGGCGCGGCGATCCATCTCACTGACGGGCGCAGCGCCACCGAGCGCGCGCAGGCGGATAACCAGCGTGACACGATCGTGTTCGACCTGCTGTTCGACGCTGCCACGGCGCCGCGCATCGCGCTCGCCCGCGCTGACGGGTGCAGCGATGACGCTTGGCGCGCGGCAGTCGGCCTGTTCCAGGCTGCCGGCTTAACCGTCACGCGCCTGGACGACGTGCCCGGCCTGGCCGTGATGCGCACGGTAGCGATGCTGGCCAACGAAGCGGCCGACGCCGTCCACCAGGGCGTGTGCAGCGCGCGCGCCGTCGACATCGCGATGCAGAAGGGCGTGAATTATCCGCGCGGGCCGCTGGCCTGGCTGGATGCGATCGGCATGGGGCAGGTCGTGACCGTGCTGTCGAACCTGGCCGCGACGTATGGTGAAGACCGCTACCGCGTCTCGCCGCTGCTGCGCCGCAAGCTGGCCGCCGATCCGCAGGGGGCGCGCTTTCATGCATGATGGTCAGGATCAGAACGCACAGGCGCTGGCCGAGCTGGCCGGACGCACGATGTTCGAACGCGACCCGGCCAGCCAGGCGCTGGGGATGGTGCTGGATGACATCCGGCCCGGCTATGCACGCATGACGATGACCGTGCGCGCCGACATGCTCAACGGGCACGCGACCTGCCACGGCGGCTATATCTTCATGCTGGCCGACAGCGCCTTTGCTTTCGCCTGCAACTCGCACAACCTCAGCACGGTGGGCGCCGGCTGCACGATCGACTATCTCGCGCCAGGGCGCGCGGGCGACGTGCTGGTGGCCGAAGCCACCGAGCAGGCGCTGCAGGGCAAAACCGGCGTCTACGACGTCACGGTCAAAGCCGCGGACGGGCGCACCATCGCGCTGTTTCGCGGCAAATCGCATCGCATCGGCGGCACCGTGGCGCCCGTGGACGCCTGAACCACAAGGAGTCGACAGATGGTCCAACACCTTCCCGCACCGGGCGACCTGGAACCGATCGAGCGCGCCAGCCGCGACGAATTGCAGGCGCTGCAACTGCGACGCCTGCAATGGACGCTGCAGCACGCGTATGACAACGTGCCGCACTACCGCGCCGCGTTCGACGCCGCAGGCGTGCATCCGGCCGATCTCAAGTCCCTGGCCGACCTGGCGAAATTTCCGTTCACCGAAAAGAAAGCCCTGCGCGACAACTACCCGTTCGGCATGTTCGCCGTGCCGCGCGAGCAGGTGGTGCGCGTGCATGCCTCGTCCGGCACCACCGGCAAGCCCACCGTGGTCGGCTACACGCAGAACGATATCGACACCTGGGCCAACATCGTGGCGCGCTCGATCCGCGCCGCCGGTGGTCGTCGGGGCGACCTGGTACATATCGCCTACGGCTACGGCCTGTTCACCGGGGGCCTGGGTGCGCACTACGGCGCCGAGCGCCTCGGTTGTACGGTCGTGCCGATGTCGGGCGGGCAGACCGAGAAGCAGGTGCAGCTGATCTGCGACTTCAAGCCATCCATCATCATGGTCACGCCGTCGTACATGCTCAACATCGTCGAGGAATTCGCGCGCCAGGGGCTCGACCCGGCAGCGTCGTCGCTGCAGGTCGGCATCTTCGGCGCCGAGCCGTGGACCGACGCAATGCGGCGCGAGATCGAGACGCGCGCCGGCATCGATGCAGTGGACATCTACGGCCTGTCCGAAGTGATGGGGCCCGGCGTGGCCAGCGAATGCATCGAGAGCAAGGACGGCCCGGTGATCTGGGAAGACCATTTCTACCCCGAGATCATCGACCCCGACACGGGCGAGGTGCTGCCCGATGGCGAGGAGGGCGAGCTGGTATTCACGTCGCTGACCAAGGAAGCGCTGCCGATCATCCGCTACCGTACGCGCGACCTGACGCGCCTGCTGCCACCGACCTCGCGCGCGATGCGCCGCATGGGCCGCATCACGGGGCGCTCGGACGACATGCTGATCATCCGCGGCGTGAACGTGTTTCCCAGCCAGATCGAAGAACTGGTGCTGCGCATGCCGGCACTGGCGCCGCACTACCAGCTGGTCGTGGCGCGCGACGGCCATCTCGACACGCTCGAGGTGCTGTGCGAGCTGCGCGATACGCTGCTTGCGCCGGACTTTGTAGAGGCGCAGGCGCGCGAACTGCAGCACTGCATCAAGACCTATGTCGGCGTGACCACGCGTGTGCGCCTGCTGCCGCCGCAAGGCATCGAGCGCACGCTGACCGGCAAGGCCCGGCGCGTGGTCGACGGCCGACCCAAACAATGAACAAGGAAACCAGCATGCTTGACGCTTTCATCTGCGACGCCATCCGCACACCCTTCGGCCGCTATGGCGGGCTGCTCTCGACCGTGCGCGCCGACGACCTGGCCGCGCTGCCCATCGCCGCGCTGATGGCCCGCAATCCCGGCGTGGACTGGACCCAGGTCGACGACCTGTTTTACGGCTGCGCGAACCAGGCGGGCGAAGACAACCGCAACGTCGGCCGCATGGCCGCGCTGCTGGCCGGACTGCCGCAGGACGTGCCGGCCAACACGATCAACCGCCTGTGCGGCTCAGGCATGGACGCCATCGGCACCGCTGCGCGCGCGATCAAGGCGGGCGAAGCGCACCTGGTGATCGCGGGCGGCGTCGAGAGCATGACGCGTGCGCCGTTCGTCATGGGCAAGGCCGACAGCGCGTTTTCGCGCGCCGCAAAAATCGAGGACACGACGCTCGGCTGGCGCTTCGTCAATCCGCGCATGAAGGCGCAGTATGGCATCGACTCGATGCCCGAAACGGCCGAAAACGTGGCGCGCGAATTCAATGTCAGCCGCGCCGACCAGGACGCGTTCGCGCTGCGCAGCCAGCAACGCTGGGCGCAGGCGCATGCCGCCGGCGTCTTCAAGGACGAGATCGTGCCGGTCACGCTCCAGGGCAAGAAAGAAACGCGCATCGTCGACACCGACGAACAGCCGCGCGCCGATTCCAGCCTCGAGGCGCTGGCCAAGCTGAAGGGCGTGGTAAGCCCGGACGGCTCGGTCACCGCCGGCAATGCATCGAGCCTGAACGACGGCGCCTGCGCGCTGCTGCTGGCCTCTGGCGAGGCTGCAGCGCGCCACGGCTTGACCCCACGCGCCCGCGTGCTCGGCATGGCCACCGTCGGCCTGGCGCCGCGCATCATGGGCTTCGGCCCGGCGCCGGCTGTCAGGAAGCTGCTGGCGCAGACGGGCTTGAGGCTGGACCAGATGGACGTGATCGAATTGAACGAAGCGTTTGCCGCGCAGGGCCTGGCCGTGCTGCGCGACCTGGGCCTGCCGGACGATGCGGCGCACGTGAACCCGAACGGCGGCGCGATCGCGCTGGGCCATCCGCTGGGCGCGTCCGGTGCGCGCCTCGTCATGACCGCAGTGAACCAGCTGCACCGCACGGGCGGACGCTACGCGCTGTGCACGATGTGCATCGGCGTCGGCCAGGGCATCGCCCTGATCGTCGAGCGGGTCTAGCACGATGGTCAAAGTCTACGAAATCGATGGCGTGCGGCCCGTCGTGCATCCGAGCGCCTACGTGCATCCTTCTGCCGTGCTGATCGGCGACGTGATCGTCGGCCCGCGCTGCTATATCGGCCCGTGCGCGAGCCTGCGCGGCGACTTCGGGCGCCTGATCCTCGAAGAAGGCGCCAACCTGCAGGATGCGTGCGTCATGCACGGCTTCCCGCTGGAAGACACCGTGGTCGAGGTCGATGGCCACATCGGCCACGGCGCCGTGCTGCACGGCTGCCGCGTGGGGCGCAATGCGATGGTCGGCATGAACGCGGTGGTGATGGACAAGGCGGTCGTCGGCGCGGAATCGATCGTCGCCGCGATGAGCTTCGTGAAAGCGGGGATGGTGATCCCGCCGCGCTCGATGGTCATGGGCACGCCGGCCAAGGTGGTGCGCGCCTTGAGCGACGACGACGTCGCGTGGAAGAGTTTCGGCACGCGCCAGTACCACGAGCTGGCCGTGCGCTCGCTGCAGACGATGCGCGAAGTCGATGCCGACACCGCTGTGGCGCCGGACCGGGGCCGCATCGCTTTCGACACGAGCGCGCTGCACACGCCGAAGTCCTGAACCTACTGGAGACCTTATGGGCCACATCCCGACACTGCAAAGCCTGATCGCCGGCCGCTGGCACGGCGCCGCGTCGCACACGCCGCTGCACAGCGCGCTCGACAGCACCCTGATCTATCACACGCACGCCGAGAAGATCGACTTCGACGAAGCGCTGACCTTCGCGCGCAAGACGGGCGTCAAGACGCTGATGCGCCAGACGTTCCAGGAACGCGCGGCCGCGCTGAAGGCGCTCGCGCTGTACCTGATGGAGCGCAAGGAAGAACTGTATGCAATCTCGCACCTGACCGGCGCGACGCGCCAGGACAGCTGGGTCGACGTCGAAGGCGGCATCGGCACGCTGTTTGCGTACGCCAGCATGGGCTCGCGCGAGCTGCCGTCGTCGAACGTGCTGCACGAAGGCCCGGCCATCGCGCTGGGCAAGCGGGGCGGCTTTGCCGGCACCCACATCCTGGTGCCGCGGGGCGGCGTGGCAGTGCACATCAACGCCTTCAACTTCCCGATCTGGGGCCTGCTCGAGAAGTTCGCACCGAGTTTTCTGGCCGCGATGCCCTGCATCGCCAAGCCGGCCACCGCCACCAGCTATCTGACCCACGCAGTGGTCAAGATGATGGTGGACTCGAACCTGCTGCCCGATGGCGCGCTGCAGCTCGTGATCGGCAGCACGGGCGATCTGCTCGATCGCCTCGGTGGCTTTGACGCCGTCACGTTCACCGGGTCGGCCGACACGGCCGCGATGCTGCGCGCGAACGGGAACCTGATTCGCGCCTCGGTGCCGTTCACCGCCGAAGCCGACTCGCTCAATTGCGCGGTGCTGGCGCCCGATGTGCTGCCGTCCGATCCCGAGTTCGACCTGTTCATCAAGGAAGTCGCGCGCGAGATGACCGGCAAGGCGGGCCAGAAGTGCACGGCGATCCGGCGCGTGATCGTGCCTGAAGCGCTGGTCGATGCGGTCGGCGAGCGGCTGCGCGAGCGGCTGGCGAAGATCACGGTGGGCGACCCGAAAGTCGAGGGCGTGCGCATGGGCGCACTGGCGTCGATGGACCAGCACCGCGACGTGAGCGCACGGGTCGAACTGCTCGCGCGCGGCAATGAGGTGCTGTTCGGTGCAGGCGACGGGTTCAAGCCGGTCGGCGAGAACGTCGCCAGCGGCGCGTTCTTCTCGCCCACGCTGCTGTTATGCCGCAATGCGATGGACAACGATGCCGTGCACGACGTGGAAGCCTTCGGCCCGGTCAGCACCTTGATGACCTACACCGACATCGACGAAGCGCTCGAACTGGCGGCGCGCGGCAAGGGCAGCCTGGTGACCACGTTCGCGACCAGGGACCCCGCGCTGGCTGCGTACGCGGTGCCGATCGTGGCGGCGTCACATGGCCGCGTGCTGATCCTGGACCGCGAAGCGGCCGTGGACAGCACGGGCCACGGCTCGCCGCTGCCGCAACTGAAACACGGCGGGCCGGGGCGCGCCGGTGGTGGCGAAGAACTGGGCGGCATCCGCGCCGTGAAGCACTTTCTCCAGCGCGCGGCGGTACAGGGCTCGCCCACGATGCTCGGCGCCGTCACGGGCGAATACGTGCGCGGCGGCGCGGTCAAGGAGAGCGACCTGCATCCGTTCCGCCGGCATTTCGAGGACCTGGAAGTTGGTCACTCGCTGCTGACGCACCGGCGTACGGTCAGCGAAGCGGACATCGTCAATTTCGGCGGTGTTTCGGGTGACTACTTCTACATGCACTTCGACGCCATCGCGGCCAAGGACACGCAGTTCGGGCAGCGCATCGCGCACGGTTACTTCGTGCTGTCGGCGGCGGCGGGCCTGTTTGTCTCGCCGGCGCCCGGGCCGGTGCTGGCCAATTATGGCCTGGACAACCTGCGCTTCGTGGCACCGGTGGCGATCGGCGACACGATCCGCGCGCGCCTGACGTGCAAGCGCAAGGTCGATCGCAACCGGACGGACGAACAGGGCCGGGGGCAGGGCGTGGTGGCGTGGGACGTGCAGGTGACCAACCAGCGCGATGAGCTGGTGGCCAGTTATGACATTCTGACGCTGGTGCAGAAGCGCGCAGTGGACGAATCGCCGCGGCATTGAGTGGTGCGTGATGAACGGTTTGAACGCGTGGACGGGGAACCCGTCCACCCTACCATCGATGCATACGTAGGGTGGATGGGTCTCCCATCCACGCGTTCAACATGCGTCGAACGGCTTGAACGAAATTACGAGCGCGTGCGCTGCAGACGCAGCAAGCCTTCACCCGTGCGGATCGCCCGCAAATCGTCGTAATCCGGCACGCCCGTCACGTCGGTCTCGACCGGATGCTTGTGCGTCGCGGTGACCATCACACTGTCCATGCCGGCAGCGGCGGCCGATTGCAGGCCGGCCAGCGTGTCTTCAAACACGAGGCATTCTTCCGGGCGCATGCCCAGCTTTTCGGCGCCGAGCAGGAACGGGTCCGGCGCCGGCTTGCCGTGCTTGACGTCTTCGGCTGCGACCAGCACCGGCGGCAGCGGCAGGCCGGCTGCAGCAATGCGCGCCTGCGCCAGCGCGCGTGGCGCCGACGTCACGATCGCCCAGCGCTCCGCTGGCAGCGTGGCCAGGAAAGCAGCCACGCCGGCAATGGCTTCAATGCCGTCAACGTCCTCGATCTCGGCCAGCGTGATGCGGTGCGCTTCTTCTTCGGCGTCGATATCGGGCAGGCCCAGGCCGCGCACGGTGTCGACGCTGCGCTTGCCGTGGATCGTCGGCAGGAACACGTCGACGTCCAGTCCGTGGCTGCGGGCCCAGTCGGCCCAGACGCGCTCGGCGGCGATGATGGATGTCAGGATGGTGCCGTCCATGTCGAACAGGAAGGCGGCGTAGTCGCGTGCGGGCAATGCGGTCATGGCGTCATCAATCTAAAAAGGCATGGAAAAGCGGGCCGGCGCTGGATCAGCGCCGGCCCGCTCCAGGGATGTGAAATTACTCGGCCAGCTGCTTGCGCACGCGCTCGATGGCGATACGCACCTGGTTCGGCGCGGTGCCGCCCACGTGGTCGCGCGCGGCCACCGAACCTTCAAGCGTGAGCACCGCGAACACGTCCTCTTCGATCAGCGGCGAGAACGTCTGCAGCGTCTCGAGCGACATCTCGGACAGGTCGCAACCGGCCACGTCGCAGGCGCGCACGGCATGCGCCACCGCTTCGTGGGCGTCGCGGAACGGCAGGCCGCGCTTGACCAGGTAGTCGGCCAGGTCAGTTGCCGTGGCATAGCCCTGCAGCGCTGCCGAACGCATGTTGTCGGCCTTGACCGTGATACCCGAGGCCATGTCGGTGAAGATGCGCAGCGTGTCCATCACGGTGTCGATCGTGTCGAACAGCGGCTCCTTGTCTTCCTGGTTGTCCTTGTTGTAGGCCAGCGGCTGGCCTTTCATCAGGGTCAGGAGGCCAATCAGGTGACCGTACACGCGGCCGGTCTTGCCACGGGCGAGCTCCGGCACGTCCGGGTTTTTCTTTTGCGGCATGATCGACGAGCCGGTGCAGAAGCGGTCGGCGATGTCGATGAAGCCGATGCGCGGGCTGATCCACATGACGAGTTCTTCGGACATGCGCGAGATGTGCATCATCAGAATCGATGCGGCGGCCGTGAACTCGATGGCGAAGTCGCGGTCTGACACTGCATCGAGGGAGTTGTGGCACACGTCGTCAAAGCCGAGCGTCTTGGCCACGCGCAGGCGGTCGATCGGGAATGTGGTGCCGGCCAGTGCGGCGGCGCCCAGCGGCAGGCGGTTCACGCGGCGGCGCGCGTCGAGCATGCGCTCGGCGTCGCGGCCGAACATTTCGACGTAGGCCAGCATGTGGTGGCCAAAGGTGATCGGTTGGGCCACCTGCAGGTGCGTGAAGCCCGGCATGATCGTGTCGGCGTGGCGTTCGGCCAGGTCGGTCAGGGCGCCGCGCAGGCTGGCGAGCAGCGTGACGATGTCGTCGATCGCGGCGCGCACGTACAGGCGAATGTCGGTCGCGACCTGATCGTTGCGCGAGCGGCCCGTGTGCAGGCGCTTGCCGGCGTCGCCCACCAGTTCGGTCAGGCGTTTTTCGATGTTCAGGTGCACGTCCTCGAGGTCGAGCAGCCATTCGAAGCTGCCGGCGTCGATCTCGGCCCGGATCTGCGTCATGCCGCGTTCGATTTCAGCACGGTCGTGCTCGCTGATGATGCCTTGCGCGGCCAGCATCTCGGCGTGCGCGAGCGAGCCTTCGATATCGTGCGGGGCCAGGCGTTTGTCGAAGAAGACCGATGCGGTGTAGCGCTTGACGAGATCCGATACAGGTTCGGAGAAGCGGGCAGACCAGGCTTCGGCTTTTTTGGAGAATTGTTCGGTCATGGTGGGATTCCGGTTGGGGATCCCTTGATTATAAACTGCGCTGCCTGTGTGCCATGCGGCATGGCTGGCCGGGCTCGCAGGCAGGCTTGCAGACGGGGGCCTGGCGAAATCCGGTGCGGCACGCCACATCGCCGCTTGCGTTGGTACCAATCGGCGCTAGAATGACTTTTTGTCACCTTGTCCAGGCCATGATGACGAACGATTCCAGCTTCGAGGTCAGCACCGACCAGACCCGTCTCGACATTCCAATGATCTACCGCTTCCTCAGCGAGCAGTCCACCTGGGCCGTGGGCATTTCGCGGCCCGTCGTCGAGCGCGCCATTGAGAACTCGTTGTGTTTTGGCGGCTACCTCGATGGGCGTCAGATCGCGTTCGCGCGCGTGATCACCGATTTTTCTACCTTCGCCAACCTGGTGGATGTGTTCGTGGTGCCGGAATCGCGTGGCTGTGGTTATGGAAAACAATTGATCGGTGTGGTGATGCGGCATCCCAGCCTGCAGCAACTGCGCCGCTTCACGCTGGCCACGTCGGATTGCCACAGCCTGTACGAGCGTTTCGGGTTCACGCCACCGTTGCATCCAGAGACATTGATGGAGCGTTACTTTCCCAACATCTACTTATCCTGAGCGCACTCAACACGGCGACGTGAAACTGGAATCAGGCTTACGCTGATGACTTATCGGGGGAAGCCGCATGTTCCAATCTGTCGTCCGTGTTGTTGTCCATGCCACGCTCGCACTGGGCGTCGTCACCAGCATCAGTAGCCACGCCGCTGAGTTGCCGTCCACGCCATCGCCATCGTCAATGCAGCCCAAGGGCTCGCTCGTCATCATCGGTGGCGCGCTGCGCGATGACAACGATGCCGTCTGGACGCGCATCGTGCAGCTTGCCGGCGGCAAGAATGCCCGCATCGCGGTGTTCGCTTCGGCCTCGGCCAGCCCCGAACGGGCCGGCAACTATCTCATCGAACGCCTGAACCAGCACGGCGCCAGTGCCTTCTTCGTCCCTGTTGCCGAACACCTCGACGGTTCTGACGTGCGCGCCGCAGCCGAAGATCCGGCGCTGGTCGAGGCAGTGCGTTCGGCCGGCGGCGCCTATTTCTCGGGCGGCGACCAGGCGCGCATCACGAACGCCCTGCGCCGGCCCGACGGCAGCAACACGCAACTGCTCGATGCGCTGTGGGACATGTACCGGCGCGGCGGTGTCATCGCCGGCTCGAGCGCCGGCGCTGCCATCATGAGCGCCACGATGTTCGGCCATCCGCGCTCGGTGCTGGGCACGCTCCAGCACGGCGTGGCCGATGGCCGCCAGATCACGCGCGGCCTGGGCTTCATCGGCGACGACGTCTTCATCGACCAGCACCTCCTGGTGCGCGGGCGCTTTGCGCGCATGCTGCCGGCGATGCTGGCCAAGGGCTACAACATCGGCCTTGGCATCGACGAGAACACGGCGATGGTCGTGGGCCCGAAGCGCGACGTCGAGGTGCTTGGCTATCGCGGCGCGCTGCTGGTTGACCTGAGCAACGCCGCCACGCGCGACGGCACTTTCAACCTCAGCAATGGCCGCCTGAGCTATCTCGATAACGGCGACCGCTTCAACCTGGACAGCAAGGTGTTCACGCCGGCGCCCGAGAAAGTGCGCGGCAAGCTCGATGCCAACAAGCCGTACTGGCGCGGGCCGCTGTTCTCGGCCGATATTCTTGGCAACGGCACGGTGGTCGACCTGATGTCCAAGCTGGTCGACAGTGACCAGCCGGATGCGATCGGGCTGTCGCTCGACAGCCCGAATGCCGACCGGCCCGACCTGGGCTTCGAGTTCAAGCTCGGCCGCGTTAACGAGACGGTCGGCTACCAGTCGGCGTACAGCGAAGCCTATTCGGTCTATAACGTGCGGCTCGATATCCGGCCGATCGTGGTGCAACGGCCGCTGTATCAGTACCGGTGATCGCTCAGTCGCAGCGCCACTGCAGCCGCTCGGCCAGCACCTGGCGCTGTGCGTCGATCAGCGGGCCGTTCGGATCGTGGCCGGCGCGCGGCACCTCGATCAGTGCCTTGTCGGGCGCGGTGATGGCCTCGAAGAAGCGGAGCGTGACCTTCGGCTCGGTCAGCAGGTCTTCCTTGCCCTGCACCAGATAGACCGGCAGTTCGTAGCGCGTGCCCAGGCGGTACAGGTCCATCGTGGACGCCATGCCATCGCCTTTCCAGCCGACGAACTTCAGGAACGAATAATCCTCGCCCTCGGTGTAGTCGGCCTTCGCCTGCGGCGAGGCATACAAAGGCAGCACTTCGAACCACGATGGCGGCGTCGGATCGATGTTGGGCGCCTCGTACTTGCGCACGGCGCGCCGCACGATGCCGAAGTTGCGCGGATTGGTCCAGGGCGGCGGGCCGAGCGCCTCCAGTTGCGTGACGGTGGCAGTGTCGTTCGCTGCCCTGGCGCGGGCAATGACCGTGCTCCATGACGTGGCATTGTCCCGGTAACCCACCAGCTGGGCCACACCGACATAGGCGCAGAACAGCCCTGGCTTCTCCCTGGCCATGTGGGCGCCGATCATCGAGCCCCACGAGCTGCCCAGCAGGATCACCTTGTCTCTGCCGAAACGCTGCGTCAGGTAGCGCGCCACGTCGAGGCCATCGTCGCGCAGCTGTTCGATGCGCAAGGGGACGTCTTCGCCGGGGCGGTGACGGCCCCAGGTCATGCCGCTGCCGCGCTGATCCCACTGCGCCAGCGTGATGTGCTTGCGCCACGAGGCATACGGGCCGGCGCCAAACACCGAGGTCGGATTGCCAGGGCCGCCATGCACGTACAGCAGCACCGGATTGGCGCAGTTGTCGCCGCTGACGGTGACCCACTGCGCGATGCCGCCGATCTCCACGAAGCCGCTTTCGTCCACTGGCTGGCCGGGCTTGCAGGCCGGGGCGGCATGGGACAGGCAGGCACTCAACAGCGGAATGACAAGGCAGGCGCGCAGGCGGAACATCGGAACTCCGGATAGACAAGGTGACCAGGCTGATTGTGGCGTGGCTGTCCGGCCGGGTCAATCGGCCTGGCCTGGCACATCTGACAGGTGACGACGTCGCCACAGCTCACCGCAGGCTTAGAATAGTGCGATCTACTTGTCAGGGATTCGCAATGCGCCTGTTTCACTCTTTTGCTGCGCTGCTGCTTGGCGCATTCGCTTCACTCGCCCATGCCGCGCAGCCGGCCACGGTCCGCCTGGACTACGCGCACAGCGGCAATGCGCTGGCCGACGGCTACGCGATCGAACGCGTCGTCATCGAGCCGCTGCCCTGGCCAGGCAGCGCCGCGCGCAATCTGGACGACACCAACCGCGGCCAGAACCGGGTCGAAGTGGTCGATCCTAAAACGGGCGACGTGCTGTACTCGCGTGGTTTCTCCACCGTGTTCGGCGAGTGGCGCACGACCGAGGAAGCAGGGCGTATCAGCCGCAGTTTCAGCGAGTCGGTGCGTTTTCCCCAGTTTGCGCAGCCGGTGCGCGTGCGCATCCTGAAGCGCGACGAGCGCAACCAGTTTTCGGTCGCCTGGAGCATCGACGTCGATCCGGACGCGCCCGACGTGGTCAAGCGCCAGCCGCCGCCAGCGGCGAAGCCGATTCCGATCCGGGTCAGCGGCCCATCACCCGACAAGGTCGACCTGCTGATCCTCGGTGATGGCTACACGCAGGCAGAAATGACGAAGTTCGAGCAGGATGCGCGGCGCCTGTCGGCGCACCTGTTTTCGGTGTCGCCGTTCAAGGAGCGCGCGAAGGACTTCAATGTCTGGGCGATGGCCGTGCCGACCGGGCAATCGGGCATCAGCAGGCCATCGACCGGCGTTCACCATCCATCGGCGCTGGGCACCCGCTACGACATTTTTGGCAGCGAGCGCTATGTGCTCACACTCGACAACCGGGCGCTGCGCGATATCGCCCAGCATGCGCCGTACGAATTCATCGAAATCCTTGTCAACAACGAGACCTACGGCGGCGGCGGGATCTTCGGCCAGTTCAGCACCGCTGCAGCCAGCAACGACTGGGCCGACTACCTGTTCGTGCACGAATTCGGCCACCATTTCGCGGGCCTGGCCGACGAGTACTACACATCGCCCGTGGCCTACGCCGCAGCGACCGGACGGATGGAGCCGTGGGAGCCGAACGTCACCGCGCTGCGTGACCCGGCCAAGCTCAAATGGCAGCGCCATGTGACGGCCGGCACGCCGCTGCCGACGCCATGGCCGAAGGCCGAGTACGAAGCCGCATCGCGCGCCTACCAGAAGAAGCGCGCCGCGCTGCGCGAGGCCAACCGGCCGGAGTCTGAAATGAGCGCCTTGTTCCATGAAGACCTCAAGCAGACCAATGCGCTGTTCGACCGGCAGCCGCACCGGCATGCGATCGGCGCCTTCGAGGGCGCCAACTACGAGGCCAGCGGTTACTACCGGCCCGCGATGCAGTGCCTGATGTTTGACCGCAGCGATGCGTTCTGCCCGGTATGCCGCGACGGCGTCACTGACATCATCGACTTGTACGCAGGCTCTGTTCATCAGTAATCTTTGCTTACAACTCTGACAATTTCTGCGTGTGCTGGCTAACAGACCGGACGGTGGTGAAGCCGTATTCTGGAATCACTGAAAAACAACAACGACTGCACGGGCAACCCGCTCTGTACAGCGACCACCAAAAGGAAACTCATCATGAACAAACTGATCGCAACCCTTATCGCCGGCCTGATGGTTACCGCTGCTCACGCCCAGACCACTGCACCAGCCACCACTGCTGCTGACAACCGCATCGTGAAGGCGGAAGCCAGCGCCGAGAAAGACGTCATCAAGGCCGAACAAAAAGAAATCAAGGCCGCCGTCAAGGCTGATCAGAAGCTGAACAAGACCGTGACCAAGGCCACCGAAGCCAAGGGCGACGCACACGCCAAGCTGGTCAAGACCCACACCGACGCTGCTGCGAACGTCGCCAAGGCCGATCCTGAAGACCGCGCCAAGGCAATGGCCAAGGCCGAAGGCAAAGTGGCTGACGCCAACCTGAAGGCCGAGAAGAAGATGATCAAGGCTGACGAGAAAGTGCTGAAAGCACAGGTCGATGCTGCTGCCGACAAGGCAACTGCTGCTGCCAAGACCGAACAGGTCCGCGCCGAAGCCCAGGCTGACGTGCACAAGGCTGCTGCAAAGAACTAAGCAAACAGCTCCAGTGAAAAATGCCGGCTCAGCCGGCATTTTTTTTGTCTGGGTACCGGAAAAGCCGGGGTCAGGTCTGACATTCGGACACGATCTCGACAGTTGGGTAGCCGGACCAGACAGAAGAGCCGGGGTCAGGTCTGACATTCGGACACGACCTCAACAGTCAGCTAGCTGGAGCTTGCTGGAGGTGGACCATGCTAATACTGGGCAGGACACCGTTGAGAATGGCTAAGCTGAGGTCGTGTCCGAATGTCAGACCTGACCCCAGCTGCAGAGGTCGTGTCCAAATGTCAGACCTGACCCCGGCTGGAAAAATGGCATAGCTGAGGTCGTGTCCGAATGTCAGACCTGACCCCGGCTGTGTTGCTGAACGGGATTGTGGGCGCGTTACGTTTTCACAGCGTCGGTTTCGGCTGCCCGCATACCCAGATCATGCGCCTTCATGCGTGCCGACAAGGCCTTGCCCTTGCGCGAGCGCTTGCCGAAGTGCGGCTCCAGGCCGGAGGCGAACAGCTCTACCGTGCGCGCCTTGTCGCCGGCCCAGGTGCCAATCACGTTCAGGCCCTTCTGATTGATCGGCTGCGCCGCCAGCATGGTTTCTTTCGGCTCGAGTTCCATCAGCGTCACGCCACGGCCGCCATTGGTCAGCACCTTCATCTCGTCGATGCCGAACACCAGCACGCGGCCCTTTTCGGACAGGCAGGCGATCGCGCCGCAGCTGTCGGTCACCACCCTTGGCGGCAGCGGCGTGGCGCCGTCGTTCAGCGTGATGAATGACTTGCCGCCCTTCAGACGGCTGACCATGTCGCCCGCCTTGGTGATGAAGCCAAAGGCGTCCGACGTCGACAGCAGCAGGCGCGTCTCGGGATTACCAGCGAAATAATGCAGGATGCGGATACCACCCGACAGATCGACCAGCGTCGTGATCGGCACGCCGTCGCCGCGCGAACCAGGCAGCGCAGCGACCGGCACCGAGTACACCTTGCCGTTGTCGCCAATGCCCAGCAGATGGTCGACGGTGCGGCATTCGAACGCCTTGTACAGCGAGTCGCCGGCCTTGAACGCGAACTGCGCCGGGTCATGGCCGATGCCGGTGCGGGCACGTACCCAGCCTTTTTCGGACACGATGACGGTCACCGGTTCGTCGACGACCTTCTGCTCGGCCACCGCGCGCTGCGCTTCTTCGATCACGGTGCGGCGCTCGTCGCCGAACTGCTTGGCGTCGGCTTCGATTTCGCGGATGATCAGGCGCTTCATCGACGACGGGTTCTCGAGGATGTCCTGCAGCTTTTCCTTCTCGCTGCGCAGGTCGGCCAGCTCTTGCTGGATCTTGATCGCTTCCAGGCGCGCCAGCTGGCGCAGGCGGATCTCGAGGATGTCTTCGGCCTGGCGTTCGCTCAGGCGGAATTCCTCGATCAGCGCGGCCTTCGGTTCGTCCGAGTTGCGGATGATGGCGATGACCTTGTCGATGTTCAGCAGGACCGTCTCGCGGCCTTCCAGGATGTGGATGCGGTCGTTGACCTTGGCCAGCTTGAAATCGGTGCGGCGGCGGATCGTCGTGAAGCGATAGTCGATCCACTCCTGGATGATCGTGCCCAGGCCTTTTTGACGCGGACGGCCGTCGCCGCCGATCATCACCATATTGATCGGGCTGGACGACTCGAGCGACGTGTGCGCGAGCAGCATCAGCATGAATTCGTTCTGGTCCTGGTTCTTCGACTTCGGCTCGAACACCAGGCGCACCGCGGCTTCGCGGCCCGATTCGTCGCGCACCGTGTCGAGCGCGCCCAATACCGTGTTCTTCAGCGCGAGCTGCTCGGGCAGCAGCGCCTTCTTGCCGGCCTTGACCTTCGGGTTGGTCAGTTCTTCGATTTCTTCGAGCACGCGCTGCGACGAGCAGCCCGGCGGCAGTTCGTAGACGATCGCCTGCCACTGGCCGCGCGCCAGTTCTTCGATCTTCCAGCGCGCACGCACCTTCATCGAACCGCGGCCCACCGCGTACATGTCGGCGATGCTGGTGGCCGGCGTGATGATCTGGCCGCCGCCCGGGAAGTCGGGGCCGGGCACGATGGTCATCAGCTCGGCGTGCGACATCTTCGGATTGCGGATCATGGCGACAGCGGCGGCAGCCACTTCGCGCAGATTGTGCGACGGGATCTCGGTGGCCAGGCCGACCGCGATGCCCGAGGCGCCGTTAAGCAGCACCATCGGCAGGCGCGCCGGCAGTGTGCGCGGCTCGGTGGTCGAGCCGTCGTAGTTGGGCTGCGAGTCGACCGTGCCCATGTCGATTTCATCCATCAGGATGCGGGCGATCGGCGTCAGTCGCGCTTCGGTGTAACGCATCGCGGCGGCGCCGTCGCCATCGCGTGAGCCGAAGTTGCCCTGGCCATCGATCAGCGGGTAGCGCAGCGAGAAGTCCTGCGCCATGCGCACCAGCGCGTCGTACACCGACTGGTCGCCGTGCGGGTGCAGTTTGCCGAGCACGTCGCCGACCACGGCCGCCGACTTGCGCGGCTTGGCGGTCGGGCCCAGGCCCAGTTCATTCATCGCATACAGGATGCGGCGCTGGACCGGCTTCTGGCCGTCCGACACGTCCGGCAGCGCGCGGCCCTTGACCACCGAAACGGCGTAGTCGAGGTAGGCGCGCTCGGCGAAAGTGGAGAGGGTGAGCGTCTCGACGTCGGACGGCTCGTGTTGCTGTTCAAAGAGACTTGGTTGGTTCGTCATGGTGTCTGTTCTGTTGCGCGCGGGGCGGATGGCCGGTGCGGCATATTAGATATCGGCCTCGGTCTCGTTTCCGTGTTCTTCGATCCAGGCGCGGCGCGCGGCGGCTTCGCCTTTGCCCATCAGCATATTGAAGCGTGCCGACGATTCGGCGTGGTCGTACTCGCCCAAAAACACGGGCAGCAGGCGGCGCGTGTCCGGGTTCATCGTCGTTTCCCACAGCTGCTCGGCGTTCATCTCGCCCAGGCCCTTGAAGCGCGAGATGCTCCACACGCCTTCCTTCAGGCCTTCTTTTTTCAGCTTGTCTTCGATCGCCAGCAGCTCGCCGGAATCGAGCGCATACAGCTTCTGGATCGGCTTCTTGCCGCGCGCCGGCACGTCGACGCGGAACAGCGGCGGGCGCGCGATGCAGATGTTCCCGTTCGCGAACAGCGCCGGAAAATGTTTGAAGAACAAAGTGAGCAGCAGTACCTGGATGTGCGAGCCGTCGACGTCGGCGTCGGACAGGATGCAGATCTTGCCGTAGCGCAGACCGGTCAGGTCGGGCGAGTCGCCCGCGCTGTGCGGATCAACGCCGATCGCCACCGAGATATCGTGGATTTCATTGTTGGCGAACAGGCGGTCGCGGTCGGTTTCCCACGAGTTGAGCACCTTGCCGCGCAGCGGCAGGATGGCCTGGAATTCCTTGTCGCGGCCCATCTTGGCCGAGCCGCCGGCCGAGTCGCCCTCGACCAGGAACAGCTCGTTGCGCGTGATGTCGTTCGATTCGCAATCGGTCAGTTTGCCCGGCAACACGGCCACGCCCGACGATTTTTTCTTTTCGACTTTCTGCAGCGAGCGCAGGCGCGATTGCGCCTGGCGGATCACGAGTTCGGCCAGCTTCTTGCCGTATTCGACGTGCTGGTTCAGCCACAGTTCGAGCGGCGGCTTGGTGAAGGTCGAGACCAGCTTGAGCGCGTCGCGCGAATTCAGGCGTTCTTTCGTCTGGCCCTGGAACTGCGGGTCCAGTACCTTGGCCGACAGCACGAACGAGACGCGCGCGAACACGTCCTCGGGCAGCAGCTTGACGCCTTTCGGCAGCAGGCCATGCAGCTCGACGAAGTTCTTGACGGCGCCATACAGGCCGTCGCGCAGGCCCGCTTCGTGCGTGCCGCCGCTGACGGTGGGGATCAGGTTGACGTAGGATTCACGCACCACGCCGCCTTCTTCGGTCCAGGCCACGACCCAGGCCGCGCCTTCGCCTTCGGCAAAACTGTCGTCGCCGGCGGCCGCGTACTGCGCGCCTTCGAACAGCGGGATCAGGGTTTCGCCGGTGGAGCTTTGCGCCAGCGCCTCGGTCAGGTAGCCGCGCAGGCCCTCGTCGTAGCGCCAGGTCTGCACTTCGCCCTTGGCGTTCGTGAGCGTGACTGTCACGCCCGGCAGCAGCACGGCTTTCGAGCGCAGCAGGCGTTGCAGGTCACCCATCGGGATGGTCGGCGAATCGAAGTACTTGCCATCCGGCCAGGCCGTGACGCGCGTGCCGTTCTTCTTGCCGCCGCGCTCGAACGGTGCGGAGGTGAGGGGTTCGATCACGTCGCCGGCAGCGAACACCAGTTTGTGCTGGCCGTTGCCTTGATCGTCCTTGCGCCAGACCTCGATCTCGAGGCGCTTGGACAGCGCATTGGTAACCGACACGCCGACGCCGTGCAGGCCGCCCGAGAACGCATACGCGCCGCCCGAGCCCTTGTCGAATTTGCCGCCGGCGTGCAGGCGCGTGAACACGATCTCGACCGTGGACACACCTTCTTCGGGGTGGATGCCGACCGGGATGCCGCGGCCGTCATCTTCGACCGTGATCGAGCCGTCCGGGTTCATCGTGACGCTGATGTTCTTGCAATAGCCACCCAGCGCCTCATCGGAGGCGTTGTCGATCACTTCCTGGATGATGTGAAGCGGATTTTCCGTGCGGGTGTACATGCCCGGACGCTGTTTCACAGGTTCGAGTCCCTTGAGGACGCGGATGGATGATTCGCTGTAGTCTGGAGCGGGTTTCTTGGAGGCCATCTTGAAGAGTATTTGTAGAATGCGTTGGCATTCTATCTTGTCGAGCGGAAAAGGAAATGCTTTTTAACTGTATAAATATACAGTATTTTGCGCTTATGTCGTGCTTTTCGCCTTGCACCTTTGTGCTAGATTACGCTGTAAATACATAATCGATGCAAGAAGGGTGGGGCTTGATGCAGCGATCCCATTGTCTGTTCACCGTGCGTCCGATCGGCTTTGATCCGGTTGAAACCGCCCGGCTGGCGGCGCTGCTCGAAGACGCGCCGGGCGCCGGGCCGTCGTATTCTTGCCTGCATGCCGACAGTTTGCAAGAGCCGGACCTGCTGATTGCGAATGGCGACAACCCGTTTGCGCTGGCACAACTGGCGTGCCAGCCTCCCGATGCGCTGCAACCGGCACTGGTCATCGGCGACAGTGACGCCACTTGTTGGCCAACCCTGACCCACCCGCTTGACCAACGGACGCTGCACGGGCGGCTGGCCGAACTGCTCGACACGCGCGTGCATGCGCTGGCCCAGCAGGGTGCCCGTGCGCGCCGCGTGCTGGCCGAACGCCGCCGCCGTCCGCGCCTGGGGCCGGATCTCGAAACGCCCGCATTCTACACGCGACTGCGCCGTGGCCCCGTCGATGGCCCGGTATTGATCGTCGATCAGGCGTGCAACCTGCGCAACCGGGTGGCGCAGGTGCTCGAGCCGCGCCGGATCGGCGTCGAATGGACCGACAGCCGGGCCGCCGCCGTGCGCCTGTGCGACGAGACGCCGGTGGCGCTGGTCCTGATCAACACGGCCGCCCCGGGCATCGAACCGTATGCGCTGTGCTCATCGATCAAGGCGCAGGCCGGCGCGGGGCGCACGCCCGTGGTGTTCATGGTCGCGCCATCGTTTCAGTACGACAGCGCCCGCGCCCGGCTGGCCGGCGCGCGCGGCCTGCTCGAGACGCCCGTGGCGGGGCGCCACCTGATGCTGACCTTCCAGAAGCTGCTCGATGTGCCGGTCTGAGCGCATGGCGACCTTTTGTAACAACTTTGAATCGTGCGCAGCATTGCCGAAGTTATATTATTGACATGACCGAAGACGACCCCATCAAGCGCAATCCAGACGACCCCTCGCCAGAGGCGGATATCGATGAACGTCGCGAGACGCGCGTGCGCGTGCCCGACCGGCGCGCCAGCGGCGGCCAGCACGCACGCGGGCCGGCCCGCTACCTGCGCGATGGCGACAACCCGGTGGCCCTGGCCGGCCGGGTCATCACCTCGCGCTTTCGCTCGCTGCGTGAACGCTTCAGTCGCGACATCATGCAGCGCACGCTGCACATCGGTGTCTCGGCCCGCATCTTTCATCCCGAGGCGGGCGCCAAGGGGCTGCTGAGCAAGAACCTGCAGTATCTCGAGGAATCCATCGCCCAGTGGGTCATGTCGCGCGACGTGCTGGTGTTCATGATCCCGACGGTCAATACCAACGGCTTGCTCCACCCCAGCAACATCACGCTGCGCCACTATGCGCGTCATCTGGATGGCCTGGTGCTGCAGGGCGGGGCTGACGTCGCCCCGCAAACCTATTCCGAAACGCCCACGCGTCCCGAATGGAGCGGCGACCGCGCACGCGACGTGTACGAGCTCGAACTGCTGCACGAATTCGTCGACGCCGGCAAACCGGTGCTGGGCGTGTGCCGTGGCTGCCAGCTGATCAACGTGGCCTTTGGCGGCACGCTGCACCAGGACGTCGCCACCGACCGTCCCGACGCGCTGGCGCATGTGCATGACCTGTACGACGCCCATCGCCATGCGATCGTGTTTCCCAAGGGCTCATCGCTCGGCCGCATGTTCCCCAACATCCAGCAGGCGATGGTCAACTCGATTCACCACCAGGCCGTCAAGGACCTGGGGCGCGATGTTCGCATCGAAGCCATGTCCGAACCGGACGGCATCATCGAGGCGATCCGCTACCAGCGCGCCAACTTCGTCATGGGCTTGCAATGGCACCCCGAATTCCACCGCGCGGGCGGCGTCGACCTGCTCGATTGCACGCCGGTGCTGGATGAATTCCTGCGTGCTGCGCGCGAGACGCGCCTGTAGCACGAAATCGCTTGCTTTCGCCGTGTGACACGGGAATAATGAATGAGAATCATTCTCATCTCATTGTCTTGTTCTGGTCCATGGAGCGCTTCGCATGACGATTTCCCCCACACCCACCATGCCATCCACAGAGGGCGAGCCGCGCAACCAGGACACGCTGCTGGTCGCCTCGCTCCTGCACCTGATGTCGCATTACAGCGCGAAGGGCGACGGCGAGCCGCCGTGCGTCAAGCTGGCGTCCGTGATCGAGCGCCATCTGTGCGCGCTGGCGCGTCTGCCGACGATCGACCCGGTGCTGCGCGCCACCTGCGAGCAGCTGGCCGACCAATGGGCGAACGTGGTCGACGCGAGGCTGCCGCCAGCAGCGCCTGCCAAACAGCCGCTGCTGGCGCGCTTCATGAAGACGGGCTGGGCGGGCAAGGGCGTGCCGGTGGCGGGCTGACCTGATCGAGCCAGCCACGCAGGGCGGCCTCGCCCTGTGTATCGAAGGCCATGACGCGCGAACCCGCCACGCGGCGCGTCCAGCCGAGTTGTTCGAACCGGTCGAGCAGGGCGCTGCCCAGTGCGCCGGCCAGATGGTGACGCCGCTCGCTCCAGTCCAGGCAGGTGCGGCACACGGGCCGCCGCGAGCGCGCCAGTGCAGGGATGTCGACGCCCAGCTGGCCGATCAGTGACGCGCCTGGAGTCGTGAGCACCATGCCGTTGGCGCCGAAGCCGAACGCGCCTCGCGCAGCCAGCCGGTCATGCAGCACCACACCAAGCTCGCCGGCCAGGTGGTCATAGCAGACGCGCGCCTTGCGCAGGGCTGGCGCGGACGGGCCCAGCTTCAGGTGCGGCGGCAGCGTGCCGGCGCCGAAGGCCATGCCCATCAGCGTTTCGAGCAGCGCCGCCACGTCGGCATCGGCGATGCTGAAATACCGGTGCCGCCCCTGCGCTTGTACGGCCAGCAGCCCGGCATCGACCAGCTTGGCCAGATGAGTGCTGATCGTCTGGCGCGTGACGCCTGCCGCATCGGCCAGTTCGGTGGCGGTGAGCGCCCGCCCGGCCATCAGCAAGGTCAGGGCCTGCGCGCGCGCCTGGTCGCCGATCAGTGCGGCGATGGTAGTGATATTGGGACCGTCTCTCATGCTTCGATCTTAACCGAAGCATCCGGCCAGGGACCGGGACTACAGTGACCACTCCCGAACCCAGGAGTCACCATGACCATTACCTGTTTCATCCGCTACCGCATCGATCCGTTTCAGCGCGAGCAGTTTCGTGAATACGCCGCCAACTGGGGCCGCATCATTCCCCGGCTCGGTGGCGCGCTGATCGGCTACTTCCTTCCCCACGAGGGGACCAACGACGAGGCGTGGGGGCTGGTGGGCTTTGCCAGTCTGGCCGACTACGAAGCGTACCGCACACGCTTGAAGACGGATGATGAGGCGCGCGCCAATTTCGCGCTGGCGCGCGAGGGGCGTTTCATCGTGCGTGAAACGCGTACGTTCACCGAAGCGGTGGAGGGTACGCTCGGGAGCCGTGCATGATCGCGGTCATCTTCGAAGTCGAACCCGACCCGCTGCGCCAGGGCGAATACCTCGCCACGGCGCAGGCGCTGCGCGCCGCGCTCGAGGCGATCGACGGTTTCCTCTCGGTGGAACGGTTCGAATCGCTCACGCAGCCTGGCCGCCTGCTGTCGCTGTCGTTCTGGCGCGATGAAGACGCCGTGCAGCGCTGGCGCACGCTGGAAGCGCACCAGGCGGCGCAGGCGGCCGGTCGTGACGGGATGTTTCGCGACTACCGTTTGCGCGTGGCGCACGTGGTGCGCGATTACGGGATGCAGCAGCGGGAACAGGCGCCGTCAGATAGCCGGGAAGTGCACGGCTGACTGGCGCAGCTCACGCCACGCGGTCGCCGCGGAAGTGCCCGATCGCTGCATTGACCATCCCTTCGACCGAGCCTTCGCGCTCGGCGTGCCGGCGCAGGATTGCTGCATCGCTGCCGCCGCGCGCGGCCGCCGCCAGGTGCTGCAGTGCTTCGACGCTGCCCAGCGCTTCGGCATGCGGCAGCATCCGTTCGAGCGTGGCCAGGATATCGTCGCGGATCACGATGCTGTCGTAGGTTTTCGGGTGCGTGATGCTGCCATCCAGACCGAAGCGGCAGGCCTGGAAGCGGTTGTAGTTGTAGACGAGGTAGTCGTCTTCGACCGGGGCTTCATCTTTTTTCTCAAGCAGATGGCGGCATAGTGCCTGCAGGTAGGCGGCCAGCGCCGCGGCGCGCTCCACCGTCAGCGGCGTGTCGCAGACGCGCAGTTCGATCGTGCCGAATTCGGGCTTGGGCCGCAGGTCCCAGTAGAAATCCTTCATGCTCTTGATGATGTTCGTGCGTTCCATCTTGGCGAAGTACACGTCAGTGAACTCCTGCCAGCTGAGCGTGAAGGGCGCACGTCCACTCATCGGAAACGCAAACACGGAATTCAGGCGTGCCGATTCGAACAGGCTGTCGTGGCCCTGCACGAACGGCGACGACGCCGACAGCGCGATGAAGTGCGGCAGGTAGCGGTTCAGGGCGTGCAACAGGTACATCGCATCGTCGCCATTGGCGCAGCCGATGTGCACGTGCTGGCCGAATACCGTGAACTGCTTGGCCAGGTAGCCGTACAGCTGCGACAGGTATTCGTAGCGCGGCTTGGCTGAAATCCGCTGATCCGACCAGTGCTGGAACGGGTGCGTGCCACCGCCGGCGATGCCGATATTGAGCGTGTCGCTGGCCGCGACGAGCGTGTCTCGGATCTCGGTCAGCTCGGCCAGCAAGGGACCATACGCCGTGTGCACGCTCGAATTAATTTCGATCATGCTCTCGGTGATCTCGGGCGTGACGTTGCCCGGGAACGGCTTGCGCTCCAGCAGATGCATCAGGTCGGGGCTGGCGGCGGTCAGGTTGAAGTCCGACAGGTTGACCAGTTGCAGTTCGAGCTCGACCCCGAAGGTGAGCGGCGTGGACGGAGTGAACGCGTCAAGCGGCATGATGGGACTCCGGTGCTTCGTGCGCCCAGATCAGGGCGCGCTGGATGATGATCGGGCCGAACACTTCGAGCAGCATCGCCACGGCGGCCATCGCGTGCAGGTCGTCGACTACTTTGAGGCCGGCATAGCGCGCATGTTCGAGCATCAGGATCACGAACACGGCCAGCGGCGCCAGGCCCAAACCCGTGAGGGCGCCCTTGCGCCAGGTGACGCCCGACAGGTGCGAGAACGCAGCCACGCCGGCGGTCTTGGCCAGCAGCCGCACCAGCACGACGACCACCGCCATCACGCCGCCGGCCGCCACCAGGCGCCAGTCGAGGGTCGAGGCGGCGTACACGAACAGCAGCACGGTGAGCACTTCGCCCAGTGCGCCGAAATTGCGCTGGGTCTGGGTAAAGGTCACGCGGCGCGAGCGCACGGTCAGGCCGAAGGCCAGCGCCGCCACGACCGGCGACAGGCCGCCGACATCGCACATCGACACCAGCAGGATCACGGCGAGAGCGAATGCGACGGTCGTGTCCTGCTGCGCATTGCCGATCGCGCGCAGCAGCGCCGGCACCAGCAGGCCGAACACGGCGCCGGCCACGATCGACGCGGCGAGCATGACCAGGCTTTGCCACAGTGCCTCGCTGACGGCGTCCTGCGTGTGGAACAGCCAGACGCCGATGATGGCGTTGAACGCGAACACGGCCAGCACGCAGTTCTGGGCCGACAGGTGCAGCACGCGCTCGGTCATCTGGCCCGAGCTTTTCTGTTCATTGATGACCCGCACGACGGTGGCGGGGGAGGTGGCCATCGAGAGTGCCGCCATCAGCAGCGCCGTGATCTGGGCCGCGCCAAACGCGATGGCGACGAGGTAGACGAGTACGAACGTCAGGCTGGACTCGACCAGGCCGGCCACGCCGATCCACGGATTGTTGACCAGCCAGCGCAGATTGATGCGGTTGCCCAGTTCGAACAGGACCAGGCCGAAGGCGATATTGGCCAGCAGCGCGACCGGGCCCAGATCGGCCGCAGGCAGCACGCCGATCTGCGCGCTGCCCAGCGCGAAGCCAACCAGGCCGTAGAAGCTGATGCGGGGCAGGCCGGTCCAGCGCTGGCCAAATTCACCGGCCAGCCACGCCAGCGCAATCGCCAGGGGCCAGGCAAGGCTCGTCAATACGGACAACAGGTCAGGCATGCGGTCTCCTTCTTCTTATCGTTGCGCGATTCTAGTGCGCCCGGCGCCTCGCGTCCGTGTTCGTGCTAACACTACTTGCTCAACAGGCGCATGGCCCGTTCCAGGCCCTCCAGCGTGATCGGGAACATCCGGTTGCTCATCACCTGGCGGATCAGCGCGATCGATTGCCGGTACTGCCACAGGTGCTCGGGCTCCGGATTGAGCCAGGCGCACTTCGGAAACGCCGTCATGAAGCGCGCCAGCCAGACCGCGCCAGCTTCGTCGTTGTTGTATTCGACCGAGCCGCCCGGCGCCATGACTTCGTAGGGACTCATGGTCGCATCGCCGACGAACAGCACGCGCGTATCGGCCGGGTATTTACGCAGCACGTCCCAGGTGGCGAAGCGCTCGCTGTGGCGGCGTGCGTTGTTCTTCCACAGGTAGTCGTAGACGCAGTTGTGGAAGTAGTAGAACTCCATGTTCTTGAATTCGCTGCTGGCGGCCGAGAACAGTTCTTCGGTGCGTTCGATATGGTCGTCCATCGAGCCGCCGACGTCGAACAGCATCACGACCTTGATCCGGTTCTTGCGCTCGGGCCGCATGCGGATGTCGAGCCAGCCGGCGTTGCTGGCGGTGGCGCGAATCGTGTCGTCCAGCGCCAGTTCATCGGCCGCGCCCTGGCGCGCGAAGCGGCGCAGGCGGCGCAGCGCCACCTTCAGGTTGCGCGTGCCCAGTTCGCGCTCGCCGTCGTAGTCGCGGTAGGTGCGCTGGTCCCACACTTTCACAGCGGTGCGATTCCGGCTTTCGCCACCGATGCGGATGCCTTCGGGGTTGGTGCCGCCGTGCCCGAACGGCGACGTGCCGCCGGTGCCGATCCATTTGCTGCCGCCGGCGTGGCGTTCCTTCTGCTCTTTCAGCAGTTCCTGCAGGCGCTGCTGCAATTTGTCGTAGCCGAATTTTTCGAGCTGCGCCTTTTGCTCGGGCGTGAGTTCGCGCTCGAAGCGCTTGATCAGCCAGTCGAGTGGAATCTCGGCCTTCGCGTCGAATACCGCATCCACGCCCCGGAACCAGGCGCCGAAGACGCGATCGAACTTGTCGAAGTGGGCTTCATCCTTCACCAGCGTCAGCCGCGCGAGGTAGTAGAAGTCGTCGAGCGACGGGGCGATCACGCCGCGTTGCAGCGCGTCGAGCAGCGTCAGAAATTCGCGGATCGAGACCGGGATGCGGGCCTCGCGCAGGGCGCGGAAAAAATCGATCAGCATCGCATCGAGGGGGCTGGCGCCACCATCACCGGTTGTTCCGCGCCATGAACATCAGGCGCTCGAACAGGCCCACGTCCTGCTCGTTCTTGAGCAGGGCGCCGTGCAGCGGCGGGATGCCCACCTTGCCTTCGGCGCTGGCGCGTAGGGCTTCGGCCGGCACGTCCTCGGCCAGCAGCAATTTGAGCCAGTCGAGAAATTCCGACGTCGATGGCTTCTTCTTGATGCCGGGGACATCGCGCATGGCATAGAAGCTTTGCAGCGCCGCGGTCAGCAAGTCCTGGCGCAGGTTTGGGAAGTGCACGCCGACGATGTCGGCCATCGTCTCGCGGTCCGGGAATTGAATGTAGTGGAAGAAGCAGCGGCGCAGGAAGGCGTCCGGCAGTTCCTTCTCGTTGTTGGACGTGATGATCACGAGCGGGCGGTGGGTGGCCACGACCATCTCGCGCGTCTCATACACATAGAACTCCATGCGATCGAGTTCGCGCAGCAGGTCGTTCGGGAATTCGATGTCGGCCTTGTCGACTTCGTCGATCAGGAGCACGACGGGTTCGGGCGCCGTGAAGGCTTGCCACAGCACGCCCTTGACGATGTAGTTCTGGATGTCGCGCACGCGCTCGTCGCCCAGCTGCGAGTCGCGCAGGCGCGAGACGGCGTCGTATTCGTACAGGCCCTGCTGGGCCTTGGTGGTCGATTTGACGTGCCACTGCAGCAGCGGCATGTTCAGGCTGGCCGCGACTTCTTCGGCCAGCATGGTCTTGCCGGTGCCCGGCTCGCCTTTGATCAGGAGCGGGCGGCCCAGTGTCAGGGCCGCGTTGACGGCCAGTTTCAGGTCGGCGGTGGCGACGTACTTGTCGCTGCCTTCGAAGCGGGGAGCAGCATGCATGGCGGGTGCTTTGTCGAGTCGGTCGGTGGCAGGAAGTATACGCCATAACCCCGGGCGCGCCGCCGCCGTCCGGTTTGTAGACTGGTGACAAGTCTTCAGATAGAATCGGCCCGTTGGTAGACCTTTGCTAACTTTTTATGCGGTTGCGGTTTTCGAATTACAACTAACGAGACGCCCATGAAAACAAGTTTGGCACCATTGGTACTGGCAGCATGCGCCTGTACCGCCGGCAGCGCCGTCGCCACGGCCGCAGAAGTCGTCGGCAACCCCAAGGCGGCCGTCGCCAAGATCGAGATGTGCATCGGCTGTCACGGCATCCAGGGCGGCTACAAGACGGCCTTCCCCGAAGTCTACCGGGTGCCGATGATCGGCGGCCAGTCGGCAAAGTATCTCGAAGCAGCCCTCAAGGCCTACCGCAAGGGCGACCGCAAGCATCCTTCGATGGTCAATATCGCCAAGTCGCTGAGCGACCAGGACATCGCCGACGTGGCGGCCTATTACTCCCAACAGACGGTGGCCTCGCGATGAACCACGCCATGCAACGGATTGTCCTTTCACTGGTCCTGGGCGCGCTGGGCGCGAGCGCATCGGCCGCAGACGTCGCGCGCGGCGCGGCGCTGGCCAAGACGCACAACTGCGCCTCGTGCCACGGCGCCGACTTCAACAAGCCGATCGACCCGAGCTACCCCAAACTGGCCGGCCAGCACCCCGACTACCTGACGACGGCGCTGCGCGCCTACAAGCGCGGGGCCGGCCCGAACGGGCGCGTGAACCCGATCATGGCGGCGCTGGTGCAGCCGCTGTCGAACCGCGACATGGCCGATCTCGGCGCGTACCTGGGCAGTCTGCCGGGCCAGCTGGTGACCAAAAAATAAGCCCGGCGCCAGACGCGCAAGTCGCTTGCTGGTAACATGCGAGCCCCTTGCCGCGTCACCCGCCGGAGCTTTTCGTGTCATCTCTGTCTATTCTCACCTCGCCCGCTTATCTCAAAACCAACCTGCTCAGCGGCCTGACGGTCGCCCTGGCCCTCGTGCCCGAGGCGATCGCCTTCGCCCTGGTTGCCCATCTGTCGCCGCTCACTGGCCTGTACGCGGCCGTGCTGGTTGCCTTCATCACGTCCGCGTTCGGCGGGCGGCCCGGGATGATCTCGGCCGCAGCCGGTTCGCTGGCCGTGGTGATGATCGCGCTGGTGGTGCAGCATGGCGCGCAGTACCTGCTGGCGGCCGTGGTGCTCATGGGCGTGCTGCAACTGCTGTTTGCCGCCGCGCGGCTCGGCAAATTCATCCGCATGGTGCCGCATCCGGTGATGCTCGGCTTCGTCAACGGGCTGGCGCTGGTGATCTTCCTGGCCCAGTTCGGGCACTTCAAGGTGGCGGGCCCTGACGGCACGCCGCAATGGATGCCCGCCGCGCAGCTGGTCACGATGGGCGTCATCATCGCCATCACGATGGCGGTGATCTACCTGACGCCGCGCATTACCAAAGCGGTGCCGTCCACGCTGGTGGGTATCCTGGTGGCCAGCGTCGGTTGCGCGCTGCTGGGCGTCGAGACGCGCACCGTGGGCGACCTCGGTTCCATCGCTGGCGGCTTGCCCAGTTTCGCGCTGCCCGACGTGCCAATGACGTGGGACACGCTGCGCATCGTGTTCCCATACGCGCTCGTGATGGCGGGCGTGGGCCTGATCGAATCGCTCCTGACGCTCACGCTCATCGACGAAATCACCGACACGCGCGGCCAGCCGAACCGCGAATCGCTGGCGCTGGGCGCGGCCAATGTCGTCAGCGGCGTGTTTGGCGGCATGGGCGGCTGCGCGCTGATCGGCCAGAGCATGATCAATGTGAACAGCGGCGCGACGGGGCGCCTGTCGGGCATCGCGGCGGCCGTGATCCTGCTGTGCTTCATCCTGTTTGGCTCCAGCTGGATCGAGGCGATTCCGCTGGCGGCGCTGATCGGCGTGATGTTCGTCGTCTGCGAAAAGACGTTTGAATGGGGTACGTTCCGCCTGGCCGGCCGCGTGCCGCGCGCGGACCTGTTCGTGGTCGTGCTGGTGGCGGCGATCACGCTGCTGGTCGATCTGGCGGTGGCGGTCCTGACCGGCGTGATCGTCTCGGCGCTGGTGTTCGCGTGGCAGCATGCGCGCCAGGTGAAGGCGGCGGTCGCGGTCGATGATCAGGGCTGGAAAGTGTACGCGCTCGACGGCACGCTGTTCTTCGCGTCAGTCAGTGCGTTTCAGGGCATCTTCACGCCGAAGGACGATCCGCAGGATGTCGTGATCGACTTTTTGCACGCGCGCGTGGTGGACCATTCGGCGATCCAGGCGATCGACGCGCTGGCCGAGCGTTACCGCCTGCTGGGCAAGCGCCTGCATCTGCGCCACCTGAGCCCCGACTGCCGCGAGCTGCTGGAAAAGGCGCAGGACATGATCGAGGTGAACCTGGTGGAAGACCCGCGTTACCGGGTCGCGGACGACAAACTCGCCTGATCAGGCGAATGCGCGACGGCGCACGCACTCGATATACGCCTCGGTATCGGGCGGCACGCCACCCCGCTGCGAGGCCCAGATCATCTCGCCCAGGCATTCCATGATTTCGTGGTGGGCATCGTGCTCGCCCCGTTTGGCCACCAGCATGTCGTGCGCGGCGCGGATGCCGCGCGGCTGGTCGATCGAGATCTGCTCGGCGATCGACAGGTGCATCGACAGGTGCAAAAACGGATTGGGCTTGCCGCCTTCGACCGAATAGTCGCGCGCGATCGCCGCCTCGATGTCCTCGAACTGGTCGTGGTATTCGGGATGCTGCACGATCCAGTCGGCCGCGATGGCATCCATCGGCGTCAGGATGTCGCCATTGCGGTGCTTGCGATAGGCGTCGCAGAAAAAGCGGCGCACGTCGTGCGAGGACGGAGTGAACATGGCAGGAGGGGGCAAAAAAAGGGGAGAGCGGGCATTGTAGCGCAGGCGCCGGTCCGGCGCGGGGCCGGCCTCAGGACGCCTCTTTCGGCCCCTGGCGGCACTCGGGCGCCTCATCCAGAACCCGCTTGGCCTGCTCGTCATTGCCCGTGAACCGATGGCGCTCGGCGATCGCAAAGCGCGCCTGGCAGGTGCGCCGCAGCGCATGCGCCGATTCCTCGCGCGCGAGCTTGAGCAGCTTGTTTTCATCGAGCTTGCCGAGATAAAAATCGGCGATCGGCCCAGGCCATTCATCGAGGTCGTGCGTGAAGGCGCTGGCCAGTTCGCGCCGCGCCAGCTCGGGGTCTTGATTGTGCATGCGCGCCGTATACAGCATCAGCGCGCCGGAGCGCTCGCCCGGCATGCGGTCGAGCGCCTGGCGCAGCCTTATCACCGCTTCGGTATAGCGCCGTTCTTTCATCAGGCGCTGGCCGAGCACCAGGTTGGCGCGGGGATTGCCGCTGGCGGCCGCCTTGTCGAGCCAGACCAGCGCCTGCGCCATGTCAGGCGGCGTGCCATGACCGCTTCGGTGCATCGCGGCCACCATCATCTGCGCATCGCCATTGCCGGCGTCGGCCTCCTGCTGCAGCCAGGGTTCGATGCGGCGCCGCTGGCCAAGTGCGTCGCCCCCGACGTAGGTGAAGTACAGCTTTTTCTGGCTCATCGCGAACATGACGCGGTGCGAGCGCAGGAAGTCAGCGCCCAGCAGTAAATCGACGTCGAGGTCATTCGTGTCGATCACGCCGACGTCGGCATTGTTGATCGTCTCGCGGCCGATCTGCAGCTTGTCCAGCGTCGCGTTCCAGCGCGCGATGCGTTCGGTGCCGATGCCGCCCGCTTCGCCGGCCCTTGAGACGTCTGGCGCATTCATGTTCAGTCCCGCTTTTTCCGCGGCCCGGCGCGTCATCAGCGTGCTGGAGGAGCCGCTGTCGATCACCGCCGTGACTTCCTTGCCGTTCAGGAGCACCTTGAATTCGGGATTGGCCTGACGCGAGTTGGACCAGCGGAAGGGAATTTCGACGGCATTCTCGTCCCAGTAGGCCAGGTGCGCAGTATCGCAATTGGTCGGTTTGAAGAACTTGATTTCCTTGGTGGCCAGCGAAATCTCGAGGTCGGACTGGAGCAGGAACGGCGCGCCCAGGATCGCCTCGAACGATGGCGCAGTGCCAAAGTCACCCAGCACCCGTACGCGACTGTTGGTGATCGCCGCCGGCCCGGCCTTGAATTCCTTGATCTGCGTGCTGTAGATGCGGGCCGCGCCGCCAATGCCGAAGGCACGCCCGTTGGTAGGGCGCAGTGACAGGCCGCGCCGCTCGGTTGCGGTGCGCGTGAGTATCGTGCCACTGGCGCCGGTGTCGACCAGCATGTCGGCCGGCGTGCCGTCGATCCGCCCTTCGATCGTCAGGTTCAGGTCAGGGCCGGTATAGCGCACGGGCAGCGTCGCGAGCTGGGTTAATTGACAACGCTTGGGCTCGGCCTGCCAGGCATGGGCAGTGGGCACGGCGCTCAGGGCGAGCAGTGGCAGCAGCAGATGCAGGCGGGCGGCAGGCGTAGTCATGCAAGCATTGTACCGGCGAATGTTGCCGTGAAAACAATGCTTTGAGCATGAAATGGAGGGGCGTCTGCGGAGGGCAGGCTGGATGCCGGAGCATGGCGTGTCGTATGCCAGCTCCGGTATCGATGCGTTGTTGACGCCTACTTGTTCGGCGCCAGCACCAGCGCATCGGGCGCCGCCGGGTTGCCCGGCCCGGCCGCCCCGAGCATGTCCTGCCCCGTCTTGGCGCCAGGCTGCGCGCGACCATGCGGCTGGCGCAGGTAGCGCGCGCTGTGGCGCCGCTCGCCGTGCTGGCCCTTGGCCGGCCAGCTCAGAAAGCGCGACAGCTCCTGCAGCGCGCGCTGGTACACGTCGCGCTTGAACTCGATCACGACGTCGAGCGGCACCCAGTAATCGTGCCAGCGCCAGGCGTCGAACTCGGGGTGGTCGGTCAGGCGCAGATTGACTTCGTTGTCGCGCGCGACCATGCGCAGCAGGAACCAGATCTGCTTCTGGCCACGGTAATGCCCGCGAATTTCACGCTTGATGAAATGATCGGGCACTTCATAGCGCAGCCAATCGCGGGTGCGACCCACGATCTTGACATGCTCCTGACGCAAACCGATTTCTTCCTCGAGCTCGCGGTACATTGCCTGCTCGGGTGTTTCGCCGTACTTGATTCCCCCTTGAGGAAATTGCCATGAGTGCTCTCGCACCCGCTTGCCCCACCAGACCTCGTTGTTAGCGTTCAGCAGGATGATGCCGACGTTGGGCCGAAACCCTTCACGGTCGAGCATAAGTGCACCTCGATACTTTCTGCCGGCGGACGTTCCCTCTTGCGGGCACTCGGTACCCTTGTGTTTTTACTTACGTATTGTCATGCCCAAGGGGTTTCCGCACCGCTTGCGCGGTCGATGATGCTGGTTCCGGACCCTGTTTGTAGAAAGATTGGACGCATCAGCCGGCTAATCCTTTAAAATTAGGTCGATTATAACCCTCTCTTTTTAAAAAGAATTCACAGATATGCGTGCCTCACGATTTTTTATTTCAACTCTGAAAGAAGCGCCTTCCGATGCCGAGATCGTCAGCCACAAGCTGATGATGCGCGCCGGGATGATCAAGCGCCTGGGTTCCGGCATCTATACGTATATGCCGGTCGGGCTGCGCGTCATCCGCAAGGTCGAAGCGATCGTCCGTGAAGAAATGAATCGCGCTGGTGGTATCGAACTCTTGATGCCGCTCGTGCAGCCGGCCGAACTGTGGCAAGAGACAGGTCGCTGGGACAAAATGGGCGACGAGCTGATGCGCGTGAAAGACCGCCATGGCCGCGACTTTGCAATCCAGCCGACGTCCGAAGAAGTCATCACCGACGTCGTGCGCAGCGAGATCAAGTCGTATCGCCAACTGCCGGTGAACTTCTATCATATCCAGACCAAGTTCCGCGACGAGCGCCGTCCGCGCTTCGGCCTGATGCGCGGCCGCGAATTCACGATGAAGGATGCCTATTCGTTCGACCGCGACGTCGCCGGCATGCAGACGTCGTACCAGACCATGTTCGACGCCTATACCCGCATCTTCACGCGCTTCGGCCTGAAGTTCCGCGCGGTGGCGGCCGACAACGGCGCCATCGGCGGCACCGGTTCGCATGAATTCCACGTCATCGCCAGCACTGGCGAAGATGCGCTGGTCTACTGCCCGACGTCCGATTTCGCGGCCAATATGGAAGCGGCCGAAGCCGTCGCCAGCGGCGAGCGCGCCGCTCCCACGCAAACGCTGACCAAGACGCCAACCCCGGGCACGACCAAGTGCGAGACCGTCGCGGCGCTGCTGGGTGTGAACCTGGCGCAGACCGTCAAGACCATCGCTTTGACGGTCGAGAACGAAGGCAAGAAAAGCTACTGGGTGCTGCTGCTGCGCGGCGACCATGAACTCAACGAGATCAAGGTCGGCAAAGTGGACGGCCTGGCCGGCCACCGCTTCTCGACCGAAGCCGAAATCCTCGAGGTGTTCGGCACCGTGCCGGGCTACCTCGGTCCGGTTGGCACCCGTCTGCCAGTCACCGTCGTGGCTGACCGCACGGTCGCCAACATGGCCGATTTCGTCTGCGGCGCGAACGAAGAAGACTTCCACCACATCGGCGTGAACTGGGGCCGCGATCTGCCCGAGCCAATCGTGGCCGACCTGCGCAATGTCGTCGAAGGCGACCCGTCGCCGGACGGCAAGGGCGTGCTGGCGATCGAGCGCGGCATTGAAGTGGGCCACGTGTTCCAGCTCGGCACCGCGTACTCGCAGGCGATGGGCGCGACCTTCCTCGATGACGGCGGCCGGCCTGCGCCGCTGCAGATGGGCTGCTACGGCATTGGCGTGACCCGCATCCTGGGCGCGGCGATCGAGCAGAACTTCGACGACAAGGGCATCGTCTGGCCGGACGCGCTGGCGCCATTCGAAGTGGTGCTGTGCCCGATGGGCATGGACCGCAGCGAGATGGTCAAGGACGCGACCGAGCAGCTGTATGCATCGCTGTCGGCCATCGGCATCGACGTCATCGTCGACGACCGCGGCCTGCGGCCGGGCGCGATGTTCGCCGACTGGGAACTGATCGGCGTGCCGCACCGCGTCGTGATCGGCGAGCGTGGCCTGAAGGAAGGCAACCTCGAATACCAGGGCCGTCGCGATGCAGAAGCGAGTGGCGTGGCTGTCGGCGATATGCTCGGCTTCATCAAGGCCAAGCTGGGCAAGTGATGGCATTACGCCTGGCCTCCTGGTCCGGAGGCGTGCTGCTGGCGCTGGCCTTCGGTCTGGCGGCGCCGGCGCATGCCGGCAACCAGAAAGAAGAAGCGCTGTCGGATTCGGTGCGTCTGGCGCTGGCCAACGCCATCGCCGACGCGCGTCCGCCGCGCCCGACCTTCCGCACCGAGGCGGGACGGGCGCGCTACCAGGCGTGGTTTGACCAGATGTCGCCGCGCCTGGCCAAGCGCCTGCCCGACGTCCAGACCCGCACCGAGTTCCTCGAGACCGCGTGGTATGAAGCGACCCGCGCCGGCCTGGATCCGGGGCTGGTGCTGGGCCTGATCCAGGTGGAGTCGGCCTACCGCAAGTATGCGATCTCGATTGCCGGCGCGCGCGGCTACATGCAGGTGATGCCGTTCTGGACCAAGGCGATCGGCGACGGCGACCGCCGCCGCCTGTTCCACATGCAGACCAATCTGCGCTACGGATGCGCGATCCTGCGCATGTATATCGACATGGAGCGGGGCGACCTGTACCTGGCGCTGGGCCGCTACAACGGTAGCCGGGGAAAGCCGAAGTACCCGAACGCGGTGCTGGCCGCATGGAAGAACTGGGAATTCAAACCGGGGGCGTGAAGCGTTCCTGCCTTGTACAAAACCCTAACATAGCAATCCACCACGCCGTCATCGACGCGGTGTAGACTTCCCGCTTTCCCCAGTGAGGACTGCATGCGACCCATTCTTTTCACCGCTGGCGCACTGCTGGCGGCGCTCACCGGCTGCGCGGCCACGCCGCCTGTCTCGACCGCGACTGCGACCCCGGCCCTGACGGCCAACCCGGTCGACCAGCGCGCAAAGAACATCATCTTCTTCCTGGGCGACGGCATGGGCGTCAACACGCTCACTGCGGCGCGCATCTTTGCCGTCGGCGAAGAGGGCGAACTGGCGATTGACCGCCTGCCCGAATCGGCGTTCGTGAAGACCTTCTCCAACGATGCGCAGGTCACCGACAGCGCCGCCTCGATGGCCGCCTACATGACCGGCGTGAAGCAGAACAACGGCGTGATCTCGATGTCGGCCGGCACCCGTTCGATTGCGCCCGCCAAGGATGCCAACGGCAACAGCCTGGTGAGCCGCTGCGAGAACGGCGAAGCGGCTGTCACGCTGCTCGAACTGGCCCGCAAGCGCGGCATGGCCGTGGGCGTGGTCACCAATACCAGCGTCACCGACGCCACCCCGGCCGCGACCTATGCCCACGCCTGCCATCGCAAGCTGGAAACCGATATCGCCGCGAGCCTGGTGCCCGGCGGGGCCGGCTACAACGGGGCGCTGGGCGCCAATGGCCTGGACGTCCTGTTCGGCGGCGGCGCGCAGCAATTCACGCCGTTCGCGCGTGGCGGCAAGCGCGCCGACAACCGCGATCTGCAGGCCGAGCTCAAGGCCAAGGGCTTCCGGGTCGTGGGCGACACCGCCGGGTTCAATGCCTTGACGCCAGGCGCGCCGGTCGTTGGCCTGTTCGCCGCCAACCACATGGACTTCGACGCGATCCGCGACGCCGCCCGTCAACCGGCGCTGCCAGCCATGACGACCAAGGCCATCGACCTGCTGGCGCCGCACCGTGGTGGTTTCTTCCTGATGGTCGAGGGCGGCCTGATCGACCATGCGCTGCACGCCACGCTCGGCAAACGCGCGCTGCAGGAGACGGTGACGTACAACGCCGCGCTGCAGGCGGCGCTCGAACGCATGGAAGCGCTCGACCCGGGCCTGAAGAACACGCTGATCGTCGCCACCGCCGACCATGACCACACGCTGCTGCTGAACGGCTACGCAGCGCGCACCGGCAAGACCACGCCTGCCAACCCGGGTGTACTGGGCCTGGTGCGCACGGCCGACGGCAAGCCGACGCTCGACAGCCAGGGCATGCCGTACACGATCATCGGCTTCGGCACGGGCGAGAATCGCCACCAGGGCGGGCGCACCACGCCGCTGACCGACGCCGTCGTCGCGGCCGACGATTACCACCAGCAAGCAGTCGTGCGCACGCGCGCAGGCGCCGAGACGCATGGCGGCAGCGACGTCTACCTGGGCGCCGCCGGCGCGAACGCGGAGCTGTTCCGCGGGACCATCGACAACACGCGCGTCTTCAATCTGATCAAGACCGCAGCCGGTCTGTAAGCACGAGAAATCCACCATGACTTCACGACGCATTCTCCCGCTGCTGCTGGCCGCCGCCTTTGGCGCAGCGCTGCCGGCAACGGCTTCGGCCCAGCAAAAGGCGAAGAACATCATCTTCTTCCTTGGCGACGGCATGGGCCCGTCCGTCACCACCGCCGCCCGCATCTACCGCGGCGGCGAAGACAGCCTGCTGCACTTCGAGCGCCTGATGGAGCGCACCGCGCGCATCAAGACCTATTCGCTCGATTACCAGACCACCGACAGCGCGCCGTCGATGGGGTCATACATGACCGGCATGAAGCTGAACAACGACGTCATTTCGCAGGCCGGCGCCCGCACGATCAACCCGACCAAAGACGGCGTCGACCAGTGCGGCGCGAATAACGGCACGCCGGCGATCACGATCCTGGAGCTGGCCAAGGCACGGGGCCGCGCCACCGGCGCCATCACCACGACCGAACTGACGCACGCCACGCCCGCGTCGACCTTCGCACACACCTGCAGCCGCGATGCGGCCTACACGATCGCGCAGCAGCTCGTACCGGGCGGCGCCGGCTACAACGCGGCGCTGGGCGACGGCGTCGACGTGCTGATGGGCGGCGGGCGCAATCACTTCACGCCACGCGACGCGGCGCTCAATCCGAAGGGCCGGCCGGATGGACGCGACCTGATGGCCGAATTTGCCGGCGCCGGCTATTACGTGGCCGGCACCCGCGCCGGCATGATGTCGGCCAAGGCAGGGCGCAAGTTCGTCGGCATCTACAGTGACAGCAGCCACCTCGATTACGCGTACCAGCGCCGCCCCGAGCAGCCGACGCTGGCGGAGATGACGGGCAAGGCGATCGATCTGCTGTCGACCAATCCGAACGGCTTCTTCCTGATGGTCGAAGGGGGCAAGATCGACCATGCGCTGCACGACACCCGCGCGAAGCACGCACTGGAAGAGACGGTGGCGTTCGACGATGCGTTGCAGCTGGCGGTCGAGCGCATGCGCGCGATCGACCCGGGCCTGCAGAACACGCTGATCGTGCTCACCGCCGACCATGACCACACGATGCAGATCAACGGCTACCCGAAGCGCGGCAACCCGATCCTGGATATCGTGCGCGACTACGCGACGGGCGAGCCGAAGAAGGATGCGGACGGCAAGACGTTCACCACGCTGGTGTTTGGCAATGGTCCGAACCGGCCGGACATGCGCGCCGATGTCGATGGCATGGCCGCACAGGGCGACGATTACCACCAGGAGACAGGCGTGCACAAGTCGTCCGAAACCCATGGCGGCGGCGATGTGAAACTGTATGCGACCGGCGCCGGCTCGGCGTCATTCAAAGGCACGATGGAGAATACCCGCGTGTTCGAACTGATGAAGGCTGCCGGCGGCCTGTAAGTTCAGATTCAGGTTATTTACACCTGAATAACAAAAAGCCCCGGATTTGATTCCGGGGCTTTTTTTAATCAGCGAGACGTCGACTGAATATAACCTGAACTTATTTCAGATGATCCGAAATCAGTTTGGTCATTTCAAACATCGAGACTTGCTCTTTGCCGCCGAAGACTGCTTTGAGCTTGTCGTCGCCATTGATCATGCGACGGTTTGCCGGATCTTGCAGGTCTTTCGACTTGATGTAATCCCAGACCTTTTTGGTCACTTCGGTGCGTGGCAGCGGCTTGTCGCCAACGACTGCAGCGAGCGTGGCCGACGGGGTCATGGCTTTCATGAACGCGGCGTTTGGCTTGCGTGCAACTGCTGGCTTGTCGGCCGATTTGTCAGCCGTTTTAGCGGCTGCTTTTGCTGGTGCTGCTGCCTTTTTTGCTGCGGGCTTGGCCGCTGCAGCAGGCTTGGCAGCTGCTTTTTTTGCTGGTGCTGCAGTGGTTTTTTTGGCTGTTGCCATCTTCGAGCCTCCTAAAACGAACACATGGAAAAATGCGTAATTTATCGCACGCCTATATTGGTAGCGTTTTACTGTTCGTGCAAGTCTTTTTCCAAACTTTTTCACTCTGATAAGCGGCTAAATGGGCGCTATCGCACACAACAACGCACGGGAACGATAAAACGCCGACAAGGGGCGTAAAAAAACCGCGCAAAGCGATACTCTGCGCGGTTCTGCGAGCGGAAAACAACCGATTAGCGCATGCCGGGCATCATGCCCTTCATCCCGCGCATCATCTTCATCAGGCCGCCGCCTTTGAGCTTTTTCATCATCGTCTGCATCTGGTCATACTGATTGAGCATGCGATTGACTTCCTGCACCTGGACACCGGCACCGGCCGCAATGCGGCGCTTGCGGTTGGCCTTGATCAGTTCGGGTTTCGCGCGCTCGAGCGGGGTCATCGAATCGATGATGCCGACCATGCGCTGGACCGATTTCTCGGCCTGGCCCATGTTGGCGCCTGCCGCGGCTTGCTGGAACTGGGCCGGCAGCTTGTCCATCAGGCCGGCCATGCCGCCCATCTTTTTCATTTGCGTCAGCTGCGACTTGAAGTCGTTCATGTCGAAGCGGCCGCCGACCTTGATCTTGTTGGCCAGTTCGGCTGCCGCTTCGGCGTCGACACCCTTGCGCGCTTCTTCGACCAGCGCCAGGATGTCGCCCATGCCCAGCACGCGGTTGGCCATGCGGGCCGGATCAAAGGCTTCGAGGCCATCGAGTTTTTCGGAGACACCGGCAAACTTGATCGGTTTGCCCGTCACGTGCCGCACCGACAGCGCCGCACCGCCGCGCGAGTCGCCATCGAGCTTGGTCAGCACGATGCCGGTCAGGGGCAGGGCGTCGTTGAACGCCTTGGCGGTGTTGATCGCATCCTGGCCCAGCATGGCGTCGACGACGAACAGCGTCTCGATCGGGTTGACGGCGGCGTGCACGGCCGCGATCTCTTGCATCATCGCTTCGTCGATACCGAGGCGACCCGCGGTATCGATGATCAGGACGTCGTGGTAATGCTTCTTGGCCCAGTCGAGTGCGGCCAGTGCAATGTCGACCGGCTTGTCGCTGGCGGTCGACGGGAAGAAGTCGGCGCCGACCTGCCTGGTCACCGATTCGAGCTGCGCGATTGCGGCCGGACGGTAGACGTCGGCCGAGACGGTCAGGACCTTCTTCTTTTTCTGTTCCTTCAGGTACTTGGCCAGCTTGCCGGTGGTGGTGGTTTTACCAACACCCTGCAGGCCGGCCATCAGGATGATCGCCGGCGGTTGCTGGGCGAACGACAGCTGGCTGGCCTCAGGGCCGAGGTCGGCGCCCATCAGGGCTGCCAGTTCCTTCTGCACCACGCCCACGAGCGCCTGGCCCGGGCTGAGCGAGCCGACGACTTCTTCGCCGAGGGCTTTTTCCTTGACCTTGGCGATGAATTCACGCACCGCCGGCAGCGCCACGTCGGCCTCGAGCAGGGCCATGCGCACTTCGCGCAGCATCTCTGCAGTGTTTGCCTCGGTGAGGCGCGCCTCGCCGCGCATGGTCTTGACGACCTTGGCAAGGCGTTGGGTGAGGTTATCTAGCATGTTCAACCTAATTAGTAAGGGCACATCGGACGCGCGGTCCCGAGCAAAATGCCGGTGGGCGAGCGCCGCCAAAGCGGCATTTTACCTTGCGCAGGTGCTGCTGGTTCTTCCGGCGGACGGCAGGCGCACATTTTTTCAGCAAACCGTGGCGTTTTGCACTGGAGGAAAGCGTGGGCGGCGCCGCCCGCATGCCAGGTGGGCGAAAAATCCGCCTACCCCACGGCGGCACCATGCAATGGTGTAGACTCCCGTCATGCAGAATTTCCTCTTCCTTGCCGCGGCTTTCCTGTACGCGGTATGCGCCCTGCTGCCATCGCGCCGCGCGCCGGCCATCTCGGCCGTGACGGCCGGCGCATGGGCGCTGCACGGCGTCTCGCTCGGCATGGACGTGATGGTGCCGGGCCGGCTGCGTGTCGGTTTCGCCATCATGCTGTCGTCCGCGCTGTGGGTGTCCGTGGCCGCCTACTGGCTCGAAAACCGCAATTTCGCCCTCGACGGCATGCGCCGCCTGGTGATGCCGTTCGCCGCCGTGGCCGCGCTGCTGCCGCTGCTGTTCCCCGGCACCCTGACGCCGCTGGCCGGCAAGTCGCCGGCGTTTGGCTGGCATATCGCGGTTGCAGTGCTGGCCTACAGCACCCTGACCATTGCCGCCTTCCACGCCGTGCTGATGGCATTGCAGGAAGCGCGGCTGCACACCCGCACCGCTGGTGGCGGCCGGTTTGACGCCGCGCTCGACCAGTTGCCGGCGCTTCTTACCATGGAAAAACTGCTGTTCCGGGTGATCTGGATCGGCTTCATCCTGCTCAGCCTGACGGTGCTGTCTGGCTTCGTGTTCTCCGAACAGGTGTTCGGCAGGCCGCTGCTGCTCGACCACAAGAGCGTGTTCGCGCTGCTGTCGTGGGCGCTGTTCGCGGCGCTGCTGGCCGGGCGCCGCTGGCGAGGCTGGCGCGGCAAGACCGCGCTGCGCTTCACGCTGGCCGGGTTTGCCACGCTGGCGCTGGCCTATGTCGGCAGCCGTTTCGTGCTCGAAGTTATCCTGCACCGGGGAACCATCTGATGCGACTATTATTCTGGATTGCCTTCATCGCCCTCGTCGTCTTCGCGGTGCGCAACAAGCTGCGCGCCATGAGCAAACGTGCGGCCGTACCGCCGCAGGCGCGCCCCGGCGCGGCCAAGGCGCCGGTGCAGATCGAAGCGATGGCCCAATGTACCCACTGCGGCATGTACTTCCCGGCGTCCGAATCGGTGCGCGCCGACGGCCACGACTACTGTTCGCCAGGCCACGTGCGCCTGCCGCCGCCGTAGGCGCAGGCCGGCCTTGACGCAACGCCGCATCCTGTCGCCCGAAGCGCGCGTCGCCCTGTGGCGCTCGCTGCAGACCTTCACGCTCACGCGCATCGTCATCGCGCTGGTACTGCTGCTGTATTTCGGTGTTAACTTCGAGAACGGCACGCTGCGCGTCACGCAGCAGGTCGCCCAGATCTGCCTGGGCTACGCCATCATGGCGCTGGTGTTCTCGTTCGCCGCGCGCCGCCAGCGCCGCTTCCTGGTGCAGCTAGGCGTGCAGGTTGCGCTCGACCTCCTGGTCATTTCGCTGCTGTATCTGGCCGCCGGCGGCCTGCGCAGCGGCCTTGGCATCCTGTATCTGTTCCCGCTGGCCGGCGCGGCGATCCTTGCGCCCTTGCTGCTGGCGTTGTTCGCGGCGGCGGTGGCCACGCTGTTCTTGCTGGGCCTGAGCGTGTGGCAACTGGTCGAAGGGTTCGATCCGCCGCTGATGCAGGCGGGCCTGTTTGGCGCAGCCTTCTTCGCCGCCGTGCTGGTAACCAACCGCATGGCCGCGCGTCTGCTGGGGCAGGAAGAACTGGCAGCCCAGCGCGGCGCCGACCTGCGCATCCAGCAGGCGATCAATGAAATCGTGATTGCCGACGTGGGCGACGGCATCCTGGTGGTGGGCGCCGACGGCACGGTGTTTACCGGGAATCCGGCGGCGCGCCGCATGCTCGGGCTGCAGGCCGACACGTCGGGCTTCCTGCTGCACGCGGCGCCGGCCTTCGAACCGCTGGCCGAAGCGTTCGATGCCTGGCTTGCCGCGCCCGAGAACGATACGGCCTTCGTCACCGTCAAGCCGTATCGCGAAGGTGACGGCGCCGGTGACGTGCGCGGCCGGCGCGACCAGCCGGTGCACGTCAAGCTGCGCTTTGCCCGTGTCGCCGCGCCGGCCGATGCAGTGGGGGAGGGCGGTAGCCGCAGCGTGATCTTCATGCAGGACGTGAGCGCCATCGAAAACCAGGCGCAGCAACTCAAGCTGGCGTCGATGGGGCGCCTGACCGCCAGCATCGCGCACGAGGTGCGTAACCCGTTGTCGGCCATCGGCCACGCGACGGCGCTGCTGGCCGAAGACCTGCATGGCCCGGCCGAAGTGCGGCTGCTGAAAATCGTCGGCGACAATGTGGCGCGCGTGAACCGCATGGTCGAAGACATCCTGCAGCTGTCGCGCAAGGCCCAGCCCAACGGCGAGCCGGTGCCGCTGGGCGCGTTTCTCGAACAGCTCAAGGCCGAGTTCTGTGAAATCCATGGCCTGGCCGGTGATATAGTCTATATCGGCGATCCGGGCGGCAGCGCCGTGCGCTTCGATCCGCTGCACCTGCATGAAGTCCTGCTCAATCTGCTCAACAACGCGGTGCGCTATGCCAGCCGCCAGCCGGCCAGCATCCGCATCTTTCCTGCGCGCGATGCCGCCGGGCGGCGCGAGCTGCACGTGCAGGACGACGGCCCCGGCATCACGCCCGAAGTGCGCGACCACCTGTTCGAGCCGTTCTATACCACCTCGAGCAAGGGCACCGGCCTTGGACTCTACCTGGCGCGCGAACTGTGCCTCAACAACGATGCGAAACTCGATTATGAATACCGGTTCGACCCGTCCGCGCTGGGCCCGCGCAAGGCCAGTGGCCGCTTTGTCATCACCTTTGCCCTTGCCTGACGTGGCCGGGAAGCCGTCATGAGCGCGCCGCGCGTTTTGGTACTCGACGACGAGGCCGACCTGCGTGAGCTGCTCGAGATCACGCTGCTCAAGATGGGCCTGGACGTCGACAGCGCCGCCACGCTGCGCGAGGCGCGCGCGCTGTTCCACGAGCGCGATTACGCGCTGGTACTGACCGACATGCGCCTGCCGGACGGCCTGGGCCTCGAACTGGTGCGCGAAATCGGCGCGTCGGGCAAGGGCACGCCGGTGGCCGTGATCACCGCTTACGGCAGCGCCGAAAACGCAGTGGTGGCGCTGAAGGCCGGTGCGTTCGACTATATCGCCAAGCCGGTGGCGCTGGACGCGCTGCGCGTGATGGTGCGCGCGGCGCTCAAGCAATCCGAAAGCGCGGCGCTCGGTGACGGCGCTGCGCCCGACTCGCGCATGATCGGCAGCTCGCCCGCGATGGCGGCATTGCGGGCCCAGATCGCCCGCCTGGCGCGCTCGATGGCGCCGATCTCGATCACGGGCGAATCCGGCAGCGGCAAGGAGCTGGCCGCGCGCGAGATCCACGCCCAGAGTTCGCGCGCCGCCAAACCGTTCATCGCAGTGAACTGCGGCGCGATTCCCGAAACGCTGATGGAGGCCGAGTTCTTCGGCTACCGCAAGGGCGCCTTCACGGGCGCGTCCGATGAGCGCGACGGCTTCTTCCAGGCGGCTAACGGCGGCACGCTGATGCTCGACGAGGTGGCCGACCTGCCGCTGGCAATGCAAGTGAAGCTGCTGCGCGCGATCCAGGAGCGGCGCGTGCGCAAGATCGGCGCGACGGTCGAGGAACCGGTCGACGTGCGCATCATTAGCGCAACGCACCAGGACCTGGCGCGCTGCGTCGAAACAGGCAAGTTCAGGCAAGACCTGTTCTACCGGCTGAACGTGATCGAGCTGGGCTTGCCGCCGCTGCGCGAGCGTCTGGACGATCTGGCGCCACTGGTGAGCGGCATCCTGCAGCGTTTGGCCGGGGCAGGGCAGGCCACGCTCGGGGCCGGGGTGCTGGACGCGCTGCGGGCGTATTCATTCCCCGGCAATGTGCGCGAGCTGGAAAACGTGCTGGAGCGGGCGCTGGCGTTTGCCAACGATGGCGTGATCGAAGTGGGCGACCTGTCGCTCAAGGCGGCGCGGCCGATCGAACCGGCACGGGCCGAACTGGCACCGCCGGCGGTCACGCCGCCCGCTGCCGCGGCGCCAGTCGCTCCGGCCGCGCCGGTCGTACCCGTCGCGCCAACGGTATCGGCGCCGCCGGGCGTCGGTCCCGCCGAATTGCCCGGCAACCTGCCCGAATACCTGGAGCAGGTCGAACGCGACATCATCGGCCGCGCCCTGCAGCAAACCCAGTTCAACCGGACCCAGGCCGCCAGCCTGCTCGGCATCAGTGTCCGCCAGTTGCGCTACCAGATGCAGAAGCTGGACATCAGCGCGCCGGACGATTGACGGCTGGTCTGCAGCCGGGCGGCGGGCCCGCGGCCCGGTCATTTCCCCACGGTTTTTTTAAGGTTAGTAGTCGCTTACCGCGTACTCCCCGTGCTTATGGCGACTCTCGAAAGTCAAGGCTCGCACGCGATAAAACTGAAAATTTTGGACATTTATTTGCTTGCCTGTACCGCAAACGAGGTACTACAATTAGTCTGATATCAACGCCCGGCACTAGATATAGTGGTAGTGACTGAAAAGGCACCAGGATTGCGGGCTGCGGCGAGTTGTTCATACGTTGTCCACAAGTTGCACACAAACTTATCCATTGATCGGTTAATTAAGCACTTGTCGACACGAAATATTTACTAGTTCTTACCCTGCTTCTCTGGTTTGCCACCACAGGCCACCGGCTGGCAGGGCATCGTTTTTTAATTTGTTGACGGACCGGGTTTGCGCAATACGGCAAGACGGTTGCCATGTAGACAACGGCGGTCCGACCGCTCCTGGAGGCGCAATGCAAACAGCACAGAATAGTTCGATTAACCAACATGTCACCCCAGGATCGGCGCCCGCCGGCAGCACCCCGGCCGACATCGTCGCTCGTGGCGACTATCGCGTCATCCGCCGCAACGGTTCGGTGGTGGCGTTCGAGCCGCACAAGATCTCGGTCGCAATGACCAAGGCCTTCCTGGCAATCGCCGGCGGCCAGGGCGCCGTGTCGGCGCGCATCCGCGAGCTGGTCGAGCAGATGACCAACAACGTCGTCACCGCGCTGGTGCGTCGCCAGCCAAACGGCGGCACGTTCCATATCGAGGACGTGCAGGACCAGGTCGAGCTGTCGCTGATGCGTTCGGGCGAACACGATGTCGCGCGTGAATACGTGCTGTACCGCGCCAAGCGCATGGAAGAGCGCCGCGCCGCGAAAGAAGCCGCTGGTGGCGGTGGCGCCGTCGTCGCGCCGCAGATCCACGTCGTCGATGGCGGCGAGCGTCGCCTGCTGGACATCAACACCGTCATCGGTCTGATCGGCGCGGCCTGCGCCGGCCTCGAAAAGCACGTCGACGCTGACGCGATCCTGGCCGAGACCATGAAGAACCTGTACGACGGCGTGCCGGTCGAAGAGCTGCACAAGTCGGCCATCCTGGCTGCGCGCGCGCTGATGGAAAAAGACCCGGCCTACAGCCAGGTCACCGCCCGCATCCTGCTGCACACGATCCGCAAGGAAGTCTTCGGCCGCGAAGTGGCGCAAGCCGGCGCCGCCGCCGAATACCTGACCTACTTCCCGCAATACATCGCCAAGGGCATCGCCAACGAGCTGCTCGACGAAGAACTGGGCAAGTACGACCTTGAGCGCCTGGCCAAGGCCATCGTCGCCGACCGCGACCTGCAGTTCGGCTACATCGGCCTGCAGACCCTGTACGACCGCTACTTCCTGCACGTGCGCGACGTGCGCATCGAAATGCCACAGGCGTTCTACATGCGCGTGGCAATGGGCCTGGCCCTGCGTGAAGACGACCGCGAAGCGCGCGCCATCGAGTTCTACAGCCTGCTGTCGTCGTTCGACTTCATGAGCTCGACCCCGACCCTGTTCAACTCGGGCACCCGCCGTTCGCAGCTGTCGTCGTGCTACCTGACCACCGTCGGCGACGACCTGGAAGACATCTACGACGCCATCAAAGAAAATGCGCTGCTGTCGAAGTTCGCCGGCGGCCTGGGCAATGACTGGACGCCAGTGCGCGCACTCGGTTCGCGCATCAAGGGCACCAACGGCCGCTCGCAGGGCGTGGTTCCGTTCCTGAAAGTGGTCAACGACACGGCCGTCGCGGTCAACCAGGGCGGCAAGCGCAAGGGCGCTGTCTGCGCCTACCTGGAAACCTGGCACCTCGACATCGAAGAATTCCTCGACCTGCGCAAGAACACGGGCGACGATCGCCGCCGCACCCACGACATGAACACGGCGAACTGGATTCCCGACCTGTTCATGAAGCGCGTGATGGAAAAGTCGCACTGGACGCTGTTCTCGCCATCCGAGACGCCCGACCTGCACGATCTGACCGGCAAGGCCTTCGAACAAGCCTATCTGGCGTACGAAGCCAAGGCCGAGCGCGGCGAAATGGCCGTCTTCAAAAAGATCGAGTCGCTCGACCTGTGGCGCAAGATGCTGTCGATGCTGTTCGAAACCGGTCACCCATGGATCACGTTCAAGGACCCGTGCAACATCCGCTCGCCACAGCAGCACGTGGGCGTCGTGCACTCGTCGAACCTGTGCACCGAGATCACGCTGAACACGAGCGCCGATGAAATCGCCGTCTGCAACCTGGGCTCGGTCAATCTGCCGCAGCACATGAAGGGCGATGGCCTGGATCACGTCAAGCTGCAAAAGACGATCCGCACCGCGATGCGCATGCTCGACAACGTCATCGACATCAACTACTACGCCGTCGAAAAAGCGCGCAACTCGAACCTGCGCCACCGTCCGGTCGGCATGGGCGTGATGGGCCACCAGGATTGCCTGCACATGATGCGCATCCCGTTCTCGTCCGACCGGGCGGTGCAGTTCGCCGACACGTCGATGGAAGCGGTCTGCTACTACGCCTACCTGGCCTCGACCGAACTGGCCGAAGAGCGTGGCCGCTACGAAACCTACACGGGTTCGCTGTGGGACCGCGGCATCCTGCCGCAGGATTCGATCCAGCTGCTGGCCGACGAACGTGGCAACCAGTACCTGGAGCAGGATACGTCGTCGAAGATGGACTGGACCCCGGTGCGCGAGCGCATCAAGCAGTTCGGCATGCGCAACTCCAATTGCGTGGCAATCGCTCCGACCGCGACGATCTCGAACATCATCGGCGTCTCGGCCTGTATCGAGCCGACGTTCCAGAACCTGTACGTGAAGTCGAACCTGTCGGGTGAATTCACCGAGATCAACTCGTACCTGGTGCGTGACCTGAAGGCGCGTGATCTGTGGGACGAAGTCATGATCGCCGACCTGAAGTACTTCGACGGCTCGCTGTCGAAAATCGACCGCGTACCGCAAGACCTGCGCGACCTGTACGCAACGGCATTCGAAGTCGAGCCGAAGTGGCTGGTCGATGCTGCGTCGCGTCGCCAGAAGTGGATCGACCAGGCCCAGTCGCTGAACATCTACATGGCCGGCGCATCGGGCAAGAAGCTGGACGAAACCTACAAGCTGGCGTGGCTCCGTGGTTTGAAAACGACCTACTACCTGCGCACGATCGCTGCGACGCACCTGGAAAAGTCGACCACCCGTACCGGCGCGCTGAACGCCGTGTCGGTCTCGGGCGGCCTGTCCGGTGGCCTGTCGGCCGGCGAGAAAGCGCCGGTTGCTCCGGCACCGGCACCGGCCGCGAATATGGCGACGGCGACGGCAGCAGCGACCGAAGAAGATGGCGCCGCCTGCTATCTGCGTCCGGGCGACGATGGTTTCGAGGAATGCGAAGCCTGCCAGTAACCCTCGCAGTCACTGAGTAAGGGAGGCGAGCCGCCTGCAAGGCCGGCTCGCCCCCCGGCAAGTACAACGGCGCCAGTCGCCGACAACACGAATAACCAACGCATCAACGTGCCCGGGCCGCAGTCGCTGCGCCAGCGCACCACAGAAGGGACCACCATGCTTAACTGGGACGACGAACCAACCAGCGCACCAAGCGCTCCGCAAGCCGACGCCGGCCTCGCCATCGTGCCTGCCGCCGAAGTGGCAAAACGCGTCAACGCCGACGACAAGCGCATCATCAACGGCCAGACCGACGTGAACCAGCTCGTGCCATTCAAATACAAATGGGCATGGGACAAGTACCTGGCCGGTTGCGCGAACCACTGGATGCCGCAAGAAGTGAACATGCAGCGCGATATCGAGCTGTGGAAGAGCCCGAACGGCCTGTCGGAAGACGAGCGCCGCCTGGTCAAGCGCAACCTGGGCTTCTTCGTGACGGCCGACTCGCTCGCCGCGAACAATATCGTGCTGGGCACCTACCGCCACATCACGGCCCCCGAGTGCCGCCAGTACCTGCTGCGCCAGGCGTTCGAGGAAGCGATCCACACGCACGCTTACCAGTACATCGTCGAGTCGCTGGGCCTGGACGAAGCCGAGATCTTCAACGCCTACAACGAAGTCAAGTCGATCCACGACAAGGACCAGTTCCTGATCCCGTTCATCGACACGCTGACCGACCCTGAATTCAAGACCGGCACCACGGAAAACGACCAGAAGCTGCTCAAGTCGATCATCGTCTTCGCCTGCCTGATGGAAGGCCTGTTCTTCTACGTGGGCTTCACGCAGATCCTGGCGCTGGGCCGCCAGAACAAGATGACCGGCGCCGCCGAGCAGTACCAGTACATCCTGCGCGACGAATCGATGCACGTGAACTTCGGCATCGACGTGATCAACACGATCAAGATGGAAAATCCGCAGCTGTGGACCCCGGAATTCCGCGAAGAGATCAAGGCCCTGTTCATCGAAGCAGTCGACCTCGAATACCGCTACGCCGAAGACACGATGCCACGCGGCGTACTGGGCCTGAACGCCCCGATGTTCAAGGGCTACCTGCGCTTCATCGCCAACCGCCGCGCGGTGCAGATCGGCCTCGAGTCGCTGTTCCCGAACGAAGAAAACCCGTTCCCGTGGATGAGCGAAATGATCGACCTGAAGAAAGAGCGTAACTTCTTCGAGACTCGCGTGACCGAGTACCAGACTGGCGGCACGCTGAGCTGGGATTGATGCGGGGGCGTCCATCGCCCTGCGTCAGCCACGAACAAAAAGCCCGGCGCTGGTAAAGCCGGGCTTTTTTTCGCCTGTTGCGCGCAGCCCGTCGGTGTTGACCTATGATGGCGATCTTTCAAGCCTGACCAGGAGACACCCTTGAACGCCCATACCACGCTGCTGCACGCCCTCATGCTCGCCGGCCTGGCGACAGTCTCAGTCGCCCACGCTGCGCCCCAGGTGGCCGCTGGCCGCACGATCTTCCAGAACAACTGCGCCAGCTGCCACACGGTCGATACCGGGATGGCGCAGCTGGCTGGCCCGGGCCTGTTCGGCGTTGTCGGGCGCAAGGCGGCGGATGTCGCCGGGTTCAATTATTCGGCGGCGCTGGCCAAGGCCGGCGCGAGCGGCACCGTGTGGACGCGCGACGAACTCGACATGTTCCTGCTCGACCCGGCTAAGCGCGTGCCCGGCACGACCATGCCGGTCGGCGTGCCGGACGCAAAACAGCGCGGCGCGCTGATCGATTACCTGGCCAGCCTGCAGGGTGCTGAGACTGCCGCCGCAGTGCCAGCCCTTGCGCCAGCCCTTGCGAAAGCCGATGCACAAGCTGCATCCCGCGCCGGCGCCTGGACCGAAAACCAGCCCGGCAAGGTCTGGCACATCAAGCCCACCGACCTGGCCACGCCATTCGCCACGGACAGCGCCGGCAACAGCGCGCGCGTGCAGGCACGGCCCAACGGCACGCTGCCGACCGTGATGCCCGGCTTTACGGTCAGCGTGTTCGCGCAGGACGCCGACAAGCCGCGCGTGGCACTGCGCGCGCCGAATGGCGACGTGTTCCTGGCCGCGACCGGCGCGGGCGCGATCAAGGTGCTGCGCTCGCGTGATGGCAGGAAGGCCGACAGCGCCGGCGTGTTCGCTACTGGACTGGCGCGTCCGTACGGCATGGCCTTCTGGCCGAGCGGCGCCAATCCGCAGTATCTGTATGTGGCCGGCGTCAATTCGGTCGTGCGCATCCCGTACCGCAATGGCGACCTGACGGCGCGCGGCGCGCCCGAAACCGTGATTGCCGAACTGTCCGAGACCAGTGGCGGTCACACGACGCGCACGCTGGCGTTCTCGAAGGACGGCAAGACGCTGCTGCTGTCGATCGGCTCGGCGACCAACGTCGCGGCCGACATTGGTCGCACGCCGCCCGTGCCGCTGGCGCAGTGGGAGCGCGAGCACGGCGTGGGCGGCGCCTGGGGCGTCGAGACGGACCGCGCCACCGTCATGGCGTTCGACCCGGACGGCAAGAACCGCCGCACCTTCGCGACCGGTCTGCGCAACTGCGTGGGCTTGCTGGTGCTGCCAACCACGGGCGACGTCATGTGCAATGTGAACGAGCGCGATGCCCTGGGCGACAACCTGCCGCCCGACTACCTGACGCGCGTGAAACAGGGCGGTTTCTATGGCTGGCCGTGGTACTACATCGGCGACAACGAAGACCCGCGCCTGGCGGGTCACCGGCCCGACCTGAAGGGCAAGACGATCACCCCGGATGTGCTGCTGCAGGCGCACTCGGCGCCGCTGGGCATGGTGGCGTACCACGCGCCGGAGGGTGCGACCAGTGCGTTCCCGAAGGAGTACGAGGGCGATGTGTTCGTGGCGCTGCACGGCTCGTGGAACCGTGGCGTGCGCACCGGCTACAAGGTCGTGCGCGTGTTCATGAAGAACGGGGTGCCCACCGGGCAGTACCAGGACTTCATGAGCGGCATGGTGGTCAGCGACCGCGATGTGTGGGGCCGGCCGGCGGCAGTCGAAGTCGCGCGCGATGGCGCGCTGCTGGTGGTCGACGATGCCGGCGGCACGTTGTGGCGCGTGGCGCCGGGGCGCTGACGCGACCTGGCACGAGAGTGGACATGCGCGTGCACAAGCGACCGCGCATGCGCTAGGATGGGCATCTCCTATTGGCAGGGGCTTTCATGATTCCGCATACCTTCAGGCTGGCGCTTTGTGGCGCGGCCTTGCTGGCCGGCTGCGCCGGCACGCCGCCCACAGCGGTCAAGCCGACGCTGGTTCTCGAAGACCACGTGGATGGCGCGCCGCGCGATGCGGCGTGCCTGGCGCTGGATGATGGCGCGCGTGTCCGCGCCACCAACCACGGTTTCGATCTGGTGGCGAAGGAGATGGTGGTCGCGCCCACGGCCGGCGCGCCGGCGGGTGCGGCGCCGCGATCCGTCTACCTGGTTCCGCTCGGCAGCCACCCGGTGGAGCGAATGGCACGGCAACTGGACGGCTCGTTCCATTCGGTATTCGTCAATTGCCAGACTCGACTGGCCTATATTGCCAAACGCGGCGGCGTGATCGACAGTATCTATTGGTTCGGACCGTTCGATCTGTGAATCGATTCAACTGCGGGTTGAAAGGCGCGCGTGAATTCGGCGTCATTTGCAGAATCCCTGTCAATTCAGGCGCGCTTGCTTATTTGGCCTCTCATATTGCGCGGCTTGTTTCCGATTCTCGGTTGCGCACACACAAAGAAAGCACGTACTTTACGCGATTGAATTTGTCAAATCGAGAAGATGTGATATTGTCGCGGGCATCGGGCAAATCGATCGAATAATAGGGCGCTGAACCAAACAGTATGCACGGAAGCGAAGCGAAAAGAACAAGCCGCCTTGCCTGACCAATTGCTCAGGCAAGGCGGCTTTTTCTTTTCGCACCCGCAAGGGTAGCGCTGTGACGACGCTGGAACGGTGGCCTGTCGACGTTGGCTGAAGCGCTGCAACTGTGAGGAGTTGCAGCAGTTCAGCCGGTGCCGGATTCATTGACGCATATCGATCTTCGGCATGCGTCGATGAATAACTCGCCGGTCAACAACGACCTGGCGGGTTTTAAACCCTGAGCGTATTTCTCATCGCAGATGAAGGAGAATTAAAATGGCAACCGCTAAAAAAACAGTTGTAAAGGCAGCAGTGAAGAGCGCGCCTTCGTCCACGACGAAGTCGACCGCAAAGGCTGCAGCAGAGAAACCAGTCGCGAAAAAAGCCGCGACCAAGGCCACGACCAAGGCCACCACCGCCAAGACCACCACGGCAAAAGCAACCACTGCCAAGACCACCACCAAGGCAGCAGCCAAACCGGCAGCCCGGGCAGTGAGCAAGCCAGCGACGAAAACCACGGCGAAACCTGTTGCAAAGAAAACCACTGCAACCAAGACCGCTGCGACCAAAACCACGGCGACCAAAACCACTGCAGCCAAAGCCGCAGTTAAATCGACCGCCAAGTCGTCCGCAAAGCCGGCAGTAAAGAAAACCGTCACCAAAACTGCAGCAAAGCCAACGGTAAACAAAACCGCCGCTAAAACTGCAGCGAAGCCGGTAACCAAGAAAGTCGCTGCCAAGTCCGCAGTGAAGCCTGCAACTAAGCCAGCAACTAAGTCAGCAACTAAAGCAACAACCAAACCAGCAGCTAAAGCAGCAACCAAGCCGGCAGCGAAGAAAGCAGCAGCCAAACCAGCGGCAAAGAAAGCAGCAGCGAAACCTGCAGCCAAGCCAGCGGCAAAGAAAGCAGCAGCGAAACCTGCAGCCAAGCCGGCTGCAAAGAAAGCAGCAGCCAAGCCAGCAGCCAAACCTGCCGCCACGAAAACGTCGGCCAAGGCCGCCACCAAATCGCCAGCTAAATCGGCCACCAAATCGACCGCTAAATCGGCTACCAAGTCGACTGCTAAATCGGCCACCAAATCGACCACCAAGTCGGCAGCGAAATCGCCGGCCAAGTCGACCGCTAAATCAGCAGCCAAGCCGGCAGTAAAGAAAACCGCCGCCAAGCCAGCCGCTAAAACGACGACCAAAGCTGCAGCCAAGCCGGTCACCGCAAAAGCGGGCACCAGCAAGACAGCCGCCAAGCCAGTCGCCAAAAAAGCGGCCACGACCAAAGCAACGGCAAAGCCGGCAGCGCAAAAAGCAACGGTGACCAAAACCGCAGCCAAACCGGCTGTCACCAAAACCGCTGCTGCCAAGCCAGCCGCTAAAAAAGCGACCACCACCAGCGCCGCGGCCAAACCAGCCGTGACCAAAGCTGCCGCGACCACGACCGCTGCTGCCAAGCCTGCTGCTACCAAAACGGCCGCCGTCAAGCCAGCTGTCACCAAGACCGCTGCGACCAAGACCGTCGCCGCCAAGCCAGCCGCCACCAAGCCAGCTGCCGCGAAGCCGGACATGAAAGCCGACATCAAGGCCGACATCAAAGCTGACACCAAGCCGGAAGTCAAAGCCGACGCGAAGGCTGACGTCAAAGCCGATGCAAAAGCAGACGCGAAAGTGGACAGCAAGGCCGACGCCAAGCCAGAAGCGAAGAAGCCAGCCGCCAAGAAGGCAGCGACCAAGCCGGCAGCGGCTGATGCGAAAGCGGGTGACACGCCTGCAGCCGCACCGGCAGCGACCACTGCAGCAAAAAGCGTGATCGCGCCAACCGCCTGGCCATTCCCGACCAGCAGCCGTCCGTAATCGCAAACGCCCCTGCCTGCCGCGCGTCTTGCGCAGCATGGCAAGTGGGGCGCGCTTCAGGCACAATGCCGCTGTGTGAGCCTTCGCACAGCGGTTTTTTTTTGAGGAGAGTCCGTGCTGTCCATTCTTCAGTTTATCGTCGATATCGTTGCAGGCCTGCTGGGTGGGGTGCTGTTGCTGCGCTTCTGGACGAATGCCATCCGCGTGCGTCTTCCCGACCAGATTCGCCAGTTCGTCCATACCATCACCGACTGGCTGGTCATGCCGCTGCGGCGCGTGGTGCCCGGTACCCGCGGCTACGACTGGGCAAGCCTCATCGGCGCCTTCCTGGTGGTCCTTCTGGCCAGCACGGTGCTGCTGCTGGCCGGCGCCAGCGGCGAGACGATGCTGCTGTACGCGCTGCATCGCTTCCTGACGTGGATCCTGTACGGCTTCATGGCGCTGTTGATCATCGAAGCGGTCTTCAGCTGGGTCAATCCCAATGCGCCGCTGGCGCCGTTCGTGCACGCGCTCAATCAGCCATTGCTGCAGCCGATCCGGCGCGTCGTCAAGCCGATCGGCGGCATGGACCTGTCCGTGCTGGTGGCGCTCGTGCTGATCCAGATCCTGCTGTTCGTGCTGCGGCAGGTGTTCGGCTACATTTGAACCACCCGACCGTAAAAAAGGCCTCTGCATGCAGAGGCCTTTTTTTATGTCACGGGCGGCGCCGGCGGCGCCTTCGGCTTAGCGGAACTTGCTGCCGAACGCCTGCTCGAACTGCGCGTCGAATTCCTGCGGCGTGAAATGGTGGTTCTGGCCACCGGCCGAGGCGATCTTGATTGCGCCCAGCAGGCTGGCGATGCGCCCGCTCGTGGCCCAATCCAGATCATTGGTGATGCCGAACAGCAGGCCCGCACGGTAGGCGTCGCCGCAGCCGGTCGGGTCGACCACGTTGGTGGCCGTCACGGCTGGAATCTTGATGTGCTCGCCGTTTGCGTAGATGTCCGAACCGGCCTCGCCGCGCGTGATGATCAACGCCTCCAGGCGCGCCGCGATGTCGGCATGGCTCAGGCCCGTGCGGTCCATGACCATCTCGAATTCGTAGTCATTGCACGCCAGGTAGCTGGCCTGGCCGATGAACGTGATCAGTTCTTCGCCCGAGAACATCGGCAGTTGCTGGCCCGGATCGAACATGAACGGCACCTTCTGTTCGGCGCAGTCGCGCGCGTGCTTGATCATGCCGTCACGGCCGTCGGGCGAGATGATCGCTACGCGGATCGCGCCCTGGTCGGCGACGTTGTTCTGGTTCGAGTATTCCATCGCGCCCGGGTGGAAGGCGTTGATCTGGTTGTTGTCCTGGTCGGCCGTCACGAAGCATTGCGCGGTGTAGGCCTCGGGGATCGTGCGGACGCCGCGCGTCTCGAGTCCCTGTTCCTGCATGCGCTTGAGGTAGTCGCCGCCATCCTGGCCCAGGGTGCCCATCATCAGGGGCTCGCCGCCCAGCTGCTTGAGGTTGTAGGCGATATTGGCCGCGCAGCCGCCGTATTCGGTGCGCAGCGTCGGCACCAGGAACGACACGTTCACGCGGTGCAGCTGGTCGGCCAGCAGCGTGTCGCCGAAGCGGCCGTGGTACTGCATGATTTTGTCGAACGCGAGCGAGCCGCAGATCAGGGCGGTTTTGGTCATGGTGAGGCTTTCATGGATAGAACACTGCGATGTGGTAGCCGGACGGCTCTGCGCCCTCCAGCCTGAAATGGATGCGCACCTGCTGCTCGCCGCGTGCGGCGAACCCGGTGGGCGCGGCAGCGGCGGCGCCGGCGTAATCGCGCGGGGCGAACACGCGGCGTACCAGCGGCTTGTCGTCAAGGTCGTTCAGCGTCAGTTCGAGGCTGGGCCAGGCCAGCGCCATGTCGCCCTGGTTGCGCAGCACGGTGCTGAAGGTATAGGCGTTGCCGCCCAGCGTGATGAGTTCACCGGTCTCGATCACCAGCTGCTCCGGCCGCGCCGGCAGGTTGACGCTGCAGCCGAGCAGGGCGCAGGTCGAGACCAGCGCCGGACGCAGGCCCGGATGGCGCGCCGCCAGCACGTCGCGAAAGCTCACTGCTGCCTGCACGACCAGCACAATCAGCAGCAGCACGCTGCCGACGGCCAGCGCGATGCGCGTCGTCTTGCTGGAAGCTTCGCGCTGGCGTGTGCTGCGCACGAACTCGGGTTCATCGATGTCCGGCTTCGGCTTTGGCGGCGGTGGTGGTGGTTTGGGCGCCTCGTCGATGCGCGGCGGTGCGGCCTTGACGCGGCGCGCGCGCGCTTCGGCGGCGCGGTTGCGCGGCGAGGCAGGCACGTTCGATACGATCGGCGGCGAGCCGCCCGAGGATTCGCGCAGCAGCAGGGTCGGCGGGCCGATCGAGTCTGCCGTGTGCTCGCGGCTTGGTTCGGGCGCGGGGAGGGTGTCCGGTTCGGGTATTGATACCGGCATCGGCGCCGGTTCTGGGTCTGGTTCCTGCGGCGCGACCGGCTCGCTCACCGGTGCAAGTGTCTCGACCGGCGTCTCGTCAACGGGAGGGGAAGAAGTAGTGGGAGATTCGTCGGCCGGTGCGTCGGCAGGCGCCGCAACAACCGGTGCAGGCCCGGCCGCCAGATCGATCAGCGCGCTGTTCCCGTCAAAAATCTGCTGGCATGCGCCACAACGCACGATGCCCCCACGCAGCTTGAGCTGGTCCGCGGCGACGCGGAACTGCGTGCCGCAGTGGGGGCATTGTGTGGCGAGCGCCATGCCTTTATCCGGCAGTGGCAGTGGCAGTGCGTGCCGGCGGTGTGTCCTGGCCCAGCGTGCCGTGCAGGGCAACCCAGCCATCCTGCTCGGCCCAGACGCCCAGCTTGATGAATGGCGCATAGGCTGCAGCCACTTCGTTGGCCTGGCGTGCCAGTACGCCCGACAGCACGAGCGAACCGCCATCGGCCACGCGGCCGGCCAGCATCGGCGCCATCAGCTTCAATGGGCTCGACAGGATGTTGGCCACGACGATGTCGAACTTGCCGCCGGCATGGCGTTCATTGCCGGAAGCAGCAAACGTGTCAGGCAGGTAGAAGTCGATGGCGACGTTGTTGCGCTCAGCGTTGGCGCGTGCCGATTCGATCGCTTGCGGATCGATGTCGACACCGGCCACGTCCTGCGACCCCAGCTTCTTGGCCACCATCGCCAGGATGCCCGAGCCGCAGCCGTAGTCCAGCACCGACTTGCCCGGCGCAGGATGGGCTTCGAGCCACTCCATGCACAGGCGCGTTGTCGGATGGCTGCCGGTGCCGAAGGCCAGGCCCGGGTCCAGCTCGAGGATCAGGCCGTTCGGATCCGGCGCCACGTGCCAGCTCGGCACGACCCAGATATTGGTGCCGATGTGGATCGGCTCGAACTGCGATTGCGTCAGGCGCACCCAGTCGGCGTCTTCCACCTTGCGGGTGGTGAATGCCGGCACGACGGGCAGGTTGATCGCTTGCGCGGCCTCGGTGACGATCGCCAGCTGGTCGGCATCCGCATCGGTCAGTGCGACGACGCGGCTGTGGTCCCAGGCCGCTTCGGTCGGCTCCATGCCCGGCTCGCCGAACAGCGGCTTTTCGTCCTCAGTGCCTTCGTCGGCGTCTTCCACCGACACCGACAGCGCGCCGGCTTCCATCAGGGCGTCCGACAGCGCTTCGGCGTGTTCACGCGCCAGTTCGATGACGACTTCAGTCCAGCTCATTCGTTCACCTTGACTTCCGATTTGGCCGACAGCGCGGTTTCCTTCGGCAGATCGGGCTTGGCGGCCAGTTTCTGCTCCAGGTAGTGAATGTTGGTGCCGCCTTCGATGAAGCGGGCGTCGACCATCAGTTCGCGGTGCAGCGGAATATTGGTCAGGATACCCTCGACGACCATTTCGGACAGCGCGATCTGCATGCGGCGAATCGCCTGCTCGCGCGTGGCGCCATACGCGATGACCTTGCCGATCATCGAGTCGTAGTGCGGCGGCACGTAGTAGCCGGCGTACGAGTGCGAGTCGACGCGGATGCCAGGGCCACCCGGCGGATGCCAGCTGGTGATGCGGCCCGGCGACGGCGTGAACTTGAACGGGTCTTCGGCATTGATGCGGCACTCGATCGAGTGGCCCGACAGCATGATGTCGCGCTGGCGGAAGCGCAGCTTTTCGCCGCAGGCGATGCGGATCTGTTCCTGGACGATGTCGATCCCGGTGATCATCTCGGTGACCGGATGCTCGACCTGGATACGCGTGTTCATTTCGATGAAATAGAACTCGCCATTCTCGTACAGGAATTCGAAGGTGCCGGCGCCGCGGTAGCCGATCTTGCGGCAGGCTTCGGCGCAGCGGTCACCGATCTTTTCGATCAGCTTGCGCGGGATGCCCGGCGCCGGTGCTTCTTCAATGACCTTCTGGTGGCGGCGCTGCATCGAGCAATCGCGCTCGCCGAGCCAGACGGCGTTTTTGTGTTCGTCGGCCAGGATCTGGATTTCCACGTGACGCGGATTTTCCAGATACTTCTCCATATAGACTTCCGGATTGCCGAACGCGGCGCCGGCTTCGGTCTTGGTCATCGCCACGGCGTTGATCAGGGCCGCTTCGGTGTGCACCACGCGCATGCCGCGTCCGCCACCACCGCCGGCAGCCTTGATGATCACCGGGTAGCCGACGCGGCGCGCCGTCTGCACGATTTCTTTCGGGTCGTCCGGCAGGGCGCCGTCCGAGCCTGGCACGCACGGCACGCCGGCGCGGATCATGGCCTGCTTGGCCGAGACCTTGTCGCCCATCAGGCGGATCGATTCGGAACGCGGGCCGATGAAGACGAAGCCCGATTTCTCGACGCGCTCGGCGAAGTCGGCGTTTTCGGACAGGAAGCCGTAGCCCGGGTGGATCGCTTCGGCGTCGGTCACTTCGGCCGCGCTGATGATCGCGGGCATGTTCAGATAGCTGAGGCTCGATTGCGCCGGGCCGATGCAGACCGACTCGTCCGCCAGTTTCACGTACTTGGCGTCCTTGTCGGCCTCGGAGTGCACGACGACCGTCTTGATGCCCAGCTCGCGGCAGGCGCGCTGGATACGCAGCGCGATTTCACCACGGTTGGCGATGAGGATTTTTTCAAACATGGTTGGTCCGGTGGTTCAGTGAAAACCGGCGCAGCTGAAAGACAAGCGGCGCCGGACACGTCATGGGTGAGCTGGTGGCAGGACTGCCGCCCAGCTTGAGGCTTTAGCCAATCACGAACAGCGGCTGGCCGAATTCGACCGGCTGGCCGTTTTCCACGAGGATCTTGGTGACAACGCCCGAGACATCGGCGTCGATTTCATTCAGGAGCTTCATCGCTTCGATGATGCACAGCGTCTCGCCTTCCTTGATGTTCGAGCCGACTTCGACGAACGCCGCAGCGCCCGGTGCGGACGAACGGTAGAAGGTACCCACCATCGGCGACTTGACGACGTGGCCGGTTGGCTCGGGAGCCACGACCGGTGCTGCAGCGACAGGCGCAGCAGCCGGGGCTGGCGCCGCGAACTGTTGCACGCCTTGTTGCGGCATCATCATCATCTGGCCCTGGCCAACAGCGGACGACTTGACGATGCGGACCTTGCTTTCGCCTTCGGTGACTTCGAGCTCGGCGATGTCCGATTCAGCGACCAGGTCGATCAAGGTCTTGAGTTTTCGTAGATCCATGTGAAACCCCTTGGAATTATTCGTTTTAGAGAGCAGGCCGGCGCGTCCAACAGGCCGCGCAGCCGCTGATACATGAAGTTGACGTAGATTAACGCTATTTAAGTGCGAAGTCGATGGCAAACCTGTATCCGTCCGGCCCCAGTCCGCAGATCACGCCACGCGCGATGCCGGAGAGATAGGAATGCTGCCGGAACGATTCGCGGGCATGCACGTTCGACACGTGCACCTCGACGAATGGAATGGCCACCGACGCGAACGCATCGCGCAGTGCTACGCTGGTATGGGTCAAGCCACCAGGATTGATCACGATAAAATCCACGCCTTCGGTGCGTGCGGCGTGGATGCGATCGATCAGGGCGCCCTCATGGTTGCTCTGGAAATGCTCCAGTGCTGCGCCGGCGTTCGTGGCTTGTGCAACTGCTGCGTTCTCGATGTCGGCCAGTGTCGTCGTGCCGTACACCGCAGGCTCGCGCGTCCCCAATAAATTGAGGTTGGGGCCGTTGAGAAGCAGTAGCTTTTTCGCCATAATGAGAGTCTGGTAGCCCGAAAGTCAGGCATTGTGCCGCCTAGCTCGGCTGTTGGCAAGCGGTAAAATTGCTGGTGTTTAGCCGAAATTGGCCGCAATTGCAAATCGTACGATCGTTCGTTAAAAGCGCGATCAACCCTTCAATTTGGCCAGGTCAGCGCGCAATTCGTCGAACTTGAGCTTGCCAATATACGTCTTGAGCACTTGCCCGTCGGCGCCGATCAGCACAGTGTACGGCAAGCCGCCCATCGTGTTGCCCAATTCCTTCGACAGCTCGGTTCCGCCCATGCCCGCCACGTAGAGTGGATAGGCAATCTGGTGCTTGGCGGCGAATTCGCTCATATTGGTCGGCGAATCGATGCCGATGCCGATCACATTGAAATGCTTGCCCTTGTCTTCGCCCGCCAGGTGCGACAGCTCCGGCATTTCCTGCACGCACGGACCGCACCAGGTGGCCCAGAAGTTCACCAGCAGGGGCTTGCCCTTCCACTGGGCCAGCGGCTGCGGTTCGCCCGCCAGGTTGTTGAGCGACTGCGCATAGAGATTGGTGACGGCATTGGTCACTGCACCAGCGCCGGCAGCCGTACTGATCTGGGGGGAGGCCGGTGCCGGCGCCTTCTTGTAGAGCGCGACAACGGCGCCCATCACGCCGAACAGCGCGGCCACTGCCACATAGGTAGCCAGATGTTTCTTGTTCATTCGTTCTGTTCCAGTGTTGAGTCGGCAGCGATCAGCGCGCGCAGGCCGGCAGCGTCGAGGCGTTGCGGGCGGCCATCCGCGCGCGGCTTGAGCGCGCCGCGCAGGTCTTGGTATTCAAACAATTGCGCATGCACAGTTTCCTTCATCCACGGGAAACTGACGGTCTCGACCGGCGCATGGCGCCCCCCCTTGAAATGCGGGGTTTCCGAGATCTCGATATTAACATTGCGATTCAGCAGATAGATCTGCACTTCTTTCGCGCTGTCGGCGAACAGTTGCAGGTGGATATCGTCGTGCTCGCCGGCCGTGCCTTGCAGCACCGGGCCGGTGATATAGGGATTGAAGTCGGCCAGCGCCTCCATCACCTGCAGCGCCGTGGCGCGCAATTGCGCCAGGCGCTCGCTGTGGTCCGGGCCGCCGAACAGTGCCAGGTACTTGCGCACTTCGTCTTCGACCTGGATGTCGTCGGGCATCATATTGGGAACAGGCTGGTTCACGCCGAGCACCTGGCGGGCCGCCTTGCGGCGCGCGGTATCGATGTCGGCGCCATCCTGGGCAACCATGCGCGCAGCCACAAGGGCGATCTCGGCGCGCAATTGAATGAGATCGTTGTTCAAGTTCGGCATCATGATCCAGATCATACTCTGAACCTTAATTTGGCAGCGCCTCGGGTAGAATCCCGGTTTCGTCCATTTACATCGCACCAGCGCACCTTCCCATGCACATTCATATTCTCGGCATTTGCGGCACCTTCATGGGTGGCCTGGCGGTCCTGGCCAAGGAAGCCGGTCACCGCGTGACCGGTTGTGACGCCAACGTCTATCCACCGATGAGCACGCAGTTGCAAGCCCAGGGGATCGAGCTGATCCAGGGCTACGGCCCGGAGCAGGTGTCGCTGAATCCCGATCTGTATGTGGTCGGCAATGTCATGACGCGCGGCAATCCGCTGATCGAGGAAATCCTGAACCGCGGCTTGCCCTATATGTCGGGGCCGCAGTGGATCGGCGAGCATATCCTGCGCGAAAAATGGGTGCTGGCCGTGGCCGGTACGCACGGCAAGACGACCACGACCTCGATGCTGGCCTGGATCCTGGAAGATGCCGGCTATGCGCCGGGTTTCCTGATCGGCGGCGTGCCGATGAACTTCGGCGTCTCGGCGCGCCTGCATGGCGACAAGCCATCGGACTTCTTCGTCATCGAAGCCGATGAATACGACACGGCGTTCTTCGACAAGCGCAGCAAGTTCGTGCACTACCACGCCAAGACGGCCGTGCTGAACAACCTGGAATACGACCACGCCGACATCTTTCCGGACATCGGCGCCATCGAAACCCAGTTCCACCACCTGGTGCGCACCGTGCCGGGCGTGGGTCGCCTGGTCGTCAATGGCGACGAAGCATCGATCGGGCGCGTGCTCAAGCGCGGTTGCTGGAGCGAGAAGGAAAGCTTTGGCGGCGCCGATGGCGTCGACTGGACGATGGTCGAGCATCCGGGTGGCGCGAGCTTCGACGTCATCTTCAAGGGCGCGCCGCAAGGCACCGTGCACTGGGACCTGACCGGCAAGCACAACCGCTCGAACGCGCTGGCCGCGATTGCCGCCGCGCGCCACGTCGGCGTGCCGGTCGCGCAGGCCATCGAATCGCTGGCCCGCTTCGAGAACGTCAAGCGCCGCATGGAAGTGCGCGGCGTGGTCAACAACATCACCGTCTACGACGACTTCGCGCACCACCCGACGGCGATTGCCACCACGGTCGGCGGCCTGCGCCAGAAGCTGGGCGCGCAAGGTTCCGGCCGCATCCTGGCCGTGCTCGAGCCGCGCTCGAACACGATGAAGCTGGGCGCGATGAAGGATGCGCTGCCGGGCAGCCTGAAGGATGCCGACCTGGTGTTCGGCTTCGGCAGCCAGCAGGCGCTGGGCTGGTCGCTGGCCGATGCGTTCAAGCCGATGGGGACGATTGCGCACAGCTTCGACCAGATCGACTATATGGTGCAGGCCATCGTGCAGCAGGCGCAGCCGGGCGACCATATCCTGGTCATGAGCAATGGCGGCTTCGGCGGTGTGCACCAGAAGCTGCTGGACGCGCTGGCCCCATGACGTCGGCGCCGGCTTTGCCACCGTACCTTCTGTATTTGCACGGCTTTCGCTCGTCGCCCAAATCGATGAAGGCGCGCGTCATGCAGGCGGCGCTCGAGGAGCGCGGCTTGCTGGATCGCCTGATCTGCCCGCAATTGCCGGCGTCGCCCAAGGCCGCGTTCGCGCTGGCGCTGGACCTGGCCGCGCAGCACGCACCGGGCAATCTCGCGATCGTCGGCTCGTCGCTGGGCGGCTTCTATGCGTGCGCGCTGGCCGAGCGCCTGGGCGTGCCGGCCGTCGTCATCAATCCGTCGGTCGATCCGACGCGCAACCTCGAACACCATGTGGGCGTGACGACCAACTGGCATTCGGACGAACCGTTCGAGTTTCGCCCCGAGTACATCGATGAACTCAAGGCACTGCGCGTCGCGGCCATCACGCAGCCCGAGCGCTATTTTTTGCTGGCCGCCACGGGCGACGAAGTGCTCGACTACCGGGACATGGTGGCGCACTACGCCGGCGCGCGCCAGCACGTGATCTACGGCAGCGACCATGCGGTGTCGGAGTTTCCCATCTATGTCGATGAGGTGCTGGCGTTTTGCGGCATGGACGTCGACGGCCCCGCAGCTGGAGACCCGGCGCAGTGAGGAACCGTTCGCTGCGCCTGGCCGCCTGGCAGCCGCATGCGCGCGCCGTGCGTGCTTCTCCACCAATGCACGACTGGCTCGTCACGCCCGGTTCGCTGACCGCTCGCCTGGTCGCCAGCAGCGACGCGTTTCGCGTGCGCCGCCTGCACCAGCACAGTGCCGTGTGCCTGGCCGACGAAGCGGCGGCGATTGGCCTGGCGCGACCACAGCGCGTCTGGGAACGCGAAGTACTTCTCGTCTGCGACGGCACGCCGGTGGTCTTTGCCCACACGGTCGTGCCGCCCGATGCCGACGCGAGCGACTGGCCGCTGTTTTCGGCGCTGGGTGAACGCTCGCTCGGCTCGACCCTGTTTTACGATCCGCTCGTGCGGCGCGGATCACTTGAATTTGCGCGCCTGGGCGCCGACCATCCGCTGGTGCGCCGTGCGCACGCGGCCATTGGCGGCGCAGGCGCCCAACAGCCGATTTACCATGCGCGGCGCTGCGTCTATCGCCGCCGTCAAGGCCTGCTCCTGGTCACCGAGGTATTCTTGCCGGCGGTGCTCAGCCTGGGAGCGGGCGCAACCACGAACAACACAGAATAATCATGAATGTATTTTTTGAGGAATCGGGCGACTTCAAGGTCGGCGCCATCCTGTCGCAAGCCGGCGAGGCATACCAGGTCGAACTGGCCAGCGGCAAGCGCACCAAGGTCAAGACGCGCGACGTGCTGCTGCAATTTGAAAAGCCCAGCCCGCAAGAGCTGATGGACGCGGCCAAGGCCGTGGCGGCGGACGTCGACCTCGAGTTCCTGTGGGAAGTCGCGGGCGAAGAAGAATTCGGCTTTGCCGAGCTGGGCGCCGAATACTTCGGCCACGCGCCGCTGCCGCACGAAGCGGCCGGCCTCGTGCTGACGCTGCACGGCTCGCCCATCTACTTCTACAAGAAGGGCCGTGGCCGCTACAAGGCCGCGCCGGAAGCGTCGCTCAAGGCCGCGCTGGCCGGCATCGAAAAGAAAAAACAGCAGGCCATCATCCAGGCCGGCTATGTCGATGAGCTCAAAGCCGGCAAGCTGCCCGAATCGATGCAGCCGCTCGTGCACCAGCTGCTGTTCAAGCCGGACAAGAACACGATCGAATACAAGGCATTCGAGGCCGCGGCCAATGAGCTGCAGACCAACCCGGCACGCCTAATGCTGGACGTCGGCGGGCTGGCCTCGCCCAAAGACCTGCACATGGGCCGCTTCCTGTTCGAGAACTTCCCGCGCGGCGCCGGCTTTGCGCCAGTGGACGTGCCAACAGCGCCGACCGACCTGCCACGCGCCGACGTTGCCGCGTTCTCGATCGATGACGTGACCACGACCGAGATCGACGATGCGTTTTCCGTCGTCAAGCTGGACGATGGCACCGTGCGCGTGGGCATCCACATCGCGGCGCCGGGCCTGGCCGTGCGTCCGGACGACGCGATCGACAAGATCGCCCGCGCGCGCATGTCCACCGTGTACATGCCGGGCGACAAGATCACGATGCTGCCGGACGAGGTGGTCAATGCGTTCACGCTGGCCGAGGGCAACGATTGTCCTGCACTGTCGCTGTACGCCGTGCTCAATCCCGAAGACTGGAGCGTCATCTCGACGACGACGCGCGCCGAGCTGGTGCCGATCAAGAGCAATCTGCGCCACAACGACCTGGATGATCTGGTCAATGAAGAAACGCTGGCCAGCGGCGAGGGTGAGTATCCGCACAAGGAAGAACTGGGCCAGTTATGGCAGTGGGCCTTGCAGCTGGAAGCCGGCCGCATGGCAAAGCGCGAAGCCTTTGGCCTCAAGCCAGAGCAAGCCAACCGCATGGACTTCAATTTCTACGTCGAGGACGACGTGGTCTCGATCGTGCGCCGCAAGCGGGGCGCGCCGCTGGACAAGATCGTCGCCGAACTGATGATCTTTGCCAACAGCACCTGGGGCAAGCTGCTGCACGACTCGGGCGTGCCGGGCATCTACCGCTCGCAAGGGCCGGGCGCCGGCGGCTGGGCCGGCAAGATGCAGGTGCGCATGGTCACGCACGCCGCGCCGCACCAGGGCCTGGGAGTGGACCAGTACGCATGGAGCACGTCGCCGCTGCGCCGCTATACCGACCTGGTCAACCAGTGGCAGATCATCGCGGCGGCCGAAAACGGCGTCACCGCGCCGCTCGTCGCGCCGTTCAAGCACCGCGATGCGACGCTGTTTTCGATCGTGTCGAGCTTCGACGCGGCATATGCAGCCTACAACGAGTTCCAGCAGAACATGGAGCGCTACTGGTGCCTGCGCTGGCTGGGGCAGGAGGGCGTCAAGATGGTCGACGCTGTCGTGCTCAAGGACGAGCTCGTGCGCCTGACCGACGTGCCGCTGGTGGTGCGCCTGCCAGGCATGTCGCAGGTGGCGCGTGGCGCGCAGGTCAAGCTCGACATCGTCCGCTGGGACGAGATCGAACTGAACCTCGAGGCGCGTTTGCTGGAAGTGGCAAGCGCCGCGCCGGATGCGGCCATCGCGGATGAAGAGGACACGGAAGCCGACACCGGCGAAGCAGCAGCGGCCGAAGCGGTGGAGGCGGAAGGCGCGGTTGCCGTGGTGGACACGGCTGACGTGACGGAGCCAGCGTCATCAGTGACGCCGTCCAGTACCTCGGCACCATAATGGATTTGGCGAAAGAAGCCGAAGGAATGAACGGCATCTGAAGCCGCAGGCTCTGTGGGCCGTTGGCAAGGAGACTGAGTGCGGGATTTTGCAGGCCGCCCGCCTCTCAGGCTTCCAGCTTGCGCCCTCGTAGCCACCACGCCAACGGCATAATGACACCCGCAACGACGGACGGGTAGAAGATCAGCGCGAACGCCTTGTCAATGCTCATGGACTGATCGAAGAGGAAGATCGCCAGCCAGACGAGTACCGCAACTGAAAGGGTCGAGCCAATTGCGATCAGCAGGTATTTCAAGGTACTGAGAATGGCTTTCATGGTTTGAAAGGTTCCATTGATGGACAATTCGTTCCGCCCCGTACGGACTGTCGAAAACAATTCCACTTGCCGTGACCGTCTGCAAGTATGCGTTCGAAAGTTGCAGATGGGATCGTCTTCCCGGCTGCGCAATTCTGCAACAGGATTTGATCGCGGTGCTTGTCGTCCGAGGGTTCTTCGGTGACGCCTTTGATCCTGAGGTATGCATCGTTCGCCATATGGCTCTGCCTTGTGAGTTGGATAAGACCGACAATTATTCACCCTGTATGGCGCTGTAGGCTTGTCACGAGTCAGGGTCGCAGGTACCTGAGATCAAGCGGACATTGAAGGATTGGCAAGGCCATTCAACCCTCCGGCTACTATTGTCGAACACACCACGTTATCCCGCACGCCAATTCCACCTCCCCCTATGGGTTCGCCTCAGGTTAGAATGAATCAATTCTCCGATTCAATTCTCACCCGCAGCGCGTGAAGTCTCTCCTACACAACCGTCCCCTGATCATTGCCCTGGCCGTATCGGTGGCAGCCCACGCGGCGCTGCTGGCGGTGCGTTTTGCTGCGCCTGAAACGTTCCGCCAGACCCCGGCCGACCCAGGGCTCGAAGTTATCCTGGTCAATGCCAAGCACGACCGGGCGCCGGCCAAGGCCGACGCACTGGCCCAGGCGAACCTGGACGGTGGCGGCACCGCCGAAGCGGGCCGCGCCAAGTCGCCGCTGCCCGACCTGCGCAAGGTCGAGGATGGCGACAGCATCAAGGCCCTGCAGCGCCGCATCGCCGCGCTCGAGCAGATCCAGCAGGACGTCGTCACGCGCGCCCGCACGTCGAGCTTTACCGCGCCACCGGTCACCGAACGGGAAAAGCCGGATCCGTCGCGTACGGGCGAGGACAACCTCGACACGTCGCGCGCCATTTCGCGCAGCGCTGCCGAAATCTTCGAACGCATCGAAGAAGAAAACCGCCGCCCGAAACGCACGAAGATCACGCCGAGCACGCGCGAGGCGGGGTACGCGCTGTACTACAAGGCGATGCAGAAGCGGATCGAGGAAGTCGGCACGCTGAACTTCCCGCAGCAGGCCGGCAAGAAGCTGTATGGCGAGCTGGTGGTGTACATCCCCGTGTACCAGGACGGCACGCTGTACCTGAAGGATGGCGGCCCGAAGGTCGAGCGCAGCTCGGGCAATCCCGCGCTCGACAAGGCGGCGCTCGACATCGTGCGCCGCTCGGCGCCGTACGGCGCGTTCCCGGCCAATATGCGCACCAAGGGCAAGGACGATCTATGGGAAGTGTTTACGCGCTTCCAGTTCACCCGCGAAGAGAGCCTGCGCGCAACCCTGGGGAATGCATCGCCATGACCGATCGTTACTGCGTTATCGGCAACCCGATTGCCCACAGCAAATCGCCCCGGATCCACGCGCAATATGCCGCAGAGTTGGGCGAGGATCTCCAGTATGAACAATGCCTGGCGCCCGTCGATGGCTTTGCCGCGACGGTGGCGCGCCTGGTCGACGAAGGCTACAAGGGCGCCAACGTCACCGTGCCATTCAAGCTCGACGCTGCGCGCCTGGCCACACGTTTGACCCCGCGCGCGCAGGCGGCCGGCGCCGTCAATACGCTGGTGTTCGATGGCGGCGAGATCGTCGGCGACAACACGGACGGCGTGGGCCTGGTGGCCGACATCGTGCGCAATGCCGGCGTGTCACTGGACGGTAAACGTGTGCTGTTGCTGGGCGCCGGTGGCGCCGCCCGTGGCGCGCTGCTGCCGTTGCTGGACGCCGGACCGCGCCAGATCGTGATTGCCAACCGTACGCTGGCCACCGCCGAAGCGCTGGTGGCCGAGTTTGCCCATCATGCGGCGCGCCTGGCGGTCAGCGGCTTCGCCGATGTCGATGGCCCGTTCGACGTGATCATCAATGCGACGTCGGCCAGCCTGGACGCCGCCGTGCCGCCGGTGCCGGCGACGGTGTTCGGTCCGGACACGCTCGCGTTGGATATGATGTACGGAAACAAGCCAACCGTGTTCATGGACTTTGCCGCAGGTCATGGCGCTGCCGTGCGCGACGGCCTGGGCATGCTGGTGGAGCAGGCCGCCGAAGCGTTCGCGCTGTGGCGGGGCAAGCGGCCGGGCACGGCGCACGTGCTGGCATCGATGCGTCAATCACAATAACAGGGGTAACCCGTGGCTACATCGCGCACGAAGGGATCATCGAAGGCACCAGCGAAGGCGCCAGCCAAGCGCCGCTGGATCAAGTGGATTTTTCTGGGGCCGCTGCTGCTCGTGCTGCTGGTCCAGCTGTATTTCTTCCTGATGGTGTGCTGGTATTCGCAGGTCGATCCCGGCTCGACCAGCTTCATGCGCGCGCAATTGTCGGTACTGCGCGAAACGAATCCCAACGCGACGCTTAAGCACGAATGGGTGCCGTACGAGCGGATTTCGTACAATCTGAAGCGGGCAGTGGTGGCGTCCGAGGACGCCAATTTCAACGAGCACTACGGCGTGGACCTGAAAGCCATCGAGCGTACCTACGAGCGCAACGAGCGCCGGGGCAAGCTGGTGGGCGGCGGCTCGACCATCACGCAGCAACTGGCCAAGAACCTGTTCCTGTCCGGCTCGCGCAGCTATCTGCGCAAGGGGCAGGAAACGATCATCGCGTTCATGCTCGAAGCGGTCATGAGCAAGCAGCGCATCCTGGAAATCTACCTGAATGTGGCCGAGTTCGGCCGTGGCGTGTTCGGCGCCGAAGCGGCGGCGCGCTATTACTTCAAGACATCCGCCGCCAAACTGAGCACGGCGCAAGCCGCGCGCCTGGCCGTGATGCTGCCCAATCCCCGCTTCTACGACAAGAACCGCTCGACCCGCTACCTGGAGCGCCGCACCAGCACGATCCAGCGCCGGATCCCGTCGGCCGACGTGCCACGTGCGGATGAGCGGCCATAAACGCGTGTTTATGGCGCTGGAGTTGGCTCAGCGGCGGGCAAACGGTTACACTTGCGCTACTTTTGTCGACCGGCCAAGAATAGCGAGACCCAGCGCATGATCAATGTATTCGTCCTACAGAACGGCCGCCTGAACCAGGTCACGATCGAATCCCGCGAGGAACTCGAAAGCGTGGCGCCGGTCTGGGTCGACCTGACCGACCCGAGCGAAGAAGAGCGCGTCTGGGTCAAGGCCAAGTACAACGTGATCTTGCCGGGCGAAGACGAAGTCCAGGATATCGAAGCATCGGCGCGTTACTACGAAGCCGAAAATGGCGACCTGCACCTGCGCACCGACTTCCTGCTGGAAGAAGAAGACGGCCCGTCGCGCGTGATCACGGTGGCATTCATCTTGTCGGGCAAGATCCTGTTCTCGGTGCACAACGACGACTTGCCGGTGTTCCGCCTGGTGCGCATGCGCGCCCGTTCGCGGCCCGGCTCGATCGAAGACTATATGGACGTGCTGCTCGACCTGTACGCGACCGACGCCGAGTATTCGGCCGACTCGCTCGAGGGCATCTACGAAAGTCTCGAAGAAGTCTCGACCCGCGTGCTGCAGAAAGAATTTACCGACCAGGACGCGGCCGCGGCACTGAACGCGATCGCGCACGAGGAAGACTTGAACGGCCGCATCCGCCGCAACATGATGGACACGCGCCGCGCAGTCAGCTTCCTGATGCGCGGGCGCCTGCTGAACTCGGACCAGTTCGAGGAAGCGCGCCAGATCCTGCGCGACATCGAGTCGCTCGACGGCCACACCTCGTTCCTGTTCGACAAGGTGAACTTCCTGATGGACGCCACGGTCGGCTTCATCAACATCAACCAGAACAAGATCATCAAGATCTTCTCGGTGGCCTCGGTCGCGTTCCTGCCGCCAACGCTGATCGCCAGCGTCTACGGCATGAACTTCGCCGTGATGCCCGAGCTGCAATGGCGCTTCGGCTACCCGCTGGCCATTCTGTTGATGATTGGCTGCGGCGTGGCGCCGCTGTGGTATTTCAGGCGGCGTGGCTGGCTGAAGTAATCCAGCCAGCCCTGCGGGTCACCCGATCCGCTTGAACACGCGCCGCGCCGCTTCGATCGTTTCGTCGATCGCCGCGTCGTCGTGCTGGATCGACACGAAGCCTGCCTCGAACATCGCCGGGGCAAAGTACACGCCCTCGTCCAGCATGCCGTGGAAGAAGCGGTTGAAGCGCTCCTTGTCGCCGGCCATCATTTCGCTGTAGCTGCCCGGGACTTCCTTCGAGAAGTACATGCCGAACATGCCGCCCACGGCGTCACCGCAGAAGTCGATGCCCGCTTCGCGCGCGGCGTCGGTCAAGCCGGCCACCAGGCGGTTCGCCGTCGCGCTCAGGCGCTCGTAGAACCCGGCTTCCTGGATGAGCTTGAGCGTCGTCATGCCCGCCGCCACCGCGACCGGATTGCCCGACAGCGTGCCGGCCTGGTACACCGGGCCGATTGGCGCCATCTTCTGCATCAGTTCGGCGCGCCCGCCGAACGCCGCCACCGGCATGCCGCCACCGATGACCTTGCCCAGCGCGGTCAGATCGGGCTGGATGCCGTACATGCCCTGCGCGCCTTGCAGGCCCACGCGGAAGCCGCACATCACTTCGTCGAAGATCAGCACGGCGCCGTGCTTCGTGCACAGGTCGCGCATGCTCTGCAGGAATGCGGGCGTGGCGCGGATCAGGTTCATGTTGCCGGCGACCGGCTCGACGATCACGCAGGCGATCTCGTCGCCCATCGTCACGAACGCGTCTTCCAGTTGCGCCACGTCGTTGTAGTCGAGCACGAGCGTGTGCTTGACGAAGTCTTCCGGTACGCCGGCAGAGGTCGGATTGCCGAAGGTGAGCAGGCCGCTGCCGGCTTTCACCAGCAGCGAATCGGCGTGGCCGTGGTAGCAGCCTTCGAACTTGACGATCTTATCGCGGCCCGTGGCGCCGCGCGCCAGGCGCAGCGCGCTCATCGTCGCTTCGGTGCCCGACGAAACCAGGCGCACCTGCTTGATCGATGGCAGCAGGCGGCAGATTTCTTCGGCGATCTCGATTTCGCCTTCGGTCGGCGCGCCGAACGACAGGCCGTTGGCGGCGGCGGCCTGCACGGCCGACACCACTTCAGGGCGGGCGTGGCCAAGGATGGCCGGGCCCCACGAGCCGATGTAGTCGATGTAGCGCTTGCCGTCGGCGTCCCAGAAGTGCGGGCCGAGGGCGCGCGTGATGAAGCGCGGAGTGCCGCCGACCGAGCGGAAGGCGCGCACCGGCGAATTGACGCCGCCGGGCGTGGTCAGTTGGGCACGGGCAAACAGGGTGTCGTTGCGCGAGGTGGCTTGTTCAGTGGTCATGTTGACGTTTCAAGAAGAGGAAAGACCGTCCCGCGCAGCGCGCTTGAAACTCAGGGACGGAAGAATTTGGCGGGAATGAATTTGCCCATCCCGAAGCGTTGTGCGTTCTCGAGCGCGCCGGTGGTGTATTCCTGTGCCACGGCCAGCGCGGTCGGCGCATCCATGCCGCGCGCCATCAGGGCGGTGAACGCGGCCGAATACGTGTTGCCGGCGCCCAGGAACGGGCCGGGCAGGTGCTGCCAGTCGACCCGGGCGACTTCACCGCTGGTGTCGAACAAGCGGTTCGAGCAGGCGCCGGCCGTGTCGCGCGTGCCGGTGACGAGCACGTACTGCAGGCCGGACGAGGTCAGTTCGGCCACGTCTTCGTCGAGGTTGCCGGGATCGGCGTCGCCGCCGTCGCGCCACAGCTCGGCCATGCGGCCCAGTTCGGCCTGCGACAGGATCAGGGCGGTAGCTTGCGGCGCCAGGATGGAACGCAGGGCCATCAGCATTTCTTCGTCGCCCATGCCGGCGTCGGGCAGGGCCGACAGGAACGGGTCGAGGATCAGCGGCGCGTCCGGGTAGTCGGATACGATCTCGGCAATGGCGGCCAGGTGCAGCGCGGTGCCCACGGCGCCGACCTTGAAGGCGGCGATCGGCATGTCTTCGAGCAGCGCGCGCGCCTGTTCGGCCATCCAGTCGCTGTCGAGCTCATACATGTGCTCGACGCGGGCGCTGTCGGACACCAGCAGACCCGCAATGGCCGACAGCCCGTGGCACCCGAGGGCGGCAAAGGCGGCGACGTCCGATTGCACGCCCAGCGCGCCGACGGGATCGCAGACGCCAAAACTCAGGATGAGGGGTAACGGTTGGTTTTGCACGACGGGTAGATTAAGATGCCGGATTCTGATTCCACATTTTACTAGATACAAGGATCAACACCGTGAGTACTGAATCCACCGCCCCGTTCCTGACCTGGATGTGCCTGATCTGCGGCTGGGTATACGATGAAGCTGCCGGCGCACCGGAGGACGGCATTGCGCCGGGCACCCGTTGGGCCGACGTACCGATGAACTGGACCTGTCCCGAATGCGGCGCACGCAAGGACGACTTTGAAATGACAGCGATATAACACCTGTTGTTGTGCTTGCATGGCATCCTGGTAAGCCACTGATGCCATCGCAAACGTGTAGTTGACTCCCTGCAACACTTTGCGCACAAGAAAGATTCGTTATGCTATCGTGGCACTTCAAGCCGAAGTGAAACGACCATGACGACATCGCCGCAATCATCAAGCCTGACCATCATGGTGATCGATGACAGCAGCACGATCCGCCGGTCAGCAGAGATTTTCCTGACCCAGGCGGGCTACCACGTGGTGCTGGCCGACGATGGCTTCGACGCGCTCGCCAAGATCAACGACCACCATCCTGCGCTCGTGTTCTGCGACATCCTGATGCCGCGTCTCGACGGCTACCAGACCTGCGCGCTGATCAAGAAGAGCGTGCGGTTTCATGCGACCCCGGTGCTGATGCTCTCGTCCAAGGACGGCCTGTTCGACCGCGCGCGCGGCGCGATGGTCGGCGCCAGCGCCTACCTGACCAAACCCTTTACCAAAGACAGCCTGCTGGCGGCCGTGCGCGAGCATGCGCCGGCGGCAGGCTGACGATTCAACCAACGCTGGAGCCCTGCGTGGCCATTCAAAAGATTCTCATCGTCGACGATTCGCCGACCGAACGACTGTACCTGACCGACATCCTGGTCAAGAACGGCTTTACCGTGTGCACCGCCGTCAGTGGCGACGAAGCGATCGAGCGCATTCGCGCCGAGCGCCCGCAACTGATCCTGATGGACGTGGTCATGCCGGGCACCAACGGCTTCCAGGTGACCCGCGCCATCTCGCGCGATCCGGAACTGGCGGCACTGCCGATCATCATCTGCAGCAGCAAGGACCAGGAAACCGACCGTATCTGGGGCATGCGCCAGGGCGCCAAGGAATACCTGGTCAAGCCGGTGGATCCGGCGCGCCTGCTGGCGGCCATTGCGGCGCTGGCCGTGCCGGGCGCTGCTACCGGCAGCGTGAAGGCATGACCACCGACGGCGCGGACGAACGTGCAGGCCGCCGCGATCCCGCGGCGCGGCGCACCCGCCTGCGCCTGTACCAGGAACAGCTGCTCGAACGGATGCAGGCAGCGAAAAACGGCGCCGGCGCCAGCGTGGCGCAGCTGGGCCTGGCCATCGGCGGCGCGCGTTATCTGGTCGACCTGGCCGAAGTGGGCGAGATCGTCGCACCCGTGCCGGTCACGCCCGTGCCGCTGACCCGCCCGTGGTACCTGGGGCTGGCCAATGTGCGCGGCAGCCTGCTGGGCGTGATCGACCTGGCCCGCTATCTCGATGACGAGCATGTGGCCGCCACGACGGCCACGCCTGGCAGTACCCCGCGCCTGCTGGTGTTTGCACCTGGCCTGGGCTTGAATTGCGCGCTGCTCGCGTCCGCGGTGTATGGCTTGCGCCATGCCGGGACGATGACGCGCGACGGCGACGCCCTGCGCGATGCCGATGGCAACACATGGATGCCGCTGTCGCTGGCGGCGCTGGTGCGCGAAGAGCGCTTCCTGCACATTGCACGCTAACCGAACACACTAACTTGCAGCACAGGGAGCCGGAATGGGATTCGCCTCGAAATTGACCATGAATGTCTTCGCCAGGGGTGGCGCAGCCGATGACGCGGTGCGGCCGGTAACATCGCCCCCCGTCGCCGACGCTGCGGCGCCCGACGCGGTTGCCAGTGGTTCGGCCGCCGCGGCGGCGCGTCGCCTGGGCGGCTTTCGTGGCCGTGACGACGGCGCCGCCGATGGCGGTGGCGACATGCGCGCCACACTCATGGGCAGCGGCTTCCAGCCGAATCGCCTGCGCCTGTTGCTGGGCGCCGTCGCCGCCGGCGCGGTGCTGACCGTGCTGGCCATGTGGCAGAACGCCGCCAGCGACGCCCGCCTGGCGGGACAGAGCCAGGTGGCCGGTGACGCCGTGATGCACTCGCAGCGTTTCGCCAAGGCGGCGCCGATCGCGCTGCGTGGCGATGCGCAAGCGTTCTTCCAGCTGGAAGAGAGCCGCACCGAACTGGGTCGCGAACTCGATCTGCTGGCGCGTGGCGGCCAATCGCCGACCGGCCGCATTCCCGCCGCCAGCGGTCCCCGCGCCGACGACCTGCAAAAAGCCATCGTGCTGTGGAACCGCTCGTCCAAGGCCGCTGCCAACATTCTCGGCAACCGGCGCAACCTGATCGCCTTCGGCGCGAGCCTGGCCCAGTACGAAGAAGTGGGGCCGGAACTGGTCGCCATTGCCGAACGCCTGCAGCGCGACGAGGCCACCGACGCCCGGCGCCAGATGGCGGCACTAAGCCTGCTGTCGGTGACCCAGCGCCTGACGGCCGGCGCCCAGACCTTCAACACGCCGGGTTCGACCCAGAACGCGGTGACCTACATCCTGGGCGACATCGCCTCGCTCGAAGCGCTCGTCGACGGCCTGCTCGATGGCGGCGGCCGTTTTGGCCTGGCGCCACTGACGGACCTCGAAATGCGCGTGCGCCTGTCGCGCACCCGTGACAGCCTGCGCGAATACGTCAAGACCGTCACCCCGCTGATCGGCAACCTGACCAGCTACGCCGGCGCCCGCGCCGCCGAGCGCCTGATTTCGCGCGACAGCGAACCGCTGCGCGTGATGCTCGCCAAGCTGCACATGGATTACCAGCGCGACCAGGCCGGGATCAGCCCGTGGTTCTGGCTGGCCATCGGCGCCGGCGTGTTCACGCTGCTGGCCACTTTGGGCACCACCCGCGCCATGTTGCAGGAATCGCGTGAACGCGCCGCGGGCGCCGAAGGGCGCCGCCAGGAAGCCGAAGCGATGCGCCACCTGGCGCAGACCAAGGAAGAAGAAGCCAAGGCCACCAATGAACAGAATCAGGCCGCCATTTTGCGCCTGATGAACGAACTGCAGGACGTCGCCGACGGTGACCTGACGGTGCAGGCGACGGTGTCGGAAGACATCACCGGCGCGATTGCCGACTCGGTCAACTACACGGTCGAGGAACTGCGCGAGCTGGTCGTGCGGGTCATCCGCACGGCGGAGCAGGTGGCGCGCGCATCGAACGGTGCGCAGGACGTCTCGACCGAACTGCTGGGCGCGGCCGAGCAGCAGTCGCGCGAGATTCAGGATGCGTCGGCGACGACGCTGCGCCTGGCCGGCCTGATTACCGACGTGTCGCGCTCGGCCCTCGAATCGGCCGACGTGGCGCGCCAGTCGGTGGCGGCGGCGGCGCAGGGTTCGACCGCGGTGCAGAATGCGATCGAGGGCATGCAGGAGATCCGCGAGCAGATCCAGGAAACCTCCAAGCGCATCAAGCGCCTGGGCGAATCGTCGCAGGAGATCGGCGAGATCACCGAGCTGATTTCGGACATTACCGAGCAGACCAACGTGCTGGCGCTGAACGCCGCAATCCAGGCCGCATCGGCCGGCGAAGCAGGGCGCGGCTTCTCGGTGGTTGCCGAAGAGGTGCAGCGCCTGGCCGAACGTTCGGGCGACGCGGCCAAGCAGATCGGCGCGCTGGTGCGCACCATTCAGACCGACACCCACGACGCGGTGGCGGCAATGGAAAAATCGACCCAGGGTGTGGTCGAGGGGGCGCGCCTGTCGGACGCCGCCGGCGCCGCGCTGTCGGACATTTCGCGCGTCTCGAACCGCCTCGGTGACCTGATCGGCGACATGTCGACCGCCACCGAACGTCAGGCCACCAAGGCCACCGGCGTGGCCGACAAGATGCAGCAGATCCTGGCCGTGACCGAACAGACCCGCCAGGGTACGCGTCAGACCGCGCTGTCCATTCAGGAACTGGCCACGCTGGCGCAGGAACTGAAGGATTCGGTGTCCCGCTTCCGCGTGGTATCCTGACCGGGCGATGACGACCTTGAACCGCTCCAGCAGTTTTGATACCGGCCCGCTGTCCTGGGTCATTGGCGAAATCCGCGACGCCCTCACACGCGCCGCGACCTCCCTGCGCGACGCAGCGGGCCGTTCGCCCGAGGCGCAGCCAACGCTGCTGCTGCATGCCAAATTGCATCTGCACCAGGCGCACGGCGCCTTGCAGATGGTCGATGTCGAAGGCGTTGGCGTGTTCACCGCCGCCGCCGAAGCGGTGCTCGATCGTTTCAAGGATGGCCAACTGGCCTGCAACGCCGAGAGCGTGCAGGTGGTGCTGGAAGCCTTCGGTGCGCTGGGCGAATACCTCGACGAACTCCTGGGCGGCGCCCCGCAACAGCCGGCGCGCCTGTTCCCGTATTACCGCGACATGGTCGAACGCCAGGGTGACACCAAGGTCCATCCGGCCGACCTGCTGCCACTGGATCTGTCGGTGCTGCCCGAACTGCCTGCCAGTGCCACTGCCGTGGGCGAGGTCGACATCGCGGCCTGCCGCGCGCAATTCGAAAAAGCCCTGCTGCCGTACCTGAAGGCCGACGACGACGCCGCGCGCCGCGCGCAGGCGCACGACATGGCCGCGGCAATCGCGCCGATCGCCGGCGCGCAGGAAAGCGCGCGCGCGCGCCTGTTCTGGCAGGCGCTGCACGCGTTTGCCACCGTGGTGGCTGGCGGCCAGGTTGCGACCGACCTGTATGTCAAACAGCTCTTTGGCCAGATCAACCTGCAATTGCGGCGCCTGGCCAAGGGCCAGCAGGATTCCCCCGAGACGATGCTGCGCGATGCGCTGTTCTTCGTGGCCGCCGCCTGCGTGCCGGGCCCCGAGGCAGGCGCGCTGCGCCAGGCCCTGGACCTGGACGGCGCGGTGCCGCACGATTACGCCGAACGGCGCTACGGCAAACTCGATCCGCAGGCGCTGAAGGATGCACGCGAAGCGCTGGCCCGCACCAAGTCGGACTGGGACCTGATCGCCGGTGACGGCAAGCCCGACGCCGCCATCGAGAGCGATTTCAACGATGCGCTGGCACGCCTGGCCGGCGCCAGCGACAAGCTGGGCGCGCCCGCGCTGGCGCAGCTGCTGCGTGAGCTGGGCCGCGCGGCGGGCGACTCGGTGCAGTCGGGGCGCGATGACCAGTTCGGGCTGGAGATGGCCGCCGCCATGCTGTTCGTCGAGAACAGCCTGGACCAGCTGCGCCAGTTGCCCGACGATTTTTCACAGAACGCCGAAGCCGTCGGCGCGCGCCTCCTGGCGCTGGCTGCCGGCGAAACGCCGCCCGACGCCCCGCAGTGGCAGGGCGAACTGGCGCGCCAGATCCAGCAGGGCCAGACCGTGGCCGTGCTGGCGGGCGAGGTCAAGGCCGGCCTGCGCCAGATCGAGAAACTGCTCGACGATTATTACGACGACCCGTCGAAACGCCAGGTGCTGGAACAGGCTGGGCCGGTGTTGCATGGCTTGCAGGGCGCGTTTGCCATCCTCGACCAAGAGCAGGCTGTGCTGACCGTGCGTCACGTCGAGGACGCGGTACGCACGCTGGCCGACAGCGCCAGCGATGTCACCGCGCAGCACGCGTCGCTGCACAATATCGCGCAGAACATCGGCGCCCTGGGCTTCTTCGCCGACCTGCTGGCGCAGGACAGCGCGCTGGCGCGCGGCTGCTTCACGTTCGACACTGATAAACAGCTGCTGCGCGAATTGCCGTTCGAGTTCACCGATGCCGCCGCCGCCGCCGTCGAGACGCCGGTGGCGCCTGTCGCCGGAGCCGACGCACAGGACGACGTCGATGCCGAACTGCTCGGGATCTTCATCGCCGAAGCGCAGGAAGTGCTTGGCGTCGTGGTCGAGACGCTGCCGCGCGCAGCCGACGAGCCGGGCAACCAGGAAACCCTGACGGGCCTGCGCCGTGCCTTCCACACGCTCAAGGGCAGCAGCCGCATGGTGGGCCTGGAAGCCTTCGGCGCGACCGCCGCCAGCATCGAGCGGGTCATGAACATCTGGCTGGCCGACGGCCGCGCGGCCACCGCCGACCTCCTGGCGCTGCTCGCGCACGCCTACGCCGAACTGGATGCCTGGGTGGCCGAACTGGCTGCCGGCCAGGCTTCGCTGCGCGATGGCGCGGCGCTGATCGAGGCGGCGGCGCGGGTGCAGGAGGGCGGCGCGTTCGAGCTGCCGGCCGATGTCCAGCCGGATGCGCAGCTCGATGCGCAGTTCGATGCGCAGTTTGACGCGCAGTTTGACGATATCCCGGTACTCGACGTGCAGATCACGCCGCCGGGCGAGGATGCCGTGCGGCGCGTGGGCGACCTGACCATTGGCCAGGCGCTGCACGACGTCTACCTGCTCGAAACCGAATCACTGTGCGCCACGCTGGAAGACGCGTTCGCCGCGCTGCGCCAGGACCCGGCGCAGCGTGCATCCGCCGATGCGATCACGGCCGCCCACACGCTGGCCGGCACCTCGGCCACGGTCGGCTACACCGCCCTGTGCGAACTGGCGCATGCGCTGGAAAGAACGCTCGAGAAGCTCACCGTGCCAGGCGCGCCCCTCGATGAGGACGGGCTGGCCCTGTTCGACACGACGCTGGCGCGCATGCGCGCGATGCTGCACGTGTTCACGCTGGGCGAACTGGCCCCGGCGCAGCCGGACCTGATCGAACAGCTGGCCGCGCTGCGCGCGCGCCTGGGCACATCGCCGTTCGACAAGCTCGAACCGGCGCTGGCCAGCCGGCTCGATACGCTGTTTGCCGACGCTTACAAGCAGTTGCTGGCCGAGCCGCCACCGTTCACGGCGCCAGCGCCACGCGCGGCTGCGCCTGCACCGACAGAGCCGGACGATATCGACGACATCTTCAGCGCATTCGGCGACGAACCGTTCGCGGCGCCGGCGCTGGAACAGGCCGCCCCGCAGCCGGGGGAGGCCGGCTTCGTTGCGGTGACGCCCGATGAAGCGGTGCTGCCCGAACCGGCGTCAGAACCGGTGCCGGAACCTGAGGCTGAACCAGAACCAGAAGCTGAGCCGGAACCCGATCCGGCGCTCGAGGACCTGCACGAACCCGAGCTGGCCGGCGCCAGCGGGTACGTCGACGAGATCGACGCCGACCTGCTGCCGGTCTTCCTCGAAGAAGCCACCGACCTGCTGCCGCGCATCGGGCACGACCTGCGCCAGTGGCAGCAGGAGCCGTCCAACGCCGGCGTCGCGCAGCGCATGCAGCGCGACCTGCACACGGTCAAGGGCAGCGCGCGCATGGCCGGCGCGATGCGCCTTGGCCAGCATGCGCACGAACTGGAAACGCAGATCGAGAACATGGTCCATGCGGGCACCTCGACGCTGCCGCCGACCGCGTTCGACGAGCTGCTGGCCAACTACGACAGCGCGATGCTGCTGTTCGAGGGCTTGCAGCAGCCGGCCGGGGGCGCGGTGCCTGCCGCCGTGGAAGCACCCGCGAGCACGCCGGCCGAGCCAGCGCGCGCGCCGCTGGTGCGCGTACGTGCCGACATCCTCGACCGCGTCGTGAACCAGGCCGGCGAAGTGTCGATCACGCGCTCGCGCCTGGAAAACCAGATCGGCGTACTCAAATCGTCGCTCGGCGACTTCTCGGACAACGTGGGCCGCCTGCGGCGCCAGTTGCGCGAGATCGAGATGCAGGCCGAATCGCAGATCGCTTCGCGTCTGTCGATTGCCGGCGAGCGCGAATTCGATCCGCTCGAATTCGACCGCTTCACGCGCCTGCAGGAACTCACGCGCATGCTGGCCGAAAGCGTCGACGACGTCGCCTCGTTCCAGGAAAGCCTGGCGCGTACGGTCGATTCGGCCAACGAAGAACTGTCGGCCCAGGCGCGCATGACGCGCGACCTGCAGCGCGACCTGATGCGAGTGCGGATGGTGCCGTTTGCCAGCCTGTCCGAGCGCCTGTTCCGCGTCGCGCGCCAGACCGCGAAAGAAACCGACAAGCGCGTCAACCTGGATATCCGGGGCGGCGCCGTGGAAATCGACCGTGGCGTGCTGGAACAGATGGCCGCGCCGTTCGAACACCTGCTGCGCAACGCGATCGTGCACGGCATCGAGCCGCGCGCGGCGCGTCAGAGCGCCGGCAAGGCCGAGACGGGCGAACTGCTGGTGCAGGTCAGCCAGCACGGCAACGAAGTCCTGATCAACTTCAGCGACGACGGCGCCGGGCTGGACCTTGAACGCATCCGCGCCAAGGCGCTGGCGGGCGGCCTGATTGCCGAAAGCGACGAGGCGCCGGACGACCAGGTGACCGACCTGATTTTCGCGCCGGGCTTTTCGACGGCGGACACGCTGACCGAGCTGGCCGGGCGTGGCGTCGGCATGGACGTGGTGCGCTCCGAAGCGCAGGCGCTGGGCGGGCGCGTCGCGGTGGCGTCCGAGGCCGGGCAGGGCGCGCGCTTCACGATCACGCTGCCGCTGACGCTGGCCGTGGCGCAGGTGGTGCTGGTGGTGGCCGGTGGCCGCACCCATGCGGTGCCGTCGACGCTGGTCGAAGCGGTGCAGCAGGTACGCGAGGCCGACCTGGCCGCCGCCATCGACGCCGGCAGCATCGCGTTGGCCGGCCACGAACTGGCGCTGTATGGCTTGCCGGATTTGCTGGGCATGGACGACGACGAGCGCATCACGACGCAGCGTTCGACGCCGGTGCTGGTCTTGAATGGCGGCAGCCGTCGCATCGCGCTGCGCGTCGACGAAGTGCTGGGCAACCGTGAGGTGGTGGTCAAGAACATCGGCCGCCAGCTGGCGCGCATGCCGGGCATCGACGGCGCCACGGTACTGGGTTCGGGCGAAATCGTCCTGATTCTCGATCCGCTGGCACTGGCGCAGCAGCCACAAGGTGCGGCACGTGTGAAGCAGGCCGTCGCGCTGCAGATACGGCGCCCTACCGTGATGGTGGTCGACGATTCGCTGACGGTGCGGCGCGTGACGCAGCGCCTGCTCGAACGCGAAGGCTACCGCGTGGTGCTGGCCAAGGACGGCATCGAGGCGCTCGAGCTGATCGGGCAGGGCGCGCCGGACCTGATGCTGGTCGATATCGAGATGCCGCGCATGGACGGCTTCGACCTGACCCGCAATGTGCGGGGCAATGACGCAACGAAGGCGATCCCGATCATCATGATCACGTCGCGCACGGCCGACAAGCACCGCAACGTGGCGCTCGGGCTGGGCGTGAATGCCTACTTTGGCAAGCCGTACCAGGAGACGGTGCTGCTGGCGGCGATCGAGGGCTTGCTGGGACGCGAGGCAGCCTGACAGCGTGACGACGGCGTTCAGTCGTCGTTCGTGTCGTCCTTCTCGTCCTCTGCCTTCGCCACCACTTTCTTCACCACCGCAAAGCGCTCCAGTGTGCGCTGTCGCGCCGCGTCGTGCTCCACGACCGGCGCCGGATAATCCCGTCCCAGCACCACCCCGCGCTCTGCCAGCACATCGGACTTCACCAGCCACGGCGCGTGAATCTGCTTGCCGTCCAGCTTTGCCAGTTGCGGCAGGTAGCGGCGGATGAACTCCCCGCGCGCGTCGAAGCGCGTCGATTGCGTGACCGGATTGAAGATCCGGAACCACGGCTGCGCGTCGCACCCGGTCGACGCCGCCCACTGCCAGCCGCCGTTGTTCGAGGCCAGCTCATAATCATTGAGCTGGCGCGCGAAATAGCGCTCGCCGCGGCGCCAGTCGATCCCGAGATCCTTGGTCAAAAAGCTCGCCGTGACCATGCGCAGCCGGTTGTGCATGAAGCCCGTCTGGTTCAGCTGCAGCATCGCCGCATCGACCAGCGGATACCCGGTGCGCCCCTCGCACCAGGCCGCGAACAGCGCGTCGGCTTCGTCCCCGGTTTCCCACTCGACCGCATCGAACGCCGGCTTGAACGAACGTTCGACCACGTGCGGGTTCTGCGACAGCACCATCGCGTAGAAGTCGCGCCAGATCAGTTCTGACAGCCACACGGACGCACCGGTCCCGCCGGTTCCCGACTGCACCATGTCGCGCGCGCTGCGCACCAGGTGGCGGATCGATGTGGTGCCAAAGCGCAGGTGCGCCGACAGCCGTGAGGTGCCTTCCTCGGCCGGGAAGTCGCGCGCACGACCATAGTCGGCCATCTCGGTCACAAACGCCTCGAACATCTCCTCGGCCCCATCCATCCCGGCAGGCAGTGGCGGCTCGCCCGACGTGAAGCCGATGTCTTCCAGGGCCGGCAGGGAAGCTGGCGCTCCGGCGGCCGGCGTTCCGGTGGGCGGCGCGAACGCATGCGCATGGGCGTCGACCGGGTAGGTGGCCAGGGTTTCGGGATGGGCCGCCAGGCGCTTGAGCCAGGCGTTCTTGTACGGCGTAAACACCGAGAACACGCCGCCGGCGAGCGTGAGCACTTCCTGCTTCTCGAAGATGACCTGGTCCTTGTAGGTATGGAAGGCGCAGTCGCGCTCGGCCAGTTGTTCGGCCACGGCGAGATCGCGCGCAATGGCCGACGGTTCATGGTCGGTGCCGGCATGCACGGCATCGATCCTGAGTTCTTCCGCCAAAGCAACGACTTCATCGCGCGCGCTGCCGTGGCGCACGATCAGGTAGCCTCCAAGGCGACGCAGTTCCGTGTCGAGCTGGGCCAGGCTGGCATGGATGAAACGCAGACGCCGGTCATCCTTTGGCAACTCATCGAGGATGTCGGTGTCGTACACGAACACGCAATACACCTGCTGCGATGAACGCAGGGCGTGGTGCAGGGGGGCGTGGTCGAACGCGCGCAGGTCGCGGCGAAACCAGACTAAAGACTTGCTTAAATTCATCATCGTGTGCGAGGTCAAGGCGGATCCAGATTTTACTGCCCATCATCGAAACGTGTGGCGCCCGAGGAATGCTTCCAATGGCCTCAGGGGCAAATGGGTGTAAACTGTCGAAAAGCGTAAGGTTGTTCTGCAGATACCTGGCAGCCGTTCAACAGAAGTAACAACGCGAGAGTGCGCCTTTTGAGAGCAATCGTATGAAAAAAACCAAAGTTGGCCAAACTCTTCCCATGCCGGGCATGCCCCGTGAGCAGGATGGCTCCCCTGGTATGGCGGGCCCGGCAGCATCCGGCCTGAACCTGGCGAACCACTTCCTGATCGCCATGCCGTCGATCCAGGATCCCGTCTTCGGCGGCACCGTCGTCTATGTCTGCGAGCACAACGACAAGGGCGTGCTCGGCGTGGTCATCAACAAGCCGACCGACATGACGATGGAAACCCTGTTCGACCGCGTCGACCTCAAGCTGGCCGAAGGTTTGCGCGCCACCGTCGTCGACGAGCCGATCATGTTCGGCGGCCCCGTGCAGGACGACCGTGGCTTCGTGCTGCATTCGCCGGGCGGGCGCTATTCGTCGTCGCTGACCGTCACCGACGACGTCTCGTTTACCACATCGATCGACGTGCTCGAGGCTGTCGCCAACGGCGGTGGCCCGGCGCGCATGCTCGTCTCCATCGGCTATGCCGGCTGGAGCCCGGGCCAGCTCGAAGAAGAAATTTCGCGCAATGGCTGGCTGACGGTGGGCGCCGACGCGCGCGTGCTGTTCGACCTGCCGATCGAAGAGCGCTACCACGCCGCCATCAAGCTGCTGGGCATCGATCCCCTGATGCTCGCCACCGAAGCCGGCCATGCGTAACGTGTTCCCGTACAAGAAACGCGTGCATGGTTGATATCGTTCTTGGCTTCGACTTCGGCATCAAGCGGATCGGCATCGCCATGGGCAACACCCTGACCGGGCAGGCCCAGCCTTTGAGAGTCGTCAGTGCGATCGACAACGCCACCCGCTTCCAGATCATTGGCGAGCTGATCGCCCAATGGCAGCCGGCGCGCCTGATCGTGGGCGAGCCGCGCCATCCCGATGGCGCCGAGCACGACATGACCTTGCGCAGCCGCCGCTTTGCCAACCAGCTGCATGGCCGCTTCAACCTTCCCGTCGAACTGGTCGATGAACGCTATTCGTCGGCCGTGATCGCATCAAAGCGCGGCGAGGTCATCGACGACAAGGCGGCCGCCATTATTTTGCAACAGTATTTTGACGCATCACGCTAACCCTATGCCCACCAACAAACACGCATTCGATGCCGAAGCGCTCTACCGCGAGCTGCTGGCCCAGGTCCGCGCCGGCCTGGACGGCGTCGCCGAGCCGGCCATCGTCGGCATCCATTCGGGCGGCGCCTGGCTGGCCGAGCGCCTTGCGCGCGACCTCGACCTGACACACCGTCTCGGCTCCATCGACGTCTCGTTCTACCGCGACGACTATGCGCGCAAGGGCCTGCACCCGGACGTGAAACCAACGCACATCCGCTTTGCGGTCGACGGCGCCACCGTGGTGCTGGTCGACGACGTGCTGCAGACCGGCCGCACCACGCGCGCGGCGATCAACGTGCTGTTCGACTACGGTCGTCCGGCCTGCATCCGCCTGGCCGCGCTGGCCGACCGGGGCGGGCGCGAGCTGCCGGTGGCCGCCGATTTCGTCGGCGCCCACGCCGTGCTCGACGCCAACGAGTCGCTGTGCCTGCAGCGCGATGAGACAGGCCAACTTTCGCTTACCATCGAACAAGACAATGCCGATCCTGCACAATAATCCGCAACTGAACAAAAACGGCGAGCTGCAGCACCTGCTCACCATCGAGGGCCTCAAGAAGTCGCACATCGACCACATCCTCGACACCGCATCGAGCTTCGTGGGGATCTCCGACCGCGAAGTCAAGAAGGTCCCGCTCATGCGCGGCAAGAGCGTGTTCAACCTGTTCTTCGAAAATTCGACGCGCACCCGCACCACGTTCGAGATCGCGTCCAAGCGCCTGTCGGCCGACGTCATCAACCTGAACATCCAGGCATCGTCGACCACCAAGGGCGAGTCGCTGCTCGACACGATCGACAACCTGGCCGCGATGCACGCCGACATGTTCGTGGTGCGCCACGCGCAGTCGGGCGCGCCGTACATGATCGCGCAGCACCTGAACCGCACGCGCTCGGATGTCCACGTCGTCAATGCCGGCGACGGGCGCCACGCGCACCCGACCCAGGGCCTGCTCGACATGTACACGATCCGGCACTACAAGAAAGACTTCACGAACCTGCGCGTGGCCATTGTCGGCGACATCCTGCACAGCCGCGTGGCCCGTTCGGACATCCACGCACTGACCACGCTGGGCGTGCCCGAAGTGCGCGCCATCGGCCCGCACACGCTGCTGCCGGGCGGCCTGGATCAGATGGGCGTGCGCACCTTCACCAACATCAATGAGGGGTTGAAGGACGTCGACGTGATCATCATGCTGCGCCTGCAGAACGAGCGCATGAGCGGCGCGCTGCTGCCGTCGGCGCAAGAATACTTCAAGAGCTACGGCCTGACGCCCGAGCGTCTGGCGCTGGCGAAACCCGATGCAATCGTGATGCACCCGGGGCCGATGAACCGCGGCGTCGAGATCGACTCGGCGGTGGCCGACGGCAGCCAGGCAGTGATCCTGCCGCAGGTGACGTTCGGAATCGCGGTACGCATGGCAGTCATGAGCATTTTGGCAGGAACCCACGCATGAAACTCCATATCAAGAACGGGCGCGTGATCGACCCGGCGAACGGCGTCGACGCCGTGCAAGACCTGTTCATCGTCGACGGCAAGATTGCGGCGCTTGGCGTCGCCCCCGAAGGCTTCACGGCCGACCAGAGCATCGATGCGAGCGGTTTCGTGGTCGCCCCGGGCCTGGTCGACCTGTCGGCGCGCCTGCGCGAGCCGGGCTACGAATACAAGGCCACGCTCGAATCCGAGCTGCAGGCGGCGATGCAGGGTGGCGTGACCACGCTGGTCTGCCCGCCCGACACCGACCCGGTGCTCGACGAACCAGGTCTGGTCGAAATGCTCAAGCACCGCGCGCGCATCGTCGACCAGGCCAATGTGCACCCGCTGGGCGCACTGACCGTGGGCCTGAAAGGGCAGGCGCTGACCGAGATGGCCGAACTGACCGAAGCCGGCTGCATCGGCTTTGCGCAGGCCGAGGAACCCATCCTCGACACCAACGTGCTGCTGCGCGCGATGCAGTACGCCAAGACGTTCGACTACACCGTCTGGCTGCGCCCGCAGGACGCGCACATCGGCCGCGGCGGCGTGGCCCATGCCGGCCCGCTGGCCTCGCGCCTCGGCCTGTCCGGCGTGCCGGTGATGTCCGAGACCATCGCGCTGCACACGATTTTCGAGCTGATGCGCTCCACGGGCGCGCGCGTGCACCTGTGCCGGATTTCGTCCGCTGCGGGCCTGGACCTGATTCGCGCCGCCAAGAAAGAAGGCCTGAACCTGACAGTCGACGTGGGCGTGCACCATCTGCACCTGACCGACGCCGATATCGGCTTCTTCGATTCCAACGCGCGCCTCACGCCGCCGCTGCGCTCACAGCGCGACCGCGACGCGATCCGCGCTGCACTCGTCGATGGCACGGTCGATGCGATCTGCTCCGACCACACGCCAGTGGATGACGACGAAAAGCTGCTGCCGTTCGGCGAAGCGTCGCCGGGCGCCACGGGCCTGGAGTTGCTGCTGGCGCTCACGCTCAAGTGGGCGCAAGACCAGCCGCACGGCGCGCAGGACGCCCAGGGCTCGCTGGCGCTGGCGATCGGCAAGATCACCTGCGAAGCGGCGCGCATTGCCGGCCTGCCGGCGGGCACGCTGGGCGTGGGTGCTGCCGCCGATGTCGTGCTGTTCGACCCGGCCGCGCGCTGGCTGGTCGACGGCAAGGCGCTGGCCAGTCAGGGCAAGCACACGCCATTCCTCGGCTACGAGCTGGCCGGGCAGGTGCGCGCGACCGTCGTGCGCGGCCGCGTGGCCTACCAGCGTTGATCCAACCACGGCGCGTGCTTCGCTTCAAGCGCGCGCCTTCACTGCGCCCATCACCTTGAATATCCGGCTTGCCTGGCGCCTTGCGCGCGTTACCGTCCATCTGTGCGAAGGATTGGCGACCTGCGCGCTGGTGTTTCCCTTTGCCTCGCCCAGCCAGCGCGCGCGCCTGACGCGTGGCTGGTCCGCGCGCCTGCTGCGCCTGTGCCGCGTGCACGTCGCGCCGGCACTGGGCGTACCCGCGCTCGCGCATGCGCTGGTGGTGGCCAACCACGTGTCATGGCTCGACATCTTCGTCATCAATGCTTTGAGCCCGTGCCGGTTCGTGGCCAAGGCCGAAATTCGCGCCTGGCCCGTGATGGGCCGCCTGGCGGCCGGCGCCGGCACCGTGTTCATTGCGCGCGGCAACCGGCGCGAATTGCGCCACGTGTTCAAGGGGCTGGTCGACGTGTTGCAGAAGGGGGAGCGCGTCGCGCTGTTCCCGGAAGGGACGACCGGCCTGCAAGGCCAGGTGCTGCCATTTCACGCCAACCTGTTCGAGGCGGCGGTCGACGCCGGCGTGCCGGTGCAGCCGTATGCGCTGGCCTATGTCGGCGCCGACGGCGCGCACCATCCGTCGATCGAGTACATCGGCGAGACGACCTTTGTCGACAGCCTGTTCCGGATTTTGCAGGGGCCGCCCGTCACGGCGCGCCTGACTTGCCTGGCGCCCCTGGAAAGCCTTGGTGCGCATCGGCGCGAACTGGCGCAGGCATCGCAGGAGGCCGTGGCCACTGCGGTAGCAACCGCAGTCTCACACTAGTTCAGCGCTGCTTGCCGCCGTGCTCGCGGTATTCGGGGCAATCCACCTGCAGCAGCGTGCGGTCATCCAGGCACACGGCCGTCAGCTTGCCGCCCCAGACGCAGCCGCTGTCCAGCCCGACCAGGTTGGGCCGCTGCACCACGCCCAGCGCCGACCAGTGGCCAAACACCACCGTCACGTCCTGCGTGCGGCGCGCCGGCAGGTCGAACCATGGCAGCAGGTCGCTGCCGACCGGGCCGGTGTCGGATTCCTTGTGCTTGAAATCCATCGCGCCATCGGGCGCGCACAGGCGCATGCGCGTGAGCGCATTGACGATGCAGCGCAGGCGCTCGATGCCCGTCAGACTGTCGTCCCAGCGGTCGGGCTGGTTGCCGTACATCTGGCTCAGGAAGTCGAGCCAGCCGTCGCCCTGCAGCATGCGTTCGACTTCGCCGGCCAGCGCCATCGTCTGCGCCGCATCCCATTGCGGGGCCACGCCGGCGTGCACCAGCAGGTGACTGTCGACGAACATCGCCAGCGGCCGCGCGCGCAGCCAGGCGATGAGTTCGTCGCGGTCGGGGGCAGCCAGGATCTCGTCGAGCGTGTCGGAGCGGCTCAGGCGCTGGGCGCCGCCGGCCACCGCGATCAGGTGCAGGTCGTGGTTGCCGAGCAGGGCATCGACCCGCCCGCCGCTGGATTCATTGAGCGCTTTCATGCGCCGCAGCGCCATCAGCGATTCGGGGCCGCGGTTGATGAGGTCACCCACGAACAGGATGCGCGCGTCATCGCCCGCGACGAGGGCAATGCGGTCAAGCAGCAGCTGCGCTTCATGTGCGCAGCCCTGGAGGTCGCCAATGGCGTAAGTGGTCATATTCTTGTTCTGGCAGGACATTGCCGTCCTGCTGCCTGGCGTTATGAAAAATGGAGCATATGATGCTCTGACGGATACTAAATGATTTTACGCGCCAGGGAAGTTTTTTGCGTCGCCGTGCAAGCGGATGAAAACATAAATACGCGCGCCGGCATCCACGTCCAGTCCGGTACAATGAGGCCGGCTTTCCATTGATGAATAGCGTATCGTGGCTGCGCCAATTCGCTTCCTTTGCGGAGCGCTGCACAAGAATCGCTCCGAAAGAAAACAATAATGTTCTCGTTTTTTGTCAGTTTCCTTTCCTGCGCATTGCTCACGCTGCTGGTCATCAAGACCGCGCGAAAACATGGCCTGGGACTCGATGGTGATTTTACCGGCGTACAGAAAAACCATACGCATGCAGTCGCGCGCATCGGCGGTATTCCCATCTTTCTGGCAGTGGTGGTGGCGTCCGGTTTATCGATCCTGCGCCAGCCGCAAATGGCGGCGTGGCTGGCAACCCTGATTGCCTGCGCCACGATTGCCCTGGCCGGCGGTATTGCCGAAGACTATACGGGAAAGGTCTCGCCAAGCCGTCGCCTGTTCCTGACGATGCTCGCGGCAGGCTTTGGTTATTGGCTGCTCGACGCGCGTATTGGCCGTCTCGACTTGCCGTGGACGGTCGTGCCGCTCGAATCCATCTGGATCGTGCTGCCGTTGACGATGCTGGCGGTGGCCGGCGTGGCCAATGCCATCAATATCATCGACGGCTTTAATGGCCTGGCCGGCGTGATCAGCATTTTCATGCTGCTGTCGCTGTCCTACGTCGCCTTGCAGGTGGGCGATATGTTCGTGCTGGTGGCGGCATTGATCGTCGCCGGGGCCACGGCCGGCTTCCTGATCTGGAATTATCCGGTCGGGCTGATTTTTTTGGGCGATGGCGGAGCGTATTTCCTTGGCTTCCTGCTGGGCGAGCTGGCCCTGCTGCTGGTAATGCGCAATCCGGCTGTCTCCACCTGGTATGCAGCGCTATTGCTGATTTACCCGGCGTTTGAAACCATATTCTCTGCATACCGCCGGATGTTTGTTCGCGGCAAATCACCAACGCTGCCCGATGGTATTCACTTGCATAGTTTGATTTTTCGGCGCATCGTGCAATGGACAGTGGGGCCGCGCGAGGCCCGCGCACTGATGAAACGCAATGCCCGCACGTCGCCTTATTTATGGCTGATTTCATTGCTGGCAGTGATACCGGCAACCGTGTTCTGGGAAAGCACTGGCGCATTGATGGTGTTCTGTCTGTTGTTTATAATCAGTTACCTCTGGTTGTATGGGCGTATCGTTCGATTCAAGTCGCCGCGCTGGCTCTTTTTAAGCAAGAAAGACTGACCGGATATTATTGTTGTAGTATATTGCGACATTTGGTGAGTATTCACCGAGCGTCAGCAATTGCTGAATATGCATTCAATTTTTTAACGAACGAGGAACGATGATGGATCTGTCGAATATGTCGGTAGGCGATTTGCGCAACCTGCAAGAACAAATCAAGCAGGAAATGAAAACGCGTGAAACCCAGGAAGTGCAGAAAGCACGTGAACAAATTCTGGCAATCGCGCAAAGCGTCGGCATGCCGCTGAAAGAACTGATGGCCACCACCGGCCGCGGTTCGAAAGGCGCGACCGTCGCCGTGCGTTACCGTCACCCGCAGGATTCCAGCCAGCAGTGGACCGGCCGTGGCCGTCAGCCAAAGTGGGTGAAGGAATGGGTCGACGGCGGCAAGTCGATCGACGACCTGCGCGTTTAAGCAATCTTAATTGCTCCGCAATGCGGAGCATGCGCCGCGCGCTTCTCCAGCGCCGGCGCCGGTGGCGTGCTGCCATCGACTCCGGCGCCCATTCGCGGCTCCGGCTATTTCCCGATATTCCCTTGTTCTGTCATTCGGCTTTTGCCAGGCTTGCGCACGCGCGCCATTCCCACGCCAGCCACGCTTGCCGTTACAATAGTGCTTACTTATCAATCCTCCAATATTCCGGGAAACAAAATGGTCGCTCTCTCCAAAACGATTTTCAAGGCTTACGATATTCGCGGCATCATCGACAAGACCCTGGACGCCGGCATCGCGCGTCACATCGGTCGTGCATTTGGCGCTGCCGCGCTGGCCAAGGGAGAGAGCAAGGTCGTGATCGGCCGCGATGGCCGCCTGTCCGGCCCCGAACTGACCAGCGCACTGGGCGAAGGCTTGCGTGACGCCGGCGTCGACGTGATCGACCTGGGCATGATCGCCACGCCGATGGTCTATTTCGGCACCAATGTGCTCGACACGCGCTCGGGCATCATGGTCACCGGCAGCCACAACCCGCCTGACTACAACGGCTTCAAGATGGTCCTGGCCGGCGAAGCCATCTATGGCGACGCCATTACCGGCCTGCACGACAGCATCGCAGCGTACGACGGCGCGATCGCGCCGCAGCGCGGCGGCTACAGCACCCATGACATCCGCGCCGCCTACCTCGAGCGCATCATCGGCGACGTCAAGCTGGCGCGCCCGATCAAGATCGCGGTCGACTGCGGCAACGGCGTGGCCGGTGCGTTCGCGGGCGACCTGTATCGCGGCATGGGCGCCGAAGTGGTCGAGCTGTTCTGCGAAGTCGACGGCAACTTCCCGAACCACCATCCTGACCCGGCCCACCCGGAAAACCTGCAAGACCTGATCCGCGCGCTGCAAGAGACCGACGCCGAAATCGGCCTGGCCTTCGATGGCGACGGCGACCGCCTCGGCATCGTCACCAAGGATGGCCAGATCATCTTCCCGGATCGCCAGATGATGCTGTTCGCGGCCGACGTGCTGTCGCGCGTCCCGGGCGGCGAGATCCTGTATGACGTCAAGTGCACGCGTCACCTGGCGCCGTACATCGAGCAGCATGGCGGCAAACCACTGATGTGGAAGACCGGCCACTCGCTGGTCAAGGCCAAGCTGAAGGAAACCGGCGCGCCGCTGGGCGGCGAGATGAGCGGCCATATCTTCTTCAAGGAGCGCTGGTACGGTTTCGACGACGGCATGTATGCCGGCGCGCGCATGCTCGAAATCCTGACCAAGCAGCAGGATCCTTCGGCGCTGCTCAACAGCCTGCCAATGGCCAGCAGCACCCCGGAACTGCATCTGCAACTGCAAGAGGGCGAGAACTTCACGCTGATCGACCATCTGCGCGCCAACGCCACGTTCCCGACGTCCGAAAAAATCAACGACATCGATGGCCTGCGCGTCGAGTACGCCGATGGCTTCGGTCTGGCCCGTTCGTCGAACACGACGCCGGTCGTCGTGCTGCGCTTTGAGGGCGAGTCGCCGGAAGCACTGGCGCGCATCCAGGCCGAGTTCAAGACCGTGATCCTGGCCGCCAAGCCAGATGCCGACCTGCCGTTCTGAGGACAGGCGCTTGAAGATCCTGCTCGTGCGCGTGTCGTCGCTGGGCGACGTGCTGCATAACCTGCCGATGGTGGCCGACCTGCTGCGCGAGCATCCGGGCGCCACCATCGACTGGGTGGTCGAAGAAGGGTATGTGAGTCTCGTGCGCCTGAATCCCCATGTGCGCAAGATCATCCCGTGGTCGCTGCGCCGCTGGCGCAAGAGCCTGGGCAAGCAAGAAACGCGGGCTGAAATCCGCGCGTTCTTCCGCACGCTGCGCGAAGACGAATACGACTATGTGTTCGACACCCAGGGTCTGCTCAAGACCGGCATCATCATGGGCGCGGCGCGCGTGCGCAAGGGTGGTAAAAAAGTCGGCCTGGCCAATGGCAGCGAAGGCTCGGGCTATGAAGGCATCTCGCGCATCTTCCATACCGACAGCATCCCGCTGAATCCGCGCACGCATGCCGTGGCGCGCGGGCGCATGGTTGCCGGCGCTGCGCTCGACTACAGCGTCGACTCGGCACCCGATTTCGGGTTGCCGGCGCCAACGCAAGCCACGCGGCCGGCGTTTTTGCCGCACGACGACTACGCGGTCTTTTTCCATGGCACGGCGCGCGCAGCCAAGAAGTGGGCCGACGCCAACTGGATCGCACTGGGCGCGGCGCTCGCACCGATGCCGGTGCTGCTTCCATGGGGCTCGAAGGCCGAACACGAGGATGCCCAGGCGCTGGCGGCAGCCATGCCCAATGCCCGCGTGCTGCCAAAACTGTCGATGATGGATGCTGTTCTGCTGGCCCAGCATGCGCGCCTTGCGGTGGGCGTCGACACGGGCCTGACCCATATCGCTGCCGCCTTTGTGCGGCCGACGATCGAAATCTACTGCGATTCGCCCAAGTGGAAGACCGAAGGCAACTGGTCCGATCGCATCGTCAACCTGGGCGACCTGGGCGCGCCGCCGTCAAGCGGCGACGTCATCGCAGCCGCACGGCGCCTGCTGGCGCCGGCATGACATGAACCGCACGCTGTACTCAAGCCTGTGGTGGCTGGCCATGCCGGCCGTGCTGGCCCGGCTGTGGTGGCGTGGCCGCAAGGAGCCGGGCTACCGCGCGCATTGGGATGAACGCCTGTCCCTGGGCGGCCCAGCGGCTGGCGAACAGCCCACGATCATGGTGCATGCGGTGTCGGTGGGCGAGACGCGCGCCAGCGAGCCGCTGGTCGATGCGCTGCTGCTGGCGTATCCCGATTGCCGGATCCTGCTGACCCACATGACGCCGACCGGCCGCGCCACCGGGCGCGACCTGTTTGCGCGCCACGGCGAGCGCGTCGTGCAAGCCTATCTACCCTACGACACGGGATGGATGACGACGCGCTTCCTGCGCCGTTATCGCCCACGCGCCTGCATCCTGATGGAAACCGAGGTCTGGCCAAACCTGATCCACGCCTGCACGCAGCAAGGCGTGCCGGTCGTGCTGGCCAATGCGCGCCTGTCCGAGCGCTCGCTCAAGCGGGGCCGCAAGGCCGGCGCCGTGATGCTGGAGGCCGCGCGCTCGTTCACGCTGGTCGCGGCGCAGACCGATGCCGATGCGGCGCGCATTGCGTCGCTGGGGGCACCGAACGTTGTCGTTACCGGCAGCGTCAAGTTCGACATCGTGCCGCCACCGAGCGCGCTGGAGAAGGGCGCCTGGCTGCGCACGCGCATTGATGGCGCGGCGCGCCGCCCGGTGTTTTTGTGTGCGAGCACGCGCGAAGGCGAAGAAGCGCTGATCCTGGACGCCTGGCGGCAGAACCGCGACAAGCCGCAGCACGCGTTGCTGTTGCTGGTGCCACGCCATCCGCAGCGTTTCGACGACGTGGCGAAGCTGGTCGAGGCCAGCGGTTTGACGCTTGCACGCCGCTCGCGGCTGGATGGTGACAATACCGCCGCCATCGACGCCGACGTGCTGTTGGGCGACTCGATGGGCGAGATGTTCGCCTATTACGCCGCCTGTGACTGCGCCTACATCGGCGGCAGCCTGCTGCCGCTGGGCGGCCAGAATCTGATCGAAGCCTGCGCACTGGGCAAGCCGGTGCTGGTAGGCGAACACACGTTCAACTTTCTCGACGCCACGATCGACGCCGTCGATGGCGGCGCTGCCTTGCGCGTGCCGGACGCCGCTGCGCTCGTCAGGGAAGCCGCGCGGCTGCTGCACGACGATGCGGCGCGCGCGGCAATGGGCGCCAGGGCGCTGGCCTTCGCCGGGCGCCACCGCGGGGCAACCCTGCGCACTGTTGAACTCGTGCAACGGCTTATTGGGTAGGTTTTGTTACCATTCCCATCTGCACGCTACAAAACTATAGGGGATGCGCCATGTTGTCATTGAATCGCGCGACACCGGGCAGTGATGGAGAGCCAGTGTCTCTTCGGGTCCAGGAAGGGGCAGTCGACACGCTGGGAACGATCCTGGGCTCAGGCCTGGCCGACCACGCGCCGGCAAAGCAGCAAGCGGCAAGTGTCGTACCGCTCGATGCATTGCATTTTTTCGTCCGCTATTCGCTGAGCGAATACGTCAGCTTCATGTGGCAGCACGGGGGCTTCCTGATTCGTCGCCGGCGCGTGCGCTGGCCTGCCAGCTTTTTGCTGCGCCTGCGCAGCACGCTGAGCGCGGGGCTCAACTTCGTATTGCTCGGTCGCGGGCGCCGCACCTATGAATTCACCATCGACGCCCACGGCATCGTGCGCACCAGTGGCGGCGTGACGCTGATCGAGTGGGCCGACGTGGCCGCCGTGCGCACCTACTCGCGCGGCTTCATGATGGTGCTCAAACGCGGTACATTGCCGATCCCGTTTCGCTGCCTGTCGCAGCAACAGACCGCCACCATGCGCGATCTGGCGGCGGCGCGCCATGCATTGAGTTTGCACTGAGTCTGCACTGACCGGCATGCAGCCGGCAGGCGGCGGCCTGCCGACTCGCCTGGCTACTCCTCAAACAATACCGGCATCTGGTGCGACTGCTTGCGCAGCGCCAGGCGCGCGCCATCGTAATCCGGATACACCTCGGCCACCGTCGCCCAGAACGCCGGGCTGTGGTTCATCTCGCGCAGGTGCGCCAGCTCGTGCGCCACCACGTAGTCGATCAACGCGAGCGGATAGTGGATCAGGCGCCAGTTCAGGCGAATGCTGCCGCCCACCGTGCACGAACCCCAGCGTGAACCGGCCGACGACAGCGTGCAGGTCTTGTAGCGCACGTTCAGACGTGGCGCGTAATGGTCCAGGCGCTCGGTGAACACGCGCTTGGCCTCGGCCTGGAACCACAGCTTGACCCGTTCCTTGAGCTGCCACTCGGCCAGCCCGGGTACCACGCCGATCGCCAGTTCACGCGTCGTTTCGTCGAAGCGGCAATGGCTGCGCGTGGCCGGTTCGAGGCGCAGCGTGATCTCCCCGCCCATGAACGGCAGCAGGGCGCCGTCGACCCAGACGACCGGCGCGCGTTGCTGGCGCAGTTCGCGCCGCTCGCCCCGTTCGAGCAGCTTGGTGATGATCCAGCGGCTCTTGGCGCGCAGCGCGTTTTCGATGTCGTCCTGCGTCACGCGGCGCGGCGCCGTCACGCGCAGGCCGTCATCGTCGATCATGAAGCCGATCGAGCGGCGCGACGAACGGCGCAGCGCGTAGTCGACGTAATGCTGGCCGAGCGCGATGCGTTTGAGGGGAGGGTCTTGCGGGCCGACGGGCGGCGAAGGAAGCCTGGTGCGGGGCGGCGCCGGCGGCGCCTTGAACAATGGCTGGGACGGCGGCCCCGGCCTGTCGGAAGGCTTGAGCGCCGCAAAGAATTCTTGTGCAAACAGTTCGAGCTGGTCGCCGTCGATCTTCGACGACGCCGCCGTTTGCTGCGGACGCGAATTCCTGATCTGGGTGCTAACGTCGCTCAACCACCTTTGTAGGCGTGGGGCGAAATGACGCGCATTTCCGATTCTATCCAATTTTCTACCTCTTGCATCAAGCTGTCAGGGGTATGGCCTTGCGGCGATATCGGTTTGCCGACCGATACCGTGATCGTTCCGGGCCGTTTGATGAACGAATTCTTGGGCCAGCACTCGCCCGAATTATGCGCGATCGGCACCACCACTGCCTGGGTCTCGACCGCCAGGCGCGCGCCGCCGCTCTTGTACTTGCCCTTGCGGCCCACCGGGATGCGGGTACCTTCGGGGAACATGATAATCCACTGGCCATCGGCCAGGCGGCGTTTACCGTGGCGCACCACGTGCGAGAACGCGTTCTTGCCCTGCTTGCGGTCGATCGGGATCATGCGCAGCAAACCCATGGCCCAGCCGAAGAACGGGATGTACAGGATTTCCTTCTTGAAGACGTAGACCAGGGGACGCGTCAGGTTCGGCAGCAAAAAGATCGTTTCCCATGCCGACTGGTGCTTCGAGAGCACGATGGCCGGCGCGTCGGGCAGGTTGTCGTAGCCCTTGAATTCGTAGCGGATGCCGCAGATGACGCGCGCGCACCAGATGATGAAGACGTTCCAGCGCGAGGTGAACCAGAAGCGCTGGTTGTAAGGCAGGGGGGCTGCCAGGAAGCACAGTGAAGCCCAGATGATCGTCGCCACCATCATGACGATCGTGAACAGCAGGGAACGCAGAAACAGACTGAAATTACGCAAAGGGGCTCCGGACAAAACGATCTGGTTATTCTTATCGTGGTGTTGTATTGATTATGACGTGTGGGCAGCGCCAGCACCAGTGGCGCTGGTGGGCTTGAGCAGGGCGCTGACCATCGCGGCCAGGTCCGGGTAGACCCTGGTGCCGGGCGGCAGGCCGCCGGTCATCTGCGTGCGCTCGCCCTTGCCCGTCAGGACCAGGTAGGGCGTGCAGCCACGGTTGAAGCCCGCCTGCAGATCGCGCAGCGAGTCGCCCACGGTCGGCACGCCTTTCAGGTTGATCTTGAAGCGCTTGCCGATTTCTTCGAACATGCCCGACTTGGGCTTGCGGCAGTCGCAGGCGTCGAGCGCCGCGTGCGGGCAAAAGAAGATGGCGTCGATGTCGGCGCCCACCAGCTGCGCGGCCGCGTGCATCTTGGCGTGGATGGCGTTGAGCGTGGCGATGTCGAACAGGCCGCGCGCAATGCCCGACTGGTTCGTGGCCAGCACCACCCGATAGCCTGCCTGGTTCAGGCGGGCGATGGCCTCGAGCGAGCCGGGGATCGGGATCCACTCGGCCGGCGACTTGATGAAGTCGGGCGAGTCGTGGTTGATCACGCCGTCCCGGTCGAGAATGATGAGTTTCATCGGGGGTGCCTGCATGCCGTGCTTACGTCGCCAGCTTCGAGATGTCGGCCACGCGGTTCATCATGCCGTGCAACGACGCCAGCAACGCCAGGCGGTTGTTGCGCAGCGCAATGTCGTCGGCCATCACCATCACGTCGTTGAAGAACGCGTCGACCGGCTCGCGCAGCTCTGCCAGCGTCTTGAGCGTGCCGGCAAAGTCGCCTGCAGCAAACGCCGCATCGACGGCCGGCTGCACGCGCGTGACGGCAGCGGCCAGGTCTTTCTCGGCCTGGTCTTGCAGCAGGGCCGGATCGACCGCGCCGGCTTGCGCCAGTGCTTCCTCGTTCTTCTTGAGGATGTTGGTGATGCGCTTGTTGGCGGCGGCGAGCGATGCGGCTTCGGGCAGCGCAGCAAACGCCTGCACGGCTTCCAGGCGCTGCACGACGTCGTCGACGCGGTCCGGGTTTTGGGCCAGCACGGCTTCGACTTCGTTCGGCGAGAAGCCCCGGTCGCGCAGCAGGCCGCGCAGGCGGTCGAGCATGAAGGCCGTGACCTCGGCACTCGGGTCCTTGAACGCCGGCTGGTCGGCAAACGTCGTGACGGCATCGCGCAGCATGTCGGACAGTTCGAGCGGCAGGCGCTTTTCGACCAGCATGCGCATGATGCCCAGCGCATGGCGGCGCAGCGCGAACGGGTCTTTTTCGCCGGTTGGCTGCAGGCCGATGGCCCAGATGCCCACGAGCGTTTCGAGCTTGTCGGCCAGTGCGACGGCCAGGCCGGTATCCGTGGTTGGCAGGGTGTCGCCGGCAAAGCGCGGCTGGTAGTGCTCGGACGCCGCGCGCGCCACTTCATCGTGCTCGCCATCGTGGCGCGCGTAGTACGTGCCCATGATGCCTTGCAGTTCCGGGAACTCGCCAACCATGTCGGTCAACAGGTCGGCCTTCGACAGGCGCGCACCGCGTTCGGCGAGCGACGCGTCAAAGCCCAGGCGCGTGGCGATGTACATGGCCAGCTTGGTCACGCGCTCGCTGCGTTCGGCCTGCGAGCCCAGTTTGTTGTGGTACACGACGTTGCTGAGCGCCGGCAGGCGCGACTCGAGCGTTTTCTTCTTGTCCTGCTCGAAGAAGAACTTGGCGTCCGACAGGCGCGGGCGCACGACGCGCTCGTTGCCGCCGACGATCGCGGTCGGGTCGTCGGTGGCGATGTTCGACACGATCAGAAAGCGCGAGCGCAGCTTGCCGTCGGCATCCGTCAGCGCGAAGTACTTCTGGTTCGTCTGCATCGTCAGGATCAGGCATTCCTGCGGCACGGCCAGAAATTCTTCTTCGAAGCGGCATTCATAGACGACCGGCCATTCGACCAGGGCCGCAACTTCATCGAGCAGCGACTCGGGCATCAGGACCTGGTCGGCGCCGGCCTGCTCCAGCAGCTGGGCGCGGATGCTGTCCTTGCGCGCCTGCGGCGACGTGATGACCTTGCCCTCGGTTTCCAGCGTGTTCGCGTACGCGTCGGCATGCGCGATCGTGATCGCGCCGCCATGCGACAGGAAGCGGTGGCCGGCGGTCTCGCGGCCAGCGGTCAAGCCGAGCAGCGTCAGTGGCAGCACCTGTTCGCCGTGCAGCGCGAGCAGGCGGTGCACCGGGCGCACGAACTGCACGGTATCGCCATTCGGGCGCTGGTAGCTCATGAGCTTCGGGATCGGCAGCTTGTTCACGGCGTCTTGCAAGACGTCCTGCAGCGCGCCGGTGAGCGCACTGCCAGCGGCGGTGTAGGTGTAGAAGAAGCTTTCGGTCTTGCCGTCCGGGGCGCGTTCGAGCTGGTCGATCGTCAGGTCAGGAAAGCCCAGTGCGGCCAGCTTCTTGGCCAGCGGCGCACTTGGGTTGCCTTCCTTGTCCAGCGCCACCGTCACCGGCAGCACTTTTTCGCGGATCGCTTTGTCAGGTGACGTATCGCGCACGTTCGTGATCGAGACGGCCAGGCGGCGCGGCGTGGCGTAGGTGGTGACGACGCTGTCGGCTTCGAGGAAGTCGCGCGCCTTGAGGCCATTCGCGATGCTGGCGGCAAAGGCGGCGCCCAGCTTGACGAGCGCCTTCGGCGGCAGTTCTTCGGTCTGCAGTTCGACGAGGAGTGTTTGGTTCATGGTCTGTTCTGTTCTTATCAAGCAGCGGTGACGTCAGCTTTGGGTACCATCGGGAAGCCCAGCTTTTCGCGCGAGTCGTAATAGGCTTGCGCCACCAGGCGCGACAGCGTGCGCACGCGGCCGATGTAGGCGGCGCGCTCGGTCACGGAAATGGCGCCGCGCGCGTCCAGCAGGTTGAAGCTGTGCGAGGCCTTCATGATCTGCTCGTAGGCCGGCAGCGTGAGCGCCAGTTCGACCAGACGCTTGGCTTCCGATTCGTGGTTCGCAAATGCCTGGAACAGCATCTCGGTATTGGAGTGTTCGAAGTTATAGGTCGACTGCTCGACCTCGTTCTGGTGGAACACGTCGCCGTAGCTCAGGCTCTTGGTCTTGCCGTCTTCCTGCCATTCGGTCCAGACCAGGTCGTACACGTTCTCGACGCCCTGCAGGTACATCGCCAGGCGCTCGATGCCGTACGTGATCTCGCCCAGCACCGGCTTGCAATCGAGCCCGCCCACTTGCTGGAAGTAGGTGAACTGCGTGACTTCCATGCCGTTGAGCCAGACTTCCCAGCCCAGGCCCCAGGCGCCCAGCGTCGGGCTTTCCCAGTCATCCTCGACGAAGCGCACGTCGTTCTTTTTCAGGTCCAGGCCCAGTGCCTCGAGCGAACCGAGATACAGGTCGAGGATATTCTCGGGCGCCGGTTTCAGCGCAACCTGGAACTGGTAATAGTGCTGCAGGCGGTTCGGGTTCTCGCCGTAGCGGCCATCCTTCGGGCGGCGCGATGGCTGCACATAGGCGGCGCGCCAAGGCTCCGGGCCGATCGCGCGCAGGAAGGTACCGGTGTGGAAGGTGCCGGCGCCGACTTCCATGTCGTAGGGCTGGAGCAGTGCGCAACCCTGTTTGTCCCAGTAGGACTGCAGGGTGAGGATGATTTGCTGGAATGTGAGCATGTCGAGTGGGACGCGGCCCGTAGGCCGTGAACGCGGTATGTTTGCCAAATGGCCAATTCTACTGAATTTTTCGTACCCTCTGGGAAGGGATTTGGGCGGGGTGGGCGGCGATGCCGTCCACCTTACGCTTTCTTGCGCAGATAACGCCGCCCGGCAAACCACGCGCCAAGCAGCATGAATGCCCCCAGCAGCAGGAACGACGCGCTCCCCAAACGAATGAACGGCGTCATGCCGGTCGCGCCGCGCACGGTGGCGGCGAGCACGCCGTCCGTGTAGAACGGCAGCGCGTGCGTGAGATTGCCGCGGCGGTCGATGATGGCGGTGGCACCGTCGTTGGTCGCGCGCAGCATCGGGCGGCCCGTTTCCAGCGTGCGCATGCGCGAAATCTGCAGGTGCTGCGGGATCGCCACCGACTGGCCGTACCACGACAGGTTCGACACGTTCAGCAGCAGCGTCGCCGGTTGCGGCGCGTTGCGCAGCTGGTAGGCGATCTCTTCGCCGAACACGTCTTCATAGCAGATATTCGGCAGCACCAGCTGGTCCTTGACGGCGAACGGCGCCTGCAGCGCGGCGCCACGGGTGGCGTCGTTCAGCGGAATGTCGAGCATGTCCGTCACCCAGCGGAAACCCGGTGGGATGAATTCGCCGAACGGCACCAGGTGCGCCTTGTCGTAGCGGTACACGGTGGCCTGGGGTTGCGGCGTCAGCGTGACCAAGCTGTTGCCATATTTGCCCGGACCGTCGAGCAGCGGCATGCCGATGGCCAGCGTGCTGCCGCTGGTGGTGGCGTAACGCTGCAGACCGGCCAGGTAACCGTCGGGCAGGTGTTGCGGGAAGGTCGGGATCGCCGTTTCGGGCGTGGCGATCAGGTCGGCCGGTGCGGCCGTGATCAGGCCCTGATAACGCGTGAGGATACTGTTCAGGAATTCGGCGTCGAACTTGCGGTCTTGCGCGATATTGCCTTGCAGCAGGCGCACGCTGATCGGCTGGCCGACATCCTGCGTCCATTCGACCGTGCGCAGACCTGCGCCGCCCAGCAGCAGGGCAGCCATCAAACCCATTGCCGGCCAGCGCGCGCGCTGGGTTAGCATCGCGAAACAACCGGCAATGACGCCCACGACGATGCCCATGCCGTACACGCCGATCAGCGGCGCATAACCGGCCAGTGGCGCGAGATCATGTGCGTAGCCCGACGAGGCCCACGGAAAACCGGTAAACACCCAGCCGCGCAGCCATTCCGACACGCCCCAGGTCACGGGCAGCACCAGCAGCAGGAAGGCGGCCACCGGCAACGACCAGCGGCGGCGCAGCCAGGTCGCCACGCCCGCCGTGAATGCGCCCCACAGGCCCATGTACAGGCACAGCAGCGTCAAGCCCACTATCGCCAGCACGGCCGGCAAGTGGGCGAAATCGGTCATGAAGACATACAGCCAGTGCACGCCGGCCAGCGTCCAGCCAAAGCCGAACGCCCAGCCGATCAGCGTGGCGCGCTTGACGGACGGACTCATGCCGACCTGGTAGAACAGCCAGGCGAGGGACAGGAATTGCAGTGGCCACCAGCCCACCGGCTGGAATGACAGCAGGGACGAGGCGCCGGCAAGTGCGGCACCCAGCAGCAGCAGGGCCGAGGGCTTGTTGGCGCGCAGCGCCGGAATCGGCGCTGCGGCTGGAGAGGTACGGCGACGCAGCATCAGTCGTGTTCGTCGTCCGCCAATGGCAGTTTTTCGACCAGCAGGACGTGGATCTGGCGCGCGTCGGCGCGCAGCACTTCGAAGCGCACACCGTGCAGATCGACCACTTCGCCCTTGTGGGGCATGTGGCCGAGGTGGCTGGCGACCAGACCGCCGACGGTGTCGACGTCGTCGTCCGGCAGATTGGTGCCGACTTCGTCGTTGAACTGTTCGATCTCGGTCAGCGCCTTGACGCGCCAGCGCGGACCGAGCTGGCCTTCGCGGATCGAGATCACGTTGTCTTCTTCTTCGTCGAAATCGTATTCGTCTTCGATGTCGCCGACGATCTGCTCGAGCACGTCTTCAATCGTGATCAGGCCGGCCACGCCGGAATACTCGTCGACCACGATCGCCATGTGATTGTGGTTGGCGCGGAAGTCGCGCAGCAACACGTTCAGGCGTTTCGATTCAGGAATGAACACGGCCGGGCGCAGTTTGGTACGCACGTCGAACGATTCTTCGGCGTAATAGCGCAGCAAATCCTTGGCCAGCAGGATGCCCACGACCTTGTCGCGTTCGCCTTCAATGGCCGGGAAGCGGGAGTGGGCGGTCTCGAGCACGTAGGGCATCCACTCTTCGATGGGCTTCGTGATATCGATCACGTCCATCTGGGAACGGGGCACCATGATGTCGCGCGCGGACAGGTCGGACACCTGGAACACGCCTTCGATCATCGACAGGGCGTCGGCATCGAGAAGGTTGCGTTCGTGGGCGTCGTGCAGGACTTCAAGCAGCTCTGCGCGGTTTTCAGGCTCGGGGGAGATGAATGCGGTCAACCTTTCCAGCAGGGACCGATGGGGTTTGGCGTCCGGACGGACGTCACTGGGATACTCGGGCATAGTTGGCGAGAAGCCGTTGTTGCGATGGGCGTAGGATACACCAAAAGGCACATTGCCTGTTTTTGATGCAGGCGTGCGGCCTGAGCGGCAGGTGCGCCGCCGCTCATGTCAGGCTGACGTTCAAGCTGTCTTCACTTAGTCCGCATACGGATCCGGGAACCCCAGCACTTCCATGATGTCGCGCTCGAACTGTTCCATTTCTTCGGCATCGTCATCGTTGTCGTGGTCCCAGCCCTGCGCGTGCAGTACGCCGTGCACGACCAGGTGCGCCGTGTGTTCCTCGACCGTTTTCTTTTGCTCGTCGGCTTCGCGCTGCAGCACGTCGGTGCACAGGACGATGTCGGCCTTGACCGGATCGTCCTCGGCCAGGTCTTCATCTTCGTTGTAGGCGAAGGTGAGGACGTTGGTCGCGTAGTCCTTGCCCCGATACGCGAGGTTCAGCGCCTGGCCTTCGGCCGCGTCGACAAACCGGATCGTCAGTTCGGCCGGGCCGAGCAGGGCAGACTCGACCCAGGTGCGCAGCGTGGCCTCGGGCAGCAGGCTTTCCAGACGCGGGTCGGCGAACTGCACCTCGAGTTCAAGCGGATGTTTTTTTTCTTGCATTTTTCACCGGGATCGGTTTGGGGAGATCGGCCAGTTCCTGTACCGAATTATCGGATTCGTAGGCATCGATGATGCGCCCGACCAGCGGGTGGCGCACCACGTCCACGCTCGAGAACTGGGAAAAGGCAATGCCGCGCACATCCCTGAGCACGTGCATGGCGTCGACCAGGCCGCTGCGCTGGTTCTTGTGCAGGTCGACCTGGGTCACGTCGCCCGTGATCACGGCCTTGCTGCCAAAGCCGATACGGGTCAGGAACATCTTCATCTGCTCGACGGTCGTGTTCTGCGCCTCATCGAGGATGACGAACGCGTGGTTCAGCGTGCGTCCGCGCATGTAGGCCAGCGGGGCGATCTCGATGACCTGCTTTTCGAACAGCTTTTGCGTACGGTCGAAGCCGAGCAGGTCGTACAGCGCGTCGTACAGCGGACGCAGGTACGGGTCGACCTTTTGCGCCAGGTCGCCCGGCAGGAAGCCCAGGCGCTCGCCGGCCTCGACTGCCGGACGGGTCAGGATGATGCGCTTGACGGCGTCGCGTTCGAGCGCGTCCACGGCGCAGGCCACGGCCAGGTAGGTCTTGCCGGTACCGGCCGGGCCCACACCAAAGGCGATGTCGTGGTTCAGCACATCGTTGAGGTACTGGATCTGGTGCGGCGTGCGCCCGCGCAGGTCGCTGCGGCGGGTTCTCAGGGCCGGGCTGTCGGTGTCATTGGGCGCAACGTCGTCCTGCGCCATGTCGGGTACGGCCTTGACCGCCTTGACGCCCTTGATGGCGCGCGGCTCGCCGCCCGGTGCGTCGAGGCTGCGCGGCTTGATGCCGGCGCGCTGCTCGACCAGGGCCAGCTGCACTTCTTCGATCGGCACGACCTTGTTGGCGACCGCGTAGAAGCGTTCGAGCAATTCGACGGCGCGCTCGGCGTTGTCGCCGGTGACGATGAATTTCTCGCCACGGCGAAATACGGTCACGTCGAGCGCGGCCGAGATCTGGCGCAGGTTTTCATCGAGTGGACCGCACAGGTGGGCAAGCCGCGTGTTGTCGAGCGGCTCAGGAATGAAGTACGAGGGCTGGGTTGGCTGTGTTTTCAACTGGCGATGGCAATCGTATCAAGGTTGGCGACGAGTTCGCCGCGCAAATAATAATCGTGGCTGGCGCTGATGCGCACATCGACCAGCTGGCCGATGTGCTGGACACTGGCCGCATCCACGGGGAAAAGAACCACGCGGTTATTCTCGGCGCGGCCCTGGAGCTGAGTTACATCTTTCTTGGCATACCCTTCGACCAGCACGCGCTGCACGGTGCCGACCATGGCGGCGCTGTGCTTGCGGGTGTTGGCGTCGATCAGGGCTTGCAGGCGCTGCAGGCGCGCCAGCTTGACTTCGTGCGGCGTATCGTCTTCAAGATTCGCGGCCGGCGTGCCGGGACGCTTGCTGAAGATGAAGCTGAAGCTGTTGTCGAAATTGACGTCGGCCACCAGTTTCATCATGGCTTCGAAGTCGGCCTCGGTCTCGCCGGGAAAGCCCACGATGAAGTCGGACGAGAACGTGATGTCGGGACGCACCGCACGGATGCGGCGGATGATCGATTTGTATTCGAGGCCCGTGTAGCCGCGCTTCATGGCCGACAGGATCCGGTCCGAGCCATGTTGCACTGGCAGGTACAGGTGGTTCACCAGTTGCGGGATCTTGGCGTAGGCCTCGATCAGGCGCTGGCTGAATTCCTTCGGGTGGCTGGTCACGAAGCGCAGGCGCTCGACGCCGGGAATCTCGGCGATGTATTCAAGCAGCAGCGCAAAGTCGGCGATCTCGCCGTTTTCCATGGTGCCGCGGAACGCATTCACGTTCTGGCCCAGCAGCATGATTTCCTTGACACCTTGCGCGGCCAGGCCCGCGACCTCGGTCAGCACGTCCTCGAAGCGGCGCGAGACTTCTTCGCCGCGGGTGTACGGCACGACGCAGTAGCTGCAGTACTTGCTGCAACCTTCCATGATCGACACATACGCCACCGGGCCGTCAACCTTGGCCGGCGGCAGGTGGTCGAACTTTTCGATTTCAGGGAAGGCGATATCGACCTGGGCCACGCCCGATGCGCGCCGGTCGCTGATCAGCTTGGGCAGGCGGTGCAGCGTTTGCGGGCCGAACACGACATCGACGAACGGCGCGCGCTTGATGATGGCCTGGCCTTCTTGCGAAGCGACACAGCCGCCCACGCCAATGACGAGGTCCGGCTTGTTGCGCTTGAGTTCACGCAGGCGGCCAAGATCGGAGAACACTTTCTCTTGTGCTTTTTCACGGATCGAGCACGTGTTGAGCAGGATGACGTCCGCGTCTTCCGGCTTGTCGGTGCGTACCAACCCGTCCGAGGCGCCAAGGACATCGACCATCTTGTCCGAGTCGTACTCGTTCATCTGGCAACCGAAGGTTTTGATAAAGACTTTTTTCTGCATGGAGAGGGTAGTTGGGGACGAATTGCTGTGCCGACAAGGCTGGGGGATCAGTTTACCGTAATTCGGTATTGACCCGAAAAAAACACGGGCAGGAAAGAACGAATCATTCCAAAAGGAATGTTAAGTTCCTTTACTTAAAGTAATTATCGTTTTATTTACAATGTTAAATGTCCGCTAGCGAACATACTTTATTTTCTCGGCAAGATGGCACCGCGTGCATCAACTATTTCTCTATGTAAATCAAAGAGTTCCGTGATCATTCTGATTGGAAAAATTTATCAGGGAAATCTCTTGCGTGCGCCACAATGTGGCCCCATGTGCTGAAATGCAAACGTGACAAGCTTTCCATACGTTAGCTTGATTTCTGACAAGGAGTCACGTGCGCAGGGTCGGCCTCGATCCGGCGCGCGCCGCCATAATTTGTTTGAAAGACAAGTGCGCTTGCAGAAACGACGTAGTGCACCGCAAGACCGGAATTCTTAAGGAACTACTCAGATTCGCCCTGTTTAATTCCTGAACACGTTCCGGGAACTTAAGTCGAAGACATGTTGTCTTCTACTAAGGTTCACAAGGGAACTATTTTAACCAACTCGTGAGGTAATATCATGGCACAACAACATCACGCTCTGTCGTCGCAAGAGAGTTACAACCCGAACCATCTGCTCGACATCCTGCTGGGCAAGATGCAGCTGAAGAACGACGCTGCGCTGTCGCGCATGCTCGAGGTGGCGCCACCCGTGATCAGCAAGATTCGTCACCACCGCCTGCCAGTTGGCGCGTCGCTGCTGATCCGCATGCACGAAGTGACGGGCATGAGCATCCGTGACCTGCGTGACCTGATGGGCGATCGCCGCACCAAGTACCGTCTGTCGGATGCACAAGGCCGTCCAAAGCCAGAAGAAAAAGCAGCAGCAGCCGCTGCCGCAGCAGCCCAGCAGGCAGGTCAGCCAGCACAGGGTCAGGCAAACCAGTCGGGCGACGTGACGCCAAAAACCGGTAATTATGCGCACTGAAATCGTGGGCATGGCAGACGTTTCTGTCATGCCTTCGTTGTTGGCGTGCCGCGGCGCCGCCTGAGTGGCGCCGCACCGCAGTTTTCTCCGTACTACCTGATTCCGTCCTGCGGCCTACGCCAACAGGATGGCGGTCATCTCTTCAAATTGCAGCTCCGTCTCGCGGAACACCTGCAACCACGCTTCCTCGGATAATCCCAGCGCCGTCCAGGCGACACTCGACACGGTCGGCACCACTTCGTGCGCATAGCCTGCCAGATCGAGCGCATGCGCCACCGCGCTTGCCACATGCACGATGGTGGCCAGGAAACCAGCACCCGGCATCTCCGGTTGACCATGGAACGCGATGGCCTGGCGCAGCGTATCCGAAAATTGCCAGTGCTCGGCCAGCGCGCGGCCTGCCAGCACGTGGTCAACACCCAGCATGGCCCGCTCCGTCTCGAGCAGATCGCCATCGACGCGTTCGCGTTCGCGCAGGACGGCGTCGTATTGCTCGGGATAACGCGTCACCAGCACCAGGCGACCGATGCCGTGCAACAGGCCGGCCGTGAACGCCACGTCCGGATTGAAATGCATGTGCCGCGCCAGCACCCGCGCGCAGGCAGCCGTGGCGATCGACAAGCGCCAGAAGGCCTTGTCGTTGAAGGCCGGACAGCGGCCGCTGGGAAAGCAGCCGGTGATCGATGCCGCCATGATCAGGTTGCGCGTGGCTTGCACGCCGAGGAACGTCAGTGCCTGCTGGATCGTCGTGACCTTGACCTGCAGGCCGAAGGCCGACGAATTGGCCAGGCGCAGTGTCTTGGCAGTCAGCGCCTGATCCAGGGCGACCTTTTTTGCCAGCAAGGCCAGATCGGCATCTTCCTGGTCGATGCTGCCCAGCAGCTCCATCACGACGGCAGGCAGCGAGGGCAGGTCGTCCAGGCCGGCCGTCAATTCATCGAGGGTCATGGCGCCACCTGCCGCTCGAGCCGGTAATCCTCGACGTAGCGGCGCAGCAGGTTGCCGGCCCAGTCATTGTCGTCGTCGCGGTCGTGGCGGCGGAACAGGATGTCGAGCCGCGCTTGCACTGCTGCTGCATCCGGCGCGCGGTGCGCTTCGACGCGCGTCACCGGCACCATGTCGATCTGATGGCGCGCGAACGACGCGATGATCGCCTCGCTCAAGACCGTGCCTTTGGCCAGCAATACCAGGCCGTGGCTGTCGAGCAGCTCATCCGACAGCACCATGCCCGGCAAGGCGCTGGCCACCGGGACCAGCTCGTGATCGTCGCTCATAGTTTCCTCCATTCAATACTCAGGAGATGGTATCACCGGTGTGCAGGCCGATCACGACGGCGACGCAAGATGTCGCATTCATGCCGCACGACTTGTGGCTGGAGGGCGGTGCCGAAATACTGTAGGCTTTTGCCATCCATCATTATTTTCAGGAACCCCGTGAAACTCTATTTCAGTCCCGGCGCCTGCTCGCTCGCGCCCCGTATCGCCCTGATCGCCTCCGGCCTGCCGTTCGACAGCGAGCGCGTCAACCTGCGCACCAAGCTGACCGCAGACGGCGACGATTTCCGGGCCATCAATCCCAAGGGCTATGTGCCGGCGCTGGCGCTGGAAGATGGCCACCTGCTCACCGAGAGCCAGGTGATCCTGCAATACGTGGCCGACCAGGTGCCGGCAAGCGCGCTGGCGCCTGCCACCGGCACCTTCGAGCGCTACGAAGTGATGGAATGGCTGGCGTGGACATCCACCGAGCTGCACAAGCGCTTTTCGCCCATCTTCGCACCGGGCGCGTCGAGCGATGCCAAGGAATCGGCCTGGGCAGCGCTGGCGGCGCCACTGACGTATGTGGCGGGCCAGATCGGCGACGATGGGTACCTGATCGGGAACAGTTTCACCGTGGCCGATGCCTACCTGTTCACAGTCCTGAACTGGGTGGGGTTCACCAGCTTCTCGCTGGATAACTGGCCGGCGTTGCAGGCCTATCATGCGCGCATCAAGACGCTGCCTGCAGTGCAGGAAGCGTTGCGCCAGGAAGGGTTGCAATAGCATGGGGGCCGACACGGCGCGGCGGTTGCGCTACATTGCCCTGCTGCGCGGTGTGAACGTCGGCCGCGCCAAACGCATTGCGATGGCCGACCTGCGCAAACTGGTCGAAGACCTCGGCCATACGGGCGTGCGCAGTCTGCTCAATAGCGGCAATATCGTGTTCGACGCCGTTGTCCCGCCGGACGATGCGGCGCAAGAGATCGAAGCGGCCATGGCCCTGCAGTTGGGTGTCAGTGCGCGGGTGTTCGTGTTTGCATGCCATGAAGTGGCCGAGATCGTTGACGACAACCCCTTGCTGCACGTGGCCACCGACCACGCGCGCCTGTTCGTCTTCCTGCTGGCAGGCGAGCCGCAACGCGCGCTCGCGGCCGACCTGTGCGGCCAGGATTGGGCGCCCGAGAGCATGGCGCTCGGACGTCACGCTGTCTACGTCTGGTGTCCGCAAGGCTTGCTCGACAGCGCAGCCGCGGCGGCGCTCGGCAAGCGACTGGGTGATGGCGCCACGTCGCGCAACTGGAATACGATGATCAAATTGCATGGCCTGTGCCGCGCTGGCACCAATTAACCGACGCCTGTCTGAATAAGTATTTGCCGACTTTGGTGGAATACATCTTATTGACCGATTCTCCCCGGCTGGTTTTTCCAGTCGACGCCAGTCTGCATGCCTTTCATGAAGCAGTTGCAGAAATAGCCATCACTTTCGATACCGATAACGCCAGATTGCATGCAGTCTGAAAAAGTTGACTGTGGTAAATATGCAGCGCTCAGCAATATAAGTATTCATTCTCCAGGCATTTCATCATGCCGTTCTCGCAAGTATTTCCGATTTATTTGACACACTCATCACGAATGCTGTCAGTCGGATAATCAATTCTCTTATCAAGACTTTCATTCGCCTTAAATCGCGTGCGTTTTTGACTTTTTGGTATTCCCGGCGGTTTTTTTTGAAGGTATAGTCTTCTTACTCCCTTGCCGCCAAGCATCAAAAAGCAAGCTGCAACACCTCGAATTCGTCGGCCCATTGCCGACGCCGGCCACCGTTACCGATGGTATGGCACCCCAGTCTCTCTTTGCTTCACGCATTTTCGACGAGTACACCTTATGCCCAATTTTTCCCGTCTTCAGATTGCATTCAAGAACGTCTACGTCCGCATCCTCGCCGTCATCCTGATGGGCATGCTGGTGACGCTGGCGATCTTCAAATCCAATGTGCCGCAGGATGCGCGCCCGGTGGTCCATTCGCAGAACATCGCCGAGATTACCGCATTAGCCAGCCAGAAAGCCCGGCTGGAATACCTGTTGATTGCCAAACCGCTGTCCGAAGCGCCGCGTTATATCTACAAGTTCAAGGATTCGGCCGCGCTGAACGTGGTCAAGGTACCGAGCACCTCGCACCTGTCGCTCGAGCGCGAAGTGCTGCTCAAGAACGCGATTCCGTATTCGATCGCCAAGGACGACTACCTGGCGGCGCACGAAGCCGTCATGGACGAAGGCGAAAGCGCGCTGGCGCGCACCGGCGCCTTCTTCAAGCAGAACGCGTTCAACATCGCGATCGTGCTGCTGGTGCTGTATCTCATCAAATTCGGCATGCCGGGCACGGGCATGAGCGCATCGGTCATCAGCCCGGACAAGCTCAAGGGCAGCATGGATGACCTGATCGGCATGGAAGACATCAAGCAGGAAGTGCTGCACCTGGAAGAAATGATCCGCAACCGCGCCGAGTACCAGTCGCACAATATCGACAAGCCGTTCAACGTGATGCTCACCGGCCCGGCTGGTACCGGCAAGACCAAGCTCGTCGGCTACCTGGCCAAGCGCCTGGGCCTGCCGATGATTTCGGCGTCCGGCTCGGCGCTCGAATCGGGCTATGTCGGCGGCGGCTCCAAGGCGCTGAACGCCTTGCACCGCAAAGCCTGCGCCAAGGGCAAGTGCATCATCTTCCTCGACGAAGCGCAGAGCCTGTTCATGCCGCGCGGGCGCAGCGAAAAGAAATGGGAAGACGACACCGCCAACACGATGCTCGGTCTGCTGGACGGCGTGAAAAGCGACAAGGGCGCGGGCGTCATCTGGATCGTCGCCTCGAACTTCGATGACAGCTCGACCGAGATGGACGAAGCGATGCTGCGCCGCTTCTCGGTCAAGATCAACTTCCGCCTGCCGAACAAGGCCGAGCGCCGCGAACTGCTGCGCAGCTTCCTGTCGCGCAAGAAGGATGGCCTCGTCGACTGGAATGACCTGAACCTGGACCAGGTCGCCGAGATCACCCAGAACCTGAGCCCGGCGCTGCTGGAAACCGTGGTCGAACGCGCCAGCATGCTGTCGATCCAGGAAAAGACGATCATCAATACGAACCTGCTGTTCCGGGCCTACGAGCGCGCCACGATCGGCCTGACCGACCGCGCCACGACGCTCGACAAGCACAAGCAGCGCGAGCGGATCGCCCTGCACGAGCTGGGCCACTTCTTCATGCAGATCGACCCGTTCCTGCGCCAGGGCCTGACGCTGGCCGAAGTCAAGGAACGCTCGCACCTGCTCAAGATCAGCACCGAAGCGGTGTCGAAGATCGGTGCGCTGGGCTATGTGCTGCAGTCGGGCGAAGATATGTCGCTGCGCACGCTGGAAGAGCTCGAGCGCGACGTGGTGGGCCTGTACGGCGGCGTCGCAGCCGAAGAAATGTTCTACGGTCCGCGCGGTATTTCGGTGGGCAGCCAGAACGACATCGAAAAGATCACCAAGATGCTCAACCTGATGGTGAGTCGCCTGTCGATGTATTCGCGCTCGAAGATCGACTACAGCCAGTTGCAGAAGGATATCGGCGGCGAGCACACGGTGCGGCTGGTGGAAGAAAAGGCCGATGCTCTGTACAGCTACACGCTGGACGCGATCCGCGACTACAAGCTGATGATGGAGTCGCTCAAGGACACGCTGCTGGAGCAGTACGTGCTGTCGAAGGACGAGGTGTTTGCACTGCTGGAAGAACGCAGTGAACTCCTGCTGCCACAGCTGCACGGACAGCGCTGCGCGAAGCTGACCTTGTGCGAGGAAGAAGTGGCGGCGTAAGGCGCGTGCGGGTGGGGCAGGGCTGATGCGCTGAAGGCAGCCGGCGCGTCACGCGCGGGCAAAGTCGGCTAGCATGGCAGCATCGCCACAGCCGGGCCGCCCCGCATGCAAAAGCACGACGAACTGCGCAAGTCCAAACTGATCGCCCTTGGCTTCTTTGTCGGCGCAGCCGTGCTGTTCGTGGTCAGCCTGCTGCTGCCGCAGACCTGGTGGACGGGCCTGTTGCGCGCGTTTTCCGAAGCCGCGATGGTCGGCGCACTGGCCGACTGGTTCGCGGTGGTGGCGCTGTTCAAGCGCATCCCGATCCCGATCATCTCGCGCCACACCGCCATCATCCCCGGCAACAAGGACAAGATCGCCGACAACCTGGCGCTGTTCGTGCGCGAAAAATTCCTCGACACCGAGTCGATCCTCAAGCTGATCCGCCGGCACGATCCGGTGCAACTGCTGGCCGACTGGCTGGCCAAGCCCGCCAACACCGAACTGATGGGCGCGCACCTGGTGCGCGCCGCCACCTTCATGCTCGACTTCATCGAGGATGCACCGGTGCAGAACGTCATCCGGCGCGCGGTGCACACGATGGTGGGCAGCGTCGACTTGTCGAAGTCCGGTGGCGCCATTCTCGAGAGCCTGACGCGCGGCCGTCGCCACCAGCAACTGCTTGACGAAGGTATCCGTCAGCTCGCTCATCTGCTGGACAATACCGAGACCCAGGGCGCCATCGCCAATGGCATCGTCGACTGGCTCAAGGAAGACTACGCGCTGGTCGAACGCATGCTGCCGTCCGAACTGATTGGCCGCAAGGGCGCCGACATCGCCGTGCGCCTGGCATCGGGTATTCTCAACAAGGTCGCAGCCGACCCCGCGCACCCGCTGCGTGAACGTTTCGACGAGTATGTGGCCGATTTCATCGAGCGCATGAAGGCCGACCCCGACTTCATCGCCAAGGCCGACGACGTCAAGCGCTACCTGCTCGAAGACGACACGTTCAACGGCTACGTCGGTTCGCTGTGGGCCGAGCTGAAGGCGTGGCTCAAACGCGACCTTGCCAGCGACGATTCGAGCATGCGCCGCCGCATCATTGGCATGGGCGCCTGGATCGGCAAGGCGCTGGGCGACGACCCGCAACTGCGCCAGTCGCTGCAAGAAAACCTCGAGGCCGCCGCGCGCGGCGTAGCGCCCGAGTTTGCAGGCTATCTCACGCGCCACATCGCCGACACCGTCAAGCAGTGGGACGACCGCGAGATGTCGGCTCAGATCGAACTCAATATCGGCAAGGACCTGCAATACATCCGCATCAACGGCACCATCGTGGGCGGGATGATTGGTGTGATCCTGTACCTGTTGTCGCAACTTCCCGCACTGCTGCGCTAAGCCAAGGAACCCAGATGCACACGCTCTCCCTGAACGACTGGCTCGCCGCCCACCCCGATATCGAAGCCGTGCCCGAGCGCGATTTATATGTCGTGGCGCGCTACATGATTCCCGTGGACGCCACGCTGGCGCAGGGCTGCCTGGAAGCATCCGGCATCCCGGCGATGCTGGCCGACGCGCACCTGATGCAGACTGACCTGCTGCTCGCGCCCGCGCTGGGCGGCGTGCGGCTCCTGGTCCCGGCCGAGCATGTGCAGGCAGCGCACGAGGTGCTGCTGGCGCTGGCGCGCGGGGATTTTGCGCTGGATGAGGATGCGCCGGATGGCGAGTGGCGTACGCCGGTCTGAGGTGATTGAAGAAGGGTACGAGAAGAAGGTCGTCGGAAAGAAGGAAGCAGAGCGCCGCGCGCGGGCTACCGAGAACAAGGTGTCGGGTGGGGGCAACAGCATTGATGCCGAGCCACAGCCGTGCCGGCCCAACAAAAAGCCGCTGCATCGTTTGATGTAGCGGCTTTTTGTTGCATGGGCACGGCCTTGTCTGCAAGCCTCGACGCTCGGGTACTACGGCTGAGATTGTGTCCGTTTGTCAGACCTGACCCCCGCTTTGCATGGCTGGCGAGACGCTATCGCGATCAATCGGAATAATGTGTCTTGAGGTAATTAAAATTATTATTGAGAATGTTTTTTTGATGCAACTGAGCGCATAATTAAGTCGCGACAACGGCAACCCCGGAATTCACCCAAGCGTTTTTTGTCAGGCGGACAGGCCATGCCAGCTAGGTACAACACTGCGACCAGACCAGCCTTCACGCTGGCTTTGGCCAGTGGCTGCGGTCAATCTCGCGCACCCGCGCCGTCCCCCGTGTCCGCCACCGGTGCATCCCGATGAGCACGCCGATGATCACGCCTGTCATCCTTCCACCCCAAGCGTTGCGCTCGCCTGCTCCGCACCGGCGCCTGTTGCTGGTCGACGACGAACCGAATATCCTGGCGGCGCTGAACCGCTTGCTCAGGCGCGATGGCTACGAGGTGTTTTGCGCCGACAGCGGGGCCGCCGGGCTCGAGGTGTTGTCGAAGCACTGTGTCGATGTCATCGTTTCCGACCAGCGCATGCCTGGCATGCTGGGTGTGGATTTTTTGCGCCGGGCGCGTGCGCTCTGTCCCGACTCGATTCGCATCATGCTTTCTGGCTACACAGAGCTGCAGTCCGTGACCGATGCGGTCAATGAAGGGGCGATCTTCAAGTTTCTCACCAAACCCTGGAACGATACGCAATTGCGCGGGCATATCGCCGAGGGCTTCAGAATCAAGGAAATTGCCGACGATAACCAGCGCCTGCATCTGGAAATATGCAGCGCCAATCGCAAGCTGGAGCAGTTGTTGCTCGAGAAGCAGGAGCAAATCCGTCTTGAAGAAACAGCCCTCGAGGTGGCGCGCGATCTGATGGAGCACTTGCCGCTGGCACTGGTCGGCGTGGATGACAGCGGCATGATTGCCTTTGCCAACGCGTGCGCCCGGCGCCTGTTCGGTGCGCGGGTCGCTGTGCTGGGCGACGCAGGAGATGTGCACCTGGCCAGGCCAGCCAGCGAGGCACGGGACATTCACAACAACCCTTACGACATCATCCGCTATCCGATGGGTGAACGCCCGGCGTCGCGCGGCACGCTGCTTACCTTCGTCCCGAGGCAGACACATGAATAGCGCTGACCTGATCCGAACCGAACCGTATGCCGGACCGTCCGGCCCGACCCCGCCTGGCTGTGCCGCCGCGCTGGAGGGCGACTATATCGACCGCGTGCGCGCACTGCCGTCGCTGCCGCAACTGGTGATGGAGTTGCAGGCGGCGATGCAGCAGGAGGACATCGATATCCATACGCTGGCCGAGCGCATTACGCTCGATGCCGCCCTGGCGGCGCGCATTTTGCGGCTTGCCAATTCATCGTTCTACGGCGTGTCGAGCAAAGTGGTGACGGTGCAGCAGGCAGTGTCCATCATTGGCTTTGCCAGCATCCGCACCCTGGTGACGGCGTGCTCGATCATCGGCAATTTCGCGCCGCACCGCGATGCTGCTTTCGACCTGGTGGGCTTCTGGCGCCATGCCACAGCGACAGCAGTGTGCGCGCGCGTGCTGGCGCCGTATCTGCAGCTCAATCCGGAGCACGCGTTCATCGCAGGCATGCTGCACGATATCGGCAGGCTGGTCATCGCCACGCAGTGCCAGGAGCAATACCTGCAAGTGGCGCGGTTTGCCCGCGACAACGATTGCAGCCTGCTGTTTGCGGAAAATGCCATCCTCGGCATCGACCATGCACGCATCGGCAGTGCACTGGCCGCGCACTGGCATTTCCCCGCCCTGATCGGCGAAGCGGTCGCCGGTCACCACCAGTGTGCAGGCGACGCTGCGCAGCCTGCGCTGACGGTGCTCATTGGTCTGGCGAATGCGCTCGCCCATGTTGTCGATGCACCCGGCGGATCGGTGGCGCCGCTGTCCTGCGTGCTGCCGTTCATGATCCCGGTGCCAGACGATGACTGGGACCGTGTGCGCGGCGAGATGGTGACCCTGTTTGGGGAGCTGTGCCAGGTGTTGACGCCATGAACGTCCTGACGTCTTCCCCGTCATCGGCGTCCCAGCCCAAAGTGCTGTGCGTCGACGATGAGCCCAACATCCTGTCGTCGCTGCGGCGGCTGTTGCGCGCCAACGGCTACCAGGTACTGGTTGCTGACAGCGGCGCCGCCGGGCTGGCAGTGTTGCAGCAGGAAGCCGTCGACGTGATCATTTCCGACATGCGCATGCCGCAGATGAACGGCGCGCAGTTTCTTGCCGCCGCACGGGCCGCCTGGCCCGCCACCATGCGACTGCTGTTGACCGGTTACTCGGAAGTTCAGTCCATCCAGGATGCCGTCAACGCCGGCGAAATCTGTCGCTACATCACCAAGCCGTGGGTCGACGGCGACCTGTTGATGGTGCTGCGCGATGTACTCGAGCGGCGCCAGCTGGAGCAGGAAAAAGTGCGACTTGAAGCACTGACGGCGCAGCAAAACGCCCAATTGCGCGCGCTCAACCAGAGCCTCGAGGCGAAAGTCGAAGAGCGCACCCGGCTGTTGAAGCTGGAGCACACCGCGACCATCGCCGCCAACGCCAAGCTGCGCCACAATTTTGTCGTCACCATCAAGATTTTTTCGAACATGATCGAGCAGCGGGCCCACAACCTGCCGGGCCATACGCGCCAAATTGCCGAGCTGGCGCGCAAGATGGGCGCCGTGCTGGGCCTCGACACGCGCGACAGCCAGGATCTGGCAATTGCCGCACTGCTGCACGACATCGGCAAGATCGGCCTGAGCGACGCCATGTTGCAAACGCCGTTCACGGCATTGCAGGGCGAGACGCTGGGCCTGTTTCGCAGGCATCCGGTGCGCGCCGAAGAACTCTTGATGCCGCTGGAAGACTTGCGCGGCAGCGCCGCCATCTTGCGCAGCCAGCTGGAGCGTTTCGACGGCAATGGCTTTCCGGATGGCCTGACCGGGCTCGCCATTCCAATCGGGGCGCGCATCCTCGCCGTCGCAGTCGACTACTACAACCTGCAGCAGGGGGCCATGGTGCAGCGCCATCTGCGCGCCGACGAGGCAGTCACGTTGATCCTCGATGCGGCCGGCAAGCGCTACGATCCGCAAGTGGTGGCCGCGTTCCGGCAGGTTGTCAACAACAGCGAGATGGGAATCGGTGCCGGGGTGGAGATGCTGTCGACCGAGCTGATGCCCGGCATGGTGCTGGCGCGTGACATGGTCAGCCGCGACGGCCTGATGCTGTTGTCGGCCGACCACGTGCTCGACGCGCGCATCATCGCGCACGTGCGCGACTTCGAGCAAAAAGCGCACTGCCGCCTCGCGATATGGGTGCGCAATCCAACGGGGGCAGCATGAGCAGGATTTTACTGGTCGACGATGATCCACATGTGCTGCATGCCTTGCAGCGCGCGTTGCGGCTGCTGTTCCAGCACGAACAGCTGCACATCGACGCCTTCACCAATCCGATGACGGCGCTGGAACATATCTGCACATGCGACGTTGACCTGGTGATATCGGACTACCGGATGCCACAGTTGAACGGTGCGGAGTTGCTCGAGGCGCTCAAGGAGGTGGCGCCGGATACCGTGCGCATCATGTTGTCGGCGTCGGCGGAATTCGACACCATGCTGCACACAATCAATCAGGCGCAGGCGTTCCGATTCATGCTCAAGCCATGGAACCCGGTCGAGCTCGAAGAAAACGTGCGCCTGGCGCTGGCGCTGCGCGCCCGCCTGGTGGCAGCAAAAGCCGCCGCACCAAGTGCCCAAGAGCTCGAGGCTGCGCGGCTGGAGGCGGAGGAACCCGGCATGTTGCACGTGCGGCGCAACGCCGACGGCGCTATCCTGCTGTAGCGCTCTGCTGGGGCGGGGTGACCGGCAGGTGCACGGTGAAGCGGGTGCCGACGCCTGGCTCGGACGCAACGTCGATGCGGCCGCCATGCCGGCTGACGATGCCATACGACAGTGACAACCCCAGGCCAGTGCCGCTGCCGACCGGTTTGGTTGTGAAAAAAGGTTCGAAAATCCGCTTCATGATGTCCGGCGGGATCCCGCTGCCATTGTCGCCCACCTCGACCCAGACCCAGCCGCCGGACCCGCCCGTGCGGATCGTGATGACGCCATCGCCCGTGAGCGCCTGCGCTGCGTTGACCAGCAGGTTCATGAACACCTGGTTGAGCTGGGACGACAGACACGTGATGGGCGGTATGTCCCCATAATGTTTTTCCACCCGCGCCCTGTACTTGATTTCGTTGGCGACGATGTTGAGGGTGCTGTCGAGGCCCTGATGAAGGTCGGCTACTTGCCAGACCGCTTCGCCGACGTGCGAAAAATCCTTGAGCGCCTGCACAATGTCCTTGACCCGCTTGAGTCCGTCCATGGATTCACCCACCAGGTCGACCACATCGCCTTTTAAAAACGCCAGGTCCGCTTGATTGCGCACCTCGGCCATCTGCGCGGCAAGCTGCGGATGCGCCGCCGCCGCCAGTTCGTAGCGGTCGATCACGTCGAGCAGCGTCTCGACGTAAGTTTTCAGGGACCCCATATTGGAATTGACGAAGCCGACCGGGTTATTGATTTCGTGCGCAATGCCTGCCGCCAGCTGGCCGATCGACGCCATCTTTTCCGATTGCAGAAGCTGCTCGTGAGCATTGCGTAACTCGGCGATCAAGGCCTGCTGTTCGAGCCCCTTGATCTTCAGGTCTTCTTCCATCTGCTTGCGCAGCGTGATGTCGGTCAGCGATCCGATCACTTCGAGCGGCATCCCATTTTCGTCGCGAATCAGGCGCAGCGTATCGTGCATCCACAGGTAGCTGCCATCGTGGGCGCGGAACCGGTAATCATAGCTGCGCTGGCCCTGGGTGAAGATGAGCGCCAGGCTGGAAAAAATATGCGGGGCGTCGTCGGGATGGATGTGGTCGAACCAGAAATTCGGATCGGCCAGCATCTGCTCGGGGCGGTAGCCGAGCACATGGACGGCGTTGTTGCTGACGAACGTCATCTTGAAGTCGCCGCTGGGAACGGTGCAGTAGATGATCGCCGGCGTATTGTCGACGAGGTACTGGAATCGTTGCGGTGGCGACGCTTCCTCCGACGTATTGGGAAGGACGCGCGCAGACTGCGTACTGGAAAAATCAAACTCTTCGAATTGCATGACGACCACCTTTCAAGATGCTGGCCCGCTTTCAAACAGATATTTCTCAAGAGAACTATACGTCAATTCAGCGTGTATGGATCATCAGGAAGGGGGGGCATGCGAGAAATAAACTTTGCTGACAGATGCGGGTTGCCCTGGTGCGCCGCGACGTCGCGGGATTGCAGCAGAATGCCGTGAACGATGCGCAATCGTTCCAATACAGTACTGCTGCCGTGGCCGAAACGTCGTTGATTGCCGATGTGTCCGGCAAGTGCACTGGTCAGGCACAACAGCGGTAGCGGCACCGAGTGTTCAGTGTTATCGCCGGTACGACATCCGAGGTCACTGCGCCGTGGCCGGATAATCAGATGGCTGGGCCAAAGGCGCGGGACGTTTGCAGGCACCGGAAGCCGGCGCTATTGCAGGCAGAGCGGCTTGGGCAATTTGAACAGATGGACTTGAGCCACCGACTCCCGCGTCATGAGCGCTGTGCTCTAACCAGCGAAGCTGTCTCACTGGAACGGGCAAAAGCAAAATGGCCTGACTCGTAAGAGCCAGGCCATCCGCATGAAATCTTTGGTGGTGATAGGTGGACTTGAACCACCGACCCCAGCATTATGAGTGCTGTGCTCTAACCAACTGAGCTATATCACCGGAACGGGCAAAAGCAAAATGGCCTGACTCGTTGGAGCCAGGCCATCGCCTGAAATCTTTGGTGGTGATAGGTGGACTTGAACCACCGACCCCAGCATTATGAGTGCTGTGCTCTAACCAACTGAGCTATATCACCGCAACGGCAAGTATTATCCGGCGTGAGTGGCTGCCTGTCAAGATCGCGGGCGCGTGCGGGTCACAAATAGTCAGCGCGCATGTCATTTTTCCAACAGCGCAAGGTGCGCCAGCATCGCGCCGGCCGGATCCGGCCCCAGGCAATCGATGACGATCCGGTCGGGCATCGCGCGCAGCCACGTGATCTGGCGCTTGGCCAGCTGGCGCGTGGCAATGATGCCCGTCTCGCGCAGCGTGGCGCGGTCGATGCGTCCGTCGAGATAATCCCAGGCCTGGCGGTACCCCACGCAGCGGATCGATGGCAGCAGCGGCGACAGGTCACCGCGCGCCCGCAGCCGCGCCACCTCCGCCACCAGCCCACTGTCGTCGCGCGTGCCCAGCATCGCGTCAAAGCGCTGCGCGATGCGTTTGTGCAGTACCGCGCGGTCATCGGTCTCCAGGCCAAACGAGACGAGCCTGAACGGCAGCACGGGCTTCGTGCGCAGGGCCAGCAGCGCCGACATCGGCTTGCCGGTCAGTTCGATGATTTCCAGCGCGCGGTTGATGCGCTGGGCGTCGTTCGGTGCGAGCCGGTCGGCGGTGACGGGGTCGAGCGCGCGCAGCTTGTCGTGCATGCCGGGCCAGCCGATGCGCGCCGCTTCGGCGTCGAGCGCGGCGCGCAGCGCCACGTCGGCGGTCGGCAAGTCGTCCAGTCCCTCGACCAGGCCCTTGAAATACATCATCGTGCCGCCCACGAGCAGGGGCAGCGCGCCGCGCGCCGTGATCTCGGCCACCAGCCGGATCGCATCGTTGCGGAACTGCATGACCGAATACGCATCGAGCGGATCGAGGATGTCGATCAGGTGATGCGGCACGGCGGCCAGTTCGGCCGGCGTCGGCTTGGCAGTGCCGATGTCCATCTCGCGATAGACCAGAGCCGAGTCGACCGAGATGATTTCGACGGGGCGCGTTTGGGCGATGCGCAGGGCGGCGGCGGTCTTGCCGGAGGCGGTCGGGCCCATGATGGCCACGGCCAGCGGTTGGTTCATGTTCACCATCACTGACCGCGCAGGAACAGTTTGTCGAGCGCAGAAATCTCGAGCTGCACCCAGGTCGGGCGGCCGTGGTTGCACTGGTCGGCGCGTTCGGTGCTTTCCATCTGGCGCAGCAGCGCATTCATTTCAGGCTGGCTCAGGATGCGGTTGGCGCGCACCGCCGTATGGCAGGCGAGGGTGCCCAGCAGCTCGTTGCGCCGTTCGATCAGCACGCGCGAGCCGCCGAACTCGCGCACGTCGCGCAGCACGTCGCGCGCCAGCGTCTGCGCATCGGCGTTCTTGAGCAGCGTGGGCACGCTGCGCACCGCCAGCGTCGTGGGCGACAGGGCCGCGATGTCAAAGCCCAGCGTTGCCAGCGTGTCCGCGTGCTCGTGCACGGTGGCGACCTCCATCGCGTCGGCGTAGAACGTCACCGGGATCAGGAGCGCCTGCACCTGCATTTCCTGGCCCTGCGCCTGGGCGTCCAGCGCGTTCTTGATCTGCTCGTACAGGATGCGCTCGTGCGCCGCGTGCATGTCGACCAGCACCAGGCCGCGCGTGTTCTGCGCCAGGATGTAGATGCCGTGCAGCTGGGCCAGCGCGAAGCCAAGCGGGAAGTCGTCGTTCGACAGCGGCTTGTCGGCGGCCGTCATGGGCACCGGCATCGGCGCCGGGCTCGATGCGGTGCTGGTCGCATCGGAGGCAAACAGCGCGCCGTAGGCTTCAAGGCGTTGGGGCACACCGCCACCCGTGGCCGCATCGTCCCAGCGGCTGCCCGCTGCGTACGGCGATGGCGAGAAGGTCTGTGTCAGTTGCGCACCGAACGAGGTCTGCTCGTGCGGGCGCTGTTGCGGCTGCGATGGCGATTGCGACAACTGCCAGAGCGGCGTACCGCTCGGGCGCACCTCGGCTGCCGTCATCGGCCCCGGCACGCTGCCGTGCGCGGTGGCCGACGTCTGCGCGAGCGTGCGCTGCACCGCGTGGAACACGAACTGGTGCACCGCGCGGCTGTCGCGAAAGCGCACCTCGGTTTTCGACGGGTGCACGTTGACGTCGACCAGCGCCGGGTCGAGGTCGAGCGATAGCACATAGGCCGGGAAACGGTCGCCGTGCAAGACGTCCTGGTAGGCTGCCTTGACCGCGTGTACCAGCACCTTGTCGCGCACGAAGCGCCCGTTCACGTAGAAGAACTGGCCGTCGGCGCGCGCCTTGGAGGCAGTCGGCAGGCCGACGTAACCGTGCAGGTGCAGCGGGCCGGCCGCTTCGTCGAGCGCCAGGCGTGCTTCGGCAAAATCGTTGCCCAGGATGTGGGCGCTGCGCTTGGCTGCTTCGCTGACGTTCCAGTGGTCGATCGTGCGGCCGTTGTGCGACAGGCTGAAGGCGACGTCGGGGCGCGACAGCGCGATGCGGCGCACGACCTCGGCGCAATGCGCGTATTCGGTCTGTTCGGACTTGAGGAATTTGCGCCGCGCCGGCGTATTGAAATACAGGTCCTGCACGTCGATCGTGGTGCCACAGGCGCCCGAGGATGGCGCCACCACACCTTCGTGCGAGCCGACGATCTCGAACGCATGCGCGGCGTCGGCCGTGCGCGAGGTCACGCGCACCGAGGCGACTGACGCAATGGAGGCCAGCGCTTCGCCGCGAAAGCCCAGCGTGCCGACGTTTTCCAGGTCGCTCAGCGAGGCGATTTTCGACGTTGCGTGGCGCGACAGCGCGAGGGGCAGCTGATCGGGCGCGATGCCGCGGCCATTGTCGGTGATGGCGATGCGCTTGACGCCGCCTTCTTCCAGGCGGATGGTGATCGTCGTCGAACCGGCATCGAGCGCGTTTTCCAGCAACTCCTTGACGACGGCCGAGGGCCGCTCGACCACTTCGCCGGCGGCGATCTGCGAGATGAGCTGGTCGGGAAGCTGCTGGATGGGGCGGATGGTCGGGGCAGGGGCGTTCATCCGCAGATTATAGCCCGCCCAAAAAGCGCCGGATCGTCCCCGGCTGCAAATTGCGCCGCCGCCCCTGTCGCTTCAGGGCTGCTCGCGCACGGGAATCGGCACGTTGCACAGGTCGATCGCGCCGGCCGCGACCTTGCTCCACGGTCCACCGCGATTGCGCTGGGCGTCGATCACGGCCTGGAACGCGGCGCTGTCCGAGCGCATGACTTCGAGCTTGCTGCGTTCGGCGGGCGGCACGTCGGCCGCCATGCGCACACTGGCAATCGGCGTGCGCTGTTCGGCCTTCTCGTAGAAGCCCGAGGCGCCAGTCCCGCGCGGCATGACGGTGAGCAGCGGCATGCCGGCCACGATGCGGCCCACGACCGTGATGTTGCGGTCCAGGTGGCGCGGCGCGTGGCCGATCACCGTGTAGAGCTGCGAGCCATTGCCCGTGTCGGCGCCGTTGTCGCGCGCTACGCCAATCATCGCGTAGCAGTGCGGCAGCCAGGTCTGCCGGGTCGCCGGATTGCGCGCGACGGGAAAGCCGTCGACGTGGCCCACCTGCGGCGCATAGACGTCGCGTTCCTTCAGGCGCGTGAAGGCGTCGTTCTTGGTGTACGGCACGGTGAATTCGGCGGCCACGGTCTTGGGGGCCTTGAACGGGCGCGGTTTTTCTTCGTCCGGGTCGCCCCATTGCACGACGAAGCCGTCCTGCGCGCGCATCACCCACAAGCCGTCGAAGTAGCGCTCGCGCACCAGCGCGCGGATATTGGCCACTGTGTTCGGCGCGAAGCGCGGCGCCAGTTCGATCACCACGCGGCCCGCTGGCAGCTCGATGTACATCGTGTTCTCGGGATCGAGCGCGCGCCATTCGGCTGCCTTGGATGCCTTGACGACATCGGCCACCGTCAGCCTGGGCGGCAATTCCTGCTCGGCCCTGGCCGGCGCGGCGTGCGCGCTGGACATGGTCAGCAGCGCGCAGAGCGCCGCGCCGACGGTTGCGTGGATCGTGTTCTTTTTTGATGACGCTGCCTGCATCTGCTCTCCCTGTCGCGGCGGCGCCGCTGTCATGTTTATCAAACAATTGTAATCGAGGGCAAAGCGTGTGATGCAAGGAAGGTACGAAGTGTTGTTGCCCGGGCCAGCAAACCGGCCAATCGGGACTTTAAATGTCCCTTGTTGCCGGAGCGCACTCAAGTTACAGGCGCCGGGTCCGATAAAGGATGGAGAGAATCAAACTATCCGAAAATCACATGCGTAACCTGATCGCACTATGTACCCTGGGCCTGGTCACCGCCCTGGCACAGGCGAACGAACCGACACCGAAGACCGCCAAGCCTGTGGCCGAGCCGGCCAAGCCTGCGATCGCGTCGATCCGGCCGAACCTCAAGCCGGCCACTGCTGCGCCTGCTGCTGCCGCTGCTACGCCCGCGAAATCCGAAGAGGATACCGAGGTCGACCTGTCGGTGCGCATCGCCGAAAAGCTCGCCGAGCTGCGCGCCAAGCAGGCCCTGCGCGCCGAAGACGCCGCGCGTGCCCGCAAAGCTGCTGACGCGCGCCGCAAGCGGGAAGCCGCCATGGTGGCGGCCGTGGCCGTCGAAGCTGCCAAACCGAAGAACGGCACGCACTGGAGTTATGACGGTGAATTCGGGCCCGAGAACTGGTCCAAGATCAATACCGCATGGGCGGCCTGCAATGCAGGCAATCGCCAGTCGCCGATCGACCTGCGCGATGGCATCAAGGTCAACCTCGAGCAGATCACCTTCGACTATCAGCCGAGCTCGTTCAACGAGATCGACAACGGCCACACGGTGCAAGTCAATGTCGCGGGCGGGAACTTTCTGACCGTGGGCGGCACCACCTACGAGCTGCAGCAGTTTCACTTTCACCGTCCGGGCGAAGAACGCGTCAATGGCCGCGGCACCGAGATGGTGGTGCACATGGTGCACAAGAGCTACGACAACAAGATCGCCGTGCTGGCGGTGCAGCTCGAGCGTGGCGATGCCAATCCGATGATCCAGACCGTGTGGAACAATCTGCCGCTGGAAAAGCTGACGACCGTGACGCCGTCGATCGTGCTGAATGTGAACGAGATCCTGCCGGCGCGGCGCGACTACTTCACGTACATGGGCTCGCTCAGCGAGCCGCCGTGTACCGAGAACGTGCTGTGGATCGTGATGAAGCAGCCAATGACGGCCTCGCCGCAGCAGATGGCGCTGTTCTCGCGCCTCTATCCGTACAATGCGCGGCCTGTCCAGCCGAGCAATGGGCGGATGATCAAAGAGTCTATGTGACGGCGCTCAGCTGACCCGGTAACGGCCTTCCCAGGCCGCGCCGGGTTCGAGCTGCACCGGCGTCAGCTGCGCCGGTTCGATGCACACAAAACGCTGATACTCTTCGTCTTCCATATCTGCCAGTGCTGCCGTGTCGGCCGCGCCCGGATTCCACACGACCGCATCGGAAAAGCCTTCCTGCTCGAGCGTCAGCACGCGCGCCCAGGTGCCCAGGAAGATGGTGTCGTCGACCTGTTCGTACACCACGTCAAGCTTGTCGGCGATCGACAGCGTACCTGCTTCGAGCCCTTCGATGCGCACGTCGGCCAGGTGCGGCACGAGGTGGTAGCTGTGCAGCGCCGCCGCGAATGGAAACGCTGCGTCGCCCGTGTTACGCACGTTCAAAGCCATGATCAGTTCGTTGGCGCGCACGGCCACGCGCAGCTGCAGCGCGAACCGGTGCGGCCACGCGCCTGCCAGTGCTGGCGGCAGATCGGCCTCGTTCAGGCCGAACACGGCCCACGCCGCGCCATCCTCGACGCCACTGTCTTCCAGGCGCCAGGTAGATACACGCGCAAAGCCATGGCGCATGCCGTCGCCTTGCTCGGCAAATTGCGGAAAGATCACCGGCACGCCGCCACGGATTGCGCGGCTGCCGTCGAGCGCCGAGCGGGCGCTCAGGAACATGCGCTCGCCGCCATCGGCCCCATGCCACGAGACCAGGTGCGCGCCGTAGAGCGTGACGACGGCGGTGGCGCCGTCGGGCGCCGTGATGCGGATTGCAGGCAGTTGCCCGAAAGTGATGTGGTCCATGTCAGGTCTGGCGGCTCTTGGCCATCGGCGGGTTGTCGGCGAAATAACGGCGGATGCCGTTCGTGATGGCGTTGGCCAGTTGGTCCTGGTAGCCGTTGTCGTTCAGGCGCGCTTCTTCCTGCGGATTCGAGATGAAGGCAGTCTCCACAAGAATCGACGGAATGTCCGGCGCCTTGAGCACGGCAAAGCCGGCCTGCTCGACCGATGCCTTGTGCAGCCGGTTGATGCCGCCGATTTCGCGCAGCACAGCCTTGCCGAGCTTGAGGCTGTCGTTGATCTGCGCCGTCGTCGACAGGTCGAACAGCACGCTGGCAAGCTGCCGGTCGGCGCTGCCGCCGGCCAGGTTCACGCCACCCACGAGGTCGGCCCGGTTCTGGTCGTTGGCCAGCCAGCGCGCGGCGCTGGAACTGGCGCCTTTTTCGGACAGCACGAACACCGACGAGCCGCGCGCGGTCGGCGAGACCCAGGCGTCGGCGTGGATCGAGACGAACAGGTCGGCCTGCACCTTGCGCGCCTTTTGCACGCGCGCGTTCAGCGGCACGAAGAAGTCGCCGTCGCGGGTGAGCATCACGCGCGTGTTGGGCAATTGTTCGAGCTTGGTCTTGAGGCGCTTGGCCACTTCGAGCACGATGTCTTTCTCACGGCTGCCGTTGGCGCCAATCGCGCCCGGGTCTTCACCGCCATGGCCCGGGTCGAGCGCGATGGTGACCATGCGCGCCACTTTCTGCGGCTGGCGGGCACTGGCCCTGCCGGGCGGCGGCTGCACTGCCTGCGCCGGCGGCGTGCCTTGCAGGCCCGAGATCGCGGACTCGAGCCGGGCAATGGCGTCCGGTGCGGCGTTCGGCTGGGTGCGCGGCGCCACTGGCGGCGGGGTCGGGATCTGCACCGGCGGCGTGGTGGCGACGATGCCGCCCGCGGCTGCGGCGGCCGTACCCGGGCCGATCGCGCCGGATGGTGGCAGCACGGTGGCCGGCATGGTGGCGCCCGGCGGGCCGGACACCGGGTCGCCCAGCGCCGGCGTGCCGGCAGCCACGGTCTTGGTCGGGCCGGTGCTCCATTCGCCGCTTTCGATCATCGCCGCGATCGGGTCGACCGGCGTGACCGGATACAGGTCGAAGATCAGGCGGTGCTGGTAGCCGGCCACGGGCGCGAGCGTAAACACCTGCGGCTTGACCTCGGCCTTGAGGTCGAACACCAGGCGCACGACATTCGGCCGGTTCTGGCCCACGCGCACCTGCTTGATGTACGGGTCGTTCGATTCGATCTTGGCTACCAGGCTCTTGAGCGTGGGGTTCAAGCCCAGGCCGTCGATGTCGACGACCAGGCGCGGCGGATCGGGAATCAGGAAGTGCTCGGTCTTGAGGTCGGTGTCGTTTTCGAGCGTGACGCGGGTGTATTCGGGCGCGGGCCAGACACGCACTGCCAGGATCTGGTTGGCGCTGGCAGGCAGCGGCGCGACGACGGACAGCAGCAGCGTTCCGCCGGCCTTGAGCATGACGCGGCGGCGTGCGGACGCAGTATTTACTGGGGCGGCGGGAGGAAAGCGAGACGATTGAGGCATAGCAGGCCTAATTCAGACAACGCTTGCAATTCTACAGCACGGCCGTTTCCGCTGACGCTCAGCAGTAAACGGATGTCCGGCGGCGGTAACACGGGCTCGCCTTTTTCGGGCCACTCGACGATACAGACGTTGTGGCCGTCGAAATCTTCGCGAAAGCCGGCGTCCAGGAATTCTTCCGGACTCGACATGCGATACAGATCGTAGTGGATCACGCTCAGCGGTTGATGGTCAAGCGTCACGTTGTACGGCTCCGACAGCGTGTAGGTCGGGCTCTTGACCGTGCCCGTGTGACCGAGCGCGCGCAGCAGGGCGCGGGTGAGGGCGGTCTTGCCGGCGCCCAGGTCGCCGTGCAGGTAGATGACGAGGCCGGGCGCGAGCGCGCGGGCTAGCGCGCCGCCCAGTGCATCGGTGGCCGACTCGTCCGGCAAATAGTGGTGCAAGTGCGCTTTGATGGGCTGCATGGCATAAAATAGCGTGTTGTACTGCATTCTTTTCTTGTGGTGTTCCCACCCCGGTATGTCCGATTCCCCAACCTCATCCGTCGATCTGCCCCAGCTAGCGCGCGCCATCAAGGGATGGGGCGCGGGGCTGGGCTTTGCCGACGTGCGCATTGCCGATGTCGACCTGGGGCACCTGGAAGCGGGCCTGCAAGCGTGGCTGGATGCGGGCTACCACGGCGAGATGGATTATATGGCAACCCACGGCATGAAGCGTGCGCGGCCGGCCGAACTCGTGCCCGGGACCGTGCGCGCTATCGTGGTGCGGATGGACTATCTGCCGACCGAACGCCAGGGCGACTGGCGCGCCGGGGAACGCCTGCGCCAGGCTGACCCGAACGCGGCCGTCGTGTCGGTGTATGCGCGGGGCCGCGACTACCACAAGGTGCTGCGCAACCGCCTGCAGGCGCTGGCCGAGAAAATCCAGGAGAACATCGGACCGTTCGGCTTTCGCGTGTTCACCGACTCGGCGCCCGTGATGGAATTGCCGCTGGCCGAAAAAGCCGGCCTGGGCTGGCGCGGCAAGCACACGCTGCTGCTGTCGCGCGCGGCCGGCTCGACCTTCTTCATCGGCGAAATCCTGATCGACCTGCCGCTGCCGGTCGACCCGCCTACCGGCAAGCATTGCGGCGGCTGCACCGCGTGCATCGACATGTGCCCGACCGGCGCGATCCTGGGCCCGGGCAAGCTCGACGCGCGGCGCTGCATCTCGTACCTGACGATCGAGCTCAAAAGCAGCATCCCCGAAGAGTTGCGCCCGCTGATCGGCAACCGCATCTACGGCTGCGACGATTGCCAGGTGGCCTGCCCGTGGAACAAGTTTGCGCAGCGGGCGCAGGTGCCCGATTTCGACGAGCGCAACGGCCTGGGCGAGGGCGACCTGATCGGCCTGTTTGCGTGGGACGACGCCGAATTCAACCGGCGTATGGAAGGCAGTCCGATCCGCCGCATCGGGCACGAGCGCTGGTTGCGCAATCTGGCGGTGGGGCTGGGCAATGCGGCGCAGCAGTTGCGCGGCGATGCAGCCATCGTGGCGGCGCTGCAAGCGCGGGCCGATCATCCATCGGAACTGGTGCGCGAGCATGTGGCATGGGCACTGGCGCGCCATGGCGCCTGGCCCGATGCGGCCACCTAGACTGCGATGCGTTTCAGGCGCAGCGCCGACCAGTCGCCATCGATGGAAATCATGGCCACGCCGGTAATCCCATGCTCTTTGGCATAGGCATTGATCGAGTCACGGTTGATGTCGGTTGCCTTCGACGCTGTCTGCTTCAGGTACGCGATCCAGAGCGAGCCGGTATCGCTCAGCTGTTGTTTGGCGAGCGGCAGGTAGTGCGCGAGGTCGCTCTGACCCAGGCAAAACATCAGGATGACGTCGAATGGGCCGTCCCCTTGTTTGACGATGTCGGCCGGCATCTGCGCCGTCATGATCGGATTGGCTTGGCCATTGAGCACGAGCATTGATTTCGCCGTGCGTAAAAACATCTTGTCTGCAACTGTCTTTTCGTTCATGCGCATTTCCTGAAAGAGCCTGTGCATCGCGGCGCCCTGGCCGCAGCGCGTTCAGACATTATTTTACAAGGCTGTTGCGCACCCTTCAGACCCTTTACGCGCAGGAAATGAAGACAGGGTGAAGGCAGCGCGAGCGCGCCGCCGGCATTTACTTGAGCAGGCCGGCCAGTTCCACCGCCGTCTTGACCTGCATCTTGTCGAAGATATGGGCCCGGTGAACCTCGACCGTGCGCATGCTGATGCCGAGCTTGTCGGCCACCACCTTGTTCATCATGCCGGCCAGGATCAGGTCGAGCACTTCGCGTTCGCGCGTGGACAGCGTCGCCAGCCGCGCCTGCACCGCAGCGGATGTGGCCGCCTTGCGCGAGGCGGCCAGCGCTTCTTCCACGCGGTCCATCAAGACATTGTCATTAAACGGTTTCTCGAAGAAATCAAAAGCGCCGCGCTTGAGGGAATCGACCGCCATCGGCACCTCGCCGTGGCCGGTCAGAAAAATCACCGGCAGGCGCGGCAGCAGGCCGCGGCCGATCAACTGGTCGAACACGGCAATGCCGTTCATGCCGGGCATGCGCACGTCGAGCAGCACGCAGTCGCCGCTGCCGTCGAGGTCCTTGATGACGTCGAGGAATTCCTGGCCGCCGGGATAGCTGCGCACGTTGAGGCCGCGCGATTGCGCCAGCCAGGCGAGCGAATCGCGTATGACTTCTTCGTCGTCGACGATGTGCAGCATGGGGGTCTCCGTAATAGTCGGGCAGGGCGCCGCACGCGATTCTAGCCGACCGCCCGACTCCCTGCCTGCGCGGGCAGCGAAAACGTGAACACGGTGCCTCCGGGCGGATACGGCGCGTGGCTCAGGGTGCCGCCGTGGAACTCGATCGCCGTGCGGCAGATCGACAGTCCCATGCCCATGCCCTCGGCCTTGGTCGAATAGAACGGCGAAAACAGCCGCTCGGCCACTTCGGGCGAGATGCCGTGGCCGCGGTCGATCACCGAGACGGCCACCTGGTCGTCGATGTGCGCCGCCTCGATGCGCAGCACGCGCTGGTCCGGCACGGTGTCCTGCATGGCCTGGATGCCGTTGCGCGTGAGGTTCAGCAGCACCTGCTCGAGCAGGACGCGGTCGGCCAGCACCGGCGGCAAGCCCGGTGGCAAGTGCACGCGCAAGACCACGCCGGCCTGGCGCGCCTGCAACTCGATCAGTGCATGCACGCTGGCAATCACGCTGCGGATCGTCAGTTCCTGGCGCAGCGGTTCGCGTTTCTTCACGAACTCGTGCACGCTGCGGATGATGTGCCCGGCACGCTGGGCTTGCTGGCGCGCCTGTTCCAGCGCGTGGCGCAGCATGCCGGGCTTGACTTCCTGGCCGGTGCCGGCAGCGCGGTCGAGCATGTTCAGTGCGCCCACCGTGTAGCTCGAGATCGCGGCCAGCGGCTGGTTCAGTTCGTGCGCCAGCATCGACGACAGCTCGCCCATCGTGGCCAGACGCGCGCTGGCCTGCAGCTTTTCTTCCTGCTGGCGATTGAGCTCTTCGACGCGCTTGCGGTCCGTGATGTCGAGCACCGAGCTCATCCAGCCGGTATGGCGCCCGTCGACGTCGACCAGCGGCGACTCGAACACCAGCACCGGCACACGCACTTCATCCGGCCGCTGGAACACGGTCTCGAACTGCGGTGTGACCTTGCCCGACAGGATGCCCTGGAAGCGGTCTTCGTATTCGGCCATCGCTTCCGGTGCCCAGTACGCCATCGGTGGTTTTTTGCCGATCAATTCTTCCTGCGACAGGCCGACGATCTGGCAAAAGGCGCGGTTCACGTAGGTCACGCGGCCTTCGAGGTCGCGCGCGCGCAGGCCCGTGATCAGCGAGTTTTCCATGGCCGTGCGAAACGCCATCTGCTGGCGCAGCGCAGCCTCGGCCGCCAGCGTGCGCGAGATGTGGCGCCACAGCGCTGCCAGACTCATCAACAAGCCAAGCGCCAGCACGATCACCGAGCCCACCAGCAGGTTCGGTAGCAGTTGCGGCGCGCGCTTGACGCTGTTGGTCGACAGCACCAGTTGGGCGCCCGGCAGGTCGAGCTCGCGCTGGTGCGTGTAGACGTTGCGGCCCGGGCCGCCCGACGCACGGCGCGCCACCGGCAGCTCATTGCGGTCGAGCAGCGTCAGCGCATTGTCCTGTGCGAACCACCACGGCACCGTTTCATCCAGCAGCACCTGCAGGCTGTAGGTCGCCACCAGGCTGCCGGCAAACTGGCCGCCGCGAAACAGCGGCAGGTAGTAATCGATCACGCCATGGGTGGACGCGGTGGCGCCGTACGGCACGCTGTAGCGGCCGCGCCGGATCGAGCGCGCCATCTCGCCGGCCAGCAAGGTGGCAGGGGGCAGGCCGGCGGCAGGCAGGTCGCTGCCGTGGATGGCTTGTTGAACGCCGTCGGCATCGCTCCAGACCACGCGCACCAGTTCGGGGCCATTGGTAAACATCTGGCGGAAGCGCGCCGTCAGCTTGGCCGGGGGCAGCGGCGCGACGACTAGATCGGCGCCCAGCGCAGCCAGCGCTTCTTCGCTGCGCGCCAGCTCGAAGCGCAGCGTCTGCTCGACCCACAGCGTATCGGCAATCAATTGCTCTTGCCGATCGTTGCTTTCCATCTGGCGTGCCTGCCAGGGCAGCCAGATCAGCACAGCGAGGAACAGCAGCACCAGCAGGATCGGCACCATCCAGCGCAGGAAACGCCAGCCGCGCGAGCGCGCACGCGGCTCGGGTTCGGCGTCCAGGTCGGCTGTCTCCCCGGGCTGGATGAACGGAAATTTCATGCAAGGTCCTGTTTTGGTTACACTGTCGGGCGCATCGTGGCACCGTCGCGATGGCGGGCAATGCGACATGTGCCAGTGTAACGTTTCATCAGGAAGAATCGAACCGTCATGCAACTCAATCTCCTGGCCGTGCGCGCGCTGTGCGCTGCATTGGCCGCAGCCGCCAGCATGAATGCCTGGGCACAAGGGCCGATCGTGATCAAGTTCAGTCACGTGGTGGCGCCGGATACGCCCAAGGGCCGCGCCGCCGAGCGGTTCAAGGCGCTGGCCGAGCAAATGACGCGCGGTCAGGTCAGGGTGGAAGTCTATCCGAACAGCCAGTTGTACAAGGACCGCGAAGAGCTCGAAGCGCTGCAACTGGGCGCCGTGCAGATGCTGGCGCCGTCGCTGGCCAAGTTTTCGCCGCTGGGCGTGCGCGAATTCGAAGCGTTCGACTTGCCGTATATTTTTCCGGACAAGGCGGCACTGTACAAGGTGACGGAAGGGCGCATCGGGCGCGAGCTGCTGCGCAAGCTCGAACCGAAGGGCATCACCGGCCTGGCGTTCTGGGACAACGGTTTCAAGGTCATGTCGGCTAACCAGCCACTGGTCGCGCTGAAGGATTTCGACGGGGTGCGCATGCGTATCCAGGCCTCCATGGTGCTCGATGCGCAGATGCGTGCGCTGGGCGCGCAGCCGATGGTGCTGGCGTTTTCGGAAGCCGCGCCGGCGCTGCGCGATGGTGTGGTGGAAGGCACGGAAAACACGCCGTCGAACATGTACACGCAGCGCATGCACGAAACGCAGAAGCACCTGACTGTGTCGAACCACGGCTATCTGGGTTACGCCGTGATCGTCAACAAGAAATTCTGGGATGGCTTGCCGGCGGCGACGCGCACGATTCTGGCGCGGGCGATGCGCGAAGCGACCGTGTACGAAAAGCAGATTGCCCAGCGCGCCAACGACGAGTCGATGGAAAAAATCCGTCGGGCAGGCACGACCGTGATCCATACGCTCAACCCGGCCCAGCAGGCCGAATGGCGCCGCGCATTGCAGCCGGTGTACGGCCAGATGGAAAACAGGATCGGCAAGGAGACCGTACATGCTATCCTGCGCGAAGTTGCACGCTGAGTCTGCGGTGCGCTTGGCAAGTGCATTTTGTTTATAAGTAAAACAATTTTGTAATTTTGTGACCTAAAAGATACATTTTCTATAAGCATTTGCGTTATCATGGCGCTCATACGCACTGAAGTGGTGCGGTGCAGGGCCAGTAACAAGCAGTACAGGTTTTGGGGGAGCATTGCTATAAGAACGGTATTCGTACCGGAGAATATTCGAGGAGACACCACGTTTTACAGAAGTCGTTGGCACTGCCAAACGACCGGAGACGTGACCCGAATTGGAGCGCACCTGATGGTGCGCTTTTTTTTCGCCTGTTTTTCGTTTCCCGATGCCAAACGACTGGCCGCGCACGCGCTGCGGCGGGTAAGATGCCGGGGTGCCTGCCAGCGGGATGGTCCCGTTGCCGCGCACTGCCAACCATCGCCATGAAGCCAGATCGTGCCTCCCTGTTGTTCAACGCCATCGTACCGGCGCCCTTTGGCGCGCTGGGCATCCGCACGGCCGACGACAAGGTCTGCGAGCTGGTCTACCTGCCGCCATCGTTCGCCGAGAAAAGCGCCGACAGCGCGCTGGCCGGGCAGGCAGCGCAGCAGGTCGCGCGCTACCTGCAGGATCCCGATGCCGTGTTCGACCTGCCGCTGCTGGACGTCGGCACCGAATTCCAGCGCAAGGTCTGGCAGCACATCCACGCGATCCCACGTGGCGCCGTGCGCACGTACGGGCACGTGGCGCGCGTGATCGGCTCGGCCCCGCGCGCCGTGGGCCAGGCCTGCGGCGCCAACCGGTTCCCGCTCGTGATCCCGTGCCACCGCGTCACCGCCACCGGCGGCCTGGGCGGCTTTGCCAACCAGGATGACGAAAACGGCTTTCACCTGTCGGTGAAACGCTGGTTGCTGCGCCATGAAGGCGCCACCGCAAGCCCATGGCAACAGCAGTCGATCTTTCCCTGATCGACGAGTTCTGCGACACGCTCTGGCTGGAACAGGGCCTGGCCAAGAACTCGCTCGACGCCTACCGGCGCGACATGCGCCTGTTCGCCACCTGGCTGCACGCGCGCCAGCCCGAGCGCGGCCTGCTGGGCGTCGGCGCGGACGACCTGGCTGCCTATTTTGCCGAGCGCCATCCCGATTCGCGCCCGAGCACGGCCAACCGCCGGTTGTCGGTGCTCAAGCGCTTCTATGGCCTGGCGCTGCGCCGCAACCGCATCGACGTCGACCCGTGCCTGAAGATGGCGTCGGCGCGCCAGCCGACCCGGTTCGTGCACACGGTGAACGAAAGCCAGGTCGAGGCGCTGCTCGCTGCGCCCGACGTCGCCACGCCACTGGGCCTGCGCGAACGCACGATGCTCGAGCTGATGTATGCCAGCGGTTTACGGGTGTCGGAACTGGTGGCTCTGAAGCTGGTCGAAGTGAGCCTCAACGATGGCGTGCTGCGCGTGACGGGCAAGGGCAGCAAGACGCGCCTGGTGCCGTTTGGCGAAGAGGCGCGGCGCTGGATCGAGCGCTATCTGAAGGATGCGCGCGGCATCATCCTCAATGGCCAGATGGACGACGCCCTGTTCGTCACGAGCCGCGGCGGTCCGATGACGCGCCAGATGTTCTGGATCCTGATCAAGAAGCACGCCAAGAAGGCCGGCATCACCGGGCCGCTGTCGCCACACACGCTGCGCCACGCGTTCGCGACGCACCTGCTCAACCATGGCGCCGATCTGCGCGTGGTGCAACTGCTGCTGGGCCACGCCGATATCTCGACCACGCAGATTTATACCCACGTGGCGCGCGAACGCCTCAAGCGCCTGCACACCGAGCATCATCCCCGCGGTTAGCGTTAAGGCAAGCCGGGATCGGCGCGGTAGTCCATAATGGCCGGTCAGGACGGTAGCCCTACCGCTCCATCATATCGAGGTGACTATGGCACGGAATAATTTTCAATACGAAAAACGGCAACGGGAACTCGACAAGAAGCGCAAGGCCGACGACAAGGCCAAGCGCAAGCTCGAACCAAAGAATGACGTCGATGCCGATGGCAACGCCATCGTGCAAGACAGCGACAGCACCAGCGACAGCACCAGCGACAGCGACAACAATGCCGACAGCGACGCGGTCGCTCCGGCAGCCGTGCCTGCCAGCCCGGCCTGAACCCATCATTGAACTAACCGCGGCAATTGCGGTCTGAGCCATCTGAATGCGACAAGCTGCCAGCTGGCTGCCCGAGTTGATGGCAGGGTGCAATTGCCTTCTTACCTCCCCGATTTTTTGCCAGCGCGCCATTTGCCGCTTCGCACACAAAGCGTGTCTCGCAGCATGCCACTGACAGGCTTGTATCCCTGATTGCTGTCACCGCCCAAGCGAAAGGCGCTGCCGTGAGCAAGCTACTGCCAGATTCCCCGGGTCGTCCGGCGGCTGACCCATCCGGGGCCGGCGTACAAGCCTTCGACTGGCTCTACCATTTCGTTACGGCCCTCGAGCTGGCGCCGGCCGTTGCCGTGCACTCGATGGACCGCGCTGGCATCATCCGCTTCTGGAACCATGCCAGCGAAGAGCTGTACGGCATCCCGTCGGGTGACGCCGTGGGCCGCGCGTTTCGCGACCTGGTGTTCCACCTCGACCGCCAGCCCGAATTCGAAGACGTCATCGCCACCATCTGGCGCACCGGCCAGGCGCCGCAGGCAAGCGACTGGCTCGTGCAATCGATGACGGGCCGCCGCCACTGGGTCTATTCGTGCCACTATCCCGTCAAGCACGACGACGTGATGCACGAAGTGTTCTGCATGGAAATCGACATCACGGCGCGCAAAGAAGCCGAGACCAATCTCGAGCAGGCCGCACAAGTGTTCCAGAATGCGCGCGACGCCATCATCATGATGGATGCCGAGTACCGCGTGCGCGCCGTCAATGGCGCCTTCACCGCCATCACCGGGCATGCGCCCGAGCAGATCATCGGCCAGCCGCTGGCCAGCCTCGGCTGGGGCGTGGACGACGACTTTTATCAGCGCATCTGGACAGGGCTCGAGGGGGCCGACCACTGGGAAGGCGAACTGGCCAGCGCGCGCAGCAACGGCCAGCGCTATCCGGTGCGCGTCACGCTGACGGCCATTCGCGATGCGCACGGCGACGTGTCGAGCTATATGGCGATGCTGTCCGACATCAGCGAGCGCAAGCGCATCGAAGAGCAGGTGCGCCACCAGGCCGAGCACGACGCCCTCACGGGCCTGCCCAACCGCATCCTGTTCCTGGACCGCTTGCACCAGGCCCTGGCCACCTGGCGCCGCCAGGGCAGCTGCTCCGCCGTCATGTTCCTCGACCTCGACAAGTTCAAGGCCGTCAACGACACCCACGGCCACCAGGCCGGCGACATCGTGCTGCGCGAAGTGGCGCTGCGGGTGCGCGCCTGCGTGCGCCAGGTCGACACCATCAGCCGGCTGGGCGGCGACGAGTTCGTCGTGCTGCTGGCCGACATCAAGGGTGCCGACCAGGCCGCCCACGTGGCCGTCGCCGTGACCCAGGCCGTGGCGCTGCCGATCGACATCGGCGGCCAGGAGGTGACGCTGTCGGCCTCCATTGGCATCGCGCTGTGCCCTGACGATGGCGCCGAAGTCGATACCTTGCTGCACCACGCAGATGTCGCGATGTACCACGCCAAGCAGAACGGCCGCGGCAGCTTCCAGTTTTTCAGCCCCGCCATGAACGCCCACGTGATCGAGCGCGTCGAGCTTGAGAACCGCTTGCGCCAGGCGCTCGACGGCAAGGAATTCATGCTGCAATACCAGCCTGCAATCGAAGTGGCGACCGGGCGCGTGACATCGGTCGAAGCGTTGCTGCGCTGGCGTCATCCGCAACGCGGGCTGTTGTTGCCGCACGATTTTTTGCCGGTGGCCGAGGAGTCCGGGCTGATCGTCCCGATCGGCGAATGGGTGCTGCGCGCAGCGTGCCAGCGGGCGCGTGCGTGGCGCCATGCCGGTGCTGCGGTCGCGGTGGCGGTCAACCTGTCGGACGCCCAACTGGAACACGACGGCTTGCTGCCGGCAATCGACGCCGCATTGGAGGGCGCCGGCCTGCCGCCCGCCGCGCTCGAACTCGAGATCGCAGAAGACGCGCTGATCCGGGGCGAGCCCGCGTTTACCGATACGGCGCTGGCGCTGCGTGCCCGCGGGGTGCGGCTGAGCATCGACCGCTTCGGCACCGGCCTGTCGAGCCTGGAAGCATTGCGGCGCTTTCCGCTCACCACGGTCAAGATCGACCGCAGCTACGTGGGCGACGTCGGGCACGATCCGGTGGACGCCGCGATGGTGCCGGCCATCATCGCGGTGGCGCGCAGCCTGCAGCTGCGGGTGGTGGGAGAGGGCGTGGAAACCGCCGAGCAGCTCGACTTTCTGCGCCGGCATGGGTGCGACGATTACCAGGGGTTCTATGCCAGCGCGGCCAGTACACGGCCGAATCTGAGTCCGCACCGGGCCTGGTATATGAGGCCGTGATGCGGCGGCCTTGATGCAGCGGTCCTAGTCGAACAGCCGGATCCTGGCCAGCACCTGCCCGTGGTCCGATGACTCTGGCAATGCCAGGTTCAGGTGATCGTTCAGGTACACCACATCGATGACTTCGCCGATCGCTTCGGGCAGCGCCGGATTGAATTCGGGCGACACCAGGATATGGTCGATCGTCGAGTGGCGTGTGTCGTGCAGGATCGAAAACCCCACATGGCGCTGGTGATCCAGCCGGCGCTGCACCTGGCTCGCGTCGTACAGGCGCTCGGCCTGCGGCGTGCCGGCTCCCAGCACGATCTCGGTCGTCACCGAATCGGCCACGTCGTTGAAGTCGCCCAGCACGATGCGCGGGCGGCGGTGCGTGTGCGCCATATCCGTCAGCAGCACGCGCAGCGCGGTGGCCTCGGTGCCGCGCCGGATGAGCGAGCGCAGGCATGCCAGCGCGTACAGGTGCGGGTCGGCTCCGCTGTCGCTCGAGCGGTAATCGGGGCGGCGCGATTTCAAATGCACGACGATCACGTCGATCACCACGCCCGACGGCGCAATCACGCCCGCATGCAGCGGCGCGCGCGTGAAGCGATCGGGGTCGCGGCTGCCCGGAGGCATCGTGACATTGGCGGGAAACTTGCCCAGTTCAGTGCCCGGTTCGGCCAGCGGCAGGCGCGAAACCAGGGCCACGCTGGGCGTCAGGCGCGCCGCGCCCGGGTCGGGATCGAAGCCGATATGGTGCGCGTCGCGGTAGCGCCGCGTGCGCTGCAGGACTTCTGCCAGCACGCTCTGCGAAAAAATTTCTTGGAAGCCGATCACGTCGGCATTGATCAGGTCGAGCTGGTGCGCCGTCCAGTCCAGTTTGGCTTCGTATTCGTCGGCCGTCGTGGGTGCCAGATTGTCGTACAAGCGTGCACCGGGCGGTGCCAGATTGAAAGTATTGAAGGTGGCAAACCGAAGTTCTTCCTGCATAATAGAAACCCCTATTGTTCGTCTTTAGCGTAACACGCATGGCCAAGAAAGAGCACGTCTCCGAGACCCCCGCCACCCAATTCCTGCGCAAGCATGGCGTCGCCTTTTCAGAGCATCCGTATGCGTACCAGGAGCACGGCGGTACATCGGTCTCCTCCAGCGCGCTGGGCGTGCCGGAACATGACGTGGTCAAGACCCTGGTCATGCAGGATGAAGCAGCCAGGCCATTGATCGTCCTGATGCACGGCGATTGCAAGGTGTCGACCAAGAATCTGGCCCGCGCCATCCCCTGCAAGTCGGTCGAACCATGCAAGCCGGATGTGGCCCAGCGCCATTCAGGGTATCTGGTTGGTGGAACATCGCCGTTCGGCATCCGCAAGGCGATGCCGGTGTACGTCGAAGAAAGCATCCTGCAGCTCGACAAGATCTACATCAACGGCGGACGCCGCGGCTATCTGGTGGGCATCGATCCGCGCGTGCTGGTCGATGTGCTGCAGGCGCAGCCGGTGATCTGCGCCATCGCCGAGTAGCTTCGCCGCATGCATCCGATGGTGTATATTCACGCACCAATTTCCGGTAGAAGAATGAGCCCGATACCGGCGCCCACGAAAGAGACACGATGAACACCCTGATTGCCACCATTGCCGCCTATTTGCTCGGTTCGATTTCCTTCGCGGTCGTGATGAGCCACGCGTTCGGCCTGTCCGACCCGCGCACGTATGGTTCGAAAAACCCCGGCGCCACGAATGTGCTGCGCAGCGGCAGCAAGAAAGCCGCGATTGCCACGCTGATCGGCGATGCGGCCAAGGGCTGGCTGGCCGTCTGGCTGGCGATGCGCTATGGCTACGACTACGGGCTGGACGATACCGGCATCGCGCTGGTGGCCATCGCCGTGTTCATCGGCCACCTGTGGCCCGTGTTCTTCCGCTTTGTTGGCGGCAAGGGCGTGGCCACCGCGCTGGGCGTGCTGCTCGGCATCAATCCATGGCTGGGGCTGGCAACGCTGGCCACCTGGATGATCATCGCCTATGCGTTTCGCTACTCGTCGCTGGCATCCCTGGTGGCTGCCGTCTTCGCGCCCTTGTACTACGGCATGCTGTTCGGCGTCGATGCGGTTCTGGTGGCCGTGATCGTCATGAGCGCGCTGCTCGTGTGGCGTCACACCGGCAATATCGGCAACCTGATCGCCGGCAAGGAATCCAAGCTCGGCAGCAAGTCGGCCGGCGCAGGAAAGGCAAAGTAAGGCAAAGCAGGGCAGCGTGCGCGGCTTTTTTGCCGAGGCGTTACCATGGTCGGCAATAGCGGCACATCCGCGGCCGCGCCGGACAGAAAGGTAATACGCCATGACCAAGCAACTCAGGATTGATTTCGTGTCGGACGTCTCGTGCCCATGGTGCGCAGTCGGTCTCAAATCGCTCGAACAGGCACTGTTGACACTAGGCGACGACGTGCGCGTCGACCTGCATTTCCAGCCGTTCGAACTGAACCCGAACATGCCGCCAGAAGGCCAGGACATCGTCGAGCACGTCACTGAAAAATATGGCGCCAGCCTCGAGCAGCAGGCATCCAGCCGCGAAATGATCCGCGAGCGCGGCGCCGCCGTGGGCTTCACGTTCGACATGGAGCGGCGCGGCCGCATCTACAACACCTTCGACGCGCACCGCCTGCTGTCGTGGGCCGAAGAAGAAGGCAAGCAGCGCCAGCTCAAGGTCGCGCTGCTCGAAGCGTATTTCACCCGCTGCGAAGACCCGAGCAACCACGCTGTGCTGCTGCGCGCCGTCGAGAGCGTGGGCCTGGAGCGCGAAGCGGCGGCGCGCATCCTGGCGTCGGACGAGTACAAGGACGAGGTACGCGAGCGCGAGCAGTTCTTCCTCAACGCCGGCATCAAGTCGGTGCCGGCCGTGATCATCAACCAGAAACACCTGATTTCCGGCGGTCAGTTGCCTGAGGTATTCGAGCGCGCGCTGCGTGAGATTCCTGGCCTGGAAACGCCGGCCGACGCCGTCGCTTAAGTCAGATCGAGGACCACCGGCTGGTGGTCCGACGCCGCCGTCTCGGACTGCACGTCCAGGGCGGTCAGGCGTGGCGCCAGGTCGTCAGTGACGAAGAAATAATCGTAGCATTCAGGCCGCTCGGGCCATGGATAGCCGTGCAGCCCGGTGGTTGGCGCACGCGCCATGTCGCCGTGCACGACGCGCCAGGCATCGACCAGCGCCAGCGCGCTGCCGTCCGGCGGGGCCAGCAGCGCCGCGTAATCCGGCGCATCGGGCGCGAAATTGAAATCGCCACACAGGATTGCCGAGCCGGGCCGAAAGCCCAACTGGTACGGCGCGTCCAGGTTCGGATCAGGCTGGAACAATAGCGCGCGCGCACTGGCCTCGGCATGCAGTTCGCGGATGCGGTTGACCTGTGCCATGCGCTGGACGGGCGAATAATATTCGAGATGCGTCGTCAGCAGGCGCAGCTTGCCGCCAGGCGCTTCGACGACAGTCTCGAGCAGGCCGCGCGGCATACCGGCCGCATGGTCTGGATCAGCCGGCCACGGCAGCAGGTGCCGGTGCACTTGCGAGATGCGGTACTTGGACAGGATCAGGTTACCGAACAGGCGCGGGACATTGTTCTGGTAAATCTCGCTCGGCGCGTGCTCCATCGCGTGGTAGCCGCCGAAGGCGCCGGCGAGTTGCTTGAACTGGTTGGCGCTGGCGCTGCCTTCGAGCTCGGGGTGATTGGCAGCCACCTCTTGCAGGCAAATCACATCGGGGTTCAAGCGGCGCAGCACGTCGATCATCGCGTGAATGCGGATCCGACCGTCCTTGCCACAACCCCAATGAATATTCCAGCTGACTACGCGCATTGCTCACCTCCGTAAAACTTGATCGACGGATATTGCCACCGTTTTAATGGCAACGGTCACACCGTAGGATCGGTGTCAGACAGGCAAGTTCAATGTTGGCGGCAGGCTGTTTCTCGTGATTTAAGGCTGGTTTTGGCGCTGAGTTCAGGCCGCTTCGAGCTCGTCCAGCGGCCAGCGCGGACGCACATTGAAGGCGTAATCGCGCTGTGCCAGCGCCGGGTTGCGCTCGAGACGCATCGCGCCGGCAAACGCGATCATCGCGCCATTGTCGGTGCAAAATTCCAGCTCCGGATAATAGACCTTGAACTTGCGTTTGGCCGCCGCCGCATTGAGCGACGCGCGCAACTGCTTGTTGGCGCCAACGCCGCCCGCGATCACCAGGCGGCTCAAACCCGTGTGCTTCATGGCGCTCACGCACTTGGCGGTGAGCACATCGACAATCGCATCGACAAAGCCGCGCGCGATGTTCGCCTTGTCCTGTTCGGGGATATCCGCAATCACCTTGACGTCGTGGTTCTTGACGACGGTAAGCACCGCTGTCTTCAGGCCCGAAAAGCTGAAGTTGAAATCCTTGCTGTGCAACATCGGTCGCGGCAGTTTATAGGCTGCCGGATCGCCGCGCTCGGCCAGTTGCGAGATCGCCGGGCCACCCGGATAGCCCAGGCCCAGCAGCTTGGCCGATTTGTCGAAGGCTTCGCCGGCCGCATCGTCCAGCGTTTCGCCCAGCAGCGTGTAGCTGCCCACGCCATCGACGCGCATCAGCTGCGTGTGACCGCCCGAGACGAGGAGCGCAATGAATGGAAAGTCCGGGCGTTCCGATGCCAGCAGCGGCGAGAGCAGGTGGCCTTCGAGGTGATGCACGCCCAGCACCGGCTTGTCGAGCGCGAGCGCCAGGCTGCACGCCACCGACGAGCCGACCAGCAGCGCGCCGGCCAGGCCAGGGCCTTGCGTGTAGGCGATGGCGTCAATGTTGGACGCCGGCAGATTGGCGCGCTTGAGTACCTCGTCCAGCAGCGGAATGGCGCGCCGGATATGGTCGCGCGAGGCGAGTTCAGGCACGACGCCACCATATTCTTCGTGCATCGCGACCTGCGAATGCAGGGCGTGGGACAGCAGGCCGCGCTCGGTGTCATACAGAGCAAAGCCGGTTTCATCGCAGGAGGATTCGACGCCGAGAACGATCATGTAAAAAGCCAGGTGGATTGAGCGGAACCGGGCATTCTACCGCAGGGCGGAGGGCGCCGCCGCCCACCCTGCGGATGTTGCGCGATTTGTTATGGACGCTGCAGCAATTCCTTGTGCGCTTCGCGCAGCATGGTTTCGGTTTCTTCCCAGCCGATGCAGCCATCGGTCACCGAGCAGCCATAGACCAGCTGCGACAGGTCGCTCGGAATCGACTGGCTGCCGCTGACGATGTTCGACTCGATCATCACGCCGACCAGCGACTTGTTGCCATGACGGATTTGCTGGATGACGTCGGACATGACGAGCGGCTGCAGTTCCGGCTTCTTGTAGCTGTTGGCATGCGAGCAGTCGACCACCAGGTTGGCCGGCAGCTTGGCCTTGGTCAGCGCCTGTTCGGCAATGGCCACCGAGACTGAATCATAGTTCGGCCGGCCGCCGCCGCCCCGCAGCACGACGTGGCCATAGGCGTTGCCGCTGGTGCGCACGATCGACACGGAGCCCTGGCCATTGATGCCCAGGAACGCATGCGGGTTCGACGACGACAGCACCGCATTGATCGCGATGCTCACGTCGCCATCTGTGCCGTTCTTGAAGCCCACGGGCGTCGACAGGCCGGACGACATTTCGCGGTGCGTCTGCGATTCGGTCGTGCGCGCGCCGATGGCCGTCCAGGCGATCAGGTCGCCCAGGTATTGCGGCGAGATCGGGTCGAGCGCCTCGGTGGCGGTCGGCAAGCCGATTTCGCAGACGTCCAGCAGGAACTGGCGCGCCCGCTCCATGCCGACCTCGACGCGGAACGAATCGTCCATGAACGGGTCATTGATATAGCCCTTCCAGCCGGTGGTCGTGCGTGGCTTTTCAAAGTACACGCGCATCACCAGCACCATCGTCTCGCTCACTTCGTCCTGCAGCGCCTTGAGGCGGCGCGCATAGTCCAGACCGGCTTCCGGGTCATGGATCGAGCACGGGCCCACGACGACGAACAGGCGCTTGTCCTTGCGATCCAGAATATTGCGCAGCGTTTCGCGGCCCTGCATCACGGTGGCATAGGCGCGGTCGTTCAGCGGCAGGGTGGTATGCAGCTCGACCGGCGTTGGCATGCGGGCGAACGAGCTGACGTTGGTATTTTCGATTTGTGGCGTACTGGTCATGATGCGATCTATATTTCTTTTGGGGGATGGATCAGTGTAAGCGGAAATTGCTGTATGTGCACATGCGCGGCCCCAAATGGCAGCGTCGGGCGGCGTCGGGCGGCGTCTCGCTGCGCTCTGCACCCGTGCGTGCTGCCGCAGCGCGACGTTCCCGTGTATCCTTTTGTCATGACTACCGATATCGAACGCTTTGTCGCAGCCCCCTTCATCAAGGAAATCGGCCGCGGCGTGAAAGGGGCGCGTAGCATGACGCGCGACGACGCGCACCGGCTCTACGCGGCCATCCTCGAGGGCCGCGTGTCCGACCTCGAACTGGGCGCCATTTTGCTTGCCATGCGCATCAAGGGCGAGTCGGTCGACGAACTGGCCGGCTTCATGGATGCAGCAAGCGCCGCGTTCACGCCGCTGCCAGCGCCGCGCGGCGAATTCGCGCCGGTATCGATTCCTACCTATAACGGTTCGCGCAAGCTGGCCAACCTGACGCCACTGCTGGCGCTGCTGCTGGCGCGCGAAGGCGTGCCGGTGCTGGTGCATGGCGTGAGCAACGATCCGGGGCGCGTCACCACGGCTGAAATCCTGCACGAACTGGGCGTGACCGACGCGACCACCGGCGCTGAAGTCCATAACGAGTTCGTCCATGGCCGCGTGGCCTTCATGCCGATCGAGCACCTGGCCCCGGAACTGGCGCGCATGCTCGAGTTGCGCCGCGTGCTGGGCGTGCGCAATTCGACGCACACCATTGTCAAGATCCTGCAGCCATTCGACGGCCCGGCGCTGCGCCTGGTCTCGTACACGCACCCTGAATACCTGGTAACGCTGGGCGAATACTTCGAAGGCGTCGACAGTGAAACCCGGGGCGACGCGTTCCTGATGCGCGGCACCGAGGGTGAAACCGTTGCCCACCCGCACCGCGCCCAGCGCATCGACTGGTTCCACGCCGGCCAGCGCGCCCTGCTGGTGGAGCGAGACGCGCCCACCGACGACCTGGCGATCGTGCCCGACGGCCGCGATGCGGCCACCACCGCCGCCTGGATCGGCGCCGCGCTGCGCGGCGAGGTGCCGGTACCGCCATCGATTGCCACGCAGGTGGCGTACTGCGTCGAAGTCTCGCGCAAGATCCGCGCCCGCAGCCTGCCAGTGGCCGAGTAAAGGCCCGCCGCGCCGCTGTTCGCCAATCCGCTACTGCCTTACAATGGCGGGTTGAGCAAAGGTGGTGGCAGGCATGGCAAATCAATTCGATGTGGCGGTAATCGGCGCGGGCGCGGCCGGGATGATGTGCGCGGCCGTGGCGGCACAGGGCGGCAAGCGCGTGGTGCTGGTCGACCACGCGGCCAAGCTGGCCGAAAAGATCCGCATCTCGGGCGGTGGGCGTTGTAACTTCACCAACGTCAACGCCGGGCCGCAGCATTATCTGTCGAACAATCCCCATTTTTGCCGCAGCGCGCTGTCGCGCTACACGGCGCAAGACTTCCTGGCGCTCGTCAAGAAGTATCGAATTGCTCACCACGAAAAGCACCGCGGCCAATTGTTCTGCAACGATTCGGCCGAGCAGATCATCGCGATGCTGCGCGCCGAGTGCGACCTGGGCGGCGTCGAGTGGCGCATGCCATGCAAGGTGGCGGGCGTGCGCAAGACCGATGATGGCTTTGCCATCGAGACCGACGCCGGCGAATTGCTGGTGGGTAGTGTCGTGGTCGCCACGGGCGGCCTGTCGATCCCGAAGATCGGCGCGACCGATCTCGGCTATCGCATCGCCACGCAATTCGACCTGAAACTGATCGAGACCCGTCCGGGCCTGGTGCCGCTGACGTTCGACGGCCCGAGCTGGGAACCGTTCGTGCCGCTGGCGGGCATCGCGCTCGAGGTCGAGGTCAGCACCGGCAGCAGCAAAGGCAAGGGCGCGCGGGGTGGGCACTTCCGTGAAGACTTGCTGTTCACGCACCGCGGCCTGTCTGGTCCGGCGATCCTGCAGATTTCCAGCTACTGGCAGCCGGGCACGCCGATCGTACTGAACCTGTTGCCGGAAATGGACGTGGCCGACACGCTGATCGGCCTGAAGAAAACCGAGAAAAAGCAGCTGGGCAATGTGCTGACACAGTGGCTACCCACGCGCCTGGCCGAAGGCTTGCTCGCGGCCAATGGCTTTGACGCCACGGCGCGCCTGGCTGACATGGCTGACGCGAAACTGCGCGCGCTGGGCGACGCCATCAACCGCTGGGCCATCGTCCCCACCGGCTCGGAAGGCTATCGCAAGGCCGAGGTCACGCTGGGCGGCGTCGATACCAAGGGCCTGTCGCAGCAGACGATGATGGCCAACAATGTTCCCGGCCTGTACTTCATCGGCGAGACGGTCGACGTGACCGGTTGGCTCGGTGGTTACAACTTCCATTGGGCTTGGGCATCGGGCGTGGCAGCCGGTCTGGCAGTGGCAAATAGTTGACGTTTGAAAACACCACTTCGTGATTAAAGCTTCCACTGGACTGCAAACGATGCTAGAATTTCGTTCTTCCCTAAATCCAACGGTTTGATTTTTACATGACCACTATCCGCCTTAAAGAAAACGAGCCGTTCGAAGTCGCCATGCGTCGCTTCAAACGCACCATCGAAAAGACCGGTCTGTTGACGGAACTGCGCGCACGCGAGTTCTACGAAAAACCGACCGCAGAACGCAAGCGCAAGCTGGCAGCAGCAGTGAAGCGTCACTACAAGCGCATCCGCAGCCAGCAACTGCCGAAGAAACTGTACTAAGACAGTTCAGACGGCCAAGACCCGGTGACGGCATTGCCAGTCCCGGCGAGTCGCTGAAGTCCGCAAACCCGCTTCGGTTTCGCCGCAGCGGGTTTTGTCGTTTCACCCTTTTGAATACGGAGATCCCATGAGCTTAAAAGAACAACTGACCGAAGACATGAAAAGCGCCATGCGCGCCAAGGAAACCGGCCGCCTGGCAGCGGTGCGCCTGATCATTTCTGAAGTCAAGCGCAAGGAACTCGACGAGCAGACCCAGCTGGACGATACCCAGGTGCTGGCCGTGATCGAAAAAATGATCAAGCAGCGCAAGGATTCGATCAGCCAGTTTGAAGCCGGCAACCGTCCTGACCTGGCCGACATCGAGAAGGCCGAGATGGTCATCCTGTCGGCGTACATGCCGGCCGGTCTGTCGGATGAAGAAATCGCCGCCGAAGTTGCTGCTGCCGTCGCCGAAACCGGCGCGACCGGCCCGCAAGACATGGGCAAGCTGATGGGCGTGCTCAAGCCGAAGCTGGCTGGCCGCGCCGACATGACCGTGGTCTCCGGCCTGGTCAAGAAAGCCCTGGCTGGCGCGTAAGCGCCATCTGCAACGTGCCGCCCCCATCCGCCTGCGGGCAGGGGCGGCAACTTGTTGCATATCAATTTGCAGCAAGCGCTGCGGTATAGTCTGGCCCTAGACAAACACTGTGTAAGCTCAAGTGATTCCGCAAACTTTCATCACCGATTTGCTCAACCGGGTCGACATTGTCGATATCGTGGGCCGCTACGTCCAGCTCAAGAAGGGCGGGGCGAACTTCATGGGCCTGTGCCCATTTCACAACGAAAAGTCCCCCAGCTTTACCGTCAGCCCAACCAAGCAGTTCTATCACTGCTTCGGCTGTGGCGCCCATGGTACGTCGATCGGCTTTCTGATCGAATACTCGGGCATGGGCTTTGTCGATGCGGTGAAAGACCTGGCCCAGAACGTCGGCATGATCGTGCCCGACGTCGACGACAAGATCCCGCCAGCCCAGCGCGCCGCCCAGCAGGCGCAATCGCTGGCGCTGACCGATGCGCTGACGCAGGCGTGCGCGTTCTACCGCGCCCAGCTGCGCGAAGCACCGGACGCCATCGCGTATCTGAAGAACCGTGGCCTGACCGGCGAAGTGGCGGCTCGCTTCGGCATGGGCTACGCCCCGGCCGGCTGGGACAGCCTGCGCGCTGTGTTCCCCGAGTACGAGGCCCATGTGCTGGTCGAGTCGGGCCTCGTGATCGACAAGGTCGACGAAGAGGGCAACCGCCACAAACGCTATGACCGCTTCCGCGAACGGGTGATGTTCCCGATCCGCAACACCAAAGGCCAGGTCATCGGCTTTGGCGGCCGCGTGCTCGATAACGGCGAACCGAAGTACCTGAATTCGCCCGAAACGCCGCTGTTCCAGAAAGGCCTGGAGCTGTACGGCCTGTTCGAGGCGCGCCAGGCAATCCGCGACGCCGGCTATGTGCTGGTGACCGAAGGCTATATGGACGTCGTCGCCCTGGCCCAGTTGGGCTTCCCGCAAGCGGTGGCCACGCTCGGCACCGCCTGCACCAGTACCCACGTGCAAAAGCTGCTGCGCCAGACTGACGACGTGATCTTCAGCTTCGACGGCGATAAGGCCGGTCGCAAGGCTGCGCGCCGCGCGCTGGAAGCGTGCCTGCCGCAAGTGAGCGACAACAAGACCATCAAGTTCCTGTTCCTGCCGCAAGAGCACGACCCGGACAGCTTCGTGCGCGAGCGCGGCGCCGAAGCCTTCGAACAAGAAATTGCCGATGCGATGCCGCTGTCGCAATTCCTGCTGCGCGAAGTCACGCAAGAGCACGACCTCGATACGCCCGAAGGCCGCGCCAAGTCGCAGTTCGACGCCAAGCCGCTGCTGCAATCGATGACACCGTCGAGCTTGCGCCTGCAGATCGTGCGCGGCCTGGCCAGCATGACGCAATCGACGCCGGCGGAGATCGAAAGCCTGTTCGAGTTGTCCAAGCCAGTGGCCACCGCGCGCCGCGCGCCGCCGCGCCAGGGCCGGCCCGAGCCGGTGGGGCTGGAGCGCAAGATGCTGCGCATCCTGGTTGCGCATCCGCACCTGGCGCTGGAACTCGACGAAGTCGCGCTGAGCGCCTTCGACTATTTTGGTGAAGAGGGCGCGGATCGCCTGCGGCATCTGATCGACACCGCGCAGGCCCTGGGTCCGCACGGCACGTTTGCTGCACTGTCACAACAGTTGCATGAAGTCACTAACGAGTATGATGGCATGATTGCTGAAATTGCCGCCGAACCCGAAAACGAGGTCGATGGCGATCGCATCGTCCTGCTCAGTTCAGTACGCCAAATCAAGATGGATTCGTTACGAGAAGAATTGAACCAGTTGTTTTCTGCCAGCTTGACCCCAGATCAGGTCAGTACTCGCTACCGCGAGATTACTGCTCAGCTGGACCTTCTGGAACGTGAAGCCACCGCGGCCATGGCACCTCGATGAACACTGGCTTTCTCCCCGTGGGCCAAGGCGTTCACGACTGGAAAAAGAAAGGGTGCGTGCTATAATAAAACGCTAACTATTGCAACTGTTGAAACACTTCTTGGTTCAATTGCGTGCGTGGAGTATTAGTTAGCGGGGCATGGATTTGTGCCTGCAGGATGATGAAGGTAACAAAACTTTATTCTTAACCACCGTAAAGTTAGTCGTTGTGACATCGAAAGCGCCTGTGCCAACCAAGAAACCCGAAACCAACGTGGCTGCCACGACCACGAGAACGTCCGCCGCCAAGGCCGACAACGCGCAAGACAAGGCTGAGGTGCGCACGGCGACCTCTGCGCCTGTCAACCAGACGACCGATGCGGCCACGCTTGCCGCCATCGACACGTCGGGCTACGTCTTGCCGTCTGTCAAAGTGCCGGGTCGGCGCGGTCGCAAGCCAAAAGAATTCACCCCTGAAAACGACGAGATCGCCGCGCTGAACGCGGTCGAGCGCGCCGAACTCAAGGCTGCGGACAAGGCCAAGGCCAAGGACCGCAAGGCCAAAGAGAAGGCGCTGCTCAAAGATGCGTTCTCGTCCGATACCGAGGCCAGCGAAGAAGAACTCGAGCTGCGCCGCAGCAAGCTCAAGGCTCTGATCAAGTCAGGCAAGGAGCGCGGCTTCCTCACATACGCCGAGATCAACGACCACCTGCCCGAGAACATCGTCGATCCGGAAGCGATCGAAGGCATCATCGGCACGTTCAACGACATGGGTATCGCGGTCTACGAGCACGCGCCCGATGCTGAGACGCTGCTGCTGTCCGACAATGTCCCGAATGCCACCAGCGACGATGAAGCCGAAGCGGCTGCCGAAGCTGCGCTGTCGACGGTCGACTCCGATTTCGGCCGCACCACCGATCCGGTCCGCATGTACATGCGCGAGATGGGCTCGGTCGAGCTGCTCACGCGCGAAGGCGAAATCGAGATCGCCAAGCGCATCGAAGACGGTCTGAAGGACATGATCCAGGCCATCTCGGCCTGCCCGGTAACGATCGCCGAGATCATCGGCACTGCCGCCAAGATCGACAGCGACGAAATCAAGATCGACGAAATCGTCGACGGCCTGGTCGACCAGGAAGGCGAAGACAACACGCCGCAGGTCGCCGCGCCCGTCGCCAGCGAGTCCGATGAGGACGAAGAAGACGAAGAAGACGCCGAAGGCGAAGAGGAAGAAGAAGAGGCGCCAAGCAACTCCGGCGCCGCCGGCTACTCCGCCGAGCAGCTCGAGGCGCTGAAGGTCACGGCCCTGGCCAAGTTCGCCGAGATCGCCCAGCAATTCGACAAGATGCGCAAGGCGTTCGAAAAGGACGGCTACAACTCGAAAGCCTACGTCAAGGCGCAGGACGCGATCTCCAACGAGCTGCTGGGCATCCGCTTCACGGCCAAGGTCGTGGAAAAGCTGTGCGACACGCTGCGCGGCCAGGTCGACGAAGTGCGCCACATCGAAAAGCAGATCCTCGACGTGGCCGTGAACCGCTGCGGCATGCCGCGCGCTCACTTCATCAAGGTCTTCCCGGGCAATGAGACGAACCTGGAATGGGTGGATGGCGAAGTCAACGCCGGTCACGCCTACAGCGCGATCCTGGGCCGCAACATCCCGACGATCAAGGAACTGCAGCAACGCCTGATCGACCTGCAAGCGCGTGTCGTGCTGCCACTGCCTGACCTGCGCAACATCAACCGCCAGATGGCGGCCGGTGAAATGAAGGCGCGCAAGGCCAAGCGCGAAATGACCGAGGCCAACCTGCGCCTGGTGATTTCGATCGCCAAGAAGTATACGAATCGCGGCCTGCAATTCCTCGACCTGATCCAGGAAGGCAATATCGGCCTGATGAAGGCCGTGGATAAGTTCGAGTACCGCCGCGGCTACAAGTTCTCGACGTACGCAACGTGGTGGATCCGCCAGGCGATCACCCGTTCGATCGCCGACCAGGCGCGCACGATTCGTATTCCGGTGCATATGATCGAGACGATCAACAAGATGAACCGGATCTCACGCCAGATCCTGCAAGAGACCGGCGCCGAGCCCGACCCGGCCACGCTCGCGATCAAGATGGAAATGCCTGAAGATAAAATCCGCAAGATCATGAAAATCGCGAAAGAGCCGATTTCCATGGAAACGCCGATCGGTGACGACGACGATTCGCATCTGGGCGATTTTATCGAAGACAACAACACGCTGGCGCCATCGGACGCCGCGCTGCACGCCTCGATGCGCGGCGTGGTCAAGGATGTGCTCGACTCGCTGACACCACGCGAAGCCAAGGTGCTGCGCATGCGCTTTGGCATCGAGATGTCGACCGACCACACGCTGGAAGAGGTCGGCAAGCAGTTCGACGTCACCCGCGAGCGGATTCGCCAGATCGAAGCGAAGGCGCTGCGCAAACTGCGTCACCCGTCGCGCTCGGACAAGCTCAAGAGCTTCCTCGAGAACAACAGCTGATTGTCGATGCGGGCTTGACGGCCCTGTACTAAAGGCAATATGCTCTCGCCACTTCGCTCATCACGTTCCGATCGATGAGCAGGTGGCGTTTGCTTGCCACTATCCCAGTTTCTGGGCCTCTAGCTCATGCTTGGTTAGAGCAGCGGACTCATAATCCGTTGGTGCCGTGTTCGACTCACGGGAGGCCTACCAAACATTGAAAAGCCGCTGTGTGAATCACAGCGGCTTTTTTATTAGACTTACTTTTGCTCCATCCTCTCAGGATTAATTTTTAAGCAAATAATTTTCCACATGTGAGGTGCTTGATCGAGCGGTCCATTAGCGGTCGGCAGCCTGCATACACTCCAAGCAACACACGCAAAATCGGATGTTGCCTTTTTAACATAAAATTCTGTGCTTGGGTTAATATGTAAACCACAACTACCTACAAACCCATTGAACAGGCTGGGCAATTCCAGTCCAGCCACCGAGGCCGTACGTTCGGCGCATTGCATACCGACTTTCCCTAACGACTAATGGATCCGCATTCCAAGCTGCTGCTAGATATTTACCATTGCGCCGCAGGTGCCAGTGCTGCCGACCTCAACGACTATGTGCTGAGCAGCCTCAAACGGGTGATTGTCTTCGATTCTGCGGCAATTAGTGATTTGGAGTACTCCGAAGAACAAGGTTTTATGATTTCGGCGTTGCATTTGCACAAAGCGCCAGTCGAAAGATTTCTCCAGCGACGGGAGGTGATGGGCGTGGAGAAACTCGATGCAGAAGGGCGGTTGCAAAGCCGCGACGTCGTGCTACAAAATGCCTGCGCACATCGTGGCAGGAGCGTGCGCGCCGACGTGAGCAAGCTGCAGCTCAAAGCCGACATTGCAATGTACACAAGACGTTTTGATACGGCCCATTCACTAACTTTCCTTTCGCCGCGGACGTCGAGCCCGAAGGCCACGATGATCGCGTTATGGCGTGCCACGCAGCGGCATAGCTATGACGACGGTCATACAATTATCGCGGATAATCTGTTTCCACACGTTCTACAGGCACGCCAGATTAATAAACAGCTGGCGCTTGCGACACTTGCCGAACCAGCCAGCACGACGATCGCGCTGTCCGACTTTCACGGTTGCCTGCAATTCATCGAGCCTGCTGCCGTGCAGATGCTCCAGCGCGAATGGTCTGATTGGAGACCGCCTGTGTTGCCACAAAAGTTGACGACCATACTAGGATCGAGCAATCACGCTCTCTATGCAGGATTTGCCGTGCAAGTGAGGGCGGTGCATCAAGCAAATATGCTCTGTCTCCTGATTTCCCTGCGGCGGCCTTTATCCGCCGCGCTCACGGCCGCCGAGCTGCGCGTAGCCCAAATGGCTGTGCAAGGCATGCAGAATAAGGAAATCGCACGTTCTTTGGGTACGTCGCCAGCGACGGTGCGCAATCAATTGCATGCTGTCTATCGTAAACTTGACGTGGGCAGTCGGGGTGGGCTGGTACTTGCGATGCAGGCGATAGTATCCACCGCATAGATCATCTGTTCTATAGGCGAAACTGCTGCTTGTCTTTATTATCAGCACCAAGCGTTTTCGGACAACTAATGCCGCCCCTTTGTCGAGTTCACATTCCGCAGGGCGTTAGATGTATGCATATGAGGTTTTAATCCGACCGTTCCTCCTTTATGTAATGCCAACGGGGATACAGCATCCGGCTAACGTTAGCGCAATAAGAACTCTGCACTACGCAGGGAAGCATGGCAGCCAAATTCCAGTATATCAGCAGCATCGACGGAGAATAAATATTTGAAATCGATAAATCCAGATTTTTTTGCAGTCAGCGCGCTCTCCATTTGCAGCATGGGTGGCGGACGTGCCGCAAGCTTTAAGAAAAATTCTATTTTCCGAAGTATTGATTTCCGGTGGCATGGTACTAAATAATTTTAGTGCTGCGCTCTCTGAACTTTATGAAACTGTGCTAATGCAAGCATTGCCGTATCGAGGGAAAAAATGAAAAGCAGCTTTAAAAGAAAATATCATGCGATCCATAAGCCAGACGGGTCTCTGGAGCTAAAATATTTTGGTAGGCGGGTAAGCTCTATAGCACAGGCTTTAATTTCTATTGTTACCTTGCCTGTTATACTTGTTGGTGTCGTGCGGCTTGCATTAGGACCTACAGGTGGTAACGAAAGTTCCCAGCATCCCTTACTTGCTATCATATTACTTTTAGCATGGATATTTTTTTGTTTTTTTTGGCTTGATAAGAAAGAAAATGTTATTTTACTAAACAAAGATGGCATTGAATTCCGGGGTGGTAAAAAACTTGCGTTCAAGGATGTTAAGAGAACAATGTTGACGACACTATACCGGAGTGGTGGACAATCTTATATTGTTGAATTTGATGCTTTAGGTCAATCGATTCAGATCACTCAAGAAACCCCGGATGAATCTTTAGCAAATTCTATCCTTGAGGAAATTCGTTCATACGCGGCAATTTAAAATAAAAAAATGAAAAAATTCCAGAAATTATTAATTTGCATTCTCTTTTTAGCATTAAGTGCGTGCGGCGGTGGTGGTGGTGGGGATAGTGGCACCAGCAATTCCGGATCTAGCTCGCCTCCAGCAATCGGTCAAGCTAGCGTGCTCACCGATGCACAGATTATTTCTGCTATCAAAGCTACGAATAGTAACTGGGAAGGCTCCAATGGTCACCTCTCCAATGGTCGCCCTGCTGGCATTTGGCGGTGGCCTAATACCCCTGATCAGCGCATCTTTGTGTATCTTCCGGCTGCTAGTAATTCGGTCGAGCAAGAGATGGTAAGAAAGGTGAATGCCGCTATTAGTACCTACAATAGCAAGCTGAGTGCTTACTTTGTTCTTGAGGCAGTTACGGTTATCCCTGCTAGTGGAAATGTGATCCGAGTTGGTTACAATAATTCTTGGATTCCACCAGGTAGCACTGACTATAATAGTTACTGCGCTAATGTATCCGATGTGGCTGGATCTGGTAGCCTTATTAATCCGGATTCTAAAAATAACATTGCAAATCCTGTATATGTAAATCTTGGCAACAATCGCTGCGACGTTACTCAAGAGATTGTTAACCACGAGTTCGCTCACGCACTTGGTTTTAACGTTCACTTTGATTTTTTTGGAAATACGAAATCTCCAGATAATTTCTGGGATGTACTTGCTACTTTGTATGGAAATCCACAGTCAACGCTGGCAGAAAACCTTGTGGTGAAACATGCTGCTAAATAACTTTTAGCCGATTTTTCAAAACGCGGTAGCAAGTCATTGGGTATTTTGTCAGCCAGAAGAGATTAATTATGCTCGAGAAATAACCATCTCGACTCGCGACGAAATTTGAGGTTGTCTGAAAAGGCAATGAAACTAACCGCGAACTGTAGTTGAGGGAACTACCCTGACAACGGAAGCTAATTTTAAATCACGTTGTTCGGATTAATACATGCTCCACTAAAGTAAAGGATTTTCCATCCTTTGTTAACGGGGTTTTTTAGGCTGCAATCTAGGCTACAACTGCGCAGCGTAAAAGATAAAAATCAAAGACTTACGATTTCTGAGGGATTTTTAACTCTTTGATTTAAAACGTATTCCGTTATCTAGTGGATCTCATAATCCGTTGGTGCCGTGTTCGACTCATGGGAGGCCTACCAGTCAAACCAAACGGTTAGCGAGCGCGCTAACCGGTTCGTCTCTCTCCGCTTCCCCCCGCCCACCGGCCTTCAACGTTTCGGCTCAAGCCTGCTGATACGCGCCAGGTAAAGCCTGGTCAGGCACCGTTCCAGCGCAGACTCGCGGGCACACGACGCGCGCGAGTTCAGCCACTGGCGCTGGTCGTTGCGGATATCTTCCCTTTGCCGGGGACCAGCCCCTGCCAGCGCATCCCGATACACAAAATCGAGGCGCCCGTCGAGTTCGGACAGGGCAGGGCTGCGACAGATGGCAGTTTCAATGACGCCGCGCGCCCTGCCGCAGTCGAAGCTCGGGCCATCTGCGTGTGGCGGCAAGGGCTGTTGCATGTTGGATGCGGACTGGTTGATACGTAAGGTGAATGGCACTTGCTTGCCGCGGCGGGCGTCATTGCGCATCAAGTAGACGCTGACCTGGTAGCGGCCGCGCTCGCGCAGTATCGCCTGGAACCGTGGGCCGTCCATGCTGCCGTTGAAGATCGTCGCACCGGAAGGCGCCGCAACATTGAAGTACAGCGAGGCTTGCCCCTTGTGATCCAGGCGCACGGTGGCGTTGCCGCCAGCGGCGCTGTCGAACGTGTAGGCCTGGGTCTGGTAACCCGTGACGGTCCCGCGCACTTCCACCTCGCTTTGGCCGGGAGCGAACCGCAGCGGTACCGGGGGCGCCTCGGGCTGCACTTGCGCCGTCACGGGCGCGACGAAGAAAACCGTGCTCAGAAACACGGGTACGATCCAGCGACGATCCGTTAATTGCATTGATGTCTCCACTATGTGCTGATGGTTAGCCGCAGTTGCATGTATCACTGGCAGCTTGCGCAAGGGCAGTGATTTGATGTCAATTTTGCATGCGTTTTTCATTACAATTAAGACGATATACTTTTTTCGAAATGAGGGAAAGTGTGTTCCGTACACGCATACAATTTTCGGTAGGTTTGTTGAAAAGTCAACTTTCTGCTGCTATATTTGAGCCAATCCGGCTTGAAATTGCAGGGGATTTGGCGAACCAATCACATTGGCGGGGCGTGCATGAAGGTTATCCTGATGGGTCTGCACAACGACGCTTGTGCTGACAACGTGGCATCCGGGCTTGCGCCTTTTTTCCAGGTGCGCAAGGTAGACATGGTTCGCGAAGGCGATCCCGAAAGTCCCTGGGCGATTGTGGAGGTCGATAACTCCTATGAGCATGTATGGGAGGTATGCAATCGTCTGCGGGGTGTATTCCATCGTGGCCGCACATTGCATCTCTACATCCCATTACACCAGGACGATGTGTTCCACGAGATACCGTCGCATGAGCGAATCGACATTCTCTGAGAACGCGCTGTCGGGATGACAGGGTGCGCGAATCGCGTCGCCCCGGCCGGTGCTGGGATCTCGCCAGCAGGTTCGCAGTCTTGTCGACGTGTTTCCAAATTTGACAGGGTAGGAGTAATTCGGTGATATCCAGATTACGCAATGCGCTCCGCTTTTTCGCCACCGTTGTACCTTTCCGGATCGTGCCTGCGGCGATCACTTCGCTCGTTCTTCTGTTGCTCCTGGTGCTCCCCGCACCAACCGGGATCACACCGGACGCATGGACACTGGTCGCGATCTTCCTGACAACCATCGTGGCGATCATCCTGAAGGTGATGCCAATTGGCGTCATGGCGATGATGGCGATCGTGATCGTGGCCCTGGCCCAGGTGACTTCGCCGACGTCGAAAGGGGCAATGGCAGATGCGCTCAGCAGTTTCTCGAGCCCTTTGATCTGGCTGATCGTGGTCGCCATCCTGATTTCGCGCGGGCTGAAAAAAACCGGACTCGGTAACCGTATCGGACTGCAGTTCATTGCCTTGCTTGGCAAGCGCACAATCGGCATCGGCTATGGGTTGACGATATGCGAACTCGTGCTCGCACCTTTCACGCCCAGCAATACAGCACGCGGCGGTGGGATCGTGCATCCGATCATGAAATCGATCGCCAGCGCGTTCGGGTCCGACCCGGCCCAGGGCACCCAAGGCAAGGTCGGCACCTATCTGGCGCTCGTCAATTATCACGCCAACCCGATCACATCGGCCATGTTCCTGACGGCGACCGCACCCAACCCCCTTGTCGTTGATTTTGTCATGCGGGCCAGTGGCGGCAGTTTCCACCTGACCTGGACCACGTGGGCGCTGTGCATGCTGCTGCCCGGGCTCGCCTGTCTGCTGCTGATGCCGCTCGTAATCGCCATGCTGTCACCACCCGAGTTGACGAAGACGCCGGACGCGGTTCGCTATGCACGCACTGAGCTCGACCGAATGGGGCCGCTGTCTCCGAAGGAAAAAGTCATGCTCGGCACGTTTGGATTGCTCCTGGTGCTGTGGGCCAACCTGCCGGCATTCTTCTTCGGACCCGGGTTCACGCTGGATCCGACGGTGGTCGCGTTCGTCGGCCTGTTTGCGCTGATCATCACGGGCACCCTGGACTGGGATGATGTCTTGGCCGAAAAGAGTGCATGGGACACCCTGATCTGGTTCGGCGCACTGGTCATGCTCGCCGAGCAGCTCAACAAGCTTGGCGTGATCGCGTGGGCGTCAGAGTCGATGAAACATGCGATCGTTGCCAGCGGCATGGGATGGCAGGCCGCCGGCGCCGTGTTACTGCTTGCCTTCGTGTTTTCGCATTATTTGTTTGCCAGTACCACGGCGCATATCAGCGCAATGATGTTGGCCTTCATGACGGTCGGCGCCCAGTTGCTGCCAGCAGAATTTCTGATTCCGTTCCTGCTGATGATGACGGCCGGATCGGCCATCATGATGACGCTGACCCACTATGCGACTGGCACCTCGCCCATCATCTTTGGCAGCGGGTACGTGACGATGGGGGTCTGGTGGCGTGTCGGCTTTGTCATGTGCGTCCTGGAGCTGCTCGTGTTCGCAACGTTGGGCATGGTGTGGTGGAAGTTGCTCGGTTATTGGTGAGCGCGTGTCACGAACTCCAGACGCCGACCAATTGCACCAGTAGTATCTTCAGCATCGTCATCGAAGGAAAGATCATCGCGTACCCGATGTCGGGCCGATCCGTAGGTGCGATCCTGTTGGCAAAGGCGAGGATCGCAGGATTGCCTGTTGCGCCCGCAACGATGCCGGTCACGCTGTCGAACGGCAGCTTGAAGGCCAGCAAGGCGATGGCCATGGTTACCATCACCAGCAACGACACGATGGCGCTCCCGAGCAACAGGTAAAGCAGCCCGTTCTGTGCGATCGTTGCTGCGAAGGTGGCCCCCGAAGACAGTCCCACCACGGCCAGGAACAAGGTCAGGCCAAAATTGCGCAGCACGAGATTCGCCGACACTGGCATTACCCAATGAAAAGGGCCAGTCTTGCGCTGCCAGCCCAGCAACAATGCGACCAGCAGCAGCCCGGCAAATCCGAACGATGCCTGGCCCAGCACGGGCAGTGGCCAGTGAATCGCGCCGAAGCCCAGGCCCAGCGTGACGCCCACGCCAATGCCGATGTAGCTGACCTCGCCTGTGCTGCGGATCGAATCGCCAAAGAGTTTGCGCAGCGCAGGAAAACTCGATCGGGGGGCCAGGACACCGATGCGGTCACCTGCTTCAAGAATTCGACCGGAGTCGATCGGCAGATCCGCATCGCCGCGCCGCAGATGCAGGATGCGGGCGTGCAGATCTTCCGGAATCACCAGATCCGACAGGCCGGTACCAATGATCGCGGGACTGGAAATGAAGAAGCGCTCGTAATCCAGATCGCTTCGATCACGCAGCATCCTGCCTGGGTCGGCATGGCCGAAACGCGTTGCTGCGTCGTTCAGGACGGATTGGTCGATGCCGGTGACCAGCAGCACATCGCCCGCTTCGATGCAGGCCATGTCGTCAGCCACGAGGTTGCGGTGCCCGCGCCGGATGGCGACGATGTTGATGCCTTCCGGCAGGCGTGCTGCGGCCTCGCGCAGCGTCATGCCATACACGCTGAACTCGTCGACATCGATCTCCAGTACATGCAAGGCAGCAGCGGCGCGCACTGGAATGGCGGGCTTCCTGAACGCGTTGTAGAGTCCAAGCAAAAGAATCGGTATCGCGACGCCGAGAGGGTACGCAACGGAATAGCCGGTGGTGGGGCCGCTGCCGAATGACGACAGCGCCGCTTGCAGCGCCGCTGTGCTGGTGCCGGCGCCGGCGAATGCGCCAAGCGCCTCGCCCAGGCCAATTGCCGGCAGCCAGTGGACAAAGGCCAGTGTCAGTGCCAGCGCGCAAACCACCGCAACGGTTGCGGCAATATTTGCCCTGACGCCATCCGCGCTGGTCAGGCCGCGCCAGAATTGGGCCCCGTATGCAATGCCGACGCCATACAGGAACAGCAGCAAGCCCAGGTTGCCCAGGAGCGGCGGCAGCGACAAGGTTGGCACGGCAGCCCCAATCGCGAGCCCGACGAACAACACGGCACCCGAACCGAGAGCGAAGCCTTTGACGTTGATGGCGCCGAGCATATAGCCCACCGCGATCGTGAGGAACAGCACCAGCAATGGTTGGCTGGAAAGAAAATGGCTGACGTCCACTTGCATCGGCGACCTTCCCAATTTTGTTGATTGGATTTATTGTAATGGAGGTAAGTGTCACCGGGTACACCAACATTTATTGAAAGGAGGCTTCATGAGGACGGCGGTGTTCAGCGCAAGGCGCTACGACAAGACGATGCTGACAGCTGCAAACGCAACGGCTGGGCATGAATTGTTATTTATCGAGGACAGGCTCACCGTTGACACTGCGGTACTGGCGGCAGGCTGCGAAGCAGTGTGCGTCTTCGTCAACGACAACGTCGATGCCGAGGTCCTGGATAGGCTGTCTCGTCAGGGAACACGGCTGGTCGCCACCCGGTCCACCGGCTACAACCAGATCGACGTCGCCGCAGCCAGGCGCAACGGGATTGCCGTCGTGCGGGTCACGGACTACTCGCCGCATTCGGTGGCGGAGTTCGCGGTCGGCTTGTTGTTGGCAGTCAACCGCAAGATCGCGCGCGCCAGCATGCGCACCCGCGAGGGCAACTTCGATCTCGATGGCCTGATGGGCTTTGATTTGCATGGAAAGACTGTCGGTGTCATTGGCACCGGGAAAATTGGCACGATCTTCGGTCGCATCATGGCGGGCTTCGGTTGCGTCGTCCTTGGCAGTGACCGTCAGGAAAACGCCGCATTCCAGGCGTTCGGCGGCCGTTACGTCCCCCTTGATGCGTTGCATGCGTCGAGCGACGTCGTATCGCTGCATTGTCCGCTGACACCCGAGACACATCATATTGTCAACGCCCGCTCGCTGGCACAGTCCAAGCGCGGCAGCATACTGATCAACACCAGCCGCGGCGGCCTGGTCGATACCGAAGCTGCGAGCGAGGCGCTCAAGACCGGTCAACTCGGCGGGCTGGCGATCGACGTGTATGAACAGGAAGCGAATCTGTTCTTCCAGGATTTATCGTCGACCATCATTTGCGATGACGTCATCCAGCGCCTTGTTTCGTTCCCCAACGTGATTGTCACCGGCCATCAGGCATTCTTCACGGTGGAGGCCATCCGCCAGATCATGCAGACCACCATCGACAGTATCTCCGCATTCGAACACGGGGCCGCGCTGGTCAACCAGGTACCGTCGCCATGAAATTACACAATACCGGGGGACATCCGGGCGAGCAATCGGCCATGCGTCAGGTCACGCGCGCGGTCGTTGCCGGTGCGCTGTGGCTGCTGGCTGCCGGCGTGTCGTCGGGATTGGCCCACGCAGCCACGCAGAATGTGCCGGTCTGGTTGAGCAGCGGCGTCACGTTTGCTGCATTGCTGTGCGCAGCGCGTGGTCAATGGCTGGCGCCGTTGGCCGGGGTCGCGTTGGCTTCCGTCATCTGGGATGTCTCGGCGAACGGACTCGGATTCCAGTACGCCGTCATGTTTGCGCTGCTCGAGATCCTGAGCGTCTCGCTGGGCGTGTGGATTGCCTCTCATGGCAGCTCGGCGACGCGCAAGCTTGGCGGAACTGGTTTTCAGCTGGGCGGCATGGCAGTTTCTGCAGTGGTCAGCGCTACGCTGCGCAGCGCAATCTGGGACTGGCTGGGGACGGTCGGCGATTTCTCGGCCATGTGGCATGGCGCGCTGTTGTCGTCTTTCACGGGGCTGCTACTGGTCGTGCCGATGGTCCTCGCCTGGTGCGATTTCCGCCCACGCCGTTCCGGCGGCCTGCCGATGGCGCAATTCGTGGGCGGCGCCCTGGCGTTCGGTGTGTTCGCCATGACGGCGATGGCCGTATTCGGCGGCAGCGCACCGGAACGCTGGGGAAGCGTCGCGGCAACGCTGGCCTATCTGCCGATGCCGTTCCTGTTGCTTGCCTGCGCACTCTGGGGCCGGCGTGGCGGTACGCTTGCCATGCTGCTGGGCGCCTTGCTGGTGATCGGTCATACCGCCCGGGACACGGGACCGTTCGCCGTCAGTGAATCCTTCCCCGGCGAATTATTGCTGGAAGTGCAGGGGTTCGTGATCGCCTGGGCCGTCCTGTTGATGGTGCTGCATGCGCTGTCTGAGGGCCATCGCCTTGCCTGGCGTACATCCCGGGATCAGCAACTGCGCCACGATCGGATTCTTGGCGCAGTGGGCGCTGCCGGCGTCGAATACGATGCGACCAGCGGCGATGCAATCTGGACAGATGGAGCCGCCATGGTGCTGAACACGAACGCGCCACTCGCAGCCAATGTCAGCGCCTGGTTTGACGTCGTCGACCCATCCGAGCGCCAGCTGGCATCAGCGGCGTGGGAAGCGGTTGCGAAAGGCAGATGCGCGGCCAGCGAGCAGACCTATACCGTCCGCCTGCCAGGCGCCCCGGTGCAAATCGTCCGGGAACGTCTCGCTGCGATACACGGCCGGGAAGGGCGCGTCGATCAGGTGGTCGCGCTGCTCACCCTGGCGCACACGGAGCCGCCCGATGCGTGAGCCGGCAGTTTTTCTCATTCATGGCCTGGGAGGCACGCAGTATGATCTCGGTTCGCTGCACAAGCACCTGAAAAATGCCGGTTTCGTCACCTATTCAATCACGCTGCCCGGCCACGGGGGACAGCCCGCCGACCTGATCGGCGTACGGGCCGAGGACTGGCTGGAGGCGGTCCGCGCGAAGTACCGCGAGATCGTCGCCGCCCACGACGTGGTGCATGTGATGGGCATGTGCATGGGATCATTGCTAGCCGTTGAAACCTGCAAACGCGAGCAGCACCGCAGCGGCCGGCTGATCGCGCTGGCGCCGCCCGTGTTCATCGATGGATGGTCCACCCCGTGGTACCGCGAGCTGCGGCGCCTGGTGTACTGGGTGCCGGCGCTGGCCGAACGCATGAGAGTCGACGAGGAAGAGCCTTACGGCATCAAGAACGACCAGTTGCGTGCGATCGTGCGCGCAAAGTTCGAGCGTGGCGATGCGTTTGCGTATAGCTGGGTACCCCTGGCGTGCATCCGCGAAGTCGACCGGCTGCGGCGCTTCGTCATGCGCGGACTGGAGCGCATCGCTTGCCCGACCCTCGTGATCCACGCACGGGAGGATGAGCTCACCAGCCTGCGCTCGGCCACCTATCTGGTCGAACACATCGGTGCAGGCAAGCGCGCGGGCCTGGCCCGCATGGTGATTCTCGAGAACAGCTACCACCTGATCTGCGTCGACAATGACAAGGAGCTGGTGGCGAGCCGCATTCTGGAATTTCTCGGTTGCAGCACGCTGGCCACCGTGGGCACCCATGACGACCCGCACATGTCGCACGACGACATCAGCGCGCTGGTAGCCAGTGCATGCGCCGATCTCGAGCGTGGCGATTTCGCGTCGCTGTTCGGGCGCGGCATCCCGGATTTCGCCTGGTATCAGCCCGGGACCAACCGCAGCAGTGGCGTGTTCAGGGGGACCAAGGGAATGCAGCGTCTGCTGGACTGGGCCGGCGGCAGCAGCGTGGTGTTCAATGCCTTCGGGACGCCCGTGGTCAATGCCGGCATGGCGATCCTGCCGACGACGCTGCATGCAGGAGGGATCGCCTCACATGGCCGGCTGGTCTTCACGATGGTCAGCGGGCGCCTGCTGGACGCGCGCTGGTTTCCCGAAGACGAAGCGCTCGAAGACAATTACTTCGGTGGCGTGCCGGTCTCTGATGGCCCGACCGAAACGGAAAAGGCGTTCGCGAATGCTGCTGCATTGTCGAGAACGCTGCAAGTGGCGCTCGACGAAGACACGTTGCTGCATCTGTATGCGCTCTACAAGCAGGGAAGTGTCGGTGACGTCACCGAGGCGCGGCCGGGAGCGCTCGATGTCGTCGGACGGACCAAATACGACCGCTGGGCAGCGCAAAAAGGCCAGTCACGTGAACAAGCGATGGGAGAATATGTCGCACTGGTGCAGCGTCTCAAGGACGCGGATACGCAACAGGGAGAGGCGTGATGCACAGATTGCAGCGGGAGAGCACATGAAGTGCATGGTGGCCCTGCTGCTTGCGTATCTTGCTGGGGCATGCCTGCCGCACACATCGTTCGCCGCTCAGGAGCCGCTCGCGAAACGGCCGACGGTCGCGCTGGTCCTGTCAGGTGGCGGTGCGCGCGGCGGTGCGCACGTCGGCGTACTCAAGGTCATGGAAGCGCTGCGCGTGCCGGTCGATATCGTGGTCGGCACCAGTGCTGGCGCGATCGTGGGGGCAGCCTACGCGAGCGGCATGCCGATCGCCGACATCGAGCGCGAAATGCATGCGCTCAACACCGCCAGCCTGTTCCATGATGTAGACCGGCAGGTATCCTCCATCGACCGCAAAGACGAGATCGACAGTGGCCTGATCGGTCCCGAAATCGGGGTGGGTGCACAGGGTGTGTCGTTGCCCCGGGGGGCGATTGCCGGCATTGCGCTCGAAGGCGTCCTGCGGCGCTTGACGAGCCGGCAGCCGTCCGGCTCTTTCGACGATCTCCCGATCCGCTTCCGTGCCGTGGCGACCGATGCCGCCACTGGCGAGATGGTCGTCCTCGGCCAGGGCAGTCTTGCCCAGGCGGTGCGCGCCAGCATGGCCGTACCGGCTGTGATCAGTCCGGTCGAAATCGACGGCAGGCTCCTGGTGGATGGCGGAATGTCGCGCAACCTCCCGGTCGATATTGCGCGCGAGCTTGGCGCTGACGTCATTATCGCCGTCAACATCGGGACACCCTTGCTGCGCCGTGACGAGCTGCGCTCCGTCTTGTCGATGTCGGATCAGGTCATGCGCATGCTGGCTGCCGCGAATCTTCGTGTTTCGCTCAAGGAGCTGCGTGCCGGCGATGTGCTCATCACGCCCCAGCTGGGTGCGCTACGGGCAGCCAACTTCGACCAACTCGAGCGGGCAATTGCCGTCGGCGAGGAGGCGGGCAATGCAGCGGCGGGCAAGTTGAGTGCGCTGGCGCTGGCACCCGCCGACTATGCCGCGTGGTTGGCCCGTTCCGTGAATGCCGGGCCGGCATGCTGCGACGTGGTCAGCGAGGTGCGGATAGAAGGCGCCAGCCACGTGTCCGAACCCGCGCTGCTGGCGATGATGGAAACCCGGGAAGGGGCGCAGGTGGATCCGGCAACGGTCGAGCGCGATATGCGGCGGCTGTACGCACGCGGGGATTTTGAACACGTCGCCTACACGTTCGACGATCTTCCCACGGGTGGCAAGCGCATGACCGCGACTCTGGCAGAAAAGTCCTGGGGGCCCCATTTCCTGCGCTTCGGTCTTGGCTTGTCCACCGACTTCGAAGGAAATTCCTTTTTCTCGTTGCGGGCAAGCCATCGCCGGACCTGGCTGAACGACCTGGGTGCGCAGTGGCGCAATAGCCTCGAGATCGGCCATTCGGATCGGCTCCGGACAGAGTGGCTGCAGCCGTTGACGGCAACGCAGCGGTTTTTCGCCAGCGCTTACGCACATGGTGCGCGCACGCCGCTCGATATCTACGCCGACGGCGAACGCCTGGCCCGCTATCGCCGCCAGTCGGCCGGCATCGGTGTCGATCTTGGCATGGAGCTGGCGCAGTGGGGCGAAGTTCGCCTCGGCATCGAGCGCGGACAAGTCAAGCTGCTCAACGACACCAGCTTCATCCCGGCGTCGCTCCTGCGTGCACCGCAGCAAACGGGGTCGCTGATGCTGCGCCTGCGCGCGGACACGCTCGACCATCCGTCGTTTCCCCGCTCGGGCGTGCAGGCAAATTTGTTGCTGACGCGTTCGCGCAAGGCATTGGGCGCGGATGAAAACTTCGACAAGGCAAATTTTTCGGGGAAAAGTGCTGTTTCCAATGACCCGCATTCGGTGGTCGCAGCAGTGGAGATCCAGCGCGCGATCGGCCGTGTACCGCTGCCAGCTACTGAACTGATCGCATCCGGCGGTTTCCTGCGCATGTCCGGCTTGCGGACCGGAGAACTTCTCGGAAGCGAGCTCGGCTTTGCTCGGCTCACGTACAACTATCGCTTGTCCGATTCGGGTTTGCTGGACGGCGTCTATCTCGGCGTATCCGCCGAACTGGGGCGCGTGAGCGGCACCATCGACCTGCCGGAAGGCAGCCGCACTGTCCGCAGCAACGCGCTCTACATGGCGTTCGGGACACCGCTCGGCCCCCTGTATCTTGGCGCAGGCCGCACCGGTGGCGGCCAGCAGGCCTTGTATCTCCTGATCGGCAATAATCCCTGATACGTCAGTTGCGCCTGAACGTATCGAGCTGGTCCTTGCGAAGATAATGCAGGCCAAACATCAGCCCGCCAAGCGGACCGGAATCGGTCAGCTTGCCGGCCATGCGTACCACCACATAGTCGCTACCTTCTTCCACCACATCGGTGTGTATCGAGCGGATGAGTTTGGCCGACAGCACGCCGCTGACTGTCGAACAGGCCAGGTGGAGGCTGCCGACATCCGCCGTGTACAGGGGGCGCGTGAGTTCGCCGCGGGCATCCTGTTCGATCAACCGGCGGAGTATGACTGCCGCCGCGGCCATCTCCGTGCGCATGGGCGCGATCGCGTCGGCCCCGCCCGCCACCAGCGTGGCGTGTTTGTAGGTCGTCGGCAGGTGCACCATGTAACTTCCCTTCCAGGCGCCGGATTCCATGCGCGCTGTCAGCGCCACGCGGTAGCGCGCGTCGCTGCAATCGACAAGGAAGGCCAGCGGATGCAGCACCACGCTGCTTCCGGAGCGCAGCAGCGGGCTGCCCTGCATCGCCGTGCTGACAATGGCGTACGGATCGACGGACGCATAGCGCCTGGCCAGCGCATTGGCCTCGTGCTGGTTCAGCGCACCGGCCACGGCTTCGGCGACAAATGGCACGGGCATCAGGAGGCCGGCGACGTTGTCGGTGGAGATCAGCACGAACTGGCTGCCGGGAAGGCGCGAACTCTCGTCCGGCAAGTCAGCCGGCAGTGACTGCTGGATCGTCAATCCTTCACGTGCAATCGTGCCCGGCAGCGGTGTGCTGGCCTCTTTCGTTGCACAGCCGGCGAGGGCGAACAGGAGCGTCGCAACTGGCCACAGCCGGCTTGTTTGTTGCACCGCGCGCGGCGCTGTTGACAGCATCATGGTAATCCCTTCGTACTGGGGGCGGCGTCGCGCCAGTCGTCAGCATTCTTGCCGACATGACGCAACAAGAACAGGCCATACAGGAACACGGGCAGCGCGATGAGCAGGGGCGTCCATGTCCAGCCGGCATCGGCGCCGGCCTCGGCGGGATGCGTCGTGGCCGAAAGTATCAGCGAGAAATCCCAGAGCGCATGGACGATCACCATGGGCCACACCGAGCGGGTACGGATGCGGATGGCCAGATAGGCCAGCCCCTGCATGCCTGCGGCAGCCGATTGCAGCACTGCCTGGTCCAGTTGTCCAGTCGTGAAGACATTGAGCGAGTGCACGATGCCGAACAGGAATGACGTGAGCAGGATGGCAGGCCAGATACTGAATCGTGCGAGAAGGCCCCGAAACACGATGCTGCGAAACATGAGTTCTTCGGACAGGCCGACGAACAGCATGTTCAGCGCCAGAATGGCTATCACGCCCGGCGACGGCAGGCCGAGCAGCGCATCGACCGTCAGCATGATGACGACGTAGGCCAGCGGCAGCCAGACGAGCTTGATGGATGAGGCAGGCGAAGGGCGACGCAGGCCCATCGCGTCGGCGCCGGCAAGCCAGGCCACGATACCTGCGAAGGCTGCCGCGGCCAGCCAGGGCCAGCCGATCTGATTGGACGCTGCGTACGCGAGGGGGTGTTTCTCGCCGTCGCCGACGGCGTAGCCGATGCCGATGGTCAGCGCGACCCACACCACCATGATCAGCAACGCGCGTACCGGGTTCAGCTGCAATGGTGCACGCATTGCGGATGGGCCTGCGGCAGGAACGCTCATGGCGCCACGCGGTCCCAGACATAGACGCCGGCGTCGGCCGGCAACATCAGGTACAGGCGGCCGTCCTTCAGACGGTAGGAGCGCAGCGTGTCGACATCGCGCGCCAGCCGGTCACCGACCGGATCGGGAGGGCACATCATGCGCATCGTGGCCAGCGGGCCAATGGTGATACTGCCGCTGCCGCTGCCGCTGCCACTGCTGCTGCCGGCGGCTGGCTCGGCACGCCATGGTCCGGTGCCGCGATTGCAGTCGAGTTTTGCCGCTACCTGGCCGTCCTTGCCGAACGCCATCGTGAAGCTGTCGGCGTTGGCCGGGCGAAGCGTGCCCGTTGCGTCGTCGTTGGACTGGAACATCGCCAGGCGCCACGCTGTCCCGTCGAGCGTAGCCGGTGGTGGTGCACCTGCGCATGCAGTGAGAGCAAGACAGGTTGTCAGGATCGCTGAAGTCACGCGCATGGTATTCCTCCCGTCATCGTTCGCTTGAAAAAAATGTTGCTAGCGGCAATTGAACTACGTATAAGGTTGTCTTGAGAATAATATTCTTTACCCATTTCGTCTATACCCGTTTTTGAAATCCGGTACCTGCATGCGGACTGCCTGTTTCTCGAGCCTAAGCCGTACCCTGTTTTGCTTTCTGGTGATGGCAATCATGCATTGCACCGGGAACGCGAGCCAGGCGTTTCCCGGCGCCCCCAAGCCTGACCCGGCGCCAACCGGGGCCAGCGTCTCGGCCATCCCGGTCCAGGACCTGCTGTTTCGGGCCGATGCCGAGCAGCGCAGGGTCGAGCTGGCAAGGCAACTGGCGGCGAATACGGAGGTGACACGCGGCCAGGCCCGTGTGCTCGACGCCATCGCGGCGGCGGTGGACGCCAGAACCAATAACATCATGGGTGTCCAGCTGCGCGGCTTGCCGGTGATGCGGCTGGAGAGCCTCGCACGCCATCTCGATTTCAATGCGCGGCGGCTGGCCGCCTGGGACCAGCAGGCACGCCGCGTGTTCACACCGTACGATGAGCTGGCCGTGCAACTGGCGCACAGCCGCGCCGCCTGGACGGCGACACGCGCTGCGGCGGCCAGCGGCGCACTGCCGGTCGTGCTGTCCGAACGGGTCGAGGTCATCCTGTCAGGCATCGCGGATGCCGAAGCCCGGCTGGGTGACGTGCTGCGCGACCAGCTGATGCTGATGCAGCGCAGCGGAGAACTCAGGACGCGCCTCGAGGCCGAGCGCAACCGCATGGCGCTCGTCATTGCCGAGGTCGACGAGCGTCTGCTACGGATCGACTCGCCGCCGATCTGGCATGCTTTCGACGCAGCCGGAGGGCGCCACGAAATGTGGGCCGCCATCGAGCGCGGCGTGCTGATCGAACGCCAGTTCGCCATCGACTATCAGGCTGCCGGCACGGACAACCAGCACGCGCTGCTGCTGGTGCAAGTGCTCTTGCTGATCCTGCTGGTCTGGCTGAACATGCGCAACCGGCGCACGGCCACCGCAACCACCGTCACCACACGCCACGCCTTGCACCGGCCTGTTTCGACGTGGATCCTGCTGTCGATGGTCGGGGTTCTGGTGCTGGAGCCCGATGCCCCCATGCTTGTGCACGAGATCGCTCTGATGGCGGCGCTCATCCCGGTGTTGCGTTTGCTGCCGAAGCGGCGCCGGGGAACCTCGGCCGTATGGCCGTTCGCGGCGGTATTGCTGTACGCGGTCGACCGGCTCGGTGTGCTGGCAAGCGCCGACAGCAGCCTGTATCGCGCGTTGCTGCTCGTGCTGGATGGGCTGGCGCTGGTGCTGGCCTGGCATGCGATCCGCCTGGCGACGCCAATGCCGGAGCGTGCGCCGCAGGCTGCTCTGGCGTCGCGTGCACGGGTATTCGTGCGGCCGCTCGCGTGGACGGTTGCCGGCTTGCTGGCCATCGCCGTCGTCGGCAATATCGTGGGCAACGTGACGCTGGCCGAGATGCTCACCAGCGGCATCATCGACAGCGCCTATATGGCGATCCTGCTGTATGCCTGCGCGATCGTGTGCCGCGACATGGCGCGCGCGGCGCTGGCAGGCCGCGCGGCCCGGCGCGGTCAGACCGGCGCCGGCAATTATGCCGACCTGCGGACATCGCTGGTCAACGTGCTCCTGCTGGCGGCGGCCTGCGGATGGCTGCTGTACAGCCTCGACCGCTTCCGCCTGCTGCGTCCCGCGCGCAGCGCGCTGAGCACCATCCTGGGCCTTGGCATCGAAGTCGGAGAAATCTCGGTGCACCTGGGCGAAGTGCTCACCTTTGCCGTGTCATCCTGGCTGGCCTACTGGACCGCGCGCGCCGTGCGCCGCGTGTTGCGCGAGGAATTGCCAGGCCACCGTCATCTGGCACGCGGGGTGGGCAGCAGTATCGCCACGCTGAGCTACTACGCCGTCTTGCTGGCGGGCTTTTTGATTGCGTTGTCGGCCGCCGGCGTGGCACTCGGACAATTGGCCATCGTGTTTGGCGCACTCGGCGTGGGCATCGGGTTCGGTCTGCAGAATATCGTCAACAACTTCGTCTCCGGGCTCGTGCTGATGTTCGAGCGCCCGATCCAGCCCGGTGACACGGTCGATGCGGCCGGCGTCTCTGGCACCGTGCGCGAGATCAGCCTGCGCTCGACCACCATCCGCACGGCCGATGGCGCCGATACGGTCATCCCCAATGGCCTGCTCCTGAACGGGAGTCTCACGAACTGGACGATGTACGACCGCACCAGGCGCTTCGAGATCACGATCGGTGTGGCCGACGACGCCGATCCGGACCGCGTGCTCACGATCCTGAGCGCGCAGGTGGATGCGACCGCCGGCCTGTCCACCGAACCACCGCCCAGGGTGATGCTGACCGAATACGGCGATGGCGGGCTCAGGTTCGTTGTCAGTGTGTGGACCGAGGATCCGGGTAGCTGGGGCGCCGTCCGTAACGCCTTGCTGACGCGGATCCATTCGGCGCTGCAGGCAGAAGGCATCGCCGTTGCGCGCCGCAAGTTCGATGTGAACCTGCACGGCGCTGCTGCGGAACCGGTAGTTATGTAAGTCTGTTATTCAACAACATTCACAGGAGCCAGTCATGAAAATCCTTCCTCTTGCCATGCTGTTGGTCGCAATGTCGGCCAGTGCCCAGCAGTACGAACGGTATGACCGTCCACGGTCGGACGACACGCGTCAGAACGATGACCGCCGTTACGGTGGCGAAGACATCCAGCTGTCGTGCTTCGGCCAGGCCGAGAACACCCGGTACGAAAACCGGTCGGGGGTGGAGTGGAATTCGTCCACCCACAAGTATGAGCAAAAGTCGGAAGTGGTCGCCGGCAAGCATGACTTCGACACGACCGTGAATATTTCGATCCATGACGATCGGGGCCGCATCCGCATCCCAAAGCAGCTGATCCCGCCGATGAATTCAGGCGGCAGCGATGGCTGGTGGGATATCGATGAGCTGCTCGTCGGTCACAACGAGATTCGCGGTCGCTTCCGCCTGAATGCATTGAACCGGCCGACCCTGAACATCGATCGCCGCAGCGGCGCGATCACCGTCGAAGGTATGATCGCCTTCAACGGCCGCTGCGAAATGGACAGCGGACACCGCCGCTTCTGACCTGCTAGGGGCTGCTGCTCAGCACCGTGAGACCCGTACCCGGGTTGCCGCTCCTGAGCGGCGCCTGGGTCACCAGCAAGGTGGTGCCAGGGCGCAGGATCTGCGCCACCTGTTCATGGAATTCGCGCGGAATGCGCACCAGGTTGCGGGTGGCTTCGTCGACGACGCGGCCGGCTTCGTCCTCATGGCCCGAGACGCCGGCAAAGACCCAGGCTGGCTGGCCATCGGCATCTTCAGTCAGCGTCAGGACATGGGTGGCATCGTTGCCCTGATCCAGCGAGATTGGCGAGCGGCCGATCTCGACCCCGTTGCGCAACACGATCAGCGCCTGGTCGCTGCGCGACATCACGATGGTCACCGGCCCCGATGCGGACCGTTCCGGATTCCAGAAGCCGGTGTCCGGCACGTCCGCATCCGACGGCGCCAGCACGTCACCCGACCCGGTGCTGACGGGATGGGCTGCATTGCCGGCGATGATGACGGTCGTGGCATGCCCGGTCGTCTCGAACAGTGCCTTGGCAAAGGCGAAGGGAAGATGCACGCAGCCATGGCTTTCCGGGTAGCCCGGGAGTCCACCGGCATGCAGCGCGACACCGTCCCAGGTCAGGCGCTGCTGGAACGGCATCGGTGCGTTGTTGTACTTGCTGGAACGGTGTTTCGCATCCTTTTGCAGGATGGTGAATACGCCGGTTGGCGTCTCGTGCCCGGGTTTGCCGGTGGAGACGGTGCTCACGCCGATCCGCACGCCGTTGCGGTAGACAGTGGCGAGCTGTTTCGACAGGTCGACGAAGACCAGCAGCGGCCCCTGCGGCGAAATCTGCGGCGCCCATACCCATTGGCCGGGCTTGAGCCGGTCTGCCTGGCGTGCCAGCTCGACAGCGGATGACACTTTTTCTCCTTGCGCCAGGACTGGTCCGGCAAGCAGGGCCGCGAGGACGCCGGCTGCGAGCGAGGGTAGTGAGCTGGTGATCAATGCATGCTCCTGTAACGAGATGAACGGCACGAATAACAGGCTGATCATGAAGTGCGCTCAACGACGTATTTCGCGCGAACGGTCAGCTACTTTCGATCAACCCGGAAACGGTATCATATAACCAAGGATTCCTGTCCTCCAAGGTGTGGCCACGAAGATGCAGGGCTCGCTGTTCAATGCGTATTGTCAGCCGGTGAGGACCCGTCAGGCGCGCGATAGCGAGGCAAATTCATTGTAAAAGCACAGCCCACGCCCGGGAAATCCTTCACTGACAGCTGACCACCATTACGCGAGATGCTCTGGCGCGCAATCGACAAGCCCAGGCCAAGCCCCGAGCGATCATCGCCACGTTGCGTGAACGGTGAAAACATTTTCTCTGCATTCCCCGCTGGCAAGCCACCGCAGTGGTCCTGCACAACGATCAGAACACGTTGTCCTTCCGCATACGCTGTCAGTGAGACGGCGGTATGCGCGCACGTAAACTTCAGCGCGTTATTGAGCAGATTGGCCAGCGCGGCGAGCAACAGATCCCGGTCGCCCTGGATGGCCAGCAGCTTGTCGACGTCAGCGACCACGAGCGCCGAGCCTCGCTTGTCGGCGTCAAGTTGCGCCGAATCACGTGCTTCGTGAATGAAATCGGCAAGCGAGAAAATGTTTTTCGGCCCCGCCGCGGCGCCCTCGGCTCGCACATCTTCCAGGGACAGGTTGATCAGGCGCTGCATCGCCGCGTGTCCACGTTTGAGCAAGGCACCGGTGGCGCCCGATATGGACAGCTGGCCAGCTTCCATCGCCGCGACCGCCATGGTGGCCACGCTCAGTGAATTGCGCAGCTCGTGCATCAGAAAACCAAGGCGCTCGTTGGTTTCGGAAGCGTGGCGATCAGAGACGGCACAGTCGCGTTGGAATGAGAATTCGGTGACTGCACTGGCGATCGCGTTGTCCAGGCAGCGGTTGAGGGTCCGAAATTCATTCGCTGAAAACGGTGCGTCGCGCTCGATGGCCAGGTCCGTGATCGCCTGGCACAAGTCACCATAATCGTGCACTACCTGGTCCACCGTGTAATCCAGCGCCAGCAATGCGGCGCCATGCGCGGCAGCCGTCGCACCCATTTCCGATGCGTCCTTTCTCTCACCGCCAGATGCGCCGGAGATGGCCATCGCAGCCGCTGTGTCGATCTTTTCTTCTGCATGCAGCGTTTTTGTCAGCTGCTCCAAAAACATGGGTATGCCAGTGCGCAGTTGCTCTCTGGATGCGTTCCGTTGAGGGCGCTTGTTCACCTTGTCGATACAACGCTCGATCAGATTGTCGGCATTGTTGGACAGGAATTCATACATCATGGTCGGCCTCCCAGGCAAGACGCCTGCAGCCTTCATCGGCATGAGTGCTGTTTGTCAGAACGTTATCCGTCCCATTGTAGGGCGAAATCATGGCGCACAGCGTTCTGCGAAACATTCATATGCCATATCCGCTTGCCGCGAGGCCCAGGACGCGGGGCGTGGAATCTGGTCGAGCACCATTCATCGGGCGTGCAAAGCCATGCATAATGACGGATTGGGCCCACGGCCAGATTCTTCTGACAAGATTCGCATGGTTATTCATACCGCCGCAGATACACAGCATACGCACAATGATATCGACGTCGGCGTGCGCCTGGTCGATGCGTTGAGGCACCACGCAGGCGCCGCCAAAGGCACGCCCGTCACTTATAAGGACTTGCTCAGGCTGGCCCGGCTTCTGCACCCCAAAGACCTGATTCTCGACCGCGCAGTCGCTGTCGGCATCGGTGCAAAGCTCCGGTTTGTCGAGGCATTCTGCGTGGCCCATGGCTTGCCCAACCTCGCGGCCCTTGCCGTCGGCCCAACAACGATGCGGCCGCCTGCGCAGTATCAGGGCGACTGGGACGCTGACCGCCACGCCGTCGCCGCGTTCGACTGGTCTGCCATCGACGCGCAGCTTGTCGACTATGCCAAGACCACACGCGCTGCCGTGTCGGCACGCCTGAAGCCGCGCAAGGAGCGGCCCGCCGACGTGTCGTGGTACGCCTATTTCTGCTCGCACCGCAAGGAATGCGCATGGATCGGGCAGGAGGACAAGCAGGAAATCGTCAACCTGATCATGGCGGGCATCGATCCGGATACCGCGATGAAACGGGTGCAGGTCGCCAGGACCGAATTTGGCGAAGCAGCGTAATACGGCGTCAATTCAACGCGGTTGCCTGTCGGACGTTGACGGCGCCGCCCTGGCGCCGGCTGGCGCTTGCTCCGTGCGCACCAGGGCGCCGCTGCGGTCCAGCACATAATGATCCAGATCGCGCGCCAGGATCAGATTGCCGTTGTACTGCGCGCGTGCCTCATCCTCCAGCAGTGACATCGGCAGCGCGCCACGGTCCTGGTAACGCGGACTGAAATGCGTCAGCACCAGGTTGCGCACGCCTGCTTCTTCGGCAAAGCGCGCCACCCGCATTGCTGAACTATGTTGCGGGCCCGGCCCGATCTTTTGCAGCACGTCTTCGGTATAGGTCGCCTCGTGCACCAGCACGTCCGCGCCATGCGCTGCGGTGGCCAGCAGCTCTGGCCGATCATTGTCGCCGGCGACGACGATACGTCGCGCCCTGCGTGGCGGCAGCAGGTAGTCCGTCGCCTTGATGAAGCGTCCATCGGCCAGCGTCACGTCGCGCCCTTTCTGTAGATCGCCCCACAATGGCGACGCCGGCACGGCATCCGCACGTAATTTCTCCGTGTCCAGATGGTGCGCCATTGCGGCCTCCGTGAATCCATAGGCCCAGCAGGGAAGGCCGTGTGACAACGCCGTTGCATCCACCGCCAGCTCGGGCATGAGCGGTGCATCCGCCAGGTCACCAGCCAGGTCGTCTGGCGTCAGCCAGACGAGCGGGAAGGGTAGACTTAGCTGGCTCGCCACCATGATGGCCTCGATCATGCCGCGCAGCGGCGGCGGCCCGACGACCGTCAGCGCGTCGCTGCGGCCCGCCATCGCAGCGCTGGCGAGCAGTCCCGGCAGGCCGTAGCAATGGTCGCCGTGCAGATGCGTGATGAACACGGCGCGCAGGCTCATGACAGACAGGGGCGTGCGCAGGATGCGGTGCTGCGTGCCTTCGGCGCAGTCGATCAGGACCCACTGCCTGGCGCCGCGCAGGCGCAGCGCGAGGCCCGACATATTGCGTTGCCGGGTCGGCGTGCCGGCCGACGTACCCAGGACGATGATTTCCATAAGCGGTTCCCGTGAAGTGACGTTGCCATTATCCGTCACGCCAACGCAAACGGTCAGAAGCTCATTCGCGCGTGCCAGCAGGCGGCGCCGATGCCGCGACAGGCATCATCGGCGTCGCAAACGGCGTCACGCCAAACAGCAGCGAGCGATGCGCACCGACACCGGCCATGGCACCATCGGCCACCGAGAGCGCCACCGTGCTGGCGGCGCGCATGGCGTCGCCAGCGGCGAACACGGCTGGGACCGTGGTCTGTCGGCTGTCGTCCGTGCGAATGAATAGCCCCAGCGGCCCCTGTTCGAATGCGCAACCGAGTTGCTCCGCGATCGGGCTGGCCATGTGCACGCGTCCGTAGGTGAACAATCCGCTCATGATTTCCTGGCGCCCGTCTTCCAGCACCACGGTGGCGACATTCACCAGGCGGCGCACCGGCGTCTCATCGACCTCCACGCCGTGTGCGTGCAGGTCGGCCCGTTGCGCGTCGTCGAGCGGACACACGCCGTTGGTGAAGAACGTCACCTGACCCCAGTGCGGCAGCATCTGCGCCTGGTGCACCGACAGCGGGCCGCTGGCCAGCACGCCGATGCGGCCCTCGTTCAGTTCGTAGCCGTGGCAGTACGGGCAGTGGAACACGCTCTTGCCCCAGCGCTCGGCCAGGCCGTCGATGGGCGGCAGGTCGTCGCGCACGCCGGTGGCCAGCACGAGGCGCGCAGCGCGCACGGTGCCGGCGCCGTCGAGCTCGACGACGAACCCATCACCATCCTGGCGTGCCGAGGTTGCCGTGCCGTCGTGCCAGTCCACGTTGGGATAGGCGGCGACGTTGGCGCGGCCCTCGGCGGCGATGTCGGCGGCCGGCTGGCCGTCGCGCGTCAGAAAGCCGTGCGAATTGGCGGCGTAGCGGTTGCGGCGCTGGCCCGCGTCGACCACCAGGATGCGGCGCCGTGCGCGCGCCAGTTGCAGCGCGGCCGACAGGCCGGCGTAGCTGCCGCCGATGATGATGGCGTCATAGTGCGTTGTCGCTGCCGGTGTCGGTTCAGTCGTGCTCATGCTTTGGCCTCGTATGAAGGTGATTGTCGTAACGTCCGTTGAAGTCGCGCGACAGGTCGGCCAGGCTCACCTGGCCGAGGCGCTCGACCAGCAGCGCCTCGGCGTCGGCGAAGGCACTTTCGAGCGAGGCATTCACGACGCGCTCGACGAGGCATTCGCTGTGCTCGTTGCGGTTGCCCATCGCGAACACGGTGGGCGCGCCGACGGCATCGTAGACATCGCGCAGCGTGACCTGGGCCAGGTCGCACGTCACGGTCCAGCCGCCGCCATGGCCGCGCTCGGAGCTGATGTAGCCGCGCTCGCGCAGGCCGGCCAGCACGCGCCGTACCAGTACCGGATTGGTGCCGAGCATGCCGGCCATCTGCTCCGACGTCATCGGGCGGTCGCTGTGGGCCAGGTGCAGCAGCACGTGGAGGACGGAAGAGAGTTTGCTGTCGCGTTTCATGTAACTAATGATAGTACAAAATCGGGCAGCAGATCACGACGTGTTGAAAAAACAGGAATTTACGGCAGTTCGGTACGGGAAACGACGGGTTCGGCGGGTTTGGCGGAAGTGGACGGCAGCTTGAGGGTCGGCAGATACCACCACATATACGTGCTCACGCAGGCGCCGATTACACCCATCATGATCAGGATCGCGATGCTGTCGAAGTGGCGTGACGACCATGCCATCGAGCCCCACAGCATCACGGTCGCCACGATCTTGCCCTTGAGCGGGATGCCATGGCCGGCCTCGAAATTGGCGATGTACTTGCCGAACACCCGGTGCCCGATCAGCCAGCGGTGCAGGCGCACCGAGCCGCGCGCGAAACAGGCCGAGGCGAGCAGCAGGAAGGGCGTCGTCGGCAGCAGCGGCAGGAAGATACCGAGGATGCCCAGCAGTACAGCCAGCACGCCGAGGACGTTATAGAAAACTTTCATGGCGCTACTCTAGCACCCTCGGAACAAACTTGTCGAAATGACTACCCATCATGCATCGACTGCAACTCACCCCACATGAAACGTGGTTGAACCGTATATTGTTACGCAACTTTAAATTCCTCTTTGCAACTTTTAAAGCATAAATCAGTATAATGTCCAGTCCAACGACGGGCGCGTTTATTTGGCATCACCAGGAATTGTTTTGACGCCCGGCTATCCATTCCATGTGTTGTCCGCCTGCTGCCTGGCTCGATCCGGCCGTCTTCCATGCCTTATCCCATGTCGTCCCATTCTTCCGTGGCCGTGTTCGGCGGCTACGTCAAGCGTCGCGTACTGCGCCACCTGCTGCTGTACCTTGCGCTGATGCTGCTGGTCGTCTGGGGCCTGGTCGCGGTCGAGCAGGCGCGCTTTGCCGAGCTGGCCGAAGCCGGGGGCAAGAACAATGTCCAGAACCTGTCGCGCGCATTTTCGGAAGAGGTCAAGGCCACCGTCGGGCTGATCGATTTGTCGCTGGTCCAGCTGCGCGGTACGTGGCAGCGCGATCCGGCCGATTTCGCACGAGATGTGGCCGAACACGCGCGCCATCTGCGCATGCCGATCCGGTTCACCGTCACCGATGCTGCGGGGCGGCTGCTGTATTCGGATGATGGCGCCGCGCCACCGGGCATGATGCTGGGTGAGGTGCGCCAGTTCGCCATCCACCGCACGCAGGATGGTGACCGGCTGTATGTCAGTCGCCCGGAAAAGCAGCGCGCTGGCGGGCAGTGGACAGTCCAGTTTACGCGCCCGATCCGTGATGCCGGCGGCCGCCTGACGGGCGTGATTGCTGCCTCGATGTCGCCGGCCTACTTCCTGCGCTTTTATGACAGCATCGAGCTCGGGCCGGATGCAACCGTGAGCCTCATGCGCCTGGACAATACGATCATCGCGCGCAGCTCGCGCACGGATGGCAATCGCCACATGGGAACCAGGCTCGCCAACCCGCCGCAAACGGCAGCGGCCGATGCGAGCGGCATGTTTCGCAAGACCAGCTCCCTCGATGGCATCGACCGTTTCTATGCCTGGCACAAGCTGCCGGACTACGGCCTGGTGGTCACGGTCGGCCAGGCCGTGCACGACGCCGAAGCGCGCTTCACCCAGCAACGCGCGATGATGCGCAATGTGGGTGTGGTCGTCTCGCTCGTGCTGGGCGTGCTGGGGTGGGCGGCGATCGGTGCTGCCGACCGGCGCCGGCGTGCGCTCAGGGCGCTGGCGGCAGCGGAGGCGCGCTGGAAACTGGCGCTGAACGCTGCCGGCGACGGCGTCTGGGATTGCGACATCACGCAAGGCACGGCGCTGCTCTCGCCCAGTGCGCAGCGCATCCTCGACAGCGAACACGCGACCGTCTCGTGGTTCGGCAGCAATGGCCTGGCCGAGCTGTTGCATCCGGACGAATTCGGGGCCGTGCGCGCGGCCTTGCGCGACCATATCGAGGGCGTGACACCCGACTACGCGATGGTGCACCGGATCCGCATGCGCGATGGCAGCTGGCGCTGGATCGAGGCGCGTGGCACCGTCACCGAGCGGGGCGAGCGCAATGAGCCGCTGCGCATGGTCGGCACGTTCTCGAACATCGACGCGCGCAAGCAGGAAGAAGAGCGCATGCGGCGCATGGCGCATGAAGACCCGTTGACCAAGCTGCCCAACCGCGTGCTGCTCGACGACCGCATGCATCAGGCGATCCGGGGCGCGGCGCGCGACGGCCACAAGGCGGGCCTGATCTATTTTGATCTCGACAAGTTCAAGCCGGTCAACGACACGCACGGCCACGCGGTGGGCGATCGTCTGCTGCGCATGGTGGCCGAGCGCGTGCGCGGGGTGCTGCGTGAATCGGACACGCTGGCGCGGGTGGGCGGCGACGAATTCGCCGTGCTGCTGCCGCGCTGCGCGCAGGCCGGGGACACCGAACGCGTGGCCGCCGCCATCCTGGCCTGCCTGGAGCAACCGTTCATCGACGGCCCGCGCGAACTGAATATTTCCGGCAGCCTCGGTTACGCCTTGTATCCCGATTGCGGCGACGATGCCGAAGCGCTGCTGCACTGCGCCGACCTGGCGATGTACGACGCCAAGGCACATGGGCGCAACCGGATCTCGGGCAGCTACCGCACCCGCGTCGGCTAACAGCCGCCCGCCGGCATCACAGCAGCGCCCCCATGTCCGGCGCAGCCAGCGTCGGCAGCACATGCGCCGTATGGCGCGGCAGGTAAATCGTTACCGTGGTGCCGGCGTCCGGCTTGCTCGCCAGCCGGATCTGCCCGCCGCTCTGGCGCACGAAGCCGTGCGCCATCGACAGTCCCAGCCCCGTCCCTTTGCCTTCTGGCTTGGTCGTGAAGAACGGCTCGAACGCGTGTTCCATGACCTCGGGCGGCATGCCGTGGCCCGTGTCGGCCACCGTGATCATCACATAGTCGCCCGGCGCCAGCTCGGGATCGAGCTGGCTGGCTGCGGCGTCGATCGTCACGTTTGCCAGCCGCAGCGCGATGTGGCCACCGCCGTCCATCGCATCGCGTGCATTGATGATCAGGTTGAGCAGCACGTGCTCGAGCTGGTTCGGGTCGACCAGCGTCGGCCACAGGTCGGGCGCGCTGCTGCGCTCGAGCGTGACGGCGTCGCTGGCGGCGCGCTGCAGCAGGCTGTCGCTGCGGTCGAGCAGCTCGGCCACGTTGACCACGCTCGGGTGCAGCGGCTGGCGCCGCGCGAACGCGAGCAGCTGGCCGGCCAGCTTCGAGCCGCGATCGACTGCATCGAGCACGTTGTGCAGGCGCTTGCGCGTGGGCGGACCATCGGCGCGCAGCATCAGCTGCACGTTGGCGCTGATGATGTGCAGGATGTTGTTGAAGTCGTGCGCCACGCCGCCGGTCAGCTTGCCGACCGCTTCGAGCTTTTGCGCGCGGTGCAGCGCCATCCGCGCTTCGACCAGGCGCGCCTGGCGCTGCAGCTCGCGTTCCTCGGCGGCCCGGCGCGACGTGATGTCGCGCACGAACACCGTGGCGCCGGCGCCGTCCGACGGCGGCAACAGCGCCACCGCCAGTTCGACCGGCACGCGCCGGCCGCTCGTGTGCAGCACCTCGGTCTCGGCCGGCTGGCCCGGCAGCGGGCCCACGCCACTCCTGGCGAAGGCGTCGAACGCGTTGCGGAAGGCCGCATGGCCCTCGGCGGGCAGCAATTCTTCGGCTGGACGGCCGATGGCGTCTTCGGCTTCCATGCCGAAGATCTGCGACGCCTGCGCGTTCCAGTCGGTCACGCGCCCCTGGCGGTCGAGCGCGACGAAGCCGTCGTAGGCGGTTTCGAGGATCACGCGGGTACGGCGGCCGTCGGCGGCGATGCGGTCGTGCGATTCGCGCAGTTCGAGCGTCATCGCGTGCGCCAGTTCCAGCGCGCGCCGGCGCGAGCTGGCCAGTAGCCAGACGATCAGGCTGGCCAGTGCGCCGAGCACGATGCCGGCGATGGCGATCATGCGCGGGCGGGCGGTGTCGAGCGTGGCGTCCAGCGCGGCGCCGGAGCCCATCCGCACGGTCCAGACACGGCCCGCGATCATCATCCGCGTGGTCGTGGAAAGGCGCGGCGCCGTGTGCGTGGACACATTGGCCGACTGGTACAGCAGCGTGGCCGGTGAGAGGGTGTCGCCATCGTGGATGGTGACATCGAGTTCGGGCGCACTGACGCCGCCCACCCGGCGCATCAGGTCATTCACGCGAAACGGCGCGTAGATCCAGCCGGTCAGCGCGGCGCGGCGCTGCGCGACGTCGTCGATCAGGCGGCCCGTGCGATACACGGGCAGGTACATCAGCACGCCCGACTCGGCGCTGCCATCGTCTTCCTGCACCAGTACCACCTTGCCGCTCAGGGTCGCCTGGCCGCTGTCGCGCGCTGCCAGCAGCGCCGCGCGGCGCGCCGGTTCGCTGGCCATGTCGAAACCGAATGCACGCAGGTTGCGCGCATTGAACGGCTCGATGTGCGAGATCACCGCAAGCACCGTCCCGCCGGCCGGATCGGCTGGCACCGGCTGTACGCGGTAATCGGGAAAGCCGTCGGCGCGCACCTGTGCCTCGTGCGCCGCCACGTCGCCGGGCGCCAGCCGGGTGGCGATGCCGAGCGCGCCGATGCCGGGGAAATTCTGGACCAGGTCCAGGCTCTGGTAATACTCGCCGAACACGGCGCGCGGCAGGTCGACCGAGCCGCGCAGGAAGCCGCGTGCGCTTTGCAGTACCTGCTCGTAGACGAGCATGCGCCGGCTGATGTTGTAGGTCATCGCGCGGGTGCGATAATCGAAGGCTTCGCGCAGCTGCGCCTCGGCGTTGCGTTGCGCGCTCGACCAGGCCGCCCAGGTCACCAGCAGCGTGATCACGAGCACCAGCAGCGCCATCAATAGTGGCGCGTGGCCGGCGGTGGGCGGCGGCGGTGAGGCAGGGGGGCGGGTGGGGGTTTGCTGCATGTCCTTGTGTAGTGCAGCCGTGGTGGCGCAGTAGGTGGGAGCGGTAAGGTCTCCACAGGATACGCACCCTCGCATTCACGGGGCGCACGCAACTTTGCTAATTTATTAATGAGCTGCCGATCGGGCTCGTCCCTTGTTAATTTATTTTATGAAACATTCTAGCCCGAATCTTCTTTCTTGTAAGTACGTAGGTGCGATGTGAGGCAATTCTTGCATCGCCATCTGCCATTGACGGTGCTGGCCGCAGCGCTCGGCTTGACCGTGTTGTGGAGCATGCTGGCGCCGATCAAGGGCGGCAGTCACCAGTTGCTATTGGCGTTTCCACCCGGCGTGACGGTCAGTGGCATGGCCGTGCCCGGCGAAATCCGCCTGACGCGGGGAGTGCAGGATGTGCTGCTTCTACGCAACAGCGACCGGGTGCCGATCGTGTTCGGTCCGCTCAAGATTGCGCCCGGGCGCGATGTGCGCCTGCCATTCAGTGACGAAGGCATGTTCGAGTACGTGTGTCCACCGGTGCTGGGCAAGGTAGTGCGCGTGCACGTGGTGGCGGCACCCGGTCCCGGCTGGGCGCGCCTGGTCTGGCGCCTGGGCAGCCTGCGCCAGTGGGTGCGCTACCTGCCGCTGCGCTCGCCGTACGACTGATGGGCTGCGGCGGGGGCTCTGAGGCAGGGTAATTCGCAGCAGCCGTGGCCCCGGGCAATCGTGTCCCGCGTTGGCGACGATTCTGTCATCATGAACCCATGTCGACGATTTCCATGCCACTGTTCCCGCTCAGTACGGTGCTGTTTCCGGACGGGGTGCTGCCGCTGCAGGTGTTCGAGGTGCGCTACCTCGACATGATCAGCCGTTGCATCGTCGACGGCACGCCGTTCGGCGTCGTCCTGCTCACCAGCGGCCACGAGGTCCGCAAAGCCGATGCCCAGCAAGAACGCTTCGTGGCAGCCGGTACCATCGCCTCGGTCACCGAAACCACCGCCGAAACCCCGGGCCTGCTGCAGGTGCTGTGCCGTGGCGGAGCGCGTTTCAACGTCGTCACCGCCGAGCAGCGCGTCAACGGGCTGTGGGTGGCAGAAGCCGAACTGGCCGAAGACGACCAGATCGTGCGCATTCCGTCCGAGCTGCAGGGCGCAGCCGATGCGCTCGACCGCGTACTCAATTCGCTGCACGAAGTCCCGCAGCACCGCTGGCCGGTGCAGCCGCCGTTCCGGCTGGACGACTGTGGCTGGGTCGCCAATCGCTGGTGCGAGCTATTGCCATTGCCCAACCAGCAAAAGCACAATATGCTGATGCTTGATAATCCCGTGATCCGGCTCGAACTGCTGCACGATGTCCTCGACGAACATGGGTTGATCACTTCCTAGCCGCTCATCGGGGTTCAGCCAGCATGACATTCTCGGACGACTTGCTCATTGCGTACATCAACGGCGACCTTGCCGAGCCGGCGCGTGCGGCGGTCGAACGGGCCGCGCGGGCCGATCCGGTCCTGGCCGCGCGCGTGGCCCAGCACCGGGCCGAACTGCGTAGCGGGCACGGGCGCAGCATCGGGGTCTCGGCCAATGGCCACGATGGCGGCCCCAGCACACAGCGCGCGGTGCCGCATGGTGCCAAGGTGGTGCACCTGAACAGCCTGCGCCCCGGGCGCCCGATGCCGATGCCGCAAGCGCCCGCGCCCAACCGCGTCGTCGGCCTGCACTGGGTGACGCTGGCTGCGGCGTTGCTCGGCAGCGCCATACTGGGCGCGGTCGGCTGGCATCACCTGGGGCAGGGCACCGGCGTGGCCGTGCTCGACCACGACAACGGCGTACTGATCGCGCGCGGCGCACTGGTGACGGCCCTGGCCGAGCAACTGGCCACGCCAGGCCCATCCGACAGCGGTGTGCGCATCGGCATCACGTTCGTGGCCAAGGATGGCGGCTATTGCCGCAGCTTCGTGGTCGATACCACGGCCGGCCTGGCTTGCCTGCGCCGTGGGCGTTGGACGATTCCGGTCCTGTCCCAGGGCACGGCCGGCGCCGCCTGGCTCGACGGCAGTATTCCGCCGCCTGCCGTGCGCGCCGCCATCGAGGCCCGCATCGCCGGCAATGCACTTGACCCGGCCGCCGAACGCGCCGCCCAGCAACGCGGCTGGATCCGGTGAGGATGGCACCGCCGCGCGCTGCACGCTCCCTGCTGTTTCTTCTGATAAACTGCTTAAAAAAGTGGCGGGCATATACAGGGTTGCCGATTTCGGGTATCTTGTCACCCGCTAAAAGTGTCTCTACGTCCGCTTTCTCCGGCCCGCTTGCAGGCCAATCTTCCGGTCCCGCCGCCTTGCGCCGGCGTCCGGTTTCCGTTGTCACCCCTCGCTGCGTACTGCCGATCGCGATGGGTCAACATGCCCGATCGTAGAGCTGAACGAATGATTTCCCGAAAAAACTATGTCTGATACCCCGAACAATACCGAAGTCGCTGTCACGCCAGACGTGGACGTGCTGGTCGCTGCCGACGCCGTCCCGGTCGTGCGCTTTGCCGATTTCGGCCTGGCGCCGGAAATCCTGCGCGCGCTGACGGACCAGGGCTATGTGCACCCGACGCCGATCCAGGCCGAGGCCATTCCTGTCGTGCTGCAGGGCCGTGACGTCATGGGCGCCGCCCAGACCGGCACCGGCAAGACGGCCGGCTTCTCGCTGCCGATCATCCAGCTGCTGATGCAGCATGCCAATCCGAGCATGTCGCCGGCGCGCCACCCGGTGCGCGCGCTGATCCTCGTGCCGACCCGCGAACTGGCGGTGCAGGTCGCCGAAAACGTCAAGGCCTACGCCAAGCACACGCCGCTGCGCGCCACCGTCGTCTTCGGCGGCATGGACATGAAGCCGCAGACCGAGATCCTGCGCGGTGGCGTCGAGATCGTCATCGCTACGCCGGGCCGCCTGCTGGACCATATCGAGCAGAAGAACGTCAGCCTCGGCCAGGTACAGATGCTGGTGATGGACGAAGCCGACCGCATGCTCGACATGGGCTTTTTGCCCGACCTGCAGCGCATCATCAACCTGCTGCCGAAGCAGCGCCAGAACCTGATGTTCTCGGCCACGTTCTCGCCCGAGATCAAGAAGCTGGCCAACACCTTCCTGAACAATCCGCTGACCATCGAAGTCGCGCGCAGCAATGCCACCGCCGACAAGGTCACGCAGATCGTCTACAAGGTCGAAGAAGGCCAGAAGAGCGATGTCGTCGAGCACCTGATCCGCTCGCGCAACCTCAAGCAGGTGATCATCTTCTCGAACACCAAGATCGGCGCCTCGCGCCTGTCGACGCACCTCGAAAAGCGCGGCATCAAGGCGTCGGCGATCCACGGCGACAAAACGCAGCAGGAGCGCATGGCGGCCCTGGATGCGTTCAAGGATGGCGGTGTCGAAGTGCTGGTCGCGACCGACGTCGCCGCCCGCGGCCTGGACATCACCGACCTGCCGGCCGTGATCAACTACGACCTGCCGTACAACGCCGAAGACTACGTGCACCGGATCGGCCGCACGGGCCGCGCCGGCGCCTCGGGCGATGCGCTGTCGGTGTATTCCGAAAAAGACGAGCGCCTGCTGCTCGACATCGAAAAGCTGATCAAGCAGACGATCACGCGCGGCACGCTCGACGGGTTTGTCGCGCCGGCCAGCCGTGGGCGTGATGCAGCCGGTGGCCGCGAATCTCCCCGTGAATTTGGCCGCGAGTCTGGCCGTCCACCGCGCGACGCCAGCCGCGAATTCGTGCGCGATGGCAGCCGTGACGCGGCAGCACCACGCGATACCGAACGCGGCCCGCGCCGCGACGCCGAAGCCGGCCGTGGCGCGCCACGCACGCCGCGCACCGGACCCGGTCCGGGTTCGCGCCGCGAGCGCGTCGACCCGTGGTTCCTGAAGCCCTACGAGCCAACCAGCAGCCCGCGCAAGGATCCGGATCCGGTCAACGCACCGGCCAAGCCGGGCAAGCAGAAGCTAGCATTCCTGCTGGGCGGCGGGCCGAAGTAATCATTGGTTCGCACGGACGGGTTTCCCGTCCACGCGTTCAAACCGACTTCAGGGCGCGCGCTTCAACGCCGCCTTGATCCGGTCGAGCAAGTCCTGATGCTGGTACGGTTTGGCCAGCACGTTCAGGCCGTCGCTGCGCAGGTCGGCGCCCGGCAACTGTTCCATATAGCCGGTCGTGACCAGCACCGGCATCTCGGGCAGCCGGGCGTGCACGCGCTCGATCAGTTCCAGTCCATTCATCCCGCCCGGCATGATCACATCGGTAAACAGCAGGTCGAACCCCTGGTCGGCATCGAGGATCTCCAGCGCGCGCTCGCCGCTGGGCGCGGCCACCACGTCGTACTCCGCCATCTGCAGCATCGCCTCGGCCAGTTCGCGCACGTCGATATTGTCTTCGACCACCAGGATGCGGCAGCGCCGCTTGCCATCGGCGTTCGGACCCTGCGCCGTGGCGCCAGAGTCCGCATCAGCGTCAGCCTGATCGGCCACCCGGAAAATCATGCGCACCTGCGTGCCGCGCCCCGGTTCGCTGTCGATGTCCAGCCGGCCATGCGACTGCTGCACGAAACCGTGCACCATCGCCAGGCCCAGGCCCGTACCCGGCCCCTTGGTGGTGAAGAACGGCTCGGTCGCGCGGCGCCGTACGTCGGGCGTCATGCCCTGGCCTTCGTCGACCACGCAGATGCAGACATAGTCGCCGGCGCGCAGGCCCAGCTGGCGGCGCCGCTCTTCGGACAGCACCGTGGTGCCAACCTTCACGCCGCCACCACCCGGCATCGCATCGCGCGCATTGAGCACCACGTTGAGCAGCGCCATTTCGAGATAGGTCGGGTCGATCGTGCAGGCCGGCAAGCCTGGCTTGAGGTCGAGCTGCAAGTTGATCTTGTCGCCCAGCGTGCGCACCAGCATGTCGGAAAATTCGACCACGAGGCTGTTCAGGCTCAGGCGCTTCGGCTCGAGCCGCTGCTTGCGTGCAAAGGTCAGCAGTTGCTGGGTGAGCTTGGCCGCCTGCATGGTCGCGCGCTGGGCGCGGCGGATCGGCTCGAGCGCCTTGTGCTGGCGTTCGGTGCCCAGCAGCGCCACGTCCAGGTTGCCGTTGATGACTTGCAGCAGGTTGTTGAAATCGTGCGCCATGCCGGCCGACAGCTGGCCGATCGCTTCCATCTTTTGCGCCTGCAGGAACGATTCCTGCGTCGTGCGGCGCTCGGTGATGTCCATCTGCGAGGCGAAGAAAAACAGCAGCTGTCCTTCCTTGTCGAAGATCGGACCGAAGAACAGCGCATTCCAGAACGGCGTGCCGTCGGCTTTGTAGTTCAGCAGGTCGACCGCCACGGCGCGTGCTTCAGCGACAGCCTGGCGCAGCTCGGCCACGGTGCTGCGGTCAGTATCGGGGCCCTGCAGGAAGCGGCAATTGCGCCCGAGGATATCTTCCTGCTTGTAGCCGGTCAGGTCTTCGAACGCGCCGTTGGCGAACACGATCGGGTTGTTTGGCTGGCGCGGGTCGGTGATCAGCATCGGCATGCGGGTCATTTCCACGGCGGCAAAGAAGATGTTGCCGCGCTCGTCCAGGCCGCCGTGCTCGATATAGCTGGCTTGCCAGTGATTCACACCGGGATTGTCCTCGGTAGGGCCCATCGGGTTGACGGCGTTGCCCTCGACCTGGCCGGCGGCCGGTACGCCGCGGCTCTGGCCGCCTCCTTGCACATCGAGGTCTTTCTTGAGCGTGTCGTCCTTCGGTGGTCCGAGTACCATGCGTTTCCTTGAGCGTGGGAGGCCGGGATGCGCTGAAGACGCATCTCGGGGTATGGCAATGAATATAACTGTCTGATCGTGGTGGATTCCGTTCGTGAGCGCACAAAAAGGCGCAGTCAGTGCAGGAAGCAGTGGCGCTGCGGTGTACGCCGTTCCGATCTGTCGCCCTGCGCACGGGAAGGGAATCGAGCAGCCCCACAAAAAAGACACAGCTTGCGGTCCCATGCTGGCAAATACCTTTCGGTAACAATCACCCCATGCGATAATCTTGCCTTAAAGCTATTTTCTTCGGAGTTCTCGTGCACACTGATCGTCAGGCAATCGTCGCTGCTCAACATTTGCCATATCGCGCAGACATTGATGGCATACGCGGCATTGCGGTGGCCATCGTCGTCCTGTTTCATGCCTTCCCCACGCTGATTCCTGGGGGCTTCATTGGCGTCGATATCTTTTTCGTGATTTCCGGTTATCTGATTTCGAAGATCCTGATTGCCGAGTTTGAAACAAAAACGTTCAGCTACGGCCATTTTTATGCCCGCCGCGCCAGGCGCATCTTCCCGGCCCTGATCCTGGTGATGGCCGCAACGCTGGCCTTTGGCTGGATCGCGCTGTTCCCCGATGAATTCAGGATGCTTGGCAAGCACATCGTCGGTGGCTCGACCTTCCTGTCGAATGTGTTTCTGTGGTTTGAGGTCGGCTACTTCGACACCGCTGCCGAAACCAAGCCGCTGCTGCATCTCTGGTCACTGGGCATCGAAGAGCAGTTCTACATTGCCTGGCCGATCCTGCTGGCCCTGGCATTCCGGTTCCGGCTCAACCTGTTCTGGTTGACCGTCACGCTGCTGGCGACCTCGATGCTCGTCAACGTTGCCTTCATTGAAAATTATCCGAGCGCGACGTTCTATTCAATCGCCAGCCGTGCGTGGGAATTGCTGATCGGCGCCTTGCTCGCCCATCTGTCCCTGCAAAAGGTGTCGGTGTCGTTCGGCAGCGTGCGCCGGCCCGCCGCGAGCGGAACGGGTGTGGACAGCCGGCCCCTGTTCGATTCGGACAGTGCGATCGGCCGCAATCTGCTGTCGCTTGCCGGTCTGGCCCTGATCGTCCTGGCATGCGCGCTGGTGCGGGGCGGCAAGGGCTTTCCAGGCTGGTGGGCGCTGCTGCCGACCCTCGGCGCGGCATGCCTGATCGCTGCCGGCCCGCGGGCCTGGTTCAACCGCGTCATCCTGTCGAACCGGGCCATCGTGTGGGTCGGTCTGATCAGTTATCCGCTGTATCTGTGGCACTGGCCACTGCTGTCATTCGCGCAGATCGTCGAGTCGGGCGTACCGGCACTGAAGATTCGCATTGGGGCAGTGCTGGTGGCCTTGCTGCTGGCGTGGCTGACCTTCAAGCTGGTCGAGCAACCGATCCGCCGTCGCGGCCAGCGCAGCAACACGGTTGCGATCGTGCTGGCGCTGCTGATCGTCCTGCTGGGCGCTTTCGGCAACTGGGTATACAACAAGAAAGGCATGCCGGCGCGACCGCACATCGTCGAGAATGCGAATCTGCAGGGTGCGCTGGTCCTGGTCGAAGACACCGCGAACGTTGCCGCCTGCAAGAAGCGGTTTGGATTCGATACGGTCTACAAATACTGCCTGCTGGCGCAGGTCGATCGCCCGCCGACAGTGGCGCTGATCGGCGACAGTCATGCCTATCACGTCGTGGCCGGCCTGACGAAATACTATGCCGGGCAAGGCGAAAATCTGCTGTTTTTGGGCACACGGATTCCGTACTTTGGCGTCAAGCCCGAACCCAACGACCACTACCAGGAAGCCACGCCGCAGATGCTCGACCTTGCGCTGTCAACGCCGAGCATCAAGACCGTCGTCATTTCCACGGCTCTGAAGCACCATATCGAATGGGAAGACGGCAAGCAGTACGTCGATAAATTGCGCAACACATTGAAGACCTTCCTGGATGCCGGCAAGCACGTCGTCTATTTCTACGACGTGCCGCTGCTGAACTTCGAGCCGCGCGCGTGCATCAAGCGCGCCGGCGTCGCCAGCTCGACCACGAACCGCGAGTGCGCGATGGATGCCAGCGATTTCCAGAAAGCCTATGGCGCGCACCGGGACATCGTGGCCTCCGTTCTGAAGGAGTTCCCGTCGATCACCGTGTTCGACCCGGTCAAGTACCTGTGCGATGCGACGCGCTGCAAGGCGATGATCGATGACAAGCTGATGTATCGCGACATCAGCCATCTGACCTATGAAGGCGACCTGTACATCGGTGCCAAGTTCGCCGAAGAGCAACGGCTCAAGGCAGCGGCGCCGGCACGCGAGACTCACGCAGGCTCAGCTCGCTGATACCGATGCCGAGCTTGCGCGGATCGCCGGGCGTCCCGATGTCTTCCGGCGATGTCGGCTGTGGTACCTCGATGCTCAGGCTGCGCTGGGCGCCATCGGTCGTCAGGTACAGATTGATCTGCTCGAAGCCCGGCCCGGCGCTGAACTGCGTGGCTTGATCGCCGACCCGCAACGTGAACGGCAGCGTGGCATTGATGCCGAAGGCACGCGCCTTGAGCACCACGACCAGCCCGCGCGGCAGCGGCTGCTCGAAATGGAACACCACCTGTTTCGCATCCGACCAGCGGCCCCACGGCTCGCTCACCGATAATCCCTCGACCTTTGTGAATGGCCCGCCGTCGAGCGGTGCGGCCAGGCTGGCGTGCACGAACGGCGCCTGCTGTTGCGGCAGGCGCACCAGTGTCATTTCATCGGTCTGCCCCATCACGATGCCCAGCGGCGCCGCGTGTTGCCCCAGCACCAGCAGCCATTGCTGCCCGGCGGTGATCTGCTGCATCGGCACCGGCGCACCTTCGGGGAGCACGAGCATCGTGGTGTCGGCGCGGTCAATGGTAAATTGCGCACGCATGATATGCGGCACGATCGCATCGGCGCCGGCGAGAATGATGCGGCCGCGTTCGGCCGCCGGCACGGTTGCGAGCACCAGCGCGCCGGCGCGGTCGCCCAGGCTGCTGGCGCGGTGCGCCGACGCCGACTTGGCGATGCGGTCCTGGCCGATCAAAATCGTGATCGGCAGCAGCACCAGCAAGAACAGCCGCGCCGCATTGAAGCGCCCACTGGCCCAGGCTGCCAGCAGCGCCAGTTGCAGTACCACCGTGACGTGGCCCGATGTCGAGCGCATGTTGATCGAGGCGATATCGGGACCGTCGACAATCGAGGGCGCGTAGGCCGGCAGGCTGTTGAAGGCCAGCAGCACCAGCAGGCCAAGGGCCAGCGCCAGCGCCCAGCGCAACCACCGTGCCCGCGGGCCGGCGCCGGGATCCGTGCGCAGGCTGGCGGCGACCACCAGCCACAGCAGTGGGAACACGAAGTTGTAGTAGCGCAGGTGCAGGCGCATGCCTTCGACCGCATCGCGATCGGCCAGCGTGGCCGTGTAGACGACCGTCATGCCGAGCGCGGCGCCCAGCATCAGCAAGACGTAGGCGTGCAGGCGGTTGGCGCCAGGCGCGCTGCGGCCGAGCGAACCGGTGGCCACGCCATGGACCAGGATTCCCAGCGGCACGGCCAGCAGCACCGCCAGCGCCATCAGGTGACCAAGGGCGCTGGTCAGGACCGGCGCAAGCAGTGATGCGCGTACCGTCGTGCTGCCCGAGCTGACATTGCCCTGATAGAACGGCCCAAGCAGGCTGAGCCCGGCGTTACCGGCCAGCAGCCAGCCAAGGCCGAATTTCAGCGCCACCGTCATGACAGTTGCCGCGAGCGCCGCACCCAGGCCACGTGCCAGCCACTGCAGCGTGGCGCCGCCCTGCAACCAGCTCGCATACAGCAGGTACAGGCCCAGCGCCGGGGTCAAGAACAGCGCATGCACCTTCACCAGGCTCATCGCGCCGAGCACGATGCCGGCAGCCAGTCCCAGCGGGACGAGGCGCCATGCGGTGCGTGTCAGAACAATCCAGCCGAGCAGGCAGAAACCGAACCAGTAGGTGGTTTCCGGCATGAAGTACATCGTGTAGACATTGAGCGGCGCGGCGGCAGCCAGCAGCGTGATCAGGCCGGCCCAGGGCGGCGTCGCGAAGCGGCGCGCGACCAGATAGACGAAGGGAAGACCGGCCGCAAACAGGAGCAGGTTGCCGGCCCGGGCGCACTCGAGGAAGCCGGCGCCGCAGGCATTGGTGGCGCTGAACAGCCACAGGTACAGATAGGACGGCAGCAGCGAATCGGCCAGCGGCATCAGGCGCGACATCTTGCTGTAGTACCACTCGTCAGCGAAGACGGCCGGATACAGGCCGTGGTTGCGCAGGTAGACGAGGATGAGGGTGGCGGCGAGCGCCAGGAACAGTGCGGGGCGCCAGGCGCCGCGCGCACGCGCAAAGGTGGACGAGATCATGGCACTCCCGGCAAGGGACAGTGGAACCACGGACGGCATCGGCGACGCTGCCGCCGATGCCGTGGCTTGTATCGCTGACGCGCCTACCTGGCGGCGCTGGACCCGATGCTGACTTCGGCGATACCGATGCCGAGTTCGCGGTTGTCCGGCCACTCGCCCAGCGAGCTCGGCGCAATCGGTCGCGGCACGTCGATCGTCAGCGTGCGCTGCGTTCCGTCGGTGACGAAGCGCAGACGCACTTCCTGGAAGCTGGCCGGCAGGCGGAAGGTGGCGCTCGGCGCAGCGTCGCCGCTGCCCACACGCATCGTGAACGGCAGATTGGTGTTGTCGGCATACGCGCGGCCTTTCAGGATGACGTCGAGTTGCGCCGGCAATGGGCGGTCGAAGTGCAGCACGACCTGCTTGGCGTCGGACCAGCGGCCCCACGGTTCGGAAACCGACAGGCCGTCGACCTGCGTCAGCATGCTGCCCGCGCCATACGCTTTGGACAGTTCGACGGAGCCGATCGGCTGGAAGTCCGACGCCAGTTTCACCAGCGCATACTCGTTCGTTTTCGAGACGACCTCGACGCCATCGGGCAGCGCGTGGTCACCGACGACCAGCAGCCACTTGTGGCGCGCCGGCAGCTGGTAGTGTTCGATCGGCGCGCCTTTGACCAGCTCGAGCATGCCGGCGTCCTTGTCGTCGATGTGGAATTGCGCGCGCATGATGTCCATCACGCTGTCTGCAGCGATGGTGATCAGCTTGTGCTCGTTCTTCGGCACGGTGTCGCGCGCCATCTTGCCGGCGTTATCCGGTGGCCAGCCTGGCGGTGCGAGCTGGCGCAGGTAGTTCCCCGTCGCGTGCGTACCCAGCACGAGCATGGCGGGCAGCGCCACGAACAGGAATGCCGAGCCGGCCCAGCGCGAACCGCGCGCCCACAATGCCAGCACGATCAGGTCGAGGGCGACGATGACCCAGCCGGTCCAGCTGGCCAGATGGATGGCGGCGATTTCAGGGCCGTCGATATCGGTGGCGGCGTAGCGCGGAATCATGACCAGTGCAGCCAGGACGGCGGCACCCACCAGCAGCGCCACGACGGTGCGGGCGCGCCCGGCCGTCATGCTTGCCGGGACACCGACGATGGCCGCGGCCAGCGCCAGCAGCAGCGGGAACGTGAAGCTGTAATAGCGCAGGTGCAGGCGGATGACTTCGAGCGGTCCGACGCCGGCGATCGAGGCGGTGTAGGCCACCGTCATGCCGACAGTCGACCCGAGCACCAGCAGCGTGTACAGCGCCAGACGGTTGAACGGCGCGCTGGCTTCGCGGCGCGTGCTGCGGCTGACGACCGACAGCAGCAGCAAGGCCATCGGCAGCGGCATCAGCAAGGCCAGCACCATCACATGCCCGCGGCCATTGATGAAGCCGGGCGCGACGAGGTGGAACACCGAGCGCGTGGTGCTCGAGCTGGCGGTGTTGTTATAAAAATCGCCGAACACGCTCAGCGCCGGTGCGCCGGCGAGCAGGAAGCCCAGGCCGAAGCGTACCGCCAGCGTGACCGCCACGCACAGCACGGCGCCGGCAAGGCCGGTGACGAGCCAATGGCGCGATCCCGGCTGGCGTGCCTGCAGCCAGCCGGCGCAGACCAGAAACAGCGCAATGGCGGGCAGCAGGAACATCGCGTGCACTTTCACCAGGCTCATCATGCCAAGCACGAGGCCGGCGGCCACGCTCATCGGCGCCCAGCCCCAGCCTGACCGCGTGAGCAGCACCCAGCTCAGGACGATGAAGCCGGCGTAATAGGTCGCTTCCGGCATGAAGAACGCGGTGTACAGGTTGACCGGGCCCAGCAGTGAGAACACCGTCACGGCCACGGCCATCGTCGGCCGCGCCACCGTGCGCGTGATCAGGTAGATGAACGGTCCGGCGCCAACGAACAGGATCGCATTGCCGATGCGGACACAGTCGAGAAAGCCCGTGCCACAGGACGAACTGGCGCTGAAGACCCACAGGTACAGGTACGACGGCAGGATCGACTCGCTCAGCGGCACCAGTCGTGCCATTTTGCTGTAGTACCACTCGTCGGCAAAGATGGCCGGGTTCAGGCCGAGATTGCGGTACAGCAGCCAGGCGAACACCGCGCCCAGTACCGCGACCAGGATCAGCCAGTCGCGCCTGGTCGTTACAGGCGCGGCAAGGGGGGAGGACGCAGGCAGCATCGTGGTATCCATCGTGGTGAGTGAAGCGACGCCGCGCGCCGCGATTAGCGAAAAATCCAGAACCGGCCAAGCAGATAGCCATTGACCGCCACCAGCGGCAGCGACACGATCTTGCCGGCCATCGGGCTGTCGAACATGGCCACGGCCAGCGCAACGCAGCCGAGCGTCAGGCAGTAATTCAGGCCCACCACGCACATGTAGCGCGCAAAGCTCGCCTTCGTGGCGGCCTGCGAGAACGTGACCTTGCTATGGAATGCGTAGTTCACCACCAGGCCCGCAACAAAACCGACGCTGGCCGCGCCTGCCGGGTGCACGCCGTTGGTGATCAACAGGTGCATCAGGCCGACGTCGATGGCCGCGCACAGCAGGCCCCCGGCGACGTAGATGAAGAACTGGCGCAGGCGCGCCGATTCAACCATTGCTGCGGCGCCGGAACAGCGTCTTCTTGTGCAGGGGGCGCGTCGGCACCGACGCGATGTCGTAGTTCAGGAAGCCCAGGATGAACTGCACGCCCATGATCACGGGCAGGGCAGCGAGCATCACGGTGCCGGCCGGCGTGGCGACGTCGCTCTGGGCCGAGGCGATCCAGTGGGTGATGCCGAAGACGGTGCCGAACATGCTCAGGGCCACGCCGATCGGCAGTTCGAGCGACGCCACCGACAGGTTGCGCAGGTAGTAGTTGTAGAACAGGCGCTTGAAGAAGTTGCGCACGTTCTTGGCCGCGAACTCGGTGATCACTTGCGAGACCTTCAGGTTGCTCACCTCGTCGCCGTAGACCGCGTCCATCGGCACGTCGACCGCCACCGCGCCCAGCGTGTTCAGGCGAAACAGCATGTCGCTTTCAAAGAAGTAGCGCTTGCTGATTTTCTCGAACGGCAGGTAGCGCGCCGCATCGGCATGGATCGCGGTGTAGCCGTTGGTCGGGTCGAACAGATGCCAGTAGCCCGACGAGAGCTTGGTCATGAACGAGAGCATCGCGTTGCCGAACAGGCGGATCGGCGGCATCGCGCCGATGCGCTCCAGGTCGAAGAAGCGGTTGCCCTTGGTGTAGTCGGCTTCGCCGGCCAGGATCGGTGCGACGAACATCGGGATCAGCGACGCGTCCATCTGGCCGTCGCCATCGAGCTTGACGATGACGGTGGCGCCATCAAGAATCGCGGCGCGGTAGCCGGTCATGACGGCGCCGCCCACGCCCTGGTTCTCGGTGTGGGTCAGCACGGTCACGCGCGGGTCGTGGCAGTTTGCGGTGACGAACGCGCCGCTGCCGTCGGGGCAGCGGTCGTCGACGACGTAGACGCGCGACACTTCAGGGCCGATGCCAGCGATGACGCCGATGATGTGACGCGTGACGCGGTAGCTCGGGATCACGACTGCGATCTGCGCCGCCGCGAGGGCGGGCAGTGGCGCTGCCGGGGCGGTAACGTTCATATCGTTCACGGGGGAATCGGTCAAGGAGTGCATTATCGGGTATTTATTGTTGAGTTGACTACTGGTTTGCTTCCCGGCAGGGTTGTATACCAGCGCTGTCGCACCAGCGCATCGAGTGCCTGCTGCGCGCTGCCATCCCAGGTCAGCCACGGCATGCCGGTCGACGCCGGTGCCTTGCCCTCGCGGTGCAGCGCCAGCCAGGCCGTGATGGCGTCGGCCAGGTCGCTCGGGGCCAGGCCATCGAAGTACGACGCGTACTCGCCCGCCACTTCGCGGAACACCGGCAGGCTGCGCGCCAGGATCGGGATGCCATGCTGGGCCGCTTCGATCAGCGGCAGGCCGAAGCCTTCGCCTTCGGAGGCCGCCAGCAGGGCGGCGGAGCCGGCGTACAGCTTGAGCAGCATCTCGTCTGAAATACCCGGCAGCCAGAACAGGCGCACCGATTTCTCGGGATGGGCCGCCATGCGTTCGCAGACCTTCTCGACCATCCAGCCCTGTTTGCCGACCACCACCAGGTTCACGTCCACGCCGGCTTCCCACAGCAGCTCGAATGCGGCCAGCGCCTGGGCGTGGCCCTTGCGCGGTTCGACCGTGCCGACCATCAGGAAGCTCGGGCGCGCGGCCAGTTCGGCCAGCACGTGGTCCGCTTCCGGCGGCAGGCCGAAGCTCGGCGCGCTGGCGTCGATGTCGGCGCCGAGGTGGAAGTGGGCCAGCTTGAATGGCGTGGTGCGCGTCAGATTCTGGCTGGCGATCCAGCCGGCGAATTCGTCGGCCACGGCGCGCGAGATGCACAGCACGCCGTCGGCCACCTTGTGCACGGTGCGCAGGAAGTCGCCGAAATACTGCTCGGTCCCGAACGGGAAGACTTCCGGACGCAGCATCGGCAGCACGTCGTAGATGACGAAGTACACCTCGACGCCGCGCATGCGCATGTCGAGCAGGCGTTCTTCGTTCTGCGACGTGCCGTTGGTGAACAGGTCCAGGCCAAAGAAGATGTCGCCCGGGCGGATGTCGGCCGGCGCGTCCTCGAGCACCAGGTCGGTTTCGTCGACGACCTTCATGCCGAAGCTGCGCGCGTAGATATACGGCTGGTTACCGCCGTGCGAATACACCGGTTCGATGCGCAGGCCCGGCGGCGGATTGGCGATCATCGAGCGCAGGATGCTGCGCACCACGCGCTGGATGCCGGTGCGCAGGTCGGACTGCATCAACGCCGAGACGTCCACCAGCAGCTGGCGCTGCGGCGTCGGCGCGCGGTTGAAGGCAATCGCGGCGGCCAGCGCCGGCAGGTCGGCCGCGCTGCACAGCGGCGCGGCCTGCGTCACCAGGCGGCGATACACGGCGTCGCGGCCGTTGTGCGCAAACGCTTCGATCGCTTCGGCGTACTGGCGCCCGACCTGCGCCGGTGCGTGGTGGGCCGCCATGAATTCGAGGGCGTGCTGCGACAGGCGCTCGCGCAGGCCGCGGTCCAGGCGCAGGCGGCCCAGGCTTGCAGCCAGGTCGGCGGTGGCAAAGCGGTCTTCGAGCTTGATCAGCACGTCGTCCGGCAGTGCGGCGGTCGAGCCGTGGGCGTTGACGATCGTCGGCGCGCCGTACAGCAGGCAGTCGAGCACCGAGGCCGACGTCTCGCCACGCGTGACGCCGCGCAGCTGCACGGCGCCGTCGCAGCCAGCAAGCCAGTCGGCGTAGGCACCGGCATCGACGAAGCCGGTGATGCGGATGCGCGCGGCAGCCCCGCTGGCCTTGATCGTTTTCGCCACCACCTCGCCATACGGGCCGGGATCGTTGGCGCCGACAAACACCAGGTGGCAATGCGGATCGGCCGCCAGCGGCGAGGCCAGGAAGGCGTCGAGCAGTTCGGCATTGAGCTTGGTACTGCCCAGCATGCCGAAGGTGCAGACGACGAAATCGTCGTCTGCCAGTTTCAGGCGCTTGCGCGCGGCGCGCCGCGCCTTGTGGCAGGCTTCGTCGGTGACGCAGCCGTCAGGCCGGCCACGCAGCAGCGGGATCGTGCGCCAGTCGTCGGCGGCGCCGTCGCCATACCATTCGGCGGCGAGCTGGCGGGAAAAGTCGGAATGCACGATCACGCCATTGGCGGCATCGAGCACGCCCTTATTGAGCGGGAACTTCCAGATCGACGGGTTGCGGCCTTCCTTGCGGTGCGACAGAAGGCCCGAGTAGCCATGCGACGCATACAGCGCGCGCAGGAAGCCCTTGGGCAGGTATTGCTCGCGTTCGAGGTTGTCGAGCACGCCCGAGAAGAAGAAGTCGTGCAGCACCACGACGCCTGGCACGTCGCGCACCAGCTCGAACATGTGCTGGTGGGCGTGCGAATTGCCGAAGTGGTAGACCACGCGCTCGAACTGGTGCGCGTGGGCGCGCAGCCAGGCCGGATCGCGCAGCAGCATGCCGTCCAGGCGCGCGTCGACCATCGTCTCTTGCGCGACCACGAGTTCGACGTCGTAGTATTTCGCCAGCTCGGGCACCAGTTCGGCGCTGTAGTCGGCGATGCCCGAATGAACGGGCGGCAGCGGCGACACATAGGCCAGCTTTGGCCGCCCGGTCGGGAGCAGCCGGGCCGGAGCCTCTCCCAGCGCATACAGGCGCGCCAGCAGGCCGGCGGCATCCTGCGCGGTGTCGGCGGCGTCGTGCGCCAGCACCGGATACGGCGCATCAGCATCTGCGGCGTCGGCGCCGGCGCCGATGGTCAGTACCGCATCGGGCGCCAGACCTGCCACGGCATGGCGGCGCAGCAGCGCATGCACCGGGCCGGCCGGTAGGTCGAATGCGCGCACGCGAGCCGCCAGCGCCGGTTCGAGGCGCAGCAGTTCGAGGGTGACGGTGTCGTGCAGCGGGGCCGCGATCCACAGCGTGTGATGGAGGCTGTCGGCGGCCGCGAGGCGTGCCATGGCAGTGGACAAGGCCAGGGCCGGCGCCGGCACGCTGGCGCGGTCGGCGGCGCCGAGAAGGTCGATAACGATACGCATGGAGTTCAACTGCCTGTAGGAAGATTGCGGGCGCGCTGCAGGTCGGCCAGCACGGTGCGGACCGACTCTGGCAGGCCACGCAGTTCGTCGGGCACGGGCGGCACGTCCGCCGGCAGCGGCGCAGGGGCCGTCTGCTTGATCGTGGCCAGCTGCACCGACACGCGGCGGGCCAGCCACGGGAAGCGCAGCAGCACCGGGATCAGCGTGCGGCGCAGCAGTTCGATGCGGGTCAGGCGCGTGACGACGCGGCGCAGCAGGTGCGGGCGGCGCAGTCCATGCAGCGCCGTCCCGGCGCGGCGCAGCGGACGCGTGACGCGCCACGAGGTGCTGTGCTGGATTGCGACGATGTGCGCTTCCATGCCCTTGGCCCAGTTGGTCAGGCGTTCGGCCTGCGCATGGACCTGGGCCAGGTCGTGGGTCAGTGCCGCATTGCGTTGTTCGGCGTCGTTGGCGCGCTGCGCTTCTTCGCTGGCGCGGCGCGTGGCGTGGTCGGCCCGCTCGCCCAGATCATTGACGCGCGCATTGGCTTCGTCAAGCCGGCGGTAAGCGCCGTCGAGCTGCTCGAGCAGGCCCCTGGCCTGCGCATCGACGCGCTCCAGGTGGCCGTGCAAGGCTTGTTCGCGCGATTCGACGTGATTGATCCTGGCGGTCAGTTCACGTGCATGCTCGTTGGATTCGCCCAGCGCCTTGTTCAGTGCATGTTCGCTGGCCCAGGCTTTCTCGAGATGGTGCGAGACGAAGCCGTCGAAGACGTTGGGCTGGATGTCCAGCTGCGTCATCAGCGCGGCATGTTCCTCGGCCACGTAATACCGGTTCAGGCCATCGAACCAGGCGTAGTGATAGCGCTGGCCCAGCACCATGTGCTCCCAGCTGGCGTGGTTGGTATCGCGGCTGTTCGGCAGCGTCGCCTCGATCACCAGCACCCATGGGCGCCAGCGTCCGAAGTCCATCCCGCGCAGCACTTCGCCTTCGAAGCCTTCGACGTCGATCTTCAGAAAATGGATCTCGCCCCGGACGTGTTCGGCGCAGATGCCGGCCAGCGTGCGCACGGGGACCGTGATCTCGGCCACGTCATGGCCTTCGGCGCGGTGCATCTCGGCGACCGATGCTTCGGGTGAGGCCCAGCCGCGCACGGCCGGTACGTCGTACAGCGTCAGTTCGCCATCCGTGGCGCCGGCGGCAACGGCCAGGTTGACGTCGCGCGGGCGCTGCTCTTCGAAGGCCTGGTGGAACGAGGGCAGCGGCTCGATGCTGATGCCGTTCCAGCCCGCGTCGTAGAACGCCTTGGTGACCGAGTGCTCGACCGGGTCGTTGGCGCCGACGTCGATGTAGTAGCCGTTCTTGATGTGGCCGAGCGCGCGCCACAGCAGCACGTCTTCATTGTTCTGGGAATACGAGATGAAATAGCTCATGCGGTCTTTCATGCCTGGGCCTGTCCGAACAGGTGGGCCAGTGGCGTATTGCCTGCGCTACTACCGGCGCCGGCGCCGGCCGCATCGGCCTGGCGTGCCAGCGCATGTGCGGCCGACGGTTTGTCATACACGAGCAGCAGCACCAGCGCCTGCGCCAGCAGGTCCTGCTGCGCCGTGGCTTCGCGCACGAACACCGCGTCGCCCCAGCCGAGGCGGTCGCGCGAGCGCGCCGCGCTGCCGGCGCTCGGGTAGCGGCACAGCGACGAGAAGTCGAGCAGGTAGAAGCCCGCGGCGCGCAGCAGCGTCTCGATCTCCGAGAACAGCGCCTGTCCTTCGTAGATCGGCGCAAACGAAACTTCGCAGTGCACGACGTTGGTCCGCGCCAGCACCGCCGTCGCGTGGCGCAGCGTCGGCAGCTCAAACCCCTGGATGTCGAGTTTCAGGAAGTCGATCGGGCCGGCATCCGCCAGCACGTCGTCCAGGCGGCTGGTAGCCACGCTCTCGGTCTGCACCGTCGTCAGGTGATCGAGGTCGCGCAGTTGCGCGGTCAGGGTCCGGTTGAACGGCAGCAGCGACGAGGTGGCGTCGTCGTTGTTGATGTGGAAGGTGTGCTGGCCGCCGTCGCCGATGAAGGTCGGGTACAGCGTGACGTGGCTGTCCGGGTTGTTGCGGCGGCTCGCGTCGATCTTGTCCTGCTGCGGCTCGAAGCCGATGATGCGATACGGCAGGCCATGGCGCGTCAGCGGCGCATACACATGGTCTTCGTTTTCCAGTTCCTGGGCGCCGATGTCGACCACGGTGAGCGGGCGCGCCAGCAGTGGCGCGGCGGCGGCCGCGACCTGCGCCTTGACGGCATCGATGCCGGCCGCGCCGGGCGCGCCGTGACCGAGGCCGTATTCGCTCGACGCCATCAGGGCGGCCAGCAATTCGTCGGCGGCGGCGCCTTCGGCCAGCCGCGCGCTCCAGTACGCCAGGCCGGCCGGATCGGGCTCGCGGCCCAGGAAGCCCCGGTACAGGCCGCGCACGATGGCGGCGTGGTCCTGCCGGGATGAAGTGGAATCGTGTTCAGGCATGGTGGTATCCAATCGGGTCAGCGGATGCTGAACTTGAGCTGCGGATGCAGGTTGACCAGGCCGCCCCAGACGATCGCTGACGGATTCGGCGCGACCACGAAGCTGTGCGCTTCGTGCAGGTAGTTCAGCACTTTTTCGAATGCGCCTTCGCCATGGCCGCCGGCGCCCAGGCCGACGGTGAGCGTGTACTCGTCCGGGAACAGCGACAGGTTCAGGGCAAAGCTGGCGCTGATGATCGCGCCGCGCGCGGTCGGGCCGGGCGCGTGGCGCATGCAGTAGCTGTTGGTCTCGAACAGCGTGGCGCCGTAGCGGTTGCGGATCTTGAAGCCGATGTGCGGCTCGGCAACGTCTTCGTGCAGCAGGTAGTCGACCTGCAGCGTGACCATTTCGTCGGCCATCAGCGTGGCGCGCTCGGCGCCATGGCGGTCGAGCAGGCGCACGCCGACGCAATCGGCGCCAGGCGTGGTGATGCTGCCAGTCTTGCCGGCAACGACCGTCAGGTGCTCACGCTCGATCGGGGCCAGGGGCGCCGCGTCACCCTGAATCTGGATCGCATCCGGCGCCTGGTCGAGCCGGCCCAGCAATTCGGCCTGGTACAGATCGAGCGCATCGGCCGGCGAACCGTCGAAGGCGACCTTGCCGCCGCGCAGGAAAATGCAGCGATTGCAGATATTCAGTACCGTGCCGGCGCTGTGCGACACGAACAGCAGCGTGGTGCCGGCCTTGATGAAGCCTTCGATGCGGGCATAGCACTTTTGCTGGAAGAACACGTCGCCCACGGCGAGGGCTTCGTCGACGATCAGGATGTCGGGCCGCACGCAGGTGGCCACGGCAAACGCGAGGCGTACCTGCATGCCGCTCGAGTACACGCGCACCGGCTGGTCGATGTACTCGCCGATGTCGGCAAAGGCCAGGATCTCGGGCATCAGCGCTTCGACGCGGTCGGCGTCCAGCCCGATCATCTGGCCGGCCATCAGCGCATTCTGGCGCCCGGTGAAGTCGGGATGAAAGCCCAGCCCCAGTTCGAGCAGGGCGGCGACGCGCCCTTCCAGGGTCACCGCACCGGTGGTCGGCTGCGTCGTGCCCGTGATGAGCTTGAGCAGCGTGCTCTTGCCGGCGCCGTTCACACCGATCAGGCCGACGGCTTCGCCCGGCCTGATCGTGAAGCCGATGTCTTCGAGCACCCACTTGAGCGTGTGGCGCTGGCCCGGCAGGGTCCAGTCGGCCAGGCGCGCCCAGCGGTTGTTATATTGTTTGTAGGCCTTGCCCAGGCCACTGGCGACGATCGATCCCATTACAGTTCATCCACGATTTCGCCGGCGCGCTTGCGGAACATGCGCAGACCGAGCGTGCACAGCAGCAGCGCGACCACCAGCGGATAGACCAGGCTGCCCCAGTCCGGCGGCGTGCCCTTGACCAGCACGCCCTGCCAGGTCGCGATGATCGGGGCCATCGGATTCCAGTGGAGGATCGGGCGCACGTGCTCGGGCAGGATGCTGGCCGGATAGACGATCGGCGTGAGCCAGAACCAGAACTGCAGCGCGATCGTCATGAACTGGCCGACGTCGCGGAAAAACACGTTCAGGATGCCGACCACCATGCCGATGCCCAGCGCCAGCATCACCTGCAGCACCAGCACCGGCAGCAGGGTCACGAACACCGCGCCCGGGAAATTGCCGGTGACGATCAGGAACACGACGAACAGCCCAAAGATGATGCCGAAGTTGACCAGCGCATTGAGCGTGACGATCACGGGCAGGCAGATGCGCGGGAAACTGACTTTTTTCAGCAGATTGGATTGTTCCAGGAACATCGTCTGCCCGCGCCCGACCATCTCGGCGAACAGGCCCCAGGTCAGGATGCCGGCGCACAGGTAGATGGAATAGGCGAAGGTCGAATCCGAGCCCGGCATCTTGGTGCGCATGACCTCGGCGAAGATCACGGTGTACACCAGGATCATCGCAAGCGGACTGAGCAGCGACCAGACGGCGCCCAGGATCGCATTGGCGTATTTCGACTGGAATTCGCGTTGCACGCTGCCCAGGACGAAACCGCGATAGGCCCACAGGCCGCGCAGCATCAGGGGCAGGATCATGGAATGAGGGTGTTCGGAAGCGCCTCGCAAGAGGGCGGAAGTGTTGTCGTCATAGTAATGCAGGCTGCAATAAGAGCGGAATTATACCGCACGGTCCTGCCTACAAATTGTTCAATTGTAACGACGTGTCATCGACTGTGGCAGGTGGTTTGCTTCGCCAAGGCACTTGTCAGCCACCGCTATTTGATCTCTGTTAAACCATTGGATCAGCATGAAAATCTTCCCGGTTTTGTCAGGTCTGACTCGATTACATGCACTTTCTGCAGTAATTCACCAACGAGGAGTACCTTATGACATTACGAAAAAGTCTGATTGGCGCGGGTTTCTTGCTGCCACTTTGCATGCAAGCTCAGGCGGCTGAGAAAACGACAATCTATTACGCACCGTCCGGCAATACGGTCATCGTGGTCGACGGTCTCGTTATCGGCAGGGCCACAAATTTTCAGCCTGTCAAACAACTGAAATTCCGGCCCACGATGGTTGCCGGAGATACACCCGAAGACCCCGGCGTTCCTGACACGCCCAATATTCCCGAACCAAGAGAGCCCAAACCTCCCAAGGATCCAACGCCCAAGGATCCAACACCCAAGGATCCGCCGTGTTCAAGCGGTTGCTGCGACATTCTGTGCCCGCCTGGTCCGAAGATCGACCAGCGTGACCTGATCAAGTGGGCACCTGTCATCAAAAACACGAATGTCGTCAATATCAGCGACAGGGCGCTGAAAGGAATACGCTAGCAGTTTTCGCCGGGAGTACCCGCGGTGCCTGCCTAGGTGATCGTCACGAAGCGGGAGGGCGCGTCTGTACAGGATTCAGGATGAACCTTGTGCCAGCCGCTGCAGTGCGTCCGGATCGAGGATCACCAGGCGGTGCGCGTCCTTGAGCACGACCCCCTGCTGCGCCAGCACCAGCAGGGCGCGGGTGACCGTTTCGCGGCTGGTGTTGATCATGTTGGCGATGTCCTGGTGCGTTGGCAGGTTCTCGACCACACGCTGGCCTTCCTTGTCCTCGGTCTGCGGCATCAGCGCGATGTAGGTGTAGATGCGGCGCGTCGTGTTGTTGATGCTGAGAAGCGCGCGGAACTCGGAATCGCGCTGGATCTTCTGGGCCAGGTGGCCGAGCATCTTGTGCGCCACCGACGGCGAGTGCGAGAACAGGTGCATCGCGGTCGACGCTGGCAAGAACGCGACCAGCACCTCGGTCATGGCCACCACCGACGCCGAGCGGGTCGAGCCGTTGATCAGGGCGATCTCGCCAAAGAAGTCACCGGCCGCCAGCATGCGCAGGCCGACCGCGCGCCCGTCTTCGGTCACGTCGACCACTTGCAACTGGCCCGAAAGCAGGAACAGCAGCGCATCGGCGACGCCGCCCTTGTGCAGGACCACCGTGCGTTTCGGGAAATGGCGGTAACGCATCTCGCTCTTGACGCGCGCGATGTCTTCGTCACTCAGCTCGGAAAACAGCGGAATCTTGCGCAGGTGAACCTGGACCTGGTGTTCCTGGAGTTGCGGCGCAGCGCCAACGGCCGCTTCTTGCGCAGGCGCGGCAGCGGCAGCGGCGGCAGCGGCGGATTTCAGGGAAAGCTTGGCGCTGGTACTCATGGATGTGTCGGTCTCGTCAAAAATGCCCGGCCACGAAGACGGCCAGGGCGGCGCAGCCGATGCCGGCCGCATTGGCAGCCAGATCGCGCCAGCAGAAGCGGCGATCCGGCACCAGGGCTTGCAGGCATTCGATCAACCAGCCGAACACCAGCAGGCCAGCCATCCACCATGCTGCCTCGACACCGTCCTGCGCAATGCGCAGGGCCAGCACGGTCAACAGCGCGAAGGCGCCAAAATGCATCAGTTTATCGTTCGGCAGAGGCGGCAGCCAGCGGTTGGGCACCAGACACCCGGCCAACAGTCCGAGCGACGCGCAGACCAACAAAATCGCTTCCAGTCTCACCAGAGGGTCCTCTACAAATCAGGACCGCGATTGTACCGCCTATGGCGTATGCCATTGCCAGCTCAACTGCAGTTGGCGATTATTGTACTGAAAGATCGAGATGTTCTCGCGGTTGCGCACTGCGCGGGCCTCCAGAACGATACGCTGCTGCTTGCCGATCTGGTACGTCAGCGAGGCGCGCAGCACCTGCGTGCGCTGGGCGCGTACCTGGTCGATCAGGAGCTCGGGCGAATAGGGACTGGCGCTGTCCCAGCTCTGGCGGGTATAGGCCAGTTCGCCGGTCGTGCTCCAGCCGAGCGGGCGGCGCAGGTTCAGGCTGACGTAGGCGCCATGCCGGTTGCCGCCGGGGCGGTCGGCCAGCGCGCGGTCGGACTGTACGCCGGCAGTCACGGTGGCGCTGAGGTCACCCGTGTAGTGGCTCAGCAGCGCGCGTGCCTCGATCAGGTTGGCGTCGAACGCGCTCAGGGTGGCATAGTCGGTGCGGGTGGCCGCGCCGATCAGGTGCAACTGGGTGCGTGGCGGCAGCGGCACGGGTGGCGTCACGCGCACCTGGGCCTGGCCCTGGCGCTGGTACAGATGGCCGCCCATGCCCGTGAGTCCGACCGAGGCGGTGCCGCGTACCAGCCATGTACCCAGCCGCCACGGCGATTCGACGCCGCCGAACAGTGCCGTGGTGTCGTAGTCGTGCAGGCTGTCGTAGCGCCGGCCCTGGAATTGCAGAAAACCGAGTGTGCCGTTGGCCGTGATGTCACGCAGGTAGTCGGCGCTCACTTGCGTGTAGCCGTCATGCTTGGGCAAAAAATCGGCCAGCAGTGGCAGTTCGACCGTACCGTCCGGACCTTCGACGATGAACGTCGAATTGCTGGCGCCCTGGTTCACGTTATCGTCGACGCCGCGGCTGACGCTGATGGCGGCAGTGCTCGCCGGCGTCCAGCGCACGCAGCCGGTGTCGCGCGCCTCGGCGATCAGTTCGAGGATTTCACGGCGCGGATTGAAGCGGGTTTCGACATTGGCGAACAGGCGCTCTGCTTCATCGCCCTGGCCCAGGCTGCACTGGATCAGGGCCAGGTCGAGCCAGGCGCCGGCGTGCTGCGGCACGATGCCGATCAGGCGTGTCATCTGCTCCGACGCATCGCTCTTGCGGCCTTCGGCCAGCGACTGCAGGGCTTCCTGATACAGCAGTTCTTCCGCCGTATGCCCGGATGGACGGGGCAGGGCAGCGTCTTCAGGGCTGGCGCCAGGCGACGGGCTGCCCGATTGCGCGAGCGCGCCGTTGCAGGCCAGTGCCAGGCAGAGGCCCGCTATCGCGCGCACGATGAGGGTCTGGTTCACGATGCCTGCTCCGGCGCGGCGCTGCTGGCTTGCAGACTGGGTTCGAATGTATACAAAGGGGTAGCTCTTTCTTTGCCGCGCAGCAGGCGCTCGCCCAGGGCGAGGAAACAGTGGCGCTCGCTGCGCTCGACCGTTCCCGGACCGATAATGACATTGTGCGTGAAATCACGCGCGACCTGCTCCAGGCGGGCGGCCGTATTGACGCCGTCGCCGACCGCAGTATAGATGCTGCGGAACATCGTGCCAAAGTCGCCCGCCATCGCGGCGCCGCTTTCGATCCCGATCCGCACCCGCAGCGGCTGGTAACCCTGACGCACCCGGCTTGCGCTGAGTTCGTCGACGCGCACCTGGATCGCGCGCGCCGCATCGAGCGCCAGGTCGGCATGCTCGGCCTGCGGCAACGGTGCGCCCCAGAACGCCATCATCCCGTCGCCCGTGTACTTGTCGAGCGTGCCCTGGTGATCGATCACGGGGCCGGTCAGGCAATCGAGGAAGTCGCGCGTGAGCGTGGCCGCTGCTTCCACCGGCAGCGTCTCGACCTGGCTCGTGTACCCTTCCATGTCGGCCACGAGCGTAGTCACGTCGCAGCGGCGCGGGCGCAGCGGGTCTTCTTCTTCGCTGCGCAGCAATTGCTCGACGACGGCCGGCGCCACGTATTGCCGCAGCGTCTGCAGCAGGTGGCGCGAGCGGCGCTGGGCCTGCTGCCAGCCGTAGGGCACCGCCACCGCCAGCAGGAACAGATTGGTGCCCAGCGGCCCCACCGGCGCGAACACCGGGTCGTGCGGCGCCACAATGTAAGCCAGTCCCAGCCACAAGGCCGAACTGGCGCCCAGCAGCAATACGCAATTGGCGGCCGACAGGCGCGGGAAGGCGAGCGTGCAGGCGACGCACGACGCCAGCGCAAACAGGCAGGCGATCAGGCGCCCCGGCCACGGCGCCGGTTGCTTGCCTTCCTGGCGGTCAAGCAGGGCCGACAGGATGGTGGCTTGGACACCGAGCCCCGGGCGGTTGGCGGCGAGCGGCGTCGAAACCCGGTCACCCATGCCCAGCGACGATGAGCCGATCAGCACCAGGCGCTCGCTGGCGCCCTCGGGGGCAATGCGCTGGCCCAGGATGTCGCCGGCACTGACCACCGTATAGGCGCGCCAGTCCCGTGTATAGGGAATGCGCATCAGGCCGGCGTTGTCGACGGCCAGCGCCGGCTGCCCGGTGCAGCAGTTGACCAGGGCCAGTCCAAGCGCCGGATACGCCTTGCCGCCAAAGCGCGTCACCAGCGGCACGTGGCGCAGGGCGCCATCGGCATCGGGGATGAAACCGATCGCGCCGACATGCGGCGCCCGCGCCAGCCCCGGGAAGTTGCCGATGAAGCCGGTGGCCGGCACGCCGCCGGCCTGGCCGGCGATCGCGCCGCCCAGGTGGCCGTCGAGCACCGGCTGCGGCCGGTTGCCGGCAAAGTCGAAATCGAAGGCCTGGGCCGGCACCAGCGGGCCATGCGCAGCAAGAAGGGCCAGGCGCATGTCGCCATCGGTACCGCTCGCGGCCGGCAGCAGGATGTCGAGGGCAACGCCGCGCGCGGCGTAGCGGGTGAGCAGGATTTCCACGAGGTGCGCCAGGCGCTCGCGCGGCCAGGGCCATGGACCGAGTTCGCGCAGCGAGGCTTCATCGATATCGACGACCAGAATGCGCGGTTCGGGCGCGGTGCTGACCTGCAGGCGCAGGAAGGCGTCGCGCAGCCATTCATTGGGCAGGAAGGCCACCTGGTTGAGGCCGATCCGCGACCACCTGTTGTCAGATGGCGACACGCCCGCCGTGGTGCTCCACTGTGTCCAGAGAGTGACCATCAAAGCCAGCGCAGCGATGATCCAGCGGCCACGGGTACGTGCTTGCGTTCTCGGTTCAGCCACGCGCTGCGCTCTTGTCAAAGATTTGGTTGGTGAAGTGTAGTGACGCAGTATAACTGGTCGCATTGCCCGATTGCATTGTTTATTTGGAAATATCGCACACTGAAATGCCCATATCGGCACGGTTCCTTTGCGATAGAATGTGATAACCGTCACAGCAGCGCGTCAAGGCGACGCGGTACAGTGGGAAGGAAAGGGGTCTATCTTGCACAAATTATTCATTACCGCCACGCTTGCATGCGCCGCGCAGTTTGCCCATGCCGCCGAGGCGGGCAAGATCATTTTCGTAACCGGCGCAGCCTCGGCCGGCGAGCGCGCGGCCGTCGAAGGCGCGCGCGTCGAAGAAGGGCAGATGCTGTCCACGGGCGCCGATGGCTATATGTATGTGAAGACAGCCGACAATGGCCTCTTCATCCTGCGCCCACAGACCCGGGCCCGCATCGTCACGTACCAGATCGACAAGCAGAACCCCGCCAACACCCGCGTCAAGTTCGAGCTGCTCAGTGGTACTGCGCGCAGCAAATCGGGCGAGGCCGTCAAGCAGGCGCGCCAGAATTTCCGCTTCAACACGCCCGTGGCCGCCATCGGCGTGCGCGGCACCGATTTCACGGTCACGACCGACAACGATACGTCGCGCGTCTCCGTGTTTTCGGGCGGCGTCGTCGTGAGCGGCTTCGTGGGCAGTTGCCGGCCAGACGGGGCAGGGCCGTGCGAAGGCGGTGCCAGCCGTGAACTGAGCGCGGCCCAGCGCGGGCAACTCGTGCAGGTCACGCGTGGCCAGGCCGCGCCGCAGGTGCTTGAAGCGGGCGGCCAGAGCCCGGATCAGGCCGCCCCGCCGCGTCCCGATGAACCCCTGACCAAGAAGGATGCCGACCAGCCAAAGGTCAATGTCGAGGTGGCCAAGAACATCGGCCTGAACACCGCCATCGACAAGGTCGTCAATCCTGGGCCTGCCGAGCCGGCGAACCCGCCGGTCGACCTGCCTGACGTGGAAACGCCGGTCGTGGTGGTCCCGGTGCCTGAAACCCCGGTCACGCCAGGGCCTGCGCCAACGCCGGTACCCGAGACGCCGGTGTCGCCGCTGCCGCCGGTCGGTGTGCCGAACCCGGCCGAGCGCTTTGCCATCTGGGGACGCTGGCAACCGGTGAACGGCGATGCGGCGCCGTTCGACTTTGCCGCACAAGATGCAAAGAATGAACGGATTGCGCTCAATGGTTATTTCGCACTGTTCCGTACGCCAGGTAAAGAGTATGTCGCGCCAAATAACGGCAGCGTCGGATTCAGCCTGCGCAGCAGTGAGGCATATGTCATGACCGAATATGGCAACGGCATTATCGTGACCGCGCCAGCGACCTTGTCGAATGGTGCGCTGAACGTCGATTTCGCGAAACGCAGTTTCAACACCAATATGGATCTGACCACGCGCAGCGATATCGTCAAGCTGCGTGGTGACGGCACGGTCAGCAGCGACGGTCGCCTGCGAGGTGATGCTGCCGGGCGTCAGGGGTATTTGAACATTCAGGGACTGCTGACCAATGAACGGGGTTCGTCGTCGACTGCGGCAACGATCTTCGACGGGCGCATCGATGATCGCCGCACCGTCAATGGCGGTGCGACCTGGCGTTGACCTTTGTCTATCCGATAATAAAAAAACCCGGGATTCCGGGTTTTTTTATGTAATGGGAATTAATGGCTGAGTATATTTAACCTGGTTTTTGTTTCAAGATGTAACGACGAGAATGATTATCAAAGTACAAGATTCTGAGTGTACCCTGTGATAATTGAAGAGAATCTCCGGAGAGAATCGGTTTGATCCCGCAACTTTGTCTGGAAATTGTCATTTTTTAGGAAAACTTGGTCATTACTGTGATGGCCGTCACACGAGTCATGCCGACGTATCTGTCATGATGCGGCTCGTTGGACTTCAAGAGTGTCCTCGGCTCTTGCAATAAAGAATCAACATTCGATCGATCGATCTCATTTTTTTTGGAGTTACACATGGCTATCGTCACCACCCACGTTGCAGCAGTTCAACAAATGTACGTTGCTTACTTCGGTCGTCCTGCTGACACCGCAGGCCTGGACTACTGGACCAACGTCGTTGAAGCCAACGCCGGCGCAACCGCTGCAGTGTCGGCCGCTTTCGCCGCATCGCCAGAATACATCGTGACCTACTTCGGTCAGACCAACACCCAGATCGTCAACAACATCTATCAAAACCTGTTCGGTCGCGACGCTGATGCAGCTGGCCGCACCTACTGGGCAAACCTGCTGACCAACGGCACCATCAAGGTCGACACCATCGTTGCTGAAGTTGCAAAAGCAGCACTGACCACCGACGCAGAAGCCGTCGAAAACAAGGTCGCTGCTTCGACCGCCTTCACCGCTGCTCTGGACACCACTGCTGAAAACGCAGGCTATCAGGGTAACTCGGCACTGACCCTGGCTAAAGCGTTCATCAAGACCGTCACCACCGATGCAACCCTGGCAACCGCAATCGCGCCAGCTAACCTGACCGCACAAGTTGCTGCTGTCGTCAAAGCCGGCACCCCATTCACGCTGTCGAGCGGCCTGGCTGCTGTTGAAGCTGCTGACGACAACCTGGCTGATTTCCTGGAAGCTAACGAATTCGCAACGGCAACTGCTGCTGCTAGCGCGATCAGCACCGCTGAAACCGCAGCAATCGCTGCAGTAGATGCTGAAGTTGGTGGTGTTGCTTACACCGGCGCTACCTCATCTGTGCAAGCTGCCCTGATCGCTGATCAGCGCACTGCCAACACCAAGGCACTGGCCGATGCTAACACTGCACTGACCACCGCCAATGCTAACGCTGCTGCCATCACTGGTCTGAGCGCTGCAATCGCTAACCAGCGCGCTGCAGTTGCTGCTAACGCAGCTGCAATCGAACTGGCTGCAGATACCCAGGTTGAACTCGACGTTGCTGCTTCGGGACTGAACACCCGCGTCGGTGGTTCGCTGGATATCACCCTGGTTCCTGCTCCGGCCGCTGGCGCCGCTGCAGTCCCAGTTGTGACCTTTGTTGATGGCACGACCACCGTCAACCTGATTTCGATCAATGCAAGCGGTAATTTCGTGCTGGCAACTGGCGCGACCGAAGTCAAGTACCCAGGCGTGACCGCTCTGCGCGATGCTCTGGCTGCTGACGTCGATGCTGATATCGATGCAGGTTTCGCTGCTGATGACTTGGCCGATGCAAATACTGATCCACTGCTGGGTGGCGACAATGCGGATGAAGTCGCTGCTGTCACCGCTGCCTACACTGCAATCACCAATGCGAACACCAACATCAAAGAGCTGGCTGACGCGATTGCTGACCTGACCGAAGCGCGCGCTCTGAAGACCGAGCTGGCTGCATTGAACAAGGCAATCGTTGATGCAGATGCTGCCTTCACGGCCGCTGGCTACAACACCCCAGTGATGCTGGACAATCCTTCGGCAGCTGCAACTTCGGCTTCGGACGTCTTCCTGTTGGGCGATGAAGCTGCAGTGACCATCAGCGCCTTCGGCCGCTCGGGTTCGGATGCTCTGGTCATCGGCGACGGTTACGTCGTGAACAGCGGCGCCCTGACCACCGGCAATAACGCCGCAATGGAAGTCTTCTTCATCCAGAACGGTACCCGTACCGAAGTCCACGTCGAAACCGAAGACTTCGGTTCGGCCAGCGGCGACGTCACTGTCATCACCCTGGTCGGCGTTGACGCAACCGACCTGCAACTGGTCGATGGCATCATCTCGATGAAGGCAGGCGCCTAATTATCCAGCCCGCTTCGGCGGGCTTGGTAACGCCAAAACCCGCCACCGCAAGGTGGCGGGTTTTTTTACGCCTGCCTTGTATGAGTCTGTTGTGGACATGATGCGACTGAATGTAGTCAGAAAGCTCATAATTTGTGATCTCTGTCACAAAATTTAAGGGTTATACGGCATAATGAACGCGCTAACTGGTTGCTTGTACTACGGCAACATGCGGGGTCAACCAGCCCTGCCCCGATTCTGCCTTCAGATCATCGTCCATGAAAAAACTGCTAAACGCTAAAAACGAAATCGAACGCGCATTGCTCGCGTTCAAGAGCACATTTATCACGATTGGGGTGTTCAGCGCGATCATCAATGTCCTGATGCTCACGCCATCCCTGTACATGCTACAGGTGTATGACCGGGTGCTGGCCAGCCGCAACGAGATCACGCTCTTGATGCTGACCTTGCTGATGCTGGGCGCGTTCCTGTTTATCGCCTGCCTCGAGGTCGTGCGCTCGTTCGTGCTGGTGCGGGTCGGCGCCAAGTTCGACATGATGCTCAACAAGCGCATCTATACCGCCGCCTTCGAGCAAAACCTCAAGCAGAGCGGCGGCAATGCCGGCCAGGCGCTGAGCGACCTGACCAGCCTGCGCCAGTTCTTGACTGGCAATGCGTTGTTCGCCTTCTTCGATGCGCCATGGTTCCCGATCTATTTGTTCGTCATCTTCCTGTTCGAGCCGGCACTTGGCTGGTTTGCGCTGGGCGGCACGATCATTCTGATCGTCCTGGCCGTCGTCAACGAACGCGTCACGCGCGCGCCACTGTCCGAGGCGAACTCGATGGCCGTGGCTGCCAGCGCGATGGCCACCAACAATCTGCGCAATGCCGAAGTCATCGAATCGATGGGCATGCTGCCAAACCTGATGGGCCGCTGGTTCAAGACCCATGGCAAGTTCCTGTCGCTGCAGGCCGATGCCAGCCAGAAGGCGGGCACCATTGGCGCGATCACCAAGTTCGTCCAGACCGCGCTGCAATCGCTCGTACTCGGCTTTGGCGCACTGCTGGTCCTGGAAAACAAGATTACCCCCGGCATGATGATTGCCGCATCGATCCTGGTCGGCCGCACGCTGTCGCCGGTACAGCAAGTCATCGGCGTCTGGAAGAGCTGGAGCAGCACCCGCAGCGCGCATGAGCGCCTCACCAAGCTGCTGGAAACCAACCCGGCACGTGCTGCCGGCATGGCGCTGCCGAAACCGGAAGGCAAGCTGACGGTCGAAGCCATCACGGCAGCGCCACCGGGCGTCACCACGCCGATCGTGCGCAATCTGAGCTTTGGCATCGTGGCCGGCGACGTGCTGGGCGTGATCGGCCCGAGTGGCTCGGGCAAGTCGACGCTGGCGCGCCTGCTGGTGGGCGTGTGGCCGGCGATGATGGGCAAGGTCCGTCTCGACGGCGCCGACATCTATCAGTGGAACAAGGCGGAGCTGGGCCCGAACATCGGCTACCTGCCACAGGACATCGAACTGTTCAGCGGTACCGTCAGCGAAAATATCGCCCGTTTTGGCGAAGTCGATGCCGAGAAAGTCGTCACCGCCGCCCAGCGCGCCGGTGTGCACGAGATGATTCTGCGCTTGCCGAAGGGTTACGACACGCCGCTGGGCGACGCGGGTGGCGGCCTGTCCGGCGGCCAGAAGCAGCGCCTGGGCCTGGCACGCGCCATGTACGACGATCCGGCCCTGATCGTGCTCGATGAACCGAACTCGAACCTCGATGAAGTCGGCGAACAGGCATTGGTCACCGCCGTGCTCGAACTGCGCAAGCGCGGCAAGACCATCGTGTTGATCACGCACCGTCCAAGCATCCTGGGCGTGACCACCAAACTGCTGGTCATGAAAGATGGCATGGTTCAGGCCTTTGGCCCGACCCAGCAGGTAATGACGGCGATGCAGGAAGCGAGCCAGAAAGCCGTCGAAGCGGCCCAACAGCGCGTTGCACAGCAGGGTGGCGCGAAGCCGGCTGCCGAGAAAACTCACCGGTCGCGCTATGCCGTGCCGGAGCGCCTCGCCCCCGATGCCGCCGCCACGCCACCGCAAGCCCCAACCCCAACCGCACCCGCTGCCCCGGCAGCCCCTGCAGCGCCTGCTGCCCCCGCTGCGACTGCAGCGCCAGCACCTGGAGAAATTAACTGATGAAGTTGCTTAAGAAAGATGCAGCGGACGTCATTACCCATGACGTGACCCCGCTCGAAGTAAAGACCGATGCGCGCGCATTTGCCCGCATCGGCTGGCTGGTCGTCCTGCTCGGCTTTGGCGGCTTCATGCTGTGGGCCCTGCTGGCGCCGCTCGACAAGGGCGTGCCATTGTCCGGCACCGTGGCCAGCGAATCGAATCGCCAGGCCGTGCAGCACCTGAGCGGCGGTACCGTTCAGGAATTGCTGGTGCGCGATGGTGACGTGGTCAAGAAGGGCCAGGTGCTGGTGCGCATGAATCCAATCGTGGCCCAGTCCGCAGTGCAAGCCACCGAAGCGCAATACCTGTCGGCTCTGGCGAGCGTTTCGCGCCTGCTGGCCGAGCGCGATGGTTCCCGCACGATCAAGTGGCCCGCCGACCTGGAATCACGCCGCAGCGAACCGCGCATCAGTGAACTGATGAGCTCGCAAGAACAATTGCTGATGTCGCGCCAGGGCGCGCTGCAGAATGAGTTGTCGGGCGTCGACGCCAGTATCGAAGGCCTCAAGATGCAGATTACCGGTCTGCAGGAATCGCGCGACAGCAAGAAGGAGCAGGTCGGTTTCCTGAAAGAGCAGCTGGGCGGCATGCGCGACCTGGCCAAGGAAGGCTATGTTGCCCGCAACCGCCTGCTTGATCTGGAGCGTACCTATGCCCAGCTCGGCGGCGCCATTTCGGAAGACATCGGCAATATCGGCCGCTCGCAGCGCCAGGTGGTCGAACTGACCATGCGCCGCGCGCAGCGCCTGCAGGAATACCAGAAGGAAGTGCGCAGCCAGCTCAACGACCAGCAACGCGAAGCCGAAGGGCAGCATGCCCGCCTGATGGCCCAGCGCTTCGAGCTGACCAACGTCGCAGTGCGTTCGCCTGCCGACGGCACCGTGGTCGGCCTGGCCGTGTTTACCAACGGCGGCGTCGTACCGTCTGGCTTCAAGATGATGGACATCGTCCCGAGCAACGCACCGTTGATCATCGACGGCCGTCTGCCGACCAATCTGGTCGACAAGGTTCATGCAGGCTTGCCGGTCGAGCTCATCTTCTCGGCTTTCAACACCAACAAGACCCCGCACATCGACGGTGAGCTGACCCATATTTCGGCCGACAGCGCCGTCGATGAAAAAACCGGTGTCCCGTATTACAAGGTGCACGTCAAGGTGGCACCGGCCGGTGAAAAGAAAATCATCGCGAACAATATGGATATCCGTTCCGGCATGCCGGTCGAACTGTTCGTCAAGACGGGTGAGCGCACGATGATGAGCTACCTGTTCAAGCCGATCATGGACCGTGCCCACACGGCCCTGAGCGAGGAGTAAGCGATGACGTCCATTCGTACCTCCCGCCTGCGCACCCTGGTGGCCGGCGCGCTGCTGGCCGCTGCTGCGGGCAGCGCCGGCGCGATCACGCTCGAGCAGGCCTACCAGGCCGCGCTCAAGAACGATCCGGTGTTTCGCATGCGCTACTTCGAGAACGAGAGCGGCAAGGAAAACCGCATTCTCGGCCGCGCGCAGTTGCTGCCGCAGATTTCGGCCAGCCATTCGTTCAACCGCAACATCACGGACCTGCTGCAGCCTACCAACGTTCCGAACGTCCAGAGCCTGAGCCACCCGCGTTACCTGAGCCGCTCGTCGGTCGTGCAGCTGCGCCAGCCGTTGTTCAATATGGATGGCATCCAGCGCTACCGCCAGGGCAAGGTGCAAAGCGAGCAGGCCGAACAAGCCTACGAAGCAGGCCTGGATGAAGTCTCGGTGCGCGTCGTCAGCGCCTATATGGACGCACTGTTTGCCGAAGACCAGCTGGCGCTGGCGCGTGTGCAGCGCGATGCCTACGTCGAGCATCAAAAAGTAAACACCCGCCTGTTCCAGCTGGGCGAGGGCACCCGCACCGACATGCTGGAAATCCAGGCCCGGCTCGACCTGGCCGAGGCCCAGCTGGTCGAGGCGCAGGACAATGTGGTCGCCGTGCGCAACACGCTGGCCGGCGTGATCGGCACCGACCCCGGCTCGCTCGACCAGCTGGCCGAGAACTTCCGTCCGGTCACGCTCAATGTGGGCAGTTTCGAAGAATGGCGCAGCCTGGCGCTGGCGCGCAACAACACGCTGGCCGCCACGCGCCTGGGCGTGGAAAACGCGCGCCTGGACATCAACCGCAACCGCGCCGGGCACCTGCCACGCGTGGATCTGGTGGCTGCCTACAGCAAGAACGACAGTGAAACGCTGAATCTTCGTGGCACCGAATCGACCAACCGCGCGGTGGGCTTCCAGGTCAACTTCCCGATCTATTCAGGTGGTTCGGTCAATGCCACCACGCGCCAGGCCGCAGCCAATCTGGGCCGCGCCCAGGCCGAGCTCGATGCACGCAGCAACGAGATCCTGATCGAGCTGCGTCGCGCGCACGACCTCGTGCTCAGCAGCGGGCGCAAGATCGATGCGCTGGTCAAGGCCGTCGATTCGGGCAAGCTCCTGATGACCGCCACCCAGCAGAGCATCAAGGGTGGCGTGCGCATCAACCTCGACCTGCTCAATGCACAGCAGCAGTTGTTCACCAGCCAGCGCGACCTGGCCCAGGCCCGGTATTCCTACCTTGTCGGCCTGATGCGCCTGCGCTCTGCCGCCGGCACGCTCGAGCCGGAATCGATTCGCGAAATCGCGGCGTTCTTCCGCTGATCCTGCCGGACGGATTTGCACTGCACTTGCCTCGATTGGATTAATATCAATTTATTACCAATCGAGGAACGCTTCCATGGCCGTCAATGCACTCGAAGTCCAGCAACTCTACGTCGCCTACTTTGGCCGCCCGGCCGATCCTGTCGGGCTCGATTACTGGATGGATACACTGGCCGGGAATGTGGTGACACCCGATGATATTTCGCGCTCCTTTGCCGAGTCAAAGGAATACCGCGACAACTACAGCCACATGGACAGCCGCACCGTGGTCACCAAAATCTACGACCACCTGTTCGGGCGCGACGCCGAAGCCGTCGGTATCACCTATTGGGCTGACCTGATCGACCGTGGCGTCATCGCGATCGACGACGCGGTCAGGGAAATTTCAGAAGCGGCGGTTGGCGCCGATGCAATCGTGTTCAACGGCAAGGCGGCTATGGCCACCGTCTTCACGCTGCGCCTCGATACGCTGAACGAAGTGGCAGCCTACGGCCGCGATGCGGGACTGGCGCTGGCCATGGAATTTCTCGCCACCGTCAAGGATGCCAAAAGCGCGCTCGACGCGGCCGACCCGGTCGTGGTCGATGCGTGGATCGCGCGTATCGTGGGCGCCGACGGCACCGCCATCGAGGATGTGGGCCTGGTCGGCGTGGCGCCGCTGGCTTGAATCAGGCCGTGGCTTCGCCGGCTGCAGCCTCGCCGGCTGCTGCCTGGCCAGCGTTGCTGCTGCCGATGCAGTGCGGGCATGACACGCCATACACATAACTCGGTGCAAGTTGCTGGCGCGGCGTCACCACGGCGCGGCAGGCGAAGCATTGCACGGTCTCGGTCGGCTCGAGCTTCGGATTGAGCGCGGTGCGGTAGTCGAACACGAAGCAGTCGCCCGTGTAGTGCGCGCCGCCGACGTCCTCGAAGTACTTCAGGATGCCGCCCTCCAGCTGGTACACGCGCTCGTAGCCGATTTCCTTCATGTGGATTGCCGCTTTTTCGCAGCGGATGCCGCCGGTGCAGAAGGTCACGACCGTCTTGCCGGCCAGCGCATCGCGGTGCTGCGCCGCGACCTCGGGAAACTCGGTGAACTTGTCGATGCGGTAATCGAGCGTGTTTTCGAACGTGCCGACGTCGACTTCGAAGGCATTGCGCGTTTCCATCATCACGACCTCGACGCCGTCGTCATCGTGGCCCTGGTCGAGCCAGCGCTTGAGCGTGACGGGATCGACCGCCGGCGCCCGGCCCAGTTCGGGCTTGATGAGCGGCATGCGCATCGTGATGATCTCTTTCTTGATCTTGACCAGCATGCGCTTGTGCGACTGTTCGGTCGACAGGCTTTCTTTCCATGTCAGGTCGGCCAGGCGGGCATCGCTGCGCACCCAGTCCAGGTACGCGTCGATGTGCTCGCGCGTACCCGACAAGAACATATTGATGCCTTCCGGCGTGAGCAGCACCGTGCCCTTGAGAGCAAGCTCGTTGCACAGCGCCTGGTACTGCGGGCGCAAGGTTTCCAGATCGTCGAGCGTGACAAATTTGTAGGCGGCGATGTTGACGTACTGTTGAGCGGAAGACATGGCGATAAAGAAGAAAAAGCGGTGAACGGACAGGCCGACATTATAAGTCAGTCAGCCGCGCCAACCGTCAGGAGCCTGCCATATGCTTGTCGAATAGATTTACACTATTGCTTCATAGCATTGATGAATATCAAATAAGTCATTGATTTGTATGGTAGGTAACGACCTGGCACCAAGTTTGCTTATAGGAGGGCTGCGCTGTACAAACTTTGATCAACTAGGAAAACAACAATGATCCGTAATATCGCTCTGCTGGCCCTTTCGCTGACTGCCGGTGCTGCTTCGGCCGCTACCATTCCTGCAACGCTGACCTTCAACTCGGACAGCAACACTGCCTACACCAATGTGATGCCGGCAGCCCAGAGCGGCAGCGTGCTGATCGACTTCAACTTCACCTACACGGGCGCAACGGTCGACAACAACGATTTCCTGGCCCTGTGGTTCGGCAATTCGAACAATCTTTCCCAAGCCTACAAAGGTCCGAACGTCGGCTTCAAGGCAAACTGCGGTAACGGTACCTGCACCAACGACCTGTTCGCTCGCCTGGGCGGCGAAAGCGGCCCGTTCATGAACAACAGCAACCTGGTTGCAGGCACCACCTACAACATCTTCGCGAACCTGTACAAGGCCGCTGGCTCGACGACCTACAACCGCTTCGACATGTGGCTCAATGCAACGGCTGCCGAAAAGGCGTCGCTGACCGGCGCCGACCTGAAGGCAACTGGCAACACGAACCTGGCGTCGTTCAACACGATCGGCGTTCGTACCCTGGGTCTGGACAAAGGCCTGAGCGTGAACGTGAATAATCTGCGCGTCACCGGACTCGAGTCTGAAGTGCCTGAGCCAAGCAGCGTTGCCCTGATGGGTCTGGCACTGGCTGGCCTGGCATTTACCCGTCGCAACAAGCGCGGCTGATTGCCGCACGGCGCGCCAGACATACCGGCGCGCTGCTGACAGCAGACTGGAAACGTCGTTCCTGCGCAGGCAGGAACGACGTTTTTGCGTTAACAACACACCGTACCGGATGGCCGCGCAAGGTCGCCATATGCGTCCCGGATACGCCGTGCTAGAGTGCCTCGCATTGCCCCATCACCGACAGGAACGCCATGCACGACTGGTCCGAAGGCTACATGACCGAGTTAGCCTATACCTACGGCTACTATCCCGAACTCAACCCATTGCGTGCCCGGCTGGCCCTGCTCGAGGCGGGCATCGTCCCACCGGATGTCCAGACCGCTTGTGAGCTGGGCTTTGGTCAGGGCATGAGCATCAATATCCATGCGGTCGCGGCCGGCGCGGCCTGGCATGGCACCGACTTCAATCCGGCTCAGGTCGGTTTTGCGCGCGAGCTGGCGCAGGACTTGCCGCTGGCAGCCAATCTGTCCGATGAGGCCTTCGAGGCTTATTGCCAGCGTGCCGATCTGCCGCAGTTCGATTTCATCGCGCTGCACGGCATCTGGAGCTGGGTGTCGGACGCCAACCGCCGCGTGATCGCCAGCTTCATCGAGCGCAAGCTCAAGGTGGGCGGCGTTGTCTATGTCAGCTACAACACCCAGCCCGGCTGGGCCGCGACCGGACCGCTGACCGAGCTGATGGCCGGCTTCGACGCGGCCCTCAATCCGCCCGGTATCGGTCCTGCGGCGCGCATCGACGCGGCGCTCGACTTTGTCGACGGGCTGGTCGCGAGCGGGGCGCTGTACGGCAAGGTCAATCCCCAGGTGGCCGAGCACCTCAAGCGCCTGCGCAGCCAGGACCGGCGCTATCTGGCGCACGAATATTTCAACCGCGACTGGCAGCCGATGCCGTTCGCGCAGATGCGCACCTGGATGGAAGGGGCGCGGCTGAGCTACGCCACGTCGGCCCAGTTCATCGACCACGTGCCGATGCTGAATCTGACCGCGCAGCAGCAGGATCTGCTGGCCGCGATCCCGGATGCGGGCTTTCGCGAAACGGCGCGTGACTTCATCGTCAACCGCTTGTTCCGGCGCGATTACTGGGTGCGCGGCGCGCGCCGGCTGGCGCCGGCCGACCGCACCGAGCGCCTGCGCGCCATGCGGGTGGTGCTGGCCACGCCGGCCGCCAAGGTCAAGCTCAAGGTCAGTGGCGCGCTGGGCGAAGCGAACCTGCACGAGGACGTCTACCGCCCGATCCTCGACGCGCTGGCCGACCACCAGCCGCACAGCCTGGGCGAACTCGAAGTCACGCTGGCCCCGCACGGCGCCACGCTGACCCGGATCGTCGAGGCAGTCATGCTCCTGACCGGCGCCGGCAACCTGCACCCGGCCCAGGCCGACGAGGCCATCGACGCTGCCAGGGCCGGCGCACTGCTGCTCAATACCCGCCTGTGCGCCATGGCGCGTTATGCCGAAGATGTCGGTTGCCTGGCTTCGCCGGTGACGGGCGGCGGCTTCCCGGTTCGCCGTATCGACCAGCTGTTTCTGCTGGCGCGCAGCGTTGGTGCGGCCAGCATCGAAGCGCTGGCCGATTTCGCGGCTGCCGCGCTGCAGGCGCAAGGCCAGCGCATCATGAAGGATGGTCAGCCAGTGCTGGACGATGCCCGCCAGACCGAGATGCTGCGCAGCCAGGCGCATGCGTTCGACACAACGCGTTTGCCCGTTTTTCAGGCATTGGGCGTGGCTGTCTAGAACCCAGTCCCAAAAAGACGATTGCCGGTCGATACAGGCAACGGCGATGGCACCTTGTCAGTTACTATATTGCATTGTGCAAAAGCGCCAGGGCATGCCATGCGGTCACTGAACATCCAGTACAACCCACGTATCGATCAGCTACGCTGGCTGGCGGCGACGCTCGTGTTCCTGTTCCACTTTCACCTGGAATATCGCCGCCTCGGCGGTAATGGCCTGGTCAATCCGTGGACCTCCATGATCATCGAAGGCCATACCGGCGTGGGCCTGTTCTTCACGCTGTCGGGCTTTTTGTTCATGCAGATCGCGCTGCGCCAGCGCCAGATCCGGTATGGCGAGTTCCTGCGCAACCGCGTGCTGCGCATTGCGCCGCTGTACGTGGTGATCTTCCTGGTGGCCACGTCAATTTCGCGCGACAAGTTCCAGCCGCAAGACCTGCTGTTCTTCTTCGCATCCAACCTCGGCATGCCGCCCACGTCGCAGACCGTCATCACCGGCGCAGCCTGGACGATCTCCCTTGAATTTTTGTTTTACCTGGTGTTCCCGTTTCTGGCGCGTTTTGCGATGGAGCGGGGCGTGCGCTACCTGGCCGGCTGGCTGGTGCTGCTGCTGTTCTTCAAGGCAGCGGCATTTACCGTCAATACCAACAGCACGCTGATGTATTTCAGCACCTTCGTCGGACGCTTCGACCAGTTCATCATCGGCATGATCGCGGCGATGACCTACGCGCGCCATGAAGCCACGTTGCGCCGCTGGGCGCCTTTCCTGGTGCTTGCCAGCGCCGCGCTGGTGGTCGGGAATACGCGGCTCATGCACATCAATGCCAGCTTCCTGACCGCGCCGCATGCGTCGTTCTGGATCATCTGGACGATGCTCGAAAGCGCCGGCTGGGCGCTGCTGATCCTGGCCTGGGTCGCCTTCAAGCCCGGTGTGCAGGGTCGGTTCGGGCGCATCTTCAGTCACGGCGGCAAGATCAGTTTTTCGTTCTACCTGCTGCACATGGCGGTGCTGCACGTGCTGGCCGAGGCGGTCGGCCTGATGCGCCCGACCGGTATCGGCTGGCTGAACGCCGCTTTCATGGCTGCGTGCGCCTATGCCGTCACCTGGGCGCTGGCCACCCTCAGCTTCAATATCGTCGAAGAGCCATTCCTGCGCGGGCGCCGCAGCTATGGGGCACTGCCTGCCGTTGGCGAGAACGCCACGCTGACCCGCCCCCCGGAACCGCCAACCCCGCCAGCCCCTCCGCGCGAAGCCCGGGCGCGGTAAAATGCGGGGATGACTTCCCCGACTTTTACCCATCTGCGCATCCACTCCGAATACTCCATCGTCGACGGCCTGGTCCGTATTGACGAGCTGGTCAAGGCGGCGGTCAAGGATGGGCAGCCGGCGCTGGCCGTGACCGATCTGGCCAACACCTTTTGCCTGGTGCGCTTCTACAAAGAGGCGCGCGGCAAGGGCGTCAAGCCGATCGTCGGGGTCGATGCCTGGATCACCAACGACGACAACCGCGACAAGCCGCACCGCCTGCTCATTTTGGCCAAGAACCACACCGGCTACCTGCAACTGTGCGACCTGCTGGCGCGTGCCTGGCTCACCAACCAGCACAAGGGGCGCGCCGAACTGCGCGCCGAATGGCTCGAAGCGCTGGCCACGTCCACGTCCACGCTCAACCCCGGGCAGTCGCAGGCCAATGGCCTGATCGTGCTGTCGGGCGCGCATTTCGGCGACATCGGGCAGGCCATCGAGAACGGCGACATCGCCCGCGCCGAGGCCAATGCCGCGCGCTGGGCGCGCGTGTTCCCGGGCCACTTTTATATCGAGATCCAGCGCGCCGGCCAGCTCAATCAAGAGCAGCAGGTACGCCATTCGGTGGCGCTGGCCGGGCGCCTCGGGCTGCCGGTCGTGGCGACGCACCCGGTGCAGTTCCTCGTCAAGGACGAATACATCGCCCACGAAGCGCGCGTCTGTATCGCCGAGGGCGAGATGCTGGCCAACGCCAAGCGCGTGCGCCGCTTCAACGAGAACATGTGCTTCAAGTCGCAGGCCGAAATGGCCGAGCTGTTCAGGGACCTGCCGGGCGCGCTGGCCAACTCCGTTGAAATCGCCAAGCGCTGCAATGTGACGCTCACACTGGGCAAGCCGCAGCTGCCGAACTTCCCGACGCCGGGCATGACGATCGACGAATTCCTGATCGCCGAAACCAAAAAAGGCCTGGAAGATCGCCTGCTGCAGCTGTACCCGAACGAGGCGGAGCGCGAACGCGAGCGCCCGCGCTACGAGGCGCGCCTGGACTTCGAGAACCAGACGATCATCAACATGAAGTTCCCCGGCTACTTCCTGATCGTGGCCGAGTTCATCCAGTGGGGCAAGAACAACGACGTGCCGATCGGCCCGGGCCGCGGTTCGGGTGCGGGTTCGCTGGTGGCGTATGCGCTGAAGATCACGGATCTGGATCCGCTCAAGTACAACCTGCTGTTCGAGCGTTTCCTGAATCCCGAACGCGTCTCGATGCCCGACTTCGACATCGACTTTTGCCAGGAAAAGCGCGAGCTGGTCATCCAGCACGTGAAAGACCTGTACGGGCGCGATGCGGTGTCGCAGATCGCCACCTTCGGCACGATGGCAGCCAAGGGCGCGATCCGCGACGTCGGCCGCGTGCTCGATTTCGGCTACAACTTCTGCGACGGCATCTCCAAGCTGATTCCGTTCAAGCCGGGCAAGCAGGTGTCGATTGCCGAGGCGATCGAAGAAGAACCGATGCTCAAGGAGCGCCTCGAGAACGAAGAAGAGGTCAAGACGCTGCTCGAACTGGCGCAGAAGGTCGAAGGCATCACCCGCAACATCGGCATGCACGCCGGTGGTGTGCTGATCGCACCGGGCAAGCTCACCGACTTCTGCCCGCTGTACACGCAGGGCGGCGATACCGGCGTGGTCTCGCAGTACGACAAGGACGACGTGGAGGCCGTGGGCCTGGTCAAGTTCGACTTTTTGGGCCTGACCACGCTGACGATCCTCGACCGCGCGGTCAAGTACATCAAGCAGCTCGATCCGGCCGAGAGCGAATTCGACCTGGCCAAGCTGGCGCTGGACGACCGCGCGTCGTACAAGCTGCTGTCCGACGCCAAGACCGTCGCGATCTTCCAGCTGGAGTCGCGCGGCATGCAGGGCATGCTCAAGGATGCGCGCCCCGACCGCTTCGAGGACATCATCGCGCTGGTTGCGCTGTACCGCCCGGGCCCGATGGACCTGATCCCCGACTTCTGCAAGCGCAAGCACGGCGAAAAGTTCGACTACCCCGATCCGCGCACCGAGTCGATCCTGTCCGAGACCTACGGCATCATGGTCTACCAGGAGCAGGTGATGCAGATGGCGCAGATCGTGGGCGGCTACTCGCTGGGCGGCGCCGACATGCTGCGCCGCGCGATGGGCAAGAAGAAGGCCGAAGAAATGGCCGAGCACCGCGAGATCTTCCGCGCCGGCGCGGCCAAGGATGGCCTCACCACGGCCAAGGCCGACGAGATCTTCGACTTGATGGAAAAGTTCGCGGGCTACGGCTTCAACAAGTCGCACGCCGCCGCCTACGCGCTGCTGTCGTACCACACGGCGTACCTGAAGGTGCACCACACCGCCGCGTTCATGGCCGCCAACATGTCGCTGGCGATGGAAGACACCGAGAAAATCAAGATCCTGGTCGAGGATTCAAAAGAAGTCTGCAAGCTCACGATCCTGCCGCCGGATGTCAACGAATCGCAGTTCCGCTTCACGCCGGAAGGCGAAGCACGCTCGAAAACGGGCAAGCCGGTCACGAATATCCGCTACGGCCTGGGCGGCGTGAAGGGCGCGGGGCAGGGCGCAATCGAAGCCATCATTGCCGCGCGCACGGCGGGCGGCAAGTTCAAGGACCTGTTCGACTTCTGCAACCGGGTCGACCGCAAGCAGATCAACCGCCGCACGATCGAATCGCTGATCCGCGCCGGCGCGATGGACGCCTTCGGCGTGGATCGCTCGGTGCTGCTGGCGTCGGTGTCGTTCGCGATGGAGGCGGCTGGCCAGGCTGCAGCGGCCATCAACCAGGTCAGCCTGTTCGGTGGCGACGATGCGGATCTCGTGGCCCCGCCCGAGTACGTGAAGGCCTTGCCATGGACCGATCGCCAGAAGCTGTCCGAAGAAAAGATCGCACTCGGCTACTACCTGTCGGGCCATATGTTCGACTCGTACGCGCAAGAGGTGCGCCGCTTTGCCAAGACGCGCATGAAAGACCTCGAGCCGTCGCGCGACCCGCGCATGATGTGCGGCGTGATCTCGGGCATCCGCACGCAGATGACGCAGCGCGGCAAGATCCTGATCGTGGCGCTGGACGACAAGACCGCCGTGCATGAGGTGACGGTCTACAGCGAAGTGTTCGAGGCCAACAAGAACGCGTTCAAGGAAGACGAATTTTTGCTCGTGGTGGGCAAGGTATCCGAAGACCGCTTCAACGGCGGCCTGCGCATCACGGCCGAGAAGGTGTTCGACCTGGCCACGGCGCGCATCCAGTACGGGCACAAGCTGGAGATGGACCTGGACAAATCGGTCAGCGCGGCCCGCCTGGCCGAGATTCTGCAGCCGCACCGGGTGCATGACGGCATGCCGGTAAGCCTGCGGCTGCAGACGCAGGATATTCCGTTCACCGTGCAACTGGGCGACGACTGGCGCGTGGCGCCATCCGATACGCTCAAGGCGGCGCTGGAGATGTCGCTGGGTGCGAAGGACGTCGCAGTTGAGTACTAGCGCACGTTCGACCGACGGCAGATCGGCCTTTGGCCGCATCCTGATCTGCCGCACTGACAATATCGGCGACGTCGTCCTGACGCTGCCGCTGGCCGGCTACCTCAAGCAGCGCTTTCCGCAGGCGCAGATTGACCTGCTGTGCCGTGCCTACGTGGCCCCGGCCATGCGCCACAGCCGCCATCTCGACCGCGTGATCACGCTCGAAGCGTCGGACGATCTGGCCCGCCTGTTTGCCGACGGCGACTACGACACCGTGATCTTTGCGTTTCCCGACCGGCGCCTGGCGCGCGCGGCGCAGGCAGCGCGCGTGCCTAACCGGGTAGGCACCAGCCACCGCGTGTATCACTGGTTCACCTGCAACCGACTGGCGCGCTTCAGCCGCGCCAAGTCCGACCTGCACGAGGCGCAGCTGAACTTTCTGCTGCTGCGCCCCCTGGGCATCGACCATGTGCCGACGCTGGCCGAGATCCCGCAGTTGTACGGGCTGGATGCGCCGCAGCGCGCCGCCGTTGACGCCTTGCTGGCGCCGGGGCGGCGGCACGTCATCCTGCATCCGAAATCGAATGGCAGCGCCCGTGAATGGCCGCTGACCCACTTCACGGCGCTGGCGCGTGACCTCGGAAGCGACCCGGCCATGCGCCTGTTCGTCACCGGCAGCGCCGCCGAGGGCGTGCTGCTGGCCGCGCAGGCGCCGGCCTTGCTGGCGCTGCCGAACGTGGAGAATCTGTGCGGCCGGCTCGACCTCGATGAGCTCCTGGCGCTGATCGGCGCCTGCGATGGCCTGGTGGCCTGCAGCACCGGCCCGATGCACCTGTCGGCAGCGCTGGGACGGCCGACGCTGGGCCTGTTCCCGCCGATCAAGCCGATGGATCCGGGCCGCTGGGCGCCGCTGGGCGCGCTGGCCGAGGTAGCGGTCGCCCGCCAGCCGTGCGCCGGCTGTGCGGACTCGGCGACCTGCTCCTGCATGCGGTCGATCACGCCGCAGGACGTTGCCGCGCGCGTGCGCGCCTGGGGTGGGGCGGGGGCGCGGCGCGGGGTAGCCTAGTTTCATTTGACGATTCATCGCCACGTCATATTCAAAAAATAAGCTTGTCTGCTCTTACATGAACGGAGCCGGCATGACTTCATCGCATTCGCGTCGCACTTTCCTGGCCCAGGGCGGGGCATTGGTGGGCAGTTCGGCATTGGGCGGCTCCCTGCTGCTCGGGGGCTGCGGCGGCAGCAGCAGCAGCCATGCGGCAATCGGTGTCAGTGAAAGCGAACGCCCGAAGATGCCATCGGGGATCCAGTTCGGCGACATTACCGATCAACGGGCGATCATCTGGAGCCGCAGCGACCGCACCGCGCAGATGATCGTCGAATACGATACCAGCGAGCGTTTCAGCAACGCCAGCCGGATCGTCGGCCCCACGGCCAGCGACGCGACCGATTTCACGAGCCGTATCGACCTGAGCGGCCTGCCCGCCGGCCAGACGGTCTTCGTGCGCGTGCGCTACGTCGATCCCAATAATGCAAAGATCGAAAGCGAAACCATCTCGGGCCAATTCAGGACCACGCCGGCTGCGGATAGCACCCGGGCCGTGCGGTTTCACTGGAGCGGCGACCAGTGCGGCCAGGGCTGGGGCATCAACACCGATTTTGGCGGCATGAAAATCTATGAAGCGATGCGCTTGCGCGACCCGGACTTTTTCATCCACAACGGCGACACGATTTATGCCGATGGGCCGATCCTGGCCCAGGTGACGGCAGAAAACGGCCAGGTCTGGCGCAATGTGGTCACGGAGGAAGTGAGCAAGGTCGCCGAAACACTGAAGGAATACCGCGGCCGCCACGCCTACAATATGCTGGATACGAACTTTCGCAAGTTTGCGGCCCAGGTGCCGCAGATCTGGCAATGGGACGATCACGAAGTCACGAACAACTACAGCGCCGCCAAGGATTTGTCGGGCGACGCACGTTATACCGAAAAAAGCATCGCCACCCTCACGGCCCGTGGTCGCCGCGCTTTCCTCGAATATGCGCCGATGCGCTACTACAAGCAAAGCGAACCGCAGCGCATTTATCGCACCATCTCGCATGGCCCGCTGCTGGACGTTTTCGTCGTGGACATGCGCACCTATCGTGGCCCGAACAGCACGAATCTGCAAACGGCGGAGGACGCGAGTTCGGCATTCATGGGCCGTGAACAGCTGGAATGGCTGATCGCCGGGCTGAAAGCCTCGACCGCCACCTGGAAAGTCATTTCCGCCGACATGCCCATTGGCCTGAACGTTGGCGACGGCAAAAATGCCCGGGGTGAAGACGTATGGGAAGCGATCGCCAACGGCAACGATGGCGTGCCGCTCGGCCGCGAACTCGAAATGGCGCGCCTGCTCAGCAGTATCAAGGCGATCCCGAATGTGGTCTGGATCACCACCGACGTCCACTACTGCGCGGCCCACTATTACGATCCGGCCCAGGCCCGGTTCACGAATTTTTCGCCATTCTGGGAATTCGTTGCCGGCCCGATGAATGCCGGCGCCTTCGGTCCGGGCGTGCTCGACAAGACCTTCGGCCCTACGGCGGTTTTCTCGAAAAGTCCGGTGATCCAGAATTCTTCGCCGTTTTCTGGCTACCAGTTCTTTGGTGAGGTCAATATCGACCCGCGCACCAAGGCGATGAAGGTCGAGCTGTTCAATCTCGACGGCGTCTCGCAGTTTGCGCAGACACTGCCGGCGGTGGGCGTCTAAGGCCTGGTCAGGTCAGGGTCAGGTCAGTTCGGGGCAGCGTGTTCACGCAGCCCGACACTGGCCTGCGTGGTGCCATTGGCGGCGCGCTCGAGCACGGTGCGCCGGTTGCTCGATGCCTGGTCGCGCTCGGCTTCAGCGTGCCACAGATGCAGCACTTCAGTTGCCATGGCGCCATCCTTGCGCAATACGCCGGCATGGAACAGGCGCACCACGAGATCCGAATCTTCGTGGCCCCAGCCGGTAAAGCTTTCGTCGAAGCCATTGACTGCTATTAGGTCGGCCTTCCATACCCCCAGATTGCAGCTCTTGATGCGGCGCCAGCTGAACTTGCGGCGCACACGGCCAACGTCGGGCCAGCGCACGATCGTCTGCAGCACCTTGTTCATGTCGCCAGCCAGCCGCAGGCGCAGGCGCTCGGCAACGCTCAGGCCGGCCACGTCGATGCCGCCCTGCAGCGCGCGTTCGGTCAGCGCCTGGCTGAGCAGGATGCGGCTGCCCGACACGAGGAAGCCCTGCTGGGCCAGCGCGCGGTGGCGGGCGATGAAGTCGCGCTGCGGCACGCAGTCGCCGTCGAGGAAGATGATATAGTCGCCTGTTGCCGCCAGCGTGCCGCGGTTGCGGGCCATGGCGGCGCGAAAGCCGTCGTCCGGTTGCCACACATGCTTGACGGGCACGGGGGCGCCTGCCGCCAGCCGCGTGACGCAGTCCCGCGTGTTGGCAGTCGAGCCATCATCAGCGATAATGATTTCAAAATTCTTGTCGTCCTGCAAGAAACAGGCGGCCAACACCGCCGCCAGTGCGTCGGGCCGGTTGTACGTGGTGATCACGACCGACAATGTCTGTGTTTGCTGCATGGTGTCCGATACAAATGCTCTCTAGGCCGCAAGAATAGCCCACAAGAACAAGAATGAACAATACGTCGATCAAGGCCCGGGAGCCGCTGCAGTGGTTGGTTGGCTTCCAGATGTTCCTGTTTCCCCTGATTAGTCTGACCACGCCGTCCGGCATCGGTTTTTCCAGCCTCCTGTTCCTGCTCACCGCATTGTTCGTGCCGCGCAAGGCCTGGGCCGCGACCGTGCCGTACTGGAAAGAGATCCGCTGGGTGCTCGCGGCCTTCGTGTTCCAGTTCGCGCTGGCCGTGGCCGCAGTCGTGCTGCGGCCCGAGGCGCACCTGGATTCGCTCGACAAACCGTCACGCCTGCTGCTGGCCATGAGCGCCATGGCGCTGGTCGTGCTGGCCAGGCCGCGCGCTGCGATGCTGTGGTGGGGCGTGGTGGCCGGCGCGATCGCGGCGCTGCCGTTCGTGGCCTGGCAGCGCATCGCCATGGGCGTCGAGCGCCCGGGCGGCTTTCTCAACGCGATTACCTTCGGCGACCTGGCGCTGTGCCTGGGCCTGGTGGCGCTGGCGGCGGCGATCGATTATCGCCATCACGCCGGCAAGGCGGCGCTGGCGGGCCTGGGCGCGCTGGCCGGCCTGGCCGCCTGCCTGCTCACCGGCACCCGCGGCAGCTGGGTTGCGCTGGCGCTGGCCGCCGTGCTGTTTCTCAGTTACGCGCAGTTGCTGCACAGCCGCAAGCTGCGCCTGCTGCTGGCTGGCAGCTTCGCGCTGGTCGCCGCTGCATTCCTGGTGCCGGCCACCGGCATGCAGGAGCGCGCGCTGCAGGGCGTGGACGATGTCCAGACCTGGGTCGATGGCGGCAATGTACATACCAATGTCGGCACCCGGCTCGAGTTGTGGAAGGGCGCGGCGATCCTGATCGAACAGCGGCCGCTGTTCGGCCTGGACCGCAACACGCTGCGCACCGAAATCCGCAACATGGTCGAGCAGGGCACGCTCGATCCGGCGATCCTGTCCCTGGAACACCTCCATAATGACGGGTTGCAGGCGCTGGCCACGGGCGGCATCTTCGGGCTGCTGGCCTGGGCCGGCATCCTGGTCGCGCCGTTCGTGTTCTTCGCGCGCCAGCTCGGCCGCGGCGCGCAGGCCCAGGCGCATGCGCGCGGCGCCGGCCTGCCGCAGTTCGCGCCGGCGCTGGCGGGCATGCTGGTGGTGCTGAGCTATTTCAGCTTTGGCCTCACCGAGGTGATTTTCTGGTCGCTCAAGGGCAGCATGTTCTATGCGCTGATGGTGTTCCTGCTGATGGGACTGTGCCTGGTCGCGAAGACGCGCCAGGCGAAAGCTGCAATGGTTGAAAAGAAGGTTGAACAACGTGGAAACTAAGGTCATCGTGCGGCGCCTGCTGGCGCTCGTCAAACCGTACAAATCGCGCGCGGCGCTGGCGCTGTTGTCGATGGCGATCACCGCCGCGACGCAGCCGCTGCTGGCCAAGGCGATGCAGCTGCTGTTCGACCGCGGCTTCGAAGAGCGCGTCTCGTTCAGCCTGTGGCTGATTCCTGCCGTGCTGGTGTCGATCTTCGTGCTGCGCGGGATCGGCACCTTCGGCACCGCTTACTTCAATAACTGGGTGCTGTCGCGCGTGCTCAACGACATGCGCGCGATGGCCTTCGAGCGCGTGCTGCGCCTGCCGGTCGCGCGCTACCAGGACGAGAGCACCGGCAAGATCATCAACACGGTCGTCAACGACGTGCGCCAGGTCGTCGACATGATCCAGTCGGTGTTCGTCGCCTGCGTGCGCGACGTGCTGGTCGTGATCGGTTTGCTCGGCAGCCTGCTGTACCTGAACTGGCAGCTCACGCTGATCGCCATCGTCGTGATCCCGCTGACTGCCGTCATCGTGCGCACGACCACCAAGCGCCTGCGCAACCTGAATCGCGAAAGCCAGCGCGTCACTGCCGAGATGACCGGCGTGGTCGAGGAAGCCGCGCGCGGTCACCAGGTGATCCGTGTGTTCGCCGGCGAAGCCTACGAGCGGCGCCGCTTTCATCAACGCAGTGTCGCGCTGCGCGGTTTCTCGCAGCGCATGACGGTGGCCTTTGCCGCCACCACGCCGGTGACCCAGATCGCGACCTCGCTGGCGCTGTCGCTGGTGGTCGTGCTGGCGATGCAGGCCGACATGACTGTTGGCGAATTCACGCAGTTCGTCACCATGATGCTGATGCTGCTCACGCCGCTCAAGTCGCTGGCCGAAGTGAATGGTCCGATGCAGCGGGGGATGTCGGCCGCCGAGACGGTGTTCGGCATCATCGACGCCGAGCCGGAAGTCGACACCGGCAGCCGTGAGCTGGGCCGTGCCAACGGCCACCTGGTGTTCGAACGGGTTGCATTCCAGTACCCGAATGCGGCCGGTCCGGCACTCGACGACGTTTCGCTCGAGGTGTTGCCGGGGCAGACCGTGGCGCTGGTGGGGGTCTCGGGTGGCGGCAAGTCGACGTTCGTGAACCTGGTCACGCGTTTTTATGATCCTCAGGGTGGCCGCGTGCTGCTCGACGGGGTGCCGTACACCGACATCAAGCTCGCGTCGCTGCGCAGCCAGCTGGCGATGGTGAGCCAGAACGTCGTGCTGTTCGACGATACGCTGGCAGCCAACATCGCCTACGGGGCCGAGCACATCGACCACGAGCGTCTGGCCGGTGCGATCCGCGCGGCGCACCTGACGGACGTCGTGGCACGCCTGCCGGATGGCATCGACATGCGTATCGGCGAGAACGGTTCGCGTCTGTCGGGCGGCCAGCGCCAGCGCGTGGCGATTGCACGCGCGATCTACAAGGATGCGCCGCTGTTGATTCTGGATGAAGCCACGTCGGCGCTCGACAATGAGAGCGAACGCGCGGTGCAGTCGGCGCTCGACACGCTGATGGCCGGGCGCACGACCATCGTGATCGCGCACCGCCTGTCGACGATCGAGCGGGCCGACCGGATCGTGGTGATGGAAGCAGGGCGTATCGTGGAGCAGGGCACGCACGACGAACTGCTGGCCATGAAGGGCATGTACGCGAATCTGTACTATCTGCAGTTCACGGCCGAGAAGAAACAGGCGATCTAGCCTGCTGCGTAACGTGAACGGCTACGCTGTCAATGCGGTTATGGCTTGCTGCCAGATCATCCGGCATGAATCGGCACCGCTAACGATCGCCGCGTGGACGGGAAACCCGTCCACCCTACGAACTATCTGCAGTTCACGGCAGCCAATTTCCCCGTAGGGTGGACGGCTACGCCGTCCACGCGGTGATGGTTGGCAGCGAAATCAAGCCGATATCCTCAGCGCGCGTAATGCGCCGCTTCGCCCGCCTGCCGAATGCCGGCGCCGCCGGCAGCTTCCTGCACCGCGTGCGCATAGCGCTGCAATGCATTGTCCAGCGATGGCAGCAACAGCGCACGTTCGCTGCCCAGTGCACTGAACGCCGGCCGCTGCGCCGGGTAATCGACAGCATCAGCCGCAATCTCCTGCAAGCTATCCGCGGACATGCCCGCTGCCGCGCAGGCGCGCCGCGCCAGCTCGGCCCAGCTCACCGCGTCGCCATTGGTCAGGTGCCAGATGCCGCGCTCACGGTCGATCATGAGGTCGAGCGCCACCTTCACCAGGTCCGGCACATAGGTCGGCGAGACGATCATGTCGCCCGCCGCCTCGAATGGCTCGCCATTGGCCAGCGCGCCCAGCGCCTGGGTCACGAAATTGTGCCGGTCCCATGGCCCGAAGAATGCACTGGTGCGGATCACGAGTGCCTGCGGATCGGCGTCCAGCACGCGCGTTTCGGCATCGAGTTTGCTGCGCCCGTAGACGCCGAGCGGATTGGTCGCATCGGATTCGACATACGGCGCGCCCTTGGCACCATCGAACACCAGGTCGCTCGAGAACGTCATGAAGCGCAGCGCGTGGCGCATGCAGGCCAGCGCCAGGACGGTCGGACCCAGCGTGTTTTCGCGCATGCAGCGCTCGCTTTCGGTCTCGGCCTCGTCGACGCGCACGAAGCCGCCTGCATTGATGATCGCCCACGGCTTGAAACGCACGATTGCCGCGTCGACCGAGGCCGGGTCGGTGATGTCCATTTCTTGCCGCGTGAGTGCGTGGCAAGCCAGGTTGCGCGCTTCGCAGATGCGCTTGAAGGCTGCGCCCAGCGTGCCGCTCGCGCCCGTGATCAGGATGGGCTGCACGGGCGCCGACTTGAACTGGCTGCGCACCGCGATGTCAGCCACCGCCGTGCGGGTGGCCACGGGTTTGCACCAGAAGCGACCCGGCCGGCGCCACCAGCCTTCGCCCTGCAGGACGGGATTGGACAGCGCGCGCTTGCTGGCCAGTTCGCGCATCAGGGTTGCCAGCGCGGTCGGGCGGGGCGTGGGCGAGCGCACATCGAACGGGCCTGGCTCGTAGTAGCCGTGGCAGGCGGTCACCAGGCTGTTCCAGTCGAACGAGCCCAGCAGCGCCCAGACCGTGACCGCGCGGATGTCGGCGCCCTGCTGGCGCGCCTTGAGTGCGGCGTTCCAGATTTCGACGAGCCAGCGCAGCTGGTCTTCGCGGTTGGCATCGATGTGCGCTTCGGTAATCGCGATCGGGATGCCGTAACGTTCCCAAGTCTCCATCAGCAGCGGGGCAATGCCGGGCGTGGGCGTGGCCAGCGCGCGCGGCGCCTCGATATCGGCATGCGCAATGCCCCGGTACATATGGCGGTGGCTCTCGGGATAGCGTTCAGGGCGATGGTCGAGCCAGCGCTCGCTGGTGACGTAGTAGTTCACGCCGATCACATCGGGCGGGCACGGGTTGTCGCGGAACCAGCGCAGTTCATCGGCAGTGGCGCCCGAGTCGAGCAGGTAGTCCCACAGCTTGTGGTTCGTGTCGACCATCCCGCACAGCAGGTCCCAGGCGAGCCAGCGACGCTCGTTGAAGTAATTTGCGATGTCCTGCATCTCGGGCGTGCCGTAGGTCTTGGACAGATCGTCGGTCTGCACCAGCTTGGCGGCCGGATTGACGGCGCGGATCGCGCGCATCGACAGCACCGTCGCGCGGCACTGGATCAGCAGCGCGCGGATGAACGTGGCTTCGTCGCCGCCATGCGGGTACCAGACGCCGGCCAGACCCGAGAAGCGCGCCGTCGTGCAGATCTCGTTGACGGGCGTGTAGTGCTCGACCCACGGATAACGGGCGGCCACGGCGCCGGCGTACTCGGCCAGCTGAGCGGGGAAGGCGGGATCGACAAGGCTCGTGTGACGGGGGCCGCTGCCGTGGTGGATCAGGCCGACGATCGGGTTGACCCCGAGGTCGCGCAGGGCCGGCAGCCGTTCGTCGGCCCACGACCAGTCGGCCTTGTCGATGCCGTCGGGCGCAGTGCGCTCCCACAGCACCGGATAACGGATCGCCTGGATGCCGAGCGATGCGAAGCGTTCAATATCTTGCAGGCGGCCAGCATGGCCGTTGCGGTCCATCTGGCTGAAATAGTCGTCGCGTATGCGGTTAACCGTGCATTCGAGCCCGCCCCACAGGGCGAGGTCGGGCTGGGAATCGGTGCGAAGAGTCATGAAGGCTTACCTGCGTAGTGAACATGACAACAGACTAACGGTCACCGGGCAGTCACTATGTTAAGTGGTTCACATAGCGGGCGTTTTTCGGACCAGTCCTACCTTACTGCGGCGGTTTTTTCGGTAGCGTGGCAGTTCTGCAGAGCAGATCTATTCAAGCGACAATGTCTGTCATCACAATGCAGGGGGAAATCCAATGTACATGGTCTACTGGACGGTGGTGGATGGCGCAGCCACGCACGCGCATGCGCAGGGCTTCGACACGGCCGCCATGGTCCCGGCGATGGGATTCATGGAGGCGCTGCGCAAGCGCCAGCGCGAAGGCGAAGGCATACGCTTCATCACCATGTGTTCGGAGCATCCGGACGTCGTGGGTCATCCCGGCGTAGACGTCACGGGCGCCGACTACAACTGGAAGAAGCGGCGCAGTTAGCGCGATGGATCGTTCATGCCGGTCAGGCTCACGACCTGGCCGTCGGCGCGCACGACGCCGTCTTCGAACACCGTCGTCGACGCGCCGTTCACGTCCGGCAGCTTGATGGTGATGATGTCGCCACGCTGCGCGATGCTGCCTTGCGCGGCGCAGGTGCCGAACAGCGGCGTGGGCGTGACACCGGATGCGTCGGCAAGCAAAAAGTAGAACAGCGTCTCGCAGCTGTTGCCGCGTCCACCGCTGCTGGCAACCAGGATGGCCTCCTTGCCGCCGGAAAGCTTGAAGCTGCGCAGCGGGAATTGCCAGCGCGCATCCTCGCCCGTGAACAGCGCCTGGCCATCGAGCAGCAGCGTGCCGGCGCCATCGGCGCCAGTCTTGCGTTCCAGCAGGCCGGCCACGGTGCGCAGCGACGTTGGCAGGTTGTCGGCATTGCTGTCGATGCTACTTCCGTCAGCGAGCGGCGCGGTGTCTTCGGCCTGGTCGGCAGCGCGCTGCACGTCGCGCTCGCGTGTCGCGTAGTCCTGATACGCAGGGACGGCGATGGCCGCAAGGATGCCGACGACAAATACGAACACCGTGATGCCGACACCCCACTGCGACCATTTGCGCTGGACGCGGTTGAAGTGCTCGAGGCTGTCCCACTGCTTGTTTTTCCAGGCCATTTCGCGGCCCTTGAATCCCAGCCAGAACACCATGAGCCAGCCCACGTAGGGCACCAGCGCCAGCAGGCCAATCCAGGAGCGGTTGCCGATGGCCCAGATCCAGTTCAGGAAAAATGCGCCCCAGCTCCAGCCTTTGACGCCATCCGGAATATCACCGCTGGTCCCGCGAGGCGGTGGTTTGTCGAGGCTGACTGCCGGCGCTGCGAGGACCGCTGCCGCCTTGCCGCACACGGCGCACGCAGCAGCATCCGGCGCCATCGGAGCGCCGCAATGAGAACAGAACATGGGAGGCTTTCGTGAAAGTGGGAGAAGGACACAATGCTGTGCCAGTCAATGCCGCAGGACAATTATAGCGATCGTGGCACTGCGGAAGTCTCACCCAATTCCACGTATCAATATTGATGGCCGTCTATGCAGACACTCACTGTGGTGGTGGAACGAGCAAAAAAAAAAGACACCAGCTGGTGTCTTTTTTCTTACTGCTCATTAAATTTTTGCCTGTCCCGCCTGCCGGCAATCACAGGGGTGATCGCTGACAGGCGGGCTGGACTGACTTACACCGAAGGTGGATCGGTTTCGCGTGCAAACACGCGGAAGCCGGCGAGCGCCGTCTTGAACGCGGCCACGGCCGCATCGGCATTGGCAGCATCGCCCATGATCAGGCCCGGGTCATCCGAACCGTCCGGCAGCGTGGTCGGGATCATGGCCTTGGTCAGCAGGTCCGAACCGGCGCCGAACACGAGGATCGGCTTGCCATGACGGTATTGCTCGCGCAGGAATTCCAGCACCTGTGCGTTCTTGGCCAGCGTGGCCACAGCCTGGTCGCCGTCCGGCACGATCACGGCGTCATACATGACCGATGGGCCAGCTTCAACCGAGATCTCGACGTCGATCGGGTCACCGTCAAGCGCCTTGACCTTGCCCAGCATATTGCCGACCATGCGTGGCACGGCGCCATCCTTGAGCAGGCTGCCGTACTGGCTCTTGACTGCCTTGTCATCGACACCCGAGGCGATCAGCACCGCGACGCGGCGGCCCTTGATGCCGGTGACACCCGGACGGCTCATCAGCGACAGCGCTGGCGATGGCGGATAGGTTGGAATCGGCGCATCGGTGGCCAGTGGCAGCGGTGCAGGCACATCCATGCCCAGGCCTTCGGCCACACGCGACACCAGCACGTCATCCACGTTGGCCAGCAGCGCCAGCACACGCTCGCGCACGGCCGGCGTCTGCACGCGGGTCAGCTCGAAACGGAATGCGTTGACGATGTGGTTCTGCTCTGGCGTGCTTTGGCTCTGCCAGAACAGGCGTGCCTGCGAATAGTGATCAGCAAACAGTTCCGGGTTGCCGCGCACTTTGTCCGCTGCAATCGTCTCCGGGAAGCTGGTGAAGCCTGCAGGACCAGCCTGGTATGGCACACCGCCGCCCAGCGAATTCGGTTCGTAGTTCACGCGGCCACGGTTGATGGCCTGGCGATGGAAACCGTCGCGCTGGTTGTTCTGGATCTGGACGATCGGCGAGTTGATCGGGATCTCGTGGAAGTTCGGGCCGCCCAGACGGGTCAGCTGGGTATCCTGGTACGAGAAGTTACGACCTTGCAGCAGCGGATCGTTCGAAAAATCGATGCCCGGCACGACGTGCGAGGTGCAGAATGCAACCTGCTCGGTTTCGGCAAAGAAGTTATCCGGATTGCGGTCCAGGACCATCTTGCCCACTGGCGTCAGTGGCACGAGTTCTTCCGGAATCAGCTTGGTCGGATCGAGTACGTCGAAGGAGAAGCTGGCAGCCTGCTCTTCGGTAAAGATCTGCAGGCCCAGTTCCCATTCAGGGAAGTTGCCGGCTTCGATGGCTTCCCACAGGTCGCGGCGGTGGAAGTCGGAATCGGCGCCCGAGATGCGGACAGCCTCGTCCCACACCAGCGAATGCGTACCCTGCATTGGCGTCCAGTGGAATTTCACGAAGCGTGCTTCGCCCTGTGCGTTGATCAGGCGGAACGTATGCACGCCGAAGCCCTGCATCGTGCGGTAGCTGCGCGGAATGGCGCGGTCGGACATCGCCCACATCAGCATGTGCGCGATTTCAGGCGACAGCGAGGCAAAGTCCCAGAACGTGTCGTGGGCGGTGGCAGCCTGCGGCATCGCGTGGTGTGGTTCCGGCTTCGCTGCGTGCACCAGGTCAGGGAACTTCATGGCGTCCTGGATGAAGAACACGGGCATGTTGTTACCCACCAGATCCCAGTTGCCTTCTTCGGTATAGAACTTGACGGCGAAACCGCGCACGTCGCGTGCGGTGTCGGTCGAACCACGTTCGCCGGCCACGGTCGAGAAGCGCAGGAACACTGGCGTGCGCTTGCCCTTCTTGGCGAACGGGACAGCGCGGGTCAGGGCGCTGAAGTTGTCGTAGGACTCGAAATAACCGTGGGCAGCCGAGCCGCGTGCGTGCACGACGCGCTCAGGGATGCGCTCATGGTCGAAATGGCTGATCTTTTCGCGCAGCACGAAGTCTTCGAGCAGGGTCGGACCACGCAGGCCGGCCTTCAGCGAATGCTGGTTGTCCGAGACCGGCACGCCCTGGTTGGTCGTCAGGTGACGGTCGGCCGGATCGACGCGCACGCGGTCGAGCGGATCGACGGTGGCGTTTTCGCCTTTTGGCGGGTTGCCGTCGCCAACCTTGTCGTTGGCGATGATTTCGGTCGTCGTGCTGCCAGTGGCGGCGTGGGTCGACGGCTTGAAGGTCTCGCCAACTGCCGGCGTGCGCGATGCATCGCCATACTCGCTGGCCTTGTTGGCATTGAATGGACGTGCCGCTGCGAGCTCTTGCTCAGCAGGGATTTTATCGAGCAGACGATCCGCGATCGGGTTACTGACGCCAAGGCTCTGGGGCGGCTTGGCATCGGATGGACCGGCTACCGTGCTCAGGACCGAACCGGCGCCATCGAAGGAGCTGGGGTGCTTGGATGTTGGCATGCTGTTCCTCGTTTGTTGTAGAGATAATTAAACTCCCAATAACATAGCCCAGCACGTTAGATCTCCACTGTGAGTTCACACACACACAGGAGGATCAGTATTTAATTATTCCTATGATATCGATCAGGATTTTCAATCGCTGGCTTGCTCAGAAATAAACAAGATAGTCGTGCAGCATTGATGTGCATTCAGCATGCATGCGGCATCGCAACGACGGTGTCAGCAGGTCATCAGGTCAGCCGATCAACGCACGTCAAAGTGGCTTGCTGCGCGATCAGGGGCAGGCGCACGACGAGGCGAGATCCTTGCATGTGGGCACTGTTGATGACCAGTGTGCCGCCATGCGCAGCCACTTGTTCCTGCTGCGTGGCCAGGCCAAAACTGCCGGACTTGCATGGCGCCTGCGGGTTGAACCCGATACCGTTGTCGCTGATGCTCAGTTCAAGCATGCCGTCGACGCTGGCCAGATGCAGCTGAACCCGGCTGGCAAGCGAATGACGACGCACATTGTCGAGCGACTCGCGCAGCACGCGGTGTAAGCTCATCAGGATATCTTCATCGATCTGCAGATCGTCGAGATGCCCGTCGACCTGTACGTCGCAGGCGATGCCACTCGCACGGGTGAACTTGCGCGCCTCGATCTCCAGCGTGGCGACGACGCCCAGTTCAAGGCCGGCAGGCCGTAGTTCGCTCAGCAGGTGCTTGACGGTGCGCAGCGTCTCGTCGACATTGCCCAGCGCTGCACTCACCCAATCGTGCAGGCCGCCATGGTGGTCGTTCGTTTGCTGGTGCAGGGTGACAATGTCGAGCCGCAAGGCCAGCAGGTTTTGGCCAAGGCAATCGTGGATCTCGCGCGAGATCCGCTTGCGCTCAGCCTCACTGCTGGCGCGCTGGTGGGCCAGTAACGAGTGCAGTTGCTGCTCGGATGCGCGTAACGATGCTTCGGAGTGCTGGCAGGCGATGATCTTTTCGACCAGCGCCTGGTTGACGAGCATTTGCCCTTCGGTCAGCTGTCGCATGGACGCTTCGAGTCCGTCATCGGCAACCACATCGGCATAGCGCGACTGCGCCAATGCATCGCGCAGTTGGTCAGGTGCTTTGCTGTGACGATTGCGGAGTCGGGTTCGCATGGCAATCACCTGTGGTTCTCGCGCGAAAAAGGGAGTTTCCTGCTGCCTGTTGTGAGACGCTAAGTATTTTGCTGACGCAAGTCAAGCGGAACCGATGGGAACGCACGCAAAATCACGCGCGCATGTTGGGTGCATGCTTGTTCGCAGGTGGCAGCAACGGCGCACCATGCAGCTTGGATGGACTGGATCTCAATAGGTTTGCAGGCGCGTTCGTCAAGCAGGCTGCAATCGATCTGGATCAAGCATGCTGCCTGTTGATGGATCGTTGTTCAGAGCGACGAAATGGCCTTGGTCAGATTGTCTCTGGCACGCTGCTCCCGGCGCTGCGCGACGGCTGGCGTCGTGTAAATCTGTTCGCGATCGAGAAAGCCTTGCAGCACAGCGCGGCGCTTGACCGCGTAGACATCCGCCGGCACCCACGCGTATTCGGCCCGGATCTGACGCGTGTACTCGGCAAAGCGCGCGGCGGGCGCGCCCAGGATGGCCAGGTCGATGTCGACCAGCAAAGCCTGGTCTGGCGAAGCGGGCAGGGCAATGTGGCAGGTGGCCATGATCAGGTCATGCACGCGCTGGCAGCGGGCCGCATCGATGCCGCCCGCCGCCAATGCTTCCGTGGCCCAGTGCGCCGAGCGTGCTTCGTTATCGTGGCCCTGCACGTCGTAGATGGCGTCATGGAACCACAGGGCCAGTTCGATATCGGCAGGCTGCTCGGCCTGCGCGCGCAGCGTGTCGAACAGCGCCAGGCATTCGGTGAGGTGTTGCAGCGTGTGGTAGTGGCGCTGGGGTTCGGCCCACGCGCGCAGCAGTTGCTCGCACAAGCCGGGGGGCGGGGCCAGGTTCAGGGCTGTCCAGGTGGCACGCCAGCGCGCCAGGTTATCTTGATGGGGCATCAATGGCGAAAACGTCAGTTAAACACCTTGTTCTTGGGACGTACGCGACGCTATAGACACCTGATGTCGACCTGAGTCTCTCCGGCATGCGCGCCTTTCGTGCCTGTCACTGTGCACTTGCTAATCTCATCGGGAAGTCGTTTTGCTAACGACACCTCGCCGAATGCACCGTAGTCGCACCTGAGCCATTTACCGTCAGGGTACTGACCATCTAGTGCGTATGTCCGTCTCCAACCCGTTTTGGTTTTCATGGCATCGCGTTCACGAAGCACGCCGAGACGTTCCGGCGGACCATCAGCCGGCGCAGCGCTGCTCAAGTACAGCGGCGAAGAGACAAACGGTGTCCACTCCTGGCTGGGCCCGATCAGGCGAAGAGATGCTTCAGGAATCGACTGGGGACACACATAGCTTGTTGGCGCCGCGTGGGCCACAAGGTGGGCCGCCAGCAAAGTCACAACTGCAACTGCATATTGAATTTTCATGGATCACTCCGATCACGAAAAATGCAACGGCATTGTTGGAAGGGGCGATCGATCTGTCATGGCGATCTTCCCTCCCTGTGGATAAAGCGCTTGTCAGTTGTCGCCCTTAAAATCCCGTCATAAAACTTCTACATCAAAATCACATCGTATTATTTTTTCATTGTCTATGGGCATCTAGTGCCGTCTAATATGTCTCTTAACCAATTGATTTTAAAAAGTTTTTCATCTTAGCTCGTCCATTGACGTCCCGCAGTGTCGTCGTTACGATGTGTAGCTACATGTGTAGCTAGCAACGAAAAGGACGGCGATGAAGCAAAAAAGTAGCGCAACAGAGAAACTGCAGACTCTACAGCTGCAACATTGGCTGAGAACGGTAAAGAATGGTGAAGTCCCTACATTCAAAGACCTAAAATCCGGACAGGTAGTGGCTCTACCCTTGCCGCTAGCTCGTTCGGATGGGGGTGGGTTAACCTTCACACTCTCATCATCTGGAACTGCAACGTGGATTCTGCGTTACCGCGTAGCTGGGCGGGCGAGGGAACTAACGATTGGGAATTTTCCGGATATCAGCTTGGCCGAGGCCCGCAAGATAGCAAGGGAGAAGCGGGCGGAGATTGACAGGGCGGGCGACCCGGCCGTAGACAAGCAACGTATGAAAGCACTGGCGATGAAGGACTGGACGGTCCGACAGCTCATCGATGACTACCGCGAAAAAATCTTGAGCGACCTAGGGACGAGTACGCAGAAAGGCTATGGTCGCAGCCTAGACAGAATTCAGAATCGCTTCGGCTCGTACGCGGTAGCTCAGGTGTCGTCATTAGACATCGTCGAGTTAATTGAATCCGCTGGCACCCCGTGGAACGAGTCGCGCATGCTGCTCACTACCGCAAGAATGCTTTTCAAACACGCAGCTGGTCGGAAACTGGTTGCTGCCAATCCGTGTGTTGGGATAGACCTAAGTGCGTTGATGGGTAAGCGTCCTGCAACTCGGCGCCGCTTGATGTTGAACCGAGATGAGCTGCGACAGGTGATGGGCGCAGAAATGAACCGAGAGAATGCTTTAGCGATTCGATTGTTGTTGGCCACAGCTGTGCGCTCCGGCGAGCTGAGAACAGCGAAGTGGTCGCAATTCGATTTTGATCGAGATGTATGGAGTATTCCTACAACGAAGACGGGACCTGGCATTCAGATTCCCTTAACCCCGCCAGTAACGGCTTGGCTGCAAGAACTGAAACAGCGATCAGGTAAATCGGAGTTCGTCTTGCCCGTGCGAGGTGATTACAAAAATGCATCTGCAAAAGGCGACAGACCGATCAATCCGAACACAATCGCGGCCGCCGTAGAATTTTGGCTGAATACGTACAAGCCAACAGTGCGCCGGTTTACGCCGCACGATCTTCGGTCCACAGCAAAGAGTCAGATGAGGGCACTCGGCGTACCTCGAGATGTAAGCGAAATGTGCCTGAACCACAAGCTGCCAGGAATTGAAGGCATCTACGATGTACACACCTACTTTGAGGAGCGCAAGCAAGCGCTAACGGTTTGGGCCGACTTTCTTGTTGAGATCGATTGCCAGGCAAGTACTCAGATGGCGAACGTGGACCATAAGCCCACGCGACGTTAGGCAGCATTAGGCAGCGTTTTTGATAGCCGAGCTAGCACCATGACACTCGGTCGTGGTCGCCGCTTCTCTGACCGTTTTAAGCTGTTCTCTGGCATTTGCCAACGCATCATGAGTGGTCGCGCGAAAAGTATGTGATAGACGCACGACAGGAAGGTGCCAACCTGCCTCTTTGCCGCCTCTATACGCGCCCCACGCAAAGTTAAAAAGTTGTCAAAATACCCACAATTCGTGCGATAATGTAACTGCTGAACTTACGTTCGCCACGAACAGTACAGTCAGCAGAGCACGGCAGTCCTCTCGTAGTTATCTAGCGCCACACTTCGCGCGACGTCAAACATCCCTTTTTTACTGTTTCGCCAACCCTACGGGAGGGCGTAGCCGTGCACATCTCAACTATCCCTATGGAGTCATCATGACCGCAGTTATCCCTAATAGCGTTACCTCTTCTGCCGCTGGATTTCAACCTGCATTTAAGCCGGTGACGACGAAGGACCGTCACGCTTGCGCCCTCGCAGCCGTCGCAACACTTGCGTCCACGACGCTCGAAGACGTCTGGCAAAAAGCGGAAGAACTCGGGCTGCCGAAAGCTGGGCCCTACATTCATCGTATTGACGGCGATTTTCTTGCCGCTTTGCTCGCCAAATACTCATGGGTTGCAACCGTGTGGAAGGAGTGCGAAAAGTCGTCACAACTACCTGACTTGTGTCTTGTTTTGGTCGACTACGACGTCGAGTGGGAGGTGGGGCGCTACGCTGTTTTTCATCGAGCAAAGGGAAGCCATGACGCTAAATTTGTGGAATACGTGATTGACCCGACTGCTAGCTCGGATCGCGTCGTAAGAACTGACCTCAGCGTCCTAGTACCGAGTTGGTACATCGGGGTCCATCCGATGGGCAAAACACCTACCGCAAGAAAGTGAACGTCGCAGGCGCTTGCGCCTGTTGACTTGCACCTCACCCATGTCCATGACCGTGCGGCCCAACTGGTCGGCGGTCGACTCTCGCTGTGCATAAGCAGAGCACTCAGGTAAACTCATGAATGCAAAGTCCCTCTCCCAAGCTAGTCCAAACGCCGACCCCAAGCCGCTTTTCGGCCTTGGGCTCGTCGTCGCGACGCCCGGGGCGCTTAATCTACTCGACCGCGCCGGTATAAACGCAACCGCGTACCTGGCTCGTCATCAGACCGGCGACTTCGGAACCTTGTCGCCTCCCGATCTACACGAGAATCACGTGGCGATCACCTATGGCAGTCGAATTCTTTCAGCTTACGACGTTGGTCGCGAACGTCTGTGGGTCATCACTGAGGCCGACGGGTCGGTGACTACAATATTGCTCCCATCGGAGTACTGAGCATGAACGAACGTTCGAGCAAAAAAAACGACGCGCGGGGAATGGTTAAAACCGCTCAGGCCGCGCCATCGAAGCTAGTGGCCAGCTATACCGCCGCCGCTCAGTCGAACGCCACCACGCGCTCATACGACGCAGACATACGCCACTTCACACACCACGGCGGCTCGATACCGGCAACACCGACAATGGTTGCCGAGTACCTTGCGAATTTCGCCGGCATCCTGGCGGTCAGTACGCTGCAGCATCGTCTAATTGCGATCCATCGCGCACATACGGACGTTGGCCTCGTATCGCCGGTCATGGATAACTTGGTCAAGCGAACTATGCAAGGTATCCGCCGCACAGTAGGTACGAAGCAGCGTCAGGTGTCGCCTCTGTTGAAAGACGATCTCTTGGAAATTATGGTTCACGTAGAGCGGCAGCGGCCGATGAAGGCCGCACGCGACAAAGCGTTGTTGCTCATCGGGTTTTCCGGTGCCTTTCGCCGGTCCGAACTGGTAGCGCTTCGTTACGAAGACATGACCCGCTTCGAGGCCGGTGTCGAGCTGCTGATCCGGAGGTCGAAGACGGATCAAGAGGGAGCAGGCAGGACAGTGTTTATTCCTCACGCGCGCGGTAGTCGCTGCCCGGTCAAGGCATTGATGAATTGGCTATTTGTTGCCGGTATTCTCAACGGGCCATTATTCCGGGCCATAAATCGGCACGATCAGGTCGGCGGTAAAGCGCTAACCCCACAGTCCGTTGCGCTCATCGTAAAGTCGTCCGTCAGGATGATGGCCGGCAATGAGGCCGCAAAAAATGTGGCCGGGCACAGCCTGCGCGCCGGATACTGTACGGAGGCGGCCACTGTCGGGCTGCAGCCTCATCAAATTCGTGAGCAGACCGGCCACAAGTCGGACGTTACACTTGCGCGCTACATTCGTCCGGTTGCCAAGCGCAAGATTCCCAGCTTGCTGTAACCTGCTGGGTGTAGACAAATCAATAACGCAGCTATGGCACGCTATCCCGATGTGGAAGGAGCTTGGCATGGCAACGAAACATCCACTCAACGGTACTAAGGCGTCAAGCACCGCCGGCGGCAGGCCGCGGACGTGTAACCGGTTACCGTGCTCAAGAGGTGAGGGCATGAAACCGCGCCAACATTGGGGAAAGCAGGCGAAAAAACCAACTAAGAACGCTTGGTTTTTGAATTATGGTTGGAGATGGATGACCACGTGCCGACCGGTCTCCCCAGCTTATGAGCCTGGCGCGAGTTACTGCGGAATCGTTTTTCAGGCTGCGCTGATCGCGACGGCGCGCCATCCGTATCTATCCTCTTTCGGGTGCTTCGCGTACACAAGTACAGCAACCACGGTATCGACTTCCGGCAGGACCGTCTCAACCATAAAGGGAGGAACAAAGGCATCATCGACAAAAGCGAACCCCTTGGAGTTCCTCTTCAAGTGCCCCGTTGTTACCTTAACATCAGCATTTGGACGAGGACCTGGTTCAACGGCGAAAAGGTCCCTTCGGCCCGTCTTGCGGTTTCCAGTAACCCGAAAACGAACGCCTTCGCCAACTTTGGGGTATTGGGACCCGATCCAAGCGTCGCCATCAATTCCAACCTCAAGGTCCCGATCAACAAAGACTTTTGCCCGCCTCTCATCTGCTGCCTCGCGGGTTACCAAACCTATCCCCGAATCGGTGCAATCCCAGCTGGCCCCATCCGATCGAACCGAAACTTGAACAATTGCGTCACGATCACTGTCCCGTTGCCTGCCGAGTACAAGCGTTACGGGATCTCCGATCTTGATATTCCTGCAGCGAACGCCCGGGCCAACAATACTGACCGATGCACCACTGGATTCACGTATTGCAAAACGAGGAAGAGGCCGAGCCTTCCTTCCCGGCGCAGCATCCCTAGGCTGCTGCGGCACGATCGTTCCCAAATAGGTCGCAGGTTTAACTTCCACAGAATCGAAACACAATACCAGTGCGTCCTGGGAATGGTGGGCATAGAAGTCGCTTGCCCTTTCAGCACCTTGTGCTGACGGGTCATACCAACTGCTGTTGATAAGGTCCTGAAGTTCCGCATCGATTCCCCAACCTTGTTCTTGCCGAAGCGATATCACCGACGCCAGTTCGCTGCTTGCCTGAGCAAACTCACCGCGTTCTGCCAACATCTGGGCAAGCTCACGGTGAACCTTCACAGTGAACTTAGGGTCTGAACCACATTCCAAGGCCCGGCACGCGCACGCTAATGCGAGGTCTGGCTGCTCCTCTGAATATAGCCTCGCCGCCTCGGCCCATACCCAAAACTCATTTCTCTTCGCCTTGATGACTGGGCCAAGGACTCCTGCCGCCTCGGCATGGCGATGGACGCGCCGCAGCAGATAGACTCTGTCCCAGTCCATCCATAAGGCGTCGTCACCCTCAGCCACTGGTCGCACGCGACCGATCCATTCGAGCGCCAGATCAATTTCCTCTTGGGCCGCATCATGGAATGCCTTCATCCATTTCGCCAAACCACGGGCGATTCCAAGGGCGATCGGCGGGAAACGATTTCCGTCAAGCTGGTTGTACTGCCAATCTTCCGCAGCGAGGCCGTCGAATCCGACCCACCGCACAAACCCAGGGAAGAATGGAAAGTGTGGTGCGATTTTCGACAACTCGCGCAAGATGTTGGATAGCGCGTTGTCTGGCCGGCGCTTCGGTTGCCGCGCGTAACAGCGTAACGCCTGATGAATTTGATTAACAACTGCGTTGGGGGCTTGCTGCCCTCCTTTTAGCTTGGAAACGATGGAAGACACATGGTTCTTGACCAGGCCATAGAACGCCCAATCAATCTGCGTCCGCAGTTTGAAGTCATCGGGATCGTCAGCAAGCTCACGCAGACCAAGGTCAACAGCCTCTTGGAAACGCCCGGATTTGCGGAGCGCTTGTACGTCTGCCCACGTCATTGGAAAACAGACCTTATCGTTTCAACGAGCTCTGGGCTGCTGCACGTCAACGGACGCAAGCTGGAAACGAGCCCCTGCTTGTCGAAGTTGATCTCAATTCCGGCCCGCTCATTTTGGTTGCGAGCCACCGTTATTGCCAAGCGATATGAAGTCTCAGCGGCAGATACGACCTTCCAGCCAATTTGATCCAGGCGCGACCTTGTAGATCGGAGCAAGGCGGCTGCCTCAGGTGAATAGTCGTTCGTCGAGAGGCATTCAAAAGCCACGTCGAAAAGCAAGCCCCAGTGCTCGGGTTCCTTCACGTGCATGGCCGTGACGACATTTTTCCCGTTGTAGGCGATTCGCAACTGACAGTACTCGCTTTGTGAACTAGAAAGGTCATATTGCTCTTGGTAGGGGTGACAGGCGGCTTTTACGACCCGCCAGCCAAACCGCTCTGTCGCGTTGACGACACGAAGCCAGATTGCAACGGACTTGAGAACATCTTTCGATTGGTCAAGCCCCTCTGGTAAGCTGCGCTGCTGATCTCTTTCGGACGCGATTCCGTTGGGCTGAAATACCCAACCCGCACCCACTGCGATGTCAGCAGCCACCTTGACAGCACCCGCCTTCCAAACAGCAGCGTCGAAGGGGTGCATATCCGTGAAATTCAACAAAACCAGTTCACGCTCGGCGACAGTGAGCGCCGAGTACAGCCAACGGAAGAATCCTTCTGAGTGCCGACCTGCGGCATGATCGCAATTCACATAGCAGATCGGCTGCGACATGCCCTGGGCATGGTGGACCGTAGAGGCATAGCCATAACGGGCATAGGTGAAATCTGGCGCGGCTGGTGGCGGAGGCGGCACCTCTATTCCCTGCAGCGCTGATTGCTTCCTGCCGAACGCTTTCTCTCTGTTGCGCTTTGCGGCATTTCGCCAGACGCTTTCGGCTACTGCCGTCTCCTTATCCAACTCCGGCTTTTCGGCTCGCAGGAACTCCTCGAACACCTCAAGTTCAATCTCATCGCGACGTTCGACTCTACACCTGATGGAATGGAATTTGATCGAGCCGCTCTTTGCCCAGCTCAACCCTTGTTGGTACACGGAACGCTTGCCGACGCTTGCGACCGTCAGGCGCCCCCCGGACTGCACAGCTACCCGTGCGCCGAATGCATCGCGCACATCAGGGCTCACGTATACCTCCAGCAGGTCGCCCACTTCCACCGTGTCCAGGAGTTTCTTGCCGTGCAAGCGCTCACGAATCCACTGAATCAATGCGTTGGCCTGGCCATGTGTCTCGGCCAAATACCAGACTGAGTTTGGGTCTGCTTGGAAGTGATCCACCATTTCATTAGCCGCATCCTTCTTATCGAGAATCCTGCAACCCTCATCAGTTTCCAGTTCTAACACGGCAAATTTCTGGGTACGGATGGCGGTTACCAGCTTGACTGCGTTGGCCAGTTTGGCTGAACCACCTGTGGTGTCGATTAGTTGCGCCAGCTCTAGCGATTGGTGCTTCAGTTCACGTGACTTCTGGAAGTCACCCGAAAGCACGGCCCCCTCGCTACCGCCGCGCTGCATCTGATACGGATCGCCAAAGAAAACGACCTTGCGCGCTCCGTTGCCGAAAGCAGCGAAGTCGAAGAAGTCCGACAACAATTGGCCGCTGCCATATTGTTTGCCGTCAGGGGTCGAGAATCTTGAGTTACTCAGCAGGTGAGCGTCGTCCACGAGGTAGACACAGTCGGCCTCGTCATCGCAGGCGCGCAACGGGATGACTTTGAGCTTCTTCTGTTCTGCCTCGTTTTCTGGTTCATCATCACCCTTCACGCTGCCGGTGTAGAGATGCCCGTAGATGCTGTTGGACTCCACCTCTGCGCTATCGGCAAGGCGCCGGTTAGGTTGCAGCACTATGGCCTGCTTTCCAACCTTTTTAACGACCTCCGCTACCTCGACAAGCAAACGGCTCTTGCCGGTCGAAGTCATGCCCAAAACTGAAAGACTGACAGAATCGTCCGCAGCGACGAAGCTACTCAGGGTCTGCAAGGCCTCGCGTTGATGTCCGGTCAGCGGCGTGCGCGCCTGGGGTTGATCCGGACGCAAATGAATATCGCGAACCTGTGGGCGACTGGATGCCCATTCAATCGGTTGAACGCCCAGCCTGCGGACGATCTCCAGCGCTTCGTCGCGAGCAATCCTCAACTCGGGTGACGACAGGCCATCGAGCATGACGGCGCAGTTGGCCAAATCCGACGGGTAGAACCAAGAGCGAACCTTAGAGGGAAGTTCCAACTGATCTTTAATTCCACCTGAAAAAATGACACCGGCAGAGATATGACCCAGGTTGCGCCCGGACAGCAGCGCCTTGGATTGCAACCAATCCAGCATGGAAAACTTATTATCACGCAGCTGCTGGTAGGGGTTGGCCTTCCTGCCGCCCTTGACTATCACGCCATCGGCCTGCCAAGGCCCGTTCTCGGTGCCGGTCAGCGTGCCGCCATAACTCTTGAAGTCGGCCACGATGATGGCCGATGGCAGGATACAGACCAAGTCGATTTCCGCACCGTTCCACATTGCGTTTGCAACGGCAACAATCCAGTCGGTACTGTCTGCCCAACGGTTTTCCAGCCTTTCAAGAAAGACCTGGAGCATCTGGTTTTCGTGAGTGCGACTGGCCTTCTCGCCATAGACGAGGAGGGTCATTCGTGCTCTCCTGGAATATCGCCAGCAAACACCCGCTCCAGCGTTGCCGGCAGCAGGGAGGCGTTGGCAGGGCGGATGCTTGCATGTTTGGCTTTGAGGGCTGCGACCTCGGCTTGCAGGAGGCAGAAGGATTGCTGGATGGGCAATGGCGGTACAGGGACTTCAATCGCCTCCAGATTGGCGGCAACCAGAGTACGATTGCGCGCGGCGGTACCAGGCGAAGCCGCATAGACCTTGGCAAACCCTTCGTCCGTCATGAAGTAATAGGCAAGAAATCCTGGAACGGCCTTCGCCGGGTCTGCGACACAGGTCAGCATTCTGTGATTGCCGACACAACCGTGATCCTCTGGCTTAGCGAGGGCAATGCCCTGCTCCCACGCCATGATGTTGCTGAAGATCAGATCACCTTCTTCCACATGAAACATCTTTTGCCAAGTGAACTCCGAACCAGCGACCGTGCGGCGATGGAAAGTGCCTTTGTAAAAACTCCGCACACCCAGTTCGGTGTAGCTGGCTTCCAGATCGATGGTCACCTCGCGCCGCACCAGCGGCGCGACCTCTGACATCGGTCGCAGCGGGGCGTTGGCAATGGCATCACGGAAACTGACGGCGAGCAGCACATCTCCATCATTTTCGATTGACTCCAGACTTGCCTTTATTACTTGAACTTTATTGGCAAGTGAACGAAGCCGAAGCAAATTCGATTCATTCTCGTTACCAGGCGACAAGTTGATGTCGTTGCTCATGAAAAGTCTGGCGATCTGGTCCTCGCGCTTGAAGATTCTTTCAATGACTGCGGATGGAGCTACATCTTCTAGGGAGCGTCCAGCACTCGGGTTCTTGATATCGAGGTTGTAGATCGGCCAGTACAGCGCATCACCCTCGGCCTGCGCCGACTTAGCAGCCTGTTCATGGGCCTGTTGCTCGCTCTTAAGTAATTTCAGGCGGTCTTGCAGTTCAGCCTTCTGGCCATTGGCAGCAGCCTGGATGGTTTGCTCCAACTCTCGAATGGGCTTGCCCAGCGCGATAGCGGCATTGCGTTCGCTTTCCGCCCGCTGCCGGTGCGGCGTGGCGGCCTCAACGGCGGCGGCACGTTTGGCCGCAAAATCCAGTTTCCAGGCTTGCGGGCCTTCTTCGCGAGCGGTCCACCATACCAAAACCGGGGCAAATTCCTCAAACTGCAGGGGCGCTGTCTTGCTGTACTTCTTGCGCCCTGGAGGCAACGGCAGTTCGTAGTACCAGATGGTGTCGGTGGGGCCTCCGCGTTCAAAGAACAGCAGGTTGGCCGGGATGTCGGTGTAAGGCGCAAACACCCCTTGGGGAAGGCGCACAATAGTGTGAAGCTTGAACTCATTGAGCATTTCCTCCTTGATGACGGCGCTGATGCCGTCGCCAAACAGGGTTCCATTGGGTACGACCACGGCGGCGCGGCCACTGCGCTCCGCTGGCTTGCCGCCGGGCACTGGTGCACCGGCTACGCGCAGCTTGCGCATGATGTACTGCAGGAACAGCAGCGCGGTTTCCGCCGTCTGCATATTGGGCGGGAAGTTGGCCTTGATGCCGGCCTCTTCCTCGCCGCCGAAGGGCGGGTTGGTGAGGATGACGTCCACCCGCTCGCTGTGGCCGATCTCATTGACCCGGCGCTCGAGCGTGTTGCCGTAGGCGATCTGCGGGGCTTCCAGGCCGTGCAGCAGCAGATTCATCTGCACCAGCATGTAGGGCAGCGGTTTGGCCTCCTGACCGAACAGGGTGTCCTGCTGCAATACCCGGCGTTGGTCGGGAGTGCTGACCTGTGGCGCGATGTGGTCGTAGGCCTCAACTAGAAAGCCGCCGGTGCCACAGGCCGGGTCAAGCACTGTTTCACCCAGCCGCGGGTCGGTGACCTGCACCATGAAGCGCACGACCGGGCGCGGGGTATAGAACTCACCGGAATCGCCAGCGGCATCACGCATTTCGCGCAGCATCGACTCGTACAGGTGCGAGAGGGTATGGATTTCTTCGCTGGCGCTGAAGTGAATGCCGTTGATCTTGTTAATGATGTCGCGCAGCAGGTATCCGCTGACCATGCGGTTCTGCACGCCCTTGAATACGTTGGCAATGACCTCTCGTTGGCTGCCTTTTTCTCCGTCGCCAGCCAGGCCACGCAGGTAGGCAAACAGGCCCTTGCCGACCGTGCCATCGACACGGATGGCTGTTTCCTGGCTGATGAACGTCAGCAGTTCGTCACCGGTGATGCCGTCATCACGGGCAGCCCAGTCGCGCCACCGGTAAGGGGCTTCGATGATGGGCTGATAGCGCTTCCCGTCGAGCTCGGCTTCCTCCTCATGGACCGCTTCAAGGTCGTCGAGGAACTTGAGAAACATTACCCAGGTGAGCAAGGGCAGACGATCCACGTCGCCATTGAGACCCTTGTCCTTGCGTAGGATCTTGCGGGCGCTGCCGATCAGGGCCGACAGGTTTTCACGGGTGGTGAGCGGTGCCTTGGCTTTGCGTGGCGCGCGGGTCTTTTTCTCGCCCGTGGTGGCAGATTTGGCCATTGTATGCGGTTCTCGTTTCGTTATTGGTATAGCGCGGTCTGCAGCCGGGAGACAGCGTCCTTCATGCCGCGCACACCGCCGAAGTGACGGGTGGCGATCTCGGAAGGACTGCCGTAACGGTCGAAGGGTTGGATCTTCATCAGCTCGGACAGTGCATTGAATTGCAGGATGCCGCGCTCGACGTAACGGTCGAGGAGCAGCGTGAGGATTTCGCGGGCTATGTCACCATGCTGGGCGAACAGGTCTTGCGACTTGCGCTTGGCGGCTTCAGCACGCTGGCGGCGGGTCAGCAGTGGTGCATTCCAGGCCAAGTGGCACAGCAGGTCAAAGGGATCTGCGTCAGGCTGCTCACTGCTGCTGGCCAGCTCCGCGAAGCTAATGCCGCGTTCAGTCAGTTCGCGCAGCACTTCAGAGCGGGTATCGGGGTTCGCCCAGGCCGATTGCAGTGCCTCGCGCGTGGGATAAAGCGTGCGCACGGCGCGGCCGGAGTAGTCGGTGTACTTCACCACCTGCAGCTTTTTGCCATCGGTATCAAGGTCATAGACCAAGTGGCCGATGACTTCGACTTCACCGCCGTCGATATAGAACTTGCGCGGCTCGACAGGTGGCTCGGCGATGATGATGCCGGTGCCTGGGCCGATCTGCTCCTCGGGAAGCTTGTACTCCAGCGGCACATCTACCTGCGGCGCTTCAACCTCAGTCTCAGTGATGCCCACCTGCTTCCCGGCTTCATCAATGATCACTTCGTCGATCCGCGCAGGATCACCATCGAAGTCCGTATCGGCAAAGTGGCTGGTGGCCGTGCCGGTGAAGTCGATGATGTTGAAGTATTCCTTGCCGTAATCGACCTTGAGTCGCGTGCCGCGGCCCACGATCTGCTTAAACTCAGAACGGGAGCCTACGACGCGCGCCAGCACCACGTTCTTCACCATCTCGGCATCAACGCCGGTGGTCAGCAGTTGAGACGTAGTCAGGATGACGGGCGTGGACTTGTCCACGTCTTGATAGTGCGACAGATGGGTGAGGCCGATGGCACCTTCATCGGCAGTCACACGGCAGACATAATCGGGGTACTGCTTGACGAGATCGCTGTTCAGGTTGAGCAACTCCTGTCGCATTTCGGCCGCGTGTTCCTGATCGACGCAAAAAATCAGGGTCTTGGCAAAGCGGTCGGTGCCTTTGAGTAGGTCGGTCAGATGCCTCGCCATCGCCCTTGTGCGGGAACGAAGGGCCACGACGCGCTCGAAATCCTTGGTCTGGTACTCGTCATCAGGCACTTCGCGGCCATAACGGTCCAACTCATCCTTGCTCGGCCGCCAGCCTGCGGCATCGACCGTCGTGATGACACGGTGCACGCGGTACGGGGCCAGGAAACCATCTTCGATGCCTTGGCGCAGGCTATAGGTATAGACCGGATTGCCGAAGTACTCGTAGCTGTCGCGAGACTCTTCGCGCAACGGTGTGGCCGTCATGCCAAACTGAACTGCGGGCTCGAAATAGTCGAGCACCGCGCGCCAGGCACTTTCGTCACGGCTAGAGCCCCGATGACATTCATCGATGACGATGAGATCGAAAAAGTCAGGGCGGTACTGCCGGAACACATCTGCGCTGGCAGTTGTCAGCGCCTGGTAGATGCCGAAATACATGTCCCGGCTTTGGCTGGTATCGCCGCCAGCGATCTTGTGCCGAGCGTCGCCAAAGGGGGCGAACATCTTGGCCATCGGATCGTCAACCAGGATGTTGCGGTCAGCCAGGAACAAAATCTTCGGACGGCGGTACTCTCCGGTCCGGTTCCAGCGGCTGTTCCACAACTTCCAGCAGATCTGGAAGGCGACGCAGGTCTTGCCAGTGCCAGTGGCCAGCGTTGCCAGAATGCGCTTTTGCCCCAGCAAGATCGCTTCGATCACCCGATTGATGGCGATCTGCTGGTAATAGCGCGGCACCTTGCCGGAGATCAGATTGAACGGTTCCAACACATGTGCAGCGGCGTCTTGCGGCAGATGGGTAGCTGCTGCGAGGCGGGCAAACAGCTCATCGGGCGACGCATAGCGGTCTACCTCGCGCTCGGTGCCGGTGGTGTAATCGATCTCGATGATGCGGTGGCCATTGGTCGCGTACGCGAACTTGAGGCCGAGGATCTCAGCGTATTCGCGAGCCTGCTGCACACCTGTTTCGGCGGGAAGACCAATTTCCTTGGCCTCCACGACGGCCAGGGGGTAGTCACGCCGGTGATACAGCAAATAGTCGGCCCGCTTCAATTGTCCGCGCCGCACTTTACCCCCAGCCACGATGATGCGACCATTGGTGAAAGTGCGCTGTTCGCCAATAGCGTGTGGAGCAGCGCCCCAGCCAGCCTCGACCAATCGGGGCGTGACGAATTCGCGGCAGGTGTCTGCTTCGGTGATCACGCTATCTCGCATTGCATCCCCTTTCATCTTCGCCCCTTAGTCAATCAGGATCTTGAAACTGGTCGCCAGCGCCATTGGCTCGATTTCGCGTACGTTCTTCTTGAGTGCCACCAAGCCATAGCTCTCCATCATCCGCAACGTGCGCGACAAATTCGGTACTTGGCGCCCGGTGAGCTCCGCCAACTCGGTCAACGACTTGGGCTGCTTGTCACGGATGAGGCGCAGCAGAAATTGGTTGTCCTCCGAAAGCACCGCATCCATAGTGGCCATCGACGGAAACCAGACCGTCGGCACATCTTTTGAACAACTGCGCCCCTGCGATTCAACAGGACGACGAATACCAACAATGCAGCGCTTCATATCGTATGTCCTGATCGGCATGAGGTTCCCATTTTATCAATGTGGCACAACTGCAACCAGTTCTTGACGGAAAAAAGCTTTGCTTCTTGATCGCGTGAATAGTGGCGTCATCCACCAACCGTGGAGCCTCATAATGAACACCAAGCCCACTGCCATCGACGCCTATCTCGCCCGCGCCGTCGCCATCCACTTCAAGTTAGCCCAGCTGCAGCAATTGGCGGAAGACCACTACGGCCCGCATGTAGCAGCTAGATCCCGCCCGACACAGATCGCCGAAAGACAGACGGCAACGTGTCAAAGGCCGGCCGTACGATCCTTACCGGACCCTGTTGTGCTCAAAACCGTAATACCGTGGGATATCTTCAGCGCGAACTCGGCCCAAGTGGTGGGATGACTGGTCGGCGCCAGCTCCATGAATACATGCAAGCTGGCGTTTGACAGCGCGTCCACGAGGCAATTCTTCAACGGCCGCGCGAGTACAACCAAATAATTTGGTATCAGGCTTGCGTGGACGCTGCCGGCGTAGCGCTCTGGGGTGGCGAACATGCAAAGAACGTAACGTGTCTATAACACGACTAGCAGCGGATCAAACTGCTAACTAGCGACAATAGTGTGCTATCGATAGTAGCGAAACCGTTGGCGCTAGCTGAGCAGGTCCCACATCTGTGTCAGCGTCAAGTCATGGACCGACAGCTTGAACCCGAGTATATTCCCATATTGCCCTGAGACACGTTCGGGGCCATCAACGGGGGCCATTTGTCTACTATTACCACGGCTGATCTCGAATCTGCTATTACGGGCGACCCAGAAGCACTTGAGGTTCATCTCACGCTTGTAGACCGTGACGTTTCAATTGACGGGCACTCGGTCAAAATCCATTGCCACTGTCTATCTGTGGACGGTAATGGTCGGGTTCAGCCAAATCGGCTGGCAGAGTTCATGCGAAACGCAGTGGTTAACTATGCAATCCCCCGATCCAAAATTGCGGAAGCAAAAAAACGCGACAGCAAATTCAACTCTACCGAAGCAATCGGTGAACTGGTAGAGCGAGCAAAACGATCTTTCACTGATCTTTCAAGAACTGGGGAAGGTGGAGAGCTGCTGCTTTTCCTATTGGCAGAGCGATTTCTACAACTCCCGCAGATCCTATGCAAAATGGATCTCAAGACCGACACACGAATGCATTATCATGGGGCAGATGGTGTGTACGCCGGAGTCTCAAACGAGGGTATGCTAAAGCTCTACTGGGGCGAGTCAAAGATTTACAACAACGCCACGACTGCCATTCGCGATTGTATGACTTCACTAGCGCCATTTTTAATCGAACCTGAAAGTGAAGAGGCCGGGCGAGAGCGCGATTTGTTACTCCTTAGCGACAAGGCCGACCTAGGCGACCCTTCACTAATCGAGGCGCTTAAAAAGTATTTTGATAAATCATCGGTGATGTCCAAACGTGTTCAATATTGCGGGGTTGCCCTAGTTGGATTCGATGCACCGTTTTATCCAAAAGATAACGCAAAGGCTGTTGCAGAAGAAATAGTGCAGGCATCGCGAACTGCGCTTGCCGGATGGAGTAGCACCATTGGAAAACGCATTGCGCTAGAAAAACTAGATCAAATGGAGATTCAGGTTTTTTGTATTCCTCTGCCATCTGCAGACGGCTTTCGTTCTTCTTTTCTTAGGGCGATGGGAATTAAAGAATAATGAGTCTATTCGATTTGCAATCATGGCTGCTACAACAGGGTATTCGAGAAGATCTCGATTTAATCACTCGTCTTACGGTCCGCGCCGAGTTAGATAATCTTATCCCCGAGTCACCGGTTTCTGTTCTCGAGAAGATTGACTGGCCCAGTTTATTGCTGGCCGGCAGTATTTTTGCGCGTTCCGAGGAGAGGGTTTATCAAGAAGCAGCGCTTCGGGTCGGGACTGCTGCGATGGCCTTAACGCCTAATAAAACATACAAGGATGCGGGTGCGGTGCTATTAGGCAAGCTCTCCAACTTCCGAGCTATCGCTTTAGCTAACAGTAGAGGGTTACTAGAGCCCGACCTAGATGGGCGCCTCGGCGTGGCATTACGTATTGAGGCTCAGCGCCGGGAGATGGACAGATCAGTTTTAATCGAGTCCAGCGGGAAATGGCTCCAAGTAAATGACTTCCAGGAACGGTTCTGGACTAATGCCAGCACAGCCCGCTGGCTTTCGGCATCTGCACCAACCGCCTCCGGCAAAACCTTTCTAGTGCTCCAGTGGCTGGTTGATCAACTATATACAAAGAATACTCAAGTCGCTGTCTATCTTGCACCAACCCGTGCATTAGTATCAGAGATAGAAACTAACCTCAGAGTGCTTCTTGAAGACATCGAGCAAATCGACGTGTCCTCTCTTCCGTTGCGCGATAAGTACGAAGCTGCTAGAGCCGGTGGGCCGAGGATTGTTCTGGTATTCACGCAAGAACGTTTACATCTTCTCGCCAATATACTGGCCGATAAATTTTCTGTTGACCTACTTATTGTTGATGAGGCTCATAAAATAGGTGACAACCAGCGGGGCGTGATTTTGCAAGATGCTATCGAGCGTCTCACACGCGCCAATCCGAAGCTCAAAGCTGTGTTTATTAGCCCGGCCACCCAGAACCCGGAAGAATTACTTGCAGACGCACCTAATGGGGTTAAAAAGGTCGCAGTCGATACTGATGCCACGACTGTCCTGCAGAATCTTATCGTTGCGCGCCAAGTCCCGAGAAAATCAAAGCTTTGGGCACTCAACCTCCGCCAGCACGGATTAGAACTTCCACTTGGTACTTTACAGCTAGCTAGCACACCGGCCGGTTTAAAAAAACGCCTTGCATTCATAGCCGCGGCTGTGGGCGAAAGAGGAGGAACTCTCGTATACGCAAATGGGGCAGGTGAGGCTGAGGAGGTCGCAGAACTGATTAGCCAACTCTTACCAGACCTGGACTGCGTAGATGTAGAGCTCTCGCAGCTTGCCGAACTCGCACGAAAGGGTGTGCACCAGGACTTCCGTCTTGCCCCATTGGTCGAACTTGGGGTAGCCTTTCATTATGGCAATATGCCAGCTTTGTTGCGACTGGAGATAGAAAGGCTTTTCCGCATAGGGAAGCTCCGGGTGCTGGTTTGTACTTCGACGTTGATTGAAGGTGTTAACCTGTCCTGTCGAACGATTGTAGTGCGCGGACCGCGCAAGGGGAAGGGGCACCCGATGGAGCCTCACGACTTCTGGAACCTAGCCGGGCGCGCAGGAAGATGGGGGGACGAGTTCCAGGGCAACATCATTTGCATCGATCCAGAGAACACAGATGCTTGGCCTGATGGTGTTCCTAATCGCGCTCGCTATCCTATCAAACGCGAGAGTGACGCCGTCCTAGAGCGCGGCGACGAAATGGTTGACTACCTTTCGCAGCGTGCACAAGCAGATTTTGCTGAGATTGAGGACGCTGATAAGTTCGAGCAAGTAGGAGCCTACTTACTAACTACTTTCATGCGACTCGGCTCTGTCGCTGACGCGACTTTCGCTAAGCGCCATAACCCTACTACGATTGAGAAGCTGGACCTCACACTGGATCAAATTGCACGAAATATCACCATAAGTGTAGATTTGGCAACTAGACATCCTGGGGTAAGTGCGATTGGACTTCAACGTCTTCTCGATGCTTTCCGTCGTTATACCGGTAATGTCGAAAACTTACTTCCTGCCGAAGTATCTAGCAACGATAGCTATGACCGGTTCGTAACAATTATGGGAAGGGTTGATGAGCACGTGTTTCCAGCCTTTTCCCCAAATAGCCGCATTAGGCTGTATGCTTTAATTGTCGTCAAATGGTTAAAAGGGTATTCTCTTGCTAGAATCATCCGCGACAGTATCGAATGGCACGAGAGTGTGGGTAAAAGCTTCAGGCTTCCAGAATTAATCAGAGGTACGATGGATCTAGTCGAGCAGATCGCGCGATTCAAGGCCCCAAAGTATTTCTCCGCTTACATGGATGTGCTCCACTCATATCTTCGCGAGATTGATCGTGAAGATCTTATCGAAGAGGGCTTGGATATTGCAATGCAGCTTGAGTTTGGCGTGTCCTCTTTGACACTTCTCTCATTGATGGAGCTAGGAATGTCTCGTATGAGTGCAGTAGCTCTATATGAAAAGATCGCTCGCGACGATCTTAGTAGGGACGAATGCATTGCATGGATTCATGATCGAAGAAATCAGTTGCAGGCATTGGATATCCCAGCGGTTATCATTCGCGAGATTCATAATTCCCTGATCCTATTAAAGGATTTTGAGTGACGCTCTTCTAAGAGCACGGAGGAACTTCATGCCAGCAAAACCCATAAAATTAGGCCCTTTGCAGTTCGACAAACGAGGCGATGCAGTATCATATTTAAGGGAGATGTTGTACAGATATGATGTCGGTGATCGAGTTAGTGCGGAAGACGCTGTAGTTTTACGTGCAGCCCTGGAAAACCATCCTAAGGCCGCCACAAAAATCGGGAGTGGAATAACTCATTTCAGCGTAAGAAGTGCCGACTTTGGGACCAAATGCTTTTGGCTAAATCGCCCCGATGGAAGCACTGAAAAGTTTTCTATCACTGCATCCATTCATAGCTCTTGACGAGCTCATCGATACAGTCTAAGTGAAGGTTATTTTTTCTGTAGACAGCAAAAAATGCCTCCTTAGACTTGAGCCACCACAGAACCCGGGCGATTCAAATGCACAAACACTTGCAAGTCGCCGGTTAGCGAAAAGCCACTATTATCGATAGTCAGTAATCAGATAGAGTTTGTAACACGGTCACGCGACAACCGCGAAATATCGTATATTCGCGGTTGCGACGCCAACCCACGCATGGTTGTAATAGCATCTAATAGATTCGCTATCATCAACATTTATACAAAAGGATGTAATTCTGACTCAGCCTATTGTTCGTCATCCCGCGGAGCCAAAGCCTTGCTATTTACTGAGAAAGCTTCACCGACTTCCAACGATGTGAAATAAGCATGTACGATGTTTTCGACGGCTTAAAGCGTCGGCCAACGCAGCATTTCAATGACTCTACGGTGCGACTCTGGTAATGGCACTATAGCGACTGGCAGCATCAAAGCAATGTTTGGCCGTGCCAGGTATGCGGTCAATAATGCGATTTAGCATATCCGAATCATCTTTGAATACTGTCATCCATATAGACCAAAAACCTTGAATTTGCAACGCAATTTGGCGGCGCATAACCGCTGTATCTTGCTCGGCTAGGTTTTTTTTAGATTCTGTAGCAATGTCCCATGCCTCACGGCGGTTATTCCAGCGGCGGTCCGATGCCTCGTTCTCTTGATGATGATCGCTGGGTATTCTGTCTAGGCCGACCAACTCAATCGTGCGTTGGGCTCGCAATTGATCGCTTCCCGGAGCAGCCTCAACTATACCTCCGACCTTGTAAATGATCGCCAGAAATGTGTTGTCCCGATCTGGCCATAAATAATCGTCAATCACCACGTCCTGGTTATCTTTTATGCTATTGCAATTTGTGCATGCAAGGAGAAAATTGTCCCAGCTCAGTTCACGAGTTAAATCATTGACCGTCGCGCCAGGTGGCTTCTTAGGTCTTACATGTTCTACGGCTAAACTTGTGTCTAGATGGACTTCACAGTAGGAACAGCACTCGCCAAGACGTTTGATAAGTGTGCCTCTTGCCATGGAATACGCGGTGTACACTACTGGGGTTCCATCGACGTTCTCAGGCCAAGGGCCCCGGATCACTGGCCTCATTTTTCGTCAGCCTCCGGATTCGGCTGCAGCGTCTCACCAGCACGCGAGCCCAGCCGTTTCATTTCGAGGAACGCGTGATATGCAACGTTTCCACTAAATGGACTTGTTAGCTGGTCCAGCTTCGTTTGAATCTCTGCGAGGCGCTTATCACCGGGGTCGCCGTTTGCCTCCTCCAGTAGCCGGTAATATTCTATCGCCGTGTCATACATTTTTTGATAGCGCTCACCCCGTTGAGGCACCGGAATTTTCATCACCTCTTCAGTTATATCTTCAAGCGAACGATTGGCATACAGTGCTTCTGCCTGCGGTGCAGCGACCCCATCCGGCACCAATTTGTCTTCAGAAGGGGACAATTCTCGTCCGAGGTCGATAACTTCCCCTTGTGCAAGAGACTGCAATATGAACGGAGAATGCGATGACACAATAAACTGCAATTCCTTGAACGCTGACTTAAGGTCCGAAACTACTCGGCGCTGCCATTTTGGATGTAAATGCAGATCAATCTCATCGATTAAAACTATTCCCTTAGTCTTAGTGGCAGCTTCATCCTTGAGATGTGGATTTAGTCTTGACGCCCGGTGAGCAATGTCTGCGACGATGCCGACCATGTTACGATATCCATCGCTTAGGTCATCGAATTGCATTAAGCCCTCATGTTCGAGCTTAATCATTAACTGGTCGTATGCGGCATCGTAATAGAAATCTTGCGCACCTGGAATACACGAAGTAACTGCAGTTGCAACCACTTTTAAAGCATCGGAATCCGTTCCCTTTTGGAGCTTGGCCAGCGTCATGCGTTTAAACCATTTCTCGAAGGCTTTATGGTCCGATTTTGGATCTAGGCAATATCTGTAAGCAGAGAGTCTCGATGATGGACTGTCCGAAACGACGTCATCATGTTTATCCCAAAGGCGTCCGGCGCCATAATATAGAAGTAGCGGTAAGTCAACATCGCTAGAGCTATCATTGCTCAACTCGCTTCGCTTTTCTTGGCCTTTCTTAACAAATTCCTTCGCTTTCCCTCCACGGTCGCCGATATCACGCCGCCATGTAATAGGTGTATCCTCCATTTCCGCGACCGCTTCGATCCAGACGTCTGGAAGCACTTCACGGAAAACCTCCCCATTGACGTCTACAAAAACCGCGCGAGCGTCAGCTCCTCTAATCGTACCACCGCCTGTCGTCAGTTTACTGCCTTGGAAGTACGTGTTCAGCAATATCGCAAGCGCATCAAGGACCGTTGTCTTGCCTTTGCCGTTGTTTCCAATCAGGACGTTGAACCTTGCGTTGAAATGAAGAGCTGCCTCCTTGTACTTCCGAAAGTTATGCAACTCTAATTTGGAAATTCTCATATATCTATATCCTGATTATCTAAGGCAAAGGTTTCAATGGCATAGACTTAGCGAGCTAATTCTAATTTTACTTTTCTGTCTATATATGTTCTCAATCCCAAAGCCAACCTTTGTGGCGTCATGAGGCGCTTCAAGCACGCCGCGAATATAAGCGCTAAGTCGAGGTTGATGAAAAACCTCTTTGACAACAGTCTCATCAATGGTCTAGTCCTGTTGCTTCAGCAATTAAATCAATATACGCCATAGTAGCCTGCCCGCCGATGGAAACTACAGCCAAATTAAGCAATGGATGGCTCTAACAACATGTCGGACGGGTTTGAGGGTGTATTGTACGGCTTTTGCATGCCTGTTGAAAATCGCTTTACACTTCGCTGAGCGTTTACACCGCCTAAGCCCTGTGTCGGCCGTGGTAGTGTCAGCTTGGCTGGTGCGTGGGGTTACGGGCACGGCACATCTGTCCATCAATCTTACTCGGACCGGGACGCCAGAAACCAGCCTTACAACAGCGATTTCCTTTGGCAGGAGTAGGTCCGTGTTAGCCCATCTGCATTGGCATGATGTGCCCTCGACAAGACAATAGCGCGATCGGCTACCGCCGAATACTTCGACCTCGGTCGCTGTGCCAATACATTTACTATGAGGCGATGGACGCCGGAACTTTGGAGCAATGGCCGTACGCCGCTACAGCGCTACAGAACAGCGGGCATGTGCTGTGTGGGCACCTGCATAGTTCAGTCATCCAGTTCGCCGTCCGGAATACGTACATTGCTGATACCTCGGCCCTGCTTAGAGGATGCGACTGAGTACGCCGGCGAATAATACTCAGTCCCAATTGCCCACGCCGGTATGGGTAAGACCCCCTCGGGATTGAAGATCATGCTGGTTTCCACAGGGGTTAACTTATCTGGGCGGCGGGCGCGGATATCGATGTTGACCTTGTCTTCAATGGCCTTGGCATACTTCCATAGACTCGTACGGCAATAGTGGTTCTCCAAGTTCACATAATTTAACCAAAGGGTGTAGATTCTGCGCTCAGCTCTGGAAAGAATTTCGATCTCATCATCAGTCAGCAACCTTTGAATACAATGAGTCACACGGTACTTGTTGAGGAACTGGAAAAACAGCTCAGGCACGTCAACCCCGTCCCAGCGGCGGACAAGGCCAAGTTGAAGATACTTCAGTTCCTCCGAGTACAGTTTGATCTCCGCTCTGATGCCTCGTTTGGCTTCGTTAATCAGTAATGATTGATATTTCCCTGGCTTCTTGCCGCCATTTGAAGTCTTAAACATGGTCGCCATCTGGATTGCCTTATCGTAAATGGTCAACGCGTGACTTTTGGACCTGCGTTTTTTCGCACCGTGCAAGGTGATCGATGTGGGCTCTGCGCGCCATTTGCCGGTTGTGTAGGCGCCATCGATTGCATCAATGATGGGCAGCACTGCAGTCCGAGGACAGATGAAGTTTCCGGTTAAATGGATTTCCGTAATCGACACATCGCCATTTTTCCACTCCTCACGCTGTGAACGATCAACCGGGAGGCCCAAGCGTTTAGTGAGAAGGTCCAATATCGTGTATACATAGTCCTGCAGTACGCAATGGCCGAAGAGGTTATGCTTCTGCAGGACGAGTGGAGGGCAACAGTGGATTTCGATCAGGTGTGCAACGCCATAATCGTCAATTCCTTTTGACTTGATGTAGGCTTCCTTACCGCCATCTTTTAATGTCTTCTGGTTTGCAGTGGCGCTACCTGACGGCAATAAGCCAAAATCCTCCTGCTCAAAGTAGTGTGGCTTACCTGTTGGTTTGTGGGTCCATTGCGCAGTTATACGGATCTTGTCAATGTGGATGTTAGCGGCGTGCATGTTGCTACCTTAGCTGTAAATGTAGGGCCAATATGGAACAGCCCATTCCGTGATTGTTGAGTTTAAATTGTGAACAAATCCGAACTACTATAGTGCTAGCGTTTACTTGATGGCTAACATGCCGGTTATATGTAGCGACGTAGCGCATCATGGCGAAGACTGACTGCTTACGTAGCGAGCAAAAGAATCTTCAAATTCGGTGCGGTCGTAGCCCTTCAATATTCCGATATCAAATCTAAGATTTTTGCTGGCGATATCGAAATCAGACAGCAGGTTTGATATTTCGCGCGCCGTAATTGGCTTTCCATTCGTATATGTCGACCACGGTCCCTCGCGATTAGCGCAGAGCGCGTCGATAAGCTTGGCAGTTGACAGCTTTGTCATACCAGTGTGATCGAAGGCCTTTTGTATATCCCGCAGCAATTCTTCCCCGCTGCACTTAACTTCGTCGTGCGTCCTTGAGAGGGCCCGGGCCGCTTGATACGCCAGTGCTAACCAGTCGGTTCCCAAGCATTCAGCAATCGCAAGGAGCGGTTCCCAGTTGTCTTCATACCGGTCATTTTCAAGATTTGCAGAAGCGGGCCGCATTGTGGCAATGCGGCTCCGATTGTCGTGAGCCCAACGTGCAATCTGAGCACGCAGCGCAACCATTTCATCGTTTTGACGAGGCACAAATTTTGAGACAAGCTCTTCTGGAAGCTTACGGCGCAAACGGAGCACAATTGACCGATCCAAGACAGTGCTCGGCATGTTGCCAATGCCTGCGATAGCTTTTGGACAAAATGTGGAGAAGCGCGTAACTTTTCCTTGATCCATTCTTGCTACTTGAGCGTTCGTGCGTGTATGTCCAGAGTTCAATATCCCGGTCATCATTTTTTCGCTGTTGCCTAAGTAGGTATCTGATTCATCAAGAAGTAAAGTTGGAGAATATTTGTTGACAAGACGATACAAGACTGCCGCACTGATGTTCGACACGGAGTACGGTTTCGACACCAGCGCAGCAAGCAAATTCATTGCTGACGTCTTTCCGCATCGCTTGATTGGAGACCGAATAGCTAGTACTGGTGACACGCGCGCGACGTCGATAGTATGTGTAAATATGACCCAGAGAGCCATAGCAGTAAAGTCTTCTGGCGTCATTACAATGTACTTCTTCAGTTCCGCAATCAGGGAGGACATCAGTGATGCCCCGTTGAGTGGATTAGGCCAGAGCATCGGTGCGATAGGGAGGTCAGAATCAGCCATTTGGCTTAATTGATCGAACAAGGGAGCGAGCGGTTTCTCTGCTGCTGCTACTGCGTCTGCTACCGCACTCTCATCGTGCATTTGATGTAGTTTGTCGAAGGACGCGGCTGGCTTCGGAATGGCGATCAGACAGTCCATGGCGAGCGCTGCAGCGGTAAGCTGCCGCACGTTGTTGCGACCGTCATGCCCTTCGTGTTTTCCAGCACACAAAATCAAGGTAGCTTTGGGGTAGGTGAGCGCTAGATGCCTAACAACGCTCTCAATGTTCTCAGCATACAAAGCGACGATGACGCCGAAACCCGTGGCACGATTAAGCGCAAGTCCTGCAGCAAACGTTTCTACAACTAGGATGGTTGCAGACGCGGTCCCAATCCGAGCGTAGCATCCAGCCAGAGGGGCGCCTGGGATGAACAAGTCTTCATATTTTCCGTTTGCGTCTGCCTCCATGACGAGTACGTTGGCCGGCTGAAAATCGGGCCCGTAAATGACCGACGCCGCCGAGTCGTCATGGTTCATTCCGCTTACGTCGGTTGGAATTGCCAGAACAGTCAGTGACGTTTCACCCAAGCCGAGCGTACGCAAGTAAGGATGGTCATCGCGTACTGCTATGCAAGCTAAATATTCGCTGAGACTCCATGGCGAAGTCCTAGCAGCTAGTTCGCTTAAAGGTGAAATAGAGGATCCGAGGGGGTTACGCATTTCCCAGGCCCTCCGTCGAGTTCTTACCTTCGTTTGCAAACAGCCGGGGGGCTGTCAATAGTGAGACAAACAACTCAATGTCGAGTTGAATGTCGGCGCGGCTTGCGAGAGCACGGGCGCAAAGGACTGCGTCCAGCTCGGCCTTCAGCCAACCGACAGAGCGCTCCCCCAGGCTGATCGAGGAGGGTGCCTTTCCAGTCTTTACGTCCAGCCAAAAAGTCGAGTTTGCACGCCCCATTTTCTTGGCGCTATCCGAGAGCCGCAGGATGGTGTGGTCGTTGGTATCGTGTACGCGCTGGATCATCGACATAAAGGCCGCGTCGAGCGGAACTGCAGCGGCCAGCGTTGGGTTGGTAACAACAGCGGAATCGACAGGTGTGTCGACTCGCTGCTGGGGCACTAGTTCTTGTTTCGACCGCATTTCATTCTCCGTATCGGGCTCGACCAAGTGTCAAGCCACAGGAGAATTTTCACACTTCGATCGCTATCACAGGCATCTAGATGGGTTGCATCGTCCTGCGTAATTTGCGAGAAATTCCGGCAGCGGGTTGCATCTGTTTGCGTAAGTGCTGAAGCTGGAATAGACTTTCGCCAGATAATTTAACTTGGGGGTTGCGTGGCACGTCCAGACTGGAAAGACGTTGATACGTACGATATCGATACGCAAAAATTCCCGTATCGGGCGTACGCTTGGGAATTTTTGCGCCGAAATCCCGACTTCCAGCGGGAAAGTGAGGCTGCCTTTAACTCTGGATTGCAGAGTGCGCGTGAAAAAGTCGCGGCTAAGTATGGCCTCCGTGACTTAGTGTCGTATCGCGTTGACTATGAACCAGTTGAGCCATGTCCTGTTTGGCTCGCTGAAACAATATGTGAGCCACCGGTTGTTCACCAAAAAGGCAAGCTAAACCCCGTTCCGCACCTGCGACCTGGTGAGGTTGCTCTCATTTTTGACTTAGATGCGACGCTAGGTTCCGGGCCGTCAGCGATTGATGCATTTCTATGGAACGCGAAGAACCTTCTATTGGCGGAGAGAAGGAGGCTGATTTCCGGGCTACCGGCGCACGAATCGCGCGTTATTCGAGCCAAGTCTCCGAGCATCCGAAAATCAAAACTGTTTACTTGGATACGCACTTACGATGCAGTCGAGCATATGGGCGTACCTCAGATAGAGGCCGCCCGGGTGCTTTATCCGGAGGATTTCGTACCTGAAAAGTACACGGGCAAAACGAAGGCATCGGCTGCCCAAAAGCGAGTATCGTGTGATCGGAAAAGAGCAATGAGTCTTGTCCAAAATGAGTACCTGGCTTTGATACCTCTGGATTATCTGCAGGACAAGTCAAAGAGATAGTTGTAGCCGCGCCGCTTGCTAGTCGCAGCTGGCGCTTACCAGGAGTCGTTTAATATAGTCTAAAACCGTATTCTCGATCTTGTGTAGCTAGCTGTGTAGCTAGCGTCAAGGGTCCGGGAGTGCAGTTCATAAGTTACTGATTCTAATGAAGAATCTCATTACATCAAAATGACATCGTACTGTTCCTGGTGATACCCCTTCTCGACCTGCAGCGAAATGCGCTTGCCAATGAAGTCCCCCAACATGGCCAGATGTTGCGACTCTTCTTCCAGGAACAAATCGATCACTTCCTGTGAAGCGACGATGCGGAACTCGCGTGGATTGAACTGCTTGGCTTCACGCAGCAGTTCGCGCAGGATTTCGTAGCAGATCGTGCGGCTGGTTTTCACCTGGCCCTTGCCCGAGCAGGCCGGGCAGGGTTCGCACAGGATGTGGGCCAGCGATTCGCGCGTGCGCTTTCTTGTCATTTCCACCAGGCCCAGCGCCGAGAAATTGCTCACGGAGACCTTGGTGCGGTCGCGTGCCAGGGTTTTCTTCAGCTCGGCGAGCACCTGGTTGCGATGCTCGTTGTTCTCCATGTCGATGAAGTCAAGGATGATGATGCCGCCCAGGTTGCGCAGGCGCAGCTGGCGCGCGATGGCGTGCGCCGATTCGAGATTCGTTTTAAAGATCGTGTCGGCAAAATTGCGCCCACCAACGTAGCCGCCCGTGTTGACGTCGATGGTCGTCATCGCCTCGGTCTGGTCGACGATCAGGTAGCCGCCCGACTTCAGGTCGACGCGGCGCCCGAGCGCGCGCAGGATTTCTTCCTCGACACCGTACAGGTCGAACAACGGACGCTCGCCCGTGTAGTGCGCCATGCGCGACAGTACGCTCGGCGTGTAGACCTGCGCGAATTCGACGAGCTTCAGGTAGTTCTCGCGCGAGTCGACCTGGATGGTGGCGGTTTCGTCGTGCACGAAGTCGCGCAGTACGCGCTGGGCCAGCGACAGGTCTTGGTACAGCAGCGTGGTCGGCGGCCGGGTGCGGGCGCCCTGGACGATGGCGCCCCAGGTCTTGCGCAGGTAGTCGACGTCGGCGGCCAGGTCGTCGTCCGGCGCTTCTTCGGCCATCGTGCGTACGATGTAGCCACCTTTTTCGTCGGGCGGCAGCATGCCTTGCAGGCGCGTGCGCAGGCGTTCACGCTCGCTTTCCTTTTCGATTTTCTGCGAGATGCCGATGTGCTGGTCTTGCGGCAGGTACACCAGCATGCGCCCGGCAATGGAGATCTGGGTCGACAGGCGCGCGCCCTTGGTGCCGATCGGGTCCTTGATGACCTGGACGGTCAGCACCTGGCCGTCGAACAGCAGCTTTTCAATCGCGGTCGGAGGAACGTTGGCGCCGTCGTGGTTGCGCGCTTCCCAGATGTCGGCCACGTGCAGGAAGGCGGCGCGTTCCAGGCCGATGTCGATGAAGGCCGACTGCATGCCTGGCAGCACGCGCACGACCTTGCCCAGATAGACATTTCCCGCCAACCCACGCGTGAGCGTGCGCTCGATGTGCAGTTCCTGCACCGCGCCTTGCAAGACCAGCGCGACGCGTGTTTCCTGCGGCGTGATGTTGATGAGAATATCTTCGTTCATGGACCCTGCCGCACGTATTGTTTAGGGTGATCATGATACACGCTCACGGCGCATCGCCGGGGCGGGAAGGCGATCAATTCAGACCGTCAGGCCCGCCTTGCGCAGCAAACTGGCGGTCTCGAACAGGGGCAGGCCCATGATGCCCGAGTGGCTGCCTTCAATGTGTTCGATGAACAGTGCGGCCGGGCCCTGGATGCCGTAGGCGCCGGCCTTGTCATAGGGTTCGGACGTCGCGCAGTAAGCGCGGATCTGTTCCGGCGTGAGTTTGGCAAAACGCACGTTCGATACCTGCGTGACCTGCTCGGCCACGCGTTCAGCGTGCACGGCAACCGAGGTCAGCACCTGGTGCGTGCGACCCGACAGGCGCTCAAGCATGGCGATCGCCTCTCGGTTATCGGCTGGCTTGCCGAGAATCTCGCCATCGATCGTGACGGTCGTATCGGCCGTCAGTACGGGGCGTAGCGGCTGGCGCCGTTGCAGCAGCAGGTTGAAGGCAAACGCGCCTTTTTCCTTGGCAACGCGCGCTACATAATGGTGCACGTCTTCGTTTGCCAGCACGTCTTCGCTGACGTCCACTACGCGGGTCGGATCACTGCGCAGCAGCATCAGCTCGAAGTCCACGCCGATCTGGCGCAGCAATTCACGTCGGCGCGGGCTTTTCGAAGCGAGGTAGATCTTGTTCTGGTTGTTTCTCATCGATTCGGACGATCAGGCAGGGCTGTCGGGCAGGTAAAGAATTACTGCAGAAGCAAAATTCAGACCCGGTGATAAGGGTGGTTCTGGGTGATCGACCAGGCACGGTACAGCTGCTCGGCCAGCATCACCCGCACCATACCGTGCGGCAGCGTCATGCTGGAAATACGAATCAAGCCTTCGGCACGTGCCTTGAGCTCGGGATCGAGGCCATCGGCGCCACCGATCAGGAACGCGGTGTCGCGCCCGTCACGTTGCCAGGTTTCCAGCTGCTGCGACAGGCCGACACTGGTCAGGTCGCGGCCACGCTCGTCGAGCGCGATAATGCGTACGCCCTTCGGCAAGACCGCCTCGATACGCTCGCGTTCGAGCGCCATCGCCGTGGCAGCGGTCTTGCTGCCGGACCGTTCGACCGGCTTGATTTCCTTGAGCACGATGCGCAGCTCGGGTGGCATGCGCTTCGTGTACTCGGTGAAACCAGACTCGATCCAGGCCGGCATCTTGTGACCGACCGCGGCAATGATCAGTTGCATGAACGCTTACTCGGCATCCTTCTTGATACGACGGATCACTTTTTTGGCCGGCGCTTCGACCGCTGGCGCTTCTTTCGGCGCGGCAGCTTTCACGGCGCGCTTCGGCGGCTTGGCCTTGGTTGCTTCGACAGCGGCGGTCTCGGTCTTGCTCGGGTTGACCTTCACGGTCTTGCCGGTTGGGACAGCCTTGGCGGCGACCTTCTTGGCAGCCGGCTTCTTGGCAGCAGCAGGGCCTTCGGCAGCGATGGTCTTGGCGACCGTGGCAGCGCGCTTGGCGGCAGGCTTGCGTTCGTTGACCGGCTTGGCCTCGACCTTGTCTTGGTTGGCGGCAAGGTGCTTCGACTTTGGCTTGGCTTCGTCGGCTTCAGCGCCTTCAGCGGTCGACTTGCGCTTGGCGGCGCCCAGCTTGACCGGCTTTTCGCCCCAGATTTCTTCGAGACGGTAGTACTGGCGAATGGCCGGCTGCATGATGTGGACGATGATGTCGCCCAGGTCGACCAGCACCCATTCGCCGGTGTCCTCGCCTTCCATGCCGATGACGTCGCCGCCGGCAGCCTTGACCTTGTCGCGCACCGATGCGGCCAGCGACTTGGTCTGGCGATTCGAGGTGCCCGAGACGACAGCGATGCGGTCGAACAGGCTGGTCAGGTGCGTCGTGTCGAACATGACGATGTCCTGGCCCTTGACATCTTCCAGGGCGTCAACGACGAGGGTTTGAAGTTTCTTGAGATCCATTAGTTTTTGTACAGGTTATGTTGTTGAATATAGTCTAGCACTTGCGCCATTGCGAGCGCGTTTGCGTCCGCTTCGAGGCCCGCGTGCAAGGCCGCACGAATGCGGCTTGACGAAATGTCGACGTCCAGCGTCGGTGCGAGGCAAACTTTTCCGTGGCTGCTTGCGCGCACGGTGTCGGGCGTCGCAAGGCGCGTCGACAATTCTTGTGCCACCGGTGGTGGCAAGGTTTCTTGCGCCAGGTCGTAACCCGGGCGCGTGGCCACCCCCAGATTGGCCAGCGCGAACAGCTCGCGCCATTCATTCCAGGTATCCAGATTGCGCAGCTGGTCGGCGCCCATCAGGAATACGATCGATGCCTGCGGGCCGAGTTCCCGCCGCAGCGCGCGCAGGGTCTCGACCGTGTAGGTTGGCGTCGTGCGTTCAATTTCCTGCAGGTCGAACACGACGTGCAACTGGTCGTTGTTCAGTGGCTTGAATGCCAGTTCGAGCATCGCGATGCGATGCGCGTCACCGGCTTCCATGCCGTTCTTTTGCCAGGGGCGGCCGGCCGGCAGGATGCGCAATTCGTCCGCCTGCAGCAAGCCGCAAAACAATTGGCCCAGCGCGACGTGGCCAAGGTGCACCGGATCGAAGCTGCCGCCCAGCACGGCGATGCAGGCCGTCACGGCGCGAGCCAGTCCCGGTGCGGCAAAAAGTCGGTCGCCAGGCGCGCTTCCGGGCTGCCCGGCTCCGGGTGCCAGTCGTAGCGCCATTTCACGATCGGCGGCATCGACATCAGGATCGCCTCGGTGCGTCCGCCCGACTGCAGGCCGAACAGCGTGCCGCGGTCCCACACCAGGTTGAACTCGACATAGCGGCCGCGTCGGTACGCCTGGAAATCCCGCTCGCGCTCGCCGTACGGGCGGTCCTTGTGGCGCGCCAGGATCGGCAGGTAGGCCGTGGTAAAGCTGTTGCCGACGCTTTGCATCAGCGCGCACGACTGCTCGAATCCCAGTTCGTTCAGGTCATCGAAAAAGATGCCGCCCACGCCGCGCGCTTCCTTGCGGTGCTTCAGATAAAAATACTCGTCGCACCAGTTCTTGAAGCGCGGATGCAGCGTTGGGCCAAACGGCGCCAGTGCGTCATGGCAGGTCTTGTGGAAGTGGCGCGCGTCGGCCTCGTCGCCGTAATACGGCGTGAGGTCCATGCCGCCGCCGAACCACCATACCGGCGCTTCGCCAGGCGCGGTCGCTTCAAAAAACCGCACGTTCATGTGCACCGTCGGCGCATACGGATTGCGTGGATGCAGCACCAGCGACACGCCCATCGCTTCCCAGGCGCGGCCCGCCAGTTCGGGGCGCACGGCGCTGGCCGACGGGGGCAGGGCGGCGCCCATCACGTGCGAGAAGTTCACGCCGCCGCGCTCGAACACATTGCCTTCTTCGATCAGGCGCGAAATGCCGCCGCCACCTTCGGGCCGTTCCCACGCATCGCGCAGGAACGGCTTGCCATCGACCTGTTCGAGGTCCTGGACAATACGCGCCTGGAGGTCGAGCAACCAGGCCTTGATGGCTGCGCTATGGAGGGAAGGCATGGAACGATCGCGGTCGGGAAATGAAAAGAGCGCAGATTGTACACCTGCGCACGTGGTGGTCACTCGTTGTGAGGGTGGTGCTTACTTAATGCCGCGCCAGCCGATGTCGCGCCGGTACTGCGCGCCATTGAAGTGGATCTTCTCGACCGTTTCGTAGGCGCGCTTCTGTGCCATCTTGACGCTGTCGCCCAGACCCACGACGCATAGCACGCGGCCGCCACTGGCTTGCAGCGTGCCGCCCACGACGCGCGTGCCGGCGTGGAAGGTGACGCATTCGGGCGCTTCGGGCGGGATACCATCGATGACATCGCCCTTGCGCGGACTGTCGGGATAGCCGGCGGCGGCCATCACGACGCCCACGGCAGTGCGGCGGTCCCATTCGAGTTCGACCGTGTCGAGCGTGCCGTTGCAGGCGTGTTCGAGCACAGTGGCGAAGTCGCTTTTCAGGCGCGCCATGATCGGCTGGGTTTCCGGGTCGCCCATGCGGCAGTTGAATTCCAGCGTGCGCGGATTGCCGTCGGCATCGATCATCAGGCCGGCGTACAGGAAGCCCGTGAACGGAATGCCGTCGCGCGCCATGCCCTGGATGGTCGGGTTGATGATTTCGCGCATTACGCGTGCATGCATCGATGGCGTCACGATCGGCGCCGGCGAATACGCGCCCATGCCGCCCGTGTTCGGGCCCTGGTCGTGATCCTTGAGGCGCTTGTGGTCCTGGCTCGTGGCCAGCGCCAGCACGTTCTTGCCGTCGCACATGACGATGAAGCTGGCTTCTTCGCCGGCCAGGAATTCTTCGATCACGATGCGTGCACCGGCGTCGCCGAAGGCGTTATCGGCCAGCATATGCTCGACTGCGCCATGCGCTTCTTCCAGCGTCATGGCGACGACGACACCCTTGCCGGCCGCCAGGCCGTCGGCCTTGATGACGATCGGGGCGCCGTTGGCGTCAATATAGGCGTGGGCGGCAGCAGCGTCCGAGAAGGTTTCGTACTTCGCGGTCGGGATGCCATGGCGCTGCATGAACGACTTGGCGAAATCCTTCGAGCTCTCGAGCTGCGCGGCTTCGCGGGTGGGGCCGAAGATCTTCAGGCCGCGCGAGCGGAACAGGTTGACGATGCCGGCGGCCAGCGGCACTTCGGGGCCGACCAGCGTCAGCGCGATGTGCTCGGCCGTGACGAAGTCAGCCAGCGCCTGCGGCTCGTGCAGGTCGACCGTCACCAGGCGCGTGTCGAGTTCCGTGCCGCCGTTGCCGGGAGCGACGAAGACGGTCTGCACGCGTTCCGATTGGGCCAGTTTCCACGCCAGAGCGTGTTCGCGGCCGCCCGAGCCGACTACGAGAATTTTCATATTGCCTACCAGGTTATTCGTCGATCACGGCGTTGGTGAACACTTCCTGGACGTCGTCCAGGTTTTCCAGTGCATCGAGCAGCTTTTGCATCTTGATCGCGTCGTCGCCCGTGAACACCGTTTCGGTGGCGGGTTTCATGATGACTTCGGCCACTTCGGCCTTGAAGCCGGCCGCTTCGAGCGCTTCCTTCACCGACGCGAAGGCGTGCGGATCGCACAGCACTTCGAAGCCGCCTTCGTTGTCGGCCGCGACATCGTCGGCGCCGGCTTCGAGCGCCGCTTCCATCAGCTTGTCTTCGTCGACGCCCGGCGCGAACAGGAACTGGCCCGTGTGCTGGAACATGAAGGCAACCGAACCTTCGGTGCCCATATTGCCGCCGTTCTTGCTGAACGCGTGGCGCACTTCGGCCACGGTCCGCACGCGGTTGTCGGTCAGGCACTCGACGATGATCGCCGCGCCGCCGATGCCATAGCCTTCGTAGCGCACTTCTTCGTAGTTGACGCCTTCGAGCTCGCCCGAACCGCGCTGGATGGCGCGCGTGACGTTATCTTTCGGCATATTGGCATCGGCCGCCTTCTCGACTGCCAGACGCAGGCGCGGATTGGACGGGATGTCGCTGCCGCCCATGCGCGCGGCGACGGTGATTTCCTTGATCAGGCGCGTCCAGATCTTGCCGCGCTTGGCGTCAGTTGCGGCCTTTTTGTGCTTGATATTGGCCCATTTGCTGTGTCCAGCCATGTCGAGAATTCCTTAGACGGTATGCAAGAGTGGCCGACATTCTAGCATAGCGCCCCCTTGCAAAAAGGTCCAAGGGCCATCGAGCCAGGGTCACGAATCGGCATGGAAACAACAGTCTGGCACGCCGGTGCTTTCGCCGGCGGCGAGCACGAATACGGTATTCTTGGTGTACACAAAGGAGAACTGCATGCACGCCAAAGCAATTCGCATCGCCGCCAATGGCGGTCCCGAGGTGATGGAGTATGTCGATGTCGACGTGGGTGCGCCCGGGCCGGGCGAGATCCTGCTGCGCCAGCACGCGATCGGCCTGAACTTCATCGACGTGTATTTTCGCACCGGCCTGTATCCGCAGCCACTACCCGGCGGCCTGGGCAAGGAAGGCGCGGGCGTGGTCGAGGCAGTGGGCGAGGGCGTGACCAATGTCCAGCCCGGCGACCGCGTCGCGTATGCGGGCGGGCCCAACGGCGCCTACGCCGACCTGCGCGTGATGCCGGCCGCGGTCGTCGTCAAGCTGCCCGATGCGATCTCGTTCGAGACGGCAGCGGCCATGATGCTGCAGGGCCTGACGGTGCAGTACCTGTTTCGCTCGACCTACCCGCTGCAGGCCGGCCAGACGATCCTGTTCCACGCTGCCGCCGGTGGCGTGGGCCTGATCGCCTGCCAGTGGGCGCGCGCCCTTGGCGTGAAATTGATCGGCACCGTCGGCTCCAAGGAGAAGGGCGAGCTGGCGCTGGCGCATGGCGCGGCGCACGTCATCAACTACAACGACGAGGACATCGTCGCGCGCGTGAAAGAAATAACGGACGGGGCCGGCGTGCCGGTGGTCTACGACTCGGTGGGCAAGGACACGTTTGCTGCGTCGCTCGACTGCCTGCAGCGGCGCGGCCTGATGGTCAGCTTCGGCAATGCGTCCGGTGCCGTGGAACCGTTCACGCCTGGCGAATTGTCCAGGCGCGGTTCGCTGTACATCACGCGCCCGACGCTGTTTGACTACATGACCAATCAGCAGGAAGCCGAGGCGATGTCGGCCGAGCTGTTCGAGATGGTCACGAGCGGCAAGGTGACCATCAACGTCAACCAGACGTTCCCGCTGGCGCAGGCAGCCGAGGCGCACCGCGCGCTGGAATCGCGCCGCACCACCGGCTCGACGGTGCTGCTGCCATGAGGGATACCCGGGACGAGCCGCCGTTTGTGCCGCCATCGCGGCCGGCAAACGATGGGGCGCCGAAGTTCGGGCGGCTGCTGGTCGTGCTGGTGCTGGCCTTGCTGCTGGTTGTGGCCATCACGTTCGGGTCGGAGGCGTATTTCAGCTAGCGGTCAATTGACGGGCGTAAAAAAGCCAGGCAGCGTTGCCTGGCTTTTTTTTACGCCCGTCTTCAAGGCCTGGTCAGGCGCCCGGTTCTTTTGTGACCACCACGCGGCGCGCCACGCCCGACTGGCCGGGGAAGCCCTCGAACGCGCTTTGCACCAGCGCCGGCATGACTTCGGGTGTCGACATATTGCGGCTCGTGTTGTGTACGGTCACTTCGAACAGGCGCTTGCCGTCGCGCGATGACTTGATTGCCACCTGCAGCTCGCGCCGGTACTGGTGCTCGATCGACGTCTGGTAGGACGGGTACGGGCCCCAGAACGGATCGTAGAACGGGCTGTACCAGCCGCCCCAGTAGCGGCGGTTGAAGCCGCCGCGATAACCGCCGTAGCCAAAGCGCGCGCTCGGATAGAAGTACGGCGTCATCACCGGTTCGATCACGCGCACCGGCACGTCGGTGGTGGTAAAGCGCATCGCCACGGTCAGCGCCGGCGTGGCGCCGTTGGCATCACGGAAGCCCTGGCGCGCCAGCTGGGCACGCACCAGGTCCTGGTAGCTGCGCCATTCGAGGGTATCGTCCTGCGGCGACGGCACTTCAAACACATAGCTCTTGTCGGCAATCTGCGCCGGCCATTGGTGGAACGTGGTGACATCGCTGCGGATGCTCGTCGCGCAGCCGCCCAGCAGCAGCGCGAACGCGGTACACAGAGCGATGGTGATGAAGCGTTTCATGCAAATCTCCCGTTTGTCTTGTCGGTCTTTCCCCGATCTTCAAGATTACCCCTTGTTCAGATTCAGGGGAGCCACTTTTACACCCGGTTACCGTGCCTACAAAGCGATACATGGCAATTCGTCGGCGGCGATCCAAAAGCTTGTTGGTAAAATAAGCCCCTCATCCACTGTGTCAGCCCGAGCCGATCATGCGCACCGATACGCCCCAGACCATCTTCCGCAAGGACTATACCCCGCCCAGCTATCTGGTGGATACCGTCGAACTGGGCTTCGACCTGGACCCGGCGCGCACCGTCGTGGCCAGCCGCCTGACGCTGCGGCGCAACCCGGCCGCCACTACGCGCGGCATCGAACTGCATGGCGAAGACATCGAGCTGGTGGCGCTGCGCCTGAATGGCAAGCTGCTGGGCAAGCGCGACTACACGCTGGCCAACAACCTGCTGACGATCCGTTCGGCGCCGGACGACGTGGTGCTCGAGATCGAATCGCTGTGCGCACCCGATAAAAACACGACGCTGAGCGGCTTGTACGTGTCCAACGGAAACTTCTTCACGCAGTGCGAAGCCGAGGGCTTCCGCCGCATCACATTCTTCCCGGACCGCCCGGACGTGATGGCCAAGTTCACCGTGATGCTGCGCGCCGACAAGGCCCGCTATCCCGTGCTGCTGTCCAACGGCAACCTGCTCGAAGAAGGCGACCTCGACGACGGCCGCCACTACGCATTGTGGGAAGACCCGTTCAAGAAGCCGTCGTACCTGTTCGCCCTGGTCGCCGCGCAACTGGTCTGCCAGGAAGAAACCTTCCGCCTGGCCGATGGCCGCGACGCGCTGCTGCAGGTGTGGGTCGAGGACGGTAACCTGGACAAGACCGACTACGCGATGCAGTCGCTCAAGCACAGCATCCGCTGGGACGAAGAAAAATACGGGCTCGAACTCGACCTGGACCGCTTCATGATCGTCGCCACGAGCGACTTCAACATGGGCGCGATGGAAAACAAGGGCCTGAACATCTTCAACACCAAGTTCGTGCTGGCCAACCCGCGCGTGGCCACCGACATCGACTTCCAGGGCATCGAGGCGGTGGTCGCGCACGAGTACTTCCACAACTGGACCGGCAACCGCGTGACGTGCCGCGACTGGTTCCAGCTGTCGCTGAAAGAAGGCCTGACGGTGTTCCGTGACCAGGAATTCACGGCCGACATGATCGGCACCGCCACCGGGCGCGCCGTCACCCGCATCGACCAGGTGCGCACGCTGCGCCAGGCCCAGTTCCCGGAAGACGCCGGCCCGATGGCGCACCCGGTGCGGCCCGACTCGTTTGTCGAGATCAACAATTTCTACACCGTGACGGTGTACGAAAAAGGCGCCGAAGTCGTGCGCATGTACCAGACGCTGTTTGGCGTCGACGGTTTCCGCAAAGGCATGGACCTGTACTTCGCGCGCCATGACGAGCAAGCCGTCGAGTGCGATGACTTCCGCCGCGCGATGGCCGATGCCAACCACCGCGAACTGGGGCAATTCGAGCGCTGGTACAGCCAGGCCGGCACGCCGGTGCTGCGCTTCGAAGGCCGCTGGGACGAAGCCGCGCAGACCTACACGCTCACGCTGTTCCAGTCGTGCCCGGCCACGCCCGGGCAGCCCGAGAAACTGCCATTCCACATTCCGGTCGCCGTTGGCCTGCTCGATGCCGCCGGCGCCGACATGCCGCTCGTCGTCGATGGCCAGCAGCGCGGCACCACCGCCGTGCTCGAACTCACCGAAGCCGAGCAAACCTTCGTCTTCACCGGCGTGACCGGGCAGCCTGTGGCCTCGGTGCTGCGCGATTTTTCGGCGCCGGTCATCCTGCAGGGCGGCTACACCGATGCCGACCTGCTGCACCTGTTCAGCCACGACAGCGACCCGGTCAACCGCTGGGAAGCGGGCCAGCGCCTGGCCATGGAACGCCTGCTGAAACTGACCGGTGAAGCAGGTAGCAAGGACGATGCAGCCGCCAGCCTGAACCTGGACGAGACCTTCATCGAAGCGCTGCGCAAGATCCTGGTCGACGACACGCTCGATCCGGCCTTCCGCGAGCAGTGCCTGACGCTGCCATCCGAATCGATGGTGGCCGAGCAGCTCGAATGCGTCGATCCGCTGGCCGTGCACATCGCGCGCCAGTTCGTGCGCGCCGACCTCGGCGCGCGCCTGCGCAGCGAGCTCATGGCCCAGTACGAAGCCAACGCCACGCCCGGCCCCTACAGCCCGGACGCCGCCTCGGCCGGCAAGCGCGCGCTGAAGAACCTGGCCCTGGCCTACTTGAACGCCGCGCCGGACGCCGCCAGCGTCGCACTGGCGCAGCGCCAGTTCGATGAAGCCGACAACATGACTGACCGCGCCGCAGCGCTTTCCGCCCTGGTCGCCGCGCGCGTGCCGCAGGCGGCCGACGCGCTGGCCGTGTTCTATGACGAATTCCAGAACGAGGCGCTGGTCGTGGACAAATGGTTCGCGATGCAGGCGTCAAGCCCGACCACCGACCTGGCCGCCGTACGCGCGCTGATGACGCACCCGGCCTTCACGCTGCGCAACCCGAACCGCGCGCGCAGCCTGGTGGCGATGTTCTGCGTGAACAATCCGGTACAGTTCCACGCGCCGGACGGCAGCGGCTACGCCTTCTGGGCCGAGCAGGTCATCGCGCTCGACGCACTGAACCCGCAAGTGGCCAGCCGCCTGGCACGCGCGATGGACCGCTGGCGCCGTTACGCGCCGTCGCTGCAGTGGCAGATGCGCGAAGCCTTGCAGAAGGTGGCGGGGCAGGTCAAGCTGTCGAACGACGTGCGCGAGATCGTCGGCAAGGCGCTGGCCAACTAAACACATTCAACACAACCTGAGGAACCCATGAAACGCGTAAGTCTGACGCAGTACCTGGTGGAAGAGCAACGCCAGCACCAGAGCATCAATGCGGAGTTGCGCCTGCTGATCGAAGTCGTGGCCCGCGCCTGCAAGCGCATCAGCTATTCGGTGAGCAAGGGCGCGCTGGGCGAAGTGCTCGGCAGTGCCGACACCGAAAACATCCAGGGCGAAGTGCAGAAAAAGCTCGACGTGATCTCCAACGAGATCCTGCTCGAAGCCAACGAGTGGGGCGGCCACCTGGCCGCGATGGCGTCCGAAGAAATGGAAACCATCCGCCAGATCCCGAGCCGCTATCCGAAGGGCGAGTTCCTGCTGCTGTTCGATCCGCTGGATGGCTCGTCGAACATCGACGTCAACGTGTCGATCGGCACGATCTTCTCGGTGCTCAAGGCGCCGGAAGGCATGCAGGATCCGACCGAGCAGGACTTCCTGCAAGCAGGCAGCACGCAGGTGGCCGCCGGTTACGCGGTGTACGGCCCGCAGACGATGCTGGTGCTCACCACCGGCAATGGCGTGCACTGCTTCACGCTCGACCGCGAGCAGGGTTCGTGGGTGCTGACCCAGAGCGACATGCAGATTCCGGCAGCGACCAAGGAATTCGCGATCAATATGTCGAACCAGCGCCACTGGCATCCGCCGGTCCAGCGTTACGTCGACGAGCTGCTGGCAGGCTCTACCGGCCCGCGCGGCAAGGACTTCAATATGCGCTGGGTCGCCTCGATGGTGGCCGACGTGCACCGCATCCTGACCCGTGGCGGCGTCTTCATGTACCCGGCCGACCTGCGCGACACCAGCATGCCAGGCAAGCTGCGCCTGATGTACGAAGCCAATCCGATGGCGATGATCGTGGAGCAGGCCGGCGGTGCGGCCACCGACGGAAAGGGCCGCATCCTCGATATCCAGCCGACCAAGCTGCACCAGCGCGTGCCGGTGTTCCTGGGCTCGAAGGAAGAAGTGGATGTTGTTACGGGCTATCACGCTGCGTAAAGACGTGCTGATAAATTAGGCAAACCGGAAATCTTGCGAAAGTGACGCGATACACACTAGCAAGGTTGCCGGTTTGTTTGCTAGAATACGGCTCTTTCGTGAGCGACGGCTTGTTTGTCGGGCATGATGGAAGGCGAAGCACAGGTTTCGCCGCTGTAGCTCAGTCGGTAGAGCAGCGCATTCGTAATGCGAAGGTCACCAGTTCGATTCCGGTCAGCGGCACCAAAATTAGTTAGTCAGATCAAAGGGTTACAGGCTTCGGCCGGTAACCCTTTTTTCTTTTTGGCGTGACCGTTGCCCGATCTGACCGCTGGCCCATCCCTGGAAAGACGATGCGCGGCGAATCCCTGGAATGTGAGCGTTCTGGCTGCCTGGTGTCTGGCTTTATCACCGTATGCCGGTATTGACGCAGCGGCAGGCGCTCATCCTGTTCGTCGTCAGCACGCTTGCCGCCTTTGCATTTTTCTGGACTGGCACGTCGCAGGCAATCCGTACCGCTCTCAACGGCGAGAATGGTGGCAATTCTTCAGCCGGGACTGCACATCACCGCTACGCCGCTACTGATGGTGTAGGAAGCCATGACCAGTTTGCCTGCGGCATCCACGCTCAGTTCGACATGGCTCTGGTCGGCATATTTGGCACCATATTGCAAGGAGCTGTCATCCGCTTCGACGCTGATCGATTCCTGGACCACGTTGGCATCGAACCCCAGCTGATGCTCTCCAAAAGCGACACCTGCCGAAGCTGGCTTGACCACCATCTTGCGCAGGGCGCCGCCCTCGACGCATGACATGGTGGCGCCAGCGCCGGTGAAGTATTGCGCCACCGCCGGATACAGCGGTTTGGCCGCAAGGTTTGATGCCGACGATACATTGGTGCATTGGGCTACATGTCCACCCTCGCCAAACATGGCGCTGCCGCCGCCGGCACTATTTACGATCAGCTGGAACGGCCGTTCACCGCCGCTGGCATCGAAGGTGCCTGCCGGCGCTGCGCTGCCATCGAGCGTACGTACCAAACTCATGCGCGTGCCTGCCAGGTTGATCGTCCAGTCGGCGGCAACGACCTTGCCGTCGCGTCCAATGGTGACCCCCTCTGGCGGCATGGGGCCACCGATGCCGTTGCATGTGCCGCCATAGCTGCCGGCAGCCAATCCCAGCATGGTGGCGCGGTAAGCCGGATGCTTATTGTCACCCTTGGTGACTGGAGTGGCCTGGACTGCGGCGTCATCGCCAGACGGCGCGTCGTCGGTCGATTTGCTGCATCCTGCCAGCAGCAGGGCCGTGCAGGCGACGGTCAATATGCTCTTCATCGCGCCCCCTTCGCCGACGACGCGCTGACCGCCTTGCATTGACTGCCGATGCGTGTCAGGCGCGTTACCAGAACGCTCGAACGTGTGGCGGCGCCGGCAGCGCCGGCGCCGCCGCGTTCAGCAGCAATCGCCCGCATGTCGGCCTTGTGTTCCTCCCAGTTCTCGAGCACGTAGCGCGCATCCTCACGCTCATCGGCGCTGGTGGAATTTTTCAACGCGTTTTCGAACGTCTTGCGCTGTTGATCGAAGTCGAGCAGGCCTTGTTGCCCCATACGTTCGGTGACCGATGTTTTCATTTCCCAGGTAGTGGCATTGACCTTGCGGACGGCAACGGTGGTATCGGCGCTCGGGCAGCGCGAACTGAACGTGGTGCTGCCGGCTGCATGCACTGGTGCCGAACTCGTGCATTGCTGGTCAGCTGGCGGCAACATGCCGCTGCCCGTGGCGCCAATGCACAGTTGCCCCAGACTAGGAAGCGCGCCGACAACGGCCGCCCCACCTGGCGCCTGGACTCGCATACTGGCCATGCCACTGGCGCTGTCGTTTTTCTGCTTCAGCACAGCGCCATTGCTTTGTATGACATTGGCATCGGCGTCGATCCGGTACAGGCCAGGCGGTGGCAAATTGACCAGGGCGGGTGCCGTCGCGGCGCTTACGTCGGTTGCGCCGAATGGCAGCAGGATTGCCGCGATCATGGCCGGCAGGCGAGGGGGAAAGGACGTGGTGAACAAATAAATCTCCTGAAAAATTGTTATCGAGCCGCTCGGTGAGGAGGTGGCTCAGCGGACGACCATTTCGACGCGTCGGTTTTTTGCGCGTCCTTCATCGCTCTCGTTGGTCGACACCGGTGCCAGATTGGCGACACCGCGCGCCACCAGTCTTGTCGAAGCGATCCCATACGTGGAGGCCAGCGCTGCACATACCGCTTCAGCACGTTTTTGTGACAACGTGCTGTTGGCGGCAAACTCGCCCTGGTTGTCGGTATGGCCAACAATGAATACTTTCATGGCCGGCGTGGCTTTCAGCACGTTCGCCATCTGGGCCAGCTGACTGGCCGAATCGCTGCGCAGGACTGCCTTGTTGGTGTCGAACTCGATACCGTACAGGGCCATCTTGCCGTCGCGCTTGAGTCCTGTCGTGATGGCCGCCGCGTCGACCTCGACCTTGCCCAACTGGGTTGCTGCCGGTTCGATGATCTGCACGAACTGGCGCTTGCGACTCATGATTCCCGAATTTGGAAAGCCGGAGACGATCCCGATCGACACGTAAGTGACGCCGGAAGGTCCTTTGCGCTGGCCACTGTAGTAATGAAAACCCGGCTGATTGGCGCTGTTGAACGTGCCAAGAACGGCATTGTCGTAGCCGTTCCAGTGCGCCTTGCGCGGAAAATTCTCTACCAGTTGCTGCACATTGGCTTGTTCGCATGCGGCGGTTTCGCAGGCATACAAGGTCTGGAAGCCTGCAGCTTCGAGCGCATGGCGGTAGTTGCGGTAGATCTCGAGCGGACTGCTGTCATCGGGCGCAAGATACAGGCGGTTGCTGATCTTGCCCTCGACCGGGATCAGTACCGGTTTGCCTTTCTGCACAGTCACGACCGACGCCTGCTCCAGGCGGCTGTCGCCGTACATGTACAGGATCGACCCCTTGTACCGGCTCAGTAGCGGACTGTCGGCGCCACCCTTGCGGTCGACGGCCGTCTTGTCGGCGGCCAGCACAGGGGCCGTCGCCAGCAGCGCTGCGCCCAACCATATGGCCGCGTGAAGCTTATTGCACACTGCGGGTGCGTCGCAGTTCCGAATTGAGTGCCTGAATATTTTTTTGATGGTCATACAACTCCTCGGGAAGTCGCTGGCTGTCCGCAGCGGATAACTTGGTGGTTTTGTGCTGGCATCCTGCGCGCGCTGCATCGCGGCAGCATCGCTGCGCGCTTTGGCGGCGAGCTCTTCGTGCAGGATACCAATAGGTCGCGATCGCGCCTGTCCTGTTCAGCAGCGCTGATGCGCGGCATGGCTCGGGGGCCGCACGCGTCGCCGGGGCTCGGGCGGGGTTGGGGGGGGGCGGGAGGTCAAGCCGTCATTGGCTGCTTTGGCCTGGTTGCGCCAACAGGCTGTTTGGCGCCGCGGCGTTGCGGTTGACAATGACCTGGATGCCTTGGTCGTTGATGTGACGGGGGGAGGGGTTGAAATCGACGAATGCGCCAACGACCAACGCGACGTCATCGCACGAGCTGGCACCCAGTTTCGCCTCGCACCGTCTCCTTGACGAACGCTATGCAGATCGGTTGCCTGGCGGCGTTGATCCGCTTGCCGGCAGTGTGAGCGCTTGCCGCTTTAGCCGGGCTGCGTCTCTTCGATCGCTGCTTCCTGCAACCCGCGTGCCAGGCTCGATACGCTCGGATTGTCGACGAACACGCAGCGCTTGCCATGGCGCTTGCAATGGTCCTTCACACGCCAATAGGCGCTGTGGCTGATGCAGCCAGTCTGGCAGATCACCAGGTCGGCGGCCGCCAGGCTGGCATCGAGCTGGCTGCTGCTGTCTTCCAGGCCGCCGTCGTGGTGCGCGAACTGGGCACCGACGCGCTCGATCATCGTCCGGTAGATCGGCACGCTGCTGCTGCGCCCGCCCACGCACAGCACGGCGCGGTTGTGCAGTCGTACCGGCATCGCCACGGGCACGGCGACGGGTTCCGGCGCGGGCGCTTCGTCGGCATCCGGCGCTGTGGCACGTGACGCCTTCAGCTCGGCCACCTGCGCGCGCAGGGCCTGCTCGCGCGCTTCCAGCTGCACGATGCGTTCGGCCATGCGCTCGCGGGTGTCGAGGTCTGGGATGCTGGCTTGCAGACGCGCCAGCTCGGCGCGCAGGGTGGCGACATCGCCGTCGCGGGCAATGGTGGCAGCGCGCGCCGTCATCAGGAGCTGCTCATGGCGCTCGGCGTCGAGCCCTTTTTCCTGCGTCAACACGTTGCACCGTTCCTGCAGGCGGACGACCTCGCGTTCGAGCAGGGAATGGTCAGCGACGATCGCATTGAACTTGTTCAGATCGGCGCGGGCGCAGGCGCCGGCCTGGTGCTGCACCATGTGGATATCGCGGCACATTTTCTCTTCGAGTGCCACCGTGCAGCGGGGATGCGACAGCCCGGCCCAGAACGCGCCCGCCACGTCGCCGGCAGCAACGGCCGCCGCCCACAACGCCTCGACCTGCTCGGTGGTCTTGGCCGCGCGGAAACGCTGGACATGCTGGGCATAGCGACGTTCAAGCTCTTTCTGGACTGCATCGGCGACAGGCGTGCGCAATGCGCATTCACTGACGGTGCCGACGTGAATATCGTAATCATCATGCAGCACCTTCCCGCCAGTCACCTTCTCGACCAGCTTGCGCAAGCCATTCAACGGCAATCCCACGCCCACCAGCGGACAATGCGACGCATGCGACAACTCCCAGACGCGCCGTCGGCGCGAGCTCTGCGCGCTATCGTTGGAGCAGGGTACGATCGAAGCATGTTTGTCGCACATGGCAAATCCTTTGGCACGGAAAAATGGCAGAGGAGAGCAGTACTCCCCATCAAATGATAATGATTCTCATTTATTCTATCGCAGTCTGCGCTTCGTGCAAGCAGAATTTACAACGCCTTTACTATTTCCGATAACGCATCTGACGTGATCATGCATACCCGCGCGCATGGATAAGCAACTTTGATTTCCAGATGGCTCTGTTACACTGACCCGACTTTTTTCACAGCCAGCCGTCGTCCGCGTGATCCACATACACACCCCCAACGGCCTTCCATCCGTCCTCGTCGGTCCCCTGTTGCGCCGCCTCGAACCTGGCCGTCTCGTCCTTTGGTTGGTCGGCAGCACACCGTTGTCCTTCACCCTGGTACTGGAACCGCATGGCGGCGAGGCACAGCGGCTGGTGGTGGGTGAAGATTCGTGCCGCATCATTCCGATCGGGCGCGATGCGCACATTCACTTCATCGACGTCACGCTGCCCGCGCCACTTCCGCAGGACACGCTGATCGACTACGACCTGTTGCTGACGGATGTCGAAGGCGTCGAGCAGGGCATTGCGTCTTGGGCGCCGCACCTGGTACACGATGGCGCATCGATGCCCAACATGGTGCTGCGCAGCCGCTCCGACAACATCCTGTATGGCTCGTGCCGCAAGCCGCATCACCCGTCACGCGACGGCCTGGCGCGGGGCGACGATCTGATCGCCGGGCACGTGGATCAGGCCGGCGAGCGCCCATCGATGCTGCTGCTGGCCGGCGACCAGGTGTATGCCGATGACGTGGCCGGCCCGATGCTGGGCGCCACCCACGCGCTGATCGAACGTCTTGGCCTGTTCGGCGAATGCGTCGAAGGCGCCGTCGTCGCCGACAGCGACGAGTTGTACGCCCATCCCGACGGCTACTATGGCCGCCAGCGCCTGCTGCCGGCCCATAAGTCGAGCGAGGCGCTGCGCGAGAAGTTCTTCGGCGGCGTGGAAAAGCCGATCTTCACGACGGCCAATGCCGACAACCACCTGATGACGCTGGGCGAAGTGCTGGCCATGTATCTGCTGGTCTGGTCGCCGGTGCCGTGGCAGGTGATTGGCGAGATCGCGATGCCCCAGCTCGACCCCAAGCACCAGGAACGCTGGCACGAGGAAGCCGGCATCCTGCACGGCTTCTGTGACGAGTTGCCGCGCGCCGCGCGCCTGATGGCGCACGTGCAGACGCTGATGATTTTCGACGACCACGACGTCACCGATGACTGGAATCTGTCGTACAAGTGGGAAAAGACCGCCTACGGCCACCCGTTTTCACGCCGCATCATGGGCAATGCGCTGGTGGCCTACATGCTGTGCCAGGGCTGGGGCAACCGGTCCGATGTCTTCGGCGAGGTGCTGGACGACATGGCCGCGATGGCCGCCAGGCCGGATTCCCGGAACCGCCTCGAACCCGAACCGCATGGCGCGCTGATCGAGCGGCTGCTGACGTTCCGCCAGTGGGATTACATGCTGCGCACGCAGCCGGCCGTGATCGTGCTCGATACCCGCACGCGGCGCTGGCGCAACCAGCGCCGTCCGAGCCATCCCTCCGGCCTGATGGACTGGGAATCGCTGACCGAGTTCCAGCATGAACTGATCGATGAAACGGCGGCGGTGATCGTGTCGGCGGCGCCGATGTTCGGCGTGAAGCTGATCGAGGTGGTGCAGAAGATTGCCACGCTGATGGGCCAGGCCCTGACCGTCGACGCCGAGAACTGGATGGCGCACCGCGGCGCAGCCCGCAGCCTGCTCAATATCTTCCGCCACTCGCGCACACCGGGCAACTATGTGATCCTGTCGGGCGACGTCCACTATTCATTCGCCTACGACGTCGAAGTGCGCGACGACACCCGGCCGCCGCACATCTGGCAGATCACCAGCAGCGGCTTCAAGAACGAATTCCCCGAAGACCTGCTCAACTGGCTCGATCGCCTCAACCGCTGGCTGTATTCGCCGCGCTCGCCGCTGAACTGGTTCACCAAGCGGCGTGCGATGTCGATCACGCCGCACCTGCCCGATCAGCGCAAGCACGGCGAGCGCCTATGGAACGGCTCCGGCATCGGCCAGGTCTGGCTCGATGCGAAGGGCCGGCCCGAACGCATCGTGCAGCACAATGCCGATGGCGGGCCTTCCACGCAGTTCTTGAAGCTGGGCGAGGAAAAGTCGGCCGAGCGCGCGGTCGAGCAGCCGACAACGACCGCCTAGCCTAACCGGGCTCCCGGCCCGCCAGTGCCAGCGGCAACCCGCGCGCCCAGCGGTTCGACGACAGCGAAAACTCCAGCGCGCGCACCTGGTGGTACCAGCCGGCCGGCACATACAGCATGTCGCCCGGCCGGACGATCACTTCCACCAGCGCCGCCTGGCGCGCCAGCGGAAAGCGCGCGTCGTCCAGCGCTTCGGGGTCGACGGGTGACCCGAACAGGAGCGGATTGGCTTCCCGCGTATACAAGAACGCATCGTGGTGGGGCGGGGCCAGGAAGATGCGCTTCACGCCGCGGATCTGGGCAAAGATATTGTCGTCGTAGTCGCAGTGCAGCGGCGTGATCGTGCGCGCCGGGCCGATCCAGAAGCGGGGCGGGCCCATCTTGTCGAAATACGCCGGCCAGTGGCACAGCCGGTTCAGTTCACGCAGCGCCAGATTGCCCACGTAAGGCGGCAACCCCGATTCGACCGGGGTGGACAGATCGAGATAGTCGCGCAGCAGCATGTCCTGCATGGCCCGGTGCGGCGCGAAGGCGGTATGCACGTAGTCGCCCACGCGTGCACGCACGGGCAGGTGGCCGTACTGGGTGCGCAAGGTGGTGATGTCGAGTTGCACGATCGGCCAGCGCCCGACCACGTCCGTGACCAGAAACGGCATGCCGGCCAGCGCATGCGTACGGAATGCCGCCGCATCGAGCCGCGCGAGGCGCGGCACCTGCGTGAACGGGGGCAGCGCCCGCGCCGCTTCCTTGATCGCCTCGCGCATGGCCGGAATCGAGTCCACCCCACGCACCTGTGCATCGCGCTGCGCGCGCGCCGCGGCGTCCTGTTCCGCCTGCGCCGCGTCCGTGCGCCGCAGCGGCGGCAGGCGCGCGGCGCCCGGGTCCTTCTCTACTGCCATGTCAGGCGTTCCTGTCTGTGATGAGGGGGCGTATGGTACCGCCAGCTGCCGCAAAGTGCGCCTAAATCACCCAAAATGACCGCTTTATGAACCGATGTGATGGTTCTGTTAGTCAGCGCACGGTCTGCGCAGGGTGCCCATTGTATTTTTTGTATCGCGACGCAGTGAATCCGATACTGCGACTCGGAAAGTTGCCGCAAGGTGGCCAACCGGGATGGGACGCAAAGAAAATGTACAGAGATGCCGAGTCAAATCGATGTTGATGTAGCGCAGTCAAAGATCGTTCCCGCTTGTTGTATCGGACTTATTCAATCAAAGATGTGGTGCTAGTCGAATTTCGTTCTACTCCGCGTTGATCACTATTTTATGAGGGTTACATCATGGATAATCAAAAGTCTACCGAGGGTAAAGGCATCAACGCAACCAACGCTTCGAACCCAGGTTCGGGCAACCAGCAAAACGCGTCGTCGTCGAGCACCAGCACCGGCACCGGTTCGCTGGGCACGAGCAGCGTGACCGGCAACAGCGGTCTGGGCAACAGCGGCAGCAGCGCCAGCACCGGCGCCGGCAACACGTCGGGTTCGACCATCGGTTCGTCGTCGACCCCATCGACCCCATCGACCTCGTCGGCTTCGTCGGCCGCATCGTCGATCAGCGACACCGCAGCAAACGCCGCTGGTAGCATCAAGGCAGCAATGTCGTCGATCACGCCTGAGAAAGCACATGGCGCCATCGACAAGGCAGCGCAAGCCGCTCAGCCAGTCGTCGACAACATCGCTTCGAAAGCACACGCAGGCGTCGAAAAGGTCACTGGCCTGATCAGCACCGCGCAAGAAAAATTCGGCGACCGTTCGACCCAGATCACCGAGAAGTACTCGGATCTGTCGGCACAGGGCAAGGAATACGTCAAGAACAACCCAGGCAGCGCACTGCTGGCTGCAGTGGGCGTGGGCTTCATCCTGGCCAAGCTGCTGGGTGGCTCGAGCGACCGTAGCGACTATCGTGACGATTATCGCAACGACTACCGCAAAGACTACAACTCGTACCGCGATTAATTCTACGCGCAATTAATCCACGGCTTAATACCGTGGACTGATTCCGGCACTTCATCGATGTGCCGATCGAAGGCCCGACCAGCATCTGCTGGCCGGGCTTTTTTCATTCTGATCTTAACGCTTTCTTAACGTCTGATTAACGTGACGATGACGGTGGGCAATCTAGCATCCATAGCGCATCAGAAGGCGCGTTGGATCCAGGTCCGCGTGATCGATTCATCGCCGGGCAGCGCATGGCCCGGCCTATCCGACGGATTCATGAAGACAGACGAGCTCTACCTGCATGAGGCGCCCACCGCCCCGACACGCCCTGCATCTTCATGGCTGGCACGCAGCACACGCATCGCCGGCCCCTTCGCACCGCTGGTGCAGATGCTGCTCATCGGCCTCGTGCTGCTCTCGGGCTTTCGCCTGGCAATGCTGGCCTGGCAATGGGACCGCGTGCATGCCACCGGCGCCGTGCTGGAGATCATCGTGCAAGGCGTGCGCGCCGACCTGATTCTGCTTGGCTATTGCCTGGCCATTCCATTGCTGCTGGCGCCGTTGCTGGCGCATCGCCGTACGGCCCGCCTGTGGCAACGCTTCACGCTGGGCTGGACGATGCTGGCCCTGATCTTCATCCTGTTCATGGAAGTCGCGTCGCCGCAATTCATCATGCAGTACGACGTGCGCCCCAACCGTCTGTTCATCGAATACCTGAACAACCCCCGGGAAGTGTTTTCCACGCTGTGGTATGGCTTTCGTACGGCGGTGTTGCTGGGCTGCGCAGTCACCGTGCTCGTGGGTGTCGCACTGGTGCGCCTGCTGAAAGGCGCATCCGCCGGCACGCCGATGTGGCCGGGCCGCAAGATGCTTCTCGTCTGGCCGGTCCTGTGCCTGCTCGTGTTCATGCAGATCCGCTCGACCACCGGCCACCGGCCTGCCAATCCGGCCATGTTCGCGCTCACCGGCGATGCGATGGTCAATTCGCTCGTCATCAATTCGGCATGGTCGGTGCTCGACGCGATGCGCTCGATGGACAACGAAGCCAAATCGTCCGATATCTACGGCGACTTCCCGCGCGCCAAGGTGTTTGCCGAAGTGAAAGCGGCGCCATGGCTGCGCGATTATCAGTTCGCTAACTCAGAGCAGCCGACGCGGCACTACCAGAGCGCGGCCGTCACGCGCGCCAGGCCGCTGAACCTCGTCATCGTGCTGCAGGAAAGCCTGGGCGCGACGTTCGTCGAGTCGCTGGGCGGCCTGGCCGTTACGCCAGAGCTCGAAAAGCTGAAGGGCGAGGGCTGGTGGTTCGAGCAGTTGTACGCCACCGGCACCCGCTCGGTGCGCGGCATCGAGGCAGTGGTTGCCGGTTACGCGCCCACGCCCGCGCGCAGCACGGTCAAGCTGTCGCTGTCGCAGCAGAATTTCTACACGCTGGCGGCCGGCCTGGGCGACCAGGGCTATCACACCGAATTCGTCTACGGCGGCGAAGCGCACTTCGACAATATGCGCAGCTTCTTCACCGGCAACGGCTTCCAGAAGATCGTCGATATCGGCGACATGAAACCGACCTTCGTCGCCAGCTGGGGCGCATCGGATGAAGACCTGTTCGACAAGTCGCTCGAGCGCCTGAACACCCTGCACGCCGCGAACAAGCCGTTCTTCAGCCTGATCTTCACGTCGTCGAACCACGAGCCGTTCGAATTCCCGGACGGTAAAATCGCGCTGCACGACGGCGACAAGCAGACTGTCAACAACGCCGTCAAATATGCCGACTACGCGCTGGGCAAGTTCATCCGCGCAGCCAAACAGCAGGCCTACTGGAAAGACACGGTGTTTTTGATCGTGGCCGATCACGACAACCGCGTGTACGGCGACAGCCTCGTGCCGATCAAAAAATTCCACATTCCGGGCCTGATCCTGGGCGCGGACATCGAACCCAAGCGCATTGCAACCATCGCCAGCCAGATCGACCTGGCGCCGACGCTGCTGTCGCTGCTGGGCGTGTCGAGCACGCACCCGATGATCGGGCGCGATCTCGCGAAAGACAGCACGACGCCGGGCCGTGCACTGATCCAGTTCAACGATTATTTCGCCTACCTCGAAGGCGCCTCGGCCACCGTGCTGCGGCCCGGTCAATCGCCGCTGGCGGGCCGGTACGACGCAGCCAGCGGGCACTTCAGCCCGGGCAGCGGCAGCCCGACGCAGGCGCAGGTCGACAAGGCGATGGCGCATGTGATCCTGCCGTCGATCCTGTATCGCGAGCAGCGCTATCGCCCGCGCTGAAAACGGCGACCGATTCGCCTTACAATGACCAGCATGCGCATCCTCATCGTCGAAGACAACCCTGACATCCTGGCCAACCTGTACGGGTTCCTTGAACCGAAGGGCTACGCTGTCGATTCGGCGCGCAACGGCTACGGTGGCCTGGCGCTGGCGTCCGAAAACAACTACGACGTCATCGTCCTCGACGTCATGCTGCCCGGCCTGAGCGGGCTGGAGCTGTGCCAGAAGCTGCGCACCGAGCTGTCCAGCGCGACGCCGGTGCTGATGCTGACGGCGCGCGACAGTCTGCAGGACAAGGTGCTGGGCTTCGACAGCGGCGCCGACGACTACCTGGTCAAGCCGTTTTCCCTGGTCGAACTCGACGTGCGCCTGAAAGCGCTGGCGCGCCGTGCGGGCGGGCAGCACGCGTTCAGCCGCGTCCTGCGCTTCGGCCCGCTCGTGTTCGATCCCGACCAGCAGCAGGCTTCGCGTGACGGCGTCAGGATCGTGCTGACCAAAACCGGGTACGTCCTGCTGCGCTGCCTGATGGCAGCGGCCCCGCGCATCGTGCCGCGCGAGGCGCTCGAGCAGGCGGTCTGGGGCGAAGACCGCCCCGAGAGCGATGCGCTGCGCACGCACATCCACGCGCTGCGCCAGGCGGTCGACAAGCCGTTTGCCTCGCCCCTGATCCATACCATCGCCGGTGTCGGCTACAAACTGGCGATGCCCGATGCGCCCGGCTAGTTCGCTCAGCCGGCCAATCGTCGGCGCCTTCATCCTGTTCGGCGTGGTCTTGTCGCTGTTCTTTGCCGTGCTTGCCGCGCTGGTGGTCGAAGGCATCGAAGTGCATCTGGTCGACGAGCGCCTGGCCGAAGTCGAAAAGTGGGCGCGTCCCAGGGCCGCTGCCGGGCTGCCGGCCGACCTGCCGGCCGGCTTGCGCTTCCACCGGGGCGACGATATCCCGCTCTCGCTGCGTGCGTTGCCGACCGGCGTGTCCGAAGCCGAGGTCGATGGCATCGGCCTGCATGTGCTGGCTGGCGCCGACGAACGGGGGCCATATGTCGTGGTCGACCATGAAAGCGATTACGAGCAGATCGAGATCCTGGTGTATTCGATGTTCGCTGCGTTTTTCGCTGGCTTCGTCACGCTGGCGCTGTTTCTTGGTCGCTTTGTCGGCAGGCGCATCGTCACGCCGCTGCGCGAACTGGCCGACGCCGTGGGGCAGGGCGCATTTGCCTTGCCGCATACCGAACGGGCCGACGAGCTGGGAACGCTGGCGCGCGCGCTGGCCGCGCACACGCGTGAGTTGCGCGAATACCTCGATCGTGAACGCCTGTTTACGGGCGACGTCAGCCACGAGCTGCGCACACCGCTGACCGTCATCATGGGCGCGGCCGAGATTCTCGTCGAAAACGGCAGGACCCCGGCGGTGCAGGCGCCAGCGCAGCGCATTTACCGGGCTGCACAGGAAGCGACAGAGTGCGTGACGGTGCTGCTGGTGCTGGCGCGCGCACCCCAGCTCGCCCTGTTTTCTCCCGTCTCGGTCAACGAGATCGCGCGCCGCGAAACCGAGCGCTACCAGGCCATGGTGACCGGCCGGCCCGTCACGCTGCGCTGTGTCGGCGATGCCGCGTTCCGCATTTGCGCGCCTGCCGAACTGTGCGTGTCGGCCATCGCCAACCTGATTCGCAACGCCTGCCAGTACACCGAGCAGGGCGAAGTCACGGTCGTGATCGAACCGGGGCGCATCACGGTCGAAGACACGGGGCGCGGCTTGCCCGATGCGGTACGGCAGACGCTGGGCGAAGGCGCACGTCCGATCCCGTCGAGCGGATCGGCCGGCACCGGGCTCGGCCTGTCGCTGGTCAAGCGCATCTGCGAATACCTGGGCGCGTCGCTCGTGTACGAGAACCGCCCGAGTGGCGGCAGCCGCTTCACGATCATTTTTCCTGTAGCGTTCACGCCATCCTAACGCCGCGTTGACGGTGGCTTGCCATCATCCTTTCTATCCTTGAAGCACTGCAGCGATGATTGCTGCAATGTCGACAAGGGCGTGAAATGGATAAACTGTTTACAAAACGGATCGATGCATCGCTGCTCGTGCTGGGCGTGGCGCTGTTGCTGGCAAGCCTGGGCAATGTCACGTTCTGGACGGTGCTGGTCCGCGCCACCGGTGGCGTGTCGCTGGCCAGCCTGCCCACGCTTGCCGGAACGTTTTTGATCGTTGTCCTGTTCTTCAATGCCTGCCTGACACTGGCCAGCTTTCGCTACCTCGCCAAGCCGGTGCTGATCGCCCTCGTGCTGGCGGCATCCGCCGCAGGCTACTTCATCGCGGCTTACGGGATCGTCATCGACAAGGCGATGATCCAGAATGTGTTCGAGACCGATACCCGCGAAGCGACCGAATTGATCAGCTGGCAGATGGCCGCCAGGATCGGGTTGCTGGGCGTGCTGCCATCGCTGTGGATCGCCCGCGCGAATATCCAGTTTCCCAGCGGCGTGAAAGGGCTGCTCAAGCGCAGCAGCAATGCCGGCGGCTCGCTGCTGCTGGCGTTTGTTCTGCTGGCGCTGCTGTTCAAGAGCCTGGCGCCGACGTTGCATGAGCACCGCGAACTGCGCTTCCTTCTCACGCCCACCAATTTCATCCAGGCCGTGCACGGGTATCTGCGCAGCCGTTGGGCGGCCGAGATCGTGGTTGCGCCGCTGGGCCGCGATGCCGTGAAGGGCGCTGCCTGGGCCGGTCATCACCGCAAGACGCTGACGGTGATCGTCGTGGGCGAAACGGCGCGGGCGGCGAATTTTTCGCTCGACGGCTACGCCCGCAACACCAATCCGCTGCTGGCACGGCAAGCTGGCCTGATCAATTTTTCGCGTGTCAGTTCGTGCGGTACGGCGACTGCGGTGTCGGTGCCGTGCGTGTTTTCCGCCTTCGGCCGCAACGATTACAGCCAGTCGAAGGCAGCGAGCCAGGAAGGGCTGCTCGACGTGCTGGCGCATGCGGGTTTCACCGTGCTCTGGCGCGATAACAATTCGGGCTGCAAGGGCGTCTGCAACCGCGTCGGGTTCGAGGATCTGTCGCGGCCCGATGGCAAGAATATGCACTGCAGCGGCGACGAGTGCTACGACGAGCGCCTGCTCGATGGCTTGCCTGATTTGCTCGCCAACAGCAGCAAGGACCTGGTCGTCGTGCTGCACCAGAAAGGCAGCCATGGCCCGGCGTATGCCAGCCGCTATCCGCGCGGGTTCGGCCGCTTCGGTCCGGTCTGCACGAGCAATGACTTCGATACCTGCTCGCGCGAATCGATCCGGGCTGCCTACGACAACACGATCCTGTACACCGATTACTTCCTGAGCAAGACCATCGACGGCTTGCGCGCGATCGCCGCCGCGCAGGACGCCGATACGGCCATGCTGTACTTCTCGGACCATGGCGAGTCGCTGGGCGAGAACAATGTGTATCTGCACGGCGCGCCGTACCTGTTCGCGCCGCGCGAGCAGACCGAGGTGCCGATGGTGCTGTGGATGTCCGACAGCTTCAGCGAGCGCTTTCGCATCGACCGGCGCTGCCTGGCCGCGCGGCGCAACGAGCCGCTGTCGCATGACAATGTGTTCCACTCGGTACTCGGCATGCTCGACGTGAACACGGCGGTGCTCAATCCGCGCCTGGACCTGTTCCATGCGTGCGTGCGGGGAGCGTGAAATGCGTGAGATGCTTGAGATGCGTGAGCTTCATCAGATGCGGGCCGAGCCTGGGCTGCACGCGCCGCTGCTGTCGGCGCACGCCCTGCGGCGCCTGGCCATCATGCTGGCGGCGGGCGCGCTGGTCATCCTTTGGCTGGGCCGCTATACGGATCTCGACCTGGTGCTGGCCGATGCCGTGTTCGACGCAGAGCGCCGCGTCTTTCCCTGGCGCGATGCGTGGCTGACCGTCACGTTCAACCACGTGATCGTCAAGCAGCTCCTGATGCTGCTTGCCGTAGGCATCGTCGGCTACGCGCTGGTCGATGCCTGGCGGCCCCGCGCAGCGCTGGGCGCCCTTGGCCGCCTGCAGCTGCGCATCGTCGCGCTGGCGGCCATCCTGGTGCCGGCCGTGACCAGTACCCTGAAACACCTGAGCGCATCGCACTGCCCGTGGGACCTGCTGCGCTATGGCGGCGAGCAGCCGTACGTGCGCCTGTTTGGCGTCTTCCCGGCCGACACGTTGCCGGGTCAGTGCCTGCCTGCCGGCCATGCGTCGAGCGCGTTGTGGCTGGTGGCGCTGGCCGTCTGCTGGCTGCCGGCGCGGCCAGCGCGTGCGCGCGCCGCCGCCTTGCTGGCGATCGGCGCCGGCGCCACGGTCGGCTATCTGCAGCAACTGCGTGGCGCGCATTTCATGACGCATACGCTGTGGTCGATCTGGATCGCATGCACGATCGTCGTGGCGCTGATCGCCACCTTGCAGGGCAGGCCATCATGAGCATGCTGCGCACCGTTGTCGATCCTGCCGAGCGAGCCCTGTCACGCGGCGACCATGTTCGTCTGCAGGGCGTGGTGAACCGGCTGGCAAGGGCGTATCCACCGGACTGGCTCGAACGGTGCGGCGCGCTGTTATATGGCGCGACCATCGTGGCCAGTCTGGGATTGACTGGCCTGGTCGGCGCGCTCTGGTCGCCCTGGTGGACCTACCTGATTCCCGTTGTGTGCCCGCTGCTGCTGGCGGGCGTGCTGCCGGTCTGGCTGTTCGGCCGCGAACCGGGCCGCCCGCGCTGGGCGCATCCGCTGGCCATCGTCAGCGCCGACGATGCGGCGCTGATCGGGCGGATCGTCGATACGATGAACGAGCAAAGCAGGGCCGGGCTGTTGCAGTACTGCCCGGCAAACGATGGCGCGAAGGTCTTCGCGCTCTGGCAGCTGCTGCAGGCTGCCGGCGTCGAAGAACCTCGCTGAAGGCGCGCGCTCAGGCCGGGGTGTTGTCCACCTCGACGGCCCGCGCCGGCTGGCGCCGCATCTTGCGCCCGGTGCGCTTGAGCCAATTCTCGAAGTCGTCGACATACGTGAACACGGCCGGCACGACCAGCAAACTCAGTAACGTCGACGTGATCAGGCCACCGATCACGGCCACCGCCATCGGCGAGCGGAAGCTCGGGTCACCCGAGAAGCCCAGCGCCAGCGGCAGCATGCCGGCGCCCATCGCGATGGTCGTCATCACGATCGGTCGGCTGCGCTTGTGGCAGGCATCGACCAGCGCGTCGAAGCGGTTCATGCCCGCCTGGCGTGCCAGGATCGCGTAATCGACCAGCAGGATCGAGTTCTTGGTCACGATCCCCATCAGCATGATCAGGCCGATCATCGTTGGCATCGACAGCGCATTGCTGGTCACGAGCAGCGCCACGAAGGCGCCGCCGATCGACAATGGCAGCGCGGCCAGGATCGTCACCGGCTGCATGAAGTCCGAAAACAGCAGCACCAGCACGCCATAGATGCACAGCACGCCGATCAGCATCGCCAGGCCGAAGCTGGCGAACAGCGCCTGCATTTCCTGGGCGTCGCCCAGTTCGGCGATCGTCACCGACGACGGCAGCGACTGGAACACGGGCAGCGCGCGCGCTTCGGCATTGACTTCACCGAGCGAGCGGCCCGACAGCTCGACGTCGAGCGTGACATTGCGGGTACGGTTCAGGCGGTTGATCTGCGCCGGGCCGCTTTCCATCGTGATGTCGGCAACGGTCGAGAGCAGCACCGGCCCGTTCTTGCCGGGCACCGTCAGGCGCCCGATCGCGTCCAGGTCGGCCCGCACGGCATCAGGCAGTTTCACGCGGATCGGTACCTGGCGCTCGTCCAGGTTCATCTTGGCCAGCGACTGCTCATAGTCGCCGGCGGTGGCCACGCGCACCGTCTCGCCGATGGCCGCCGCCGTCACACCCTGGTCGGCCGCGCGCGCAAAGTCAGGGCGCACGATGATTTCGGGGCGCACGAGAGAGGCGCTCGAACTGACGTTGCCGATGCCGGGCAGGCCGCGCAATTCACGCTCGGCCTGGCGCGCCGCGGTGCTCAGCGCATTGGCGTCTTCGCTGCGCAGCACCAGCTGCATCTTGGTGCCGGCATCCGGAATGCCGACCGTGAAGCGCGCGCCCGGAATCGCGGCCACGCGGTCGCGGATCGTGTTTTCTATCACGCCCAGCTTCACGTCGCGGTCACTCCGGTCCACCGTTTTCACGGTCAGGACCGCGCGCCGCGCTTCGGCAGCGGCGCCAGGCGAAAACGCGTCGCCGCTCGAGCCGCCGCCGATCGAACTGAAGATGCTCGTCACGCCTTCGACTTTCATCAGTTCCAGGCGCACCTGTTCGGCCACGGCGCGGGTCTGGGCCAGCGTGGCGCCCGGCGCCAGTTCGACGTTGACCTGCGTCTGCGAGCGGTCGGCCGGCGGCATGAAGCCGGTCGGCAGCAGCGGCACCAGCGCCAGCGAGCCCGCGAAGAACACGGCCGCGCCCAGCATCGTCAGGCCACGGCGGCGCAGGCACCATTGCATCACGGCCAGGTAGCGCCGCATGATCGCGCTGTCTTTCGGCTCGTGACCGGCCACGCCGGCGTTCTTCGGCGCCTTGAGCAGGTACGCGCACATCATCGGCGTGAGCAGGCGCGCCACCAGCAGCGACGCCAGGATCGCCAGCACGGCGGTCCAGCCGAACTGCTTGAAGAATTTACCGGGAATGCCACCCATGAATGCTGTGGGCAGGAACACGGCCACGAGCGCGAACGTGGTGGCGATCACCGCCATCCCGATTTCGTCGGCCGCTTCGAGCGAGGCCTGCATCGGCGACTTGCCCATGTGGAGGTGGCGCGAGATGTTTTCGATCTCCACGATCGCATCGTCGACCAGCACGCCGATCACGAGGGCCAGCGACAGCAGCGTGACCATATTGAGCGTGTAGCCGAACAGGTACTGGCCCAGGAAGGCCGGAATCACCGACAGGGGCAGGGCGGCCGCGGCGATCAGCGTCGCGCGCCAGTCGCGCAGGAACCACCACACGACCAGCACCGCCAGCAGCGCGCCTTCGTACAGCATGTGCATCGAGGCGTCGAAGTTCTCGTCGACGGACACCGAGTTGTCGATCACTTCATTGACGATCAGCTTCGGGTTTTCTTTCTTGAGTTGTTCCATTGCGGCGCGCGCGCCGTTGGCGACATCGATCTCGCCGGCCCCGCGCGTGCGGAACACTTCGAAAGCGACGACACGGCGGCCATCCTGCTCGGCCAGCGCGCGCGGCTCTTCCACGGTGTCGAGCACGCGCGCCACCTGGTCCAGGCGCACGTGGCGCCCGTCCGGCAGCGGGATCTCCATCGCGGCCAGCGCCTGCGCGGTGCCGACGGTGGCCAGCGTGCGCACCGATTGCTCGACGCCGCTGACGTCGCCCCGGCCGCCCGGTGCTTCGCGCTGCACATTGCGCAGCTGGCGCGAGATATCCAGCGCCGAGACGCGCAGCGCCGCCATCTTCTGGTCATCGAGCTCCACGCGCATCTCGCGCGTGACGCCGCCCACGCGACGGATTTCACCGAGGCCCGGCACACCCAGCATGCGCTTGGCGACGTCGTTGTCGACGAACCAGCTCAGGTCCTGGTCGTCCAGGCCCGAGCCTTCAGCCGCGGCGATCGTGAAGGTGGAGACGACGCGCCCGGCAGTGGCGGCCTTGGTCACGGTCGGTTCGCGCAGTTCGGCCGGCATGTCGGCGCGCACGCGCGAGACCGCGTCGCGCACGTCGTTGACGGCTTCGGCCGAATCGCGCTCGAGGATGAATTCGACCGTGACGGTGGCCACGCCGTCGAGCACGCGCGTGTAGATGTTCTTGATGCCCTGCAGCGTGGCGACCGAGTCTTCGATCTTGCGAGCGACTTCCGTTTCGAGCTGCGCCGGGGCGGCGCCGTCGAGGACGGCGGTGACGGTGACGATCGGCAGTTCGATGTCGGGGAAGTCCTGCACCTTGCTGGCATTGAAGGCCATCAATCCCGCCACGGTGAGCAGGACGAACAGCATGATCGCCGGGATCGGATTGCGGATCGACAGGGCGGAAAAATTCATCGTGCGGCCTTTGCCGGTGCTGCTGCCGGCGCAGTTGCGGGCGCGGTTGCAGGCGTCGCAATATTGCGTACCAGGTCGCCGTCATTCAGGAACCCGGCGCCGGTGACGACGATGGGCGCGTCGGCCGCCAGGCTGCCGACGATCTCGACCCGGTCGCCCAGGCGGCGGCCGGTGGTGACCTTCAACTGGCTCACGCGGCTGTCCGGATTCAGGCGGTACACATAACTGAAGCCGTCGCGCACCACGATCGACTGCTGCGGTACGGTCAGCGCATTTGATGTGCCCAGTTCGAACCGGCCGCTGGCAAACATGCCGGCCTTGAGCGGCATGTCGCCCGACAGCGCCGGCGGCAGGTCGACATAGACCAGCGCAAGGCGGGTCTGCGGATCGACTGACGGCGCCACGACGCGCACCTTGCCCGTGACTTCGAGCCCGCTGGCGCCGCGCACGATGGCGCGGGTGCCCGCCTTGATGCGGCCCAGGTCCTGCGCCGTTACTTCGGCGCGCCATTCGAGGCGGCCCTGGCGGATCATGCGAAACAGTTCGGTACCCACGCCGACGACGGCGCCGACGGTGGCGCCCCTAGCCGAGATCACGCCGCTGTCGGGCGCCGTCACCTGCGTGTACTTCAGGCGCAGCTGCTGCTGCGTGAGCGTGGCCTGGGCCGACTGGACGCGCGCGGCGCCGGTCTGCTCGCCCGTCACGTATTGCGTGACCTGCTGGGCGCTGAGGGCGCCGGAGCTTTCCAGTGCGCGGGCGCGGTCGGCATTCGCCTTGGATTCCAGGGCATTGGCCTTCGCTTCGAGCAGCGCGGCGCGCGCGCCCTCGATATCGGCGCGCACGGTTTCATCCGCGAACACGGCCAGCACCTGGCCCTTTTTGACCACGTCGCCCACATTGACGCGCACTTCGTTCAGGCGCAGTCCGTTCGATTCGCTGCCGATGACGGCATCCTGCCAGGCGGCGATGCTGCCGTTGGCGGTCAGGCTGATCGGCAGGCTGGTGGTGGCGGGGCGGGTGGTGGTGACGCTCAGGGCAGGGCGTGGCGCGGCCTTTTCTTCCTTGGCGTCGGCGCGGTTGATCGTGGCCAGCGCAATGACGGCGCACAGCGACGCGGCCCCGAGGGCGATGGCAAGGGCACGTGGATGTCGAATGGTTTTCATGGTGTCTGGGTGATCGCGGCCTGGTCCAGCAATCCGGCAATCCGGCGCTCCGGCAAGCAACTGAGTGTAGCAAATGTGACGCCCCCGGCAGGGCTGCACGGGTGTCATTGCAAATAGTGCAGTGCGGAAAAATAGGCGGTTTGGCAGGGCGTTCTGCAAATTTACAACAGTAGATCTACCGTATTGCACTGCACAATAAAAAGAGATATATTGGACCTGTCTCCTCCAGTTTTCTCCGAAAATTGGATTTGCCGCCCGCCAACCACCAGGTTCTGCGGGCGTTTTTTTTTGCTCTGTTTAGACGTTTTCACCTTGGAACGACCCGGCGCGCCAGGTCAGCACCAGCGTATCGCGGTAACCATGCTCGCCCAACGGCTGGATCGGCGTCGATTCGTGGATCACGGCCGCGTCGTCGAGCAGCAGCAGCGTCCAGGGTTCGGTCATCGTGAAGCGCTGGCCGGCCGGACCGTCGGCGTCAAATACGCGCGTCTCGCCGCCCTTGATGCCATGGCGGCCAATCATGATCACGGCCACGAAATTCACGCCGTCGCGGTGCGCGCCTTCGGGTGTCGGGCGGCCGATGCCGTCTGCCGTGTCGATCCTGAACTGGTGCGCTTCGACGAACCACGGTTGCACCGGCGTCACCGCCGAACAGATGGCGCCGAGCGCATGCAGCAGGCGTTCCCAGGCCGGGTTGGCGACGGTCGCTGTTTCCATCGGCGCGAACAGGCGGTGCATGCCGCCGTGCAGCGCGTTGTACTCGACCGGCTGCCAGTGCGCGCGGTGCGGCGTCTGCACCAGGCTGGCGCCATCGTCGATGAAGCACGAGTGACGGCGGCGCCGATAGCGCCCGCCATCCTTCAGGTAGTCGTCGAGTTCGAGCCGGTCCCAGCTCGGCACGAGCGTGGCCAGTTCAGGCAAACTGCAGCCGGCCAGCAGCGCAACGTCGTCAGGGCGCAGCAGGGCGTAGCCGGTGTCGCGCAGTGCGGCCGTCAGGTGCGACGGATCGAGATAGGGCAGGGGCGGTGTGGTCATTCCGCTAGCCTAGCACTTTCATTGCCGCCCGGCCAGACTTCACCAGGTCTTGACGAGGGTCAGGCGCAGCGAGCGCGGTTCGATCGGGTGAAAATGCACGTCCGCTACCGGCGCGGTTTCGCCCGCCAGTTGCGACTCATAGAAGTAGTCGATCGCCGAGGCGCGCCGGTTCGTCAGGTTGAACGCTTCGAGTTCCAGCTGCAGGTCTTTCGCCAGCTGGTAGCCCACACGCCCGTTGAGCGTCACGCTCGCCTTCGAACGCACGCTGTCGTCTTCGATGAGCGGGCGCGGACCGAACCAGCGCAGGCGCAGGGAACCCGACCACGGGCCGCTGCGGTCGACCGTCACACCCAGTTGCGCGACGCCTTCGATCGCGCCCGGGATCCGGTTGCCCAGCGAGCGGGCGCGCGCCCAGGCCGCGTCAAAGTCAACCGACAGCCATTTGTAGGGCCGGTAGTAATTCGAAAACTCGATGCCGTAGCGGCGGCTCGGATCGCCCGCCTCGGTGTTGCCGGCGTCGCCGATATAGGTCAGCTCGGAATCGAAGTCGAGACGGTACACGGCCAGCGACATCTGCATCTTCGGAATCGCCTCGGTGCGCAGGCCGAACTCCACGCCGCGCGAGCGCACGAGGCCCGGGGTGCGCTCCACCGCATCGAGCGTTTTCGGATCGACCGTGGCGACGGTGCCGCGCGCGTCGTTGCTGTGAAAGCCGTGGCCGTAGTTGGCATACAGCTCGGTGGAGGCCCACGGGCCGTAGGCGATGTTCAGCGTCGGCGTGACCAGGGTGTCGTGCGCCTTGCCGGCGTTTTCAGGCCGGTCGCCATCGACGCGGAAGCGGTAGTTATTCGCGCGCACACCGACGACCGTGCGCAGCGCATCGCTCCAGCGCGTCGCATTCTCGACGAACACCGCGCCACTCGTTTCGACGATGTGGTCTTCGCGCGTGGTGGCAATCCGCGCGCGCTTGCGGGTGTCGTACAGGCCGTTGTAGATATTGTCGTTCTGGAGTTGCGCGCCCACTGTCAGGTCGGACGACAGCGTGTCACTGCGGTGCATGTGCCAGGTGTGGGTGGCGTCCAGGCCCGTCGTCACGCGCCGGTCGGGCTGGGCGAACTGGTCGCCGTTGACCGGATCGTTCAAAAAGTAGGTGAAATTCGAGAACAGTTCGAGCTCGTTGCGGATCACGTAGGCGCTCACTTTCGAGGCCGAATCGGTGTCCGTGCTGCGCCAGATACCCGAGATGCTCTGGCGCCGCGCTTTGCCGCCATCGCTGTCGTCGATGAGGTCATAGCGCCCGATGCGGCCATCCTCGACGGCCCGCAGCGGAATCTGGTCGGTTGAATTCCAGTGGCCGCTGTAGCTCATCGCGGTGACGTTCCAGCCATTGTTGGCGTAGCCCTGGCTGTAGCGCAGCACGGCGTTGACCTTGCGGTAGCCGTCGGGGCGCGTCCATGGGCCATCGTTTTTCATCAGTTCCAGCGCGTACAGCAGGCTGCCGCCGGCAACCTCGGGCGAGCCGGCCAGCATCGTGCGGGCGTAGCCGTCCTGGCCGACCGTCGCGGAGGCGATGCTTTTCACCAGGCGATTGGCATAGCTGAGCGACGCCACGCCGGCGGACGAGAAATCGCCTTCGCGCGCCGAATACGGCCCCTTGCGGTAATCGAGCCGGCCCACCAGTTCGGGAATCAAAAAATTCAGGTCGGTCCAGCCCTGGCCGTGCGCGTGGCTGCGCTGGTTGACGGGCATGCCGTCGACCCAGGTGGCCAGATCGGTGCCGTGGTCGAGGTTGAAGCCGCGCAGATAGAACTGGTTGGCCTTGCCTTCGCCGCTGTGCTGGCTGGCGATCAGGCCGGGCGTGACTTCGAGCAGTTCGCCCGGCCGGTAGGCGATGCGCCCGGCCAGGTCCTTCGCACCGGCGCTGCCGGCGCCGGCCGAATCGGCGATGCCGAGCTGGCTGGCGCGGGCGCCTTCGACCAGCACGCGCTGGAGCTGGAAATCATCGGCATGAACGGTCGATGAGGCGAACAGCGCGGCGAGCACGCAAGGGATGGGACGAAGCAGCATGGGCAAGTTCAGAATAAGGTTCAGCGCGCAGGCTGTTCGAGCGCCTGGCGCAGGAAGGTCAGCGAACGCACGGCGCCGCCTTCGTTGAGGTTCACGGTGTTGACCTGTTCGGCCAGGAAGTCGACCAGCATCCCCTGGCGGATCACGGCCGCTGCCGACAGCGGCGTGGCGGCCAGCTCCTGGTAGATCACGACGCTTTGCGCATCGGCCGTCATGCCAACCCAGGTCACGGGCAGCTTCTTGCCGTCCTTGTCGGCGAGCCAGAAGTGGCGCTCGACGTAGGTGCGCAGCACCGCCTGGTCTTCTGCGTCGCTCAGGTCGAACTGGCGCCCGTACAGATTGAGCAGCAGCGCGTCGATATCGTGCGCCGTGTAGGTGTGGACGATTTCCGTGCTCTCGGTGCGCGCGTTGTACGAGATGTCGGTCATGCCGAAGTGGAAGCGGTGCGCGCTGGCCGCAGCGCTGGCGCACAGCAGCAGCGCCAGGAGCAGCGATTTTAGTCCGCGCAGCGTCATTGGGCCGCCTTCGGTGCCGCGGTCGGTGCTGATTTTAATGGCGTGGCCGCGTCGCGCATCAGGTTGTTCGGATCGCGCTCGGTCTTGAACAGCTCCAGGCGCGACGGCGTCACCTTGCGTGGCCAGCTGTTGTTGCTGACATCGATGTCGGCCGTTTCCCAGTACGGGTCCTGGGTCAGGCCGACGATCGGTTCATCGGTGACGAACAGCTTCGTGATTTTTTTTGGCGAATAACGCCAGACTTCGGCCGGAATACGTTCGATCGTCTTTTGGCCGTTCTTGAAGGTCAGCTCGACGATCAGCGGCATCACGAGGCCACCGCGATTGGAAAAGTCGACCAGCGTCAGGTGCTTGCCTTCCTTGAGCAGCGCCTTTTCCCAGTCTTCCAGGTCGGCCGTCGTTTCGGCAAACTTGTTGCGGTCCTTGTTGGTGACGGTGAACTCGTCGTGTTCGTTGTAGAAGTCCTTCAGCTCGGGATGCGCATCGACGCGGCGGGGCATCCCCTGGTTGCGCTGGTCGGTCACCGACACCGGCTCGGCGGCGCGGCGCGCGCGCTGCCAGGCTTTTTCGACTTCCGGGTCCTTCGACGACACCGTGTATTCGCTGATGCCGTCGACGCTGATGTCCACCGCGTCGGTCGTGTAGAACCAGCCACGCCAGAACCAGTCGAGGTCCGTGCCTGATGCATCTTCCATCGTGCGGAAGAAGTCGGCCGGGGTGGGGCGCTTGAACTTCCAGCGCTCGGCGTATTCCTTGAATGCGAAGTCGAACAGCTCGCGTCCCAGCACCGTCTCGCGCAGGATGTTGAATGCGGTAGCCGGCTTGGCATACGCGTTGGCGCCGCGCTGCAGCGTCGACTCGGCATTCGTCATGATCGGCGCCTGGTTCGTGCTGCGCATGTAGTCGACGATGTCGCGTGGCTCGCCACGGCGCGCCGGATAGTTCTCTTCCCACGCCTGCTCGGCCAGGAACTGCAGGAAGCTGTTCATCCCTTCGTCCATCCAGGTCCACTGGCGCTCGTCCGAATTGACGATCATCGGGAAGTAGTTGTGGCCCACCTCGTGGATGATCACGCTGATCAGGCCATACTTGGCGGCCTGCGAGTAGGTCAGCTCACCGGTCTTGGCGTCCTTGACGGGGCGGCGGCCGTTAAACGACAGCATCGGGTATTCCATGCCGCCCACCGGGCCGTTGACCGAGATCGCCACCGGATACGGGTAGTCGAACGAGTACTTGTTGTACTGCTCGATCGTGTGGATCACGGCCGGCGTCGAGTACTTTTCCCACAGCGGGTTCGCTTCGGCCGGGTAGTACGACATCGCCATCACGTCCTGCTTGCCGCTCTTGATGCCCTGTGCATCCCAGATGAACTTGCGGCTCGACGCGAACGCGAAGTCGCGCACGTTCCTGGCGTTGAAGCGCCAGGTACGGTTGCTGGTGGCGCGCCCCTTTTCGGTCGCCTGCGCTTCGGCCTGCGACACGATCATCACGGGCTTGCCCGCCTTCTTCGCCTGCTGCAGGCGCTCGCGCTGGGTGCTGCTCAAGACCTCGCCCGCGTTCTGCAGCTCGCCCGTGGCGGCCACGATGTGGTCGCCCGGCACCGTGATCGCCACGTCGTAGTCGCCAAATTCCAGCGTGAATTCGCCGTCGCCCAGGTACTGCGCATTCTGCCAGCCGGCCGCGTCGTAGTAGGCGGCCATGCGCGGGAACCACTGCGCGATTTCGTAGATGTCGTTGCCATCCTTGAAGCGCTCGAAGCCCATGCGCCGGCCCAGCACGTTCATCTCGGGGATGTTGAAGCGCCAGGCCACGTTGAACGACACGCGCGCGCCGGGTTTCAATGGCTGCGGCAGGTCGATCCGCATCATCGTCTTGTTGATCGTGTGCGCCAGCGCGCGGCCGTCGCTGCCGGTCACACTCTGGATGTCGATGCCGCCGGCGAACTTGCCTGCCTCCAGCGTGAAGCGCAGCGCATCGAACTTCACGCCGTCGTTGCCCCTGGCCTGCCACGCGCTGCGCGATGGCAGCGTCGTGATCTTGCGGTTGTCCGAGTCGCTGCGGAACATGTTCTGGTCCAGCTGCACCCACAGGTACGACAGCGTGTCGGGCGAGTTGTTGTGGTACGTGACCGTGCCGGCGCCGCTGATCGCGCGACTGGCTTCGTCGAGCGTCACGCGCAGCTTGTAGTCGGCGCGCTGCTGCCAGTAGGCGTGGCCCGGTGCACCGGCCGCGTTACGCGTGACGCCGGGCGTCGGCAGCAGCTCGTCCAGCTGGCGGAACTTGTCGTCGAAGGCCGGACCGGCCGCGCCGGCGGTCATCGCAACGCCAAGGGTGAGGGTCGCGAAGGCCGCGTGCAGGTGAGGGATATTCATGATCGTAGTACCCAAAAAATGACATCGGGCGGATCGCTCCGCCCGGGTAATGAACCAACCGGATGCTGCGTTATTCCGCTGGCGTTGGCGCCGTCTCCGGCGCTGGCGTGCCTTGCGCATCCTTCGTCTTGAGCTTCGAATTGAAGTCACGCATCAGGTTGTTCGGATCGCGTTCGGTCTTGAACAGTTCGAGACGCGACGGCGTTGCCTTGCGTGGCCAGCTGTTGTTGCTGACGTCGACGTCGGCCGTTTCCCAGTTCGGGTCCTGCGTCAGGCCGACGATCGGTTCATCGGTGACGAACAGCTTCGTGATCTTGGTCGGCGAATAACGCCACACTTCGGCCGGGATGCGCTCGATGGTTTTCTGGCCGTTCTTCAGCGTCAGTTCCACGATCAGTGGCGTGACCAGGCCGCCCACGTTCGAGAAGTCCACCAGCGTCAGATGCTTGCCTTCCTTGAGCAGTGCCTTTTCCCAGTCTTCCAGCTCGGCCGTCGTTTCCGCGAACTTGTTGCGGTCCTTGTTGGTGACGGTGAACTCGTCGTTTTCGTTGTAGAAGTCCTTCAGTTCCGGGTGCGCATCGACGCGGCGTGGCATGCCCTTGTTGCGCTGGTCCGTGATCGACACCGGCTCGGCGGCGCGGCGTGCGCGCGCCATGGCTTTCTCGACTTCCGGATCCTTGGACGACACCGTGTACTCGGTGATCCCGTCAACGCTCACGTCCACCGCGTCGGTGGTGTAGAACCAGCCGCGCCAGAACCAGTCGAGGTCCGTGCCCGACGCGTCTTCCATCGTGCGGAAGAAGTCGGCCGGCGTCGGGCGCTTGAACTTCCAGCGTTCGGCGTATTCCTTGAACGCGAAGTCGAACAGTTCGCGGCCCAGTACCGTCTCGCGCAGGACGTTCAGCGCGGTGGCCGGCTTGGCATACGCGTTGTTACCGAACTGCAGGACCGATTCCGAGTTCGTCATGATCGGCACCTGGTTGGTGCTCTTCATGTAGGTGGTGATGGCGCGCGGATCGCCGCGGCCGCCCGGCCAGTTGGCTTCCCAGGCTTCCTGCGCCAGGAACTGCACGAACGAGTTCAGGCCTTCATCCATCCAGGTCCACTGGCGCTCGTCCGAATTGACGATCATCGGGAAGTAGTTGTGGCCGACTTCGTGGATGATCACGCCGATCAGGCCATACTTGGTGCGCTGCGAGTACGTCAGTTCGCCGGTCTTCTTGTCCTTGCTCGGACGCGGGCCGTTAAACGAAATCATCGGGTATTCCATGCCGCCCACCGGGCCGTTGACCGAGATCGCGGTCGGGTACGGGTAGTCGAACGAGTACTTGTTGTACTGCTCGATGGTGTGGATGATCGCCTGGGTCGAGTACTTCTCCCACAGCGGATTGCCTTCCTTCGGGTAGTACGACATCGCCAGCACGTCCTGCTTGCCGCTCTTGATCGCCTGTGCATCCCAGATGAACTTGCGGCTCGACGCGAACGCAAAGTCGCGCACGTTCTTGGCCTTGAAGTGCCAGGTTTTCATGGCCGTGCTACGGACCTTCTCGGCCGCTTCGGCTTCGGCCTGGGTCACGATGATGACCGGCTTTTTCGCGGTCTTTGCCTGTTGCAGGCGATCGCGCTGGGCCGCGGTCAACACCTCGCCGGGATTTTGCAGCTCGCCCGTGGAAGCGACGATGTGGTCACCCGGCACCGTGATGCGCACGTCGTAGTCGCCAAACTCCAGCGTGAATTCGCCCGAGCCCAGGAACTGCTTGTGCTGCCAGCCGTACACGTCGTAGTAGGCGGCCATGCGCGGGAACCACTGCGCGATTTCGAACAGGTCGTTCTTGTCGTCGAATTTCTCGTAGCCGGCGCGCCCGCCGAGCACCTTCTGCTCATTGATGTTGTAGCGCCAGTCGATACCGAAGGTCACCTTCGCGCCCGGTTTGAGTGGCTGCGGCAGGTCGATCCGCATCATCGTCTTGTTGATGGTGTATGGCAGCGGGCGACCGCCCGCATCCTTGACGGCCAGGATGTCGAAGCCGCCCGGGAAGGTGCGCCCCTCGAGCACGGTGCGCAGGGCATCGTATTTCAGGCCGGTGGTCTGGGTGCCGTTGGCCCATGCCTCGCGCGAAGGCAGGATGGCGCTCTGACGTGCATCCGAATCGGTCTTGTAGATGTTCTGGTCGAGCTGCACCCACAGGTATTTGAGGGTATCCGGGGAATTGTTGTGGTAGGTGACCGTGCCGGCGCCGGAGAGCGCGCGCTTGGCTTCATCGAGCGTGGTGCGGATCGTGTAATCGGCGCGTTGCTGCCAGTAGGCGTGGCCCGGGGCGCCGGAGGCGGTGCGGATCGTGCCTGGCGTCGGCAGCAGCTCATCGAGCTGGCGGAACTTGTCGTCGAACGGTGCTGCGGCAAACGATGATGCTGCGAGGCATAGAGCTGCTACGCCGATTGGCAAACGAAACATGATTCCCCTGGATTTGTTGTTGGAATATGACAGGAATTCTATCGTTGATATTCTTCAATTGCTTAACGTATTTGTAAAAATCCGGATACATGTGGCGCACGCCACACCAATGGCGCGCGCCTGCATGGTATTACCCGATCAGTACATGCTCACTGCATGTTGGCCACGCGTGCATACCCCCGTACCCACGTGCCCATGACGATCTGGCCATTGTCGGCATCCTGCTGGCGCAGCTCGATGTCGCGCGACAGGACAAACAGCACCTTGTCCGATTCGGCGTACAGCGGTTCCCACTGGCCACCCTGGTTGACCATCAGCTGGCCCTTGCGCTCGGCGATGTCGAAGTCCGGCGCGCCGTCCAGCTTGTAGCGGCCCACCAGCGTGCGCCGCGTTTCCGGCGCGAGCGCGACGGCCTTGCGCAGTTTGGTCTGGTTGCTGTTCCATTGGTACTCGTAGGCGATGGCGCGCATCAAACCTGCTGCCACGTCAATGCCATTGTCGCCGTTGGTCAGGATGACCGCGCCGCTGCCGTCAGCGACGGCAGCGTAGAACACCGCCTTGAAGCCCTGGTTGCTGCCACCGTGGCTGAAGCCCTTGCCTTGTTCCTGTATCTGCAAGCCCAGCGCATAGTCGTTCTTGACCGGCTGCAGCATCGTGCGTGTCATCGCGGGCGTGAGCACGCCGCTCGTCGTGCCCGCCGCGCCCTGCTGAATCGCGATCGCGAAGCGTGCCAGATCTTGCGGCGTGGTCCACAGGCCGGCGGCAGCCTGCTCGGGATAGGTGTAGGCGCCACCGGGGAAAGGCTTGCCGTTTTCGTCATGCGGCCGCGCGGCATTGGGCGCCAGAGCCGGCGGGAGCGGCTGGGCATAGGTGCTGGCGGTCATGCCCAGCGGCGCCAGCACCAGTTCGCGCAGGATCGCGTCGAACGGCTGGCCGGCGCGATCGATCATCGCCTGCTGCACCACGGTGTAGCCGCCGCCCGAGTAGCGAAAGGCCGACCCCGGCGCCGCACTGACCCGGATGGCCTTCGTGTTGGCGGGGCCGGCGCCATCGAGCACCTGCTGCAGCGTCGGCACGGTCTTGCCGGCAGCGTAGCCGGGAAAGCCCGAGACGCTCATGCCGCCGGTGTGCGACAGCAGCTGGCGCAGGCTGGGCGTGCCGTCACCCTTCGGCAGCGTCCAGCTGGTGAGCGCCTGGTCGATGCCGGCGTCCAGAGCGAGCTTGCCCTGTTCGACCATGCGCAGCGCCGCCATGGCCGACACGGGTTTGCTGAGGGAGGCTGCCTGGAACAGCGTCTGCGGCGTGACGGCCGGTCCGCCGGTCCAGGCCACGCCATAGCCGCGCGTCCAGGCCACCTTGCCGTCCTTGATCACGGCCACGCTCACGCCCGGCACGTTCAGCCGTTTCATTTCGTCGATGAGGGTCAGGGGCGCTACCGGCACATCGGCCAGGGCGACTTCCGGGCGCAGGCCGGACTCGATGCGGGCGATGGCGGCGCTGTCGTCGGCATATGCGCCGGCAGCGGCCAGCATTGCAATGCAGGCGGCGAGATAAACAACATGGGAGTGGCGGCGGGGCAGGGCGGAACGCATCTTCTTCTCCAGACATGGTTGCACAAATGGCAAACAGTATGGGTACCCGCAGTCAGGCCGGCAAGGACCGAAAGAAAGCTATGCCGCCGGCATGCTGAAGGTGAACGTGATGCGCCCGTCCGTTGAGGTGACGCCGATCGCGCCGTCGTGGCCGCGCGCGATCTCGTCGACAATGTACAGGCCGAGTCCCAGGCCTTCGTCGCCGGCGCGTGAGGTGGCGCGCCAGTAGGGCTTGAACAGCTGGGCGATGATGGTCTGGCTCAGGTCGGGGCCGGCGTTGCTCACGGCGAGCACGAAGCTGGCGCCGTCGACGCGCGCGTCCACGTGGATCGGCTCTCTGCTGTCGCCGTGCAGCAGCGCATTCTTGAGCAGATTCGACAGCAGTTGCGCGAGCCGCTGCGGATCGCTGCGCAGCGCGATGTCACGCGCGATGTCGGACCGGATCACGCGGTCGGGGTACACACCGCGCAGCTCGTCGACCACCTGGTCGAGCATCAGGTGGACGTCGGCGCTCTGGCACAGTTCGAGCGCCAGGCCCGAGCCCATGCGCCCGCGCGTGAAATCGACCACGTTGTCGACCAGGCCGGCCATGCGCATGGCGCTGCTGCGCATGCGTTCGACGATCTTGTCGGTGGCCGGATCGGTGCTGCGGCGCTTGAGCAGTTCGGCCCCGGTCAGGATGGCACTGAGCGGCGTGCGCAGGTCGTGGCCCAGCACCGCGATGAACTGTTCGCGCAGTTCGGCCGTTTCGCGTTCGGACAGCAAATCCGAGCGGGTGGCGCGCAGCGAGCGGTCGGTTTCGAGCTGGCGCGAAATAAGTTCGGCGAACAGCGTCAGCGCCGACATTGTGGCGCCATCGCTCAATGCCGCCGGCTCGGGATCCAGGCCGCACAGCGTGCCGAAGTAGTCGCCGTCGGGACGGAAGATGGGGATCGAAAAATAGCTCTGGAACCCGTACAGGCGCGGCGTGTGGTGGTCGCGGTACGAATCGCTGTCACGCACGCTGTCGATGACGATCGGCTCACGCGTCGCGCGCACTTCTTCGCACAGCGTGGTGGTGACGTCGAGCGGATCGCCTGCCTGCAGGCCGAACCCGAGTTCGTCGTGGACGGCGCAGGTGGTCCAGGTGGTGTCGGTGACGTGCGCGATGCAGACGAACCCCAGCCCGGTCATGGTCGCCACGGTTTCCAGTACGCGCGGTACGGCGGCAATGGCCTGGATTTCCCGGACATGCTGGGGGACGGTGTCTGGCATCATGGTAGCTCGGTGACTGAGGTCGAAATCATACCACCGGCCGCCGCGCGTGGTCCGGTTCAGGCCAGCCAGCGCCCGTCGGCATACACCTGCACGTCGCCCAGAAACACTGCATCGGTGACCGCGAACACGTCGATGTGAAAGCGCGCATCCTTGCGCTTGAAGCCCGGCTTCGTGTACACGCCATGCTTGGCCCCGAGCGACAGGTGGATGCCGCACATGCGCTCATATGTCCCGATATCGTCCACCCGCAGGTCGCGCGTGAAGGCGCGGTTCAGCCCGAAGCCCAGCTCGCGCACCCAGACTTCGCCTTCTTCGAGGCGGATGTTCTCGAGCACCTGCAGGAAGGCGGGTGTGGCGTTTTCTGTGCCGGTCACGCGGCCCGCTTCGATGATCAAGGTGACCGGTACGTCGGGATGGTTCGAGCGGTAATTGGTGTCGCCGAACACATGGATCTGGACCCGGCCATGCACGGCTTCGAGGTCTTGCGCTTCGGTGAACACTTCGCCGATCGGGAACTGGCCGCCAACGTTGTTCATCTCGCTGTAGTCGCCGATATTGAGCTTGGCCGGTTCGAAGGGCGAGGCAAACGTGAGCGTCTCGCCGCCGCCGACCACGCGGCCATGCGGGGCGCTATCGATCAGCGCCTTGAGCGCGCGCCCGGTGCCCCGGAAGTAGGCGGGGTCGTAGGCCAGCGCGTTGACATAGTGTTCGCCCTGGATGCCGGGCATGCGCGACAGGTGCACGTGCTCGATCACTTTCAGATCGAGCTTGAACAGCTCGACGCGAATGCGAAAGCCGTCGAGCCGGAAATTGGTCGACTGGACCAGCACCACCAGGTCGTGCGGGGCCATCGAGCGGAACGCCGCCAGCACCGCATCGGGCGTCACGCTGTCGAAGTCCACGAACGCGGCCTCGGGCAGATTGCGCCGGTAGCCCGCGAGCAGGGCCCGCGCCAGCGGCGTGCGCGTGTCGTACACGACCAGCGCCTTGTGCGCCGGGCCATGTTCGAGGGCGATCGACAGCACGGCCGCCAGGTGCGCGGTCGCGGCGTTCACCACGGTGGCGGGCAGGTCGTCGTCGGAAAGGAGGGGGGCGGCAGCGGTCATCGGCGCACAGGAAGGAAGAGGGAAGCGGCCATTATACGTTCCGGTGCACCGTGAGGGATCAGGCGGCGCTACCGGGCAAACAGCGCGACGCGAGGCCGTGCGGGGCGCTATCATGCGGCCTTCGATCACGATCAAGACAGCGGTTGGCAGGCCGTCTTTCGGCATGTACGGCAACAGCGAAATACGGGGCACCATGGCACACAACGATTCCTGCATCAATATCGGCTGCGGCCGCGCGTTTCCACAGCCGGTCGATTTTTGTCCGTGGTGCGGAACGGCGCAGGCGCCGCTCAACGCCGTGCCGGCGCCGCCGGTCGTGATGCCACCCGTGCTTCCCGTACCACCCGCGCCACCCGTGCCGCCGGCGCCAGTCATCGCGGCGCCAGTCGTTCAACCGCCGCCAGCGCCGAAGCCGATTCCGGCGCCGACGCCACCAGCACCACCAGCGCCGCCGGTGCCACCCGTGCGCGCTACCCCTCCACCACGCCACGCCGTCCCGACGCGCAGACCGATCCGCCTGCGCTGGTGGCTCATCGGCCTGGCCCTACTGTGGCTGGCCTGGATGCTGACCAAGCCGACCGCGGCCCGCATCGAGCGCCGCATGGCGTCAGCCATTGCCCTGGCCAAGGAGTGCAAGCCGAAGGAAGCGCAGGACGAGTTGATTGCGCTGCGCAAGACACGCGCGACGCCCGAGCAGCTGCGCCAGGTCCAGAGCGGGCTCAATACGGCGGCAGCGGCCTGCACGCGCGCCGAGCAGCGTCGCACCGCGTGGACCACCGCCAACAACGCCATCGAGCGGCTGCTGAATACGGGCAGCTTCGAACAGGCGCGCACCCGCCTTGCCACGTTTACCAAGCGCTGGGGTGAGGACGCGCGCACGCGCGAAGTCAAGGCGCGCATCGACGCCGGCCGGCGCGACCATCCGCTGGCAGATCCTTCGCGCTGAACCTGTAAGGACAGCGAGGCCGCCACGCCTTGTGTATCATCGAACGCGTTGAAATCAAGGAGCACAGCATGAACGCGACGATGACGAATACGCTGCTGGTGTCGGCAATGCTGCTGGCGCTGGCCGGCTGCGCGCGCGACGACGAAGGCAATGGCCCGGCCGAACGCATCGGCAAGGCGCTCGATCAGGCCACCGCCGGGGTGACCGATTCGGTCAAGGATGAAATCGCCCGCGCCGACGACGCCGTCGAGGATGCGCGCGACAAGGTGGGCAATGCGACAAAGGAAGCCAGCCGTGGCCTGGAGCGCGCCACCGAAGAAGTGGGCCGGTCGGTCGAACGTGCCGGCGAAGCGATGGGCAAATCGGTGGAGCGGGCCGGCCAGGAGATCCAGGAAAACGCTGGCAAGGACAAGGAAGACGACTGAGCGCCTGCCCTGCCGGCAGGCGCTAGGCGCTGGCGGCCCGCAGCATGTCCGGATCGCCGTACACGATGGCCATGTCGACCTGGCCCGAGCGCCAGGCGTGCTCCAGGTTCTGCTCGACCACATCCAGGTTCACACGCTCGCCATCGGCGAAACCGCGCACGCCGTAAGCACGGTTGCGGCCATGCGACTTGGCCATGTACAGGGCCATGTCCACCAGGTTGACCACGCGTTCCCAGGCCATGGCCTGCTTGCCGATGGCAAGCGGGAACGGCGCGAAACCGATCGACACGGTCACTGCAATCTCCACGCCGGCATGGTCGATGACGGTGGCGTTGATGCCGCCCAGGATGCGCGCGGCCACTTCATCCATCCGATGGCGCGGCACCGATGGCAGGAAAGCCAGGAACTCTTCGCCGCCCCAGCGCACGATCATGTCGGTCTCGCGCAGGATCTCGGCCAGGCTGGCCGAGATCGTGGTCAGCACTGTGTCGCCGGCCGCGTGGCCGTGGGTGTCGTTGATATGCTTGAAGTGGTCGACGTCGAGCAGGAACAGCGCGCCGACGCCGTCCGTCCCGGCCGCTGACGGCGTCGATGGGGGCAGCGCGCGCATGTACTCCAGGAAGTGACGGCGGTTGTACAGGCCCGTGAGCGGATCGCGCACGCTCTGCTGTTTCAGTTCCCAGTTCTTCGCGTGCAGCTGTGCGTTCGCATGGCGCACCTTGCGGTACAACAGACCCACCACGATCGCCGCCAGTGCGATCACGACGAGCACCAGCCACCAGACACGCTGCTGCAGGCGGCGGTTGTCGATCTCGGCCGATTTGATCGTGTTTTCGCTGCGCAGCAGTTCGATCTGGCGCTGCTTGCGTTCGGCCTCGTACTTCTCTTGCAGCTCGAGCATGGCCTGCTGGCGGCGCTTTTCAAACAGTTCGTTCGACAGCGTGCGCTCGCGGTGATAGGCCTTGAGTGCCCCTGGCATGTCGCCCACGCGCTCGAGCGCCAGGCCGTATTCCACCAGCGCGGTTTGCAGTTCGGGCTTGTCGCCAATTTCTTCATAGCCGGCGATACCGACCTCGATATGGCGCTTGCCCTCGACGAGGCGGCCGGTGGCCAGGAAGGCCTGGCCCAGGTTCAGGTGCGCGATCGCGTCGAGCCGGCGATCGTTCAGGGGTTTCAGCGCGTCGATTGCCTGCTGCGCATAGACGACGGCGTTGCGGTAGTCGCCCATCTTGAGATACCAGTCCGACAGGTTGACCAGGGTGCCGGCGATGCGATTGGTCGCGCCGATCTTGCGCTCGAGCGCGAGGCCTTCCTGCAGCGCGCGCAGGGCGCGCTCGTTCTGGCCGGTATCGATCGCTAGGCCATACTCGATCCGCTTGAGCAGCGCCGTACGTCCGGGCGAGTTGGCGCTGGCTGCGGCGGCATAGGCCTCGTCGAGCACGTCGAAACCTTTTTCGGGTTCGCGCATCTGGGTGTACAGGCGCGCCAGGGAATACAGCGCCATCACGATATGGACCGGATCGCCGTTTGAACGCGCCAGTGCGGCAGCGCCCTGCAGGCCCTGCAGGGCGCGCGGCAGATTGCCTTCCTCGGCATACGATTCACCCGACGAAATCGCGGCGCGCACGCGCAGGTCGATATCGTTCGTCGTGTTGGCCAGTTTCTCGGCCTCCCAGATCAGGCGGTGGGATTCACCCGGGCGGTGCTGCGCGAACGCAGCGTACCCCTGCATCAAAAGGCCCTTGGCCAGTGCGCCGGTGTGATCGTGCTGGCGGCCCAGGACAATGAGCTCGTTGGCCAGCGCGACTGCCTGCGCATGCTGGCCCATCCCGTGGCGGGCGGCGGCCAGCTGGTTCAGGAATTCGATCCGCTGCGGCAGCGGTGCCACGCGCGCCTGGTCCTCGATGGCTTCGAGCATCGGCAGGGCGCGTTCGGGGACGATGCGGTTGACTTCGCGGATCTCGGCCAGGCGCGTGTCGAGCGCCGGGCCGTCACCGGCGAGCGCGCAGGCCGACGCAACGCACAGTGACAAGGCCACGGCGTTGAATCGGGAGCGCGACAAGGCGCGATGCAGGATAGCGAACATGCCGTGGTTTCGTCGCACCGGGGAAGCCGGCGGAAGTTGGTTTGGAATATTATATTGCTGTTGCAAACAAGAAATTCAGTTTGTCGTGAAATGTCACAAAAATGACACAGCGGCATCGTTTCCAAGTGTCTCACGCGGCGCAGGCAAGCGTGCGTGCGCCGTCGGACCATCGACCTATACTGGCCGGACAATTATCCGGACAGAGGTCAGCCATGTGGACATCACCGTGGGTCAGGTGGGGCGTAGCACTGGGCTTTGCCCTGGGCGGTTTTTTCGACGGTATCCTGCTGCACCAGATCCTGCAATGGCACCATCTGTTCAGCCTCGTGCCCGGGATGGACGACCTGCGCCTGCAGGTGCTGTGGGATGGTTACTTCCACCTGCTGATGTACGTGGTCGCGCTCGTGGGCCTGGCGGGCCTGTGGCGCGCGCAGCGGCGCGGTGCGGTGCACTGGGGCCGGCCGCTGGCGGGCGCCATGCTGGCCGGCTTCGGATCCTGGCACGCGATCGATGCGCTGCTGTCGCACTGGCTGCTGGGCATCCACCGCATCCGCGTCGACAGTCCCGATCCGCTGCTGTGGGACCTGGCCTGGCTGGTCGTGTTCGGCATCGCGCCGCTGTTGCTGGGCCTGCGCTGGCTGCGTCGGCCGGGCGCTGGTGGCACCGGCGCGCGCGGCTCGGTGGCCGGCCTGGTGCTGCTGGCTGCCGGCAGCGCGGCCCTCGGTGGCTGGGCGCTCGTGCCGCCGCCCGGCCAGAACCTCACCACGGTCGTGTTTCATCCGGGCGCCGGACCGCGCGAGGTGTTCGCCGCGCTCGACGCCGTCGACGGGCGCCTGGTCTGGAGCGACCGCGCGATGGGCGTGGTCGTGATGGCCATCCCGGCCCGGCACCACCTGACCCTGTACCGGCACGGCGCGCTGCTGGTGAGCGGGGCGGGCGCGCCAGGCGGCTGCGTCAACTGGAGCCGGCCCTGAGCCGGCCCTGAGCCTGGCCCGCCGCGAATACCCTACAGCGCGATCTGCTGCAGCAGATACAGGCGCTGGTACAGGCCGCCCTCGATGCGCATCAGTTCTTCGTGCGGCCCGGCCTCGGTGATCTTGCCGTGGTTGAGCACGATGATGCGGTCAGCGTCGCGGATCGTCGACAGGCGGTGCGCGATGGCGATGATGGTCACCTTGCCGCGCAGTTCTTCGAGTGCCTGTTGCACCACCTGTTCGGTGGCGCTGTCGATGCGCGACGTCGCTTCGTCGAGCAGCAGGATGCGCGGCTCGCCCGCCAGTGCGCGGGCAATCGCGATCAGCTGCTTCTGGCCCGACGACAGGCGCGAGCCGCCTTCGCCCAGCTGCGTGTCGTAACCCTGTTCGAGCGCGCTGATGAAATCGTGCGCATGCGCCGCGCGCGCTGCATCCATCAGGCGTTCGAGCGGCAGGCCGCGGCCCATGTCGATGTTTTCGCGCGCGCTGGCAGCCAGGATGAACGGGTCTTGCGGCACCAGGCCCACTTCGTTGCGAAAGCGCTCGTTGCCGATCTTCGCCAGCGGCACGCCGCCGATGTCGATGCTGCCCTGTTCGACGACGTAGTAGCGCAGCAGCAGCGACAGCAGCGTCGACTTGCCGCTGCCCGTGTGGCCGACGATGCCGAAGAACGCGCCTTGCGGGACGTCCAGCGACAGGTCGTGCAGCACCGGCTGGCCGGGCACGTACGCAAATTCGACGTTACGCACACTGACTGCCGGAGCATCGGGCGAGAACGCGTTCTGGCCATGGATGCGGTCCACGTCGTGTTCGGGCGCGCCGGCTTCGTCGAGCAGCGTGTTTACGCGCGCGGCCGCGACCACCGCCTGCTGCAGGCCGCTGAACTGCATCGTGATCTGGATGAGCGGCTCGACCACGCGCGCGATGTAGCTGACGAACGCATACAGCACGCCCACTTCGACCGCGCCGATCTCGCGCTGGCCAAAGGCGAAGATCACCAGCGCCAGCAGCGCCACGTTGAGCAGGTCAAGCGCAGGGCGCAGCAGGAAGGCGTTGGCGCGCAGTTCGGCCAGGCGCGCCGTGTAGTGGGTGCGGTTGGTGACCAGGAAGCGTTCGCCGAAGCGCAGTTCGGCATTGCTGGCCTGCAGGACGGTCATGCCGCCGATCGACTCGGCCATCTGCGCATTGATGTCGCTGCGCAGGGCGCGCGCACGGGTAACGGCCGGCGCCGACAGGCGCTGATACAGCCAGACGATGCCGACCACCGCCGGCACCAGCAACAGCACGATCAGCATCAGGCGCCAGTCGAGCCAGGCCATCGCGACCATCGTGCCAATCAGGACGATCGAGTTATCGAGCATGACGTACAAAACCTGGATGTAGAGCGTCTTGACGGCCTCGGTGTCGTTGGTCACGCGGCTGACAAGCTGACCGGTGATGGCGCGGTCGAAGAAGGCCATCGGCAGGCGCAGCACATGGCCATAGACCCATTCGCGCAGGCGCTGCACCGAGCGCATCGCCACGCCGGACAGGCGGATCAGCTGCAGGTAGCGCACCCAGCTCGACACCCAGCCGGTGACCACCAGGCCGCCCAGGAGCAGGGCCATCTGCGGCCAGTCGAGATTGCGCGGGAGCAGGTGGTCGTCGATCAGCGCCTTGCCCAGCAGCGGGCCGACCACTTCGAAGGCCGCCGCCAGGATCAGCCACAGCGTGGCGATGATCAGGTGGCGCTGTTCGGGCGCGGCGGCGCGGCGCAGCAGGCGCGTGGCCAGTTTGGCCTGGTCGCGCATGACGCCTCGTTCCAGGCTGTTATCGGTCGTGGGCGGCGGCGTGGTGGTGGATGCGTCGGCCGTGTCCAGCGTTGCTTCAGGTTGCGTCAAGGCTGGCCTCCAGTTGTTGATAGCGCCACTGGCTGGCGTACCAGCCGTCCAGCAGCAAGAGTTCGTCGTGCGTGCCGGCTTCGATCACGCGCCCGGCGCGCAGCACCACGATGTGATCGGCCCCGACCACGGCCGACAGGCGGTGGCTGGCGATGATGGCGGCGCGCTCGGGCCGCGCACGGCGCAGTTCGGCCAGGTGTTCGAGGATGCGTGTTTCGGTGCCGGTGTCCACTGCCGACAGCGCGTCGTCGAGCAGCAGCAGCGGATTGTCGGCCAGCAGCGCACGGGCAATCGCCACGCGCTGGCGCTGGCCGCCCGAGAGCGTGATGCCTTTTTCGCCGACCGGCGTGTCGTAGCCATACGGGAAGCGCAGGATGTCGTCGTGGATGGCCGCCATGCGCGCCGCGTCTTCGATCTCGGCGCGCGTGGCGTCAGGCCGGGCCAGCGCGATGTTCTCGGCAATCGTGGACGAGAACAAAAATGACTCTTGCGGCACCCAGCTGGTGGCGCTGCGCAGGGCGCTCAGGCGATAGGCGTCGAGCGGCTGCCCGGCCCAGCGCACCTGGCCCTGTTGCGGCGTCGCCTGGCGCAGCAACACGCGCAGCAGCGTCGATTTGCCGGAGCCGGTCGGGCCGACGAGACCCAGCGTCTGGCCGGGTTCGAGCGTGACGGATACGCCGTTCAATGCGGGGGCCTGCGCCGTGTCGTCAGCGGCCGCGCCGTCTTGGCCGGCGCCGTTCACGCCATACGTGAACGTGACGCCTTCGAGCACCAGCGGGCCCTGGCCCACCTGGTCGATGGTGCCGGCGTCTTCGACCGACAGCGGCGCCTCGAGCAGCGGCTGCAGGCGCGCCATGCCGGCGCGGCCCCGTTCGATCAGGGTGACCACCCAGCCGGCGGCGAACATGGGCCAGATCAGCTGGCCCAGGTACATCGTGAAGCTGGTCAGCGCGCCGACCGTCAGCTCGTTCTGCCAGACGAGATAGCCGCCCAGGCCCAGCGTCAGGCCGGTGGCGGCAGTCAGCGCCAGGCCAACGGCCGGCTCGTAGGCCGCTTCCCATTTCTGCGCGGTGAGGCTGGCCTCGGCCGCGTTGGCGGTCAGCACGCCAAACTGAGTGCTGCTGCGCGCTTCGAGGCCCAGGGCGCGCAGCGTGCGCACGCCCGACAGCGACTCCTGCACATGGTCGTTCAGCTTCGAGAAACCCTTGAGCGCATCCCCCTCGGCCTTCTGGATATGGGTCGAGATGTACCAGAACGCGAGTCCCATCAGCGGGAACGGCAGCAGCGCGACCAGTGCCAGGCGCCAGTCCACGCCCAGCGTCATGATCCCGAGGACCATCACCAGCGTGAGCGTGCCGTCGAACGCGGCCAGCAGGGCTTCGCCGGCGGCCATCTCGATGGCGTCGATATCGTTGGTGGCCAGCGCCATCAGGTCGCCGGTGCGCTGGCGCTGGTAGAAGGCGGGGCCTTGCGCGGCCAGGCGCGCGTACAGGCGCGTGCGCAGCTCGACACCGAGCTGGTAGGCCGCCGAATACAGGCGGATGCGCCAGCACACGCGCAGCACGTAGATGGCCACGCCCAGACCGAGAACCTGGGCGATGCCGAGCAGGAGGTCCTGCTCGCCGAGGCGGTTGTTGGCGAGTGCGTCGACCAGTGCGCCGACCTTGCGGGGGATGAGAACCGTGCAGATCGCGACGCCGACGAGCATCACGGCCGACGAGGCATAGGACTGCCAATGACGGCGCACGAAGCCGCCGATCAGCCTGGACAAACTCATTCGAATTCCTTGCGGTTGCGCCCGAAAAAAAAGCGGGCCAGAGCCCGCTAGTGTAGTCGTTTTGCCTAGTTGGCGCAGCGCGGGGCCGTGGTGGCCGCTTGTCTACTGCCGTCCTGGCTGTGGCGTCAGGTGCCCGTTACTTGCGGCGCCGGCGTGGCGTGGCCGCCGTGGCAGGGGCGTCCGGGTCGCGTCGCTCGATCGGCGCGGCCGCTGGCGCCGGTGGCGTTGCGGCCAGGACGGCGCCGTTGCCGGCAGCCTGGGCGATCGGGGTGGGCTTGGCCGCCGCAGGGCTGGACAGCACATTGAGCGCGGCGTCATCGGGTGCTGGTTCCTGCAGCATGCTGGCCACGGCTTCGATCGTCGGGGCAGGCTGGGGCGCCGCCTCTGCCTGTGGCGCTGCTTCGGCGTCCGGCTCGGGCGCTTCGGCAACCGACGCCGGGGCGACGGCGACGGGTTCCGGCGTTGGCGCCGCTGCAACCGCATCGATCGTGCGCTCGGCTACTGCCTGCACGGTGTCGGCGGTGGCCTTGCCGGCATCGACGACGGCCTGCGTCATCTCGGCGACCGGTGCCATCTCGGTGACCGGTGCCATCTCGGCGACCGGCGCCGGTGCCGGCGTTGCGCTGCGCAGCAGGAATGGCTGGGCGCCGACAGCGATACCGAGCAATTCGCGGCTGTACGCAAACAGGCTGTGGACCTGTTCTTCGGCATGGCTGCGCAGCACGGCGAGGTCACGCGCATCGCGTGCACCGATCAGCTGGCGGGCTGTCTGCGCCGAGCGCTCGAGGACTTCCTGGGACGTGGTCAGATTGAGCGCCGTGATGCGGCTGGCGCTGTCGATTGCCTGGGTGGCCAGTGCATTGAGCACCGTGAGTTGGGCATTCATCGGTGCAGTCAGGTAATTGTTGGGTGCTGCGGACAACTGCTCGGAGAGTGAGGTCATGAAGTTTCCTATCTATCAAGTATGGCGCGCTGCAATAAAGTCAGTGTACCCACGATTGTTGGCCGGTGCAATGAACGTTGGTCGCTTATTCGGCGCGGATGATATTGCGTTGCAGCATTGCCATACGGTTGTGCCACAGTTGCTACAATCGGACAACCACTCAATGGAGTCACCATGGACCTCGTGATCCGCAACACCACGCTGCCCGATGGCCGTACCGGCATCGACATCGGCATTCTGGACGGCCGCATCGCGGCGCTGGCGCCGCAGCTGGCCGCGCGGGGCGTGCGCGAAATCGACGCAGCCGGCGACCTGGTCAGCCCGCCGTTCGTCGATGCGCACTTCCATATGGATGCCACGCTGAGCTACGGCCTGCCGCGCGTCAACCAGAGCGGCACATTGCTGGAAGGGATCGCGCTGTGGGGCGAACTGAAACCGCAGCTGAGCCAGGATGCGCTGATCGAGCGCGCGTTGCGTTATTGCGACTGGGCGGTGGCGCGTGGCCTGCTGGCGATCCGCACCCACGTGGACGTCTGCGATGACCGGCTGCTGGCGGTCGAGGCGCTGCTGGAAGTCAAGCGCCGCGTTGCGCCGTATCTCGACCTGCAACTGGTCGCGTTTCCGCAAGACGGCCTGCTGCGCAGCGCCAATGCGTTCGAGAACCTGAAGCGCTCGATCGACATGGGCGTGGATGTCGTCGGCGGCATTCCCCACTTCGAGCGTACGATGGCGCAGGGCGCCGAATCCGTCAGGCTGCTGTGCGAATTCGCGGCCGAGCGGGGCCTGCGCGTGGACATGCACTGCGACGAGAGCGACGATCCGATGTCGCGCCATATCGAAACGCTGGCCTATGAAACGCAGCGCCTGGGGATGCAGGGCAGGGTGGCCGGCTCGCACCTGACATCGATGCATTCGATGGACAATTATTATGTGAGCAAGCTGATTCCGCTGATCGCCGAGAGCGGCGTGGCGGCCATCGCCAATCCGCTCATCAACATCACGCTGCAAGGCCGCAACGACACCTACCCGAAGCGGCGCGGCATGACGCGCGTGCCCGAGCTGATGGCAGCGGGCGTCGACGTCGCCTTCGGCCACGATTGCGTGCTCGATCCGTGGTACGGGATGGGCTCGGGCGACATGCTCGAGGTAGCGCACATGGGCCTGCACGTCGCGCAGATGACGGGCCTCGAAGCGATGCAGTCGTGCTTCACCGCCATCACCGAGACGCCCGCGCGCATCCTCGGGCTCGATGGCTACGGCCTGGCGCCGGGCTGTCACGCCGATCTGGTCATCCTCGACGCCGGCTCGACGGTGGAAGCGATCCGCCTGCGCGCTCCGCGCCGCTTCGTGTTGCGGCGCGGACAGGTCGTGGCCGAAGCGCCAGCGGCCGCCAGCCGTCTGCATCTGCCGGGCCGGCCCGACAGCGCCGACTTCCGCCTCGGCCGTGGCTAAACTGTCAATATAGCGCGTGATAATTCGTGTATTTTCAGGCAAAATAGCGGACCGTCCTGTCCTGGCACTCCCGTAGATTGTTGTGAAAGACCTTGTTATCCGCCCTGCGCTCGAAGCCGATTTCGAGTCGATCTGGGCTATTTTTTGCGCCCATATCGAGGCGGGTGAAACCTATGTCTTCAGCACGGCGACGTCCCGCGAAGCCGGTTACCACTACTGGCTGGGCGAGGGCGTTGGCAGTTTTGTCGCGGTGAGCCCGGGCGGCCGGGTGCTGGGGATGTACCGGCTGGTGCCGAACCAGGTCGGGCGCGGTCATCACGTGGCCAATGCCTCGTACATGGTCAACCCGGCGGCGCAGGGGGCGGGCGTGGGCCGCGCGATGGGGCAGCACAGCCTGACTGAAGCGCGTAGCCGCGGTTATCTGGCGATGCAATTCAACCATGTGGTCAGTACCAATGGGCCGGCCATCGGCCTGTGGAAGAAGCTGGGGTTTTCGATTGTCGGCACGCTGCCCAAGGCGTTTCGCCACAAGCGCCTGGGCTATATCGATGCGTACGTGATGTACCAGTTGCTGCAGGATCCGGATCACTGGCCGACGGCTGATGACGTGCCGGGCGGGTGACGGATGCTGCGGAGGCGGAACTTCCTGTTCAGCAACCATTCACAGTGGAGCGCTAGCTCGTGAGGTTGGGGGCAGGTAGGTCACCGAGGGTGCGCCTCGGCTGGGACCCGAAAGCCAGTTCTGCTCGTAGCGAAACGATACTGCCTTGTCGAACGGATTCGTAATGGTGACGTTTTGTAGCTCGACTAGGTAGTCCTCGCTCAGTTCGCGCGGCTCGTGCGCCTGCTTGAGAAGTTCGACAAATTGACGAGCCTTGTCTTCAGACGGCGCCTCCTTTTCGATTGCACAGGACGAGATGTGAGGGTCAGGTCTGACATTTGGACCCGGACTCTATCTTGGTCCTTCACGAGGGCTATCACGAATGGACCTATTGTTGGGCTCGTGTCTGAATGTCAGACCTGACCCCGATTGTGCGATTGTGGGATAGGCCTATTGTTGAGCTCGTGTCTGAATGTCAGGCCTGACCCCGATTGGAGCACTTGATCCAATTGGAGCCGGGTAGCAATCACAGGGCCGCCACCATTTGAACAACGACGCTCAGCTCTCGCGCTTCACGGTCCCCTGGTCGTACTGGTCGTCGTCAGTCTCACTCGGCGGCATCGCTGCCTGCTGGTCGTCTTCAGTTGCGGCCGGCTCGCCTGCGGTGTCGTTGTTGCCCGTGCCGTCACCCATACGCTGCTGATCACGATGTGCCTTGACGTCATTGTCTTCATTTTGCATGGCCATGCTGGTCTCCTCGTCATGAAATATAGCCTCATGATAGGCAGTTACCTTCAGCGCACGAATAGTCCCGAAGCTGGCGCGAATGTAGGATTGCACTGTCTACATTCCGCCTGCATGGCCCTGCAACGTCACCTGGATCAGGCTGACAGTTCCCGCCGAATGATCTCTGCGCCCGCGTTCAGTGCAGCCAGTTTGGCTTTCGCGACGTGCCGCGACAACGGCGCCATTCCGCAATTGGTGCAAGGGCACAGCTTGTCGGCGTCGACGAACTTCAGCGCCTTGCGCAAGGTATTGGCAACTTCTTCCGGCGTTTCGATAACATTGCTGGCCACGTCAATTGCGCCAACCATTACCTTCTTGCCGCGAATGAGTTCCAACAGATCCATTGGGACATGCGAGTTGTGGCATTCCAGCGAGACGATATCGATGTTCGATTTTTGCAGCTGCGGGAAGATGGATTCGTATTGGCGCCACTCCGAGCCCAGCGTCTTTTTCCAGTCTGTATTGGCCTTGATGCCGTAGCCATAGCAAATATGGACCGCCGTTTCGCATTTGAGGCCTTCGATTGCCCGTTCCAGCGTGGCGATGCCCCAGTCATTGACCTCATCGAAAAACACATTGAACGCCGGTTCGTCGAACTGGATGATGTCGACACCGGCTGCTTCCAGTTCGCGCGCTTCCTGGTTCAGAATTGTTGCGAATTCCCAGGCCAGCTTTTCACGGCTTTTGTAGTGGCTGTCGTAGAGCGTGTCGATCATGGTCATCGGGCCGGGCAGGGCCCATTTGATCGGCTTGTTCGTTTGCTGGCGCAAAAATTTGGCATCGTCGACGAATACCGGCTTCGGGCGGCTGACGGCGCCAACCACGGTCGGGACGCTGGCATCGTAACGATTGCGGATCCTGACCGTCTCGCGCTTTTCGAAATCGACACCGCTCAGGTGTTCGATGAAGGTCGTGACGAAATGCTGGCGCGTCTGCTCGCCATCGCTGACGATATCGATGCCCGTCTGCTGCTGGTCTTCAAGTGACAGGCGAAGTGCATCCTGTTTGCCCTCGACCAGTTCCTCGTTCTGCAATTTCCAGGGCGACCAAAGGGTTTCTGGTTCTGCGAGCCAGGCGGGTTTCGGCAGACTGCCGGCGGTTGAAGTGGGCAATAATTTTTTCATGTCAGATCGCTTTGCGTGTTGAATCGTCAAAAGGTGTAGCTGGCTGCCCAGCGCTCGAGGATTGGCTGGTATGGCTTGATGAAATGTTCTTCAGCAAATTTCCCCTGCTTGACGGCGAGCTGGCTGCGCTCTTCCCGGTCGTACACGATCTGCGTCAGTGAATAATCCTGGTGTTTCAATTTCGGCTGAAAGTGTTTCGCTGCCGAAGCATTGGCGTTATAGATCTCGGGCCGGTAGATCTTCTGGAACGCCTCCATTGTGCTGACCGTGCCTGTCAATTCCAGATCGGTGTAGTCGCCCAGCAGATCGCCGACAAAATAGAAGGCCAGTGGCGCAACGCTATTGGGCGGCATGAAGTAGCGCACCTTCAATCCCATCTTGCCGAAGTATTGGTCGGTCAGGGAGAGTTCATCCTGGATGTATTCCACGCCCAATACAGGATGTTGATGGTCGGCGCGGTGGTACGTCTTGTTGGTTGAAATACTCAGGCAGATCACCGGCGGCTTGCCGAAATGTTCCTTGTACGCCGCCGACGCAATGAAGCACTGGAACAGCTTTCCGTGCAGGTCGCCAAAGTTATCCGGGACGCCAAAATCCTGTCGATCCTTGTTGTGATCCGACAGCAGGACGCTGAAGTCATAATCGCGCACGTACGAAGAAAAATTATTTCCCGCGATGCCTTCGATGCGCTGGTTGGTCTCGCGATCGACGATCGTGGTTTTCAGTATTTCGATCAGCGGGAACGCATCACCACCGCCTTCGGCCGACAACGCCATCTCGACCGACACGATATCGAGTTCGAGGGCATAACGATCGCCCCTGGGATTGTCCGCCTGGGCCAGCGCGTTGAAACGCGCGTCCATCATGTTCAAGGCCTTGCGCAGATTGTCCTGCCGATGTTCTCCCCTGGCCAGGTTCGCGAAATTGGTCGTGATCCGCGTGCCATCGGCCGGGCGGTAATGTTCATCGAACCGAACGGTCTTGATCGCAAAGGTAAAATCTTCATTCATCATAGCCAGCTGCTCCGGGATTGAGAGCACACCTGTGTGTGCCCGGTCCGTCGATTATGACCAGCCAGTCGATTGAATAAAAGTGATGTTAACTCATTCAACGATGAAATTCGCTCATGGTTCCTAACCTGCGCTCAGGGCCCTGGCCCCTGCACGTGAGCGTTGTGTAACGCACCCAGCGGCGTCAACGCCGGTGATACGATGGCTGCATTCTCGATCAACCACTCTTACCGAATCGACCCTGCGATGCCAGCCACCGAGTTGCTACCTGACGCTCCTTTCTTCATTGTTCTGAACGCGGGATCGGGTCATTCCGAAACCGAAATGCGCATCTCCACGATCAACGAGGTCATGGACGCCGGCGGCCGCGTGTGCCATCTGGAAGTGGTGGACGAGCCCGAGCGCATTGAACAGATCGCCAAGGACATGGCAGCCAAGGCCGTCGCCAGCGGTGGCGTGCTGGTGGCCGCTGGCGGCGATGGCACCATCAACACGGTCGCGCACCAGGCGGTGCTGGCCGGGTGTGCGTTTGGCGTGCTGCCGCAAGGTACCTTCAACTACTTCGGACGCACCCACGGGATTCCCGAAGATCTGGCCGAGGCCGTGCACGCGCTGCTGCGCGGCAAGATCAAGCCGGTGCAGGTAGGCATGCTCAACGACAAGATCTTCCTGGTCAATGCTAGTGTGGGCCTGTACCCGGCACTGCTCGAAGAGCGCGAGCACGACAAGCGCGAGTTCGGCCGCAGCCGGGTGGTCGCGTTTCTGTCGGCCATCAAGATGACGTTGCGCGCGCATCGCCACCTGCAGATCCGGCTCGAGCTCGATGGCAAAGAACAACGCTTGCGCACGACGACACTGTTCGTGGGGAACAACCGCTTGCAGATGGAACAGGTCGGCATGGAACAGTTGACCGATGCGGTCGAGGATGGCCAGCTGGCAGCGCTGGCGCCCAAGCCGATGGGTAAACTCGGTCTGCTGGGCCTGCTGGTGCGCGGTGCGCTCGGCAAGCTGGGCAACGCCGACGACGTCGTGGCGTTCTCGTTCAAGCGCATGACCGTCCGCACGCCGTCGCTGTACGGGCGCAAGCGCCTGAAGGTGGCCGTTGATGGCGAAGTCAGCAAGATGGCGACGCCATTCGAGTTCCGGGTACTGGAAGGGCGGCTCAAGCTGCTGCTGGCGCCGCCACAGGCCGCCGACGCCACGCCCGACGCCGCTGCCTGAGCCAGCCGGTCTACTTTACCCGCAGCAGCCGCACGCCATGGATGTCGAACCGGTTCGCCGGTTCAGCGCCACCGGCACCGGTAAAGGTGCGGTTGCTCTCCAGATAGCTCATATTGTAGAAGTCCGTCATCTCCAGGCGGTAGCTGCCGGCCTGCAGGCGCGCGGCCAGCGGCGTCGAATACACGGTTGGCGTCGCGCCCTTGAACAGCGGCGCATGCGGCAGCTGGATCACGCCTTGGGCCACGACCTTGCCAGCGCTGTTTTTCAACGCCAGCCACTTCACGCCGCCGCTGATCCCCAGATTCACCTGGTTCGCGCCATTGTGATAGCGCACCTGGACCCGGTAGTCGCCTCCATGTTCGACGCGCATCCCGTCCACGGCAAAGCGGTCTTGTGGCCGGCCCCAGTCGCGGATCGCGGGTAGTGAAAAGCGCGCATCCGGCGCGGTGCTTGGCAGGTTCGACATCACACGGGGGTCGGTGACGCCGATGTCGACGCCAGTGCCAGCAACCCCGTCAATGCAGCGCGGCTGGCTGTGGTGACTGACATTGCCGCTGTCGGCAAAGCGCGCCTCCACCGCATAGCACGACGCCACGCCGGCCTTGTCGTCGGTCCAGGCACCGGCCGGCAGCTTGTCGGCCACCAGCTTGCCGTCGCGGTAGACACGGTAGGTCACGCCCGCCGCATTCCCGTTCGCGCCGATCGTCAGCCCTACGGCCCCGGACGATGCACGCGTCAGCGCCTCGATCACCGGTTCGCGCGGCCCGAACGTGACGGACGATTCGTCATACGGATTGGCCTGCACGCGGCGGATGCCCTGCGCGCCGGCGACCAGTTTGCCCAGCACGATCTCGATGCGATTTTCAGCTTGCAAATCACCCGTGCGCAGCGTGTCCTTGACCTGTTTGCCATTCAGCAGAATGCGCTCGACCTGGTGATAGCCGTCGCCCTCGGCCACTGGCGGCAGGCGCAGCACCACGTCGATGCGCTTGCCGTGCAGGCGCAGGTCGTGCAAGGCAATCTCGTTGGTCGCGCCAAAGGTCTCGCGCCGCAGTTTGGCGGTCACGAACGGCCGCAGCGCAATGCCGTCGTCCTGCACGCTCACGCCAAATACATTGTCGATCACCATGCCCAGATACCCGCCGACCGACCATAACTGGCGGCGCGAGTTGATCACGGGGCCGCTCAATGATGGCGTGGTTTCATCGAGCAGCAGAGGCTGGCCCGACAACCACTCGAGGTTTTCCATGTTCGACAGGTTCACCGCTGCGCCTCGCATCAGCGTTGCGTAGGCGGCATCGGCCACCGCCGCGTTCTTGCCCTGCACCGCAGCGCGCAAGCCGTACGCGGTGACGAAGGGCCAAATGGCGCGGTTGTGGTACACCGGCGCGCCGATCTGCTGCGGCCAGATGACCGGTGCGCCCATCGGGCCATGCGGATAGCGCGCCAGGATCGACGCCGTCTGCCTGTCGTCGGCCACACCGCTGACAATCGCCAGCGCCTGACCGAGCCAGTCGAACTTGTGCAGCGGCGCGCCGTCCAGGTGGCCGGCGGTGAGGCTGCTGTACATGCCTTCGTCGGCCAGCCACAGCTTCTTGTTGATCGCGCGTTTCAGCTCCGATGCCCAGCGCGTGTAGCGCGCGGCCTTTGCTGCATCGCGCCGTTCGCGCGCCAGTTGCGCCGCCAGCTTGAGCGCCTGGAAGATGACGACGTTGGTCGACAGCGCCTTCGAGCTGGCCATCGACGCCAGGTCGCCCGGGATCCACGCAGCGTAAGTCTGGTCGCGCCAGTCGAGGAACGATTCTTCGCCCGTGTACAGGCCCGTGGCCGCGTCGAACGCTGCCACGCGGTCGATCTCGAGTGTGTTCGACAGCGCGATCAAAGCCTTGCTGGCAAAAGGCGCACGCTCGGCAGGCGGCAGCGTGCGCAGCGTTTCCTCGGCCGCGAAGGCCCATGTCAGGCGGTCCGTGCTGACCGGCCAGCTGCCGCCACTGCCTGTGTCCTGCACGATCTGCAGGCCGCCCGCCGTAGCAGGGATCTGCGTCACCGGCGTGACGCCGGCGCGCCAGCCAGAGAGTTTGAAATCGAGCGAATTGCGCACGCGCTGCGGGTCGAGCAGGGCCAGGCCCAGGTCGGCCGCATACGACAGGTCGCGCGTCCACACATACGCCCACTTCTCGCCGGTGGAGAAGCACTCACAATCGATGGCGTTGCCGCCGTTGTAGTTACCGTCCTTGATCTGGCTGACCGAATTGAGGCGCATCTCGGCGCCGGCCAGCGCGAACAGCGCGTCGAAGGCGAGGTTGCCGGTGCGGGCGCGCGGCAAGCCTTCCTGCTCGGCGTACGCGACATGTTGCGGACCGGGATCGCGCAAGCTCATCGTGCTCGACTGGACATACTGGCGTAGCAGCGCCTGTGCATCGGGCGTCGAGTAGCGCACCGTCTCGGTCTTGCCGTCCCACGTTGGCCAGGCTTGCGTAGCGACCGCAGCGTGGCCCGCGTGCGGATCGGGCGCGTTGGCACGGTCGGCATCGGGAAGACGCGTGACCTTCAACGCAGGTTTGGCGGGATCGCTCGCGTCCAGCGTGAAGCGGTAGGTGCCGGACGTGCGCACGAACAGGAACGTCTCCGGCCCCGACAGGCGTTCGAGCTGGTACGCGGTATCGGGTGCCACATTGACGCTCTTGTCCGGATCGATGACCCACTCGGCAGCCCAGTCGCTGCTGCCGAGTTTGAAAGCGTGGTTGCCCGGCGCGACGGCGATGTCGGCCTGGTAGATCCCCTTGCCCTTGGGCGCCAGCGCATCGGCCGTCCCCCAGCCATTGAACGCACCACGCACGAACAAGGCGGCATCCAACTGCGCATGGGCGCCGCCGCAGGCGAGGAGGGCGGCCAGTGCGATGGCGCTGCGCATCATCGCGCTGCCTCCAGCTCCAGAATCACGGAAGCACCTGGAGGCAGTGTGAGCTTCGAGCGCAGGTCGAACGTCTTGCCGGTCAGGACATCCACGCCGCTGGTCACGCCCGTGAGCATTTCGCGGAAGCGGTCGACATCGAGCGCCATTTCTTTTGCGTTGTTGTTGAACGCGACCAGCACCTTCTTGTCCGCGTTATAGCGGAAGTAGACGTAGGTATTGTTCTGCGGCCCGTAATGCATCATGCGGCCGCTGTGGATCACCGGCTGGCTCTTGCGCCAGTTGGTCAGCTTGCGCACGAAGGCCTGCGCCGCGCGCGGCTTGTCCTTCAGGCCCGTGCCGGTGAAGGCGTTGACCTTGTCGCCGGCCCAGCCGCCCGGGAACGGGATGCGGTAGCTGGCGTCGTCGCGGTCTTTCGTCGGGCTGGTAAACAGCAGCTCGTCACCCACGTAGAACTGCGGGATGCGCGGCGCCGTCATCATGAACACCATCGCCATCTTGTACTTGTCGAAGTCTTCGCCGGCGACGCTGTAGATGCGCGACATGTCGTGGTTGTCCGCAAACAGCACCAGGTTGCCCGGCTCCGGATACAGGTAGTCGAGCGACAGCGTCTCATACACATCCGAGAACACGTTGCCGCCTTTCTTGTCCGCCAGCGCGGTGCGCATTGCCTCGGCCACCGGGAAGTCCATCAGGCTTGGCGTGTAGGCGCGGTAACCGTCGAAGTTGTTCTTGCCGCGCTGCCAGCGCGCCACGACCGGCACCTTGATGCTCCACTCTTCGCCGACCAGATTCAGGTTCGGGTATTCGGCCATGATGCGGCGCGTGTACTCCGACAAAAACGCGCTGTCCGAATAGCCGAAGGTGTCGATGCGCAGGCCCGAGAGCTTCGCGTATTCGATCCACCAGATGTTGTTCTGGATGATGTAGTTGGCCAGCAGCGGATTGGACTGGTTCAGGTCGGGCATGCTCTTGACGAACCAGCCGCGGGTGAAGTTGTCGGCGTCTTCCTGCGAGCCGTACGGGTCCTGCACCGCCGTGTGGTAGTGCTGGGTCGGGACGAATTTGTCGCTGTAGTTGATCCAGTCCGGCGCCGGTACATCCTTCATCCACCAGTGGTGCGAACCGATGTGCGACAGCACCACGTCCTGGATGATGCCGATGCCGCGCTTCTTCGCTTCGGTCGACAGGCGCACGAAGTCTTCGTTACTGCCGTAGCGCGGGTCGATCTTGTACAGGTCCGTGGCCGCATAGCCGTGGTACGAGTAGCCCGGCATATTGTTCTCGATGAGCGGCGTCGGCCACAGCTGCGTGAAACCCATGTCCGCGATGTAATCGAGGTGGTTGATCGCGCCCTGGATGTCGCCACCGTGGCGGCCAAGGCCGCCCTTGCGGTCGGCCTTGTCGAGCATGCCGGCGACGTTGTCGTTGGACGGGTCGCCATTGGCGAAGCGGTCCGGCATGATCTGGTAGATCGCGTCCTTGCTGGAAAAGCCCTGGCGGGTCGCGGAACCCGGGTCGCGCGCCAGCAGGCGGTAGGCATGCGTGGTCGTGCGGCCGGCGCCGCTGAACGTGATGTCGAACGTGCCGGGCGCCACCTTCGGGTCGAGCACGAGGTCGATGAACAGGTAGTTGCGGTTCGGCGTGCGCGTGACCGATGCAATGCGCGCGCCGGGGTAGGTCAGCGTTGGCGTCAGGTCGCCAATTGCCTCGCCATGCACCATCAGCTGAACCTTGTTGTCATGCATGCCGGCCCACCAGAACGGCGGCTCCATGCGGTCGATGGCGGGGGCCTGGGCGAAGGCGGCAAGCGAAGCGCTGCCGAGCACGATGGTGGCGAGGAGTTGTCTCATGAGTAGTGGGGCTGGTGCCAGTCGTGATACTGCTGACGTAGTTGGACTACAGAGTCAGCATGTCGACGGTGGAACGCTTGGCCGGTTATTGTTGTGTTGATGGAAGGTTACTATAAACCCTGCGGCCCAACAATCATGCGAAGCGGATTCGATTTCACCCCGACTACATAGGCTCAGGACGGCCCAACCTTCAGATTGCCTTCAGATCCGGTGCGAAAGTCGTATAGAGGGCCTGAACACACCGCAAATGTGTAGCCCAAGTACAACGTGCACAATGTTGTTGTCGTGCAAAGCATGCCATGATCCTCGCCACACATTGCTGCCCTGTTCAGGCTCTAGTTTTAGTACAGAGTCGTGACCAGCAGTTAAGAAAAACCGAGGAGACACATGAACGCCACCGCTACCCGGGCCACCCAGGCCCGTCGCCGTACTGCAGCCACTTTTGCATTCCCGTTGAACCCGTTCGCCGCCGGTTGCGCCGTGCTGCTGTCGGTCCTGGCAGGTAACGCGTATGCGCAAGCCTCGGGCAGCGAAGAAGCCACCCCCGTCGCACCGAACACGCCCGTGGCTGCCGCCACGGTGCAGACGCCGGCTGAAGCGCCGGCCGCCGCACCCACCGCGTTCCCGAACGGCGCCGTCTCGAAAGTGACCGTGACCGGCATCCGTACCGGCATCGAAGCGGCCATCTCGATCAAGCGCAATTCGAATTCGATCGTTGAAGCGATCTCGGCCGAAGATATCGGCAAGTTGCCGGACACATCGGTTGCCGAATCGATCGCGCGCCTGCCTGGCGTGACCGCCCAGCGTAGCCGCGGTTCGGGACGTGCATCGGAAATCTCGGTGCGCGGCCTGTCGCCAAGCTTCAATGGCACGCTGCTCAACGGCCGCGAAATGGCCTCGACCGGCAATGCCCGCAATCCTGAATTCGACCTGTTCCCATCGGAGCTGATGGGCGGCGTCGTGATCTACAAGACGCCGGACGCAAGCGTCATCGGTCAGGGCCTGGCCGCGACGATCGACCTGAAAACCGTGCAGCCGCTGGACTTCGGCAAGCGCGTCATTGCCGCCAACTACAAGCGCAGCCGCCTGGGCGTGCGCACTGCCGAAGAAGGCAGCGGCGACCGCGTCTCGTTCTCGTACATCGACCAGTTCGCCGACCGCAAGTTCGGCATCGCGCTGGGCATCACGTCGTACGACGAAACCGGCGGCGAACAGCGCAAGTTCGACGCCTGGGGCGGCAACACGGCAGCCCTGCCATTCAATGGCCAGAACGTGCTGGTGCCGCTGGGCTTTACCGCCGACACCGAATCGACGTCGCACAAGCGTGACGGCGCCTTCATGTCGCTGCAGTTCCGTCCGAACCGCGATTTCCGCTCGACCCTCGACCTGTTCTATTCGGCCGGCGAGACGGGCCTGAAGCGCAGCGGTTTCGAAGGCGCGGTCGGCTCGAACGTGTCGGGCTTGTATGACCCGGCCGGCGTGCTGCAGAACGTCGTCGTGCAAAACGGTGTCGCCACCAGCGGCACGCTGACCAACTACAAGGGCGTGGTGCGTAACCACGTCGAGACGTCGGAAGACGACCTGAAGACAGTCGGCTGGAAGAACGAACTGAAGCTGGGCGACTGGAGCACCAGTGCCGACATCACGTGGTCGAAAGCGACCAAGCTGAGCGCGCGTTACGAAACCACTGCCGGCCTGCCGGGCAATGCAAATCCGCTGGACACGATCTCGTGGACGGGCTTTAACGGCGGCAATTTCACCGACGTCGCCTGGCGCACGGGCCTGAACTATTCGGACCGCGCAGTTGCGCAACTGACCGACGTGAACGGCTGGTCGGGCACCGCCACCAACATCCTGCCGCAGGCCGGTTACCTGGCCCAGCCGTACGTGGAAGACACGCTCAAGGCAATCCGCCTGAACGCCAAGCGTCCGGTGGAGTGGGGCCCGATGTCGGCCGTGCAGTTTGGCTACAACTTCACCGACCGCGAAAAAGCGCGCAGCGGCGAAGAAGGCCGTCTCGAGATCCTGGGCGGCGCCCAGTTCGCCGCGCAGACGATGCCGGGCACGGGGACCGGCGTTGCCGGCACTACCGGCCTTCCGATCGCCACGTGGAATCCGTCCGGCTCGCTCGGCACCGTGTACCAGCTGGCCACGAAGGTCAATGCCGACATCCTGACCAAGTTCTGGGATGTCAAGGAAACGGTCCAGACCGCTTACCTGATGGGCGACCTGAACGGCGAGCTGTTCGGCTTCGAATACCGCGGTAACGTCGGCTCGCAATTCGTGCACACGAAGCAGACGGGCGGCGGCTACAACAGCGGCAACTGCACCGGCGAAACGGCAGATGCGTGCCCGGCCGTGCGTGTCGTCGACAGCGTCAGCTACTGGGACGTGCTGCCAAGCCTGAACCTGTCGTTCGACCTGAAGAACGACCAGGTGCTGCGCATGGGTCTGGCGCAAGTGCTGTCGCGTCCGAACCTGGACGACCTGCGCGGCGGCATCGGCTTTGGCGTGAACACCGGCGTGACCAACCCGTTCATCAGCGGTGGTGGCGGTAACCCGGGCCTCAAGCCGTTCAAGGCCAAGGCGTTCGACCTGTCGTACGAAAAGTACTTCGCGAAGAAGGGCTATGTCAGCGCAGCCGTGTTCTACAAGAAGCTCGACACGTTCATCCTGCGCACGCCGTCGGAATACGACTTCGCGCCATGGACGACCTCGACCACGCCGCTGCCGACCACCGGCGACTTCGCCGGCTCGACCGTTGGCGTGCTGAACCGTCCTGAAAATGGCGAAGGCGGCAACATCAAGGGTTACGAGCTGGCGGTGAACATTCCGCTGAACATGGTCAGCGACTGGCTGGACGGCTTCGGCATCATGGCCAACCACTCGTTCACCAGCTCGGCGATCGACATTCCGGCCCTGGGCTTCGGCAACGTGCAGACCTCGGCGCAATCGATCCCGCTGCCGGGCCTGTCGCGCAAGGTCAGCAACCTGCGCGTGTACTACGAAAAGTACGGCTTCCAGATCGCCGCCGCAGCGCGCAAGCGTTCAGACTTCCTGGGCCAGTCGCCGGACTTCTCGGACACGCTGCAGTACACGTTTGTGAAGGGCGAGACGATCGTGGACTTCCAGCTGTCGTATGAAATCCAGTCGGGCTTCGCCAAAGGTTTGTCGGTATTTGCCCAGGCCAACAACTGGAACAACGCGCCGTACCAGGAGTACACGAACAGCAGCGATTCGATCACCCGTCGCGTCGACTACGGCCGCACCTACCAGTTCGGCGCCAACTACAAGTTCTGATGACCGGCGAGGCTGCCTAGCAGCCTCTGATTCGCGCCAAGACATCCCCGACAGCCTCCAGGCTGTCGGGGATTTTTTTTGTCTGTTGTAAAAATACAAAATTCATGTAGTGAAGTTACAACGTGGCGTTCAGTGCCTGAATGTTTTACTACATCCTGCGCACCGATTCGGTGCAATCAAGCATAAACCGTTGCTTTTTAGAGCGTTTGTAGCCCAACTACACGCGTTAAAAACCACAGGTGAGCTGCTCATCAGTTAATAAGTCATTGTTTTTATTGGATATCGTGTCAATGGATGACCCGAGTTCGTTTGAAACCAACTCCCGTTGACAGTGCATCTAGTTTTAATACAGAATCCCGCCGAGCGTTGATGTTGAGGCGTGTCATAACAAAGTCCCGAACATGCGGTCGAAAGCTGCTCTAGGGAAATTACGTCGTTCTGAGGAGATCATGAAAACTTTCGCCAACAAGCGTTCCGCGTTCCAGCTGAGCCCAGTGGCCGCCGGGTGCGCCATCTTTGTCACCATCATGGCCGGCAGCGCGCAGGCGCAAACCGCCACGACGACTGACACCGCCATCAGCGATGCGCCGGTCACCACCGTGACTGTCACCGGTATCCGCCGCGCCATTGAAGACGCGATTGCCGTCAAGCGCGAATCGACCGGTATCGTCGAAGCCATTTCGTCGGAAGACATCGGCAAGCTGCCGGACGTGTCGATCGCCGAATCGCTGGCCCGCCTGCCAGGTCTGTCGGCGCAGCGCGTCAACGGCCAGGCCCAGTCGATCAGCATCCGCGGCACCTCGGGCGACCTGTCGACCGCGCTGCTTAACGGCCGCGAACAAGTCACCACCAGCTCGGACCGTACCGTCGAATATGACCAGTACCCATCCGAACTGATCAGCGCCGTCACCGTGTATAAAACCGGCGACGCTGCCGTGATCGGCCAGGGCCTGTCGGGCACGGTCGACCTGCAAACCATCAAGCCGCTGTCGCTGCGCGAACGCGTCGTTACCGTCAATGTGCGTGGCGAAAAGAACTCGAAAGGCGAGATCAGCGCCGGCTCGCCGGACACCGGCAGCCGCGTCAGTGCGTCGTACATCGACCAGTTCGCCAACCGCACGCTCGGCGTGGCCATCGGTTACGCCCGCCAGGACAAGCCGAACGTCGGCGAACAGTTCGAAACGTGGGACTGGGTGGACGACACCAATGTCGTGCCAGGCTCGACCGTCAAAGTGCCAAAGGGCATGAAGTCGATCGCCACCACCGGCAACCAGGTGCGCGATGGCCTGATGGGTGTGCTCGAATGGCGTCCTAACCGCAACTTCAGCTCGACCTTCGACGTCTACCACTCGCGTTTCGACCAGGAAGAAATCCGCCGCGGCATCGAAATGCCGCTCAAGGACGATGGCGAAGTGCGTTTCTCGAACCCGACCGTCGTGAATGGCACGATGATCAGCGGCACCGCCAACAACGTCAATCCGGTCGTGCGTAACAACCGCCTGACGCGCGACGACAAGCTGACCGCCTTCGGCTGGAACAACCGCTACACGACGGGCGACTGGGTCGGCATCGTCGACATCAGCCGCTCGAAGGCTGATCACAAGGAACAGCTGATCGAGATCAATGCCGGCCGCGCTGCGCGCCAGACGCTGAACTACAGCTACAACGGCGGCACGATTCCAGTGCTGGGCCTGTCGGGCACCTACGACGATCCGTCGCAGATCGCCATCGGCGGCCAGTTCGGCGAAGGCTATGTCAACGCCCCGAACATGACCGACAAGATGACCTCGTTCCGCACGAGCATCGAGCGCAAGTTCGACAACGCGCACTTCAGCAGCATGGAGCTGGGCTTTAACTACTCGAAGCGCGAAAAGGAAAAAGCGCACCTGGAAACGGGCTTCTCGAAGATCGGCAACGGCACCTTCGGCGCCAATGTGCTGAACGATTCGCAAGCGCTGTACGGCCTGCAGAACAGCCTGAGCTGGGACATCGACGGCGTGCTCGCCAACAACTTCGGCCCATTCACGCCAGCCGTGCTGGTGCCATGGGGCGCGACCAAGAACTGGACCATCGAAGAGAAGGTCAAGACCGGCTACGCCAAGCTGAACATCGACACCGAACTGATGTCGATGCCACTGCGCGGCAATATCGGCATGCAAGTCATCGAAACCGACCAGAGCTCGACTGCGAACACGCTGCGCGCCTGGCCATTCGCCGACCTGGTGCCACTGACCGACGGCAAGAAGTACACCGACTACCTGCCAAGCATCAACCTGGCATGGAGCCTGCCTGACCAGCAATTCCTGCGCTTCGGCGCCGGCAAGACGCTGGCCCGCGCCAAGCTGAACCAGCTGAACGCGGCGCTGGAAGTGGGCCTGACCGCCCAGACCACCGGCACCCCATACGGTAACGGCGGCAATGCGCAGCTCGATCCATGGCGCGCCAAGCAGGTCGACCTGTCGTACGAAAAGTACTTCGGCAACAAGGGCTATATCTCGGCCGCTGGTTTCTACAAGGACCTGTCCTCGTACATCTACAGCGTGACCGTGCCGCGTGACTTCTCGGAGTTCAACCTGCAGGGCGCCCTGACCAACATCGGCACCATCACCCAGCCGCGCAACGGCGAGGGCGGTAGCCTGCGTGGTCTGGAGTTTGCGGCATCGACCCCGCTGGACATGATCCACCCGATGCTCGACGGTTTCGGCATCACCGCCAACGCGTCGTTCACCAACAGCGAAATCTCGATTCTCGACCAGCGCTTCGGCAATGTCGCGATTCCGCTGCCAGGCCTGTCCAAGCGCGTGTTCAACTTCACGGCGTATTACGAGAAAGATGGCTTCTCGGCACGTATCAGCCAGCGTTATCGCAGCGATTTTGTGGGTGAAATCGGCGGAATTGGTGGTGCAACCGAGCTGACTTACGTAAAAGCTGATAAAGTAGTCGACCTGCAATTGGGTTATGACTTCAAGCAAGTCGAAGGTCTGTCCGTGCTGTTCCAGGTCAACAACCTGACCGACACCGCCTTCCGCAGCTACGCTGGTACCGAAGACCGTCCGCGCGGCTATGCCAAGTATGGCCGCCAGATGCTGTTCGGCCTGAACTACAAGCTGTAATCCGGTATCAAGCGAAGGTAGCGCCACCCAACGGGGCGCTGTCGCGATCGCCAATGCCCTTGCAGGTGTGCCTGCAAGGGCATTTTTCATTGTTCGGATTCTGTGGTTTCGGCCGCCCGGTCCATTGTATTTAGCGCCCCCAACGAAGCAACGGTGTAAACTGTCGCATTCGTACTTACTTAATAAGAGCAACTTCCTCTATGTCAGACACCCCAATCCCATCGTTTTCCGACCTCAATCTTTCGGCGCCTGTCCTGAAAGCATTGAAAGACGTCGGATACGAAACGCCGTCGCCGATCCAGGCAGCCACCATTCCCCTGTTGCTGGAAGGGCGCGACGTGCTGGGACAAGCGCAGACCGGTACCGGTAAAACCGCTGCCTTCGCACTGCCAATCCTGTCGAACATCGACGTCAAGCAGACCGCGCCGCAAGCGCTGGTGCTGGCGCCGACGCGCGAACTGGCGATCCAGGTCGCCGAAGCATTCCAGAGCTACGCCGCCCACATCAAAGGCTTCCACGTGCTGCCGATCTACGGCGGCCAGAGCTACGGCCCGCAACTGTCGTCGCTGCGCCGCGGCGTGCACGTCGTCGTCGGCACGCCAGGCCGCGTCATCGATCACATCCAGAAGGGCTCGCTCGACCTGTCGAAGCTGACCACCCTCGTGCTGGACGAGGCCGATGAAATGCTGCGCATGGGCTTTATCGACGACGTCGAGCAGATCCTGCAAAAGACCCCGGCCACGCGCCAGACCACGCTGTTTTCGGCCACCATGCCGCCAGCGATCAAACGCATCGCCAAGACCTACCTGCGCGAGCCGCAAGAGATCACGGTCGCCGCCAAGACCGGCACCGCCGACAATATCCGTCAGCGTTACTGGCTGGTGGCCGGCATGCACAAGCTCGACGCGCTCACCCGCATCCTCGAAGCCGAAGCCTTCGACGGCATGATCATCTTCGCGCGCACCAAGCTGGGCACCGAAGAGCTGGCGACCAAGCTGCAGGCACGCGGTTTCTCAGCCGCTGCCATCAACGGCGACATCGCCCAGCAGCAGCGCGAGCGCACGATCGATAACCTCAAGAAAGGCAAGATCGACATTCTGGTTGCGACCGACGTTGCCGCGCGCGGCCTGGACGTCGAGCGCATCAGCCACGTCATCAACTACGACGTGCCGTCGGACCCTGAGAGCTACACCCACCGCATTGGCCGTACGGGCCGCGCTGGCCGCAGCGGCGAAGCGATCCTGTTCATCACCCCGCGTGAGCGCAGCCTGCTCAAGCTGATCGAGCGCACGACCCGCCAGCCGGTGTCGCCACTCGAACTGCCGACCGTCAAGGCCGTCAACGAAGTGCGCATGACGCGCTTCAAGGACCAGATCCGCGCCACGCTGGCCGAAGGCAACCTCGAAGTCTTCCGCGCCCTGATCGAAGACGTCGAGCGCGACGACAACGTGCCGGCGATCGACATCGCCGCCGCCCTGGCCAAGATGGCACGTGGCGACGAGCCGCTGCTGCTGACCAAGCCTGACCGTGACGTGCGTCCTGAAAGCATGCCATCGCAGCGCGAATTTGGCGGCAGCCACGAACGTGCACCACGCGAGCCGCGTGGCGACTGGGAAGAGCGTCCGGCGCGCCCTGCGCGCGAGCCGGGCTTCAAGAAAGAACGCGTCATGCGCGACCCTGAGCCGGGCATGGCCACCTTCCGCATCGAAGTGGGCTTTGCCCACGGCGCCAAGCCGGGCAATATCGTCGGCGCGATCGCCAACGAAGCGAACATCCCGTCGAAGCAGATCGGCCGCATCGAGATCTATGACGATTACTCGACGCTCGACCTGCCATCGGACATGCCGGCCGAGCTGTTCACGCAGCTCAAGTCGATCTGGGTCGCCGGCCGCCAGCTGTCGATCACGCGTGATGGCGAAACGCCGGCCGTGCCAGCCGCCGGCGCCAAGAAGCCGTTCACGAAAAGCGGCGCCGACCGCCGCGTGACGGACAAGCCGATGCCGGGCAAGAAGCCGCATCGCAAGGGCGAGGGCAGCAAGGACTGATCGTCTCTCCATAAGCTGAAAAACGTCGTTCCCGCGCAAGCAGGAGCGACGTTTTTGCATCTGCACGTCGAATGACAGGCGTTACTGCCCATGTTGTTTGACTACAAAACCCGACATGTTCCGCAGGTGTCTCACCCATCTCACTATGAGATCTCCACGATTGACACCCCGATACCCCCATGTTATTTTGCTACAGATACGCTGGCAGGATTGTTGTCTGTTCCGGCACGCCTCTGCATCAACGGCGCGCACTACCAGTGCGCCGCGCATTCACATAACAGCGCCCGCTCCCGTGTCGGGCCAGATTGGGGACACACATGGATATGCAATCGACCGTGCTCAAACCACGCCTGTCGTTCTGGCAGCTGTGGAACATGAGCTTCGGTTTCTTCGGCATCCAGTTCGGCTTCGCACTGCAGAACGCGAATACCAGCCGCATCTTCGCCACGCTCGGCGCTGACCCCGAAAACTTTTCCCTCTACTGGCTCGCTGCGCCCGTTACCGGCTTGCTGATTCAGCCGATCGTCGGTTACCTGAGCGACAACACCTGGCACCCGAAGTGGGGCCGCCGCCGGCCGTTCTTCTTCATCGGCGCCGTGCTGGCCGCCATTGCGCTGTTCCTGATGCCCAATTCCACTGCGCTGTGGATGGCCGTGGCCGTGCTGTGGATGATGGACGCTGCGATCAACGTGTCGATGGAGCCGTTCCGTGCCTTTGTCGGCGACAAGCTCGATCCGTCGCAGCAAACCGCCGGCTATGCGATGCAGACGTTCTTCATCGGTTGCGGTGCGGTCATCGCCTCGCTCTTGCCGACCTTCTTTGAAAGCATGGGCGTGTCGAATGCCGTCATCGGCGGCGTGATCCCCGACACCGTGCGCTACTCGTTCTACGCTGGTGGCCTCGTGTTCTTCCTGGCGGTGACCTGGACCGTGGTGTCCGCCGACGAGCTGCCGCCGCCCGACATGGAAGCGTTCAACAAGGAGCGCGCCGCCTCGCGCAGCGTCGGCGTGGCCATCGCCGAGATCTTCGGGGGCTTTGCCAAGATGCCGCGCACGATGGTGCAACTGGCGTTCGTGCAGTTCTTCACCTGGATCGCGCTGTTCGCGATGTGGATCTATACCGGCACCGCGATTGCCGACAGCGTCTACGGCACCACCGACGCCCAGTCAACTGCGTACCAGGACGCCGGCAGCTGGGTCGGCATCATGTTCGCCGTCTATAGCGGCGTGTCGGCGCTGGCTGCCTTCATCCTGCCCGTGTTCGCCCGCATGACCAGCCGCAAGATCGTCCATGCGACATGCCTGACCATCGGCGGCCTGAGCCTGGCCAGCGTATTCCTCATCACCGACAAGAACATGCTGGTCGTGCCGATGATCGGCATCGGCATCGCGTGGGCCTCGATCCTGACGATGCCGTACGCGATCCTGGCCGGCTCGCTGCCCGCCAAGCGCATGGGCTATTTCATGGGCCTGTTCAACTTCTTCGTCGTGATTCCGCAGATCGTCAGCGGCCTGCTGCTGGGTTTCGTGACCAAGCACCTGTTCGATGGCCACGCCGTGCTCACGCTCGTGCTGGGCGGCGTCTGCATGCTCATCGCCGCGCTGCTGACCCTGCTGGTGACGGACAAGGCGGCGCCGGTACGCGCTGCCGTGTGACGTCAGGCGTACATGGTGCGCGTGTGCGCGCCTTGAATCCGGCGTCTGTCGTATCGTAACGTTTTATCAACATTGTCCGGCTCTGTCGGGCTGTGTTGTGAACGCTTACATTGACAGGAGTAGAGCATGACCATCCAGACCGTCGCGACCACCCCGTTCGCCGGCCAGCGGCCCGGCACATCGGGCCTGCGCAAGAAAGTGACCGAGTTCCAGCAACCCGGCTACCTCGAAAACTTCGTCGAGTCGATCTTCCTGACGCTGGGCGAAGGCGCGTGCCGTCACCTGGTCGTCGGCGGCGATGGCCGTTACTTCAACCGCGACGCGATTCAAATCATCCTGCGCATGGCGGCCGCGCACGGCGTCGAGCGCGTGCTGGTGGGGCAGGGCGGCATCCTGTCCACGCCGGCCGTGAGCTGCGTGATCCGCAAGCACGGCGCCCAGGGCGGCATCGTGCTCTCGGCCAGTCACAATCCGGGCGGTCCGGACGGCGACTTCGGCATCAAGTACAACATCGACAATGGCGGCCCGGCGCCCGAGAAAATCACCGACGCCATCTTCGCGTACACGCAGACGATCACGCAGTACCGCACCAGCGACGCACCGGCCGTCGACCTGGATGTGCTGGGCACCACGCGTCTCGAGAACATGGTGATCGAGGTGATCGACCCGGTGGCCGATTACGCCGAGCTGATGAAAGGCCTGTTCGATTTCGACGCGATCCGCGGCCTGTTTGCGAGCGGCTTCCGGATGCGCTTTGACGCGATGCACGCGGTGGCCGGCCCCTACGCGACCACGATCCTCGAAGGCATTCTCGGGGCACCGGCCGGCACCGTCGTCAATGGCGTGCCGAGCGAAGACTTCGGCGGCGGGCATCCTGACCCGAATCCCGTCAACGCTGCCGAGCTGATCGCAGCGATGGCTGCGCCCGATGCGCCGGACTTCGGCGCCGCCTCGGATGGCGACGGCGACCGCAACATGATCGTCGGGCGCGGCATCGCCGTCACGCCATCGGACAGCCTGGCCATCATCGCCGCCAACGCCACCGTGGCGCCGGGTTACGCGGGCGGCATCAAGGGCATCGCGCGTTCGATGCCCACGTCGATGGCGGCCGACCGCGTGGCCGAAGCACTGGGCATCGCCTGCTTCGAGACGCCTACCGGCTGGAAGTACTTCGGCAACCTGATGGACGCCGGTCTCGTCACGCTGTGCGGCGAAGAGAGCTACGGCACCGGCTCGTTCCACATCCGCGAAAAAGACGGCGTGTGGGCCGTGCTGTTCTGGCTCAATCTGCTGGCCGTGCGCGGCCAGACGGTCGAACAGTTGCTGGCGGCGCACTGGGCCCGCTTCGGCCGCAATTACTATTCGCGCCACGACTACGAAGCCGTGGATGCCGGCGCTGCCGGCGCCATGATGGACGCGCTGCGTGCGCGCCTGCCCGAGCTGGCAGGGCAGACGCTGGCCGGCCACCAGATTGCGCTGGCCGACGATTTCGCCTATACCGACCCGGTCGACGGCTCGGTGTCCACGAAGCAGGGCATCCGCATCATCATGGCGGACGGCTCGCGCATCGTGTTCCGCCTGTCCGGCACCGGCACCGAAGGCGCCACCGTGCGTGTCTACCTCGAACGCTACGAAGCCGATCCGGCGCACCACAACCTCGATACGCAGGCCGCGCTGCAAGGCCTGATCGATCTGGCCGACAGCCTGTCCGATCTGCGCCAGCGCACCGGCCGCAGCGAACCCACGGTCGTCACCTGACCTCTTCACCACACAGGAACCCCGCATGAAACTACCCGTCCTTGCTTCCGCCATGCTGCTCGCCTTCGGTGCGATGGCCTCTGCCAGCGCCCAGTTGCCCGGCCCGGCGCCCGCCGCCAAGCCGTTCGTCTGGGAGAACGCGACCGTCTACTTCCTGCTGACGGACCGCTTCAACAACGGCAACCCGGCCAACGACAAGGCCTATGGCCGCAAGGACGATGCAGCGCCGCTGCGCGGTTTCATGGGCGGTGACATCGCCGGCATCACGGCCAAGATCAAGGAAGGGTATTTCACCGACCTGGGCGTGAACGCGATCTGGCTGACGCCCGTGATCGAACAGATCCACGGCGCGACCGATGAAGGCACCGGCAAGAGCTACGCCTTCCACGGCTACTGGGCCAAGGACTTCACGGCGCTCGACGCTGCGTTTGGCACCGAGGACGAGCTGCGCACGCTGGTCGACACGGCGCACGCGAAGGGCATCCGCATCGTGTTCGACGTGGTGATGAACCACACCGGCCCCGTCACGCCGCAGGATAAAGTCTGGCCGGCGTCGTGGGTGCGCACCGGCCCGACGTGCACCTACAAGGATGCGCGCACGACGGTCGATTGCACGCTGGTGGCGAACCTGCCGGACTTCTTGACCGGCAGCGACAAGCCGGTCGACCTGCCGCCGCATCTGGTGGCCAAGTGGAAGAAGGAAGGGCGCTACGAGCGTGAGGTGAAGGAGCTCGACGCCTTCTTCAAGCGCACCGGCTACCCGCTCGCACCGCGTTACTACCTGATGAAATGGCATGCCGACTGGGTGCGCAAGTTCGGTATCGATGGCTTCCGCGCCGATACCGTCAAGCACACCGAGCCTGGCCTGTGGAAAGAACTTAAAAAAGAAGCGAGCCTGGCGCTGGCGGACTGGAAGCGCGCCAACCCGGCCAAGAGCATCGACCAGAAGCCGTTCTGGATGGTGTCCGAGGTCTACAACTACGAGATCAAGCACGCGCGCAAGTTCGATCTGGGCGGCGGCGAATTCGTCGACTACCTGGACCAGGGCTTCGACAGCATGATCAGCTTCAGTCTGCGCAGCGACGCCAAGCGCCCGTACGAACAGGTGTTCTCGGAATACTCGACTATCCTGCACGGCGAGATGAAGGGCTTCTCGGTGCTGAACTACATCAGCTCGCACGACGACAGCAGCCCGTTCGATCCGCTGCGCCAGCAGCCGTTCGAGTCGGCCAACAAGCTGCTGCTGGCACCTGGCGCGGCGCAGATCTACTACGGCGACGAAACGGCGCGCATCCTGAAGTTCGATGGCGCCGAGGGCGACGCCAACCTGCGCACCTTCATGAACTGGGACGAGCTGGCGGCGAACGCCGAGCGTGGCCTGCACCGCGTGGCCGATATCCGCGCGCATTGGGCGCGCCTGGGGCGCTTCCGCGCTGCACATCCTGCCGTCGGCGCCGGCAAGCACCAGATGATCGGCTCGAGCCCGTACACGTTCAAGCGCACGTGGGAACAGAATGGCGTGAGCGACCGCGTGGTCGTCGCGCTGGGCCTGTCGACGCAGCAGCCGGTGGCGATTTCGGTGGGCGGCGTCTTCAACGACGGCGCTACGGTGCGCGACTGGTACACCGGCAATACCGCCGTGGTCAAGGACGGCAAGGTGCGGTTCGCAACCGCCGCACAGGTGGCGCTGATCGCGCAGGACTGACCGGGTTCTGGGATAGACTGGCCGTTCTGTTAACTCTCCGGCTGCCAGTCTGCCCACCTCCATGCCCGTCTTTACGCACATTGCCCGCGCCATCGTGGGCCTGAGTCTCGTCCTCGCGCTGGCCCCGGCGCAGGCACAATCGGCCGCCGCGCCAGTCTACGGCGCTGAACTCGAAGAATTCGCCTATCCTGCACCGACGCAGCAATACCGCTTCACGTCGCAGCGCGTCGATCTGCAGATGACCTATATGGACGTCAAGCCGGCCAGCCCGAATGGCCGCACCGTCGTCCTCATGCACGGCAAGAACTTCTGCGGCGCGACCTGGGCCGGCACCACCAAGGCACTGGGCGACGCCGGCTACCGCGTCGTGGTGCCCGATCAGATCGGCTTTTGCAAATCCACCAAGCCGCAGCATTACCAGTACACGTTCCAGCAACTGGCCGACAATACGCGCAAGCTCCTGGCCTCCATCGGCGTGAAGAAGGCGATCATCATCGGTCACTCGACTGGCGGCATGCTGGCCACGCGCTATGCGCTGATGTATCCCGAACTGACGGACCAGCTGGTGATGATCAACCCGATCGGCCTGGAAGACTGGAAGAACCTGGGCGTGCCGTCGCTGGGTGTCGATCAGTGGTATGAGCGCGAGCTGAAATTGTCGGCCGAGCGCGTGCGCGAGTACGAGCGCACGACCTACTACAACGGTCAGTGGAAGCCGGAGTATGAGGTGTGGGTCCAGATGCTGGCCGGGATGTACCGTGGCAAGGGCAAGGCGCTCGTGGCCTGGAACTCGGCGCTCATCTACGACATGATCTACACGCAGCCGGTCGTGCACGAATTCCCTCTGATCAAAACGCCGACCTTCCTGCTCATGGGCTTGAAGGACACGACCGCGATCGGCAAGGATGCGGCGCCCGCTGACGTGCGCCCGACACTGGGCAACTACAAGGTGCTGGCCGAGACCACGCGCAAGGCAATCCCGGGCTCGGTGCTGGTGACATTCCCCGAGATGGGGCACGCGCCGCAGATGCAGGACCCGGTACAGTTCCACAAGGCGCTGCTCAAGGGGCTCGTGCGCTGATCAGCGGCCATTCTTTTGTCATTCGGTCAATGGTATCCTTGTGGTATGACAGAAGACCCTGATCCGAAGAGCAAACCACCGCGCGCCGCCTTTGCCGACGGCCCGCGCCTGCTGGCCGACATCGGCGCCACCCATGCGCGCCTGGGCCTCGAGACCGCGCCCGGCGTGCTGGGGCAGGTTGCCGTGCTGTTGTGCGACGACTTCGACGGCATCATCCCGCTGCTGCACGCTTATCTCGAACAGCATCCGGGCGGGCGCATTCACCATGCCGCCTTTGCGCTGGCCAATCCGATCAGCGGCGATTTCATCCGAATGACCAACCGCGACTGGCAGTTTTCGACGGATGCCGTGCGCCGCGCGCTGGGCCTGTCGACGCTGTTGATTGTCAACGACTTCACCGCGCTGGCGATGGCGCTGCCGGGTTTTCAGCCGAAGGACCTGCTGCAGATCGGCGGCGGCGCGCCGCAGACCCATGCCGTCTCGGGCGTGCTGGGACCGGGCACGGGCCTTGGCGTTTCGGGTGTCATTCCGACCATCGACGGTTTCGTCACGCTGGGCAGCGAGGGCGGGCACGTCAACTTCGCACCGAGCGACGAGCGCGAGTTCGCGATCCTGCAGTACGCGTGGCGCGAGTGGAAGCATGTGTCGAACGAGCGCCTGATTTCCGGCCCCGGCATCGAATTGATCTACCGCGCGCTGGCCGAGCGCAATGGCGTCGCGGCGTCGCCGCGCAGCACCGCCGACATCGTCAGCGCGGCGCTCGATGCGCACGATGCGCTCTGCCTCGAGGTGCTGGAAACCTTCGCCGGCATGTTGGGCAGCGCGGCCGCGAATCTGGCCGTGACCCTGGGCGCGTTTGGCGGCATGTTCATCGGCGGCGGCATCGTGCCGCGCATGGGTGCCTGGTTTGCGCAGTCGCCGTTCCGTGCGCGTTTCGAAGCCAAGGGGCGCTTCCGGGACTACATCGCCCAGATCCCGACCTACATCATCATGACGCCCAACCCGGCGCTGTACGGCGTCTCGGCGATCCTGTCCGAGCACCTGCGCGGGCGCAGCGGCGCCAACACGCTCACCGACCGTGTGCAGCAACTGCTGCACGAGCTCTCGCCGGCCGAGCAGCGCGTGGCCGCGCTCGTGATCGAGCATCCGCGCAAGATGCTGTCCGAGCCGATCGCCGAGATCGCGCGCCTGGCCGACGTGAGCCAGCCGACCGTGATCCGCTTCTGCCGTTCGCTGGGCTTCCAGGGCCTGGCCGAATTCAAGCTCAAGTTCGCCGGCAGCCTGACCGGCACCATCCCCGTGCGCCACAGCCAGGTGCGCATGACCGACAGCACGCATGACCTGTCGGCCAAGGTGATCGACAACACGGTCTCCGCGATCCTGAAGTTTCGCGATGCGCTCGACGTGCATGCGATCGACCGCGCCATCGAACTGCTGCGGCGCGCGCGCCGGGTCGAGTTCTACGCGCTGGGCAATGCGCGTGCGGTGGCGCTCGACGGCCAGCACAAGTTCTTCCGCTTCCGCATCCCGGCGGCGTCGTATGGCGATTCGCACCTGCTGAACCTCGCGGCCGGTTTGCTGGGGCCGGGCGACGTCGTGATCGCCATTTCCACCGGCGGGCAGCTGCCCGAGCTGCTCGAGGCGGTCGACACGGCACGCGCACGCGGCGCTGACATCATCGCCATCACGGCCAGCCGCTCGCCGCTGGCAAAGAAGGCCAGCGTCTGTCTCGCGGTGGACCACAGCGAAGACAGCACGAGCTTCCTGTCGATGATTTCGCGCATCCTGCAACTGCTCCTCATCGACATCATGTCGGTCGGGATTTCCCTTGGCACGCAAGGGGAGGGCAGCCCGGACCACCAGGGCGACATCGATGCACGCCGGCTGCTGATCTCGCATCTGGACATCTGACAGCGCATGTCACGCGCATGTCACGCGCGCTGACGAGAATGCGCTGCATCGGGTCACGCATGGCTTGTGCGCATGCTTTTGTACCGATGTATCGCTAAAAGTTGTCAAAAAAACGTCAACGCCACGCGACGCACGGGACGGAACGTGTAGTTTCCGCACGGCACTGCATGCTACCATTTCATGTGGCTCCCCCAATCCCCGGGGCCGTGTCGACAGGGCCGTCCTGCCTTGTCGTCTCCGCTCCGGACCATGGAAGAGGTTTTATCATCGTCAGCCAAATGTTAATTGAACAGGCCCGCCTTGCCGCGCTGGCCGAACTGCAGATTCTCGACACCCCTGCCGAGACCCGCTTCGACCGCTTTACCCGCCTGGCCGCCATGACGTTCGATGTGCCGATTGCGCTGGTGTCGCTGATCGATGCCGAGCGCCAGTGGTTCAAATCGCATCACGGTCTGGAAGCCTCGGAAACCCCGCGCTCGCTGTCGTTCTGCAGCCACGCGGTGCAGGCGCGCGCGCTGCTCGTGATTGAGGACGCGGCGCAGGATCCCCGCTTTGCCGAGAATCCGCTGGTCACCGGCGAGCCGCATATTCGCTTCTATGCCGGACAGCCGGTCTACAGCGATGGCGAAGCCGTGGGCACGCTGTGCATCATCGACCGCGCGCCGCGCCGCCTGAACCAGGAGCAGCGCCAGGTGCTGGCCGACCTGGCCGGGCTGGTCGAGGTCGAAATCAATCACCTGAAGGCAGTCACCGCGCGCATGCTCGCCGAACAGGCGCTCAAGTCGCTCAATACCGATCTGGAAGCGCGCATCGTCGCGCGCACCGCCGAACTGGAAGACAAGGTCGGGCAACTGTCGCGCGAAGTGACGCAGCGCGAAGCGGCCGAAGCGCTGCTGCGCGAGAGCGAAGCCTGGAACCGCACGATCATCGACTCGTCGTTCAGCGGCTTCATTGGCGCCGACAGCAACGGCGTGGTGGTGGCGTGGAACACGTCGGCCGAGCGCATCTTCGGCTGGTCGGGCGAGTACGCGCGCGGCCGTCAGCTGTCCGAGCTGGTGATGCCGGCGCAGCAGCGCGAAGCGCATGACGCGAACATCCGCAGCCTGCTCGATACCGGCGCCGGCCCGTACCTGAACCAGAATGTCGAACTGCCGGCGCTGACCCAGAGCGGGCGCCAGATCACGATCCAGATGACCGTGGCGGCCCACGAGTGGAACGGCGCGCGTTATATCGGCGCCTTCGTCAACGACATCTCGGAGCGCATCCGCACGCAGCAGCAGCTGGAAGAAAAACAGGAACTGCTCGACGCGGTGCTCGAATCGATCGATGTCGGTGTGGTCGCCTGCGACGCCGTCGGCAACCTGACGCTGTTCAACCGCACGGCGCGCGCCTTGCATGGTCACGACCTGAAGGCGATCGCGCCATCGGAATGGCCGCAGTTCTACTCGCTGTATCACGGCGATGGCCAGACCGCGATGGAGATGGACGACGTGCCGCTGGTGCGCGCGCTCAAGGGCGAAGTCGTGCGCGACGGCGCCATGGTCGTCGCACCGGCCGGCCGCGCGCCGTATACGCTGCTGGCCAGTGGCCGGCCGCTGCGCAGCGCCCAGGGCAAGACCCTCGGCGCCGTGGTGGCGATGAAGGACATCACCGAACTGAAGGCATCGCGCGACCGCCTGGCCGACAGCGAAGAGCGCCTGCGCACGATTACCGACAACCTGCCGGTCCTGATCGCGCACCTCGACCAGGATCACCGCTACATGTTCGCCAATGCGGTGCACCAGTCATGGCTCGGCAAGGCGTCCGACCAGATTGTCGGCCAGACCATGGTCGAAGCCTTCGGCGAAGACTTCTACCTGCAGCAGAAGGAAGCGCTGGACGATGCCTGGCTGGGCAAGGCGTCGCAGTGCGAGCATGACATCGTGCGCAAAAAGCACATCCGCATCGTCCACTCGACCTTCCTGCCGCATCTGCGCGACGGCGACGTGGTGGGCGTGTATATCCTGACGACCGACGCCACCGCCGCCCGCATGCACGAACGCAACCTGCACGCGCTGGCCCATACCGATGCGCTGACCGGCATCCCGAACCGGCGCCAGTTCGAGCTGGCGCTGCAGGGAGCCGTCGAACGTGCGCCGCAACGCGAGCGCGCCTTTGCCCTGTTCTATCTCGACATCGATTTCTTCAAGCGGATCAACGATACGTACGGCCACGCGGTGGGCGACATGGTGCTGGTCGAATTTGCGCGGCGCGTGCGCAAGGTGGTGCGCAGCTCCGACATGGTGGCGCGCCTGGCCGGCGACGAATTCACGGTGCTGCTCGACGAAGTCAATTCGCCGCGCGACGTCGAGCTGGTGGCCAAGAAGATCATGCAGGCGATGGAAGCGCCGTTCATGCTCGGCTCCCAGCCGATTTCCGTCAGTGCGACGATCGGCATTGCGCTGGCCGACGCACCGGGCGTGACGGCGCTGACGATCAGCGAGCTGGCTGACAGCGCCTTGTATGAGGCCAAGGACAAGGGGCGCAACACGTTTGCGATTGCGCGGCTGGCGATGGTGGCGGCGCCGGCGCCCGTGCTGGAGCACGCTGGCTGATCCCGCTGCCAGCGATCACCGCGTGGACGGCGTAGCCGTTCACCCTACTCGACGAATACGACCGCCGTGCGCGGCGGCACCGTGAAGGTGCCGCTGGCGCTGTCGAAGCGCGCCTTCAGCGCGCGCTTGTCGGCCGCGCCAGGTGCGCTGTGCACCGGATGCAGCTTCAGGCGCTTGCCGCGTAGCGTGGCGTCCTTGATCGTGTGCGCCCGCTTGTCGACGTTCACCAGGTAACCCATGCCGGCAAAGCCGGCCCCCGGATAGCCTTTGCCATCGAGCCAGGCAGCCAGCACGGTCGGCTCCTGCTGCGGCCCCGTATTGAAGAAGCGCAGGCGCGTGTTGATGTCGTCGGCCGTGCGCAGGCGCAGCAGCGTGCTGCTGGCGCGGATGCGCAGCAGGTCGCGGAACGCGTCGCGCGCGAACGCGATGTCGGCGGGCGCCGGCTTCAGCGCGGCATTGGCCAGCAACGGCTTGAACAGCGGCCAGTCTTTGGCATTGTCCGGCGCCGGCGGCAGGCCGGTACCGAAGAAGTTGTCCTGGTAGGTCCAGTCGATGCGGTTGAACCAGTCGCCCGAATTGAAGCTGTTGCGGTCCAGCGATTTCGAGCGCAGCGTGTCGATGCCGGCGTGGTAATACGCCACGCCCTGGCTGAATGCATTGATCGCCATCCCCAGCACCTGGACCCGCGCACGCTCCGCGCTGCTCGTTGCCACCGGCAGCTTGAGCACGTTGATGTCGTACAGCGTCTGGTTGTCGTGGTTCTCGACGTAGTTGACCGCCTCACCCGGCTCGCTCGCGTAGCCGGCCGGCTGGTTGCCGCCGTAGACCATGGCCTGCAACTGGCGCACCTGGCCATCGTGCGCCTGCATCGGATACGTGCGCACCGAGCCGGCCAGGCCGACGCGGATCAAATCCGCTGCGCGCAGCAGGTCAGCCTTCTTTGCATCGCCGCCAAGGGCGTTCGCGTCGTACACCAGGCCATTGATATAGCCCTGCTGCCTGATCACGGGCTCGCCCGAGTCGCCGGGCGAGCCGCCGCGCACGGCGTCGCGTGCGCGGTCGCTGAAGGTGCCGATGCCGGTGCCGTTCAGCGACAGCTGCGACGCCTGCACGAAGCGCGCGCCGTCGGCTACTTCACCGAAGTTCCAGCCTTCGCCGATCAGCTGCACGTGGCGGCCCGCCGCCGCGTCGACGGCCTGTTGCAGCCGCACCATCGCCTCACGCGGCTGGTGGCCCATCAGGTCGAAGCGGAACGAATCGATCTTGTACTGGCGCGTCCACAACACCGACGAGTCGATCATCAGCTTGGCCATCATCGTGTTCTCGGTCGCCGTGTTGAAGCAGCAGGTCGATGCCTCGATGCCGCCGACCGCGTTCAGGCGATGGTAGTAGCCCGGCACCAAGCGGTCGAGGATCGATTTTTCTTCCTGGCCGGCGATGAAGGTGTGGTTGTAGACGACGTCGGTGCCCACGCGCAGGCCGGCCTTGTGCAGGTCCATCACCATCTGGCGGAACTCGATGATGCGGCGCGCGCCGTCCTGCGGGTCGCTCGCGTAACTGCCTTCGACGGCGTTGAAGTGCTGCGGGTCGTAGCCCCAGTTGAAGCAGTCGGTGTGGGCGGTCTTGACGACCAGCGACTGCTGGCTCTCGCCATCCGGCGCGCCGGCAGGGGCGGGCTGCGCGCACGCCACTTCGGGGATGCTGCCGATGTCGTACACGGGCAGCAGGTGGATGTCGGTCAGGCCTGCCTGTGCCAGCGCGCGCAGATGCCGCATGCCGTTCGAATTGGCTTCGCCGAACGCGCCGTACTTGCCGCGTTTGGCCGGCGGCACCGTCTGGTCGATCAGCGAAAAGTCGCGCACGTGCAGTTCGTAGATGACCATGTCGGTCTGCGCCTTGACCGTGGCCGGTGGCTGCGTGCCATCCCAGCCGGCGGGCTTCAGGTGCGGCGCGTCCAGGTCGGCGATGTAGCTGCGTTTGGAGTCCGCATTCAGGCTGACCGAATACGGATCGGTCACGAGATTGCGTACCAGCCCGGCGCCATCGGCGACGACGTCGACCGCGTATTTGTAATAGGTACCGGACAAATCGCGCGGGACGCTGGCAGCCCAGGCGCCGGTGCGTGCATCCAGCGTCATCGGCAGCATGGCGTTCGCGCGGCCCGTTGCGCTGTCATACGTGCACACCGCGACATCGCGCGCGGTTGGCGCCCACAGCTTGAAATCGGTCTTGCTGCCGGTGGGCGTCGCGCCCATGTCCGGGATGCGTTCAGCCGCCGCATACAGGTCGTCGAGCGCGCCGGCCGCCTGCACGCGCGTTGCGTCGCGCACGGTGCCGTCAGGGTTTTCGTGGACCAGCACCAGCTGTTCGCGGTGCAGGGCAGGCAGGCGCGCCAGGTCGGCTTCCTGCACGCTCAGGGTCGGGCCGCTGGCGACCCATTTGAAGCGCGTGGCGACGGCTTGCGGCACCGCGACGCGCGAGACAGCCAGCGCGATCGAACCGGCGCTGCCGGTGACTTTGCTGCCGGCCGTGGCCTGGATGCCGCCGACAGGCGAGTGGTAGAGGCGATACACGCCCTCGCCAGATGCGCCGGGCCAGCGCACCAGGCGGCGGTCAAGCCAGACGGCGCGCGCATCGAGCTTGGTGGCGGAGGCGCTGAGCACCTCCTGGAAAGCCGGGCTGTCGCAGGTGGCGAGAGGAACAGCAGCATATGCGCTGGAGGACAGCGATACTGCCAGCAGGACAAGGTGACGTTTCATGGACCGCTTACCCCGCGACGCTGCTGCGATAGTGGTCGACCATGCGGTAGCGCGTCGCATACCACCCGAACGCCGCCGCCGACAGCAGCGCAAACGCGGCGAAGAAGTACATCTGGAACGCCATCACCCCCACGCCCGAGCCTTCGATATACGCGATCACCGTTTCATTCTTGACGCTGGCATTGACGATCAGCACCCACAGGTTGCCGACCGTGACGGCCAGGTACCACAGCGCCATGATCACGCCTTTCATCGAGGCGGGCGCCTGGCTGTATGCGAATTCGAGGCCCGTCGCCGAGACCAGCACTTCACCCAGCGTGAGCAGCGCATACGGCGCGATCTGCCACGCGATCGAGACGGCGTCACCGGCGTCGAGCGCCACCTGCAGATTGCCCACGACGATCCAGGCCGCAGCCGACAGTGCGATGCCGGCCGTCATGCGGCGCAGGGGTGTAGGCTCGACGCCCATCTTGCGCATCAGCGGGAACAGGGCGAGGTTGTTGATCGGGATGAGCAGCATCACGAGCAGGGGGTTCAAGGCCTGCATCTGGGCCGGAATCACGTCGAAGGTCCAGCCCAGCAGGTTCACCTGCGTGGTCATCGTGTTGGCCTGCACGATCCAGGTCGAGGCCTTCTGGTCGAACAGCGACCAGAACGGCGTTACGAGCGCGAACACGATCAGGATGCGCAGCACGGCGCGCACGCCGTCCACGGCGTCGTCCGGATGCAGGCCGCGTGCGCGGTCCAGCTGCATCGAGGTGCCCATGCCGCCAAAGGCCATCAACAGCACCAGGGCGGTACAGGCAGCAATCACGAAGCCCCATTGCGCGGCCATGGCCAGCGACGCGAGGGCGCCGGCGGCACCCAGCAAGGCCAGGTTCAGGCCCGGACGGCCACGGCCAGGCTGCTTTGCCAGCAGCGCGCTTTTTGCCACGCGCATGAACGAGTGCGGATTGGCCGGTGCCGGTGGCACGTGCACGTACTTCTTTTTACCGCTCCAGAACACCATGGTCGCGATGAACATCAGGATGCCGGGCACGCCGAAGGCCCAGGCCGGACCGTAGTCGCGTAGCAGCAGCGGCATCAGGAGCGACGCGAAGAACGAGCCGAAATTGATGATCCAGTAGAAGGCGTCGAAGACGACTTTCGCCTTGTCCTTGTTGGTGTGGTCGAACTGGTCGCCCACAAAACTGGCCACCAGCGGCTTGATGCCGCCCGAGCCGAGCGCGATCAGGAACAGGCCGAAGTAGAAGCCGTTGACGTTGTCTTCAAAGATGGCCAGGCAGGCGTGACCGAGGCAATACACGAGACTGAGCCAGAACACCGTGTTGTACTTGCCGAAGTAGCGGTCGGCCAGCCAGCCGCCCAGCAGCGGGAAGAAGTAGACACCGATGACGAAGGTGTGGAACACGTGCTTGGCTTCGCCGGTGCGCATGTCTTCCGGCAAGAACATCAAGAGGGTCGTGATCAGGAACGGCGTCAGGATGTTGCGCATCCCGTAGAAACTGAAGCGTTCGCACCCCTCATTGGCAATGATGTAGGGGATTTGCCGGGGCATGCGCCCGGTGCCTGGTTTTGCGAGAGATGTCATCGAACCGCTTCCTTGAATTGGCAAACAGACGCGATGCTATGACGGGGAAGCCTCTCTTTGCAACATAAAAATTGTCGTGAAACAAACTAGAAACAAAGTGGCAACATGCATACGTAGTTTAGGTACGGATGAAGAATCGGCAGAATCGCCTATAACGCTTCAAGTCATTGAAATTAAATGACTAAATGGGATTTATGGCTGGCTGGCTGGAATTGTCAAGACGAGTCGCCTGATGTATATTGCCTAGAATTCCACATCACGCATCCGCCCGGACCAGCCAATGACCCAGATCTCGACGACCGACAACCCGAACTGGTGGCGCGAAGCCATCATCTACCAGGTGTACCCGCGCAGCTTCCTCGACACCAACGGTGACGGGGTCGGCGACCTGGCCGGTGTGACCGAAAAGCTCGACTACATCGCGAGCCTGGGCGTGGACATCGTCTGGCTGTCGCCGTTCTTCAAGTCGCCGATGGCCGATTTCGGCTACGACATCGAAGACTATTGCGACGTCGATCCGCTGTTCGGCGACCTGGCCGACTTCGATCGCATGGTCGCCAAGGCGCACAGCCTGGGCCTGAAGATCATGATCGACCAGGTCATGTCGCACACGGCCGAGACGCACAAATGGTTCGTCGAAAGCCGCGCCAGCCGCGACAATCCGAAGTCGGACTGGTATGTGTGGGCCGACCCGCTCCCGGACGGCAACCCGCCCAACAACTGGCTGTCGGTATTCGGCGGCTCGTCGTGGCAGTGGGACACCCGCCGCAAGCAGTACTACCTGCACAACTTCCTCGTGAGCCAGCCGCAGCTGAACTTCCACAATCCGCTGGTGCAGCAGGCGCACCTGGACGCGCAGCGTTTCTGGCTCGAGCGCGGCGTCGACGGCGTGCGCATGGATGCGTGCGTGTTCCACTTCCACGACCGCCAGCTGCGCAGCAACCCGCCGGCGCTGGTGCGCGACACGTCGACCGTGACGGACGTGAACCCATACGGCATGCAGGCGCACCTGTACGACAAGACGCAGCCCGAGAACATCGCGTTCCTCGAGCGCGTGCGCGCACAACTGAATGAATTCGGCGCCGTCTCGATCGGCGAAATCAGCTCGGACGACGCACTGGCCCAGATGAGCGAGTACACCGAAGGCGGCAACAAGCTGCACATGGCGTACAGCTTCAATCTGCTCACGCCGGTCTTCACGGCCGCGCATGTGCGCCGCCAGGTCGAGGAATTCAACGAGCGCGTCAAGGATGGCTGGGCGTCGTGGTCGGTCGGTAACCACGACGCGATCCGCGTCGCCACGCGCTGGGGCGGCGTCGACCCGGCGCCTGGTTTCACCAAGCTGGTGCTGGCGATGCAGCTCTCGCTCAAGGGCACGCCATGCCTGTACCAGGGCGATGAACTCGGCCTGACCGAAGCCGATGTGCCCTACGAACTGCTGCAGGACCCGTACGGCAAGACCTTCTGGCCCGAGTTCAAGGGCCGTGACGGCTGCCGCACGCCAATGCCATGGGTGGCCGATGCGCCGCACGCGGGCTTTACCGACGGCCAGCCGTGGTTGCCTGTGGACGCCGCGCACGTCAAGGCCGCCGTCGATCTGCAGGACCGCGACCACGATTCGATGCTGAACTTCCAGCGCCGCTTCATCGCCCTGCGCCGCAGTCTGCCGCAACTGACGCGCGGCGAGATCGCGTTCTTCGATGCGCCCGAGCCGGTCCTGGCGCTGCGCCGCGACCTGGCCGGGCATGACAGCGTGCTGGCCGCGTTCAACCTGTCGAACGAAGAAGTGAGCTTCGACTGGCCGGCAACCGACGGCGTGGCGCAGATGCCGGTCGATGGCCTGCAGGGCAGCGCGCAGCAGGGCCGCATCACGCTGGCGCCTTTCGGCGCCTGGTTCGGCACGCTGGCGGCGAATCGCTGATGGCCGGCGCGCAGCCCGAGAAATTCGCGCGCACGGCGTTTGCCGATGGCCCGCGCCTGCTCGCGGACATTGGCGCCACGCATGCGCGCTTTGCGCTGCAATGCGCGCCGGGCGTGTTTCGCGACGTGGCGGTGCTGCGCTGCGACGACTTCGCCGGCATCGTGCCGCTGCTGCGCCATTACCTGCTGGACCACCAGGACGTCACGCTGCACCACGGCGCCTTTGCGGTGGCCAACCCGATCAGCGGCGACTACGTGCGCATGACCAACCGCGCGTGGGAGTTTTCTACCGATGCGGTGCGGCGCGAGCTGGGCCTGGCCACGCTGTTGATCGTCAATGACTTCACGGCGCTGGCCACGGCCTTGCCCAACTTCGCACGCGATGACCTGATGCAGGTCGGCCCGGGCAAGGCGGTGCCGGGCGCCGTCATCGGTGTGCTGGGCCCGGGCACAGGTCTGGGCGTCTCGGGCGGCATTCCGACCGCCGACGGTTTCGTCACGCTGGGCAGCGAAGGCGGGCACGTGAACTTTGCGCCGTTCGACGAGCGCGAATTCGCGATCCTGCAATACGCCTGGCGCGAGTGGCCGCACGTGTCGAACGAACGCCTGATTTCCGGGCCCGGGATGGAAGTGATCTACCGCGCGCTGGCCGATCGCAATGGCGTCGACGCCGCGCCGCGCACGGCCGCGACGATCGTGGCCGGCGCGCTCGAACAGAACGATGCGCTGTGCCTGGAAACGCTCGAGTGCTTCTGCGGCATGCTGGGCGGCGCGGCGGCCAATCTGGCCGTCACGCTCGGCGCCTTTGGCGGCGTGTACATCGGCGGGGGCATCGTGCCGCGCCTGGGCGAGTGGTTTGCCAGCTCGCCGTTTCGCGCGCGCTTCGAAGCCAAGGGCCGTTTCTCGGATTATCTGGCCGACATTCCGACCTGGGTGATCACGACCCCGAATCCCGCCTTCCATGGCGTGGCCACCATCCTGGCCGAACACCTGCGCGGACGCAGCGGCGCCAACACGCTGATGGAGCGCATCACGCAGTTGCGCCACGAGCTCTCGCCGGCCGAAGGGCGCGTGGCCAGTCTCGTGATCGACCAGCCGCGCATGGTGCTCAATGAACCGATTGCCGAAATCGCGCGCCTGGCCGACGTGAGCCAGCCGACCGTGATCCGGTTTTGCCGCTCGCTGGGGTTCCAGGGTCTGGCCGACTTCAAGCTCAAGTTCGCCAGCAGCCTGACCGGTTCGATCCCCGTGCGCCACAGCCAGGTGCGACTGAGCGACAGCACGCACGATCTGTCGGCCAAGGTGATCGACAACACGGTGTCGGCGATCCTCCGTTTTCGCGACCAGCTCGACGTGCGCTCGCTGGACCGCGCGATCGAGATGGTCAGCCGCGCCAAGCGCGTCGAGTTCTATGCGATGGGCAATTCGCGCGCAGTGGCGCTCGATGGCCAGCACAAGTTCTTCCGCTTCCGCATTCCTACAGCGCTGTATGGGGACGCGCACCTGTTCACGCTGGCCGCCGAATTGCTGGGGCCGGGCGACGTGGTGATCGCGGTATCGAATTCGGGCGGCCTGCCCGAACTGCTGGAGGCGGTGGACATCGCGCGCGCGGCCGGCGCCGACGTCATCGCGATCAGCAACAGCCAGTCACCGCTGGCGCGCAAGGCCAGCGTGTGCCTGGCGGTCGACCACGCCGAAGACAGCACGAGCTTCCTGTCGATGATTTCTCGCATCCTGCAACTGCTGCTGATCGACATCATGGCCGTCGGGATCTCGGTCGATGGCCAGCATGGACCGGCGCCGGGGCAGGATCCGCGCCGGCTGCTGATCTCGCACCTGGATAGTTAATCTGCGCTCTTCAGATTGACGCGCTCGATCGTGCGGCGCCATTCCTGCAGGCTCAGGAGGGTGTCGGATTCGGTATCGTCGACGAGGATTTCGCTGCCGTCCTGCGCAACCAGGAAGCTTTCGTGGCGCCGCGCGTCCTGCGCGCGGTTCTCGACAAAACTCAGCTGGTAGTACGTCTTGCCGTTCACTTCGCGCGGCGCCGGGTTGTCCTCGACCACGGCGCCATGCGCCTTGCCGCCGGTGCGACGTTCGATCTGCGCTGACCAGGCCTTCAGTTCCGGTAACGCCAGCAATGCGGTCATTGCCTGTTCCTTGCTCTGCACAGGTGCCTGGACGACAGGAGCGGCCGGCGCCGGGGCGGGCGGCGGCGCAGGCCGCTCGGCCCGCTGGCAGGCAGCAACTGCGCAGCACAAGGCAAGCGTCGCAAGAGTCGTGCGCAGGGTAGGGAAGGCGGCGGTGCGAGGGGACATGGCAGGTTCCGGGAGATAAGACGGCCATACTAAACCATGCTTGTTTTAGCGGCAATATGCGCCGTCTGTAACCTCCATACGGACGTTATTATTTCCACATGGAAATGCTTTCGTGGTTTTCGCCACGCTCTGCATATGTTTCATGTTGGCATCTGATTTAGTTGATGTGAGTAATGATATTCTGTAGGAACATTCCTACCAGTCAGTACACCGCATGGACAACCGCGCTACTTACCAACGTCGTCTCGAACGAAGCTCCCACCGCGAAAAACGCCTGATGACGCTTGCCGTACTGGGCGTTGCCGCCGGTGTGGCCGGCGTCGTGCTGCCATCGCCATCGATCAGCTGGTCGATGTTCGGACCAGCGTCGAACGCGACCCCGGTCGCTGGCGCACCGGCGCATGCATTGAGCGCGACGCCACCAACGGCGCAGCAGACAGCTGCGGCACGGCGCATTTACCGGCACTCGGTCGTGCCGGGTGGCGTGGCGGACAAGGTCGAACTGGCGCAGATCTTGCGATCCGACCGGCTCGTGGCGGCGCACTACGCGAGCTTCAATGTCGGCAATGCCCGCGCCGTGACGGTGACGGCCCCGCGCGCAGTGTATGTGTCGTACCGGAAGAACGATCAAATCTACTGGACCTCGAAGAAGGTCATGCTCGAAAAGGGCGAGACGCTCCTGACCGACGGCGAGCACGAGATCCGCGCCCGCTGTGCCAACCGCATCTCGGACGTGCCGCAGTATCCGGTCGAACCCCACGGACCAACCGAAGCCGAACTCGATACCGTGGTTGCTGTCGGCAACTTCTCCGATACGGCTGGCGCGATTGGTGAAGAAGGCAACATGCTGCCCGTGGGCATGGACGACCTGATCACCAGCGAGGAAGGGGGGCAGCGCTACAATGCCATCAGCTTTCCCAATGGCGCTGGTCTGCTGACGCCGGAAAATACGACGCCAATGCCGACGCCGTCCCGCCAGGGTCAGCCACCTGGCGTGCCGAACTGGTATGGCACGCCGATCTATGCTGGCGGCGTGCTGGGCCCTGCCAGCCCTGTCGGCGGTCGCGATGACGTGCCAGCGCCGGCCACGGATGGTGGCGGAAGCACGGTGCCGGGAAGCGTCAGTCCGACAGTCGGCGCCGGTGACACGGGTGGCACGGATCGCCCTGGCGTCAAAGAGGTCCCGCCCCCGGTTCCCGTGCCGGACGGCGGCGGCAATGACGTGCCCGAACTGCCGGTGAAGACGCCGCCGTCCCCGCCGACGCCAGGCACCGGTATCGACACGCCGGGGACCCCTGGTACGCCTGGTACGCCTGGTACGCCTGGTACGCCGGATACTCCTGGTACGCCAGGTATCCCGACTGTACCGGCGACGCCAACCACGCCAACCACGCCAACCACGCCAACCACGCCGGGCGACACCGTGGTCGAACCGGTCGTGCCGACCGAAGTGCCTGAGCCAGGCACGCTGTGGCTCGGCGGTATCGCACTGGCTGCGCTGCTGTGGCTGCGTCGCAAGGGTCCGCGCGCCCGCTGAAAGACGCAGACAACGCAGACAACAAAAAACCCGCGAGGTGTGAACCTCGCGGGTTTTTTATCGTGGGTAGCTGGGGCGAAGCCTGCAGCGCGCTTCGCCCGGACTGCCCCGGCAATTACATCATGCCGTCCATACCACCCATGCCGCCCATGCCGCCCATACCGCCCATGCCACCGGCTGGCTTGTCTTCAGCCAGTTCCGACACCATGCAATCGGTGGTCAGCATCAGGCCGGCGATCGACGCTGCATTCTGCAGTGCCGAACGGGTGACCTTGGCTGGATCCAGCACGCCCATTTCGACCATGTCGCCGTAGGTGCCGTTTGCAGCGTTGTAGCCGTAGTTGCCGGTGCCGGCCAACACTGCTGCAACGACGACCGATGGCTCTTCGCCGGCGTTCTGGACGATCATGCGCAGTGGCTCTTCCATTGCGCGCAGGACGATCTTGATACCAGCGTCCTGGTCAGGGTTGTCGCCCTTGACGGTGATGTTGGCACGAGCGCGCAGCAGGGCCACGCCGCCGCCGGCAACGATGCCTTCTTCCACGGCAGCGCGGGTAGCGTGCAGTGCATCTTCGACGCGTGCTTTCTTTTCTTTCATCTCGACTTCGGTAGCTGCACCGACGCGGATCACGGCAACACCGCCGGCCAGCTTGGCCACGCGCTCTTGCAGTTTTTCGCGGTCGTAGTCCGAGGTTGCTTCTTCGATCTGGGCGCGGATCATCTTGACGCGGCCTTCGATCGATTCAGCCTGGCCGGCGCCGTCGATGATGATGGTGTTTTCCTTGCCGACTTCGATGCGCTTGGCCTGGCCCAGCTCTTCGAGCGTGACCTTTTCGAGCGTCAGGCCGACTTCTTCAGCGATGACCTGGCCGCCGGTCAGGACAGCGATGTCTTCCAGCATGGCCTTGCGACGGTCGCCAAAGCCTGGGGCCTTGACAGCGACGGTCTTCAGGATGCCGCGGATGTTGTTGACGACCAGGGTCGCCAGCGCTTCGCCGTCGATGTCTTCGGCGACGATGACCAGTGGACGGCCAGCTTTCGCGACTTGTTCCAGTACCGGCAGCAGGTCACGGATGTTCGAGATTTTCTTGTCGCACAGCAGGACGAATGGGTTTTCGTGCACAGCGACTTGCTTGTCCGGGTTGTTGATGAAGTACGGCGACAGGTAACCGCGGTCGAACTGCATGCCTTCCACGATGTCCAGCTCGTCGTTCAGCGACTTGCCGTCTTCCACGGTGATGACGCCTTCCTTGCCCACTTTTTCCATCGCTTCAGCGATGCGCTCACCGATCGAGGTTTCCGAGTTGGCCGAAATGGCGCCGACTTGTGCGATCTCTTTGGTGGTAGTGGTTGGCTTGGCGATCTTGCGCAGTTCTTCGACGGTGGCAGCAACTGCCTTGTCGATGCCGCGCTTCAGGTCCATCGGGTTCATGCCGGCGGCAACGAACTTCATGCCTTCGCGAACGATGGCTTGTGCCAGCACGGTCGCGGTGGTGGTGCCGTCACCGGCGTTGTCGCTGGTCTTGGAAGCAACTTCCTTGACCATCTGTGCGCCCATGTTCTGCAGCTTGTCTTTCAGTTCGATTTCTTTGGCGACCGAGACACCATCCTTGGTGACGGTCGGCGCGCCGAACGAGCGCTCGAGCACGACGTTACGGCCTTTCGGGCCCAGGGTGACTTTGACTGCATTGGCGAGGATGTTGACGCCTTCGACCATCTTGGCGCGCGCTGCGTCGCCGAATACTACTTCTTTAGCTGCCATTTGTTATTTCTCCGAAATGTTCGTGAGTGGGGTCAGAAATTACAGTGCGACGATCGCGAGGATTTCTTCTTCGCGCAGCACCAGCAGTTCCTGGCCATCGATCTTGACGGTCTGAGCGCCATACTTGGAGAACAGCACGCGATCGCCGACTTTCACTTCCAGAGGGCGGAGCTGGCCGTTATCTTGCACTTTACCGTTACCAACGGCGAGAACTTCGCCTTGGTCCGGCTTCTCTGCCGCGGCATCAGGGATGATCAGGCCGGACGCAGTTTTGGTTTCCTGGTCGAGACGCTTCACGATTACGCGATCGTGCAGAGGGCGAAGGTTCATGCAAAACTCCTTAATATTCAATGGATTAACTGGCGTTTTTGACGCCGTCGCAGCAATTTCATGATGCTGCGCCGGTCTGCAAAGAGTTGTTAGCACTCTCAGCTAACGAGTGCTAATTATAGGGACGATAACCTGCCTTTTCAAGGCGCATGATGGCGAAAACATTTTAAACACTTGATATAGCGCAATCATGACATTGGCATATGCGCAATGTTTGCCAGCGTTTGTCCGCCGCACATGGCACGACGGGAGGGCGGCAGCGTACACCGCCAGCCACATCGACGCCGCACGCCAGCGTGCTATTACTGCCGCACGGCAATGGGCACCGGTTGACGGAAAAAGCAACTCGATCCTATAGTGTCGGATGATTTCCGAATTCCAAGACCTCTCAGACAAAATCGACCGGCTTGCGCAACTGACCCAGTCATTGCGCGCCGAGAATTACCTGCTCCGCCAGGCCAATACCTTGCTCAGCACCGAGAACCTCGCGTTCAAGGAGCGCCTGATCGAGGCGCAGCGCCGCGTCGAAGCATTGCTCGACGAATTGCCGAAGCCGCCGGACGCATCGGACGAGGCCGACGAATCTGCCGCGGACGAACCAGCCGACGAAGCGCCGCCCGATCCCAATGCGCCGATCCCGCCGCATCTCGCCCACGCTCGTCGTCAGGGGGCGCTATGATCCATCTCGACGTCCATATCATGGGCCAGTCCTATCGCCTCGCGTGCCGCGACGGCGAACAGCGCACGCTGCGTGAAGCGGTGAGCTACCTCGATGGCAAGATGTGCCAGCTGCGCGATTCCGGCAAGGTCAAGGGCACCGACCGCATCGCCGTGATGGCGGCGCTGAGCGTGGCCGCCGAATTCCTGTCGGTGAAATCGCCGCAGGGGCCGCTGTCGGACATGTCGATCCTCGAGGTCAAGCAAAAACTCGAGTCGATGCACACGGTCCTCGACCGGGTATTGGCGGGCCAGGAAAATCTGTCCTGAAAGGCCGAATCCGTTTGACAGGGCTGGTCAAAGGAGTAAACTCTCTTCTGCCCTGCGGTGTTCGAGATTTGCCATATATTCCTTGAACCATTCTTACGCATAGGTCGTGGAACAAGTTCGATGGGTGTGAGCGTCGCTAGTCCGACGAACCCGAAATTGATCTGACCGTGACCGCCTTGAACCGTTGTGGTTCAGGATGCCGGCAAAAACGGCACAGGCGGGGACTAAACATACAAGCGGTTGCGCACTCGGTACGCAGCCGCTTTTTTTATGTGCGCATTCACTGATGCATCCGGTGCATCGTGTGCTGGCAGGGAGAACAGCGCGATGCGCTACTGGTTGATGAAATCCGAGCCCGATGAAGTCAGTTTCGACGACGTCCTCGCCGCCCCCGGCGCCACCGTGGCCTGGTTTGGCGTACGCAACTACCAGGCGCGCAACTTCATGCGCGATGCCATGGCTGTCGGCGACGGCGTGCTGTTCTACCACTCGGGCGGCAAGCTGCCCGGCGTGGCCGGCATCGCCGAAATCGTCAGCGGCCCGTACCCGGACGCCTCCCAGTTCGACGCCGCCAGCCATTACCACGACCCGAAGGCCACGCCCGAAACGCCGCGCTGGATCTCGGTCGACGTCAAGGCAGTCGAAGCGGGCCGCTTCGTGCCGCTGGCCGAACTGCGCACGGTGGCTGCGCTGGACGATATGGTGCTGCTGCAGAAGGGCAGCCGGCTGTCGATTTCGCCGGTCACCAAGGCCCAGTACACGACCATTGTCGCCCTCGTGCGCGGCAAAGGGACGACATGATGGCGCCCGCATTCGATCCGCTGCTGATCCTGGCCCTGCTGGCGATGGGCGCGTTTGGTGGCTTCGTGGCTGGCCTGCTTGGCGTCGGCGGCGGCATGATCCTCGTGCCGTTCATCACGATGATCTTCACGGCGCGGGGCTTCCCCGAAGAACTCGTGGTGCACATGGCGATCGCCACCTCACTGGGCACCATCTTCTTTACCTCGTTGTCGTCGGTGCGTGCGCATCACAAGCACGGCGCCGTGCTGTGGCCGATCGTACGCCTGTTCACGCCAGGCATCCTGCTCGGTGCGTGGATCGGGCCCTGGATCGGCAAGCAGATGAACACGTCGGTGCTGGCCTTCTTTTTCGGCTGCTTCGTGGCGTACTCGGCGATCCAAATGCTGATCGGGAAAAAACCGGCAGCGGCGCGTGAGCTGCCCGGCAAGCCGGGCATGTTTGCCGCGGGCAGCGTGATCGGTATCCTGGCGGGGCTCGTGGGGGCCGGCGGCGCCTTCGTCTCGGTGCCGTTCATGACGCGCTGTAATGTGCGCATCCATAATGCGGTGGCCACGAGTGCGGCGATCGGCTTTCCGGTGGCGCTGATGGGCACTCTGTCGAACGTCTATTTCGGCTGGGGCGAACCCGGCTTGCCACCCTGGTCGCTGGGCTTCATCTACGTGCCGGCGCTGGCGATCATCGTGCTGGCCAGCGTGTCGATGGCGCCGCTGGGCGCGCGCACCGCGCACAAGATGCCGGTACGCCAGCTGCAGCGCATCTTCAGCGTCATCCTGTGCGCGCTGGCCGCCTACATGTTCTGGAAGGCGTTTAACTAGACTGTAGCTAGGCTTTGCGCACCCGCGCGCGGTCCAGCGGCAGATCGCGCATGCGCAGGCCGCAGGCGTCGAACACCGCGTTGGCAATCGCCGCTGCGGCCGGGCCCTGCGCCGCTTCGCCGGTGCCCAGGAACGGCTGGCCGGGGCGGTCGATCAGGTGCACGTCGATCTGTTCCGGCGCCTGGGCAAAGCGCAGGATCGGGTACGACGCCCAATCCACCGTCAGCACGCGCGACGCGTCGAAGCGCACCTGTTCCAGCAAGGTCCAGCTGGCCGACTGGATGATGCCGCCCTCGATCTGGTTGCGCACGCCGTCCGGGCTGACGATCTCGCCGCAGTCGACGGCGCTCACCGCGCGCGTGATGCGCACCAGGCCCGTCTCGCGCGCCACCTCGACTTCCACCGCGATGGCGCAGTACGACGCCAGGTTTTTATAGCGCGCAAACGCGAAGCCGCGTCCGCGCCGGGCAGGGCGCCGGTAGCCATCCCAGCCGAACTTCGCTGCCGCGAGCTTGACCACGTCAAGGGCGCGTGGATCGTCCAGATGCCGCAGCCGGAACGCAACCGGGTCGCTGTTTGCGGCGCGCGCCAGTTCATCCATGAAGCTTTCGATGGCAAACACATTGCAGTAGGCGCCCAGGCCGCGCAGCGCCGATGAGCGCAGGACCGGCTTTGGCTGGAAGTGGTGCACCACGCGCGCATTGGGCAGCACGTAGTACGGAATCGCATTGCGGTCGCCACTGCCTTCGGGTTGCGGCGCAGGCTTGGCAACAGGTGGCGCAAACGGGCGCGCCAGGTGCGTGGCCGCCAGCAGGTTGCCGGCCTTGCCGGGGCGGGTGTTGTGCGGCGGCGTGAAGACGTCGTGCTGCCAGTCGGCGATGCGGCCCGTGCTGTCCAGTGTGGCGGCCACCTGCACCACCATCGCCGCGCCGAACGGTTCCCACGCGTGTTCTTCTTCGCGCATCCACTGCACGCGCACCGGCCGCCCCGGCAGGGCGCGCGCGAGCAGGATGGCGTCGGCCGCGACATCGTCGGCGCCGTTGTGGCCATAGCAGCCCGACCCTTCGACGTGGATGCAGCGGATCGTGTCTTCGTTCACGGCGATCAGTTCGGCCAGGGCCGTGCGCAGCGGGTAGACGCCCTGTGCGTGGGTCCAGACCGTGTAGCGGCCGTCGACCAGCTGCGCCACGGCGCACGAGGGGCCGATGGACGCGTGCAGCTGGAACGGGCGCGTGTAGCGGGCGGCAAATCTGCGGCCCGCTTGGCCTGCTGCGCCACGCGCCAGGATCGGCAGCGCCTCGGCGGGCTGGGCGCGGATGAACGCATTCACGTCGGGATGCGCCGGCAACGATGCCGGCGTCTCCCAGCGCGTGGCCCGCGCCAGCGCCGTCGCCGCCTTCACGGCGCGGTACTCGCCCTCGGCGATCACGGCGAGAAAGCGCCCGTCCTGCACCACCTTGAGCACGCCCGGCAGGCGTTCGATCGCGGCGACGTCGACGGCGATCAGGCGCGCGGCCTGCGACGGTGGCCGCACGATCCGCGCATGCACCATCTGCGGCAGGCGCAGGTCCTGCACATACGCTGCGCCGCCCGTGACCTTGGCGGGGATGTCGACGCGCGGCACCGACTTGCCGATGGCCGTGCGCGGGCCTGGCGGGGGTGGTGCCGGCGTCGGCGTGGCGCGCAGGTGCAGTTCCTGGCCCGTCACCAGCTGGCCGAACGTGACGCGCCGGCCGCCCGCGCTGAATGCGCCATCCTTGAGCGCCAGGCTGCCCGCGGGCGCGCCCAGGCGCTTGGCGGCCAGTTCGCCCAGGCGCAGACGCACCTGGCCGGCCGCATGGCGCAGCGCCGTGCCACTATCCTTCATCGAGTTGCTGCCGGCGGTGATGCCTTCGTCCGGCGTGCGCGCCGTGTCGGCAGTGACGAGCTGCAGGCGGCCAGGCGCCAGGCGAAGTTCGTCGGCCACCACCTGCAGCAGCGCAGTCTTGATGCCTTGCCCCAGTTCGGCCTTGCCGGTAAATACCGTGATGCGTTCATTGGCCTCGATGCGGATCCAGGCGTCGAGCCACGGCGACTTGTCCAGGCTCTTGGGCAGTTCGCCCGGGGCGGCAAAGGCTGCCCCCGGCATCGCCAACGACAGTGTCAGCGCGCCGCCGCCAGCGAGAAAGGCACGGCGGCCGGTATCGATCATCATGGCTTGCCCTTCGCTGCCAGCGTATTGGCGGCGCGCCGCACGGCGCGCAGGATGCGCATGTGCGTGCCGCAGCGGCACAGGTTCGGCGACATGTGGGCGCGGATCTGGGCATCGGTCGGCGCCGGCGTCTTTTCGAGCAGCGCCGTGGCCTGCATCAGCATGCCGGCGATGCAGTAGCCGCACTGGGCGGCCTGCTCGTCGATGAACGCCTGCTGCAGCACGCCCGGGGTGGTGGCATTGCCCAGGCTTTCGACCGTGCGCACCGGCCGCTGGCCAACGACCGATACGGGCACCATGCACGACATCGCCGGCTTCCCGTCCAGCAGGACGGTGCACGAGCCGCACTGGCCCAGGCCGCAGCCGAACTTCGCGCCATTGAGTTCCAGGTCATTACGCAGCACGTACAGCAGCGGCGTATCGGCATCCTGGTCGACGGCGTGCACCTTGCCGTTTACCTGCAGGCGGTAGGTCGTCATTCTTTGCTCGCTTTGCGCACGGCTTTGTCCAGATCGGGCCACACGGGTTGGTTCGCGCCATACTTGCGCAGGTAGGCTGCCAGGGCGCCAGTCTGTTCGGCGGTGAGGATCGTTTTAAAGGCCGGCATGAAGCGCGACGGTTCGCCATCGGGCGGCGTGATGCCGTCCAGCGTGATGTGAATCAGGTCGCGCGGATCGGGGTCGTACAGTGCGATCGCCTTCTGCAGCGGCAGCGCGGTGCCGGAACTGGCGTCGCGTCCGGCGTCGTGGCAGCGTGCGCACGCATTGTCATAGACTGCGTAGCCGAGCGTCATGCGCTGCAGGTCGGGATCGTCCTTCGCGGGCTGAGGCAGAGGGCCGGCCTGCTGCGCCGGTGTCTTGCGCGGCGGCGCCTTGGCTAATTGGCTGTGGGTCCAGGCGGCCAGCGCCGCCACGTCGCGCTCATCGGCTTGCGCCAGGTGTGTCACCACATCCTGCATCGGCCCGGCTGCCATCGCGTGGCCGCGCGCGACGCCGGTGCGCAGATACGCGTGCAGCTGGTCACGGGTCCATGGCAGGGGCGACGGCGAATGTTCGTTCAGCGCCGGCGCGTACCAGTCGTCGGCTTCGCCGCCGCCAAGCTGCTTCTTCAGATCGGGGCCGCCCAGCAGCGTGCGCGGCGTGTGGCAGGCCGCGCAGTGTGCGACGGCATCAAACAGGTACGCGCCGCGATTCCATTCGGCCGATTGCCCGGCGACCGGCTGCGAGGGTGTGTCGTCCAGGTACAGCACGTTCCAGAACGCGACCAGTGGGCGGAACCCGAACGGGAACGTCATCCGGTTCTCGCGCGCCGGCGCCACGATCGCGGGGCGCGTCATGAAGTAGGCGTATAAATCCTGGATGTCGCCGTCGGTCATCCGCACGTAGTGGTTGTACGGGAAGGCCGGATACAGCAGGTGACCATCGCGCGCGACGCCTTCGCGCATCGCGCGTGTAAAAGCCGCTTCGCTCCAGGCGCCGATGCCGGTGCTGGTGTCGGGGGTAATGTTGGTGCTGTGAACCGTGCCGAACGGGGTGTTCATCGGCTTGCCGCCGGCGAAGGGCCGCGACAGATCCGGCGTGTGGCACGAGGCGCACATGCCAAGGCGCGCCAGGTTGGCGCCGCGCCCGATGCGGGTGGTGTCGAAGGATGATTGCGCGGTCTGCGGCGCCAGTGCGGGGCGCCACATGATGGCAAACGCGATGCCGCTGGCGACGATGACGGCTGCGAGCAGCAGCCACCAGCCGGTATGTCGTTTGCGCTGGACTTGAACCATCGGGACTCCGTGTCGGGGAGGCCCATTGTGGATGCAGCAAGGGTGGGCGCTCTGTGCGTTCGCCCACCCAGGGGGTACTTATGCCGTCACGGGGCGCGCCGGCGCTTTGCGGTATGCCCACACCAGCATGGCCAGCGCAGCGACGATCATCGGCAGCGACAATACCTGGCCCGACGTGATCGGCAAGCCGAACACGGTGGTTTCCCAATCCGGCACGCGGAACCATTCGGTGAAGAAGCGCGCGCAGCCATACAGCAGCGTGAACATGGCGCCGACGGCCAGACGCGGACGCGCCTTGCGCGCGAACAGCCACAGGATGATGAAGACCAGCACACCGTCGATCAGCGCCTGGTACAGCGGCGACGGATGGCGCGGGCCGGTCACGCCCGGCCACAGCATGGCCCACGGCAGGCTTGGATCGGCCAGGCGACCCGGCAGTTCGGCGTTGATGAAGTTGCCCATGCGGCCGGCGGCATACCCGAGCGGCACGAGCGGCGCGATGAAGTCGTACACGTCGAGGATGTTGCGGCGGCGCTTGCGGGCCCACAGCGCCATCGCGATCAGCACACCCAAAAAGCCACCGTGGAACGACATGCCGCCGCGCCAGATCATGAAGATCTCGAGCGGGTGGGCCAGGTAGTACAGCGGCTGGTAGAACAGCACTTCGCCCAGGCGGCCACCGAGGATCACGCCGAGCATCCCGTAGAACAGCATGTCGTCCAGGTCATCCTTGGTCCAGCCCTGCACCGCCACGTGCGGCATGCGGATGCGCACGCGGCCCAGCATGATGAACAGGGCAAAGGCGACCACGTACATCAGGCCATACCAGTGGATTTGCACCGGCCCGAGCGCGAGCGCGATCGGGTCCGGCTGCGGATGAATCAGCATAATCAGTCTTTCTTCAATAGGTCCAAGAAGCCCTTGAGGACGGGCGAATCGTTATCGCGCCGCCATGCCAGGCCTGTTTCGGCCAGCGGCGCGGCGTCGCGCAGGGCACGGTATTCTACGCCGGGGCGCATCAGGTTCGACACGGATTGTGGCACAAGTGCCAAGCCCATGCCGCCGGAAACCAGGCTGACGATGGTCTGCATCTGGATTGCCTCCTGCCCGATCGTGGGCACCACGCCGGCGGCGCGGTAGCAGGCCAGGATCGCATCGTGCAGGCTGGGCGCCACCGTGCGCGGGAAGATCACCAGCGGCAGCGGGGGCAGGTCGCGCAGCCACACCGGCCCCGGTGCGGCCAGCGCCGCCAGTCCGCTGGGCGCGCACAGCACCAGGGGTTCGTCGAGCAGCTTGCGGTAGTCGAGCGCAGGATCGGCCATGCCCGCCGGTGCACCCGGCTGCAGCGGGATCACGAAGCCGGCATCGATGCGGCCGGACAGCAGGTCGTCGAACTGCACGTCGGACGTCGCCTCGTGCAGCACCAGGCGTACGCCCGGAAACGCAGCGCGGTAGCGGCGCAGCACGTCGGGCAGCATGCCCAGGCCGGCCGTGGAAACAAACGACAGCGCCAGGCGGCCCGCCTCGCCGCTGGCCGCGCGCCGCACCAGTTCGGGCAGTGCGCCGGCTTCGTCGAGGATGCGGCGTGCTTCGGGCAGCAGCGCGCTGCCGGCCGCCGTCAGGCCGACCATGCGGCGGTTGCGCAGGAACAGCGGCGCGCCGAGCAGGTCTTCGAGATTGGCGATGCTTTGCGAGAGGGGCGGCTGCGTCATGTGCAGGCGCTGCGCGGCGCGGCCGAAATGCAGCTCTTCGGCCACGGCGACAAAATGGCGGAGCTGGCGCAGTTCGGGGTGCATTGATGACTTGATGATTGGACAGGACTCGGTGAGTTGTCCAATGTATCACAGCACAAGTATCACAGCGCAACCGTGGCAGCGCCGGGGTCTTGTCAGCGGCGCTTTTCCAGCGACTTCTTCACGCGGTCGGTGCGGCGCTGTTCATCGACATCGTGCGCCTTGCGCTTGTCCAGGCCCAGCGCCTTTTCGATGTACTCGAACCAGATGAAGGCGACCACCATCAGGCCGATGATGTACCACCAGGACAGGTCGGCAAAACGCCAGACCTCAAAGCCACGCAACGCGGCAAGCAGGGCGATCAAGAGGATCAGGGGCATGGTGAAAACTCCTTGTAGCCACACATCTTACGGCGTAAATGATGCCCGTGGGAAAATCTGGCAGTTTTCTGTTACACCGTATGAGCAAATGTGGTGATCGCGTTACAGAGTGTATCGCTTGCAGATGCCCCGGAGGATTGCCGGTAAAATTCACTCAGTCACTAATCCGGAGAATTCCATGAAGCGGTCCCTGTTGTTGTGTGTCGTGCTGTCGGCGTTCGCGTCCGGCAGCGCCCTGGCCCAGGCCGACCTGGCCAAGGCCAAGAATTGCATGGCCTGCCACACCTCAGCCACCAAGCTGGTTGGCCCGGCCTACAAGGACGTCGCCGAGAAATACGCGGGCCAGAAGGGCGCCGAAGACAAGCTGGTGCAGAAGGTGCTCAAGGGCGGCTCGGGCACCTGGGGTCCGATCCCGATGCCGGCCAATCCGCAGGTCAGCGAGGCCGAAGCGCGCTCGCTGGTCAAGTGGGTGCTCGCGACCAAATAAGCCATCCGGCTGCTGCACGACATGAAGCGCGCCTGCGTCAGCAAGGCGCGCTTTTTCATTGGCGGTTGCACAGGCGGCGTGGTGTAAGATCGCCCCTTGTTCGCCTGCCACCCCACTGACCAAAGCATGACCACCATCGATTCCGCCGCACCCGATACGCCCCGCCAGGTCGTCAAGCCCACCATCGGTGTCTACCGCCGCCACCTGCTCGTGTGCACCGGCCCTCGCTGCAATGCCGATGGCGCTGCACAGGCGCTGTTCGACAGCCTGGGCGAGAAGTTCAAGGCCAGCGGCCTGGATGGCGGTCCGCTGCGCGTCAAGCGCAGCCGGGTGAGCTGCTTTGCTGCGTGCAAAGGCGGGCCGATCGTCTGCGTCCAGCCGGACGGCACCTGGTACTACGACGTCACGCCGGACAATATGGACCGCATCATCGACCAGCACCTGTGCAAGGGTGAGCGCGTGGAAGACCTGGTGTTCCACCAGGCGGGCACGGAGGCGTGACGACAATGGCGCACCGCTTCGACGACGCCCAGGTCGACGGCATCTACCGCGCGATCGCCGAGCGGCGCGACGTGCGCCACTTCATCCCCGGCGCGATCGACGAGGCAGTGTTGCTGCGCCTGCTGACGGCGGCGCACCAGGCGCCCAGCGTCGGCATGATGCAGCCATGGCGCTTCATCCGTATCGCATCAACGCTGCTGCGCGAGCAGATCTGCGCTCTGGTCGAAGCGGAGCGCGTGGCCACCGCCGATGCCCTGGGCGAGCGCGGCACCGAATTCATGCGCCTGAAGGTCGAGGGCTTGCGCGAATGCGGCGAGGTGCTGGTCGTGGCGCTGATGGACGGGCGCGAGCGCCACGTGTTCGGGCGCCGCACGCTGCCGGAGATGGACCTGGCCTCGGTGTCCTGCGCGATCCAGAACATGTGGCTGGCGGCGCGCGCCGAAGGGTTGGGGATGGGGTGGGTGTCGCTGTTCGATCCCGTGCAGCTGGCAGCCTTGCTCGGGATACCGGAAGGCGGCAAGCCGGTGGCGATCCTGTGCCTGGGCCATGTCGCCGAGTTTTATCCGAAGCCGATGCTGGAACTCGAAGGCTGGGCCCAGCGGGGCACGCTGGGCGACTTTGTCACGCTCGACCGCTGGTAGCGAGCGCCGGTAGTAAGCCCCGGTAGTGAGCGCCGATGCAGCGTCAGCTCGCAAACATCTTGAGTAATGCCACGGCCGGGGCCGCCGAGCCGATGCGCCGGTTGGCTTGCGCAGCTTCCAATACCTCCACCAGTTCATCGTATTTGTCGGCCTGACGATCATTCAGGTTGATCATGTTCATGCTCCAGCGCGGGAATGTGCGAAACTTGGCTGGTTCGTTATAGAGAACGCGCGAATTCTTGTGGCGGGGATCGAGTTCAATCTTCTGGTACAGCTTGTCGAGCGTTGCTACCGGACCCTCCAGCACCTGGAGGAACCAGCCGCCGTTGTAGAACAAACTTCCGGTCACGTCGAGAGGGGCATTGTTATTCTTCGCCGTGTCCTGGATTGCTGCCAGGTCGGTAGGGGACATCTTGCGGGTGGCCTGGCTGACGTAGACGAGTTGATTGATCGACATGACAGAATTTCTTTCTTATTGGAAAGAAAGAACGATAGCGCGACATACAGCGGTTGTCGATGCAATGTTGCCGATTGGAAAATTGGAGCGGGTCAAAGATGCGCGCTGCATCCGTCGGTGCGACGCCCGCTATCGCACCCATCAACATTGCCAATCCACGAGTACACGAAGTTTTTCTATAATTTTGTCAAATCTTACCGATCAGACAGGAGAAACAAATGAGTGTGGACAATATCCCGGCCAAGTGCCCGTTCAGCGGCGCAGCCGGCACCGGCACTACCAATCGTGACTGGTGGCCAAAGGCGCTGCGTCTCGATCTGCTGGCACAGCATTCGGCCAAGTCCGACCCGATGGGGGGCGACTTCGATTACCGCGCTGCCTTCAACAGCCTCGACCTCGAGGCAGTCAAGGCCGATCTGGCCAAGGTGATGACGGATTCCCAGGACTGGTGGCCGGCCGACTTCGGTCACTACGGCGGCCTGTTCGTGCGCATGGCATGGCACAGCGCCGGCACCTACCGCATCGGCGATGGCCGTGGCGGTGCCGGCCGTGGCCAGCAGCGTTTCGCACCCCTGAACAGCTGGCCCGACAACGTCAGCCTCGACAAGGCACGCCGGCTGATCTGGCCGGTCAAGCAGAAATACGGCGAGAAAATCTCGTGGGCCGACCTGATCATCCTGACCGGTAATGTCGCCCTCGAAACCATGGGCTTCAAGACCTTCGGCTTTGCCGGCGGCCGCCAGGACGTGTGGGAACCCGACCTGGATGTGTACTGGGGCCGTGAAAACAAATGGCTGGGCAGCGACGAGCGCTACACGGTAGGTTCGCCCGGCGTCGAAGGCCGCGGCGTCATCGACAAGGACGACGACAGCGAGATTACCCATTCGCGCGACCTCGAGAACCCGCTGGCGGCAGTGCAGATGGGCCTGATCTACGTGAACCCGGAAGGCCCGGACGGCAAGCCCGACCCGGTTGCATCGGCGCGCGACATCCGGGACACGTTCGGCCGCATGGCCATGAACGACGAGGAAACCGTGGCGCTGATCGCCGGCGGCCACACCTTTGGCAAGACCCATGGCGCCGGTCCGTCCGAGCACGTCAAGGAAGAGCCGGAAGCGGCCGGCCTGCATGCCCAGGGTTTCGGCTGGCAGAACAGCTTCGGCAGCGGCAAGGGCCCGGACACGATCACCAGCGGCCTCGAAGTCACCTGGACCAGCACGCCAACGCAGTGGGGCCACGACTACTTCACGTACCTGTTCGGCCACGAGTGGGAACTGACGAAAAGCCCGGCCGGCGGCCACCAGTGGGTCGCCAAGGACGCCGATGCCACCGTCCCGGACGCCTATGACGCCGCCAAGCGTCATCGTCCGACGATGCTGACGTCCGACCTGGCACTGCGCATGGACCCGGCCTACGAGGCGATTTCGCGCCGCTTCCTGGAAAACCCGGACCAGTTCGCGGACGCCTTCGCCCGTGCCTGGTTCAAGCTGACCCACCGCGACATGGGTCCGCGCGCCCGCTACCTCGGCCCGGAAGTGCCGGCTGAAGTGCTGATCTGGCAGGATCCGGTGCCGGCTGCGCAAGGCGCGGCGATTGACGACGCCGATGCGAAAGCACTGAAAGACAAGGTGCTGGCCTCCGGCCTGGGCATCGGCGAGCTGGTGTCGACGGCGTGGGCCTCGGCCGCAAGCTTCCGCGGTTCGGACAAGCGCGGCGGCGCCAACGGTGCCCGCATCCGCCTGGTCCCGCAAAAGGACTGGGCCGCCAACGAGCCGGAACAGCTGGGTCGTGTGCTGGCGCAGCTCGAAAGCATCCAGGGCGAGTTCAACGGGGCGCAGACGGGCGGCAAGCAGGTGTCGCTGGCTGACCTGATCGTCCTGGCTGGCAATGCAGGCGTCGAGGCAGCAGCCAAGGCGGCGGGCCACGACATCACCGTGCCGTTCACGCCGGGCCGCACCGATGCGTCGCAGGAGCAGACCGATGTGGAATCGTTCCATGCGATGGAACCGGTGGCAGATGCCTTCCGCAACTTCGAGAAAGCCCTGTACAGCATCCCGGCCGAATCGTTGATGATCGACCGCGCCCAGTTGCTGACGCTGACGGCGCCGGAAATGGCGGTGCTGGTGGGTGGCCTGCGCGTGCTGGGCGCCAACACGGGCGGCAGCGCCGATGGTGTGCTCACGCAGCAGAAGGGCGCGTTGACGAACGACTTCTTCGTCAACCTGCTCGACATGGCCACCGAATGGCGGCCTGCCACGCGGCCGGGCCAGGGTGTCGAACGCTTCGAAGGCCGCGATCGCAAGACCGGCGAGAAGAAGTGGACCGCGTCGCGCGTCGACCTGGTGTTCGGCTCGAATGCGCAACTGCGTTCGATCGCCGAGGTGTATGCCAGCGCCGACGCCGGCCAGAAGTTCGTGAAGGACTTCGTGGCGGCCTGGACCAAGGTGATGGAGCTGGACCGCTTCGATGTGAAGTAACTCTGTCGTCTGGCCCGGGGTGAACCCCGGGCCTTTTTTCTTTTCAGCCTGGCCCGTTCACATCAGCGCGTGATGCGGCGCTTGGCGACATCGGCCAGCACCTTCGACAGCCCCTGCGCATCGGCCTCGCCCGTCGCCGCGATATAGCCGCGCACATAGGCCGCCTGCTTGGCGACCTGGCTGCTGCCACCCTTGAGTTCTTCGAGCAGCTGGTCAGCCACGGCCAGGTCGTTCAGCGCGCCCAGGCGGTCCTGCAGCTTTTCGAGATGGCCCAGGTAGCGCTTGACGCGCTGCGCCGGCAGCAGGTCGCGGAAGAATTCCGCCGCATAGCGCGCCTTCTTGGCCGCAATGCGCACGCGGTGACGACCCGGTGCATCGGCTTCTTCCAGCCCGTCGATGCGTTTGGCCAGCCGCTTCTCGGCCGTGCGCAGCAGGGGCAGGGCGCTCTTCGCGGCGCGTTCGAGCAGCGGCGACTCCTTCGGCAGGCCACCTTCGGGCTGCCAGCGGCGCTCGCCCAGCCAGTCCTTCAGCTGCGCCATCAACTCGGTATAGCGCGCATCGCGCAGCACGTGCAGGATCTGCGCGTGGTGGCCCGTGGCGCGGTCGTGCGCGGCCTGGCGCAGTGCGTGCGCATCGATGCCCGGCACACGCTTGATGGTGGAATCGGCCAGCACGTCCCAGTCGCGCGCGGGACCGAGTTCGCCGGACAGCCACTCGATGCTTGCATGCAGCGGCACCGGTGGCGGCGCCAGTTCCTCGAACATCGCCAGCAACGCGCGCAGGCGGCGCAGGCCAACGCGCATCTGGTGCAGGCTCTCGACGTGCTGTTTCAGCACGCCCGGTACGTTTGCTTCGATCTGCGCCACGCAGTTCAAGCCGATGGCCTGGAACGCGTCTTCGAGCGTCATGCGCCCGCGCAGGTGGACCGGTTCGGCCTTGACGGCGCCGATCGGCGCTTCTTTGACGTCGGGTGCTGGCTCGGTTGGCAGCGGCTGGTCCGTTTGCGGTTCGTGGGCCACGTCGGCCACATCGGCCACGTCGGTCGCCTCGGTGATCGTGACTGCTTCCGTCATATCGGGTGTCGCGACCGCCGCGATCCCGGGCGTCAGGTGCTTCGTTTTGTGGTGCTTGCTCATGCTGGTGCCTCTCGTGGACAGTGGATGATTCCATCATACGCCTGAGCACTCATCCGTTCACGTCTCCATGACAGGCACGTGACATTGCGCACGGCAAGACGGGCCAGCTTACTTGCCGATCCGGTAAATCACGTCCACGCCCTGCACGAATTTCTGCACGCCCACCAGCAGCGGATCGCGTGGCGACGACAGCGATGGGTAGCGGGGCGCATCGCTGGCCAGTCCCATCGCGTTGGACAGGTTCTTCAGTGGTGCCAGCGCCACGCCACCCGCCGGACCCAATTTGGCGCCAATGCCGCGGGCGATGTTCTGCGCTTTCACGCGTGCCGCCCCCAGCGCCTGGCTGACCAGTTCCGCCTCGATCCTGTCGGCGTCGCTGCGGCTGAAGGCCACGGCCAGCGCTTCGACATTGGGCAAACCCAGCAGGCTCTGGATCAGCGCCGTCCACCCGTTCAGGTCGCGCACTGTCGCGTGCACGGCGGCGCGGGTTTCGATCGCCGTCACCCGCTCGCCCTCCTTGAGCGGGCGTCGCAGCACGTCCTGCACCGAGATGTCCTCGACCTTCACACCCTGTTCGGCCAGTAGCGCGCGGCTCGCTGTCAGGCGCTCGTGGACCAGCTTCCATGCGGCGTCCAGGTCGGCGTCGGTGGTAACGATCTCGAAGTCGATCTCGCCGGTATCCGGCATCACGTGCAGGTCGGCAGCGGCCGTCACGTGGATGAAGGGGTAGGCGGGCAGATCGGCGGCGCGGGCAGCCGCAGCGTGCAGCATGGCGGCGACAGCCAATCCGGTAGCAAACATCTTGAGCATGATGGTCCTTGTCGTAGCGGGAACATTCCCGTGGCAAGGCCAGCGTAAAGCTTCTAGACCTTGATGTCTATATAAAGTAGATCTCAAGGTCTAGATTATGTGACGTGCATGACGACAGTTGGCCGCCGGTGCGCGTCTACTCGATCTCGAACGCCAGGTCGCGGCCGTTCTGCGCCACCTGGCCCGCATAGTCGGCGGCGTGGATGCGCAGCAGGTACTCGCCGGGTGCCAGGTCGGCGATGCGCCAGCTGCCCGTCTCGATCCTGCCATCGCGCAGGCGGTTGTTGAGGGCGTAGTCGAACTGGGTCGATGCGCTGCCGTAGACCGTGATGCCACTGGTCGGTGCATAGACCGCTTTCACGGCGTCAGGATTGCGCGGCAGGCGGTCGTAGACCTGCGTGATGACCGGCTGCTCGAAGCCGGGCAGCGGCGTGCCGTCGGCGCGCAGCACCTGGTAGCCCAGCTTGTACAGGCCCAGCTTGCGGCGCGCCAGGTTGCCATCCACCTGGTCGTAGGCATTCACGACGATCTGCAGCTCGCCCAGCGTACGGTCGAGGCGCAGGGGCTGACCCTTTTTCGCCATGATGCGCTTGCCGGCCGTGTCGTACAGCGCGATGCGCGAGATTGTCGGCGTCACCGTGTCGACAAAGCCGATGAACGGCAGCGTGAGCGCATTGACGAGCGTGCCGCCCTGGTAGTAATCGAGGTGCACGTGCGACAGCGCATTGAGCGTGCCGAGCTTGTCGCCCACGGCAAAGCGGGTGCCGCGCGGCACCCGCACGCGCACCGCCTTGCCGGGTTTGCCATTGGCGGTTTCTTCGCGCTGGATCTGGAAGCGCGGATCGAGCGCGCGGCCTTGTGGATCGCGGCCCACGCGCATGTGGATGTAGGACAGCGGCCCCACGCTCATGCCCTCGCCGAGGTTGTTGAACCCCCAGTTTGCATACGGATCGGTCACCTTGGCCGGCAGGATCGCCAGCACGGTTGCGCCGACGTCGCCGCGCACGTCCAGGCCCGCGTGGAAATGGTCGCGGCTGTCGCCGCCATATGTACCGCGCACTTCGCCCATCACGCCCACGACTTCATGGACCATGTCTTGCGGGCCAAGCGGCCAGGGCATCGGTGCCGTACGCCGTTGCAGCGGCGGGCGCGCCAGCACGGGCGCGGCTTCGCCCGCACGCGGCGGCGCCAGACGGTGCAGGCGATGGGCGTTGGCGTCGGCGACCACCAGGCTACCGTCGCGCGCAACGGCAATGCCGCGCGGGCCGTTGAGCTGCACGGTGCCGTCGCTGCCGAAACCGTTCGGCTCGAGCGGGTGGTCGGTATCCTCCAGCGGGCGGAATTCGCCCGTTGGCGTCATCTGCAGGATGCGCCCGCCGGCACTGGCGACGATGTACAGGTAGCCATCGCGTGTGACGGCCAGGCCGACCGGGCGGCGCAGCGCAGGCCGGCGTTCGGCCTCGGGTGGCAGCGCGAGCGTGTCGACCGTGCCATCGGGCCGCAGGCGGCGCACTGCGTTGTTGCCGGTGTCGGCGATGTACAGGTTGCCATCGTGATCGACGGCCAGTGCGCTTGGGGTATCGAAGGCGGCGGCCGTGCCGGGGCCGTCGAACAGGTTCGGCTTGCCGGTGCCGGCCAGCGTGGTCACCGTGCCATCCTGGGCGATACGGCGGATGCGGTCGTTGTAGGTGTCGGCCACATAGACGATGCCGGCGTCATCCACTGCAATGCCGACCGGGCCGTTGAACTGGGCAGCACGGCCGATGCCATCCACGTAGCCGGGACTGCCGTTGCCGGCCAGCGTCGTCACGGCGCCACCCGGCGCGATGCGGCGGATCGCATGGTTGCCGGTGTCGGCCACGTACAGGTTGCCCAGGTGGTCGAGCGCGATGGCGGACGGTGTGTTGAAGGCCGCAACCGCGCCCAGGCCATCGACAAAGCCTTCCTTGCCGCCAGCCAGCGTCGAGACTGCGCCATCGGGCTGCACGACGCGGATGCGGTTGGCCTCGCCCCCGTCGGCAACGTAGATCGCGCCGCGCGGGCCAATGGCCACGCCGTACGGATCGCTGAAGCGACTGGCCAGTGCCACGCCATCGAGCGCGCCGTCCTGACCGTCGCCAGCCAGCAGGTGCACGCGGGCAGGCCAGAACGGTTGGGTGTTGGCCACCGGGGCGGTCAGTACCGGGGTGCCGCCGGTGTGGGGTTCGACCCGGTCGGTGTACCAGAAGACGGTGCCGACGGCCAGAATGGCGGCGCCGGCGAGTGCTGCGATGAGGGGAGTGCGTTTCACGACGACGACCGGCTGATTGCTGAAGTTGCAATCTTAGCCGAAACACGTGAATGGATGGGGCGGGCAGAAATGCGAACGCCGCCGGACGAAGGTCACGGCGGCGTGCACGTCTTGCGTATTTGCGAGGCTCAGATGCGCAGGTCGTCCAGCGACTTGCCTTTGCCCAGAGCATCGACGACCCATTTTGGTTGACGGCCACGGCCGGTCCAGGTCTGGGTACTGTCCGCCGGGTTGTGATATTGCGGATTGACTTTGGCGCCGCCCGTCTTCTTGGCTTTGGTACCGCCCTTGGCCAGCAGTTCCTCGACCGAGATTCCCATATTCTGGGCGATCTCGAGAATTTGCTCACGCGCTTTCTTTACGTCTTGATGCTGGCGGTTTTTGATCTCCTTTTCGATATCGAATTGAAGACCTTTCAGTTCGGCGAGGTTATAACCCGACAGATTGATGTTTGCCATTTTGTTTCTTCCTTGATTAGGTGATTCGATTCGTTTCGAAGAGCCGCGCAGGAATTTTACTATTGAACCGCCAATTTGGAATGACAATCGTGCGCGGGGTTAATTTCGAATCAAATGGAAGGCAGAGCAGCATGTAGCGCCGGTTTATTTTTCCAGCATTCTGATGTGTGCAATTTCTTGCGAAACTGCGCGCGTCACGACATCGCTCAGCGTTTCGCCGAGGCTGTTGCGAATATCGGCCGAGAAATTGGTCATTGCTTTGTCGACGGCATCGGCAATACCGTCGCGCAGGCGCTGTTCGAGCACGAAATCGATCCGCCCCTGCAATTGCTGCAGGATGCGCTCGGTAACACGTCGCTCCATGACGCTCCATTGCTCACCGCTCCAGTGGTCGACAGCGCGCCGTTCCAGCGCCTCTGGCGCATCCTCCGGTGCGGCCACCACGGGCGCAGGCGGTGGCGGGGCCTCTGCCTCAACGATCGGCGCCGGCTGCGCGACTGGCGCGCCCGGCGCGTTTGGTTCCGCGACCACTTCGGTCAACACGGGAATACTGGCATCGAAAGCGGGATCGTGGTTCATGATTGTCCTGCGACGAAGTGGGTCAGAGGATAGGATTCTTTTTTATACGCGACATAGCGTTTGCGGCCTTCGGCGGCATCTTCTTCATCGATCGAGATAATTTCAAACACGCGCGCGAATTGCGTGAAATTGCGCGGCCTGCGACGCGTCAGGTTCACGAGCATATCGTGGTGCGGCAGCTCGCTGTCTTCATTATCGGTAATCACGATCGGCGTTTGCGCCGCCAGCCCGTCGCCTGCCATCACGTGCGGAATGAAATCAGTATCCGACACGGTCCACATGGCGGCATTCAAGGCGTCGGCTTGTTCGGGGCTATCGGCTAGCACCACGATTTTGGCGCGCGAGCCATATGCCTTGCGCGCAAGGCGGCAGGCATAGGCCAGCTTATCCGGGATATTGGTATGAAAGTCGATGCGGGTCATGGGCGCTTATGGAAAATCGGGAGTGCGCTGGCACTCCCGACAGGGTCAATCCAAATGGTCAGGCATTCATGCCGCTATGGCGCAGCAAGGCATCGATCGATGGCTCGCGGCCGCGGAAGGCCTTGAATGAATCGAGCGCCGGCCGCGAACCGCCCACCGCCAGAATCTCGCGCTGGAAGCGCCGGCCCGTTTCGAACAGGTCGGCGCCGCCATCGACAACGGCTTCTTCGAATGCGGCATAGGCGTCGGCCGACAGCACCTCGGCCCACTTGTAGCTGTAGTAACCGGCCGCGTAACCGCCCGCGAAGATGTGGCTGAACGAATGCAGGAAGCGGTTGAACGACGGCGGCGTGATGACCGCGAAGTTGCGGCGCACGTCATCGATCAGCGCCTGGACTTCCCCGTTGTGCGCGTCGAAGTCGTAGTGCAGGTGCATGTCGATCAGCGAGAACTCGACCTGGCGCAGCGTCTGCATCCCGGACTGGAAGTTCTTTGCGGCCGTCATCTTGTCAAACAGCGCGCGTGGCAGCGGCTCGCCGGTTTTCACGTGCGCCGTCATCTGCTCCAGCTTGTCCCACTCCCAGCAGAAGTTTTCCATGAACTGCGACGGCAACTCCACCGCATCCCATTCGACGCCCGAGATGCCCGAAACCGACAGCTCTTCGACTTCGGTCAGCATATGGTGCAGGCCGTGGCCGAATTCGTGGAACAGCGTGGTCACTTCGTCGTGCGTGAACAGCGACGGCTGCAGCACGCCATCTTTCATTGCCGGCGGCGTGAAGTTGCAGACCAGGTACGCCACCGGCGTCTGTACGGTGCCGCCGTGCAGCAGGCGGCGGCCGCGCGCATCGTTCATCCATGCGCCCTGCGCCTTGCCGGCGCGCGCGTACAGGTCGAGATAGAACTGGCCGACCAGCTGGCCATCGCGCTCGATGCGGAAGAAGCGCACGTCCGGGTGCCAGGTCGGCGCGTCGTCCGGGCGCACGGTCACGCCAAACAGTTCCTGGATCACGCCGAACAAACCGGCGACCACTTTCGGCTCGGGAAAGTATTCCTTCACTTCCTGGGCCGAGAACGCGTAACGCTGCTCGCGCAGCTTTTCGGAGGCGAAGGCCACGTCCCACGATTGCAGGTCGTCGATCGCCAGCTCGTCGCGCGCAAACGCGCGCAGTTCGGCCAGGTCTTTCTCGGCATATGGGCGGGCGCGGCGCGCCAGGTCTTCGAGGAATTCGATCACGTGCTGCGGGCTTTGCGCCATCTTGGCCACCAGCGAGATATCGGCAAAGCTGCCGTAGTCGAGCATCTTCGCTTCTTCATTGCGCAGTTGCAGCAACTTGACGATGTTCGACGAGTTGTCCCACTTCGCGACATCGGTAAACATGATGCCGGCGTCGGACGCCTTGGTCGCGGTGGCGCGGTAGATCGTTTCGCGCAGCGCGCGGTTGGTACTGAACTGCAGGATCGGGAAGTACGACGGGAAGTGCAGCGTGAACAGCCAGCCGGTCTTGCCATCGCGTTCGGCGGCGGCCTTCGCAGCAGCCTTCACGTCGTCCGGCAGGCCGGCCAGTTCGGCTTCGCTGTCGACCACGAGCTTGTAGTCGTTGGTGGCGTCGAGCACGTTTTCCGAAAAGCGCGTCGACAGTTGCGACTGCTGTTCCTGGATCTCGGCGAAGCGTTCTTTTTTATCGGCGGCCAGTTCGGCGCCGCCCAGGCGGAAGTCGCGCAGCGCGTTCTCGACGATGCGCTTGCGGGTGTCGCTCAGCGCCTCGAAACCGGCGCTTTCGCGCAGCTGCTTGTATTTGGTGAACAGTGCTTCGTTCTGGCCAAGGGCGGTCGAGAACTCGACGACCTTCGGCTGGTTCTCATTGTAGGTGGCGCGCAGCTCGGGGGTGTCGACCACGTGGTTCAGGTGGCCGACCACGCCCCAGGCGCGGCCCAGGCGCTCGCCGACGTCGTCGAGCGGGGCCAGCGTGGCCCAGGTAACCTCATCCAGCGGCGCCTCGAGCTGCGCCACGACGGCGTTCGCCTCGGCGATCAGACTGTCGATGGCGGACGTGACATGTTCCGGCCTGATCGCGTCAAAGCGCGGCAAGTCGGAAAAGTCGAGGAGGGGATTGCTCGTTTCGTTCGTCATCAATAGTCCTTCCAGATTCGTTAGCGTTGGTTCTTCAGTTCGCGTTCCGCCGATTCCACCGTGTTTTGCAGCAGCATCGTGATCGTCATCGGCCCCACGCCGCCCGGCACCGGGGTGATGTGGCCGGCCACTTCACGCACGCCGGCAAAATCGACGTCGCCGCACAGCTTGCCCGCGTCGTCGCGGTTCATGCCCACGTCGATCACGATCGCGCCCGGCTTGACCATATCGGCGGTCAGGGTATTGCGGCGGCCGACAGCGGCCACCACGACATCGGCCTGGCGGGTGTGGTAGCCCAGATCCGCGGTCGCGCTATGACATATGGTCACGGTGGCATTGGCTTGCAAGAGCAGCATGGCCATTGGTTTGCCGACGGTGTTGCTGCGGCCGATCACGACAGCGTGCTTGCCGCGCAGGTCGACACCCGTGGTTTCGATCAGCTTCATGCAGCCGTATGGGGTGCATGGGCGGAAGCCTTCCAGGCCCGTCATCAGTTCGCCGGCCGACAGCACCGAGTAGCCGTCGACATCCTTGGCCGTCGAAATCGCTTCGATGACCTTGTTCGGGTCGATGTGCTTTGGCAGCGGCATTTGTACCAGGATGCCGTGGATGGCCGGGTCGGTATTCAATGCTGCAATGCGATCGAGCAGGGCGGCTTCGCTCAGGTCGGCGTCGTATTTTTCGAGCACCGAGTGGAAACCCACGTCGCCGCAGGCCTTGACCTTGTTGCGCACATAGACCTGGCTGGCGGGATCTTCGCCGACCAGGATCACGGCCAGGCCGGGCTGCTTGCCGGCTTCAGTAAGCCTGGCGGTACGCGCGGCGATGTCGGCGCGCAGTTGTTGGGAAAGAAGGATTCCGTCGATGTGTTGGGCTGGCATGGTGGGAGGCTCGTCGCTGGGCAAAAACAGAATTATACGGCCCGCGCCTGCCTTGCCGTTCGCTGTCGCCCGCCCCGCATGGCTGAAAATGCCCTTTTTTGCCGTGTTTCAGGCGCTTCGGTATACAGTGATTGGTGGCAGGAAGTTCAACATTTCCCTATACAAATTGTGCAGTTGCAGCATAGGTTTTCACATTATGAAATCGAATATCATAGTTTGAAAATGCGGAAGTCCACTGTTAGAATCTGATGGTTTAGCTAAAAGATAGTTCGAATTTCATCAACCGCCGCCAGCCTGCGCAGGGATCGGATGGGGCGTACCACACTAGGAGACGCATGACATGGCAGCTCAACTCGACCAGTTGACCTCGCAAACCGCCAACGATCCGGATGCAATCGAGACCAAGGAATGGCTCGATGCGCTGGAGGCGGTGATCGAACATGAAGGAACGGAACGCGCCCATTACCTGATGGAGCGCCTGGTGGACCTGGCGCGCCGTCGCGGCGCGCACGTCCCGTTCTCGAGCAACACCGCGTACGTCAACACGATTCCCGCGCACCTGAACCAGAACTCGCCCGGCAACCTCGAATACGAAGAGCGCCTGCGCTCGTGGATGCGCTGGAACGCGATGGCGATGGTGGTCAAGGCCAACCGCGCCGACGGCGACCTCGGTGGCCACATCTCGTCGTTCGCCTCGCTCGCCAACATGCTGGGCACGGGCTTCAACCACTTCTGGCACGCCCCGACCGAAGACCACGGCGGCGACCTGCTGTACATCCAGGGCCACTCGTCGCCTGGCATCTACGCCCGCGCCTTCCTCGAAGGCCGCCTGACCGAAGAACAGCTGCTGAACTTCCGCCGCGAAGTCGACGGCAAGGGCCTGTCGTCGTACCCGCACCCGAAACTGATGCCGGACTTCTGGCAGTTCCCGACCGTCTCGATGGGCCTGGGCCCGCTGATGGCGATCTACCAGGCGCGCTTCCTGAAGTACCTGCACGCACGCGGCATCGCCAAGACCGACAACCGCAAGGTCTGGGTCTTCTGCGGCGACGGCGAGATGGACGAGCCGGAATCGATGGGCGCAATCGGCATGGCCGCGCGCGAGCAGCTGGACAACCTGGTCATGGTCGTCAACTGCAACCTGCAGCGCCTGGACGGTCCGGTGCGCGGCAACGGCAAGATCATCCAGGAACTCGAAGCCGACTTCCGCGGCGCCGGCTGGAACGTCGTCAAGGTCATCTGGGGCTCGCAGTGGGATCCGCTGCTGGCCCAGGACAAGGACGGCATCCTGCAGCGCGTGATGATGGAATCGGTCGACGGCGAATACCAGAACTACAAGGCCAAGGACGGCGCCTACGTGCGCAAGCACTTCTTCGGCAAGGATCCGGCGCTGCTCGAGATGGTGTCGAAGATGAGCGACGACGACATCTGGCGCCTGACCCGCGGCGGCCACGATCCGCACAAGATCTACGCCGCGTTCAAGAACGCGCAAGAAAACAAGGGCACGCCAACCGTCCTGCTGGTGAAAACCGTCAAGGGCTTTGGCATGGGCAAGTCGGGCGAGGCGCGCAACACCGCGCACCAGACCAAGAAGCTCGATGACCAGGCGATCCGCGACATGCGCGACCGCTTCAACATCGCCATCCCTGACGACCAGCTGGCCGACATCCCGTTCTTCAAGCCGGCCGACGATGCGCCAGAAATGGTGTACCTGCACGAGCGCCGCAAGGCACTGGGCGGCTACCTGCCACAGCGCCGTGAAAAGTCGGACGAAAAGCTGACCGTGCCGGCACTGGCGTCATTCAAGGGCGTGCTCGAGCCAACCCCGGAAGGCCGCGAAATCTCGTCGACCCAGGCGTATGTGCGCGTGATCACGAGCCTGCTGAAGGACGAAAGCATCGGCCAGCGCATCGTGCCGATCCTGGTCGACGAATCGCGTACCTTCGGCATGGAAGGCCTGTTCCGCCAGATCGGCATCTTCAACCAGCAGGGCCAGTTGTACGAGCCGGTCGACCGCGACCAGGTGATGTACTACCGCGAAGACAAGGCAGGCCAGATCCTGCAAGAGGGTATCAACGAAGCGGGCGGTATGAGCTCGTGGATCGCTGCAGCGACGTCGTACTCGTCGAACAACCGCACGATGATCCCGTTCTATACGTTCTACTCGATGTTCGGCATGCAGCGCGTGGGTGACCTGGTCTGGCTGGCGGGCGACATCCGCGCGCGCGGCTTCCTGATGGGCGGCACTGCCGGGCGCACGACGCTCAACGGCGAAGGCCTGCAGCACGAAGATGGCCACAGCCACATCATCGCTGCGACCGTGCCGAACTGCCTGCCGTACGATCCGACCTTCGGTCACGAAGTCGCGGTCATCATCCAGGACGGTCTGCGCCGCATGGTGGAAGAACAGGAAGACGTGTTCTACTACATCACCATCATGAACGAGAACTACCCGCAGCCGGGCCTGAAGCCTGGCCAGGAAGCCGGCATTCTCAAGGGCCTGTACCTGCTGCAAGAGGGTGGCAAGGACAACGCCCAGCGCGTGCAACTGATCGGCTGCGGCACCATCCTGCGCGAATCGATCTTTGCGGCCGAACTGCTCAAGAACGACTGGAACGTCGATGCGGACGTGTGGTCGGCGCCGTCGCTGACGCTGCTGGCACGTGACGGCAACGATTGCGAACGCTGGAACATGGTCAATCCGGAGCAGCCGCAGCGCGTGCCGTACGTGACCGAGATGCTGGGCGCCACCAGTGGCCCGATCGTCGCGACGACCGACTACATGCGCATGTTCGCCGAGCAGATCCGCGGCTTCATGCCGAAGGACCGCACCTATAAAGTGCTGGGTACGGACGGCTTTGGCCGCTCGGATTCGCGCGTCAAGCTGCGCGAGTTCTTCGAAGTGAACCGCTACTACATCACGGTGGCTTCGCTGCGCGCACTGGCCGACGAAGGCAAGATCGACCGCGCCATCGTGTCGCAGGCGATCGCCAAGTACGGCATCGACCAGAACAAGCCGAATCCGGTGACCCAGTAATGCTCACGTCCGCCACCCCGCGCTGTTCGGGGTGGCGGGTCGAGGCTAACTCACATAACAATTGGAGCTAACACTATGAGCATTGTGGAAGTCAAAGTCCCTGATATCGGCGACTTCAAGGAAGTGGAAGTGATCGAGCTGATGGTCAAGCCGGGCGACACCATCAAGGTGGACCAGTCCCTGGTGACCGTCGAGTCGGACAAGGCCAGCATGGAAATCCCGTCGAGCCACGCCGGCGTGGTCAAGGAAATCAAGATCAAGGTCGGCGACAAGGTTGCCGAAGGCTCGCTCGTGCTGCTGCTCGAAGAAGCGGGTGGCGCGGCTGACGCACCGGCTGCTGCCCCGGCTGCCGAAGCTGCACCTGCTGCTGCACCGGCTGCCCCTGCGCCAGCTGCCGCAGAAGCGCCTGCCGCTGCGCCAGCGGCATCCGGTGGCCTGGTCGACGTGACCGTGCCGGACATCGGCGATTTCAAAGAAGTCGAAGTCATCGAACTGATGGTCAAGGTGGGCGACACGATCAAGGTCGACCAGTCGCTGCTGACCGTCGAATCGGACAAGGCCAGCATGGAGATCCCGTCGAGCCATGCCGGCGTGGTCAAGGAAATCAAGGTCAAGGTTGGCGACAAGGTGGCCAAGGATTCGCTCGTGCTGGTCGTGGAAGCGACTGGCGGCGCACCTGCCGCTGCTGCGCCTGCGCCAGCCGCTGCTGCAGCACCGGCCGCCGCGCCTGCTGCTGCACCGGCACCGGCACCTGCCGCTGCGCCTGCACCAGCCGCCGCACCAGCACCTGCACCAGCCGCACCAGGCGTGACCGGTTCGAAAGCGCACGCGTCGCCATCGATCCGCAAGTTCGCGCGCGAACTGGGCGTGGATCTGGGCCGTGTGCCGGGCAGCGGTCCGAAAGGCCGCATCACCCAGCAGGACGTGCAGAACTTCGTCAAGGGCGTAATGGCAGCACCACCTGCTGCAGCACCGGCAAAAGCCGGCGGCAGTGGCGTCGGTCTGGATCTGCTGGCCTGGCCATCGCTGGACTTCTCGAAATTCGGTCCGACCGAAACGGTGCCGCTGTCGCGCATCAAGAAGATCTCGGGTCCGAACCTGCATCGCAACTGGGTCATGATCCCGCACGTGACGCACTTCGACGAAGCCGACGTGACCGACCTGGAGCAGTTCCGCGTCGATACCAACGCGTCGCTGGCCAAGCAGAAGTCCGCCGTCAAGCTGACCATGCTGGCCTTCGTCATCAAGGCAAGCGTCGCCGCGCTGAAGAAATTCCCGCAATTTAATGCGTCGCTGTCGGGCGATGGCGCAGCGCTGATCACGAAGCAGTACTACAACATCGGCTTCGCGGCCGACACGCCGAACGGCCTGGTGGTCCCTGTCGTCAAGGATGCGGACAAGAAGACCATTTCGCAGATCGCCACTGAAATGGGCGAACTGTCGGCGCAGGCGCGCGACGGCAAGCTGCCGCCAACCGCGATGCAGGGCGCAACGTTCACCATCTCGTCGCTGGGCGGCATTGGTGGTACCGCGTTCACCCCGATCATCAACGCACCGGAGCTGGCGATTCTGGGCCTGTCCAAGTCGGCGATGAAGCCGGTGTGGGATGGCTCAAGCTTCCAGCCGCGCCTGATGCTGCCGATGTCGCTGTCGTACGATCACCGCGTGATCGACGGCGCCGGCGCCGCGCGCTTCTCCGCCTACCTGGGCGAAGTGCTGGCGGACCTGCGCAAGACCCTTCTGTGATTGGAGCGCACTGATGAGCACTGTTGAAGTGAAAGTCCCGAATATCGGTGACTTCAAGGACGTCGAAGTCATCGAGTTGATGGTCAAGGCCGGCGACACGATCAAGGTCGACCAGTCCCTGGTCACCGTGGAGTCGGACAAGGCCAGCATGGAAATCCCGTCGACGCACGCGGGCGTGGTGCAGTCGATCACGGTCAAGGTCGGCGACAAGATCAATGAAGGCACACTGCTGCTGACGGTGGAAGAGGGCGCCGCTGCCCCGGCCGCGGACAAGCCAGCCGACAAACCAGCCGACAAGCCGGCTGCTGCGCCTGCGCCCGCTACTGCTTCAGGCGGGCCAGCCGCACCGACCGAATCGCAGGCGCCCGCCAAGCCGGCCCCTGCGCCGGCGCCAGCCGGTCCTGCACCGACCCCGTCGAGCTACACCGGCGCGGTCGACATCGAATGCGACATGATGGTGCTGGGCGCCGGTCCTGGCGGCTACTCTGCTGCGTTCCGCGCTGCCGACCTGGGCATGAACACCGTGCTGGTCGAGAAGTACGCAACGCTGGGCGGCGTGTGCCTGAACGTGGGCTGCATCCCGTCGAAGGCGCTGCTGCACGTGGCGTCCGTCATGGATGAAACGGCGCACATGGCTGACCTGGGCGTGGCGTTTGCCAAGCCAGAAGTCGACATCGACAAGCTGCGCGGCTACAAGGATGGCGTGATCAAGAAAATGACCGGTGGCCTGGCCTTCATGGCCAAGGCGCGCAAGGTCAACACGGTGCAGGGCGTGGGCCAGTTCGTCAGCCCGAACCACATCGAAGTCACGGCAGCCGACGGTGGCAAGAAGGTCATCGCCTTCAAGAAGGCCGTGATCGCGGCCGGTTCGTCGGTGGTCAAGCTGCCGTTCGTGCCGGAAGACCCGCGCATCGTCGATTCGACGGGCGCGCTGGAATTGCGCCAGGTGCCGAAGAAGATGCTCGTCATCGGTGGCGGCATCATCGGCCTGGAAATGGCAACCGTGTATTCGACGTTAGGTGCGCGCATCGACGTGGTCGAGATGATGGATGGCCTGATGCAGGGCGCGGACCGCGAGGCCGTCAAGGTCTGGCAGAAGTACAACGCGCACCGCTTCGACAACATCATGCTGAAGACGAAAACCGTCGGCGTGGAAGCGCTGCCGGAAGGGATCAAGGTCACGTTCGAAGCGGCCGAAGCCGGCGCCACCGCACCGGAACCGCAACTGTACGATCTGGTCCTGGTGGCCGTGGGCCGCAGCCCGAACGGCAAGAAGGTTGCAGCCGACAAGGCCGGCGTGACGGTGAGCGACCGCGGCTTCATTGCCGTGGACAGCCAGATGCGCACCAACGTGCCGCACATCTTCGCCATCGGCGATCTGGTGGGCCAGCCGATGCTGGCGCACAAGGCGGTGCACGAGGCGCACGTGGCGGCCGAGGCGGCTTTTGAGAAGAAGACGCACTTCGACGCCAAGGTCATTCCATCGGTGGCCTACACCGATCCGGAAGTGGCATGGGTCGGCCTGACCGAAGAGGAAGCCAAGCAACAGGGCATCAAGGTCGAGAAGGGTCACTTCCCGTGGAACGCCAGCGGGCGCGCCGTGGCCAATGGCCGCGACGAGGGCTTCACCAAGCTGCTGTTCGACGCTGAAACGCACCGCATCATCGGCGGCACGATCGTCGGCACGCATGCCGGCGACATGATCGGCGAGATCGCCCTGGCGATCGAGATGGGCGCCGACGGCGTGGATATCGGCAAGACGATCCACCCGCACCCGACGCTGGGCGAGTCGATCGGCATGGCAGCCGAAGCTTACGAAGGTGTCTGCACCGATTTGCCGCCACCGCGCAAGCGCTGATCGGCAACGTGGCAGGCGAGACCGGGACCTTTATGGTCCCGGTTTTTTTTGGAGCGTGCGTGCCGCTTGCAGCACGCCGCCAAAGGTCTAAGATGAAGTGATACGGCGGCAGCAGCGTTGCCGCCTTTCTCGCAACATGCCGGAGGGCATATGGACGAGTACAGCAATGAATACATCGGCACCGTATACGTGCTGCCGCAATCGCACGCATTCGAACTCCATACCGTGCTCCACGGCGCAGCCACTGTCATCACCGGCACCGTTGCCCAACCGTTGGCGCAGCAACTGGCCGATGCCATACCGGGCGGTGGCGGCGTCGCCGATCCATGCCAGCTTGCCCTGCGGCCGCGCCGTGTCGAGGTGGTCACGCGTGTACTCCACGAACGTCACCGGGCGCCACACAAGATGCACTTCCTGACCCGCGTTCACGAGGTCGAAGAGCAGGGCAGGCCAGTCCCACTGTCGGCCATCTGAAGGCGTTCCACAAAAAAAATGCCGCCCGGTTTGTACCGGACGGCATGCATAGAGACGTATCGCAGGCTTCAGGCGAAGCTGACGAAACGCTCCGGAATATCGATTGCACCATTCTTGGCGGCTGCTGCGTAGGTACGCATGTCAGCGATGACTGCTTCGAGCTGGTCATCGCCCGGATTTTCGATAAAACTCTTCATACGCTCTTGCAGGGCAGCTGCCTGATCACGCCATTCATATCTGGACGACTTGCTCATACTTTCTCCTCGCGGTCACACCGCTCTTATTTGAATTCACGACACCCGTTGTGAACATTTACATAATGACATAGTTTAGTGGTAATAGTCGGTACGATGGCACACTGAACTTTCCACCAAGCTACATGCATAAGTTCAGCCGGGTTTGAGCACGCTGCTGTAGAACAGTTCCATCCGTGCCGCCAGTTGGCGTTGTGCTTCCTCGCCCGACGGCTCGGCATCCGGAAACAGGAAACGCCCGACCGGATCGCCGTTGATGCAGCCGATTAAGTGCGTCAGCATGACCGACGGCGGCACGTCGTCGCGCAGTTGCTGTCGGATATCGGCACGTGCGAAAAAGCGCGCCAGCATGTCGCGCGTCATGCGCGGGCCGCCCTCATAAAACGCTTCGGCCAGTTCGGGATTCGTGCTCGCCTCGGCGATCACCACCCGCTGCAGGGCGATGGCATCGGGCTCAATCAGCAGCGCGTAGAAATCGCGCGCAAATTCATCAAGAATCGTGCGCAGCGGACGCGTGTCGAGATCCATATTGCGCTCTGCAAACAGGCGCTCGCGCCGCGACGCGAGCACGGCCTTGAGCAGGCCGGCCTTGCCGCCGAATTTGACATAGATGGTGCGCACGGCTACCCGTGCTTCGCGCGCGATCGATTCCAGACTGGTACGCGTGTAGCCGTTTTTCAGGAACAGCCGACAGGCAGCCTCAATCAGTTCCTGATTGCGCGTTTCGACGTCGGCTGCCTTGGGCCGCCCGGCAGATTTTATACATGTCAATGCTGTGTTCATACATTGGACTCTAGAGCAAAATAAAATGAAATGCAACCGTTTCATTTCTTGACTTCGTTGTATTGATGGCGAATAATGCGACGAATCCATTTCATTTCATTTCGGAGCAGCACCATGGCAGAGAACGACATCACGGCACGGCAGGCGAGCGCAGCGCAACCGAAGGCGGACGCTCCCGCCGCCAGGAAGCCGCCCAACAAGCGCGTGCTGATCGTCGTCGGCCTGATTGCACTGCTGGCCATCGGTGCCGGTGGGCGCATGTGGTATCGCAGCTCCCATTTCGTGGAAACCGAAAACGCCTACGTGACCGGCCGCATGCACCAGGTCTCGTCGCGCGTGGCGGGCGTGGTCACCAAGGTGCTGGTGGAAGACAACCAGATGGTCAAGGCGGGCGATGTGCTGGCGCTGCTCGATCCGGCCGACCAGGCCGTGCGCGTCGAGCAGATCCAGGCGCAGATCGCCAGCATGGAGCAGCAGGTCAAGCAGTCCGATGCCCAGCTGCTGCAGGTGCGCGCCCAGGCCGGCGCCGCCGGCGCCCAGGTACGCCAGGCCGAAGCCCAGTTGCTGCGCGCCCGTCAGGACGCCGAGCGTTTCGGCCAGCTGTACAACGACACGATGAAAGCCGTGTCGAAATCCGAAGTCGATGCATCGAGCGCAGCACGTGCTGGCGCCGTGGCCGACGTGGCCGCGCGTCGCGACAACGCCGCCGCCGCGCAGGCACAGATCGGCGCCGCCGAAGCGGGCCGCGACGTGCTCAAGGCCGAAATCAAGGTGTTGCAGGCGCAGCTGAAAGACGCGCGCCAGCAGCTGGCCTACAACAGCATCGTGGCGCCGGTGGCAGGCCGTATCGGCCGACGCAGCGTCGAAGTCGGCGCGCGCGTACAGCCGGGGCAAGCGATGCTGGCCGTGGTCGAAGACAACGTCTGGGTCGTCGCCAACTTCAAGGAAACACAGTTGGGCGGCCTCGCGCCGGGCCAGGCAGTGAGCCTCGAAGTCGATGCGCTGCCTGATCATCATCTGGTTGGCCGCGTGGACAGCTTCTCGCCGGCGTCGGGCAACCAGTTCGCACTGCTGCCGGCCGATAATGCAACCGGTAACTTCACCAAGATCGTCCAGCGCGTGCCGGTCAAGATCACGCTCGATCCGCAGGACGTCAAGAAGTACGCGGGCCGCCTGGTGCCGGGCATGTCGGTCGTAGCCGAAGTGGAGCTGGGCCAGGACGTGAAGCCGACGCAGACTGCAGCCGCGCGCTAAGCACACCATGACCAGCTTGAGCAAATCAGCCCCGTCGGGCGCGATGGGCAGCGGCATGCCGGGCGCACCCGCGAATGGCGCCGCGGTGGACCTGCGCACCTGGGTCGCGATCGCCGCCGGCATGCTGGGCGCCTTCATGGCGGTGCTCGACATCCAGATCACCAATTCGTCGCTGCGCGACATCCTTGGCACGCTGTCGGCCACGCAGGAAGAAGGCTCGTGGATCTCCACCGCCTATCTGTGCGCCGAGATCGTCGTGATCCCGATGACGGCGCTGTTTACCCGCGCCTTCGGCATGCGCAACTACATGATGGGCACGACCGCGCTGTTCCTCGTGTTCTCGACGCTGTGCGGCGCGGCCTGGAGCCTCGAGAGCATGATCGTGTTTCGCATGCTGCAGGGCTTCACCGGCGGCGCGCTGATTCCGATGGCGATGATGCTCGTGATGACGCGCCTGCCGCCCTCAAAGCGCGCCACCGGCATGGCCATCTTCGGCCTGACCGCAACGCTCGCGCCGGCCATGGGTCCGACGCTGGGCGGGTATCTGACCGAGCTGTATGGCTGGCCGTCGGTCTTCTACATCAACTGGGTCCCGGGCGTGCTGCTCATCGCCGGCATGATGTGGGGGATGGATGCGGAGAAGTCCAACGTCCGCACGCTGATCAAGGCCGACTGGCTCGGCATCGCGCTGATGGCCATGGGCCTGGCCTGCCTGACGATCTTCCTTGAAGAAGGCAACTCGAAGGACTGGTTCGATTCGAGCTTTATCGTGACCTTCGCCGCGCTGTCGCTCACCGGCATCCTGGGCTGGATTGCGCTGAGCTTTACGCGCCCCGATCCGTTCGTGAACCTGGCGCTCTACGGCCAGCGTAACTTTTTGGTGGCGACCACGCTGTCGGCGGTGATCGGCATGGGCCTGTATGGCTCGGCCTACCTGCTGCCGCTGTACCTGGGCCAGATCGCCGGCTACACGCCAATGCAGATCGGCGAAGTGATCGCCTGGGTCGGCCTGCCGCAACTGCTGGTGATGCCGTTCGCGGCCAAGCTGTCCTCGAAAGTGGACAATCGCATCCTGTGCAGCTTCGGCCTGTTCATGTTTGGCATTTCGTGCATCATGAATTCGTACATGGATGCGACGACCGGCTACGACCAGCTGATGTGGACGCAGGTCGTGCGCGCCATCGGCCAGCCGTTCGTGATGCTGACGCTGTCGAACTTCGCCATGTCCGGCCTGCCGCCGCGCGAAATGGGCTCGGCCTCGAGCCTGTTCAACATGACGCGCAATCTCGGCGGCTCGGTCGGCATCGCGCTGCTGGCCACCACGCTGACCAACCGTGAACACTTTCACTCGGCGCGCCTGGGCGAGGCCGTGTCGACTTATGCACCGGCCACACAGGAGCGTCTCGACATGCTGACCCAGGCCTTCATTGCCAAGGGCATCGACCCGGCGGCTGCGGCCAACCAGGCGCTGGGCGTGGTCGACCGCCTCGTACGGCGTGAATCGTATGTGATGGCCTACAACGACGGCTTCTGGATCATCGGCATGATCCTGCTCGGCTGCATCGCGGCGATCTGGATGGCCGACAAGGTCAAGTCGCCCGGCGGTGGCGGCGGTGGCCATTGAACCCGCATTCAATTGAAGAGACAAACCATGTTCAAGCCTGTACTTAACGGCGTCCTCGCGATCGCCATCAGCACCCTGTTCGCCGGCTGCACCACGCTGGGCCCGGATTTCAAGGCGCCGCCGGCGCCCGCCGATGCGGCATTCCGCCATGTCGACGCCAGCACGAACGGTGCGCGCCTGCCGGCCACCTGGTGGCAGGTGTTTGGCGATGCAACGCTCGATACGCTGGAGACGCGCGCCTTGCGCGACAACCCGGGCGTCGAGGCGGCAGCGCAGCGGCTGCTGCAGGCGCAAGCGCAACTGGGCGTCGTGCGCGCAGGGCAGCTGCCGTCGGTGTCGGTGGGCGCGGGCGTGTCCAATGCCCGCACGTCGAGCGAGACGTCGCAGGGCCTGGCCCTCGGTGGCCGCTCGATCGAAGGTAATAACTACAGTGTGGCTGCGTCGTTCTCGTACGAGCTCGACCTGTGGGGCCGCGTGCGTCGCATCGTCGAAGCCAGCGACGCGCAGGCACTGGCCGCGCAGATCGACCGCGACGGCGTGCTGCTGATGCTCTCGGGCCAGGTGGCGTCGAACTACTGGCAGTTGCGCGGGCTGGACGCCGAGCTGGCGATCCTGCGCGACGCGCTGGCCACGCGGCGCGAATCGCAGGATCTGATCGAAGCGCGCTTCAATGCCGGGCTGTCGAACGAGCTCGATGTGTCGCGCACCCGCATCGAGCGCGCCAACGCCGAAGCCGACCTGCACGGAGTCCAGCGTCAGCGCAACCTGGTCGAACACGCGCTGGCCACGCTGGTGGGTGCTTCGCCCACTGCGCCGCTGCTGCCCGAGACGGCGGCCGGCGCATTGCCGCAGCCACCAGCGATCCCGGTGGGCCTGCCAGCCAGCCTCGTGGGCCAGCGCCCTGATCTGGCGGCCAGCGTGGCGCAGCTGAAGGCGGCCAATGCGCAGATCGGCGTGGCCGAGGGCGCGTTCTATCCGGCGCTGTCGCTGACCGGGAATTTCGGCTATGCGTCGCAAAGCCTGAACGATCTGACCACCGGCGGCGCGCGCCAGTTCTCGGCCGGGCCGCTGGCCCTGTCGCTGCCAATCTTCGACGGTGGCCGCAACCGCGCCAATCTGGCGCTGGCGCAGGCACGCTACAACGAGGCGCGCGCGAATCACGACACGCGCCTGCTGACGGCGCTACGCGAAGTGGAAGATGCGCTGTCGGACGTCGAGCAGCGCTCCAGGCAGGGTGATGTGCAGGCCCAGTCGCAACAGGCGGCGGCGCGCGCGCTGCTGGTGGCACAGGCGCGCTACGACCGCGGCGTCTCGACCTACCTGGACGTGACCGACGCCCAGCGCAGCACGCTGGCCGCCGACCGCGCCGCGGCGCAGATCCGCACCCAGCGCCTGCTGGCAACGGTGGCGGTGGCGCGTGCCCTGGGCGGTGGCTGGGAGCAGGGCGCGGCATTGGCCACCGTGCGCTGAGACGCGCCGACCCGTGGTTGTCACGACCAACCACGGGCAGGTGTTGCGTAATGGTGCACACGAGGTGCACACGATTCAGATTTGATTCCAATGGGCAATATCGGGTGATATATTTGCGCTCGCTGAAAGAAAACAGACAGTTTTCTTTGCGACCCACTGATCTCGACCCCTCCCATGAAAAACAAGAACCTCACGATCGGCGCCCGGCTGGCTTTCGGCTATGGCGTCGTCTTTTTGCTGATGATTGTCCTGGTTGCGCTGGGCGCGAGCCGCGTGGGGCGCATCGAACATGTCCTGAATTACATCAATGACGTCAACAGCGTCAAACAGCGCTACGCAATCAATTTCCGCGGCAGCGTGCATGACCGCGCGATCGCTTTGCGCGACGTGGTGCTGGCGGCCGACCCGGCTGGCGCCGCGACGCCCATCGCGCTGATCAAGACGCTGGACGACAACTACGCGCGTTCGGCCGGCCCGCTGGACGCCCTGTTCGCCGAGCGCACCGACATGCTCCCCGAAGAGAAGGACGCGCTGGCCGCCATCAAGGCGCAGGAAAGCCTCACCAAGCCGCTGATCGAGCGCGTGGTCGCGCTGCACGCCGCCGGCCAGGGCGTCGAAGCCGCGGCGCTGCTGTCGCAATCGGCCGCACCGGCCTTTACCGGTTGGCTCGCCAGCATCAACCGCCTGATCGACCTGGAAGAAAAACTGAATAACGAAGCGGCCGCCGATGCACGCGCGATGGCCAAGGGATTCGTTGGCTGGATGGCGTTGCTGTGCCTGGGCGCGATTGCCGCCGGTTCGCTGGCAGCCTGGTACACGGCCCGCGGCCTGCTGCGCCAGTTGGGCGGCCAGCCGGATTACGCGGCGTCGATCGCCTCGGCCATCGCCGGTGGCGACCTGGGCGTGGCAATCGTCACCCGTCCGGGCGACAACACGAGCCTGCTGTTCGCGATGCAGGGCATGCGCGACAGCCTGGTGCGCATCGTCTCGCAAGTACGCAACGGCACGCTGGCAATCAGCGCCGTGTCGACGGAAATCGCCGACGGCAACCGCGACCTGTCGAGCCGCACCGAACGCCAGACCGGCACGCTGCACGCCACCGCTACGTCGGTCACCCAACTGACCGGCATCGTGCGCCAGAACGCCGAGAATGCACGCCAGGCCAACAGCCTGGCCGAGTCGGCATCGGCCGTGGCACTGCGCGGTGGTGAAGTCGTCGCGCAAGTGGTCGACACGATGGCGTCGATCAACGAATCGTCGAAAAAGATTGTGGACATCATTGGCGTCATCGATGGCATCGCGTTCCAGACGAACATCCTGGCACTCAATGCCGCCGTCGAAGCAGCACGCGCCGGCGAGCAGGGCCGTGGCTTTGCCGTGGTCGCCACCGAGGTGCGCAATCTGGCCCAGCGCTCGGCCGCAGCAGCAAAGGAAATCAAGGTGTTGATCGGCAGTTCGGTCGAGCGTGTCGATGCGGGCGCCGTGCTGGTCGACCGCGCCGGCGCGACCATGGGCGAGATCGTCACGGGTGTGCGGCGCGTCACCGATATCATGGCCGAGATCAGCCATGCGACCGTCGAGCAGAATGCCGGTATCGAGCAGGTCAATGGCGCGATCGCGCAGATCGATGAAGCCACGCGCCAGAACGCGGCGCTGGTGCAGCAGGCCAGCGGCTCGGCCGCCACGCTCGAGGATGAATCGCAGCGCCTGGCGCAACTGGTGAGCATCTTCCGGCTGAACGACGGCGCACACGCCGTACCGAAAACATCAGGCTATCAACCGCATTTGCTTAATTGATTTTTTTGCAAGTGTACGGTGTCGCACAGAGCGGTTGTTGAGGATGGCGTTTAATGGCTACACCAACAACCTAATAAGGGACTTCACCATGAAATCGTTCATCGCCACCTTGATCACCGCCGCTGCTTTCGCCGCCGTTGGTATCGCACCTGCAGCTGCCCAGACCGTCAACAAGGCTGCGCACAAAACGGCCATGGACAAGGCCAAGGCCGACTACAAAGTCGCCAAAGACAAGTGCGACGCCATGAGCGGCAACGCAGAAGACATCTGCGAAGATGAAGCCAAGCTGATGCGCGCCAAGGCCGAGCACGATGCAGCGGTGAAGTTCGACAACACCGGCAACAACGTGATGAAAGCCCGCGGTAACGTCATCGAAGCCGAGTACGACCTGGCCGACGAAAAATGCGACGCCCTGAAAGGCGATGCAGAAGACAAGTGCGAAATGCAAGCCAAGTCGACCCGCGACGCAGCACGTGACGCCAACAAGGCCAAGTAATTCCTGACCCAGGCCTGGCCGCACCTCACTGCGGCCGGCACCTGTCATGAAAACGCCGTCCCCGGACTAGTTCTGCGGACGGCGTTTTTTTATTCGGCGTACGTGTGGCCTTGACGCCACAGTTGGCACCTACCAGGCATGCCGGGCGCAGACACGCCCGGTGGGGCAGATGGCGGGCGCTATAATCGCCCGGTGAATAAACTCGAAGCCTTTGGATATATCGCCGCGCAAGCTGTTCGCGGCGAAATCACGTTCCCCACCAGCGTCAATGCCGTGCTGCGCCTGCAGCAGGCGCTCGACAACCCTGATTGCCATATCGATGAGGCCATCAGGCTGGTGCTGGCCGAACCACAACTGGCCGCGCGCACAGTCGCCCTGGCCAACACGGCCGCATTTGGCGGCGGTGGCTCGGTACCCGTGACCAATGTCCGCACCGCCGTGACGCGCATCGGCTACCGCCGCCTGCAGGCGCTGGTCGCGAGCCTGGTGGTGCGCCAGTTCGGCAACCGCATCAACGATCCGCAGCTGCGCGCCAAGGCCGAACAATTGTGGGAGCACACGACCCACATGGCCGCGATCGCCTATTCGCTGGCGCGGCGTGTGACGGGCGTCAATCCCGACACCGCACTGTTTGCCGGCATCGTGCACGAGGTGGGCGCTTTTTACCTGCTGGCGCGGGCCGACGAATTTCCCGGCCTGCTCGACGACGATGCCGACAACTGGGGCGCGCTGTGCGCGGACGTGGTCAGCGCCGAAGTCATGAAGAAGCTGTCGATTCCGCCAGCCGTCTCCGACGCCATTGCCGACATGCGCGGCGGCTGGCTCAATATGCCGCCCGGCACGCTGCTCGACACGCTGCTGATGGCCAATCAATATGCACCAGTGCCATCGCCGCTCGATAGCCGGCGCGAGCCATTGCCGCCGCATAGTGAAAACGCGATCGACTTCGTGTTCGATGAAACCACCTTGGCCGAGATCCTGGAAGAAGCGGCCGAGACCGCTCGCGCAATGGGTGGTATCTCGTTGGTGTAACCTGATTTTCCGTGTAAATACGATGCTGGAAATGATACTATTGATCATTACCAATTTCTACATGGAACTATCGTGATCAAGCTTGGCGTATGTCTGACGGCGTTACTGGCAATGACCGGTGCACACGCGGGTGTGCTCGATATCGGTTCGGTCATGGGCGGCGCAAATGTCTTCACCGCTGGCAGTTTTACGGCCAATTCAAGCGACGTCGAAGGCGCCATCGTTTCGGGCGGCAATGTCTCGATCGCCAATTACGCGGTCAACCAGAACGGCAAGGCTGCATTTGGCGGTTATTCAGTGGCTGCTGGCGGCAATCTGTTTCTGCAAAATGGCGCGATCAGCAACGGCAAGACCTATGCCGGCGGCACGACTACCCTGAACAATGCGGCGCAAACACCGGCGACCAATGTCAGCCCGGTCGATTTTGCCGCTGCAGCCCAGCAGTTCAAGAATATCGCCAGCGGCCTGAGCATGATTGCATCCACCGGCACGATCACGCGCGAGTACAGTGCCAACAAGGTCACCGGCAGCGGCAAGGGCGGCGTCGACGTGTTCAATGTGAATGCCGACTTTTTCAATGGCGGCAACAACTGGATGCTGACTGGCCTGAGTGCAGGGCAGACGCTGATCTTCAATATCGGCGGCAAGCAGGGCGGGTTCAATGGCGGCAATATCGGCTTTGATCCATTGAGCGGCTACAACGTGCTGTTCAACTTCTATGAAGCCGAGTCGGTCAACGTCAAGGGCATCATCGGCAGCGTACTGGCGCCGTATGCCACGGTCGAAAATGGCTGGGGCGTGATCAATGGCCAGGTCATTGCCAATACGTGGAATTCGAGCGTCCAGGTGAACTCGAACCATTACTTCAAATCGGTGGAAGTCGCAGGCTTCGAGCTCGTCAAGGACGTGCCGCCAACCGATGTGCCCGAGCCGGGCACGCTGGCATTGATGCTGGCCGGCGCCGCAGGTGTCGCCGGCGTTGGCGCCTCGCGCAGGCGCCGTCTGCGCGAAGCCTGCGCCTGAATCGACCTGGCCGTTACGCCGGCGGCGAGGTCGCCGGCTGCGCTTCGCCCAGCATGCGCTCGACCGTCCGGGCCAATTCGCGTGCCTTCCAGCGGCGACGCGTCAGCATCAACGCCGTCAAGACCACACCACACAGCGCCATTGCCGCTGCGACCCACTGCGGCGCAGTGTAGGCAAAGCCCAGCGTCAGCGGAATCCCACCCAGCAGGGCGCCCAGCGCATTGCCGACATTGAAACCCGCCTGGCCCAGCGACGAGCCCAGCATCTCCGCTTCGCGCGAATGCTCGATCAGGAGCACCTGCACCGGCGGACCAATGGCCAGCGCATTGGCGCCGGTCAGGAACGCCAGCACCACCATCGCAATTTTCGACTCGGCCATCAGGCCATTGCACAGCAGCAGTACCACCATCGAGACCATCAGGATCAACAGGGCTGGCAGCGGATGGAACTTGTCGGCCAGATAACCGCCAAACTGCACGCCGACCGTCATGCCCACACCAACCGCCGTCATGATCAGCGGCAATGCGCCCGTGCTGAAGCCCGTGACATCGGTCAGCAGCGGCGCGATATAGCTGAACCACGCAAAGAAGCCGCCGGTGCCGATCGAGACGATGCCCAGGGCCAGCCACAGATCCAGGTGCCGGAAGATGCGCAGGTCTTGCATCAGGCCCGTACGTTTGCTTGGCGCGATCGGCGGCACCCACTGATACAGGCTCCACATGGTGAGTAGGCCAATGACGGCGACGATCAGGAACACCATGCGCCAGTCGAACGCATGGCCGATCCAGGTGCCGAGCGGCACGCCCAGCACATTGGCCAGCGTCAGGCCGGTAAACATCATGGCCATTGCCGCCGCCGTCTTGCCGGGCTCGGCCAGGCGGCTGGCGACGACCGCGCCCACGCCGAAGAAAGCGCCATGCGGCAAGCCGGCCAGGAAGCGCGACGCCATCATCGTCTCGAAGTTCGGCGCGAACGCCGACATCGCGTTGAACACGGCAAACATCAGCATGAACCAGATCAGCACGGTGCGCGGCGGACGGCCGGCGACAATGGTGACGAGGGTGGGCGCACCGACCACGACACCGAGCGCGTAGGCGGTGATGAGATAGCCGGCTTGCGGGATCGTGATCTGCAGACCACGGGCGATATCGGGCAGGATGCCCATCATGACGAATTCGGTCATGCCAATGCCGAAGCCGCCAAGGGCGAGGGGAAGTAGGCTTTTCTTGATCACAGGGGAGGTGGTTGTACTGCGGTGGAAAATGATCCCTGCCGACGGAGGAATTTGCGGCTGGGTCTGTCACTATACCGGCTGCAAGAGCAAACGTCCGCTCACCAGTCGTGATGACAGGTATAGGGTGCCCGAATGGGCCGCCTCAAGCGGGCAGTGGCTCGTCGTCGTCCGGCGGCCACACAATGCGGCCATGGCCCACGTCGCCCAGCCGCGCGCGGATGCCGTCAGCGTCGCTTGCCGGCAGGCTGAACGTGAACTGCACGTCGTCGCCGTGCGCTACCTCGTCGAGCGTGGCGCCGGCCGCATCGAGCTCGCGCCGCAGCATCCCTTCCATCGCATACGGCGCGCTGCAGCGCAGCTGGCGCAGCTTGATGATCGGGATCTTCGGCGCGCCCAGCAGCGCCTGCGCCACGCTGTCGGTATAGGCCCGCACGAGGCCGCCCGCGCCAAGCTTGACGCCGCCGAAGTAGCGTACCACTGTGGCCAGCACACCATCGAGATCCTGATGGCGCAGCACATCGAACATCGGCCGCCCGGCAGTGCCGCTCGGCTCGCCATCATCCACCGCCGCCGACTGGCCGCCGGCCAGCAACGCCCAGCACACATGCGCCGCGCCAGGATGCTGCGCGCGCAGCGCCGCCACGATCTGCTGCGCACCAGCACGGTCAGCCATTGGCTGTACGCACGCAATGAAGCGGCTTTTCTTGATGATCAGTTCGTGGTGGACGGCGCTGGCAATGGTCTGGGGCATGGGGCGCGCAGTAAAAGGACAACGAAAACGACAACGCCAACCCGAAGGTTGGCGTTGTCGATGAATCTTTGGTAGGCCGTGCGGGATTCGAACCTGCGACCAACGGATTAAAAGTCCGCTGCTCTACCAGCTGAGCTAACGACCCGAAGAAGACGAGATTATAGCGGCACTTGGCAGATTTACCAAGTGCTTCTAGTCACTTTTGCGGGTGGCGTCGCTGATTCTCTCGATATCGGGCTGGCATGACTGTTGCGCCGGCCCATCATAGTTCTTATTTTTGGTACAAAAACGGAAAAATAACTATCTATCAGGCAAGCTAATTTCTATACTATGGGTTGCACTATTGCTAATGTTTCTTACCAAAAGTTCATGTTGTAACAATTTTATTGTTAATGAATGTCGAGAGAGTATGTCAAATCCAGAACTTACCTGGTTGCCTCATCAACCTGATTGGAATGAATGTTTGCAACGCGTGACGGCGTTGGATAAGGCTTCAGCGTGGTCTGCGCTAGTTGAATTGGCCAACGTGCGTCTGGATATGATGGCGACGACCAAGCTGGATCGTCAACTACTCAAGCTGTTCAAGCAATGCCCGGTCAATCTTGAGACAAAGCCGGTGCGGCTTGCCGTACTGGGTTCCTCCACGGTTGACCATTTGCACGCAGGCATCCGAGTTGGCACGCTGCGCCGCAATATCTGGGTCAGCCTGTATCAAGGCAATTACGGTCAGTATGTTCAGGATATTCACGATGACGGCTCGGACTTGCATGCTTGGGCGCCGAATACCGTCTTGTTCGCCTTCGATGCCAGGCATCTGTTGGCTGGTTATCAGGTCGGCGAATCGTCAGAGGCCAGCGAAGTGCGCGTCGCTGCGGCAATCGATCACATTGTCGGATTGTGGCGCTCTGCGCGCAGCAAGTTCGGGTGCGACATCATCCAGCAAACCATCCTGCCCATCCACCCTCGGCTGTTTGGCGAAAATGAAAACCGGCTACCCGGCTCGCCTGCTGCACTCGTGGCACGCCTGAATGAACAGCTCAGGAAATGCGCTCTCGACGAGGGCGCTACGTTGCTGGCGCTCGATCATTGGGCAGCCGAGGATGGCCTGACAGCGTGGCACGATCCGGCGATGTGGCACCGCGCCAAACAGGAAGTGCATCTGGCAGCCATGCCTATGTATGGCGACATCGTAGGCAGGATTCTCGCAGCGCAGCAAGGTAAATCCCGCAAATGCATGGTGCTCGATCTCGACAATACGTTGTGGGGCGGGGTCATCGGTGACGACGGCATCGACGGCATCGTGCTTGGACAGGGTAATGCGCTGGGGGAGGCATTCAGCGAATTCCAGCGCTACGCAAAAGACCTGTCCAGGCGCGGTGTGATTCTCGCAGTTTGCTCAAAGAACGACGAGAAGAACGCCTTGCTGCCATTCGAGCAGCACCCGGAAATGATTCTGCGGCGCGACGATATCGCCTGCTTTTCTGCCAGCTGGGGTGATAAGGCGACTGCCATTCGCGCGATTGCCCGTCAGCTCAATATTGGTCTCGATGCCATTGTATTCGCGGACGATAACCCATTTGAACGCAATATTGTTCGCCGCGAATTGCCGATGGTGGCCGTGCCTGAGTTGCCGGAAGATCCGGCCTTCTATACCGCGACGATCGCGCGCGCCGGTTACTTTGAAGGCATCGCCATGACTGCGGAAGATGCCATGCGCACGCAACAGTACAAAGCGAATATTGAACGAGAATCCGAGCGCCACAGTGCCACCGACCTGCCCAGTTACCTCAAGAGCCTCGACATGACGCTGCACTGGAGCCGATTCACGTACTCGGACCAGGCCCGCGTGGTTCAGCTGATCAACAAAACCAACCAGTTTAACCTGACCACCAGGCGTTACTCCGCCGACGAAGTCGGCAAACTCCTGGAAAATCCAGCAGCGCTACCGCTTCAGATGCGGTTAGTCGACAAATTTGGCGACAACGGCATTATTTCAATCATCATCGGTTATCTGAAAGACAAGACAATCGATCTCGACACTTGGCTCATGAGTTGCCGCGTGCTCGGCCGGCAGGTCGAGCACGCGGTGCTCGGCATCGTCGTCAATGAGGCGCGGCGGATGGGTGCAAACCGCCTGACCGGTCACTTCCGTCCAACGGAAAAGAACAGCATGGTCGCGGAACACTACCTGCGTCTGGGATTCACGGCGCTCCCAGACGAGTCAGGAATAAATCAGCAATTTGAATTACACCTGGATGCATACCAGGCGCTCCCCACTTTTTTTGTTATCACGGAGAACTAGCATGACCGAAGCAGACGTATTACTCAAACTTGAAGAAATTTTCCGCGACCTGTTCGATCTGCCCGATCTGCAGCTCGATGTCAGCATGAGCGCTGACGACATCGACGAATGGGATTCGGTCAATCACGTAATGCTCGTTGTCCAGGTTGAGCGCGAATTCAAGATCAAATTTCACACCGCGGAGGTCGAGGAGATGAAGAATGTTGGCGACTTGGTGAAACTGGTCGTTGGAAAATTGGGTAAGTCGACACCGCGCTGAAACCATGCTGTTTAACTCCTATGTTTTCATTGCATTTTTCCTGCCGGTGGCACTGGCAGGATTCTTTGCAAGCGCGCGCTATGGTCGCCAATCGGCTGCAGCATGGCTGATTCTGGCGTCGCTGGTGTTCTACGCTTGGTGGAATCCCGCGTTTCTTCCTATTTTGATCGCGTCGATTCTGATCAACTACGGTATGTCCGAGGTCGTGGCCAGGTCTGGTCAGCGCCCGGCGTTGCAAAGCGCATTGCTGGCGCTTGCCGTTGGCCTGAATTTGCTGGCGCTGTTCTACTACAAGTATTTTTTTGAGGTTGCAAAGTTTCTCACCGAAGACATTGGTTTCGAGGTGCATGCCGATTCGATTCTTCTGCCCCTTGGAATCTCGTTCTTCACGTTTACCCAGATCGGCTACCTGATCGATGTGAAGCAAGGTGTGGCCAAGGAGCGTGGGTTCTTGAATTACGTCTTATTCGTGACGTTTTTCCCGCACCTGATCGCCGGGCCAATCTTGCATCACCGCGAAATGATGCCGCAGTTTGCCGAAAAACAGACTTACCGTTTTTCACTCATTAACTTTTCGGTCGGCGTGACGATATTTGCCATGGGTCTTTTCAAGAAGGCCGTCCTTGCCGATCCCTTGGGTGGCGACGTCACTGCCGGCTTCGATGCCCCCGGCGATTTGTCCTTCTACGGTGCCTGGTGGGTCGCAGTTCGCTATTCGATGCAGCTATATTTCGACTTTTCAGGCTACTCAGATATGGCCATCGGACTGGCATGCATGTTCAATGTGCGCTTTCCGTTGAACTTCAATTCTCCATTCAAATCGCAAAGCATCATTGAATATTGGCAGCGTTGGCATATGACGTTGACGCGCTATCTGAACCAGTATTTGTATAACCCGATGGCACTGGCAGTCGTGCGCTGGCGCAGCAATCACGGCTTCGGCACCAAGCGTGTCAATCAGAAGACACTTGGTGGTTTTTTGTCGATGACTGCCTTACCGACCATGCTGACCATGGCATTGATCGGCCTGTGGCATGGTGCCGGGCTGCAATTTCTACTGTTCGGTTTGCTCCACGGCGCCTACCTGACGGTCAACCACGCGCTGCGCATTTTCAGGGGAGCTGCAAGCGAAAATTCCAATCCGTGGGTGGCGTGGCTACGCCGAATCCTGAATATTGCGGTGACGTATATCGCCGTCGTTGTCGCACTCGTGCTGTTTCGCTCATCGTCGCTGGACAATGCGATCACAATGTATCAGAGCATGCTGGGGTTAAACGGTTTTGTGTTCGCGGTCGGAAAAGCCGACATCATCTGGCTACTCGTATTAGCAATCATTGTTTGGGGCTGTCCGAACGTACAGCAGATCATGGGGCAGTTTGGTCCTGCGCTGACGAAGGTCGATGCGTTCTCAAAGCGCGTGCCGCTGATCTGGAAAGCCAATGCTAAGTGGGCATGCGCTGCTGGCGTAATGCTGGCGGTTTCTCTGATGGCGCTCGGCGGGACATCCGAGTTCATGTACTTTCAGTTCTGATGTCGTCAGCGATTACACAAGACAACCTTTTTGGTAGAAGAAAACATGCTGGTACAAGATGATATCGGCAGGAGCACTCTCCTGTCTTACCTGGCGACGTTACTACTGTGCGTGACTGTGGTGATAGGCGTCTCATGGATATATACGGCCACGCAGCGCGAGCGCTTCTTGGAGTCGGGTTACTCGGTATGGAATGCCAAGCGCTCCTTGGTGAGTCACTGCGATCTGGGCCAGGTAGTGGTCTTCGGCGACTCCCGCGCGGACTCCGCGCTGGTTCCTGCACGTTTGAAAAAGGTCGCTACCAATCTAGCCGTCGCCGGTGGCACGCCGATCGAAAGTTACTTTTTCGTCAAATCGATGCTGGAATGTGAGTCGAAGCCGACTGTGCTGATGCTGTCATTTAATCCAGGGGCGTTCGAGATCATTCAACCTTGGTTGTGGGATAACTCGGCACGTTACGGCGCGCTTGGATGGCGAGAACTTTCCGAAGTGCGGCGCGAAGCGGCACGCCTGAACGACAAGAGCTATCTGGCAGTGACGCCGAAACTAGGGCTCGATGGTATTGTCCGCGATATCGCCTATGCCTACGGTTTTCCGGCGATTTACTTCGACAGCCTTCTTGACGGGCGCTTAATAGCGAGAACGGACATGAATCGCCAAAGATTCAATGAGGTCGTCCTGGCGCGAGGGTATCCTTCGTACGGCCATGCAGCCCAGCAGGCCGGTGCCCGCAATGATGGGGAACAGAAATCGATTCCGTTTGCTCCGCTTCCGATTCAACAAAGCTATTTTGAAGCGACGCTGGCGATGCTAGAGCGTGCAGGTATCAAGACCTATTTCCTGATTACGCCGTATAACACCCGTGCGGGCAAGACGCATGACCAGCGCTATAATGCGGCCTATCTCGCCTATCTGCACCGTGTAGATGTGCAATATTCCGGTTTCCAGTTGCTGCAGCATCAGCAGCCGGTGTGGGCAGAGACGATGTTTGTCGATGGCGCACACCTTAGCCAGGAAGGGGCGCAAATATTCAGCCGACTCCTGAATCGTTGTATCGAGGATGCTGCCGATATGGCCGACCTGGGGATTGCCTGTGATTTCAATCAGGCAGCTGGCGCGGACGAACTCATTACGGCGGATCTGGATCTGGTAAAGAAATGAAATTTGATCATATCGGTGTATTCGTTCACGATATCGCAGCAGGCGATGAGGCCCTCAGCGATATCATCCCCATCACTAGGCGCTCCGAGATATTTACTGACCCAGTCATCAAGGTCAAGGTCCAGTTCTTGTTTGATGCGTCAGGTATCTGCTACGAGCTGGTCGCGCCGTTCGGGGAAGGCAATCCGGTTGATGGGATCTTGAAATCGCGGCGCAACATCCTGAACCATGTGGCTTATCGCACAGCCGATTTCAATACGACGCTCGACGATTTGCGCTTGAAGGGCGGATTCCCGCTCAACGAGCCACAGCCCGCAGTCGCGTTTGGGGGCAAGCGGGTGGTGTTCCTGATGACGGGATTAAATTTTATTATTGAGCTGATCGAAGCGTAGTCGCTGTAAAGCATTTTTTGTGACCGTAGCAAGCATCAACGCCAGCGATCTGGCGTTGATGCTTTTTCGATTACGTCTTCTTTTTGTCCACGTCGCCGTGGTACGCCTCGCCCTGTTCTTCGGCGTGCTGTTCACCTTCTTCCGCAACGTCTTCCCCTTCGATGACCTTGTCTTCGGCTTGCACATCGTGCATGGCGTGCGGCTCGAGTTCTTCGGCGCTGACGTTCATTCGGACGAATAGACCCCAGGTAGCGAGCAGGGCAGCAGCGGCTACGCCGATCGACGCAGCGTGCGGCAAGTATTCTGGGCTGCCATGGACGAACTGGAACACCCCGATCAGGCACTCGACCGACAGGGACACGACGACAACGATTAAGAAGCGCGACAGGAAGCGACGCACGCGGGTAGGCGAGCTGATGTTGGCTTCGCGCTGGATTTCTTCTTCCAGCACGGTCTGGCCAAGACCAAGCGCGGCAACGGCGATGGTCAGCATGCCGATGCATTCGAGGATAAGGTCGAAGCGTTCGCGGGCAACGGTATCAGCGGAAGGGCTGAGGGCAGACCAGATTTCGACGCCGGCCAGCACGACGAGGCCGATGCCGCAGGCGAAGAACAGGATGACGATGAACACGTAACCGAGTTCGAAGAGTTTTGTTATGGCTTTCACGGGGGAGCGGTGGTTGTAAAGGTGCGAGACTTTAGCACCAAATGTAAGGTGGGTTATGTTCGTGAGAAGCGTGTTGTCGGGAACTTGAGACATCGGCGGACGCTCGATATAACATCGTTCACAAAAGCGTCACGATCACTCATCACGCCTTTGTGAAGCATCGACTAGCGCAGACCGGCAGCCCGCGTTCCGATCACGAGCGCGTGATCAATCGGCGGCGACGCGCGGCCAGAAGACCAGTTAGGCCCAAGGCCAGCAGTGCGATGCTATCTGGTTCCGGTACCTCTGCAGCCTGTGCCATCTCGAAATTAAACGTTGTCACGTCACTGTTGAAGCCGAAGCTGACGTTGTCGACGAAGCCTCTGAATGTGCCATTCCAGCCGGAGCCGATACCGAATTCAATCCCCAGAATGGCAGTGCCAGCGCCAAGTCGGTCGGCATTGGCCGGTTGATTGCTGCCAGATGCCCAATCTGCCAGCGTTATGCCGTACGATTCCACAGTGAATCCGGGCGAGAACTGACGCTGCCATAAATTCGCTGTCATCAGATCACTATTGACCCATTGGTCGCTGACGACTGAAGCAACGTTCGGGTTGTATACCTGCTCGAAAATCAGGTAGCCCTGGTCTGCCAATGTCGTAGCGCTTCCGTCCACATCGTAGAGCAGGCGAAAGGCTGGCATCACGCCGCCAGCGCTGCTCGCGCTGCTACGGTACCAGTCGTAGCTCATTGAGGTCAGGCTGCCCAACGTGCGCGTGCTGTCGAAACCCCAGGTATAAGCATAGTCGGCTTTGCCAGTATTGTTCGTCAACGACATCTCGACCGAGCCGTTGCCGTTACGCGGATTGTTCGTTGTGATGCCTGCGCTGGTGGTCGATGTGTAGCCATTCGACGTGCTACGGTAGTTCGACAGGTTCCACTGGTTCAAGCCGCCGCCGTTCAGGTCGGAAGGTACTACGGTTATGTCGGCAGCGAAGGAATTTACACTGGCCAGTAAGGTTGCGCCAGTGATAAGTGTATGCAGTCTGGTCATATGTCTCTCTCAGTATGTTTTACGAGGCCTCGAATGGGCTGTGAGAGAGAGCTACAGCAATAACCGCGCCTGTGCCTCTAACTGGCAAAATAAATCACGTAATCAATGATTTATGCCTAATGGTTAGCCTAAGTAGGATGTGCGTCAATACGCGTTGTAAGGAAAGTCGACAGAAAGGGGCGGCTAATCCTGAGCAGTTCGCCAATCTTCGCAGCGCAGACAGCAAAAAGCCCACAAACGTGAATTCGTGGGCTTCTTATGTATCTTGGTAGGCCGTGCGGGATTCGAACCTGCGACCAACGGATTAAAAGTCCGCTGCTCTACCAGCTGAGCTAACGACCCAAGGAGGCAGCATTATAGCGGGCGATCCGGCATCGCGCTAGGCCTCTCGCATAAATTTCTGCGAAGAACTACTCAAGACAATGCCGACGTCACCTTCAGTACCTCGTCCGCCGTGGTCACGCCTTCGACCACCTTCATGGCGCCGGCAATGCGCAGCGGCTTCATGCCATCGAGAACACTCTGCTGGCGCAGCGCCACCAGGTCGCCTGCACCCCGCATCAGCTTTCCAAAGCCCTCACTCACGCTCAACAGCTCATAAATCCCGGTACGCCCCCGATAACCAGTCTGGCGGCATTCCGGACACCCGATGGGCCGATACACAACCGCCGGCTTGGGAATCTTCCACGCACCGCCAACGCTGTCCCACACATCGTCGCTCAACTCGCCACCGGGCGTCTTGCAGGCAGGGCAGAGCGTGCGTACCAGGCGCTGGGCCATCACGCCAATCAACGTCGCCTCGAGCAGGTAATCCGGCACCCCCAGTTCGATCAGGCGCATCACCGCCGATGGCGCGTCGTTCGTGTGCAGCGTCGAGAACACCAGGTGTCCGGTGAGCGCGGCCTGAATCGCCATCTCGGCCGTCGGCAGGTCGCGAATCTCGCCGACCATGATGATGTCCGGGTCCTGGCGCATCAGCGAGCGCACGCCATCGGCGAACGACAAATCGATCCCCGGCTGCACCTGCATCTGGTTGAAGGCCGGTTCGACCATCTCGATCGGGTCTTCCACCGTGCAGACATTGACTTCGCTTGTCGCCAGCGCCTTGAGTGTCGTGTACAGCGTCGTGGTCTTGCCCGAGCCAGTTGGGCCGGTCACGAGGATGATGCCGTGCGGGCGCTTAGTCAGGCGATCCCAGCGCAGGGCGTCGTCAGCCGGAAAGCCCAGCTCGGGCAATGTCTTGACGACGACTTCAGGGTCGAAAATACGCATCACGAGCTTTTCCCCGAACGCGGTGGGCATCGTCGACAGGCGCAATTCGACTTCCTGGCCGCCGGCGGTGCGGGTTTTGATGCGGCCATCTTGCGGGCGGCGCTTTTCAATGACGTCCATCCGCCCCAGCAATTTGATCCGCGCCGTCATCGCAATCATGACCACGGCCGGTACCTGGTAGACCTGGTGCAGCACGCCGTCGATGCGAAACCGTACGACAGCAAATTCACGCTTCGGTTCCAGATGAATGTCCGAGGCGCGCTGCTCGAAGGCGTAACCCCACAGCCAGTCGACGATATTGACGATGTGCTGGTCATTGGCGTCGAACTGCTTGTTCGCTTTGCCCATTTCGACCAGCTGCTCGAAGTTGTTGCGCATCGCGACGTCTTGCCCGCTGCTGCGGTTGGCGTCGCGGATCGACTTGGCCAGCGCGAAAAATTGCGAAATGTACTGGGCGATGTCGAGCGGATTGGCCAGCACCAGTTCAATGCGGCGCCGCGCGACTTTCGCGATCTCGGCTTCCCATTCTGTCAGCGCCGGATCGGCCGTGGCCACCACCAGCGTCGTGGCCGTCATTTCCACCGGCAGAATATTGAAGCGCGCCGCATAGCCGGCCGACATCACATCGGCCACTTTCGTGAAATCGATCTTGAGAGGATCGATCCGGATGAAGGGCAGGCCGACCTTGGCCGCGCACCATTCGGTCAGCACGTCCAGCGTGAGCAGGCGATTGGGGGGCAGTTCCGAAACCAGCTTGCATTGCGCGACCGCCGTAAGCGGGTGCATCGAGCCGGGCGCATTCTTAAGAATGCCCTGGGCTTGGGCAAATTGCGCCTTGACGTTGTCCTTCGTGACGATCCCGTCGGCCAGCAGCCACGAAAAAATCGATTGCAGGTCGAGCTTGCGCAGGCTGGCGGGTTTTTGCGGGATGGCGTTCACGGTGGCCTTTGGCAAATCAATCGGTGGCGAACAATCCCTTGACCCAGGACGCGGCGGGCAACTTGGTCTGGAGTTTGATCTGCGCTGCCCGTTTGGTCAGCGCGTCCTCGTCGAGCGTTGGGCGCGTCTTGAAGCACAGCGCGACCACATTACCATCGTGCACTTCGGGCAGGCACAGCACGTGGCCGAAGGCGAACTTCATGGCCTTGAGGTTCTTGGCAAAGCTCGGGTGATCACCAAACAGGTTGACGGTCATGATGCCGTCGTCAGTCAGGCAATTGGCGCAGGCCACGTAGAACTCGGGCGTGTCGAGCACGGGGCCGCGCGCGGTAGCGTCGTAGAGGTCGCATTGGAACACGTCGAACGCGTTGTGGTGTTCCGGGTCTTCGACGAAGTCCAGTGCATCCATCTCGAGCACCGTCAGGCGTTCGTCCAGGCCCGGCAGCTTGAACATCGAGTTGCAGATGGCGATCACCGACGGGTTCAGTTCGATGGCGGTGACGGTGGCCTCGGGAAACTGGCGGTAGCAGAACTTGGTCATCGTGGCCGCGCCCAGGCCGAGCTGGACGATGGCGCGTGGCGACTCGATGAACAGCATCCAGGCCATCATCTGCTGCGCGTACTCAAGTTCCGGCCAGTCAGGCTTGCGGATGCGCATGGCGCCCTGGACCCATTCGGTGCCGAAATGCAGATAGCGCACGCCCTCCTGTTCGGACAGCGTGACGGGCGCGTACTTGGGTTTGCGGGAAGGGCGGCGCGACGATTCGGCCTGTTCGATGGATTTGCGTTTGATGAGCATAAGACTGCCTGATGGAATCGCCCTATTATCGGCGGTTGCGTTCCCGCAGCGCAAGCTCGGTCCACGATCCGCACCCTGCATACGACAACGCGGCCACTGGGGCCGCGTTGTTGTTCATGAATGACGAATCTTAGCGCTGATACTGGCTGTAGGCCTGGCCGTCGTCGTAGCTGTCCAGTGGCTGGACCGACACGCGCAGGCGCACGCGGTTGCCCGGGTCGTTGCGCATCAGCGACGTGTAATTCTGGCCACGGTATTCGTAGGTCACGTTGTAGCCGGCAGTACGCGATTCGATGGCTTCCACGGTGCGGCATTGCTGCACGGCTTGTTCTTGCACGCTGCTGCCCTGACGGCCATTATTCTGGACGCGGTCGCCCACCATGGCGCCGGCGATGGCGCCAGCGGCCGACGCGGCCACTTTACCGTTGCCGCCGCCGATCTGGCTGCCGAGCAGCGCACCGGCGATACCGCCGACGATCGTGCCGCCCGCATTGCGTTCTTGCTGCACCGGAACTTGCACGTATTCAGTACGGCATTCCTGGCGCGGGGTGCGGACTTGTTCGACGCGTGGCTCGACGCGCACCACCCGGCCGAAATCTTCAAAGTCGGCAGCCTGTGCCAGCGGCAGGGTGGCCACACCCAAGGCTGCGATGATCAGTTTGGCTTGGAATTTCATGATGGTCCTCGTTCAGTGGTGCGACGTTGGTTGAGACAATAAATACAGTCTTCGTTCAAGTCTTGATAGTACGCCGATCGCAAAAACGCATCGAGTCCCCGTGGCAACAAAATGTAACAGCCAATGGCGACGCAGTTGAAGCGCGCCAGAATGAATCAGCTCGATTTGCCTTGTTTTTGAGGCAGTCAGGGTGGTACCGATTCTTACAAATGACTATTCGCAATGCACATTTGGGTTGCTTCCAATACCACAAAACGTTACCCTTACACAAATCATGGACTTATTGGCGTATAGCAACGACAGCGAGGTAAGCGGCAGCAACGCCCCATGGCGTCGCGACAGGTTGCGCGATGGCGCGTTATTGACAGGTCAACTTGAGGAAAAAATGAGTTTGTTGATGAGAGTGGCGCCGAATATTGTGCAAGCGATCCGCGCGTTTAACGTTGGCGATCTGCAACAGGAGGCGGGGCAACTCGGACATCATTTTCTGTACGCACATTGCGCCAATACGCTCACCAAACAACAAGTCTGCGCCCGCATCGGCGAACAATTTTACTTCCCCAAGCCCTGCAGCAAGAACTTCGATGCGCTGCGCAAATGCCTGACCGAAACCGTCCACGAAGCAGGCCCGCAGCCGGGCTTCATCGTGGTGCTGGAGCAGCTGCCAAGCGCCCAGAAGTTCGACAAGGAAGCGCGCGAAAACCTGCTTGACGTATTTCGCGATGCGGCCGAATTCTGGGCCGAAAAGAAGGTACCGTTCCGCGTGTTCTACTCGTTCGCGACGGTGCCGCCGACCGCCTGAGCCAGGGCCGAGATCGTCATTTCAGGCCGCATTTGGTGCCCGTCGTTACGGTACAATGCCGGCTATGAAAAATATCGTGATCCTGATTTCGGGCCGCGGAAGCAATATGGAAGCGGTCGTGCGAGCGCTTGATGCCGAAGGTTGGCCAGCCCGTATCGCCGCCGTCATCAGCAATAAACCTGAAGCCGGTGGCCTGGCGTTTGCGCAGGCGCGCGGCATTCCCACTGCGGTGGTGCCGAGCAAATCGTTCGCCACCCGCGCCGAATTCGACGCCAAGCTGCAGGAAACCATCGACGTCTTCGAGCCCGACCTGGTCGTGCTGGCCGGTTTCATGCGCATCCTGACGGCGCCGTTCGTCGAGCATTATGCAGGCCGGATGCTCAATATTCACCCGTCGCTGCTTCCGCTGTTTCCGGGATTGCACACGCACCAGCAGGCGCTTGACGCCGGTTGTGTCGAGCATGGCGCGACGGTCCATTTTGTCACGGCCGAACTCGATCACGGCCCGGCTGTCTTGCAGGCACGCATTCCCGTGCTGCCGGGCGATACCGAAGCCACGCTGGCTACCCGCCTGCTGGTCGAAGAACACAAGATTTACCCGCGCGCGGTGCGCCTGTTCGTTGAAGACCGTCTGGTCGTCGAGAACGGTGCGGTGCGCATCGTCGAGCCTGGCTTTGACGCCATTAGTATTTAAAACGCATTGTTTTAAGTAAGCAGTTTACAACCCAAGGATTTACATGAGATTGCCTCCAGCGATCGTCGCCAAGACTGAAGAAGTCCTGCGCGAGATTCTCCGTTTTACCTCCCCAGCCGACGTCACACTGTCGCGTTTCTTCAAAGACAATCCGCGTTTTGGCGGCCGTGAGCGTGGCGTGATTGCCGAAGCCGTGTATTCGGTGCTGCGTAACAAGTCGTTCTTCACCGATTTCGCCGGCCATGGCAGCACGCCATCGATGCGTCGCCTGGCGCTGCTGGGCCTGGCCGAAACGGCTGGCATCGATTCGATCGGTGGCCTGACCGAAGATGAAACCCACTTCTTGACCCGCATCAAGGAAGTCGACCGCACGTTGCTGCCAGGTCCGGTGCAAGCCAATCTGCCGCAATGGCTGTACGACAAGCTGGTAGCCCAGTTCGGCGAAGCCGAAGCCCTGGAACTGGCTGCGGTGCTCAACACGCCGGCGCCGCTCGACCTGCGCGTCAATTCGATCAAGGCCGAGCGCGACGCCGTCATCGCCACGCTGCTAGAAGCGCCGATCGTCGCCGAGCCGATGCCGTATGCGCCGCTGGGTCTGCGCGTCAAGCAAAAGCCTGCGCTGCAGAATCTGCCGCTGTTCAAGGAAGGCGCGATCGAAGTGCAGGACGAGGGCAGCCAGGTGCTGTCGCAGATCGTCGGCGCGCGCCGCGGCGAGATGGTGGTCGACTTCTGCGCCGGCGCCGGCGGCAAGACGCTGGCACTGGGCGCGCTGATGCGCAATACCGGTCGCCTGTATGCGTTCGACGTGTCCGAAAAGCGTCTGGCCAAACTCAAGCCACGCATGGCGCGCAGCGGTTTGTCGAACGTGCATCCAGTGCTCATCGCGCACGAGCGCGATGCCAAGGTCAAGCGCCTGGCCGGCAAGATCGACCGCGTGCTGGTCGATGCACCATGCTCGGGCCTGGGCACCTTGCGCCGCAATCCGGATGTCAAGTGGCGCCAGCAACTGGGCGCGATTGCCGAGATGCAGGAAAAGCAAGCCGCGATCCTGGACGGTGCTGCGCGCCTGGTCAAGAACGGTGGTCGCCTCGTGTATGCCACCTGCAGCCTGCTGAATGAAGAGAACGACGTCATCGTCGAAGGCTTCCTGGCAACGCACCCCGACTTCGATCTGGTGCCGATGAGCCAGGTGCTGGCCGAGCAAAAGATTCCGCTCGAGATGGACAAGTACCTCAAGCTCTTGCCGCACAAGCACCAGACCGACGGCTTCTTCGCTGCCGTGCTGCAACGCAAGGCGCTGGTCAAGGCTGCACCAGTCAAGGCAGATGCCGACGCTGACGCCGATGTGACGGCAACCGACGAAGAATAAGGAAACCTGCGATGCCCTTGTCCGACCTCTGGAATGTCATGATTGTCGACATCCGCAACCCGGCCCTGTTGTGGCAGGCGCTTGCACTTGTCTTCTGTGTGGCGGCTGGCTGGGGGTTGGCAGGGTTGATCGGGCGGTCGCTGCTCAAGAACCGGGATGAACAGGGCCGCTTGATGCGTGTCGGGCTGGGCGGCGTTGCCCGTGTGTTAGGGCCGCTGTTGACTGTGGCGCTGCTGTCGCTGAGCAAGGTCATTCTGGAACACTTCCAGACCGTGAACCTGCTGCGGGTGGCGCTGCCGCTGTTTGTGTCGCTGGCGGTCATCCGCACCTTCTTCTACCTGCTGCGCCGCGCTTTTGCGCGCCGTGGCCAGGTGGGCGAGGCGCTGCAGACGTTCGAGCGCGTGTTTGCCTTCACGGCCTGGATCATCGTGGCGCTGCACCTGACCGGCATCCTGCCGGACGTGTTGCGCGCGCTCGAGACGACCATGCTGCCGGTCGGGGCGAAATCAACTTCGCTGCTCGACCTGCTGCAGGGCATCGTCTCGATCGTCGTGCTGATGATCCTGGCGCTGTGGGCCGGCGCCGCGCTCGAAGAACGGCTGATGCATGTCGAACGCATGCACTCGTCGCTGCGCGTCGCGTTGGCGCGCGTCGGCCGTGCTGCGTTGATTCTTGTTGCTGTGTTGTTCAGCCTGTCGCTGGCTGGGCTGGACCTGACCGTACTGTCGGTATTCGGCGGTGCGCTGGGTGTGGGTTTGGGTCTGGGCATGCAGCGGATTGCCAGTAATTATGTGTCCGGTTTCATCATCCTGTTCGAGCGCAGCCTCGCGATTGGCGATCCGATCACCCTCGACAAGTATTCTGGCAAGGTTTCGCGCATCAATACACGCTACACGGTGTTGCGTAGCGCCGACGGTACGCAGACCCTGTTGCCAAACGAAATGCTGATCACCGGTGTGGTGCTGAACCAGTCGGTGACGAACAAGAACGTGCGCGCTGTCACCAAGCTGGTTGTGTCGTACGACAGCGATCTGTCGGTCGTGATGCCGTTGCTGGAAGAGCAACCGAAAGGCGTTGACCGCGTGCTGGAGACCCCGGCGCCGAACGTGCTGCTGACTGCCTTTGTCGCCGATGGCTACGAGCTGGAAGTCGGGTTCTTCCTGGGCGACCCGGAAAACGGGCAGGGCGGGCCGATCTCGGAAGTCAACCGCAAGATTTATGCGCTGGTACATACGGGCGCCATCAAGCTCGGCCATCCTTCGATGGACACACGGCTGCTCGATGCGCACATTACGTCGATGATGGCGCGTACCCCGGAGGGTGCGTCAGACGCTACCGAAGGTGGCGTAAAACAGACTGGCGCGGATTTAGGCAAAAATTGAAGACGTGCTGCTGCCGTGCGGCAGTAGAAACACGTAAAATGCAAGGGTTATGCATGTGCGATCTTCCTGATCGACGTCATACAAGCCCTGCATTGGAGACTGAATGAATTTCTTTAACGACACTTTGCACGCTGTGCTGTCGTTCTTGTCGACCGGCCTGCTGGATTTTTCGGCATGGGAAGTCGTTCTGTACACGCTGGTGGTCACGCACATCACCATCATCAGTGTCACTGTGTACCTGCACCGCCATCAGGCGCACCGCGCGCTTGACCTGCATCCGATTCCAAGTCACTTTTTCCGCTTCTGGCTGTGGCTGACCACTGGTCAGGTCACGAAAGAGTGGGCGTCGATCCACCGCAAGCACCACGCCAAGTGCGATACCGAAGAAGATCCGCACAGCCCGCAAACGCGCGGCATCCGCAAGGTGCTGTTCGAAGGCGCCGAACTGTACCGCGCTGAGAGCAAGGTTCAGGAAACCATGGACAAGTATGGCCATGGCACGCCGGACGACTGGATGGAGCGCCACGTATATACCGGCCGCAGCATGATGGGTGTGGTCGCGATGCTGGTGATCAACATTGCGCTGTTCGGCATCATCGGCTTGTCGGTGTGGGCCGTACAGATGATGTGGATTCCGATCACCGCTGCCGGCATCATCAATGGTCTCGGCCACTGGTGGGGCTACCGCAATTTCGATTGCAGCGATGCCGCGACCAACATCTTCCCATGGGGCATCCTGATTGGCGGCGAAGAGTTGCACAACAATCACCACACGTATGCCACGTCGGCCAAACTGTCGAGCAAGTGGTATGAGTTCGACCTGGGCTGGGGTTATATCCGCATGCTCGAGATGGTGGGCCTGGCCAAGGTCAAGAAAGTGGCGCCGAAGCCAAAGCTTGCAAAGAACAAGGAGCAGGCTGACTTCGACACGCTGCAATCGGTGATCGCCAACCGTTACGACGTGATGGCCAAGTACGCGAAATCGGTGCGTCACGCGTTCCATGAAGAATTTGAGCAGCGCAAGCACGCAAGTGGCCTGGAAACGCGCTTCCTGAAAAGCTCGCGCAAGCTGATGCAACGTGAACCTGCGAAGCTGGAGTTGTCGCAGAAAGAGCAGCTGGTCGAGCTGTTTCAGCACAGCAAGGCGCTCGAAACCATGCACACTATGCGTGTGGAACTGGGCGCAATCTGGGAACGTTCGCACCACACCCGCGATCAGTTGCTGCATCAGTTGCAAGACTGGTGCAACCGCGCCGAGGCGTCGGGCATCAAGGCGCTTCAAGAGTTCTCATTGCGCCTGCGCACCTATGCCTGATTCCGTATCAGCGCATTAAAAAGAAACGGCTCCTTCGGGAGCCGTTTTGCATTTGGCCGCTCCCGTACACCACAGCCGGGGTCAGGTCTGACATTCAGACACGACCTCAGCTTTAGCCACTTCTACAGCCGGGGTCAGGTCTGACATTCGGACACGACCTCAGCTTTAGCCACTTTTTGTGGTGTCTTGCCCATCGTTAGCAGGTAGCAGTTCCAGCTTTTTTCGACTACTCGACTACTTGACTGCCGAGATCGTGTCCGAATGTCAGACCTGACCCCGGCTTTTTATGGGTCTGACATTCAGACACGACCTCAGTTTTAGCCACTTCTTGTCGTGTCTCGCCCATCGTTAGCAGGTAGCAGTTCCGCCTGTTTTCGACTACCCGACTACTTGACTGTCGAGATCGTGTCCGAATGTCAGACCTGACCCCGGCTTTTTTTGCGCATTGGTGGCAAGGTCAGATAGGTCAGTGCGCGCCAGAGCCATTCGGCTGGGCCGTACTGGTAACGTGCCAGCCACCAGCGGCTCAGACCGATCTGCAGCGCGCACAATACCAGTGCAATGCCGACTTGCGCTATCCGCCCGATGCCCCAGAGCCCCATTCCGTGGGCATAGAACAACAGTGAAAATACGAGCGATTGCGTCAGGTAATTGCTCAGTGCCATGCGTCCGAACGGCGCCAGCAGGCGGATTCGTGTCAGCGCGCCATGGCTGTACAGCATCAGCATAATCAAGCCAATATAGCCAAGCGCGGCGGGCAAGCTGCCCAGTGACAGCAGGGCGTGGGCAAGATCATGGCCACCGTCGTCGACGCCAGGCGGCCGGCCCGTCGCGATCAGGCTGCCAAGCAGGCCAAGTCCGATGCCTAGCGGGATCCCAACAATGGCGAGGCGTCGGTAGAGCGGTTTGTGCTCGGCTGCGTGTGCAATCACACCCGATCGGACGAACCAGATACCGATCAGGAACACGCCTACCAGCAACACCGAGAACCCGACCTCGTCCACCATGCGTTTGTCCAGTTGCTTGAACCGCATTGCGACTGCATCCGGATAGCTGCCCTGCGTCAGCACGACGCGTTCTTCAGTGCTGCGTGCGACTTGTTCTTGGTAGCGCAAAACGCGGCCACTGTCGGCAGGCAGGGACTCGCCATCAGCATGGGCGCTCCCAGCGCTATCGGTGCTGCTGACGCTGCTGGCGCCCGCGGTCTGTCCAACGGCAGGTGCAAAGTGCCGCATGCCGGCTTCTACCGCGATCAGGCAATAGGTCAGCATCACGATCTGGACGCCGATGCGCAGCGGCTTCTGCTCGGCCGGTCCGCGCCATAAGGCAAGGAGGCCAAGGGCTGTGAAGATGGCGCCCACCGCGGTCAGCATCGTCGTGTCGTCGCCCTTGCTGCCCGAGGCGGCGATCAGTGCCGCGAGCAACATCAGCAGACCGGCGCCGATCGTCACCAGTGGAAACAACCAGGCTTGCCGCGTGCGCAGGTACAGCGCGACCAGCGATGCCAGGACGACGGGTGCCAGCAGCCAGCCCAGCAGGCCCAGCCCCGGAACCTGCGGCAGCGCGAGGCAGGCAATGAGGGCAATCACCAGCACGCGCGCTGGCGCCAGCAGGGCGAGCATCAACGCGAGCGCGCCAGCCGCATAACTGATCAGGATATCGCCGCTCCACAGCAAGGTGTGGTGCAACAAGCCGATCGCCAGCAGCACGCCGACCCGGCGGCCGTACGTGGGTGCAAACAGCCGCCCGGCCACGCGGGCGCGCTCGAGCATCAGCGCGAAGCCCATGCCGAACAGCAGCGAAAAGATCGTCCAGAACTTGCCGCTGACCAGGTACGCGACAAGAAACGCCACGAGCCAGTCCAGGCCGTAGAGGCCAGCTGGGATGCCTTGCCCGGATTCGACCACGGGCCGGTTGAAAAATTCGACGTTGGCGATGCAGATACCGATCAGCGCAAAACCGCGAAGGACATCCAGGGCATCGAGGCGGTCGTTGGCGGGAGAGAGAGTGGGCAGGGACGAACTGGTCATTCCGCCATGGTAACGCGGACAGTGTCCGGCCATAAAAAAAGCCGCCAGGCTTGCGCCGGCGGCTTTTTGAAAGACAACAGGATCGATTACTTGATCTTGGTTTCTTTGTAGATCACGTGCTTACGTGCCTTAGGGTCGAATTTGGTAATTTCCATTTTCGCCGGCATCGTGCGCTTGTTCTTGGTGGTGGTGTAGAAGTGACCCGTGCCTGCAGTCGATTCCAGCTTGATTTTGTCGCGGCCAGTTTTTGCCATGATAGCTCCCTAATTAAACTTTTTCGCCACGAGCACGCATGTCGACCAGCACGGCATCGATGCCGAGCTTGTCAATCAGGCGCAGGCCGGCGTTCGACAAACGCAGCGAAACCCAGCGGTTTTCCGATTCGACGTAGATACGACGATTCTGCAGGTTAGGCAGGAAACGACGCTTCGTTTTGTTGTTAGCGTGGGAGACGTTGTTACCAACCATCACACCCTTGCCGGTTACTTGGCAAACACGTGCCATAGTGCACTCCTTAAATATGTTCCAGGACTGGAAAAACGAGAGTATAGCGCGAAAAATGAAGCGGAATCAATCACTTGCGAAAAACAATGGTTAATTAAACTGACTAAAAAATTTAACAATCGTAGATTCGAGTATATCTGCACGGGTAAGCCCCTGTTTACGCGACGTAATTCAGGCCAGTGGCCACATCACGCACGGGTAGCAAATTCGTCACAACTGGCCATTCTCGGCAAAGGAATGCACATGGCTGCCGGCCACCACGAAATGGTCAAGCACCCGGATCTCGACCAGTGACAGCGCCTGCGTGAGCGCGCTTGTCAGCCGCAGATCCGCGTCGCTTGGCTCGGCCACGCCCGATGGATGGTTGTGCGCCAGGATCACGGCCGCCGCGTCGCGTCGCAGCGCCGCCTTGACGACTTCGCGGGGATAGACGCTGGTATGCGTGAGCGTGCCCCGGAACATTTCATCGCAATTGATCAGGCGATTCTTCACATCCAGAAACAGCACGATGAACGATTCATGCGTGCGCAGTGCGAAGTGGCTGCGCAGATAGTGCCGCACCGCCTCGGGCGAGCACAGCGCCTCGCGCCGGAATTGTTCGGCCACTGCGCGCCGCGCCAGCTCAAGCGCTGCCTGGAGCTGCGCATACTTGGCCGGCCCGAGCCCGTGCAGTTGCCCGAACTCGCCGGCATCGGCATGCAGCAGCCGCTGCAGCGAGCCAAAGTGGGTGAGGGTGTCGCCCGCCAGCGTCACGGCGCTTTTCCCGGCCACGCCTACGCGCAAAAAGATCGCCAGCAATTCGGTGTCGGACAATGCCCCCGGGCCGTCGCGCAGCAAGCGCTCCCGGGGGCGGTCCTGCTCGGGCCAGTCACAAATTCCCATCGTGATTCCTCGCCAAAAAAAGAGGCAGCCCGGGCGCAAGCTGCGCGCGTGGCTTACAATAGCGGTTTGCGTGCGACACGTAGTCGCGATCGCCGTTCTACGGCAAGCATTAGAAGTTGTACCTACCTTGCAAGTCACTCGGCAAGTCCTTGATTTAATTAACTAAATCATTCGGACTGACACATAAATGCCGTGGGCTCCCTAATTGCGTCTGCAATTCAGGGTGAAAACTAGAAAACCATACTGCAACAACGCTAGGCACAGACACGTCGAGATCAAGTTTTCACTTGTTATTTCGATATCGATGAGCCCGCGATTTCGCTCATAAAGGAAATAAACGTTGCTTCGGCGCTACAGTTCTAGAAAATTTTCCAGACGAACTTATGCGTCGATCCTCGGATCAGCAGGAGTAGGGAATGGCCATCTGCGGCCAGATCAAACAAGGATGACCAACAAGATCGCACAAGTTCTGCGATGCCTTGTCACACCTCTGGAACATTAGAGGCTGTGACCGGGTGTACGACCACTTGTCACCTAGTCGGACATGCGTCTCTGGTAACGGAGGGGTGTGAAGCTTCGATGACAATGTACCCCTGCGCAAGCAGCGCGCTCCCCATGTGAATGGATGCGTGGAGACTGCCAGCAGAAAGGCGGTTAAGGGGCTAGGTGAGGCTGCATGGGTAACATAAAGTGAACTGACGGTTGAACCCTCGTGACTATTAACAGGCCCAATCTGCTGTTGGCCTGGACCAAAAAGGTGCGTGGTTGGATGCTCCTGTGCAAACTGGGGGCACGTCGTTATCAAACCACCGGGGGAGAGTCAGACCCTAAACAGTCATGTGCGGTGCAATTAGGCCGTGCTGGTATCGCAGGGAACGTGGTAAGCCCGTTTCGCCGCCTGCCTCAGAACATCGGGGCGGGCAAGCAACCCGTAAGGGAAGCCCGTGGCGGAGCGGGTATGGGACGATGGAAAAAGCGAACGCTGGCCTGTAATGGGTCGGATATGGATTCAAACTTTGTCCTACCGTGAAAGCGGGCAGACTTCCATCTGGTGCAATAGTCGTTCAGCGACTACATAGACAAGTAGACAAATTCGCCCCGAAGGGATGCAGTTCTTTCCTTCGGGGGAGAGCTACGTCCTCGGCGGGCATCACTACGATGAGGCTCGGCAATGAAAGTAATCGAAAATAGTTTCGATTCTGCGTCCTCGCATGTTCCTACTGAATGGGCTGCCATTGATTGGCGGCGTGTGCAGAAGAACGTGAGAGTCATGCAGATTCGTCTAACGAAGGCAACACAGGAAGGCGACTGGCGACGGGTGAAATCCCTGCAACGGTGGCTGACCCGCTCGTTCAGTGCGAAAGCGCTGGCAGTCAAACGAGTGACGGAGAATCAAGGCAAGCGTACCGCAGGCGTAGATCAGCAGCTATGGGATACGCCGCTGCAGAAATTTGCAGCGATTGCGCGGTTGGAGAAGCGTCGGTATCGGCCCCTGCCACTAAGGAGGGTCTATATACCCAAGGCCAATGGAAAGGAACGTCCCTTGGGCATCCCGACCATGAAAGATCGAGCCATGCAGGCGTTACACCTGCTGGCGCTCGACCCGGTTCTTGAAACTGTGAGCGACCCGAACTCGTATGGGTTTAGGAAGAGCCGCTCCACAGCTGACGCGATGTCACAAATCTTTCTCCAGACGTGTCGGAAGGTTTCGGCGCAATGGGTGTTTGATGCTGACATCGAAGGCTTCTTCGACAACATTAATCACGACTGGCTGATCGACAACGTCCGCATGGACAAGACGATCCTTCGGAAGTGGTTGAAGTCTGGAGTAGTTGACCGGGCGCAGTTGAGGGCAACCACAGCAGGAACGCCGCAGGGCGGCATCATCAGCCCTGCATTGGCAAATTGGACGCTGAATGGATTGGAGACGAAACTGATCGAGTACCTCGGTGCGCAAGTCGGTAAGTCAAAAGTCGAAAAGCTAAAAGTTGGTGTCATACGATACGCGGACGATTTCGTAGTGTCCGGCGCCTCGCAAGAGCTGCTGGACGTTGAGATTCGGCCTTGGGTAGAAAGCTTCCTCGCAGTACGAGGATTGCGACTGTCTCAGGCAAAGACCAAAATTGTGCACATCGACCAAGGTTTTGACTTCCTTGGGTGGAATTTCCGGAAGTATGAGGGGAAACTGCTCATCAAGCCGAGTAAAAAGAACGTGGAAGCGTTTTATGAAAAGCTGAGGAAGGTCATCGGCGAACGTTTGATGGTAAGGCAGCAGGATCTGATCCGACTGCTGAACCCGATGCTGCGGGGCTGGGCGCAATACCACAGTCCCGTCGTGGCCAAGGAAGCGTTCTCGCGCATGGAATCGTTGTTGTTATGGCGGCTAATGCGGTGGGCCAAGCGAAGGCATCCCAACAAGAACGCCGGATGGATTCGCCAGAAATATTGGCGGTCAGTCGGCGGACGAAATTGGGTGTTTGCTGCGGACGTTGTTGCGAAGGATGGTAGCAAACAGGTGATGGAACTGTACTCGCTCGCGGGTACTCCCATCGAACGCCACAAAAAGATCAAAGGGGAGTTCCATCCCTTCGATCCGCAATGGGAAGAGTACGGCGAAGACCTCCGACGGAAGCGAATGTTGAAGAACATTAGTTACCGGAAGGAGCTGGCGACGTTATACATGAACCAACGCGGCATGTGTGCGTTGTGCGGATATGAGATGAACATGGAAACCGGCTGGCATGACCACCACATTGAGTACCGGGTGGCGGGCGGCTCCGAGGCCCTTAGAAATCGCGTATTATTGCACCCCAACTGCCATGCCCGCGTGCATAGCCGAAATTTGCAAGTTGTTAAACCGGTTCCTGCATAGGAACTTTTATTAAGCTTGAGCCGTGTGCGGTGAAAGTCGCAAGCACGGTTCTTAGGGGGGAGGGGTTCTGGTAACAGGCCCTTCCTACCCTCCCCCACCGGGGCTGCCCGCACTCATACGAAACGTCGCAAAGAACATGGCCAACGCTGCTCCTGTCGTCAATGAATCCTCGTACCTGACACTGCATTACCGCCTGGCTGTTGCCGGTGGTTCTGATGTGATCACCACCTTCAATGGCACGCCGGCCACGCTGTTGCTCGGTCAGGGCCAGCTCGCGCCATTTCTCGAAGAGCGCCTGATCGGCCTGCCCGAAGGCACGCACCAGACCTTCGAGCTCAGCGCTCAGGAAGCGTTCGGTGAACGTAACCCTGAGCTGATCCAGTCGGTGTCGAAAGCGACGCTGGAAGAAAATTCGGTGCCGGGCGCCGATTATCTGGTCGGCGAAGTGGTCGAGTTCAATGCGCCGAAGGGCGGCCGGTTTGCCGGCGTGCTGCTTGAAATGCGCGATGACTCGGCCCTGTTCGACTTCAACCATCCGATGGCTGGCCGGGCGCTCCAGTTCGAAGTGAAACTGATTTCGGTGCTGTAAAGGAAGACTATGGAAAACGAAATTCTGCTTGCCCAGCCACGCGGCTTTTGCGCTGGCGTAGACCGCGCCATCGAAATCGTCGAGCGCGCCCTGACCCAATTCGGCGCCCCGATCTATGTGCGCCATGAAATCGTCCACAACGCCTATGTCGTGGCCGACCTGCGCACCAAGGGCGCGATCTTCATTGAGCAGCTCGAAGACGTCCCGCCGGGCAACACCCTGGTGTTCTCGGCCCATGGCGTCTCGAAAGCGGTGCGGGCCGATGCCGAAGCGCGCGGCCTGACGATCTTCGACGCCACCTGTCCATTGGTGACCAAGGTGCACGTCGAAGTGGCCAAGATGCGCAAACTCGGCGCCGAGATCATCATGATCGGCCACGACGGCCACCCGGAAGTCGAAGGGACGATGGGCCAGGCTGAAGAAGGCATGCACCTGGTCGAGACGGTTGCCGATGTCGAGAACCTGCAGGTGCGCAACCCTGACCTGCTGGCGTATGTGTCGCAAACCACGTTGTCGGTCGACGACACGGCCGACATCATCGACGCGCTCAAGGTGCGCTTCCCGAACATCATCGAGCCGAAAAAAGGCGATATCTGCTACGCCACCACCAACCGCCAGGAAGCCGTCAAGTTCCTCGCGCCGCAGGTCGAAGTGGTGATCGTCGTCGGTAGCCCCAACAGCTCCAACTCGAACCGCTTGCGCGAAGTGGCCGACAAGATGGGCACGCCTGCCTATATGGTCGACAACGCTGCCGCCATCGATCCGGCCTGGATCGCCGGCAAGAAACGCATCGGCGTCACCGCCGGCGCATCGGCGCCCGAGGTACTGGTGCAAGCCGTGATCGACCGCCTGAAGCAACTGGGCGCGGCCAGTGTACGCGCCCTCGAAGGCGTTGAAGAGAACGTCACGTTCCCGCTGCCGAAAGGCCTGGATGGCGTTCGGCAGGTTGCCTTCAAGGCGGAAGGCTGAACATTATTTTTCGTTCTGGCAGAAAACAAAAATTAGCTACTGCCGCCATTTACCGTTGTTAGTTTTCCGGCAGCCAAGCTATGATGGCGGCGCTCGGATTTGTCGTAGCGATGCGCTCACCAGTGCGCCGTTCGGCCGCAGACAACGGTAAAGCAGCAGCTTCAGACCATGAGCGGCACGTCGGGATTCCCTGGCGTGCCGTTTTTTGTTATTGCACAACAGGCGGAATGATGGAAACCTTTATCCAACAACTACTGAACGGGCTCGTGCTCGGCAGTATGTATGCGCTGGTCGCGCTCGGCTACACGATGGTGTACGGCGTCCTCAACCTGATCAACTTCGCCCACGGCGACGTGTTGATGATCGGCGCAATGATCGGCCTGACCATCCTGCAATTGCTTGAAGCTTATGTGCCTGGCCTGCCTGGCTATGTACAGCTGGCACTCGCGATCCTTGGCGCCATTCCCGTCACCATGCTGGTCAATATCCTGATCGAACGCATTGCCTACCGCCGCCTGCGCAATGCACCGCGCCTGGCGCCGTTGATCACGGCCATCGGCATCTCGATCCTGCTGCAAACGTTCGCGATGATGATCTGGGGCCGCAGCCCGTTGCCGTTCCCGCAGTTGCTGTCGTCCGAACCGATCATGATCGGCGGCGCCATGATCTCGCAGACCCAGGTCTTGCTGCTCGTGCTGGCCGCGCTGGCGATGGGCAGCCTCGTGCTGCTGGTCGAGCGTACGCGAATGGGCCGCGCAATGCGCGCCGTGGCCGAAAACCCGCGTGTGGCTGGCCTGATGGGCATCGATACGAACCGCGTGATCGTCGCCACTTTCGCCATCGGCGCGGCGCTGGCCGCCGTGGCCGGCGTCATGTGGGGCGCCAACTACGCGTCGATCACGTTCACGATGGGCGTGCTGCCGGGCCTGAAGGCATTCTGCGCCGCAGTGCTGGGCGGGATCGGCAATATCTATGGCGCCATGATCGGTGGCCTCGTGCTGGGCATCATCGAAGCGCTGGGCGCCGGCTATATCGGCGACCTGACCGGTGGTTTCCTCGGCAGCCACTACCAGGACATCTTCGCCTTCGTGGTGCTGATCCTCGTGTTGACCCTGCGCCCGTCCGGCATCATGGGCGAACGCGTGGCCGACCGCGCTTAACCGGAGCACACCATGGCACTCCTGACGTTCGACACCCAGCACAAGCCGCGCCAGGCCTACACCAGCATGGCGATCGTGCTGGTGCTGCTCCTGATCTTCCCGTTCTTTGCCGCGCAATTCGGCAACTCGTGGGTGCGCATCATCGACATCGCGCTGCTGTACATCATGCTCGCGCTTGGCCTGAACATCGTGGTGGGCTTCGCCGGCCTGCTCGACCTGGGCTATATCGCGTTCTTCGCGGTCGGCGCGTACCTGGTCGGCCTGTTCTCGTCGCCGCAGTTCGCCGCGCTGCTGGAATCGGTGATCTATTACTCGCCCGCCATCGGCGAGGCGCTGGTCGCGTTCTTCGGCCCCGAGATCCAGCAGAACGGCATCCACCTGTCGCTGTGGGCGATCGTGCCGCTGGCAGCCTTGTCCGCCGCGCTGTGCGGCGCGCTGCTGGGCGCTCCGACGCTCAAATTGCGCGGTGACTACCTCGCCATCGTGACGCTGGGCTTTGGCGAGATCATCCGGATCTTCATGAACAACCTGAACGACCCGATCAACTTCACCAACGGGCCGCAGGGGATCAACATGATCGACCCGATCCGCATCTTCGGGGTGTCGCTGGCGGGCGAGGCGGGGTCCAACGCTACCGTGCACCTCGGCAGCTACGCGATGCCGTCCGTGAACGCGTATTACTTCCTGTTCCTGGCGCTGGTGATCGCGTCGATCTTCATCACCGGCCGCTTGCAGCATTCGCGCCTGGGCCGCGCCTGGGTGGCGATCCGCGAAGATGAGATCGCCGCCAAGGCGATGGGCATCAATACCCGCAACGTCAAGCTGCTTGCCTTTGCGATGGGCGCCTCGTTTGGCGGCGTGGCCGGCGCGATGTTCGGCGCCTTCCAGGGGTTTGTTTCGCCGGAATCGTTCTCGCTGACCGAGTCGATCGCCGTGCTGGCCATGGTGGTGCTCGGCGGCATCGGCCACATCCCGGGCGTCGTGCTGGGCGGCGTGTTGCTGGCGGCCCTGCCGGAAGTGCTGCGCCACGTGGTCGACCCGGCCCAGCAAGCATTGTTCGGCAAGGTGATCATCGAAGCCGAAGTGCTGCGCCAGTTGCTGTACGGCCTGGCGCTGGTATTGATCATGCTGGTGCGCCCGGCCGGCCTGTGGCCGTCGCCCAACAAGGAAGAGCGGCCCAACGCCGCGCTGGCGCGTGACGACGAAGAAGCGAGTACCACATGAGCGAACAAGTCATTTTGAACATTGCCGGCGTCAACAAGCGCTTCGGCGGCCTGCAGGCGCTGACCGATGTCGGCATCCGGATCAAGCAGGGCCAGATCTACGGCCTGATCGGCCCCAACGGGGCCGGCAAGACCACGTTCTTCAATGTGATCACGGGCCTGTACCAGCCCGACAGCGGCACGTTCGAGCTGGCCGGCAAGGCGTATTCGCCGTCGGCCCCGCACGACGTGGCCAGGGCCGGTATTGCGCGCACGTTCCAGAACATCCGCCTGTTCGGCGAAATGAGCGCGCTGGAAAACGTCATGGTGGGCCGCCATGTGCGTACCAAACAGGGCGTGCTTGGTGCGATCCTGCGCCACAAGACGGCGCGTGAAGAAGAGCGGGCTATCCGTGTGCGTGCCCAGGAGCTGCTCGATTTCGTCGGTATCGGCCAGTTCGCCAACCGCACGGCAAAGTTTTTGTCGTACGGCGACCAGCGCCGCCTGGAAATTGCGCGCGCGCTGGCGACCGATCCGCAATTGCTGGCGCTGGACGAGCCGGCGGCCGGCATGAACGCCACCGAAAAACTGGGTCTGCGCGAACTGCTCGTCAAGATCAAGGCGCAGGGCAAGACCGTGCTGCTGATCGAGCACGACGTCAAACTGATGATGGGTCTGTGCGACCGTATCACGGTGCTCGAATACGGCAAGCAGATCGCCGAAGGTGTGCCGGCCGAGATCCAGAAGAACCAGGCCGTGATCGAGGCCTATCTGGGAGGTGCTCACTGATGGACGCAACGATGGACGCAATGAAGAGTGAAACGATCCTGCAAATATCGGGTCTGAAGGTGGCGTATGGCGGCATCAAGGCGGTCAAGGGGATCGATCTGCAGGTGGCGCGCGGCGAACTGGTCACACTGATTGGCGCGAATGGCGCCGGCAAGACTACGACCCTGAAGGCCATCACCGGCACGCTGCCACCATGCAAGGTCGAAGGCGACATCAGCTACCTGGGGCAGCCGCTGCGCGGTACGCAGTCGTTCCGCATGGTCCAGCAAAAGCTGGCCATGGTGCCGGAAGGGCGGGGCGTGTTCACCCGCATGTCGATTCACGAAAACCTGTTAATGGGCGCCTACACGCGCAATGACAAGGCCGGCATCGACGCCGATATCGAAAAATGGTACAGCGTGTTCCCACGCCTGAAGGAACGTGCGGCCCAGTTGGCGGGGACGCTCTCGGGCGGCGAGCAGCAGATGCTGGCAATGGCGCGCGCGCTGATGTGCCATCCGACGCTGCTGTTGCTCGACGAGCCGTCGATGGGCCTGTCGCCGATCATGGTCGAAAAGATTTTCGAGGTGATCCGCGATGTATCGCAGCAGGGCATCACGATCCTGCTGGTCGAGCAGAATGCCAAGCTGGCGCTGCAGGCCGCGCACCGCGGCTATGTGATGGAGTCGGGCGAGGTCACCATGACTGGCAATGCGCGCGACATGCTGACCGATCCGCGCGTGCAGGCGGCGTATCTGGGCGAATAAAGTACGCGCACGTAAAAATGGCCGGGACGCTTGCGCGCCCCGGCCATTTTTTTACCGGTCAGTGATGCTGCAGTATTACGCAGCAGCAGCCGTTGCGGCGTTGGTGGCCTTGGCAGCGGTGGCCGAGAATTGCGACACGGCAGCGTTCACATTGGTTTCGATGGCTTCGACAGCCTGCTTCGAGGTCTTGCTGAACTGCTCGTAACCGGCATTGGCGTTGCTGATGGCGGTCTTGACGGCGGCGACGAAGTTCTCCGAACCGGCCGGTGCATTCTTGCTCACTTCGTCGACCAGCGAAATCACCTTGCGGTTGGCTTCGACGATCTGGCTTTCGGCTGCTTTCGAGAATTCAGCGCCGGTGCCGCTGGCGATCGACGCCAGCTGACGGCTGTAGGCCATGGCTTTTTCAGCGTTTGGCTGTGCCTGGGTAGCGGCCAGCGAGAAGAATTCTTGTGGATCCTTGGCGCTCAGCAGCTTGCTGGTGAGTGCCGACGATTCTTCAAGGCTGGCGCGTGCGGTGCTGATGTTCAGGGCGACCAGTTTTTCCATGCTTTCGAACGTCTTCGACGTCAGCGACGAAAACAGGGCGAACTGCGACTCCAGGCTGGTCTTGGTGGCGGTCGAAAACTGCTCAGGGATTGCAAACATGTGTCTCTCCAAAATGTTACGTTTCGTGAATGGACTATTGCTCGGGTGGGGCAGGCTCTTCGGCAAACGCGATGAAACTCTTCTTTTGTGCACCGCAACAGGGCAGATTTTGTGCCACTTCGTTTGAGGCGTCAAGCGATTTTGATGCGATGCACAATTCGTGGTACAGAAGTGACAAGAATGCATTTGCTGTGAGAAAGCTCAATTGATCTACCGCAAACGAACATTCTTTTTCGCTGTTTAATTGCACAAAAACGGTGTGCTAGACTCGGTTCTTGTCTCTACCTTAACTCTGTCGTTTCTTTCGGGACATTACTGCGCTCATGTCACAGCCTGCCATTCTGCCGCCGGTTACCGCTCCCGTCCCGACTGCTCCATGGCTGTCGCCGATACCACTGTTTTTTGTCTTGTTGTGGAGCACCGGCTTCATCGTCGCCAAGTTCGGCCTGCCCTACGCGCCGCCGCTGACCTTCCTGATCGTGCGTTGCCTGGGCGTACTGGCCGTGCTGCTGCCGATCGTGCTGATCTGGCGTGCACCCTGGCCGCGCGGGCAGATCTTGCACATCGCACTGGCGGGGCTGCTGTTGCAGGCAGGGTATCTGGGCGGCGTCTGGGCTGCCATCAACCTGGGCATGCCGGCCGGCCTGACGGCGCTGATCGTCGGCATGCAGCCCATCCTGACCGCTGCAGCCGCGCCGCTGATCGGCGAACGCGTGCGGCGCCTGCAGTGGCTGGGTTTGCTGTTGGGCCTGTCCGGCGTGGCCCTGGTCGTGTATGCCAAGCTGGGCGTTGCCGGCATGTCGCCGGTCGCGCTGGCCCTGTGCCTGTTTGCGCTGCTGTGCATCACGACCGGCACGCTGTACCAGCGTCGCTTCTGTCCACAGTTCGATTTGCGTACCGGCACCGCGATCCAGTTCAGCGCGACGGTGCTCGTGCTGATTCCACTGGCCATCTGGCTGGAAGATCTTGATCCCGGGTTCAGCCGCATTACCTGGAGCAGCGACTTCATTCTGGCGCTGGTGTGGTCGGTGCTGGCGCTGTCGATCGGCGCCATCTTCCTGTTGTTTACCCTGATCCGGCGCAGCCAGGCCACCGAAGTGACGAGCCTGATGTACCTGACCCCGCCCACCACCGCCATCATGGCCTGGCTGCTGTTCGGCGAATCGTTCAGTCTGCTCGGGCTGGTCGGGATGGTCGTTGCCGTGACCGGCGTCGCGTTTGTCGTCAAGAAACCAAGGAACCTCCAATGATCAGCAGTCCCAGCCAGGAAGCGGTCGATGCCGCCATCACGTCGCGCCGCTCGATTCGCGCTTTTCTCGACAAGCCGGTGGAACGCGATGAGATCGCGCGCATCCTCGACGTTGCCGCGCGGGCGCCGTCCGGCACCAATACGCAGCCGTGGAAGGTGTATGTGCTCACTGGCGCGGCGCGTACGCGGCTGTCGAATGCGATCCTGGCGGTCAATGCCGATCCCGAACAAGCGCGCGGGCACACCGAGGAATACGCCTACTACCCGCGCGAATGGACGTCGCCGTATATCGACCGCCGGCGCAAGGTCGGCTGGGATCTCTACAGCTTGCTTGGCCTGGGCCGCGACAACAAAGCCGGCATGGCGGCCCAGCATGCCCGCAACTACGCGTTCTTCGATGCGCCGGTGGGGCTGATCTTCACGATCGACCGCATCATGGCGCAGGGTTCGTGGCTCGACTACGGCATGTTTTTACAGAACATCATGGTGGCGGCGCGCGCGCGGGGCCTCGACACCTGCCCGCAAGCGGCGTTCACGCAGTATCATCGGATCATCAGCGCCGAACTTGATCTGCCGACCAGCGAGATGGTGGTGTGCGGCATGGCGCTGGGCTGGGCCGATCCAACGCGCATCGAGAACACTCTGATGACCGAGCGCGAACCGATCCACGGCTTCGCCCGCTTCATGGAGTAATGTAAATACCGTCAATATCCTGTTGATATCAAAAGGAAAATGGTTAACAGCTTCTTGTTGTATTAAGTCGCTTATTGCCGCACGGAATGTGAATTTTGCTTGCGATCGGACGTCGTTCCGCTACACTTCACTACGTATCTCATCTGTTCGGGTCAGGGGCTTCATCATGTTCAAACTTGCTGTGGCTGCTGTGGTTGCCGCTTTATTTGCCTTTTCCCCAGTCCAGGCCGCCGGTGCTGGCGCAGGCGCGGGTGCGGGCGCCACCGAGCAGGCGAAGAAATCGTCTGCCGCCAAGAAAAAAGTCAAACGCAAGGTCGTGCGCAAAACCACGGCCACACGCACCAAAAAAGCCAAACGTCAGGAACTCGCCGCCGCAGGCGACCGTCCGCGCATGATCCGTCGCGTCAAGACCGTGCGCGGCAAGCGCGTCGTCACGTACCAGCCGGTGCGTACTGCTGCCGCTGCGGTTGCAGTTGGCGTTGCCGCCAAAACCGTCGGCGACATGGCTGGTCTCGACAACACCGTCGATCCGCTGGCGCTGCGCTCGAATGTGGCTTACGTGGTCGATCAGAACAGCGCCGAAGTGCTGTTCGAGAAAAACGCCAATGTCGCACTGCCGATCGCGTCGCTGACCAAGCTGATGACGGGCATGGTCGTGATGGACTCCAAGCAAGACCTGGACGAAGTCTTGCGCGTGACCGATGACGACGTCGATCGCCACAAGTTCAGCAGCTCACGCCTGCCGGTCGGCGCCAGCATGACGCGCCGCGAATTGCTCCATATTGCCCTGATGAGTTCCGAGAACCGCGCCGCATCGGCGCTGGGCCGCAACTATCCGGGCGGCATCAGCGCCTTCGTCGGCGCGATGAACGCCAAGGCACGCCAGCTGGGCATGCGCGATACCCATTACGTCGACTCCAGCGGCCTGTCGAGCCGCAACGTCTCGAGCGGGCGCGACCTGGCCAAGCTCGTCATGGCGGCACATGGCGACCCGGTACTGCGCGAATTCTCGACCACGCCCAACTCCACCGTGCAAGCCAGCGGCCGCACGATGCACTATCGCAATACCAACTATCTGGTATCGCTGCCTGACTGGAATATCGGCCTGCAGAAGACCGGCTTCATCAACGAAGCAGGGCGCTGCCTGGTGATGCAGGCCATGATCCATGGCCGCAATGTGGTGATGGTGTTCCTGGATTCGAAGGGCAAGATGTCGCGTACGGCCGACGCCGGCCGCATTCGCCGCCTGATCGAGTCGCTGCCCGACCGCATGGATGTCGATGCGATCCGGCCATCGACCATTACCGCCAGCGCGCCAGGCCTGGTGCGCTAAACAACAAGGGCAGGCCGCGCGCCTGCCCTTGTTGTGTCTGCTCTCGTGTTTTATACCGTCGGCATCGGCCGATAGCCGAGCGTCGCCGAAATGCGCGCCGCCGTCTGCACCAGGTCATCGAGCCAGTCTTCCTGCAGGCGGTCGGCCGGCGCCGAAATCGACAAACCCGCCACCAGCTTGCCACTGTCATCATGGATGCCTGCCGCCATGCAGCGCACACCCAGTTCGAGCTCTTCATTATCGCGCGCATAGCCGCGCGAGCGCACCAGGCTCAGCTCGCGCTCCAGCCGCGCCAGCTCGGTGATCGAATTGCGCGTGTGTCCCGAGAGGCCCGTGCGGGTCGCGTAGGCGCGTGTGGCTTTCACATCGTCCACGGACAAAAACAGCTTGCCGGTGGAGGTCAGGTGCAGCGGACCGCGCCCGCCAATGGCGCGCACGACCTGCATCCCGGAACGCTCCGAGAAGGCCCGGTCGATGTACACGATTTCGTCACCCTGACGCACCGACAGATTGACTGTCTGCTGCGTCTTGCGGTGCAGGGCGCGCATGGCGTCGAGCGCCGCTTCGCGCACCGACAGCCGGCTCTTGACCACATTGCCCAGTTCCAGCAGGCGCATGCCGAGCCGGTAGGTGCCCGGCTCGACACGGTCGACGAAACGCGTGACCACCATATCGTTGAGGATCCGGTGCGCCGTGGACGGGTGCAGACCCGATACGCGCGCCAGCTCCTTGAGGCTGACCGGGTCGGAATAGGTGGCCAGAGCGTCCAGAAGTAAGGTCATGCGTTCGATCACCTGAATCGAGGTCTTGGCGGGTTGGGGCGTTTCCATTTTCATATGATGGTTGTGCGGTGCAGTAGGCCCATTCTTTATACCATGATGTGAAACGCTCGCGCAAACCCGCCCTTGCATTGTGGGCCTGCATGCCACATGCTGATCGGGAGGCGGCATAATGGTGTTCCTGCATCCTCACTGGACAACGATGGACAACCCGATCAGCGAATTCAAGACCTTGCGCGGCCTCGAGCGTATTGGCGCGGCGTGCCGCAACACCTGGGACGGCCTGCGCTGGGCCTGGCGCAGCGAAGCGGCGTTCCGGCAAGAGGTGGTGCTGATCGTCGTGGCCAGCGTGATCGCACTGCTGTTGCCGGTCTCGGGCTTCCAGCGTCTGGCCATGATCGGCGTGCTGATCGTGGTGCTGATCGTCGAGCTGATCAATTCAGCGATCGAAGCGGTCGTCGACCGTATCTCGCTCGAGCGCCATCCATTGTCGAAAGCGGCCAAGGATATCGGCAGCGCTGCCGTCGCACTGACGCTGCTGCTGGCGTTCGCGACCTGGGCCGTCGTCCTCTACAATCGCTTCATGTAGACCATGCAACGCGCCGTCCGTGCCGGATGGCGCTCCGAACAAGTTTGATCAATCACAGGAGATGACCATGACCTTACGCCTCGGCGATACCGCCCCCGATTTCGAACAAGATTCCAGCATTGGCAAGATCCGTTTCCACGAATGGGCAGGCGACTCGTGGGTCGTGCTGTTTTCGCACCCGGCCGACTTTACGCCGGTCTGCACCACCGAACTGGGCCTGACCGCCAAGCTCAAGCCTGAATTCGACAAGCGCAATGTCAAGGCGATCGCGCTGTCGGTCGACGCGGCCGAACAGCACCGCGACTGGATCCGCGACATCGAAGAAACCCAGCAAACCGTGGTGGGCTTCCCGATCATCGCCGATGCCGACCGCTCGGTCTCGACGCTGTACGACATGATCCACCCGGAACAGTCGGCCACTGCCACCGTGCGTTCGCTGTTCATCATCGATCCGAACAAGAAAGTGCGCCTGACCATCACCTACCCGATGAGCACCGGTCGCAACTTCGACGAAGTGCTGCGCGTGATCGACGCCCTGCAACTGACCGACGGCTACACCGTTGCCACGCCGGGCAACTGGAAGGATGGCGACGACGTCATCATTCCGCTGACCGTGACCGATCCTGACGTGATCAAGCAAAAGTATCCAAAGGGCTTCGAAGCGCCGCGTCCGTATCTGCGCATGACGCCGCAGCCGAACAAGTAAGCATCTCTTTGCGGTGCCAGAACGGTGGATTGGGCAATTGCCTGACCACCGTTTTTTTATTGCACCTACGAATTTTTACGCTTATCGCTATGCAGGCGCTGCACGTCTACATAGTGTTTCGTGTCTATACAAATAAGGATTGCTTCGTTTGCGTTATAAAGTTCACGTGAGAATATGGGCGTCCGATAGAAGAATTTGTAATAAGGACTCGCATGACATCGCTTGCCATGCCAGGCAGCACGGCAGCGTCGAAGTCGTCGAAAGCACCGGGCCGGGTCATTCCCGGCTTTGGCATTTCGCTCGGCTTCACGCTGTTTTACCTGGCGCTGATCGTTCTCATCCCGCTGTCGGCGGTGTTCCTCAATACCTTCAGCATGACCTGGGCCGAGTTCTGGGCCACCGTCACGTCCGAGCGCGTCATGGCGTCCTATCGCCTCAGCTTTGGCGCGTCGCTGATCGCAGCCGCCCTGAACGTCGTGTTCGGCGGCATCGTCGCCTGGGTTCTGGTGCGTTATAAATTTCCCGGCAAGCGCTTCATCGATGCGCTGGTCGATTTGCCGTTCGCGCTGCCCACCGCCGTGGCCGGTATCACGCTGACTGCCCTGTATGCGCAGAATGGCTGGATCGGCCAGTACCTGGCCACATGGGGCATCAAGGTTGCGTTCACGCCGCTGGGCGTCGTGGTGGCGCTGACCTTCATCGGGCTGCCGTTCGTCGTGCGCACGGTGCAGCCGGTGCTCGAAGAAGCCGAACGCGAGCTCGAAGAAGCCGCCGCCAGCCTGGGCGCGCCGCCGCTGCAGACGTTTACCCGCGTGGTGCTGCCGACGATCGTGCCGGCGCTGCTGACCGGCTTTGCGCTGGCCTTTGCGCGCGCCACCGGCGAATACGGCTCGGTCATCTTCATCGCCGGCAACCTGCCGATGGTGTCCGAGATCACGCCGCTGCTCATCATCTCCAAACTCGAACAGTACGATTACGCCGGCGCCACCGCGATTGCCGTCGTGATGCTGGTGTTCTCGTTCATCCTGCTGCTGACGATCAATCTGCTGCAGGCCTGGACACGCAAACGGGCAGGCAAATCATGAGCGCCGTTCTGGATAAAGCCACGCCGCCACGCCCACCGGTGGCCCGGGGCAAGCGCCTCGACACGAGCGTGCTCGAGCCGCGCTGGGTCAGCTATGTGCTCATCGCTGTTGCCCTGGTATTTCTCACGCTGTTCCTGTTCATCCCGCTCGCGGCGGTGTTTACCGAAGCGCTCAAGAAGGGCTGGGAAGTGTATGTCGAGTCGGTCATCGATCCGGATGCGATCTCGGCCATCAAGCTCACGCTGATCGCCGCCGTGATCTCGGTGCCACTGAACCTCGTGTTCGGCGTGGCCGCCGCCTGGGCGATCACCAAGTTCGAGTTCCGTGGCAAGAGCATCCTGCTCACGCTGATCGATCTGCCGTTCTCGATCTCGCCCGTGATCGCGGGCCTGATGTACGTGCTGCTGTTCGGCGCGTCGGGCTGGTTCGGTCCGTGGCTGGCCGAGCACGACATCAAGATCCTGTTCGCGGTGCCGGGCATCGTGCTGGCCACCGTGTTCATCACGTTCCCGTTCGTGGCGCGCGAGCTGATTCCGCTGATGCAGCAGCAGGGCACCGAAGAAGAAGAAGCGGCGCTGGTGCTGGGCGCATCGGGCTGGTCGACGTTCTGGCGCGTGACGATGCCGAACATCAAATGGGGCCTGCTGTATGGCGTGATTCTGTGTAACGCCCGTGCGATGGGCGAGTTCGGCGCCGTCTCGGTGGTCTCGGGCCACATCCGCGGTGAGACCAACACGATGCCGCTGCACGTCGAGATCCTCTACAACGAATACAACTTCACGGCCGCTTTTGCTGTGGCGTCGCTGCTGGCGCTGCTCGCGCTGGTGACGCTGGCCATCAAGTCCTTTATCGAATGGCGTCTGCATCAGGCCAAGTCGGCCTCGCTGGACGCCCCTCACTGAATATACGCCGGAGCCACGCATGACGATTGAAGTCCAACATATCCGTAAAAATTTCGGCCAGTTCAAGGCGCTCGACGACGTGTCGCTGCAGTTCCCGGACGGCGAACTGACCGCCTTGCTCGGTCCGTCGGGCTGCGGCAAGACCACGCTGCTGCGCATCATCGCGGGCCTGGAATACCCGGACTCGGGCACCGTGCTGCTCGATGGCCAGGATTCGTCGCACCGGCACGTGCGCGAGCGCCAGGTCGGCTTCGTGTTCCAGCACTACGCGCTGTTCAAGCACATGACCGTGTTCGAGAACGTCGCGTTCGGCCTGCGTGTGAAACCGCGCAGCGAGCGCCCGAGCGAAGACCAGATCCGCGACAAGGTCAAAAAGCTGCTCGAACTGGTGCAGCTCGACTGGATCGCCGACCGCTATCCGCCGCAGCTGTCGGGGGGCCAGCGGCAGCGCATCGCCCTGGCGCGCGCGCTGGCCGTCGAGCCGCGCGTGCTGCTGCTCGACGAGCCGTTCGGCGCGCTCGACGCCAAGGTGCGCAAGGAACTGCGCCGCTGGCTGCGCCGCCTGCACGACGACCTGCACGTGACGTCGATCTTCGTCACGCACGATCAGGAAGAAGCGCTCGAAGTGGCCGACCAGGTGGTCCTGATGAACAAGGGCCGCGTCGAGCAATTGGGCAGTCCCGACCAGGTCTATAACCATCCGGCGTCGCCGTTCGTCTACGGCTTCCTGGGCAACGTCAACCTGTTCCACGGCCGCATCCACGAAGGCGTGCTGGCCAGCGGCGACGTCAACTTCCAGGCGCCGCAGCACATCGATGTGCGCGACGGTGCGGGCATCGGTTACGTGCGCCCGCACGATCTGGATGTCGAGCGCTACACCCCGGGCGCGGCGGGCGTCGTGGCCAAGCTGCGCCGCGCGCATGCCATTGGGCCGCTGGCCCAGCTCGACCTGGAGCGCGCCGACAATGGCCAGATGATCGAAGCGGTGCTGCCGAATGAACGCTTCGCCAGCCTTGGCCTGAAGGAGGGCGACACGCTGGTGGTGCGCCCGCGCCGGATCGAAGTGTTCGTCGACCACGGAAGCGCCGCATGAACTTCCAGCAGCTGCGCTCGGTGCGCGAAGCGGCCCGGCGCGACTTCAACCTGACCGACGTGGCTAACGCGCTGTTCACGTCGCAACCGGGCGTGTCGCGCCAGATCCGCGAACTCGAAGATGAGCTGGGCGTCGTGATTTTCGAGCGCAACGGCAAGCGCCTGACAGGCCTGACGCCGCCCGGCAAGGGCATCCTGCGCATCGTCGAAAAGCTGCTGGTCGAAGCCGAGAACCTGCAGCAGGCCAGCCGCGAATTCGCCGGCCAGGACAGCGGCACGCTGACGGTGGCCGTGACCCACACGCAGGCTCGTTACGCGCTGCCGCAGGTGGTGCAATCGTTTCGCGCCGCGTTCCCCAATGTGCGCATCGCCTTGCAGCAAAGCGCGCCGGAACACATCGCGGAATGGGTCGCCTCGGGCAAGGCCGATATCGGTATCGCGACCGAAGGCCTGTCGGCGTTTCCCGACCTGGTGTCGTTCCCGTGCTACCGCTGGAGCCACGTGATCGTGGCGCCGGAAGGCCATCCGATCTTTGCCAGCGGCTCGCCGCTGCGCCTGGAAGACCTGGCCGAGCATCCGCTCATCACGTACGACCAGGGCTTTACTGGCCGCAGCCATATCGATGCGGCCTTTCTCGAAGCCGGGCTGGCGCCGGACATCGTGCTCACTGCGATGGATTCGGACGTGATCAAGCAGTACGTGTCACTGGGGATGGGCGTGGGGATTGTGGCGTCGATGGCCTTTGACCATGGCCGCGACAAGGGGTTGCGCGCGATCGAGGCATCGCACCTGTTCGCGCAGAACGTGACGCGCCTAGCGGTGCGGCGCGGCTCGTACCTGCGCTCTTACGCGTTTCACTTCATCGAGCGCTTCGCGCAAGGCTATACGCGGGCCGATATCGAAAAGGCGATTGCGACGGCGGAGTAGGGTGGTGCTGCCGGCACGCCACACTGGCGCGCCGGCCGGGTTTACTTCTTTTTTTGTTCGCGCAGCGCGTCCGCGCAATCACGCACCAGGCCCGGCCCGGCGTAGATCAAGCCACTGTACAACTGCACCAGCTTGGCGCCGGCCGCGATTTTTGCACGTGCATCGGCGCCGCGCATGATGCCGCCCACGCCGATGATCGGGATGTCGTCGCGCAGCTCGGTCTTGAGCGCACGGATCACGATGTTCGACTGCTCGAACACGGGCGCGCCCGACAGGCCGCCTGCTTGCTGCGCGTGCTTCATGCCCTCGACATCGCGCCGGTTGAGCGTGGTATTGGTGGCGATGACGCCGTCGATCTTGTGGCGCAGCAGGGCGCCGGCAATATCGCGGATCTGGTCGCCGTCGACGTCCGGTGCGATCTTGAGCGTAAGCGGCACGTAGTGGCCGTGCTGGTCGGCCAGGCGCATCTGCTCCTGCTTGAGTTGCGACAGCAGGGCGTCGAGTTCGGACGCGCCCTGCAACTGGCGCAGGTTCTGCGTGTTTGGCGACGAGATATTGACCGTCACGTAGCTGGCATACGGGTACACCTTGCGCAGGCATTCCAGGTAGTCGTCGGCGGCCCGCTCAATCGGCGTATCGGCGTTCTTGCCGATGTTCAGCCCCAGAACACCCTGCTTTTCCTGGAAAAAGCGCGATGCCTGCACATTGGCCACGAACGCGTCGACGCCGCCATTGTTGAAGCCCATGCGATTGATGATGCCGCGCGCACGCGGCAGCCGGAACATGCGCGGTTTCGGATTGCCGGCCTGGCCGCGCGGGGTGACCGTGCCGATTTCAATGGAGCCGAAGCCCAGCGCCGCCAGGCCATCGATATACGCGCCATCCTTGTCCAACCCGGCGGCCAGGCCGACAGGGTTGGGAAACGTGATACCCATGACGGTGCGCGGATCGGGCCGTGGTTTCCGGAATGCGCCTGTCAGGCCAAGCGCTGCTGCGCGACGCAGCATGGGCAAGGTCAGGTTGTGCGCCGCTTCGGGATCGAGCGAGAACAATGCGGGACGAACGAGGGTATACAGAATTTTGTCTGGCATGGGGTACTCGGTTGACGTATCCCCATCATTCTAACGTGCGGCGAGGGGACGTACGTAACGAAGTATCAAGGCAATTGTTAGCGGTTGTGTCCGCGGACCCGGCGCGCAACAGGTTCAGGCGTCCAGAACGCCCCATTGTCCGTCGATCCGTGCTTCGAGTGGCCGGAAGTTGATCTTGTAGGCCATCTTGGGGCTTTGCGCGATCCAGTAGCCCAGATACACATACGACAACCCGAGTTCGTGCGCCTGGTTCACCTGCCACAGGATGTTGTAGGTGCCATACGACGCGTTCTCGACATCCGGATCGAAGAAGGTGTACACCGACGACAGGCCGTCGGACAGCACGTCGATGATCGACACCATGCGCAAGGTGCCATCGGGCTCGCGAAATTCAACCAGGCGCGTGTTAACGCGGCTTTGCAGCAGGAACTGCGCGTACTGGTCGCGGCTGTCCTGGTCCATGCCACCGCCCACATGGCGCGTGGTCTGGTAGCGCAGGTAGAGTGCGTAGTGCTCGTCCGAGAACGCCAGGTTGGCGACCATCGCGACCAGGTTGCCATGGCGCTTCCAGGCGCGGCGCTGGGTGCGGTTGGGCGTGAAGTCGGCACACCTGACGCGCACCGGAATGCAGGCCTGACAACCATCGCAATACGGGCGGTAGGTGAAGATGCCGCTGCGCCGGAAGCCATTTCTGACCAGCTCGGAATACACATCGGCATTGATCAGGTGCGAGGGCGTCGCGACCTGCGAGCGCGCCTGGCGTGCGTCGAGATAGCTGCACGGGTAGGGCGCCGTGGTGTAGAACTGCAGCGTGGCAAAGGGCAGGTCGTGTAGGTGCGTCATGCAAGGAGCTCTCGGGACGACGTGGGGTTGCCGCCTATTCTAGCGAAAACCGCGCTGCGATTCCGTTAGCCAGGCAACGGTGCCGTCACTGTCCATGACCCGATGCCCGGCCTGGCGGTCGCGCGGTGGACGTGCTCAAGAAAGCGGCTGCGCGGGATCGGCGCCGCGCCGAGCGAAGCCAGGTGGCCGGTCTCCTGCTGGCAATCGACCATCTCGACGCCATGGCGCTGCAAAAACGCCACCAGATAGGCCAGCGCGACCTTGGACGCATCGGACACGCGCGCAAACATCGATTCGCCATAGAACATGCGGCCGATGCACACGCCATACGCGCCGCCCACCAGTTCGCCGTCGAGCCAGACTTCGGCCGAGTGCGCGTAACCCAGCGTGTGCAGGCCCGTGTAGCCGGCGATGATCTCATCCGAAATCCAGGTGCCTGGCCCGTCGCGCCGCGGGGCAGCGCAGGCGCGCATCACGTCGTCGAACGCGCTGTCGAAGCGCACGTCCCAGCGCCCGCCATCGAGGCGGCTGCGCTCGATCTTGCGCAGCGTTTTTGCCAGGCTGTTACTGACCTTGAACTGGTCGGTGTAGAGCACCATGCGCGGATCGGTGCTCCACCACAGGATCGGCTGGCCTTCGGAAAACCACGGGAAGATGCCGTTACGGTAGGCCTGCAGCAGGCGCGCCGGCGACAGGTCTGCGCCGGCCGCCAGCAGGCCCGGTGCTTCAACGGTCAATGCCTTCGACACGTCGGGGAACGGCGTATCGATGTCGAGCCAGGGGATCATGTCAGTCCGGTTCGCGTGGGGCCATCATGGGGCGGTTGACGGCCACGCTGTGAAAGCCGAAGTCGCCACCCTCGCGCACTTTGATCCGGTCGGCAAAGAACAGTTCCAGCGTCGTGCGGATCGTGGGGAAGGCCAGATCGTCCCAGGGGATGGTGGCTTCGGTGAACAATTGCACGTCCAGGCTTTCAATGCCCGCCGCATAGTCGAGGTCACGCAGGCGCGCCAGGTAGAACAGGTGGACCTGGTGCACGTGGGCGACGTTCAGCAGCGAAAACAGCGGGCCAAGTTCGATATTGGCACCGGCTTCTTCTTCGGTCTCGCGCTGCGCCGCCTGTTCGGTGGTTTCTTCGTTTTCCATGAATCCGGCCGGCAGCGTCCAGTAGCCGTAGCGCGGCTCGATCGCGCGCTTGCACAGCAAGATCTGGAGTTCGCCATCACGTTCCCATACGGGAATCGAACCGACGACCAGCTTCGGGTTCTGGTAATGGATCGTGTTGCAGTGCGTGCACACGTAGCGCGGCCGGTTGTCGCCTTCGGGAATCGCCAGCACGACAGGGTGGGCGCACTCGGAGCAGAATTTCATGGTGGATAGGGCAGGTTGGTCGTGGCAATACTGTACACCGAATGCGGCGTCGACAGGGGCAGGGGGCGCGTTCGCAGCTGGCGCCCGCGCGCTCCACCGAGATATAAGTTTCTTCAATAAGCCATGCAATGAGGATTGGATTTGCTAAATGACGCGTGGGGGCGTATAATTCATTTCACAGACGCGGGGTGGAGCAGTCTGGCAGCTCGTCGGGCTCATAACCCGAAGGTCACAGGTTCAAATCCTGTCCCCGCAACCAAGATTAGAGGCCGTTGATTCGAAAGAATCAGCGGCTTTTCGTTTTTCTGGCCTCGTTCCAGGGGCTCTTGCTTGGCTGTAACGGCCTCGATCCAGCGCAACGTCACGCGCCTCTGCTGCAATGCACGGCAGCTTGCCAGGTCCAACCTGCAACGGACGACAAGTCAGGGGCAAGCCATGATCGATGTAGACGATATCAACCAATCCTGGGGCTGGGTCGGCATGAGCGCGGTCGAAGTGCTCGGCGCCAATGCCTTCGGCAATCTCATCATCCGCGACGAAGACGACCGGTTCTGGTGCCTGCGCCCGCACGAACTGTGCTGCGAGCCGCTGGCCAGCAACCGCGCCGCGCTCGATGCGCTGTCGTACAACCAGGATTTTCTCAACGACTGGTACATGCCCGAGGCAGTGTGCCTGGCCGAAGCCGCGCTGGGGCCGCTCACCGACGGGCGTACCTACTGCCTGAAGATTCCCAGTGCGCTCGGCGGGAAGTACGGGTGCGATAACCTGGCGACCGTGCCGCTGGCGGCATTGATCCGGTTTTCGGGGGAGGGCGCGCAGCAGTTCGATGGGCTGCCGCGCTGGAATTAACTCTGCCTGACCATATTTTTCATCCTGCCTTCGGCCAGGCAAGTGCGCAAACAACTGGAAGAACGGCCGCAGTGCAGATGCGGCCGCCCAAAAATGGGTTAATCGTCGTTTACTTCTGAATCTGTATCCTGATCGCCCTGATACCGTTCATTGTTCGGATTGAGTTGCTCCGAACGATTGTCCTGGCTAGCGTCGTAGGCATCGTTGTTTGGGTTCAGATTATCACTGCGGTCATCGTTCGGTGTTCGTCCCATGATCTTCTCCTGAATTGGCCAGAAAATACCGGCATGCTTCATTTTGCGCGACAGCGGTTTTGCATGTCGCACTTGTCAGCACCGGTCTTAATCTACGCTGCGTGATTCACTGAAGAAAAAGTTCATTGCCCATCGAACGCACCAATCTGATACCGTAATTGCGTGCCATTTCTTCCATTATGTAGAAAATTCGAAGATGGTTAAATATGCGGTTGTGGTTGATAAGCAGACTCTTGTGCGTAATAAGATGGTCAAGCGCCGCCGGCGTTGGCGAAATCCGTTGAGACAACGAGAGTGAACCATATCGCTGCACATACGGTGGAATGAGATTTTCTGGCAACTCCTTGTTCGACGACTGCATCAGCCCGGCAGCAAACAGCTCGCAATCGGACCAGCTTTGACGGTGCACTTCAAGACTTCCGTCCAGGTGAGTCAGGCGCGGATGCTCGATATGGACGAACCAGCTTGCCGGAATCGAGCGCGTAATGACACCAGAGCGCCAACGGTTCCACACCAGCTCGGCCTGATCTTCGAGAAGTGCCAAAGGCACACGTTGTTCGACGGGATAGCTGCCGTCAAATACGTAATCCTCATCGGCCAGCAGTTCGCAGTCTTCCTGAAGTTCGATTGTGATTACCAGCGGAAATGCCATTGGTGCAGCAGGCAGCACCAGCTTGCGGATGTCTGCTGGAGCGACCACGGAACAGATTGCCGCCTTGATCATTTCGGGGTCATGCATATAACCAGCGATTTCGGCCGCGAAGTTCGCATACGCGCCAAAATAGGCGGTTAATTCTCCCACATAGACACCTTGAGTCTCCGGTGCAAGTTCGATTATTGACCGGTCATCATTACGCTGCGCATTCGGGATCAACCCAGTTTCAAGGATGCTCCGGATTCGCGCGAGCGAAGTACCATGCTTGATCAGAGTGCCTTTTTTCAAAACGAACTTCGCCATATTAATACCTGTTACCCCATCGAATTATAGGATGACGAGAATATGTACCTCGTCAGCTTGGCTGGTTGAATCGCGCCAGCACGTGGGACACATTATGTCCATTAAATTCAATAAGGAAACTTATGTTGCATTAGAGGCGTGGCATGCGCTGATTGGTAGCATCTGGTGGTACTGCCCAGGGGAGACTGATGAACGTGCGCGCGACGAGTTCGTGAGGCCGTATAGCCCTGGTCAAGTCTCAGGCTTTTTATTCCCAGGACTTGCTGGCGATGTTGTCAGGGGCTTGAAGCCGTTCAATTCGCAGCCGGCGTATCGGCCAGGCTCGCCCACAGGTAGGCCGCTGCCATCGTGCGGTGCGGCGCGTAGCGCGCCAGCATGCGCTCGGCTTCCGCGACGGTTGGCCGGGCTGCGCTGCCCGAGAGCTTGTGCAGCGCGGCGCGTACGGCGACGTCGCCTTCCAGCGAGCAATCCGGATAGCCATAGCCGCGCAGCAGCACGTAATTGACGGTCCAGGGGCCGATGCCCTTGATGGCCAGCAGTGTTTCGCTGACCTCGGCGCTTGCCGAGCCAGAAATATCCTCCACGCCAGCGTGCCGTTCAAGCACCAGGCTGCCATCGACCACCATGCGCGCCACGCGCAGGATCGTCTCGGCCTTGGCATTCGAGAATTTGCGGCCCGTGAGTTCGCCGATGTCGAGCCGTGCCACGTCCGGCGCCTCCGGATAGCACCACAAGCCGGACGAATGCGCGCGGCCCGCCAGTTGGATCAGCGTGCGGCGCAGCGCGATGGCAAATGTCAGGTTGATCTGCTGGCCGATGATGGCCCAGGTCAGCGCCTCGAAGATCGTGGCCGACTGCACGATGCGCAGGCCCGGCTGGCGCGCCACGACGGGTCCCAACCATGGATCGGCCTGGATGGCTGCGCCGAATGCCGTCGGATCGATCCGCAGGCCGAGCACGTTCAGCAGCGCCTCGTGCGCCTGCGCCTCCAGGGCTGGCGTGACCGGCCCGTCGAACGTCACGCGGCAGTGCGCTGCGCCGTCCTCGAACCGGATGTCGAACAGCGTCGGCACGCCACCGAGCAGCACGCCCTTGCGCAAGCCATCGGCGTCGACCTGCTCGGCCACGCGTTCGGAATCGCGGCCGTGAAATGCCAGCACGTCGGCGACGCGGTAGCCGGGCGGCAGGGCGATCGCATGGGATGCAGTCATCAAATTCCCGTTGGCGCCGGCACGCGCCGCCAGGTTGGCTTGAATCCGGTCACCAGCGCCGTGCCGAGCAGGACGATCGCCGAACCGGCGATCGTGTGCCAGCCGATCACCTCATGCAGGAACAGCGCGCCCCACAGGATGCCGAACACGGGGCTGAGGAACGTGACCGTCAGCGCCGACGTGGCGCCAACATCTTCGATCAGCTTGAAATAGACGATGTAGGCGATGCCGCTGCAGACCACGCCCAGCGTCACGACGGCAGCCATGATGCCAGCGGTCGGCGCGCCCGGCGCCGGGAAGAACGCGACGAGCGGCAGCACCAGCAGGGCCGAGGCCCACATCGAGCCGTGCGCATTGGCGAACGGCGCCACGCCGCCCTTGCTGGCGGCGGCCGATTTCGTGTACTGACTGGCGACGCTGTAGCTGAAGGCGGCGATCAGCGCCGCGGCCACGGCCAGGCCCGCGCCGGGCCGTTCGGCCACGTGATCGAAGCCGACCAGCAGCGCGACGCCGGCGGTGCCTAGCAGCAGGCCGAGGGCGCTGCGCCGCGTGACCTGCTGGCGCGCCCACACGGCGCCGACCAGCGCGCCCCACATCGGCGCGGTGGCGTTGAGCACCGCCAGCACTGACGCCGACAGCGTGCGCGCGGCAAACGCGAACAGCAAAAAAGGCAGGGCAGAATTGAACAGGCCCAGGATCAGGTAATGCTGCCAGTGGCGCCGCACGTTCAGCGGCGCGCCGCGCCCGCGCAAATGCAGCACCCAGCTCACCAGCGCGAGGAACACGGCCGCCAGTGCGAGCCGGTATTCGATCAGCACGGCCGGACCGAGCACCGGCGCGGCGATGCGCATGAAGAGGAAGGAGCCGCCCCAGATGGCGGCCAGCGCAACGAGGCGCAGCATGTTCGCGGTGTTCATGAGGTCGAAAAAAATGGCCAGTTGTCAGGCTGACCATTGTGGCAGGGCCGGCAGCAATGTGCCAACCGCTTCTTGCCATCGATACCCGTTCCTCAGGCGGCGCTGGCAAGCGTCAGTGCGGCCGCATGCGGCATGAGTAGCGTCTGTGGCACCGCGTTCTTCACGGCCGTCATTTCGGCCATGATCGCGACCGCGATTTCAGCCGGCGTCTTGCTGCCGATGTACAGGCCGATCGGCCCGTGCAGGCGCGCCAGTTCGACGTCGGTCAGATCGAACAGCTTGAGACGTTCGCGCCGCTTGGCATTGTTGGCGCGCGAGCCGATCGCGCCGACGTAGAAGGCCTCGGACTTGAGCGCCTCCATCAGCGCCAGGTCGTCCAGTTTCGGGTCATGCGTGAGCGCCACGACGGCGCTGCGCGCATCGAGCTTGGCGTCGATGACCAGATCGTCGGGCATCGCATGCACCAGCGTTACGCCGGGGATGTGAAAGCCGCTGCGGTATTCTTCGCGCGGGTCGCACACGGTGACGCGGTAATCCATGCCAGCGGCGATCTGCGCCAGGAAGCGCGACAGCGGGCCGGCGCCGATGATGTACAGGCGCCAGCGCGGGCCGTGTAGCGTATGCAGCACGCCGTCTTCGACGCGCTGGATGGCGGTGGCCTGCGCCGTGGACAGCGTGACGGCGCCGGTATCCAGCTGCACGCTGCGCTCGACCAGTTCACCTTCGCCGAGACGCGCGAGCAGCTCCTTGATGCCGCTGTCGACCGACAGCGGTTCGATGGCCAGCTCGATGGTGCCGCCGCAGGGCAGGCCGAAGCGGTGCGCTTCGTCGGCGCTGATGCCGTAGCTGATGATTTCGGGGAGGGTGATTTCGATGCCGTTGTCGCGCACGCGGGCGATCAGGTCGTCTTCGATGCAGCCGCCGGAGACCGAGCCGACCACCTGACCATCTTCGCAGATGGCCAGCGTGGCGCCCACCGGGCGTGGGCTGGAACCCCAGGTCTTGATGACCGTGACCAGCTGGCAGCGCTGGCCGCCGTCAAGCCAGGCGGCGCAGGTTTTCAGTACGTCGAGGTCGATGCTGTCCATGGTGTTCGTGTCGCCGGGGCGGGTGAATAAGATGGACAATCATACAAAAAAAGCGCCGCACGTGTCGGCGCGCAGGCCAGCCGTCAAGGCACCAGCGGTTTCTTGGCGCTTTGCTTGGCCTTGACTTCCGCCACGGCCTTGTCGATCGCCGCCACGCGCATTGGCATGGCCGGGTGGTTCGCCGTGTAGCCATTGAGGATCTTGGCGGGGTACGTCGCCGCCAGCCGCTTCCAGAATGCGGACGCACCCTCGTAACGGTAACCGGCGCGCGCCAGCAGGTAGACCGCAAGGCGGTCGGCCGCCACGTCGTCGGCCGCTGGCGTCGCCCTGATGCCGCCGCTGCCGATGAGCATCGAGGTATCCGGCGTGATGGCGGTGAGGTTGTCGATGATGCTGCCGATGGTGGCCGCATTGCGCTGCGTGGCCGCCTGGCCCAGCATATTGTGCGCCATCGTGCGCGCCACCACGTACGCCAGTTCGTCGTCGTTCTGGGCGAAGCCCAGCATGCCGCGCGTGACCATCACGCGGCTGCCGTCGGCGTACGCGTTGATGTTGTCGGCGTTGCCCAGCTCAATGGCGAAAGCGCAGGCGCGCGTGACGGGAATGGTCAGGTCGCGCGGCTTACCGCTGCGCTCGATCGACAGTGGCAGGCTGGCCTGCTTGGCCATGATCGGGCCGAACACGGCGCCGGCCTTGCTCAGGGCATTCGGCCCCACCGGGAGCGGCGTGCCAGCGGCGGCCAGCAGGCGGTCGCCCTGACGCAGGCCGGCCTTGGCTGCACCGCTGCCGTTCAGGACATTCGTGACCTGCAGGTGCTCGTCCATGCCCAGCACCACCCACGCTGCCTCGTTGTACTGGCCCGGATAGGTGTAGCGGTTCTTCGCAGTGAAGCCCAGCAGGTTGCGCGCGTGCTTGGTGCACAGCGCGGCATTGTCGATCAGGAGGGGGGCGGCGACGCGGTACAGGCGGTCGTGTTGCGTTGCCATGCGCTGGAGCACCTCGGCGGCAGCGGCCATCTGCGGCGTGACCTCGGGCTTGCCCGACGCCTGTTCGACCGGCACGGCGCCCGGTTCGGTCGACGATTGCATTGGCCCCGGCGTGCTGCAGGCAGCGAGCAGCGCTGCCGTGGCGACGATCAATGCCGGGGAAGTGAATCGGTGCAGACGCTGGATGCGCATCAGGGTGCTCCTCATGGTTTGTTATTGTTTGCCGGTGCTGCCGAAGCCACCGACGCCACGGTCGCTCGACGCGAAGTCGGTCACCACGTTGAAAGCCACTTGCAATACCGGCACGATGATCAGCTGCGCGAGCCGATCCATTGGTTGCAGCACGAAGGCGGTGCTGCTGCGATTCCAGGTAGAGACCATCAGCTGGCCCTGGTAATCGGAGTCGATCAAGCCTACCAGATTGCCCAGCACGATGCCGCTCTTGTGGCCAAGGCCACTGCGCGGCAGGATCATCGCGGCGTAACCCGGATCGCCGATATGGATCGCCAGACCGGTGGGCACCAGCACGGTTTCGCCCGGCGCGATGGTCAATGGCGCATCGAGGCAGGCGCGCAGGTCGAGGCCGGCGCTGCCCGGCGTGGCGTAGGCCGGCAGCAGGTCCTGCATGCGCGGGTCGAGGATTTTGAGGTCGATATGTTTCATTGCAATTTCTGGGTAATCAGGTGAGCAGGGAGCGCTGTTCGAGGCGTTTGCCGATCTCGGACACCAGCTGGCGCGCCAGCGTGAGCTTGTCGGCGCGCTCGAGCAGCACGTGGCCGTGTTCATCAAACAGGATGATCGTGTTGTCGTCCTGGCCGAACGTCTGCGGCCCGATGTTGCCGACCAATAGGGGGATGCCCTTCTTTTCGCGCTTGGCCGCGCCGTAGGCTTCGAGCTGCTCGGATTCGGCGGCAAAGCCCACGCAGTACGGCCAACCCGACAGCGAGACGGTTGCCGCGACCGAGGCCAGGATATCCGCGTTCTGCGCGAACTCCAGCGCCGGCGGAGCGCCATCAGGCGTCTTCTTGAGTTTCTGGTCGCTGGCATTGACGACGCGCCAGTCGGCCACTGCGGCCACGCCGATGAACACGTGCTGGCCCGTGACGCCGGCCATCACCGCGTCGTGCATCTGCTGCGCGGTGAGCACGTCGATGCGGCGCACGCCATGCGGCGTGGGCAGCGACACCGGCCCGGAGACCAGCGTCACATCGGCGCCGGCTTCCCGCGCAGCGCGCGCGATGGCGTACCCCATCTTGCCGGACGACAGATTGGTGATGCCGCGCACCGGATCGATCGGTTCGAACGTCGGCCCGGCCGTGATCATCACGCGCCGGCCCGCCAGCACCTTTTGCTGGAACGAGGCAATCAGCTCGTCGACCAGTTCATCTGCTTCGAGCATGCGCCCCATGCCCGTTTCGCCACACGCTTGCGCGCCGCGGCCCGGGCCGAACAGGCAAATGCCGTCAGCGCGCAGCTGCGTCACATTGCGCTGCGTGGCCGGGTTGTCCCACATCTCGACGTTCATCGCCGGCGCTACGTGCAGCGGCACGTGACGCGGGCGCGCCACGCACAGCAGCGACAACAGGTCGTCGGCGGCGCCGTGCACGAGCTTGCGGATGAAATCGGCCGAGCAGGGCGCGATCAGGATCGCATCGGCGCCCCGGGTCAGGTCGATGTGGGCCATGTTGTTGGCCATGCGCGCATCCCACTGGTCCAGGTAGACCGGGTTGCCCGACACCGCCTGCATGGTGACCGCACCGATGAAATGCGTTGCCGCTTCGGTCATCACGACCTGCACGCTGGCGCCGTGCTTGACCAGCGCGCGACACAGTTCGGCCGCCTTGTAGCAGGCGACACCACCAGTCAGGCCCAGGACGATGCGCTTGCCTTTCAGGTCCATGCTCATGGTTTGGTCCCGGTCACGACTTGTTCACGCGCCGGAATTCATCCAGCACGAACAGCACGGCGCCGACCGAGATGCCGATGTCGGCGATATTGAAGGCCGGGAAGTGGCCGATGCCGGTCCAGTAGAAATCGAGGAAGTCGATCACGTGGCCATGCACGACGCGGTCGATGCCGTTACCGACTGCGCCGGCCATGATCAGCGCGAGCGCGAAGCAGAACAGGCGCTGCGTCGCATTCTTGCTCATCATGTACAGGCAGAACACCACGGCGCCAATGGCGATACCCAGGAACAGCCAGCGCTGCCAGCCGCTCGCGTCACCCAGGAAGCTGAACGCCGCCCCCGGGTTGTACACCTTGATCAGGTTGAAGAAGCCCGTGATCGGCACCGTCTCGGCGTAGGCAAACGTACGTTCGACGGTGAGCTTGGTCACCTGGTCGAGCAGGACGATGATCAGGGACAGCCCGATCCAGGGGAACATGCTGGCGCCGACGCTCTTGTTCGTGCTGCGCTTGACTAAGGTGGCGCCGGACGGCGCTGGTTTCTTTTTGGTTGCCATGGTGTCTGGACCCGGTACTTATGCGAAGCGGCGCGCTTCGCCGGCGCCGAAGAGGTTGCTCGTGCAGCGGCCGCACAGCGTTGGATGTGCAGGGTCGTGGCCGACGTCGCGGCGATAGTGCCAGCAGCGCTCGCACTTCTCGGCGTCCGACGGCACCACGGCCACGGCTTCCTCAGCCTCGCTTGCCACTTCCGTGACGCTCGCCTGCGACGTGATGAAGACGAACTTCAGGTCGTCGTCCAGGCTGGCCAGCGCGCGGTACTTCTCGCCTGAGGCCTTGATCGCCAGTTCGGCCTGCAGCGACGAACCGATCGCGCCCGAGGTGCGCACTTCTTCCAGTTGCTTCGTCACGTCCAGGCGCACCTGGCGCAGCAAGGCGTACTTGGCCAGCAGCGCATCGCCATCCGGCAGCTCGGGGAAGGTCCACAGCGTCTGCGTGAAGATGGTTTCATCGCTGGCGTTGAACGTTTCCTGGTCCGCAAACACGGCCCACGCTTCTTCGGCCGTGAACGACAGCACCGGCGCCATCACGCGCAGCAGCGCATGCGCGATGTGCCACAGCGCGGTCTGCGCCGAGCGGCGTGCTGGCGAATCGATGCCGGTCGTGTACAGGCGATCCTTCAGGATATCCAGGTAGAAGCCGCCCAGGTCTTCCGAGCAGTAGTTCTGCAGGCGCGAGACGACCGGGTGGAATTCGTAGCGCTCGAAGTGCGCCGCCACGTCCTTCTGCAACTGGGCCATCGAGGCGATCGCGTAGCGGTCGATCTCAAGCAGCTCGCCCATCGGCACCGCGTGCTGCGCCGGGTTGAAGTCCGACGTATTGGCCAGCAGGAAGCGCAGCGTGTTGCGGATGCGGCGGTACGATTCGGTCACGCGCTTCAGGATCTCTTCGCCGATCGACAGCTCGCCCGTGTAATCGGTCGAGGCCACCCACAGGCGCAGGATGTCGGCGCCGAGCGTGTCGGAGATTTTCTGCGGTGCCATCGTGTTGCCGAGCGACTTGGACATCTTCTTGCCATGCTCGTCGACCGTGAAGCCGTGCGTGAGCAGCGCCTTGTACGGTGGCTCGCCATTGAGCATCGACGATGTCAGCAGCGATGAGTGGAACCAGCCGCGGTGCTGGTCCGAGCCTTCCAGGTACAGGTCGGCCGGGAAGCCCAGCTGCTCCTTGTGCGAGCCGCGCAGCACGGTCTGGTGGGTTGCGCCCGAATCGAACCAGACGTCCAGCGTGTCCCTGTTCTTTTCGTAGATGGCGGCGTCGTCGCCCAGCAGCGTGACCGGGTCGAGCGTATGCCAGGCGTCGATGCCGCCCGTTTCGAACAGCTTGGCCACTTGCTCCAGCAGTTCCGGCGTGCGCGGGTGCAGCGTGCCAGTTTCTTTATGGATGAAGAAGGCCATCGGCACGCCCCACTGGCGCTGACGCGACAGGGTCCAGTCAGGACGGTTTTCGATCATGCCGTGCAGGCGCGCCTGGCCCCAGTCCGGGAAGAACTGGGTCTTGGCGATGCCGGCCAGCGCGGTCTGGCGCAGGGTCGGGCCGCCATCCTTTGGCGTGAGGTCCATGCCGGCAAACCACTGGCTGGTGGCGCGGTAGATGATCGGCGTCTTGTGGCGCCAGCAGTGCATGTAGCTGTGATCGAACATCTTGAGTTCGAACAGCGCACCGGCTTCGGTCAGCGCGGCGCAGATCGGTTTGCTCGCTTCCCAGATCGTCAGGCCGCCGAACAGCGGCAGCGTCGAGACAAAGCGGCCGTCGCCCATGACCGGCTTGAGGATGTCGTCGTCCTGCATGCCGTGCGCCTTGCACGACACGAAGTCTTCCAAGCCATAGGCAGGCGCCGAGTGCACGACGCCCGTACCGCTGTCGACCGTGACGTAGTCGGCCAGGTACAGCGGCGAGAGGCGGTTGTAGAACGCGTCCTGCGCATGCAGCGGGTGCTTGAAGTTGATGCCGGCCAGCTTTTCGCCGACGGTGGTGGCGACGACCGTGCCTTCGAGCTTGTAGCGCGTCAGGCACGATTCGACCAGCTCGGAACCGAGGATCAGGAGCAGCGGCTTGCCGTCACGTTCGGCCTGCACCAGCGAATACTGGACTTCCGGACCGGCGTTGAGCGCCTGGTTCGACGGGATGGTCCATGGGGTCGTGGTCCAGATGACGATGAAGCCGTCTCCTGCGGGCAGTTTGTCCAGGCCGAAAGCAGCAGCGATTTTTTCCGGTTCGGCAAACGGGAAGCCGACGTCGATCGCCGGGTCGCGCTTGTCCTGGTATTCGACTTCGGCCTCGGCCAGGGCCGAACCGCAATCGAAGCACCAGTTCACGGGCTTGAGGCCCCGGTAGACATAGCCTTTTTCGAGCAGCGTGCCGAGCGCGCGCAGCTCATCGGCCTCATTGCTGTAGGCCATGGTCATGTACGGGTTGTCCCATTCGCCGAGCACGCCCAGGCGGATGAAGCCGGCGCGCTGACGGTCGATCTGTTCGAGCGCGTAGGCGCGGGCCTTTTGCAGCACCTCGGCCGTCGGCAGGTTCTTGCCGTACAGTTTCTCGATCTGGATCTCGATCGGCATGCCGTGGCAATCCCAGCCCGGCACGTAGGGGGCGTCAAAGCCTGCGATCGTGCGCGACTTCAGCACCATGTCTTTCAGGATCTTGTTGACGGCGTGGCCCAGGTGGATGTCGCCATTCGCGTACGGCGGCCCGTCATGCAGGATGAAGGTCGGACGGCCCTTGGCGGCCTTGCGCACGCGCTCGTAGATTTTCTTGTCTTGCCATTGCTTGACCCAGCCCGGTTCACGCTTGGCGAGGTCGCCGCGCATCGGGAACGGGGTGTCGGTCATATTGACCGGGTATTTGCTCTCGGGCTTTTTGCCGCCTTTGGCAGGGTTGTGCTGTTTGGTATCGGACATAAGGTTCTTTTGTTGGGTGTTCGTGTGCACGGCGCCGTGCGCCGCGTCGAATGGGGTCTGGCAAACAGGGGAGAGGCGCTTCCTGCCAATCGTCGACTGGCCGGGAAGCGCACTCAAATTCGGTCGGTCGCGTTCAGCGCGCCGTTACGCCGGTCGAAGAACGCGCGTGCCTGCAGCGCATCGTTGTCGATCGCAGCCGTGAGCAGGGCCAGGTCGGCGTATTTTTCTTCATCGCGCAGCTTGGCGAGAAACTCCACGCGCACGAGCTTGCCGTAACACTGGCCGGCATAGTCGAACACATGCACTTCAAGCAAGGTGCGGCCGGCGTCTTCGACGGTGGGGCGCACGCCCAGGCTGGCCACGGCCGGCAGCGGATGCTCGGCCAGGCCATGCACCTGTACGACGAAGATGCCGGACAGGGCAGGGCGATGCGTGACGCGCAGGTTCAGGGTCGGGAAGCCCAGCGTGCGGCCGAGCTTGGCACCATGGATCACGTGGCCCGACATCGCGTAGGGATGACCGAGCAGCCGGCTGGTGGCGCAAAAGTCGCCATCGGCCAGCGCCGCGCGCACGGCCGACGATGAGATGCGTTCGTCGCCATGCATCACGGTGCCGAGCGTGTGAACCTCGAACCCGTGTTCACGGCCGGCCTCGGTCAACATGGCAATGTTGCCGGCGCGGCGCGCGCCGAAGCAGAAGTCGTCGCCCACCATCAGCCATTTGACGTGCAGACCGTCGACCAGCACGCGCTGGACGAAATCCTGCGGCGACATGGCGGCAAACTGTTCGTTGAAATGTTCGACGATGACGCGGTCGATGCCGGCCTGGTCCAGGTCTTCGAGCTTGTCGCGCAGATTGGCCACGCGCGCCGGGGCTTTGGACGGGTCGCCCAGTTTGTGGGCAAAGTATTCGCGGGGATGGGGCTCGAACGTCATCACGGCCGCGTCAAGACCGAGCCGGTCGGCTGCGCCGCGCACCTGCGCCAGCAAGGCCTGGTGGCCGCGATGGACGCCGTCGAAATTGCCGATCGTGAGTGCGCAGGGTGCGCGCGCCCTGTCGTTGGGAAGTCCGCGAAATACCTTCATCAAGTCTGGTTCCGGTTGCGCGCCATGCTGTCGGTATGCGGCGCCAAAAGCCTGATTATACGGGAACTGCGCGGCAACTCCGACGTTGCATAGAAGGAATGGTTTGTATTCACCTTCGTGCACGGTGGCCTTCAGATGCAGACCAAATGAAAACGCCGCCCGAAGGCGGCGTTTTTGGTCGATTGCAAGGCCGTCGACCGCATATGCGGATGACGGCAACGTGCGCTTACGACAGTGGGTGGTTGACTGCCAGGATCCAGTAGCGGGCCAGTTCGGCAGTGCCGTCCTTGCCGCCAACGGTCTTGAACGCAGCGATGGCTTGCTGCTTCTTGCCAGCAACGGCGTAGGCTTCGCCCATGCGCAGCTTGGCTTCTTCGGCATTGCGCAGGCCGCCGGCCTTGATCGCTGCTTCCATCATCTTCAGGCCCTTGTCGGCCTGGCCAGCCTGCACCATCGCGTAACCCAGGCCAACCATCTGGTCTGCGTCCTTGGCGGCGGTGTACTCGGCTTCGAGCGCAGCAAAGTTCTTGTTTTGCTCGGCCAGGTTTTTCTCGGCCAGTTCCTTCAGGCGCTGGTGGCGTGCGGCATCGGTGCCGGTGCCCAGTGCGCCGGCCTTGTAGCCGCGGTCAATGATCTTGAGCGCTTCGGCCGGGGCTTTCGCCTGCAGCACCAGCTGGGCCATTTCCATGAACTCGCTTGGCTTCTTGAGCAGGTTATTGGCCAGCTTCAAGCGGTAGACGTCGATGTTCAGACGCTGCGAGTAGCCTGGCTGACGCTGCACACGGTTCAGCAGGTCGGTCCAGTACTGGGCTTTCGGATAGCTTGCTGCCAGCTTCTCGATGGTGCGGACATAGCCGGCCGTATCGTTTTTCTTGAGCTGGATATTGGCCAGCATGCCGAGCTGATCTTCGCTCAGGCGGCCGCTTTTTTCGATGGTGCGCAGTTCCTGCTCGAGCGCAGCGGTGTTGCCTTGCTTGTAGTAGTTCTGCAGCAGGTAAGCGCGCAGCTTCGGATCATCCTTCTGCTTGAGCAGGGACTGGATCGTGCTGTTGGCTTTGTTCAGATCGCCGGCGCGCATATAGATGCCGACCAGGCCTTCCGAGAATTGCGAACGCTCGCTGGCGTTCAGCTTGCCCGAATCGAGCAGTGCTTCAAACGATTTGGCGGCGGTATCGAAATCACCGGCCGACGAGGCCGCAGCGGCGCGCACGCGCTCGATCGTGTAGGTTTCGTTGGCGGTCTTGTTGCCCACTTTGTCCAGTCCACGCAGGGTCGCCAGTGCATCCTTGTGCTTACCCTGTTTCATTTGTGCCTGGGCTTGCTGCAGTGGTTTGCCGATCTCCGCGCGCAGTGCTTCTGCAGCGACAGCGGAGGACAGGCCGATCACCGGAGTGGCGGCAACGAAGCCGAGTGCGGCCATCGCGATACTGAGGTGAGCGAGACGGAACTTGATCATCTGAAAAATCCTTATTTCAAAATGGACACGGCAGGGGGTAGCCCTGCCGTGTTGGTCAAAACATGGAACGATTACTGGAATTGCTCGTTACCGACCATGCCGATTTTGGTGACGCCGATGCGCTGGGCAGATGCCATCACGCCGGCTACAACTTTATACTCTACCAGCTTATTTGGACGCAGGTGCACTTCAGGCTGGTCAGCCATTGCTGCGACTGCATTCATCTTTGCTTCGAGGGCTGCACGATCCGGAATCACTTCGCCATCCCAGAGGATGGTGCCGTCAAAGTCCACGTCGATGGTGACCACGACCGGCTTGACATCCGTCAGCGGTGGCGGGGTACCCGTCGGCATGTTCAGATTGACCGAGTGGTTCTGCTTCGGAATCGTGATGATCAGCATAATGATCAGAACGAGCAGGACGTCGATCAACGGCGTCATGTTCATTTCCATCATCGGTTCCGGATCAGCATCCTTAGCGGAGCTCGAACCTACGCTCATACTCATGGTGTTTCCTTTTCAAATGTTGGGAGAAGGGCGCGGCGCCTGGCTCGATGAGCCTGACGCCGCGTGCAGGGCTATCAGCCCGGTGGTTCGATCACGAAACCAACCTTCTGCACCCCAGCACGTTGTGCCGTGTAAATGACCCGACCGATCGCTTCGTAGCGGGCTTCCTGGTCACCACGAACTTTCACTGCCGGTTGCGGCACTTTCACCGACTGCTCCGCGAGGAACTTGAACAGCTCGTCCGTATTCGCGAGGTGCAGCTGGTTATAGTACATTTCGCCGTCTTTATTGACGGTGATATTAACGTCTTCCGGTTTGGTCAGTGTGACCTGGTTCTCTTCTGCAGGCAGTGCAACTTGTTGCAGTTTCAGAACCACCGGACTCGTGATCAGGAAGATGATCAGCAGAACCAACATGATGTCAACGAGTGGCGTCGTGTTGATCTCTGAATTCAGCTCATCTTCTCCGTTATCGGATCCGACACTCATCGACATAATTTATCCAATCTTCTTGGCGCTGATTGCTGCGTTCGAGGTCGACATTGCGCCCGAGATCAGGACCGAGTGCACGTCAGCCGAGAACGAGCGGATGTCTTCCAGCGCGGTCTTGTTACGACGAACCAGCCAGTTGTAACCCAGGACGGCAGGAACTGCAACGAACAGACCGAAGGCGGTCATGATCAGTGCTTCACCGACTGGACCTGCAACCTTGTCGATCGATGCGTTACCCGACATGCCGATGGCGGTCAGTGCGTTGTAAATACCCCAGACGGTACCGAACAGACCGATGAACGGCGAGGTCGAACCAACGGTTGCCAGGAACGACAGGCCATCTTGCAGACGCGACTGAACACGGTCAACAGCGCGCTGGATCTGCATGGTAACCCAGGTCGACAGGTCGATCTGCTCGAGCAGGGCGCCATCGTGGTGCTGGGTAGCCTTGGTGCCGGTTTCAGCGATGAAGCGGAATGGCGAACCTTCTTTCAGCGTAGCCGAACCAGCGACGATCGACGGTGCTTTCCAGAACTTGGCTTTCATGTCTTTAGCCTGGTTCATCACTTTTTGCTGATCGATCAGCTTGGTGATGATGATGTACCACGAACCGATCGACATCAGCGACAGGATGATCAGGGTGCCCTTGTTGACGAAGTCGCCGTGTTCCCACATGGCCTGCAGGCCGTACGGGTTGTAGACTTCTTCGGTTTTTTCGGTGCCTGGCGCAGCAGCTGGCGCGCCGGCATCGGCCGGAGCAGCAGCAGCGTCAGCAGCAGGCGCAGCAGCAGGATCAACGGCTGGTGCAGCTGCGTCGGTCGCCGCTGGAGCAGCTGCGTCGGTTGCCGGGGTTTGCGCGAAGGCTGGTGCCGACACCAGCGCCGATGCTGCGGTTACCGACAACAGGACAGCCGCCAGGAAAGCGGACAAACGGGTATTCTTAAACATGCTTCCTCCAAAATATTTAAATAGACAGTTCGCTGAACTTACGACAACGACAATCAAAGTTTGAGACGGTGTTTTGTCCCGGTTTTATTCCAGCGTCCAGACGTACTGCACCGCTGTCCACGCCTGTTCCGGCTTGCCATCGATCATGGCTGGCTTGAATCGGCATTTGCTCAGAGCCGATTGCGCGGCCCGGTCCAAGTCTCGGAAGCCACTTGACTTCGCCAGCTTGGCTTCCAACACGCGACCATCGACACCAATCAGGAATTGCAGGGTCGTGGTACCCGTTTCTTCATTGCGTTGCGACGAACGCGGATATTCCGGACGTGCGCAAGTATTAAAGTCTGCTACTGCTTCGCTGCGGCTGACTGCACGCGGTGCCGGTGGTGCTGGCGGCGCTGATGGAGCCGGTGGTGCAGGCGGTGCCAGCGACGTGGTCGGTGGCGGCGTCTGCGTCGCGGCGGCGATCACGTTCTGCGGCGGTGGCGGCTGCTGCACCTGCACTTCGACCGGCGGGATGAATGGAGGCGGTGGAGCCTTCATTTCCGGCGGTGGCGGCGGTGGCGGGGTTTCCGGTGGTGGCGGCGGAGCCACTTCTTCAATCAGCTTGGTCTCCACAGCTTCGGTCACCGTGCTGACGATCCGGGTCCCCAGGCCAGCAACGAGTGCCCAACCCACGAGGATGTGGAAGATGAGCACAACGATGAATCCTGTGAAATTTTTCCCGGGTTGCTTTTCGTTCGAAAAATTCATGCCATATTTCTCCAATGCCAACTCTTTTTTGTTGCTACCAAACCCACTAAATACGACGGAAACCTAGAGCCGCATCCGGGACATTCGAGGAATTATACCTACGAATTCTTTTTTGCACATACATTTTTACAGCAGCGAAAGGACCGCTAACTGCTTGTAAAAGCAGGCAAACCTGCTCATCTATACAAGAACGGATGGGCTGTACGGCGGGGTTTGGAGGTCCGGAAAATGTGTCGTCTTATCTATGGATTCTCCTCATTACGTGGAAGATCAATGCTCAGGCTGGTTTAGCCAAATTATTGTCGTTAATTGTGCAGTTTGGCAAATTTCCTATGAGTAAGCGACGGCTTTTGTACAAACTATCGCTGTTCACCGTGTCTTGCATCGGAGAACGAATCACCTGGAACAGCTACCTTCCTTCACAAGCTATAGATAAAAGTTATACGACTTCTCACCATTGAGATAACTCAACCGTGCGCCTAACGGAGGTTCAACTTGGCAGGAATAAAAGCTGCGAGGCTCTACACCTGCTTCGCCAAACTATATTACTTAGTTTTGCTAGGTACTTCACCACCATATTGCCATGACGTAGATGTGACAGCGCCAACATGTGATGACGGCAACATACCATGAAATTCCGATATTGGCGATACCAAGCGTACACGAGTACGTACGTGTTCCTACGCACGCGTGGTATTGACAGGTGACGAGGGCTGAAGAGCGGGGCGGGAAGGATCGGCGTGAACGCCGATCCTGTATAGGGACAGGCAATCAGCGCGTGCGTTTTTCGCGCCGGCAATCAATGAAGCTGACCACGTGGCCGTCGGGATCGGCCGTCTCGAGGCGCACGTCGAAGCCCCACAGGCGGGCCACGTGCTTGAGGACCTCTTGCGCCTGCTGATTGAGCGGGCGCCGGTTGTACTGCGTATGACGCAGCGTCAGCGCGCGATCGTCGCGTGTATTGACTTGCCAGACCTGGATGTTCGGTTCGCGGCTGCCCAGGTTGTATTGTTCGGCCAGCTTGTGACGCACGTAGCGGTAGCCGGCGTCATCGTGGATGGCCGAAATCGAGAGTTTGTCGCTGCGATCGTCGTCGAGCACGGCAAAGAAGTGAAATTCGCGGATCAGCTTTGGCGACAGGTACTGCGCAATGAAACTCTCGTCCTTGAAATTGCGCATCGCAAAGTCCAGCGTCTTGCGCCAGTCGCTGCCGGCGATGTCAGGGAACCAGGTACGGTCTTCGTCAGTGGGATGTTCGCAGATGCGGCGGATGTCGCTCATCATCGCGAAGCCGAGCGCATACGGGTTGATCCCGCTGTAATAAGGGCTGTTGGCCGGCGGCTGGTAGACGACATTGGTGTGGCTTTGCAGGAATTCGAGCATGAAGCCGTCGCCGACGATGCCTTCCTGGTACAGGTCCTGCAATATCGTGTAGTGCCAGAACGTGGCCCAGCCTTCATTCATCACCTGGGTCTGGCGCTGTGGATAAAAGTATTGCGAGATCTTGCGCGTGATGCGCACGAGCTCGCGCTGCCATGGCTCCAGCAGCGGGGCATATTTTTCAATGAAGTACAGCAGGTTTTCTTCAGGCTCAGGTGGAAAGCGCACGGGCGCGGCGTTGTGCACCTGCTCTTCGCGCAGTGGCAATGTGCGCCAGATGGCATTGACCTGCGACTGCGCGTAGTCTTCACGCTCCTTGGTGCGCGCCGCCTCTTGCGCCACTGACAGCTTGGCCGGGCGCTTGTAGCGGTCGACGCCATGGTTTTGCAGCGCGTGGCACGAATCGAGCAATTCTTCCACCGCATCGATGCCATGCCGCTGCTCGCATTCGGCGATGTAATTCTTGGCGAACACCATATAGTCGACGATGGCGTCAGCGTCAGTCCAGCTTCGGAACAGGTAGTTGCCCTTGAAAAAGGAGTTGTGGCCGTATGCCGCGTGCGCGATCACCAGCGCCTGCATCGTCAGGCTGTTCTCTTCCATCAGGTAGGCGATGCAGGGATTGGAATTGATGACGATTTCATAGGCCAGGCCCATCTGGCCACGGCGGTAGCTTTTCTCGGTGCTCAGGAAATGCTTGCCGAACGACCAGTGGTTGTATGACACCGGCATCCCGACCGAGGTGTAGGCATCCATCATTTGCTCGGCGGTGATGATCTCGAGCTGGTTCGGGTAGGTGTCGAGGCCGTAGCGTTTGGCCACACGCCTGATTTCTTCGTGCGCCTGCTCGATCAGGTCGAAAGTCCATTCCGACTGTTCGGGCAGGGCGCGCGGGTTGTCCGGATCTCTTGGCATGAGGCACCTCGCTGCTGTTGGCTGGTTGGGCTGTTCGCGCGGCTACTTGGCCTGCTTTTTAAACAGTTCCCGGAACACCGGATAGATATCGGCCGGGGTCACGATCTTTTGCATCGCGAAGTTGCGGTGCTGGCTGGCGACGTCGCAGTATTGTTCCCAAAGATTCTGTGGCGGGCCGTCCGTGATTTCGACATACGTGTAGTACTGAACGCGCGGCATGATCGCATTGGACAGGATCTGCTTGCACAGCACCGAATCGTTGTCCCAGTTGTCGCCATCGGAGGCTTGCGCCACGTAGGCATTCCAGTCGGCGCTGCCGTAGCGTTCGTTGATGACTTTTTGCAGCAGGTGCAGGGCCGACGACACGACGGTGCCGCCCGACTCGCGCGAATGAAAGAACTCGTTCTCGTCGACCTCGGCCGCCGCCGTGTGGTGGCGAATGAAGACCACATCGATTTTCTCGTACACGCGTTTCAGGAACAGATACAGCAGGATGAAGAAGCGCTTGGCGGTGTCCTTGCGCGTTTCGTCCATCGAGCCTGACACGTCCATGATGCAAAACATCACGGCCTGGGTACTTGGCTTGGGAATCTTGATCCGGTTGGCGTAGCGCAGGTCGAACGGGTCGATGAACGGAATCGCATTGAGCCGGATCCGCAAATGGTGAATGCGATCCCGCAGTTCGACGACGCCCTGGTCGTCGGCCGGTGCGCCTTCGTCGAACAACGCCTGCAATTGTTCCTGGGCTTCGGCCAACTGGCGCCGGGTCGGCCCGCCCACGGCGATGCGCCGGCCCAGGGCCCCGCGCAGCGAGCGCAGCACGTGGATATTCGAGGGCGTGCCCGAGACGTTGTAGCCAGCGCGCTGATTCTTGTACTCAATGGTCTGGGTCAACTGCGTCTTGACCATATTCGGCAGCTCGAGATCTTCGAAGAAATAATTCATGAATTCTTCGCGCGACAATTCAAAGATGAAATCGTCTTCGACGGTCTGGTCGCTGTTGCCGGGGCGGCCGCGGCCAGCGCCGGCGCCACCGCCGCGCGGGCGGCTGAACTGGTCGCCTTTTTGATATTCGGTATTGCCGGGGTTGACGGTTTCCCAGACGCCGCCATGGGCATGGCCGAAGTGGGGCTCGTTCACGTCCTTGACGGGGATGGTGACCTTTTCGCCGTTTTCGATGTCGGTGATCGAGCGGCCCTTGATAGCGCGGCCGACGGCATCCTTGATCTGCGCCTTGTAGCGGCGCAGAAAGCGTTCGCGGTTGACCGCAGACTTGTTCTTGCCCTGCAAGCGACGGTCGATGAGGTAAGTCAAAACAGGCCTCCTGCTCAATGTAAGCGCGGATCTGGCGTTTTGGACACGCCCGTTGGCGCTGTGGCGCTGCCTTTTAAACAGCAGCGCCCTTATCTTAATACGCTACGCGAACGGACGTGCGACGCACGTACAGCGCGGGACGCTGCCGGCGGGCGGCCTGCGGCCAGCCGGCAACGCTGTTACTTATATACTGCTGCTTATGCGCTGTTGCTTACGACGATTTGCGCACGCGCAGATACCACTCGCACAGCAACCGCACCTGCTTCGGCGTATAGCCTTTCTCGACCATGCGCGCCACGAAATCGGCGTGCTTGTTCGCATCCTCGGTATTCGCCTTTGCATTGAATGAAATCACCGGCAGGAGTTCCTCGGTATTCGAGAACATTTTTTTCTCGATCACGCTGCGGAACTTTTCATAACTGGTCCAGGCGGGATTTTTGCCGGCATTGGTGGCGCGCGCACGCAGGCTGAAGTTGACGATCTCGTTGCGGAAATCCTTCGGATTCGAAATCCCGGCCGGCTTCTCGATTTTTTCCAGCTCGGCGTTGAGCGACTCGCGATCGAAACTCTCGCCGGTATCGGGATCGCGAAATTCCTGGTCCTGGATCCAGAAGTCGGCGAACGTGACGTAACGGTCGAAGATGTTCTGTCCATACTCGGAATAGCTTTCCAGGTAGGCCGTTTGAATCTCCTTGCCGATGAAGTCGACGTAGCGCTGCGCCAGGTGTTCCTTGATATACGACAGGTAGCGCTGCTCGGTCTCGGGCGGGAATTGCTCGCGCTCGATCTGCTGCTCGAGCACATATAGCAGGTGCACCGGATTAGCCGCCACTTCGGTATTGTCGAAATTGAACACCTTCGACAAAATCTTGAAAGCAAAGCGGGTCGACAGGCCGTTCATGCCTTCGTCCACGCCTGCGTAATCGACATATTCGTGCAGCGACTTGGCTTTGGGGTCGGTGTCTTTCAGGTTGTCGCCGTCATACACGAGCATCTTGGAATAGATGCTGGAGTTGTCGGGATCCTTCAGGCGCGACAGCACGGCAAACTGCGACATCATGCGCAGCGTGCCCGGGGCGCAGGGCGCCTTGTCGAGCGACGAATTGCGCAGCAGCTTGTCGTAGATTTTCACTTCGTCCGACACCCGCAGGCAATACGGCACCTTGACGATATAGATGCGGTCAAGGAACGCCTCGTTATTGCGGTTGTTGCGGAAGGTCTTCCATTCGGACTCGTTCGAGTGGGCCAGCACGATGCCGTCGAACGGGATCGCGCCAAAGCCTTCGGTGCCCTTGTAATTGCCTTCCTGCGTCGCCGTGAGCAGCGGGTGCAGCACCTTGATCGGCGCCTTGAACATCTCGACGAATTCCATCAGGCCCTGATTGGCCAGGCACAGGCCACCCGAATAGCTGTAGGCGTCCGGATCGTCCTGCGAAAAATCCTCGAGCTTGCGGATATCGACCTTGCCGACAAGGGACGAGATATCCTGGTTGTTTTCGTCGCCCGGTTCGGTCTTGGAAATGGCGACCTGCTTGAGGATCGACGGATATCGCCGCACGACGCGGAACTTGTTGATGTCGCCGCCGAATTCGTGCAGGCGCTTGACGGCCCAGGGACTCGGCACCGCGCGCAGGTAGCGGCGGGGAATGCCGTAATCCTCTTCGAGGATCTTGCCATCTTCGTCTTCGCTGAACAAGCCCAGGGGCGACTCGTTGACGGGCGAACCCTTGATCGCATAAAAGGGCACCAGCTCCATCAGGCTCTTGAGCTTTTCGGCAATCGACGACTTGCCGCCACCCACCGGGCCCAGCAGATACAGGATCTGCTTGCGTTCTTCCAGGCCTTGCGCCGCGTGGCGGAAATACGAAACGACCTGTTCGATCACTTCTTCCATGCCATAAAACTCGCGGAACGCCGGATAGATCTTGATGACCTTGTTGGCGAAGATGCGCGACATGCGCGAATCGAGACGGGTATCGACCAGCGTGGGTTCGCCAATGGCGGCGAGCATGCGCTCCGGTGCGCTGGCATACGTCAGCGGGTCACGCTTGCACATCTGCAGGAACTCGGACATCGAGTATTCCTCTTCGCGAGTACGCTCATAGCGGGCCGTGTAATTTTCAAAGATGCTCATTGAATTTCCTTTAATGTGCCAACAACGAATCACTGTCACAGCAGCGCATGGCGCTGCCCGGGGGCCCGGTTATTTTTGGCGTACTCCTTGTTCGGTCGTCACGTGCGGCGCCAGTGTGGTCGGCGTCGTGGATGGTGCGCGTGCGATTGCTTGTTGTCGATCCGGAAATATCGAACTAACCGCAGTGTGGAGAGCGTCTTTTTGCGTTACTGAAATTTATTATGTGCCTAATAGTTTCCGAAGTCAAAGTCGTGTTGCACGACCTGATGAAGTGGTAACAAGTGCTTGATTCAACTACAAAAAGTTGGCTTTTTACCTTCGCCATACGTGCGTGCGGGCCGTGCTGCAAAGCGTAGCGAGTTTTCGTCAACGGTACAACAGGCGGTGCACGCGCATCGTGCGCGGCTCCATGATGAACTCACGCTTTTTCGCTATGGCATGAGCCGATTGCACGCATGCGTTACACTTGCCGGTCGCCTCAACGCGACCTTATTCACTGAACACCTGTTGGAGAACACCATGCTTGACGATCGCTTGCGCACCCTGCTGCAGAACATGCCCAAGGCTGAACTGCACATCCATATCGAGGGCTCGCTCGAGCCAGAACTGATTTTTGCTCTGGCACAAAGAAACAACGTCCAGCTGGCCTATGCCTCGGTCGAAGCGTTGCGCGACGCCTACGCTTTCAGCGATCTGCAATCGTTCCTCGACATTTATTATGCAGGCGCCAGCGTGCTGCTGACCGAGCAGGACTTTTATGACATGACCGCCGCCTACCTGGCGCGCGCCCATGCCGACAATGTCCGCCACACCGAAATCTTCTTCGACCCGCAGACGCACACCGCGCGCGGCGTGCCGTTCGAGACCGTCATCAACGGCATCTGGCGCGCCTGCCAGGATGCGCCGCTGAGCGCTGAACTGATCATGTGCTTCCTGCGTCACCTGTCGGAAGACGACGCGATCGCCACGCTGGACGAGTCGCTGCCGTACCGCGACAAGTTCATCGGCGTGGGCCTGGATTCGTCCGAGGTCGGCCATCCACCCGAGAAGTTCGCGCGCGTGTTCGAGCGTGCCCGCAATCTGGGCCTGCGCCTGGTCGCGCATGCCGGCGAAGAAGGCCCGCCGGCCTATATCGAAAGCGCACTCGACGTGCTCAAGGTCGAGCGCATCGACCACGGCGTGCGCAGCCTGGAAAGCCCGGCGCTGGTCGAGCGCCTGGTGCGCGAGCAGATGGCGCTGACCGTATGCCCGCTGTCGAACATCAAGCTGCGCGTGTTCGATGTCATGGGGTCGCACAATCTGCGCACCTTGCTCGACGCTGGCCTGGCCGTCACGGTCAACTCGGACGATCCGGCCTATTTCGGCGGCTACGTCAACGAGAACTACTTCGCTGCCTTCGACGCCTTGCCGCTGGATGTGAAGCACGCGCGGCAACTGGCGCGCAACAGCTTCCAGGCCGCCTTCATCGACCCGGAGCGCAAGCGCGCCTTCCTGGCCGAAGTCGACGACTTCTTCGCCAACGCCTGACCTTAACCACGGAGCGACGCCATGTTCGTCCAGGCACTTCGCATGACGGCGCGCGACTGGCGCGCCGGTGAACTGCGCTTCCTGCTGGTGGCGCTCATCGTCGCCGTGGCGGCGCTCACGTCGGTCGGCTTTTTCACTGACCGCATGCGCGCCGGCATGGACCGCGACGCGCACCAATTGCTGGGCGCCGACCTTCTGGTCAAGACCGATGACCCGGTGCCCCAGGCCTGGCGCGATGAAGCGGCGCGGCGCGGCCTGCTGCTGGCCGACACCGTCACTTTCCCGAGCATGGCGCAGGCAGGCGAGGGCGATGATTCGCTGGCGCAGCTCTCGTCGATCAAGGCGGTATCAACAGGCTATCCGCTGCGCGGCCAGATGAAGATCACGACCGACCCGGTCGCGGCCAGTGGCGCGCGCGGCGAACCGACGCGCGCCGTGCCGGCGCCCGGCACCGTGTGGGTCGATCCGGGCCTGCTCGCGCAGCTGTCCACGCAGGTGGGCGGCATGCTCACGCTGGGCAACAGCCAGTTGCGCATCACGCAGCTGATCGCCACCGAGCCCGATAAAGGCGCGTCGTTCGCGAACTTCGCGCCGCGCGTGATGCTGTCGATGGCCGATCTGAAGGCCACGGGCCTGGTGGACGATTTCGCGCGCGTGGACTTCAGGCTGCAGATTGCCTCGACCAACCGCAACGACCTGGCGGCCATCAAGGCCTACGAAACCTGGCTGCGCGCGCAGATCAGGGACGGCAACCTCAAGGGCGTGCGCATCGAGACGTTAGAAAATGGGCGTCCCGAAATGCGCGCGACGCTCGATCGGGCCGGTTTGTTTTTGTCGCTCGTGGGCCTGTTATCGGCGATGCTGGCGGCGGTGGCCGTGGCGATGGCGGCGCGCCGTTTCATGAGCCGCCACCTGGATGCCTGCGCCATGCTGCGCTGCCTGGGCCTGACCCAGAACCAGGTCACCGTGATGTACGTGACCGAATTCGCCCTCGTCGGCTTGCTGGGCAGCGTGCTCGGTGTGCTGGTGGGTTTTGGGGCGCACTTCGTGCTGCTCGAACTGATTGCATCGCTGATCCGCACCGAACTGCCGCCGGTCTCGATCCTGCCGGCGCTGCAGGGCGTGGCCACCGGCATGCTGCTGCTGGTGGGCTTTGCGCTGCCGCCGATTCTGCAATTGCGCAATGTGCCGCACAACCGCGTGATCCGGCGCGAAGCCGGCGCGCCGCAACCGGCCGCACTGGTGACCTATGGCCTGGGCGTGGGCGCCTTCGTCCTGCTGCTTTACTGGCAGGCGCGTGACCTGACGCTGGCGCTGATCACGGCCGGGGGCTTCCTCGGCGGCTTCGCGGTGTTTGCGCTCGTGGCCTGGCTGGGCCTCAAGCTGTTGCGCCGCATGCGCAACCTGTTCCCGCAGCAGGCCTGGCGCTTTGCCGTCACGTCGCTGCAGCGCCGGCCCGGCGCCACGGTCGTGCAGGTGGTCTCGCTGTCGCTGGGCCTGATGGCGCTGCTGCTGTTGACCGTCGTGCGGGGTGACCTGATGGCGGCCTGGCAGTCGGCCACGCCGGCCGATGCGCCGAATCGCTTCGTGATCAACATCCTGCCCGAGCAGACGAAGGGCGTCGAAGACCAGCTGCAGGCGGCCAACGTGAAGGAGCCGGTGCTGTTTCCGATGATCCGCGGGCGCCTCACGGCGATCAACGGCGCCGCCATCAAGAGCGACACCTTTGCCGATGGCGAGGCGCGCCGCCTGGCCAACCGCGAATTCAACCTGTCGACCACCAATGCGCTGCCGGAGGGGAACGAGGTCGTCGAAGGCGCGTGGTTCAAGGATGCGCCCGGCCTGGCCGAAGCGTCGGTCGAGAAAAGCATCATGGACCGCCTTGGCCTGAAACTGGGCGACAGCCTGCGCTTCGATATGGCGGGGCTGATGGTGGACGCGAAGATCACCAGCGTGCGCAAGCTCGAATGGGGCTCGATGCGCGCCAACTTCTTCGTCATCATCAATCCGGCGGCGATGGCCAACGCGCCGACCACCTACATGACGGCGTTCCACGTGCCGGCCGAAGGCGCGAACCTGGGCAATGCGCTCACGCGCGCGTACCCGAACCTGACTGTGGTCGACGTCTCGGGCATCATCCGCCAGTTGCAGGACGTGCTGGACCAGGTGGTGGTCGCGGTCGAATTCCTGTTCCTGTTCACGCTGGCCTCGGGCGTGCTGGTGCTGTATGCGGCGTTGATGGGATCGACCTCCGAGCGCACGCGTGAAGGTGGCCTGCTGCGGGCGCTGGGCGCGACGCGCCAGCAACTGGCGCGGGCGCAGCGGATCGAGTTCGTGCTGGTGGGCGGGCTGTCTGGTCTTCTCGCCGCGACGGGCGCTGCGGCGCTGGGCTGGGCGCTGGCGACGTACCAATTCAAATTCCCGTGGACGTTCGCGCCGGGCGTGTGGCTCGCTGGCCTGGTGGTGGGCATCCTGTGCGCGATCGTCGGCGGCTGGTTCGGCCTGCGCGGCGTGCTGCGTCAGCCGCCGCTGCAGACGTTGCGGGAGGCGTGAGCATGCAGGATACGCAAGCCGACACGCCAACGCTGTACGAGATCATGGGCGGCGCCGAGCGCCTGCGCGCGCTGGTCGATCGTTTTTATGACCTGATGCAGCTGGAGTCGGAGTTCGCCAATATTCACGTCATGCATCCGGTGCCCAACGACAGCTCGCGTGACAAGCTGTTCATGTTCCTGTCCGGGTGGATGGGCGGCCCCGACCTGTATATCGAACGCTACGGCCATCCGCGCCTGCGCGCGCGCCACCTGCCGTACGCGATCGGCACCAAGGAGCGCGACGCGTGGCTGCGCGCGATGGCGTGGGCGATGGAAGACCTGGGCTATGACGAGGCGCTGCGGGTGCGTCTGCTGACGTCGTTCTTCGAGACCGCCGACTGGATGCGCAACAAGGCCGATTGACACGATGACCACAGCAGAAATCCTGATCCTGGTGGGCCTCGCGCTCATCATCGCGTTGCTGGTGCTGGTCTTGCTGCGCCTGCGCGGCAGCGGCGACGGCAACGGCGCGCACATCGAACGGCTCGAGCGCGAGCTGCGCCAGGAACTGCAGGCCAGCGCGCAATCGACGCGCCAGGAAACCGCCGGCCACCTGGCCCAGTACCACAATGCCTCCGTCCAGCAATTTGACAGCATGCGTCAGCAGATGCAGCTGCAATCGAGCAGCGGGCGCGAAGAGCAGGCGCGCGCGCTCAAGCGCTTTGCCGACACGCTGCAGCAAACGCTGGGCAACCTGACCGAATCGAACGCCCAGCGCATGCTCGAAGTGCGTAACACGCTTGAGTCGAAGATCCGCGACCTGCAGGCCGACAATGGCAAGCGCCTGGAAGAGATGCGTCAGACGGTCGACGAAAAGCTGCATGCGACGCTGGAAACGCGGCTGACCGAATCGTTCCGCCAGGTGTCCGAGCGGCTGGAAAAAGTCCACCAGGGCCTGGGCGAGATGCAGCAGCTGGCCATCGGCGTGGGTGACCTCAAGCGCGTGCTCACGAACGTGAAGACGCGCGGCACGTGGGGCGAGGTGCAGCTGGAGATGCTGCTCGAGCAGGTGCTGACGGTCGAGCAGTATGCGAAGAACGTCGAGACGGTGGCGGGCTCGAACGCGCGGGTAGAGTTTGCGATTAAGCTGCCGGGCACCGTCGACGGCGGCGCGCCGTTGTGGCTGCCGATCGACGCCAAGTTCCCGAAAGAGCAGTACGAACGCCTACAGGCCGCAGCCGACATTGCGGACGCCGAAGGCGTCATCCGCGCTGGCGCCGAGCTGGAACGGGCAGTGCGGCGCGAGGCGCAAACCATCTGCGACAAATACGTCTCGCCGCCACAGACGACGGATTTCGCGATCCTGTTCCTGCCGACCGAAGGCCTGTACGCCGAAGTGATGCGTCGCCCTGGCCTGGCGGACGACCTGCAGCGCACGCTGCGCGTGACAATCGCCGGCCCGTCGACGCTGAGCGCCTTACTCAACAGCCTGCAAATGGGTTTCCGCACGCTGGCGCTGGAAAAACGCTCATCCGAAGTGTGGCAAGTGCTGGGCGCAGTCAAAACCGAATTCACCAAGTTCGGCGACGTGCTGGCCGCAACGAAAACAACGCTGGAACGCGCCGCCAAAAACATCGAAAACGCCGAGGTGCGCAGCCGCCAGATGGCCCGCAAGCTCAAATCCGTCGAAGCCCTCCCAAGCGATGCCGCCCAATTACTCCTGGGCTCTGACGGCCTGGAACGCGAAGACTGACAGCACCCCTACAATGTCCCCCAGGTCACAAAAACAATCAGGGTCAGAGTAGAATTAATGGGCAATTACCCAATGTTGTCAAACAATTCGACTCTGACCCTAATTGTTTTGTAAGGGTCTGGGGGCAACAACTTGGTGGTTGCGGTAGGTGTGGCGGTGCGTCTAGCGGGTTAGAACAGGCCTTCGAATGGCAGGATGTCGACCATGTCGCCGGCGGCCACGCTGCCTTGCTCGTCGTGCAGTACGACCATGCAGTTGGCTTCGGACATTGAGCGCAGGATGCCGGAGCCTTGGGCGCCGGTGAGGCGGACTTCGGGCGTGCCGTCGGCGCTGCGTGCGACGATGCCGCGCTGGTATTCGGTGCGGCCTGGTTTTTTGCGGATTGCTTCGGACGAGCGTGCCTGCAGCAGCGGCAGTGGGGCGTTGGCGCCCATCATCTGCAGCAGCGCGTCGCGCGCGAAGAAGTAGAACGACACCATCACCGCCACCGGATTGCCCGGCAGGCCGAACAGGAAGGCTCTGCGGCCGTTCGATGTGACGCGCCCGAATGCCAGTGGTCGGCCTGGGCGCATGCCCACTTTCCAGAATGTCACGTCGCCCAGCTGCGCCATGACCTGTTTGGTGTAGTCAGCCGCGCCGACCGAGACGCCGCCCGACGTGATGATCGCGTCGGCGTTTTCGCAGGCGGTGCGCAGCGCGTCTTCCAGTGCTTCCGGGCTGTCGCGCACGACGCCCATGTCGATGATCTCGCAGCCCAGGCGCTGGAGCATGCCGTAGATCGTATAGCGGTTGCTGTCGTAGACGCAGCCTTCGTCCAGCGGCTCGCCGATCGAGCGCAGCTCGTCGCCAGTCGAGAAGAACGCCACGCGCAGGCGCCGTTGCACGGGGATTTCGGCAAAGCCCAGCGATGCGCACAGGCCCAGGTCGGATGGCCGGATGATGCGGCCGGCCTTCAGGGCTGCGCTGCCGGCTTTCAAATCTTCGCCGGCCAGCCGGCGGTTGTCGCCGGCGCGGATGGCGCCGGCGCGCACGGTCATGGCGACATCGTCGCCGCTGTCGGTAAATTCCTGCGGCAGCACGCTGTCGCAACCGGCCGGCATCACGCCGCCCGTCATGATGCGCACGCACTCACCGGGGCCGGGCACGACAGCGGACGGCTTGCCCGCATAGACAATATCGACCACCTTGAACGTCGCCACGCCAGCCTGCGGCAGGTCGGCGCCGCGCAGTGCGTAGCCGTCCATTGCCGAATTGTCGTGCGCCGGTACGTTGATCGGCGAGACCAGGTCGCGCGCCAGCACGCGGCCCAGGCTTGCGCGCAGCGCCACCATCTCGACGGCGCGCACCGGCTGGACGAATTCGCGGATGATGCGCTGGGCGTCGCGCACCCGCAGGGCGTCCGGATCATAGCCATTGATGCAACTGGCCACCTGAGCCAGGCTGGCAGGGAAGGCGGGTTGTTCGAGCCTGCGCAGCTCGTCGAGCGTGTTGATGTTGCGGAACGCGTCGGCGTCATCGAATACGACCTCGACCGCGTTGAGATCGCGCAACCAGCCCTCGACGCTGCGACCGCTGCCCGCGAGATAGGCTGACAACGAAGCCAGCCGGTCAGCGCGCACCAGGCAGAACACCGGATGTGGCTGGACCAGCATGCCTGCTTCTTGCGTCGCGGCATAGGCCACGTCGGCGTCGTGCTCCTGGAGCGCAGCGAACAGGCGCGCGGCCAGATCGGGTGGCAGGAATGGGGAATCGCATGGCACCGTCAGCAGATACGGCGTGGCGCAGTGGCGCAAGCCCGTTTCGAGCCCGGCCAGCGGGCCCGGAAAATCCGCCATCTCGTCAGTCAGCACCATCGCGCCAAACGCGCGGTACGTGTCGAGATTACGGTTGGCGCTGATCGCCAGCGGCCCCACCTGTGGCCGCAGCCGCGCCAGCACGTGCTCGACCATGGTGCTGGAATTGAACGGCTGCAAGCCCTTGTCCACGTTGCCCATGCGCGAGCCACGCCCGCCCGCCAGAACCAATCCGCTGATCAAGTGTGCTTGCATCGTCAATTAGCCACCGATATACGACATTTCAACCCGCCGCGGCCCATCCAGCTGGCCGGTACCTGTCTCAGCCGAGCGGGTTTCGGAATAGCGGTCAGCCCGACCGCGCCACAGTTGCGCGATGGCGCCACTGAGTGCCAGATCGTCGTGCCCTTCGCGCAGCAGCGCGCGCATATCGTGGCCGCGCGTGGCAAACAGGCAGGTATACAGCTTGCCTTCGGTCGACAGACGCAGACGGCTGCAGTCACCACAGAACGCCTGCGTGACGCTGGAAATCACACCGATTTCGCCGTCGCCATCGACGTAGCGCCAGCGCGATGCGGTCTCGCCACTGTAATTGGCCGCCACCGGTACCAGCGGCAGCTCGGCCGAGATGCGGCGCACCACGTCGCCCGACGGCACGACGTCGCGCATGTCCCAGCCGTTCGATGCGCCCACATCCATGAATTCGATGAAGCGCAGGATCGTCGGCGAGCCCTTGAAGTGGCGCGCCATTGGCAGGATCTGGTCGACGTTGGTGCCGCCCTTGACGACCATATTGACCTTGACCGGCCCCAGGCCCACGGCATGCGCGGTATCGATGCCGTGCAGCACATCGGCCACTGAAAAATCGACATCGTTCATGCTGCGGAACACGCCGTCGTCGAGCGCGTCGAGCGAGACCGTGACCCGGTCCAGCCCTGCATCTTTCAGGGCTTGCGCCTTGCGCGCCAGGATCGAGCCGTTGGTCGTCAAGGTGAGGTCGAGCGGACGGCCACTGGGCGTGGGCAACGCGCGCAGCATGCCGACCAGGCGTTCGAGATTCTTGCGCAGCAGCGGCTCGCCACCCGTCAGGCGCAGCTTTTCGACGCCATGCGCGACGAACAGGCGCGCGACGCGCGTGATCTCTTCGAACGACAGCAGGTCGCCGTGTGGCAGGTATTGGTAATCCTTGTCGAACACTTCCTTCGGCATGCAATACACGCAGCGGAAATTGCAGCGGTCAGTGACGGAAATGCGCAAGTCGTGCAGCGGCCGGCCGAGCGCATCGCTCAGCAGGCCCGTAGGTGCTTCCGGCACGGCCGGGACCCGCAGCTTCGATGAGCGCAGGTCATTGATAAGGATGATTTTTTCAGCCATTCCAATACGATAGCATGCGCCCGGGAATACTGCCGGGCGCGCTGCTGCATGGAGAGAAGGGATGGGGTCCGGCGTACGTTGTTCGCGCCTGCGCGAGGGGCGACGTACGCCGGATGTACTACCTGGTGCTTACTGACGGCTGGTATCGACCTGTACCAGCGGCTCGTCGACCGGCACGACGACCGGCTTGCGGGCACGGCCAACGCGCACCGGCGTGGCCGCCTGTGCTGCTGCGGCCTGGGCGGCGCGCAGCTTTTCAGGATCGGTCGCGGCCAGTTGCAGGCCCGCTTCGGCCAGCATGTCGTCCAGCTTTGGCGCAGGGGTAGCAGCCACTGGCGCAGGCGCCGTGGTCACTTCCGCTGCTGCCACTGGCGCTGGCTCGACTGCCACGGCTGTAACAGGCTCGACAACTGGCGCAGGGGCGACTTCCACCACCGGCGCCGGCTCGACAGGCGCTGGTGCAGGCGCAGCCCCGGCCATGACCGGTTCAGCAACATGTTCAGCCGCCACCGACGCCGCCGTCGGGAACATGACCGGCTCGGTCGATGCCGGTGCCGATGCTGGTGCCGAAACCTCTGCCGACGCCCCCATCGATGCCGCCGTCGGGAAGTTGACCGGCTCGACATTGGCAGGCGCCACATCAGCCGTCGTTGCCGCCATCGATGCCGACGTCGGGAACATATTGCCTTCGACCGGCGCCGCTTGCGCAACCACCGGCGCAGTTGCGGGCGCTGGTGCTGCAGCTGCAGCTTGCGCCGCATCATCCTTGGCAGCGATCGATGCCGAGGTCGGGAACGGCCACGGCGCCTGGGCACCGGACTGCGCCTGCTTGCCCTTCGCGGCGCGGGCAGCGGCTGCCACCTTGGCCACTTCTTCGTCCGCTACCGGCGCGAACGCTGGTGCGTCTTCGTTGCCTTCGCCGCCTTCGCCTTCGATCTGATCACGATCGCGACGGTTGCGGTTACGGCCACCGCGACGACGACGACGGCGTGGCTCGTCGCCATCCATCTCGACTTCTTCGCCATCGGGGCCGATCGTGGTCACCGATTTGATGACTTGCTGCACGACTTCCTGGCTGCCTTCCGGACCGGTGGTGGTCACGGCGACGGTGGTGTTCGACATCACCTGGCTGACATTGATTTCGTCGAGCTTGGCTTCGATGACCTGGGTGGTGCGTTCGGTACGCTCGGTGCGCTCGCGCGGCTGGCGTGGCTGGCGCTCTTTGCGCTCGCCGCGTTCAGGACGCTCGCCACGTTCCGGACGCTCGGCGCCTTCGGCACGTGGCGCGGCGTCGGCCGGCTCGCGTGGTTCACGCGGCTCGCGGCCTTCGCGCGGTGGACGTGGAGGACGCGGCGGGCGTGGTGGACGCGCTTCGGCGTCCGGGCCCTTGGCCAGCTCTTCGCCCGGTGCGGCCGCCTTGGCAACCGGCTCGCGCTCTTCGCGTTCACGGCCTGGCTTGCCACCTGGACGGCCACCGGTGCGGCCATTCTTGGTGCGGTTGTTGCGGTCGCGCTCTGCCTGCGCAGGGGTGGTGACAGGCACTTCCACCAGCACGGCGGGTGCGGCGCCTTTTGGTTCTGGCTTGCCAAAGAAGAAGTTGCGCAGCTTGGCGAAGAAACCTTCTTCTTCCACCGGTGCAGCCACGGGCACCGCAACAGAAGGGGCGGCGGCGGGCTTGGCTGGCTTGGCCGCTTCGCTGCGGTCGACCAGCGGCGCAGGCTGGGCCGGGGTGATCGTCTTGACGACGGCTTCCTGGCGCGGCTTGGCTTCTTCTTTCTGGCGCTTCGCGTAGGCCATGTCGGTATCGGCCGACTCGGCCATCGCGTAGCTGGCGTGTGCGTCTTCGAGGCGTGGATCGTCGTGCTTGATGCGCTCGAGCTTGTAATGCGGCGTGTCCAGATGCTTGTTCGGGATCAGGATCACGGTGATGCGGTGGCGGTTCTCGATCTTGAGCACTTCGCCACGCTTTTCGTTCAGCAGGAAAGCAGCGACATCGACGGGCACCTGCACGTGGATGGCGGCCGAATTTTCCTTCATCGCCTCTTCCTGGATGATGCGCAGGACTTGCAGGGCCGACGATTCGGTATCGCGGATGTGGCCGGTGCCCGAGCAGCGCGGGCAGGTCACGTGGGAGCCTTCGGACAGCGACGGACGCAGGCGCTGGCGCGACAGTTCCATCAGACCGAAGCGCGAAATCTTGCCCATCTGAACGCGGGCGCGGTCATGGTGCAGCGCATCCTTGAGGCGCTGTTCGACTTCGCGCTGGTTCTTGGCCACTTCCATGTCGATGAAGTCGATCACGATCAGGCCGCCCAGATCGCGCAGGCGCAACTGGCGCGCCACTTCGTCGGCTGCTTCGCAGTTGGTGTTGAAGGCGGTCGTTTCGATGTCCGAACCGCGCGTGGCGCGGGCCGAGTTGACGTCGATCGAGACCAGCGCTTCGGTGTGGTCGATCACGATGGCGCCGCCCGATGGCAGCGGCACGGTGCGCGCGTAGGCGGTTTCGATCTGGTGTTCGATCTGGAAACGCGAGAACAGCGGCACGTCGTCGCTGTAACGCTTCACGCGGTGCGCCATGTCGGGCATCACGTGGCTCATGAACTGCTGCGCCTGCTCATAGATTTCGTCGGTGTCGATCAGCACTTCGCCGATGTCCGGCTGGAAGTAATCGCGGATCGCGCGGATGACGAGCGACGATTCCTGATAGATCAGGAACGCGCCGTTGGACGACTTGCCGGCGCCTTCGATCGCGCGCCACAGTTGCATCAGGTAGTTCAAGTCCCACTGCAGCTCTTCGACATTGCGGCCGATGCCGGCAGTGCGGGCAATCACCGACATGCCTTGCGGCAGGTCGAGCTTGTCCATCGTTTCGCGCAGTTCCTGGCGCTCTTCGCCTTCGACGCGGCGCGAGACGCCGCCGCCACGCGGGTTGTTCGGCATCAGGACGAGGTAGCGGCCGGCCAGCGAAATGAACGAAGTCAGGGCAGCGCCCTTGTTGCCGCGTTCTTCTTTTTCGACCTGGACCATGATTTCCTGGCCTTCGCGCAGTGCTTCCTTGATGGAGCAATTGCGCACGTCAACACCTTCACGGAAATACGTGCGGGCGACTTCTTTGAAGGGGAGGAAACCGTGGCGGTCTTCGCCGTAGCTGACGAAGCAGGCTTCGAGGGAGGGTTCGATGCGGGTGATGACACCCTTGTAGATATTCGACTTGCGCTGTTCGCGACCGGCAGTCTCGATATCGATGTCGATCAGCTTCTGGCCATCGACAATAGCGACGCGCAGCTCTTCTTGCTGCGTCGCGTTAAACAACATGCGTTTCATTTTTAGTACTCCGTGACCCGGGGGCCGTGTGAAGGCCGCCCTCGCGGGCGGCGCAGCTACAGGGATGTATGCGGGGACGGGTGACAGGAGGGGGTATGCCCGGGCGTGCGGTACAGCAAAGTAATTTCGCTGCCGCAACGGGGCGCTGTGGGGCCGAACGTCATTGTCTAAACACGCCGCAACTTTTGTCCGTTACCTGCCACCACTTTGGGGTTGGCACAGCAACGAACAAGGGAGGGTGTGCCACAGCCAGCCGACCCTGGGCGCCAGCAACCGACCGGCCTGGAGGCGAAGAGACAGCCTTGCTCAAGCGGTGTGGATGCTGCAGCAGCGGGGTCGGCGAAAACGACAAGCGTTATCGACACCATCAACCGGCAAGCACTTTGTTAAGGATGCTTGCTGGTACTTATCCTTAAGAATCCTGACAATCCAATCCGGCATCATTGCGCGCAATCCGATTACAAATCGGTTGCAACCTTGATTGGCGCAAGGATGTGCGTACACGTTCTTTCCATCGAATTTGCACTTGGCGGGGCCGATGGGGCGTGCCCCAGTGTAAAATTTCATTTTAATTCTTACACCAGCAGAGGTTTGACCGCCGCCTGTCGATTATATATTCAAAATGAAGGACTTAGAGAGAATTTCTGGGAAGACAGACCGAATGGCAATGCAGAACGATAGTGTCCCCCCTTCATCCCCCGCAGCACTGCAAGCGCAGTTCGTGACAATCGACGAAGAAGAAGCCGGCCAGCGCATCGACAACTACCTGTTGCGTGTCTGTAAAGGCGTACCAAAGAGCCACATTTACCGCATCCTTCGCTCCGGCGAAGTCCGTGTCAACAAGGGCCGCATCGACCAGTTGTACCGCCTGGTTGCCGGCGACACCGTCCGTATTCCACCGATCCGCATCGCCGAAAAGTCGGCCGAGCACGCTGCGCCGGGCGCCGAATTTGCCGTCGTCTATGAAGACGCGCACCTGCTCGTGATCGACAAGCCCTGCGGCGTGGCCGTGCATGGCGGCTCCGGCGTGTCGTATGGCGTGATCGAACAATTGCGCGCCGCGCGCCCGCAAGCGAAGTTCCTGGAACTGGTGCACCGGCTCGACCGCGAAACCTCGGGCCTCCTGTTGATCGGCAAGAAACGCAGCGCGCTGACGCACCTGCATGACCAGATGCGCGAAGGCACGACCGACAAGCGTTACTATGCCGCCGTGAAAGGCGACTGGGTGAACAAGCGCCAGCACATCCGCTTGCCGCTGCATAAATACACGAGCGCGGAAGGCGAGAAGCGCGTGCTGGTCCAGGCCGGTGGTCAGGAAGCGCACACGATTTTCAGTTTGTTAAAAAAATGGCACAATTTCGCCTTGCTCGAAGCCGAGCTCAAGACAGGGCGCACGCACCAGATCCGGGTGCACCTGGCCTCGTCGGGCTTTCCGATCCTGGGCGACGAAAAGTACGGTGATTTCGCGTTCAACAAGCAATTGCACAAAGCGAATGAAAGCCGTGGCGCGCTCAAGCGCATGTTTTTGCACGCGCACCAGATCACGTTCACGCATCCGGACTCGGGCGAGCGCATGACCTTGCGCGCGCCGATGCCGGCCGAGTGTGAGCGCTTCCTGACAAGTCTGGGCGCCCCGGTGTAATACCGTCAGGCGCAGAGCAACCACATCGCGCAAGTACGACAGCGCACCAATAAAAAACAACAGGGGACCGGCGGCCTGGCCGCCACTAATTATGGCTAGAAAACAATTCGACCTGATCGTCTTCGATTGGGACGGCACATTGATGGACAGTACCGCCGCCATCGTCAAGTGCATCCAGGCGGCGGCGCGCGACCTGGGCTTGCCGGTGCCAACCGACTCGTCGGCCGCGCACGTCATCGGCCTCGGCCTGGCCGAAGCGATGCAGGCGGTGATGCCCGATATCCAGCCGGCGCTGTATCCGCGCATGGTCGAGCGTTACCGGCACCATTTTCTGACCAAGGACCACCAGCTGGTGCTGTTCAAGGGCGTGCCCGAGATGCTCAATGCGTTGTCGAACGAAGGTTATTTTTTGGCGGTGGCGACCGGCAAGAGCCGGGTTGGTCTGAACCGCGCGCTCAATGCGACCGGGCTGCTGTCGATCTTCGATGCAACACGTTGCGCCGATGAGACATTCTCCAAGCCGCATCCGGCGATGCTGCAAGAGCTGACGCGCGAGCTCGGCCAGGATTTGCGGCGCACGGTGATGATCGGCGACACCACGCACGATCTGCTGATGGCCACCAATGCCGGCGCGGCCGGTATCGCGGTGGAGTTCGGTGCCCATCCGGTCAGCCAGCTCCACGCCTGCCAGCCACTGTTCTCTGCCAAGAACATCCCCGAGCTGCATGACTGGCTGCTCGAGCACGCCTGAGGTCGGGCTCACTGAAGCCTGAGAGCGGGCTGAAGTGGACCAGCGGCGTACGGGTGGCCTTGCCGACCGTACGCGAGGGCGCTGGCACGATATACTGATTGCCGCACGAACAGCCCCGCGCGTGACGCGTGGGGACGGCGTTTCGTCGTCCACCTTCCCGACTTTATGAGTGACCATACGAGCATTGACCAACCCGGCGACAGCCGGCTCGCGTCGAATCCGACGATGAGCAACTGGGAGCGCGACACGCTCGAGAAACTGGTATTTGCCACCGTCCAGGAGCGCCGCTCTGCGCGCCGCTGGAGCATCTTCTTCAAGCTCGGCTTCCTGATCGTGGCGCTGCTGGCCCTGTGGGCCTACTACGACTTCAACTTCGCCAGCGGCGACACCGAAAACCTCGGCCGCCATACGGCGCTGATCGAAATCAATGGCGAGATCGAAGCCGAAGGCAGCGGCGCGGCCGACACCGTCATCCCGTCGCTGAACAAGGCGTTTTCCGATCCAGGCTCGGCCGCCGTCGTGCTGCGCATCGACAGCCCGGGCGGCAGCCCGGTGCAGGCCGGCATCATTGTCGATGAAATCCAGCGCCTCAAGCGCGGCTATCCCGATAAACCACTGTATGTCGTGGTCGACGAGATCTGCGCTTCGGGCGGCTACTACATCGCCTCGGCCGCCGACCGTATCTACGTCAACAAGGCCTCGATCGTCGGCTCGGTGGGCGTGCTGATGGACAGCTTCGGCTTTACGGGCACGATGGAAAAGCTGGGTGTCGAGCGCCGCCTGCTGACGGCTGGCGAGAACAAGGGGTTTCTTGATCCGTTCAGCCCGCAATCGGAAAAGCACCGCGAACATGCCCAGGCCATGCTCAATGAAATCCACCAGCAGTTCATCTCGGTAGTGCGCGCCGGGCGCGGCAAGCGCCTGAAAGAGACGCCCGAGACGTTCTCGGGCCTGTACTGGACCGGTGCACGCGCCGTCGACATGGGCCTGGCCGATGCCTTTGGCACCGTCGATACGGTGGCACGCGACATCGTCAAGGCCGAAGACATCGTCGACTACACGGCGCACGAAGGCTTGCCGGAACGGGTGCTGAAGAAATTTGGGGCGTCGGTGGGCGAGAGCGCCGTCCGTGCGGCGTATCACAGCGCCGTGCCCAAATTGCGCTAAGCATGTTGTCCTTGAAACCAGAGGATATGCGGCTATAGTGAAACGGTGGCCGACGCTGCGGTGGATCAGTCAAGCTGCTTGCCCATTGATCCCGGACGGTGAACGCTGGCGACCGCACCTCTGTGCGGTTTTCGAGAGAATTTTTATTCCTCGCGGTAAGACTGTCCCGGGCGCGTGCATGCGCGCGGCGGGAATGGAAACGACGGCTCAGGCCGTCGTTTCCTTTTGGTGGACCAGTTGTGCATCGATGCGTCCAACTCGCCTTTGCATGTCATGAAGCGATGTTGGACGTAGGGTGGGCGGGTTCTCCCGCCCACGCGTTCAACGCACCTTGGGTTACCACCGAGCGAGGTTGGTTTGAACGCGTGGGCGGCGCAGCCGCCCACCCTACGTCTGCCGACCAGGCTGCTGTGTTTTTTTTGGTGGACAGGGGAGTGCGGCTGGCGCTGCGGTGACGGGCGTTGGAGGATCAGGTCAGGCTGCCGCACTAGCGGCGTCGCCATCGCGGCCGGTGCGGCGTGACGGGTGGTTCAGATCGTTGTCGTTGCAGTGGTCGGTCATGGTGTCATTCGTCTGAGGCGTCGAAGGTGATACGAGACGCGGCGGGTGCCACATGGTGGGCTGGCGCAGTGGGGGCAAATCGTCATGCTGGGCAAAGCCGCCGCGTTCGAGCCAGTCCTGATGGTCGCCGCCAATGCGCGCAAACCACGCAGCACGCAGCCGGAACTGGTCGTGATGTGGCAAGGGTCGGGCGCCGCTGCTCCAGCGCGACAATGCCATCAGCGTGGGAAAAAGCGCCGCATGTACTCGTGCAACGCGCTGGCGCGCGCAATGCACTTCGTGCGGTGAAAGCTTTTCATAGCAGGTGTCGAGATCATCGTTCACGTTCAGTCCTGTTCTCTGGCGGAATTGCACCTTGATGTATGGCAAACAACCATCATGGTCGTTAGGCGGATTCCTAACATGTTGAAGTCTATCAATAAGAATTTCTGCAGACTTGACGCTGCTCAAATGAACCGCGGCATGCAAGTTGACTAAAAAACATTGCTCTAATTGTCAGTCTGTCCGCGCCGGACCTGTTCTGGTAAAGTCTCGCCCCATGAGTAAACTGTCCCTAGACCGCATCCTGCAATCGCAGGGATTCGGCACCCGCAAATACTGCCGCGCCCTGATCGAGGATGGCGACGTCACCATCAATGGCGAGGTCGCCGATAATTTCAAGGCCACGTTCGAGACCGACGGCCTGGTGCTGACCGTCTTTGACGAAGAATGGGCGTACCGCGAGCATGTCTATATTGCGCTGTACAAGCCGGCCAACTTCGAATGCTCGCGCAAGCCGAGCCACCATCCGGGCGTCCTGACCCTATTGCCAGAGCAATTTACCTGGCGCGATGTGCAGCCCGTCGGCCGGCTCGATCACGACACCACTGGCCTGCTCCTGATGTCGGACGACGGCCCGTTCATCCACGCGCAATCGTCGCCCAAGCGCCACGTACCGAAGGTGTACCACGCCACGACGGCTGAGCCGGTGACCGAGGAACTCGTCGCCAGGCTGCTCGCTGGCGTGCAACTGCACGATGAGCCGGCGCCATTGAAGGCGGTGTCGTGCGTCAAGCTGGGTGAACAATCCATCGAGATCGTGCTGGAGCAGGGCAAATATCACCAGGTCAAGCGCATGCTGGCTGCTGCCGAGAATCACTGTAGCGCGCTGCACCGGGCCCAGATCGGCGGCTTGACGCTGGCCGCGCTGGGACTCGAAGAAGGCGAGTGGTGCTTCCTCGACCAGGCACAGCTCGACCTGCTCGTACCAGGCTGACATACCACATCCGCATGCTGTTGTGGAAATTTCACAACGGAACATGCTTAACCACAATATTCGTGCGACATAGTCAGCCGATTTCCGCGACACTCCGTTCCGACGGCGTCCGGGTACCGGTTGTCGCACGAATGAATTTTCCAGAAAAATAACCATGTACGCATACCGACCGAGCCTCTCCCATTCCCTCGCCCTGATTCCATTGCTGCTGGCCCTGCCAGTCATGGCACAGAGCCAGCCGGCCACCCTGGCCGAATGCACCCCGATCCTCGACAGCGCCCAGCGCCTGGCCTGCTTCGACCGCGTTGCGAGCACCGGCAGCGCCGCTGCCGCGAGCACCGCATCGACCCCGGTTGTCGCACCGGCCGTGGCTGCCCAGAGCGCGTTCGACGCACCGCTGAACAGCGCCGTCGATCACACCGCCACCGTCGATCCAACCGTCCAGGCCGCCGCTGAATACACGCTGAGCAGCCATTGGGAACTCGATCCACGCGACAAGCGCGGCGCGTTCAAATTCCGTCCGCACCACCCGAACTACCTGATCGCGACCCGTACCCACCGCCCGAACGAAGCGCCGTACGCCGACTTCCTGGCGACCGACCCGGATGCCGAAGGCTTGTCGAAGGCCGAACTGGAATTCCAGCTCAGCGTGAAGATGAAGCTGGTCGAGACCCTGTTCGAGCAACCGATCGACGTCTGGTTCGGCTATACCCAGAATTCGTTCTGGCAAGCGGCCAACCACAAGGCATCGAGCCCGTTCCGCGAAACCAATTACCAGCCGGAGATCATGGCAGTCATGCCACTGGACTTCGCCCTGGCCGGTATCAACGTGCGCTTCCTGAACCTGGGCTTCGTGCACCAGTCGAACGGTCAGTCGTCGAGCCTGTCGCGCAGCTGGAACCGCTACTACGCCCAGGTCGGCCTGGAACGTGGTCCGCTGACCATGACCGCCAAGCTCTGGAAGCGTGTCAATGAATCGCTGGAAGACGACAACAACCCGGACATCACCGATTTCATGGGCCGCTTCGAACTGGCCGGCAATTACCGCATGGGTAGCGGCCATGAAGTCTCGGCCCTCGTGCGCCGTAACTTCAGCACCGACAAGGGTGCAGTCCAGGTCGGTTGGGCATTCCCGCTCGTCGGCCCGATCAAGGGTTATGTCAATGCGTTCGCCGGCTATGGCCAGAGCATGATCGACTACAACTACTTCCAGCGCAGCCTGGGCGTCGGTGTCATCGTCAAGTATTGATCGCTTCACACCTGCCGTACCGTAGAATGGCGGGCTTGTTCCCACGAGCCCGCCCATGAAACTTGCCTCGCTGGACGACGGCACCCGTGATGGCCAACTGGCCGTGGTGTCGCGCGACCTGTCCACTGCCCATATTGCCGATGGCATCGCGCCAAGCTTGCGCGCCGCGCTCGATGACTGGGTTTTCATTGCCCCGCAACTCGATGCACTCTACCGTCAACTGAACGACGGCAAGGGCGACGCCAAAGCGCGCCGCGCATTCGACTTCGACCCGACCCAATGCATGGCGCCACTGCCGCGCGCCAGCGCCCGCGTGTGCGGCGCCACCTATCTGCACCACCACGACCTGGAACAGCGCGCACTTGGCAGCAGCTTGCCGGCCGCATGGCGCGACGCGCCGCAGCTGCGCCAGGCTGCAGCCGATGGGTTGCTTGGCCCCACGCAGGACCTGGTGCTGGCGCGCGAAGAATGGGGTATCGACTTCGGCGCCGAGCTGGCTATTGTGAGTGGCGACCTGCGCCAGGGCGCGACGCCTGATGCGGCGCTGGGCCAGATCCGCCTGTTGTTGCTGGCCAATGACATCACGCTGCGCAACCTGGCGCCGGATGCGCTGGCGGCGGGTTTCGGCCTGCAAGCCAAACCGGCCACCGCGTTTGCGCCAGTGGCGGTCACGCCGGACGAGCTGGGCGACGCGTGGACGGCCGGAAAAGCCGCGCTGCCGCTGCGTGTGCGCCTTAATGGCAATCCGGTCGGCACGCTCGAGGCGGGCGAGGACATGACGTTCAATTTTGCGCAGCTGCTGTCAGCGCTGGCAATGACGCGGCCAGTAACGGCGGGGACGATTGTCGGCTCGGGCATCGTGTCGAACCGGGCAACCAGGCGCCATACGCCGGGCTATGCCAGTCTTGCCGAGGCGCGCTGGATCGAGATGGCCGCCGGCGGCGACGCGGTCACGCCGTTCATGCGCTTTGGCGATACGGTGCGCATCGAGATGCTCGACGAGAAAGGTACATCGCTGTTCGGGGCGATCGAGCAGACGCTCAGGGCCGCGGTGGCTTGACGCCGGGCTCGTCCCAGAAGCCGTCATTATCTGGCACGCCACGCAGATCGACGCGCACCGGCCGGCTGATCCGGCGCAGCGCATCGGCGCGCACCAGCCGCCCATCCGGTTCATGCAGCCGGTACCAGAGAAACGCCACGCCGGACAAGGCCAGCCGCTCGCCCGTGAACAGGTGATCGCGCTGTACGGCAAGGCCTTCGAGACGCAGATCGACATCGAGCACCAGCGCGCCGGCGCTGCGTTCGGCCTGGCCAAGATAGCGCGCCGTCGTCAACAAGGGACTCTTGTCGCTGACTTCGCCGGCGCGTAGAGCGTCGATGAAGCTGTCGACTGCCTTGAGCTGCACCGTCGCAGCGGCCGCAATCGCGGCGAGCTCTTTTTTGCGCTCGCCCTTGGCGGTGGCGGCCAGTGCGTCGAGTGCGTCGATGTGCTGCGCGAGCGCGGCGCGTTCCAGGCCCAGCACCCGCACCCGTTCCAGCAGCGCCGCATGGCGCGTGACGTCGAGTTCGCCCATATAGCCGCCACTCAGGCCAGCCAGGCGGGCAGGGCAGCTGCGCGCCATGGCACTGGCAAACAGGGCGCGGGCGCCGTCGCCGTAGGCGGCGCCGGCCAGCGTGGTGTCGGTCTTGAACAGGCTGGCCAGGTCGGCCCCGGCGCGCAGGATCATCGTCGGCGCCGTCAGCCAGGCCAGCAGCAGGGCGCTGCGGCGGCGCGCGGCCGCCGGCGTGCTGGCCTCTATGTAGCGTTGTAGCGCGGCATTGCGCACGGCCAGCTCTTGCGCCTGGCGGACCAGCGCGGCATCGACAGTACGCGCCACCACGATGCCCTGGCTGACAAGCGGGTCATACATGATGACAACGCGGTCGGGCGGCAACATGTGGCAGACCACGGCTGCCAGTTCGAGCGTCAGGTCGAACGCACGCGCCAGACCGGCGGCACCAAAGCCGCGCGTATCGACGCTGCCGCCCAGCGCTTTGGCTTGCGCCGGTGGCAGGCGCGCCAGCAATTCGGCGCGCTCTGCTTCGGCGATTGCCTGCCTGGCTTCGGCTTCCTGCAGCCGCGCCCGTGCTTCGAGCAGGTCGGACGACGCAGAGCTCTGGGCCATTGAATGTGCAGAATGTACAACGCCCAGACATAACATGACGATCGAATAGAACGCTCGTACGGTTGAATATCGACGCGCCATGATTCGCCCCAATTGGGTAATAAGAAATAAATCTATCTAAATATCACTATGGAAAAGTGTAACAATTTGTGGAGAAATGGTAGGAGAAGTATCTGTACTATTGATTGTTGCAGCGCAACGTACCTAAAATCACTAAATAAGTCGTTTATAATCAAGAGCTTGCAATGCACCATTAATGATGAGTGAAATTGCGTGAGAAACCCTGCAGCAACACGATTGGGGAAGAAATGACCCGAAATGCGATAGAATTGACGAGTTAACAAAGTGGTTCTATGAGTATTTATAACCTGCCATTAGCCGGCCTCGAAATCGGCTTCGCCACATCGCTGATCGTATCGCTCCTGCTCGTGCTCACCACACGCTGGCATGGCCGCTACTCGCTTGATGCAACGCGTGGCGTGCAGAAATTCCATATCACCCCAACCCCGCGCATCGGCGGCGCCGCCATCATGACGGGCCTCTGGCTGGCGCTGGGCGTGTTGCCGCAGGCGCAGCGCGATTTGCTGCTGCCGGTCCTCATTGCCTCGCTGCCAGCCTTTGTCTTTGGCCTGGCCGAAGACCTGACCCGCACCGTCTCTGTGCGCACCCGCCTGCTGGCCACGATCGGCAGTGGCGTGGTGTGCTGGTTCCTCACGGGCGTCACGCTGCAGCACACGGGCATGCCACTGCTCGATGGCATGCTGGGCTGGCTGCCATTCTCGGTGCTGTTTACCGCGTTTGCCGTTGGCGGCGTGGCCAATGCCGTCAATATCATCGACGGTTTCAATGGGCTGGCCAGCGGCACGGTCGTTATCGGGCTTGGCACGCTGGGTCTGATCGCCATGGGCGCCGGCGACATTCACCTGGCGCAGTTGTGCTTCGTGATCTGCGCCGTGACCGCGGGCTTTTTCGTTGTCAATTTCCCGTTAGGCAAGCTGTTCCTTGGGGATGGCGGCGCCTATCTGCTTGGCTTCCTGCTGGCCTGGCTGTCCGTGATGCTGGTCTACCGCAATCCGTCGGTGTCGGCCTGGGCGCCGCTGCTGGCCTGCGCTTACCCGGTTTTTGAGACCGTCTTCACGATCATGCGTCGCCTGTGGTGCCGTCGTCATCCGGGGCATCCGGACAGCTGGCACCTGCACAGCCTGGTCAAGACGGCGATCACGGCGCGCTACCTGCGCATGCTGCCACCGCCGCTGCGCAATGCCTTCGTCTCGCCGGTCTCGTGGGGTATCGCCCTGGTGCCGGCGGCGCTCGCCGTCAATTACGCGGGCGATCCGGCCGTGCTGGTACAGGGCGCACTGGCCAGTTTCGCGCTGTATCTGGGCGTGTACGCGCTGGTCGTTTCGGCCTGGCGTGCCCGCCGCCGCCATGCGCCGTTCATCATGCCGGTCGCGACCGCGCCGCTGGCACCGAAGGCGGCTACCGTCGCCGTCAAGCCGGTGGCAATCAGCCCCCTCATTACGACCAGCAGCAATGGCCAGGGCGCCACGTCCGGCCTGGTTGCTGCCCGCATTGCTGCCAATCCCTCCGCCAACCAGCCTGGCGGACTGGCCGATCACAGCCACAAGCAGGCAGCGCCGGTTCTCGCGCGCCGCTGCATGTAATCTCCCAAGCAATCCGCAGTCCACAGTCCGCACGACGCCGCCCCTGAACTGGGGCAGGTTTCCCCGCTTGTTCTCGATCTGTCTGCACGGCAATTTCAGCGATAATCTCGCACGCGCAGTACAAAGGCGGCGGTGAGACATTCAAGAGCAATCGAGCGGGGGCACCATGTCGGATGATAGCGACGCAGAAAAGACCGAAGACGCATCGCCCAGAAAGATCGAGAAAGCGCGCGAAGAAGGCGACGTTCCCCGATCGCGCGAGCTGGCGACGTTCACTGTCCTGATGACGGCCGGCGCCTGCCTATGGGCATTTGGCGGCATGCTCGTCGGCAGACTGGCGACCTCGCTGAAGTCCGGTCTCACGCTCGACCGCGAACAGATCTTCAATCCCAATATCCTGCTCGAACGCATTCTCAACGACATCGTCAGCGTCATGCTGGCCTGCCTGCCGATTGCCGGGGCCGTCATGCTCATCGCGCTGATCTCGCCGATGTTGATCGGCGGCTGGCTGTTCTCGTCGAAGGCGTTCATGCCCAACTTCGGCAAGCTCAACCCGATGAAGGGGATCGGCAACATGTTCTCCAAGAACGCGCTGGTCGAGCTGCTCAAAGCCATCATCAAGACGATCGTCATTGGCGTGGTCGCGTGGATCGTTGTCAGCGGCCAGAAGGAAGCGATGCTGGGCCTGGCGGTCGAGCCGCTCAATGAAAGCAGCGCCCACGTCGGCGACATGATTGGCCGCTCGTTCCTGTTCATCACCGGCGCGCTGGGAGTGATTGCCCTCATCGACGGCCCGTATCAGTTGTGGCATTGGAAAGACAAACTGAAAATGACGCGCCAGGAAATGATCCAGGAATCGAAGGAATCGGACGGCAATCCTCAGATTAAGGGGAAGATTCGGCAGATGCAGCGCGAAATGGCCCGGGGCCGGATGATGCAAAATGTCCCTACTGCTGATGTGATCGTCACTAATCCGACGCACTACGCAGTCGCACTGAAGTATGCGGATGGCAAGGGAGCACCGCGGGTAGTGGCCAAGGGCGTCGATGACGTCGCGGCCAAGATCCGCGAAATGGGCGCCGAGAACAAGGTGCCCATGCTCGAAGCCCCGGCCCTGGCCCGCGCCCTGTTCAAGCACACCGAGATCGACGAAGAGATTCCGGAAAAGCTGTACTCGGCGGTGGCGGAAGTGCTGGCCTACGTGTACCAGCTGCGGGCCTACAAGAAGGGCGAGGGCGACTACCCGGATCGCCCGACCAGGTTGAAAGTACCTGCCGAGATGGACCCGCTGAACCCGGCCTCGCAACAGCGACCGGCACCCGAAAATGGAGCAACTGAATGACCAACAGCATGAAACTGCCAGCCTGGATGAGCGGCCTTGGAGCACAAGGCGGCAAGGCGGCAGCCCCGATCCTGATCATCATGCTGTTGGCCATGATGATCTTGCCGTTGCCGGCGTTCGTGCTGGACGTGTTTTTCAGTTTCAATATCGCGCTGTCGATCATCGTGCTGCTGACCGCGCTGTACACGGTCAAGCCGCTCGACTTTCTGGCCTTCCCCTCGATTCTTCTCGTCTCGACCATGCTGCGCCTGGCGCTGAACGTCGCGTCGACCCGTATCGTCCTGACCGAAGGCCATACCGGTAGCGCCGCTGCCGGCAAGGTCGTCGAGGCCTTTGGCCACTTCCTGATCGGCGGCAACTACACAGTCGGTATCGTCGTCTTCATCATCCTGACCATCATCAACTTCTCGGTCGTGACCAAGGGCGCGGGCCGTATCGCCGAAGTCGGCGCACGCTTTGCGCTGGACGCGATGCCAGGCAAGCAGATGGCCATTGACGCTGACCTGAACGCCGGCCTGATCGGCGAAGACGAAGCGCGCAAGCGCCGCCAGGAAGTCTCGCAAGAAGCCGAGTTCTACGGCGCGATGGACGGCGCCTCGAAGTACGTGAAGGGCGATGCCGTCGCCGGCATCATGATTACCGTGATCAATATGATCGCCGGCCTGATCGTCGGCGTCGTGATGCACGACCTGGCCATCGGCGAAGCCACCAAGATCTACACGCTGCTGGCCATCGGTGACGGCCTGGTCGCCCAGATCCCGTCGCTGATCATCTCGATCGCCGCCGGTATGGTGGTTTCGCGCGTGGCCAACGATGAAGACGTCAGCTCGCAGCTGACCAACCAGCTGTTTGCCCGCCCGGAAGCGCTGTACATCACGGCCGCCATCATCGGCGGCCTGGGCATGATCCCGGGCATGCCGAACGTGGTGTTCCTGCTGCTGGCCGGCTCGCTTGCTGCCGGTGGTTATTTCATCTCGAAGCGCAAGAAGGAAGCGCCGGCGCAGGCGGAAGCCGCCGCCGTGGCCGATGCCGCCGCCGCTGCCCGTACGGCGCCGGCCGAGAGCGAAGAAGCGACCTGGCAGGACGTGATGCCAGTCGACACGCTGGGCCTGGAAGTGGGCTACCGCCTGATTCCGCTGGTCGACAAGAACCAGGGCGGCGAGCTGCTCAAGCGCATCAAGGGCATCCGCAAGAAGTTCGCGCAAGAAGTGGGCTTCCTGGCGCCGCCAGTGCATATCCGCGACAACCTGGAACTCAAGCCATCGGCCTACCGCATCACGCTCAAGGGCGTCGAAGTGGGCAGCGGCGAAGCACTCAACGGTCAGTTTTTGGCGATCAACCCGGGCATGGCCAGCGGTACGCTGCCAGGCGTGGTCACGACCGACCCGGCCTTCGGCCTGCCGGCGACCTGGATTGAAGCGAGCCTGCGCGACGAAGCGCAAAGCATGGGCTACACGGTGGTCGATGCGGGCACCGTCGTTGCCACGCACCTGAACCACCTGATCACGTTGCACGCGTCGGAACTGCTGGGCCGCATGGAAGTGCAGGCGCTGCTGGACCACCTGGGCAAGGAAACGCCGAAGCTGGTCGAGGATCTGGTGCCGAAAGTTGTTTCGCTGTCGACGCTGCAGAAAGTGCTGCAGAACCTGCTGGTCGAAGGCGTGCACATCCGCGACATGCGCTCGATCATCGAATCCCTGTCGGAGCACGCCGGCATGACGCAGGACCCGGCCGAACTGACCGCCGTGGTGCGCGTGTCGCTGGGCCGTGCGATCGTCCAGCAATTGTTCCCGGGCGAGAACGAGTTGTCGGTAATGACCCTGGACAACCGCCTCGAGCGCCTGTTGATGCAGGCGATGGGCGCGGGTGGCGACGGTACCGGCATCGAGCCGGGCCTGGCCGACACGATCGCCCAGCAGGCCGCGCATGCCGCCAACCAGCAAGAGCAGATGGGCCTGTCGCCCGTGCTCTTGGTACCGGCGCCACTGCGCGTGCTGCTGTCGCGCTTCCTGCGCCGCGCTGTGCCTGCGCTCAAGGTGCTGTCGCATGCCGAAGTGCCCGAGACCAAGACGATCCGGGTGACGAGCCTGGTGGGTGTGCCGATGTAACAGGGATAGGGCAGCGCAGGCGCTTCCCCCGTGCTCATCATGCCGGAGCAGGGCGATGGACGTGACGCCAGACCAGCCAGCCAAGCGTCGTGACCGTCAGAATCGCGCTCAAGGCCAGCCCCAGGGCGACAAGTATTTCAAGATCGGCCAGCTCTTCGCCATTCCTTGAGCCGTACAGGTTGATCAGCCAGATTGCCCACGTTTCCGGGAACGGTGGGAAAAGGTCGTGATGGAGAATCAGAAAACGAGCGAGCACAACAGTGCCAGCAAGGATCCAGATGATCAGAGACAGTCGTATCAGTGCTCTCTTCATTGGACAGTGACTCGGCCATAAGCGTGCAATGAGGTGCCTGGAATGAGAACCTGACCGCCTGCGATGAGTTGATGTCGCAGCACGTCGAAGTCAGTCCGGGTTGGCAGCGTAATGCACCCTTGACTGATGCCGCGCGTACCTGCCGGATGCAGCCTGAAATTTCCTCGTTTCACGGTATTGCAAAAGACTTCATCGTCAATGTGCTTGTCGGCTGCGTACAGGGCAAACCAGTCGGACCTGTCCTTCATGAAATCAAGTAGCGGACCGAGCCTGCCGCCTGACTGACGATTCACGATGTAGTAGGCCTCTGGCGGAATTGGCCCGACGCCTGCGGCACAGGCGAACTCGCGTCGATTTTTATGTTCGCCAAGTTCCGAGAAGGCTGGAAATCTTAACGAGCTCATTTCAAACGTACTCAGCGGTTTACCGTTGAGTTTGAATGTACATTCGACCATGGAGAACTCCTTGAAGCCTGATTGAGAAGCTTCTGATCATAGGTAGCTGATGCAGGCACCCGCTGACGTGCCACGACGATGCCGCTGCCAGGTTCCAGGGGCCAGGTGGCCTATTCCATCACGATCTGCTTCTCGATGAAGCCGAGGTCGGTAAGCGTGACAAGAATGTGCAGCGGACTGTCCCAGTCGACATGCAGATGAAACTCGACACCGCCGGGACCACCTTCGGGATCGTGCGGCCCGATATTGGTGACATACACATTGGCCTCGCCCAGGTGAGGGCGGCCGGGCGGTGAATCGAACGGGTCGAGAACCGGTTTCCACTCTGCGGCCGTGATCAGCACGGCCGAGCTTTCGGTGAGACCGGGCCAGTTGAAATTGACGCGTACACGGCCCTGTACATTGCGGTAGATCAGCCGGATCGAGCGTGCCATGGGGTTCTCCTGATGAGCGTTTGCGGCACGCCAGCCGTGCCAGTCATGATTCGACCCGGCCGGCATTCGCAAGATCGGCGCCGGAACGCCACCTGTTTGCGCCAGCACAAACCCGGGCGGCCTCCGCACCAATCCTGTCTGATTTCAATAAACCGGTATCACTTTTTCTGGTTGCGGGGAAATAGGCCCTTTTCCCCATCCTTCTCGGTTGATCGTTTCCGCACGGCATCGACAATAATGATTCCTATCGATGGGCATGTGCCCGTCATGCAGAACATAGATTGAAGTGCGGAGAACCACGATGAAAGTGAAGAAATTTACAGCGGCAACTTCCCGGGATGCCTTGCGCAAGGTGCGCGAAGCCCTGGGCCCGGATGCCGTCATCCTGTCCAACCGTCCGGTCGACGGCGCCGTCGAAATCCTGGCACTCGACAATGACGATGTCGCGTCGCTGTCCGCGCCCGTGGCCGACTCCGAGATGGCGCAGCCAAAACCGCAGCTGCAGCACTTCGACGAACTCGCACCAGCCGCGCCGCGCGCTACCCCGGCACGCCGCTACCAGGATGCCGGTCCGGTCATGAACGCGCCGGTCGCGCCTGCCTACGTCGCACCCGTGGCGCCGTTGGCCCCCGTCGAGCCGGCCGCAACCTACGCCGAACGCCGTGCCCCTGCGCCTGAACCGACCATCGACATGGCCGCGATGACCGCCATGATGAGCGCCGCCATCACCCAGGCCAAGGAATCGGCGACCTCGGAAGTCAGCAACATGATGAGTGAGATCCGGGCCATGCGCGGCCTGATGGAAACCCAGCTGGCCGAACTGTCGTGGGGCTCGACCGCCCAGCGCGAGCCGCACAAGGCCACCGTGCTGCGTGAAATGCTCGCTGCCGGTTTCTCGACCACGCTGGCACGCTATATCATTGAAAAAATGCCGGCCATGAACGACGCGGCGCAAGCGATGCGCTGGGTGAAGACCGTGCTGGCACGTAACCTGGCGACCATCGGCAACGAAGACGCGATGCTGTCCGAAGGTGGCGTGTTCGCGCTGGTCGGCCCGACGGGCGTGGGCAAGACCACCACGACGGCCAAGCTGGCCGCGCGCTGCGTGATGCGCCACGGCCCGGACAAGCTGGCCCTGATCACCACCGATGCCTACCGTATCGGCGGTCACGAGCAACTGCGCATCTACGGCAAGATCCTCGGCGTCATGGTGCACTCGGTGAAGGACGAGGCCGACCTGCGCATCGCCCTGAAAGAACTGCGCAACAAGCACACGGTGCTGATCGACACCATCGGCATGTCGCAGCGCGACCACATGGTGGCCGAGCAGGTCGCGATGCTGTCGGGCTCGGGCGCCGAAGTCAAACGCCTGCTGTGCCTGAACTCGACGTCGACCAACGAGACGCTCAACGAAGTCGTGCGCGCCTATCAGGGCAGCGGCCTGCACGGCGCGATCATGACCAAGATGGACGAGGCGGCCTCGACCGGCGGCGTGCTCGACATCGTGATCCGCCAGAAGCTCAAACTGCATTACGTCTCGAACGGCCAGCGCGTGCCGGAAGACCTGCACGTGGCCGACAGCGCGATGCTGATCGACCGCGCGTTCCGCAACCGTGGCACCGCCCCGGCGGACGCCGATCTGCCGATGCTGATGGCAGCCACCGCGCAAGCCAACCGCCGCGAGGTGTCGCATGGCTAGTTTTGACTTCGACCAGGCCGAAGGCCTGCGCCGCATGCTGCAAGGCCCGCGTCCGCGCGTGGTCACGTTTCTGTCGGCCACGCCGGAAGACGACAAGGGCGCGATGCTGGTGAACCTGGGCGCCTCGCTGGCCCAGGCCGGCAACGAAGTGCTGATCGTCGATGCCTGCAATGTCGAATACGGCGTCGCCCGCCGCCTGGGCCTGAACCGCGGCGCCTCGCTGCTGCAGGTCGCGCGCCAGGAAAGCGCGCTGAACCAGGTGATCCATCCAGCCCCGCAAGGCTTCGCGGTGGTGCCCATGGGCACGCCCGAATCGGCCGACGATGTGCGCCGCCTGAGCAAGACCTTTGACGTGCTGGCCACGCAGGCGGGCATCGTGATCGTCGATGGCGAACTGGGCCCGGACGGCGAATTTCCGGTGCCCCTGATGTCGAGTTCCGAGATCGTGATCCAGGTGTCGACCAGTGCGGCCTCGATCACCAATGCCTACTCGCTCATCAAGCGCCTGACGCAGGAACTGGGTCGCCGGCCATTCGGCATCCTGGTCACCGGCGCGACTGAGGGGGAGGCCAAGGTGGTATACGATAATATGTCATTGGCAGCAACACGTTACCTGGCCGTCAAGCTCAGTTTCATGGGCGCCGTGCCGGCCGACGAATACCTGCACCGCGCCGCGCGCCTGGGCCGGGCCGTGGTCGATGCCTTCCCGCTGGCCGGCGCATCGGTTGCGTTCCGCCAGCTGGCCGGCAAGTTCGCACTGCCTGCACTGCCGCAGTTCGGCCGCCAGGGCAGCGCGTCCATCGGTTCCTGACACAGTCGCCATCGACATATAAAGAAAAAGACATACGCCAGCATGTATACGGTCAAAGGGAAAGCGGACAAGAATTCTTTGCTGACGGAGCATATGCCGTTGGTAAAGCGTCTTGCCCACCACATGAAGGCGAAGCTGCCGCCTTCGGTGGAGGTCGATGACCTGATCCAGGCCGGCATGATTGGGTTGCTCGACGCGATCAACCGCTACGAAGACGACCACGGCGCCCAGTTCGAGACCTATGCCGTGCTGCGCATCCGCGGCGCGATGCTCGACGAGCTGCGTTCGAGCGACTGGATGCCGCGCAGCACGCGCCAGAACATGCGCAAGGTCGAGGGCGCGATGCAGTCGCTGCAGCAGCGCCTGGGCCGCCCGCCAAGCGAATCCGAAGTGGCCGCGTCGCTCAAGATCTCGCTCGACGAGTACCAGGACATGCTGGCCGACTCGGGCGGCCACCAGCTGCTGTACTACGAAGACTTCCACGCCGACGAAGGCAGCGACAATTTCCTCGACCGCTACGCAGTCGACGATGCCGACCCGCTGCGCAGCCTGATGGAAACCGATTTCCGCCAGGCCGTCATCGACGCGATCGACAAGCTGCCGCCGCGCGAAAAACTCCTGATGGGCCTGTACTACGAAGAAGAACTGAACCTGAAGGAAATCGGCGCCGTGATGGGCGTGAGTGAATCGCGGGTGTCGCAGCTGCACACCCAGGCCGTCGCACGTTTGCGCACCACCTTAAGGGAGCAATTATGGACTGGGCCAGCGTAATCGGCCTGGTGCTGGCAATCGCCGGCATCTTTCTCGGTTACACCCTCGACGGCGGCAAGTTCTCGTCGTTGATCCAGCCTGCCGCATTTGCCATCGTGGTGGTCGGCACCTTCGGCGCCGTGCTCCTGCAAAGCGAGACACGCACCTTCTTGCGCGGCATCACCATGCTGCGCTGGGTGTTCGTGCCACCGAAAAACGGGCGCCAGAAACTGTCGCGCGAGATCGCGCTATGGAGCCTGACGGCGCGCCGCGATGGCTTGCTCTCGCTCGAACAATTCATGAACAAGGCCGACCCGTTCGTCGCCAAGGGCTTGCGCCTGGTGGTCGACGGCATCGCACCCGAGAAGGTGCGCAGCCTGCTCGAACATGAAATCAACGGCTACGAATTCGCCCAGCGCCAGGCGGCGCGCATCTGGGAATCGGCCGCCGGCTACTCGCCGACGATCGGGATCCTGGGCGCGGTGCTGGGCCTGATCCACGTGATGGAAAACCTGTCTGATCCGGCCCGCCTGGGCTCGGGCATTGCGGTGGCGTTCGTCTCGACCGTGTACGGCGTGGGCATGGCCAACCTGTTCTTCTACCCGGTCGGCAACAAGCTCAAGGCCATCGTCAGCGACAAGGTGTCGCAATACGAGATCCTGGCCGAAGTGTTCTCTGACCTGGCCAGTGGCGACCATGGCCGCGTCGTCGACGAGCGCGTCGCCAGCCTGCTCACGCACCACTAGGCCAGCGCCATGGCCCGCAAGCGCTACGATGACGATGTCCCCACCGAAAACCACGAACGCTGGCTGATTTCGTACGCCGACCTGATCACGCTGCTGTTCGCGTTCTTCGTCGTCATGTACGCCATCTCCATCGTCAACGAGGGCAAGTACCAGGTGCTGTCCGATGCGCTCGGCGATGCGTTCGGCGGCCGTGGCGCGGCCACGAAGGTCAACACCAATGTCGAACCGGTGCTGCCGCTGTCGCACATCATCAACCGCCGCCGCAACGAAGCAGCGCGGCGCGAGCAGGAAAAGATGGGCGTGATGGCACGCGAACTGTCGGCGACCTTGCTGCCGCTGGTGAAGTCGGGGCAGGTGCGGGTGATCCAGAACGCGCGCGGCATCAGCGTCGAGATCAACGCCAGTGTGCTGTTCCCGCAGGGCGAAGCAGTGCTGGACGGCGAAGGCCAGGAAATCCTCGCGCAGGTGGCCGGCCTGCTCAAGAACGACACGCACCGCATCGAGGTCGAAGGCCACACCGACGACCTGCCGATCGCCAATCCGCTGTATCCATCGAACTGGGAACTGTCGACCGCGCGCGCGAGCAGCGTGGTGCGGCTGTTCGCCGCCAACGGCGTGCCCGAGGTGCGCCTGTCGGCGATCGGCTTTGCCGCGACGCGGCCGGTGGCGCCCAACACCGACGAGGTGGGCAAGGCGCGCAACCGGCGCGTGGCGGTGATGATCCTGGCGGCGCTGCCCGAGACCGGCGGTAACATACTTCCGTGAATGTATTGAAGGAATCATGTCATAATCGACAGGCAGCGTCGCGCGGGTGACGCCTGCCGTGAATCCTCGAGGAGTCGCAATGCATGTCAAACGAAGCTCGCCGGCGGCCAAGCTGGCAATGGTGCTGTCGCTGGTCGGCCTGGTTGGCGTGGTCAAGGCCGTGGAGGCCAAGGTGAACGTCCAGCATCGGCTCGAAGTGGAAACCGGGGCCGGCAAGGTCAAGGTGCGGGTGCTGATCGAGAACCGGGGCGATGTACCGATATGGATCCCGCGCGAGATCGCGCTGGGCGACGATCTGAGCGCCCCCCGTTTTGCGCTCAGCTCACTGACGGACACGGTCGCCTACACGGGCCGCATGGTCAAGCGCGGTCCGCTCGGGCCAGCCGACTATCTCGAGGTCAAGCCGCAGACGACCTATCTGAACACGCTCGACATCACCCAGGCCTATGCGTTCAAGCCGGGCCAGCACAGTTACGAGATCCGCTATGCCGGCCCATGGGTGACCGATTTGCGCAAGCTTGACGCGGGCGGCATCAAGAGCAGCCCGGCGCTACCGGTGAAGTTTTCGCACACGGTCAGGATGGCCGCGCGCTGATTCAAGGCGCTTTGCAGTTGGTGGCGCTGGCAATCAGGGTCGCGCCACAACTCGTCTTGTCGCCATCGAAGGCAATCGACTTGCCGTCAATTTTGTGCTGCGCCGAGCCGCTGACGATCTTGCAGCCATTGTGACCTTTGACGGGGCAACTGCAGGTGTCGCCCACGCACGCCACCGGAATACCGCCCACCCTGACATGCCGCGCGCTGACGCTGAGGACCTTGCCACCATGCGAGGTGGCGTCGCCGAGCCTGATGATATTGCGCATGATTGAGCCTTTCTTGTGACGGTGATTCAGTCGGATGGGGTGTCGTGTTCGGGGATGGCGTCTGCGCCCAGTACCGACGCCACTGTCGGTGGCTTGTAGTTGTCCGGGTCGATCGACGGCTGGACGATATGCTTGAAGATGTTCGCCCCTTGCGCCTCGCGCCGTTCCTTGCTCGGCGGGCTGATGAACACGATGCTGGCGCCGGTCGGGTCGCGCAGGTTGATCGCGGCCGAGGCGCCGCCGTCGATGTAGCTGCCCATCACGCCCACCGCCATCTGGACGAAGAAGGTCGCCGCGCCGGTATTGCCCATGCGCTGGTCGGTATCGATGAACTGTGACGTCTTGCCGGTGTCGATGTCGGGGCCACCCTGCGCGGCATACGCGTGCAGCGTGCCTGCCAGCGCGATCTTCTGTTCGGTGTCGTGATTGAACGCGGCGATGATGCGCGCCGGGCCTGCAGCGCGCTCTGCTTTGGGCAGCGTGTGCAGCGCCTGCTGCCAGCCGGCTTCCAGCAGCGTTTGACGCGCGTCGCGGCGCTTGACCGGCTTGCCTTGCTCATCCTCGAACTTGACGAACACGGGGCGGTGGATGAATCCCATCGAGGGGAGGGCGTCGAAGGCGGCAAGCTGATTGCGGTTCCACGGGACCGGGAACCAGGGGGTGGGCTTCCAGTCTTTCGGAGGCGGATTGGCCCAGCGCTTGTAGTCGTCGAGCAGAGTGCTTTCGGGGCGGTCGAAGACGGGGTGTTTGGCGAATTTGGCGGCGGCGGGGAGCCATTCGTCGACGGTGGGTTGTCTGGTGATGTGGGGCCATTCGGCTTTCAGTTCCGGGCGCATGGGTACCGTTTGTTCAAGTCGGATGTACATGCGGCGCAGGGTTTCTTGCAGGTAGTCGTTGTCCGGATCATTCCATGCATACGGCCGCAACGGCTCGACCCGCTCGCGCCGGGCCAGGACGAAGACGGCACTGGCGTCGGAGTATTTGGGAATGTAGTAGCCATCACGGACAAGGGGGGCGCTGCCGGGTGGCTGCATATTGTCGCGATCAGCTTCATCGTCGTTGGCCAGTAGCACAAGATAGGGCAGATCGGGGTGTGCATCAAAAAACGCGAATGCCTGTTCCAATAATTGATCGGGTCGTTCCCCAAGTTGCCACGGTCCAGTGACGAACAGGTGCCATGCCATGCCAGTACCATCTGCGCTTGATGCAAGGCCGGGCATTGGCCTGACTGCACTTGGCTGCTCCACTGGATTATTAATTGGCCCACCTGCATACATGGATGGCACGCCCCAAAACATGGGAGATGAGTCGGCGCCATTTTCCAGTGCGTCGCAGGCGCGGCCACCTGTTTGCCCGATCTTGTCGAGCCCGCTCCATGGATATTTTTTGGGATCAGCTTCACGGATGCTGCTATACGCTCCACCTTCCTGCAACGCATGCCAGAGTGTGCCCTGGCGGTATTTTTCAACTGTGACACCTAACCCCAGCACTTCAAGTACATATTCGCGCCGGGATTGTTCGGATGTACCAGCTTCCAATAGTCTGAGTTGCTGCGTTTTCCTTTGCCAGTCGCGTTCGCGACCACTGGCAGCATGTTCTCCGAACAACCACCTGCCGCAAAGCAGCGCGATCACTGAGAGTAGAGTCATCCAGATCCAGCGTCGCTCGTTCATCCTGTTCTGCATGTCGATCACTCCCCGGCAGCCTTGGCCGCAGTCGCCTGCCGCGGCGTGTTCTCGCCGAAATACTCATATGAATCGGCGTTGTTGATTGCCCGCTGCGGCGCGCTGCGCGCCATCTCCACCGCCGCAGCCTGGCCGTACACGTGGTCATCGGTCGCCGCCACCACGTCGAAGTGGCTCAGTTCGTGCAGCAGCGTGCCGCCGCGCGAATCGGTCCCTGTCGCCGCTGCGGCCCAGAACGCCTTGCACACCCAGACCGTGTACGGCCGCGCCGGATACACGTAGGCAAAATACGGTTCGTCGCAATCGCAGTCGATCTTGAGGGGTTTGTTCTCGAACGCATCCTTGATCGCCGTGACATTGGCCACGACCTTCGCGCCGCGCGCAGCGTCCTGCGCCCCGAACCACATCGCATACCGCGCGCCGTATGGCGCCCCCGAGGTCAGGTAGGTCTGGCTGTCGGCCGCCATCGCGCGCCCGGCGTCGATCGCCGTCACCAGGTGCTCCTGCTGCGCATTGCTGCAATTGGCAAACCCCGTGGCAGGGGCGGCTGCTTCCGGCAGGATCGTCGTCCTGCTGCCGCGCGGCAGGCGGCCGTCGATCCAGATCGTGACGGGGTTGGAGGCCAGCTCGCCCACCACCGCGCCGACGGTCGTGCCCGGCGACGGCATGGCCGGACTGCGATAGCGGATCGTGTAGTTGCCGGTAATGGTCATCTCGTAGAACCGCGAGAGCTCGACCGTGTGCGTGAGCGCCGCGCCTGGGGCCAGTTGCAGGTAATCAGCCGGCCCCGGCGCGGCGCGCTTGATGCGGCGGCCCAGGTAGCGCACCGGCTGACCGTCGCGCTGCACCTCGAACAGCGGCGCCTCCAGCACCTGCTGCGGCGTGCGCCAGCGCAGCAGGTGCTGGACCGTGTTCGAGGTATTGGTCAGCGTGACGCTCACCAGGACGTTGTCGCCGCGACCAACCGCCGGCTGCGCCGGGCTCAGCGTGACGTTGACCTGGGCATGCGCCGCGCCAGCACTGCACACAACGGCGAGTGCGCCAGCGGCGCGCGACAGCAGAAAGCCTGGATGCATGGTGGACTCCGGTTGGGTTGGACCGGATAACTCTCACCTTATTTTCTCTGCCCACATTGAGCCGCTGCAGCACCAGGCGATGGCGAGCTTGAATCGTGTCTTCTGCTACACAAAAATCTCATACGAAATAACAACAGAGGAGCGACAACCATCGCCTGAGCAGGCTTAGTTTGCTATTATGCAACAATCGTATCCAACAAAAAATAACACTCGATTACGTTGCATAGCTACAGGTGCTTCCCATGATGATCCAGCCGAATGAGACTTCCGCACCGCAAGCTTTTGCGGCAACCAACCTGGGCGCCACAACCGGCCAATTCGCCTGGGACACCAGCGAAGCGCATGCGCTGCGTGACGCCCATGCACTGCTTGGTCACAACCGCAACTACCTCGAGCAAGTGATCGACGGCATGCCGGCAGGTTTGCTGGTCATCGACGCCGAGCGCTGCGTGCGCTCGATGAACCGCATGATGGCCGAGCTGATCGACGCACCGGAAGAATCGGCCAGCGCCGGCCATCCACTCGCGCGCTGGCTGCCCGACGCCGGCCTGGCCGCGCGCGTCAGCGCTGCACTGGACACCGGCATGCCGCAAGACCACGTGCTCGTCTCGCTCGAAGGCCACCCGGACGGCGTGCGCCATCTCGAATTCAATATCCGCCGCACCGAGCAGCCCGGTGGCTGCATGCTGCTGCTGATCGGCCAGGACATCACCTTCCGCCGCAAGGCGCGCCTGCGCCTGCAGGAGAGCGAGGAGTTCTTCCGCCTGACCTTCAGCCAGGCAGCGGTGGGCATCGTGCTGCTGGGTCCGGACGGGCGCCTGCTGCGCGTGAACGGCAAGATGGCGCAGATCCTGGGCTACACCGAAATCGAACTGTTGCAGCGCTTCTTTCAGCAACTGACGCACGTGGACGATCTGCCGGACGAGCTGACGCTGGTCAAACGCTTGCGCGACGGCGAGATCAGCGACTACCAGCGCGAGCGGCGCCTGCTGCGGCGCGACGGCACGCCGATCTGGGTCAATGTCAGTGTCTCGACGATGCGCGACGCCTATGGTAACCAGCGTTTCATCTCGGTGGTGGAAGACATCTCGCGCCGCAAGGGCGCCGAAGAAGCGCTGCTGCGCGTCATCAACCACGACGCCCTGACCGGCCTGCCGAACCGCGTGCTGCTGCAGGACCGGCTCGAGCGCGCGATTGCCCACGCGCACCGCGCCGGGAGCCAGGTGGCGGTGATGTTCATCGACCTGGACCGTTTCAAGCACGTCAACGACACGCTCGGGCACGACGCGGGCGACCAGCTGATCGTCGAGATCGCACGCCGACTGTCGAGTTCGCTACGCGAGAGCGACACCGTGGCGCGCCAGGGCGGTGACGAATTCGTCGTCGTGCTACCCGAGATGAACGGGGAGACCGACGCCGCGCGCGTGGCCCGCAAGCTGCTCGACAACCTGTTCCAGCCGCTGCTGCTGTGCGGGCAAGAGGTGTTCCCGACCGGCTCGATCGGCATCGCCATGTACCCGCGCGACGGCACCGACAGCGCCACGCTGCTCAAGTGCGCCGACAGCGCCATGTACGGCTCGAAGGGCGAGGGCGGCAACGGCTTCAGCTTCTACATGGCCGACATGGGCGCGCAGACCGCGCTTCACCTGCGCATGGAAAGCGAGCTGCAACGCGCGCTGCAGCGCCGCGAATTCGTGCTGCACTACCAGCCCGTGGTCGATATCGCCACCGGCCACCTGGGTGGCGTCGAAGCGCTGCTGCGCTGGCAGCCGCTGGGCAAGCCGATGGTGTCGCCGGCCGACTTCATCCCGCTGGCCGAAGAAACCGGCCTGATCGTGCCGATCGGCGAGTGGGTGCTGGAAACCGCCATGGCCCAGCAAGTGGCCTGGCAGCAGGGCGGCCTGCCGCCGGTACGCGTTAGCGTGAACCTGTCGGCGCGCCAGTTCCTGGGCCAGGACGTGGCCCAGCGCGTCGCCGTGTTGCTCGAGAAAACCGGGTGCGACCCGCGCGCGTTGACGCTGGAAATCACCGAGAGCGTGCTGATGCAGAACCCGGTGGCGGCCACAGCCACGATGGCGCGCCTGGCGGCGATGGGCGTGCAACTGGCGATCGACGATTTCGGCACCGGCTACTCGAGCCTGGCCAGTCTGAAACGCTTCCCGATCCACAGCCTCAAGATCGACCGCTCGTTCGTCAGCGACCTGATCGACGATGCCGATGACGCCGCCATTGTCGACGCCGTGATCGGCCTGGCCCACTCGATGAAGCTCAACGTGATTGCCGAAGGCGTCGAAACGGCGGACCAGCTCGCCTTTTTGCTGGCCCACGGATGCGACCAGATGCAGGGCTTCTGCTACAGCCGGCCGGTGGCGCCGGACGCCATCGAAGCGCTACTGCGCGCGGCGCCTGCTGTGCAGGGTCAGCAAGGCCATCTTACGACCGTTGCGTAGGCGTACGCACGTCTTGCTATGGACGAATAATGAAGGCTGCCGTAAGTAATCGCTGGAACAGGCGTGTTACGGCATCGTGTTCGTGCAAGTAGTGTCTGCCAGCGCACGTCGGCACAGCGGTATGCACTAGTTGCCTCAACAATAAAGCTTGACCATAGTCGGCAGGGCAAGCAGGTGTGCAGTAGTCCGATTTCGACTCAGAGCAGTCGTTGAGTCTTGCGCTCAATTGCAGAATTTGCACAATCAGATGGGATAAACCGCCGGCGTCCCTCGGCCTCATATTCCTCAAGGCTTTGCAGTCCAATAGCCAAACGTCGGCGATTCACCAGCTGCCGGTTATCGACAGGGTCAAGTACCAAATGGCAGCGATCCGTTTGCAAAAACTAGGTTCCATATTCTTGTGTATGGCCCTCATTGGCAGCGATGCGGTCAGCAAGATAGGCAAGAACTCGCGGCGCTGCAATACCGGCTTTGACAGAGGCTTCAAGAAGTTCTTTTGCAAGGCATTGGAATGCAATGTCGCTGTCGGCATGCTGAGCCAACAACCAAGCACTGTGGCTGTCTTTGCTTGTCTTAGGCCATCCGCAGGCCGCAATGATTTTTTTGAAATGCTTCAGGTTCTTACCATCGATAGTGCGCCATCGCTGTTGTAAAGCATCTCTTTGGGCAGGCGTCGTTTTGGCATCTTGCTCAAGCAAGCTCCACTCTTGTCGCACTTGTTGGTCAGCACTGGCTAGCTCGTTCAGACGGGTGCCAACAATCGTACAGTCGTTTTGTCGAGCCGCCGCGTTCAAGGCAAGACCAGACAAAGCGCAAAAGACAAATTCTTTCTTCATCAGTGTCCTCTCACGATCTCAGGTTAGGTCCGCTCCCGGCCGAACCTAGCCATTCACGTCAGCTTAGCAGGTTGCCTGCGTTGAAAAAACACTGACTGTCACGATAGGCCGCTACCGACCCCAGAGTGAACGGTTATGCGTTGTCAACCGACGAGCTGCCGCCCAACTTCGATTCTAGTTCGCGTACGCGCTCACGCAATGCAACTACAGGCGCCTGCGACAACCAAATGATGCCGATAGCGAATGCAATCATCGCGGGCATAGACATTTCACCCTCAATGCTCTGCCCAACGTAAAGGCCTCCAAGGCCCATCAAAAAAGCGCCTGCCGCAATCATCATTTGGACAACATCCCATCTCCAGCACTCGTTATGGCTGACTACGCAGTATAGTTTTCGACAACCAGATTGTGTCGACATCGACCGGTGCGAAGGACCGCTCCTGGCCAACCCGGCCGTTCGGCCCAGCATAGCAGGTGGCAAGGCTGGAAATCCTGTGGTCGGTCCATAGGCCGGTCACGGCCCAAACCAGTCATTCCGCAGCAGCGTTCAGCACAGCTAGAACCTTGGCTCCGGTATACGAATGGCACTCCGGCTAACCTCGTCCAGCCATAAAAAACGGTGGCGATGTCCACTAGGTCGAAGGCCACTGGGACCAGTCAGCGATGCCAGAGTTTCCACTTCAGTGTATGTCATCAATTGCAATTACCAATGGCGCGCTGCACCTTGGTGTTCCTAATTGCATCAATATCGTCGCGGGACATGTCGAGAAAGCTTACATTTTATTTATAGGCTCCTTGTAACTACTTGTTTTTTAAAATCGTCATACGCCTGGAATGATTGATGCATACCGATCGCGTACATGGATTCGTACTTGTCCCTGCAGCGGGGCGATGTTTCCATCGGCCACTCCTCGTTTTCCCGCCCATTCAAATAGAGGATTACCATCATGCGATCGTTCCTACTGAACCCAATACAGCACGACCTCCGATGCACACACCACATGGTTGCCGGTGTTCGTACCTACTTTATTTTCCTGTGCCTGGCCTTGGCTCTTTCTTTTGGTCTCACGTTTGCATCCACGGCGTCGGCCGCAGTCGTCAGCTATAACGCGGTCTCCCTGGGGGGAACGCAGTGGCGATACGACTACCGCGTAGTTGCTGAAATCGGCGATCCGACCATTGTTGAATTCACCACGTTTTTCGAGTCAGGGAGCTATGCCAACCTTGCCGTAATCTCGGCGCCTGCTGGATGGGATGCACTCGCGATTTCTCCGGATAGCGGTATTCCTGCGGATGGTTTTTTTGATGCGCTCTCGCTCGTGGATGGAATTTCATCGGGCTCGTCACTTGGCGGGTTCTCGGTTTCCTTCACGTTTCTCGGCGATGGAAAACCGTCCGATCAACGTTTCGATATCGTCGATCCAATGACCTTCGCCACCATCGACACTGGAACGACCACGGTATTCGATGAGCCCGTGCCGGTGCCGGAACCGAGCGCACTGTCGATCTTTATCCTGGCGTCCCTATTGGCCTTGCGCCGTCATATCCGCATGTAATTCATTAGTACACCCCAACGTTTTCTTTCTAGTCGAATAGCCTTCAAGGAGTACGAAATGACGTTGAATCTGAACAAGCACATGTTGCGGATTTATCGAGCGCTGATTGGCTTGGCGATTGTTGCGGGCATAACGAGTTGTGGCGGAGAGGTTTCATCCGTCTCGGAAAGCCAATCGGCGAAACTGGCTGCGACAGCCGTTACCGTGCTGCCGACTGCTGACCTGAAAGTAGTCACGCTGACAAAAATGTCCGAAACCCGTGTGAGTCGAACGGTGTTTGATTACGTGTTTCAAGTCACAATTAAAAATACCGGCACTGACGCCCATACTGGGGTGGTTGCCAATCTGACTGGCGTTGGCTCAGGAACAATGATCTTGGATGGGACAGTCCTGGCAGCACGCATCGCCGCCAATTCAAGCGTGACGCCAGCTGACACGATCACACTGCGCCACGACCGTGCATTCGTTTTCGCACAGAGTGCGCTCTCATGGCAGGTCAGCGCAAATCCCCCGGTAACCAGCGCGCCCGGTACCTTGATCATCGGAGCGCCAGGCAGCATTGCCGTTTCCCTGCTGCAGGAATACGCCGCACCGCGCACGCAGATGGATTTGGTGACTGCTATCGACCCGGTGTCCAATGCCGAGTTCTATTCGAAAGAGCTACAGGCTGTCATTCGCGCCACGGCAACCGTACAGCAGGTCAATGCGGCGCTTACCGCAGTCGGCGCGCGCATTGCGTTCTCACAGCTGAAAAATCCCGTGGTATCGCTGCAGCTTCCGTCACCTGGTGACGCAGCAACGCTCGATACCATTGCGTCGAGCCTGATGGCCAGCGGTGCATTTGATACCGTGGACCGCATCCTGATTCCGCAAACCTTGGCGCTTCCAAGTAACGTGACCCCTGCTGAAGCGAACGATGCGTCAGGCACGGTCAATCTGCTTCACCAGACCGCAGCGCGGGTCGCTGCCGCGTGGCCAGGACCTTTGTTCGATACAAGTGCATTCCATTCCGAGGTCGAAGTAATTGTCGTCGATAAGTTCGGCGCTGGCGCGACAGCCGCTTTTTTGCAAGCCTTGAGTGGCACTGCAAACAGTGCCGACTTCGCGGTCACGGCAAGTGAGGCGCATGGCTATCATGTGCTCGGCATTGTCGCAGGAAGCTTTGGCGGCTCATCGAGCGCAATCGACAAGGTAACCGGGGTACTGCCGATTAATACACCCCTACACGCCATCGATCTGGCGGTGCCGGCAGGTTCGCCCAACAAAGCATACTTCCTCACAATCGGCGGTATACAGGTAGCGGTGAATTACTTCGATTTTATGAAAGCCAGAATCAAATCGATTATTTTGAAGAACCCGTGGAAACGCTTCGTCATCAACATTAGCCTAGGCTACTGTAATGGCACCGTGAACTCCAAGCCAAGCTGTCCGGAGTATGCTGATTCCACCGTGAATGGACACGCTCTTGGATGGCGAAAATTTACCGATAACATCTGGCCCTTGTTGCCAACCACGCAGCCATTCGACTATCAAGGCCAGGTCATTCAGGTGTCAGCGGCGGGGAATAACAACGGTCGACGGGCGGCGAAAGCCAGTTACTGGAACGCCTCCGCACTCACGGTGCTGACCGATGGCACGGGGCCACTGCCTCCGTTACGCAATGGTCTGGTCGTTGAAAACCGCCAGCTTGCACTTCCCCTCGTGTCGGGGCAGCGCCCGACACCTGCGTGCCTGAGTAACAGCAGCAATATCGATGGCAATATCGGCGCAATTGGAACGAACGTATTTTCATTTACCGGCGTGTCCACCACCGGATTCATGTCCGGCACATCGATGGCGGCGCCGCAGGTTGCTGGTCTGGCCGCATGGCTGCTCACGGTACGGCCGACACTGGATTCGACAGCATTAATCAACACGTTCAAGAACACCGCCTATGCGCCATCGGCGACAACGCCTGACCCGTGTGCGGGAAAGCCGATGATCGATGCGTTTGCAGCCTTGCTCAATCTTGATACCGCGTCAGGCGAGAATACCTTCGACGCGCCGACCAGGCTCAGATTGCTGCAGCCTAACGCTGCAGTCGTGGGCAAAGTTTTCAATATCGTGCACGCCAAAGAGTTTCTGCAACATATATTTCCGACAGCGTATCCGCCAGCGCCGCCTGCTCCCATTGAGGCGACGTTTTCCCCATTTGACCTCAATGGTGATGGATTTATCGGCGACCCGTCTAAGCGCGCGCCTTTTGACCTGAAGTTCGACCATAGCGGCGGCCAAAGCCCATCGTATGATCTGCTGACGCAATACCCCAATGCGACCAAAATCTCCCTCGATGAGAAATCCGTTTCCGACTTCGAGGTGCTGTGCTACTACGTCAACAGTTCTTTGTTCGATCCAGCAGGACTGAATGATTTCGAAACCGAGCTCGCCGCGATATCGAGAAATGTTGTCCCGGCCCGCCGTATCTCGTGCAATGAGCGTACTGTCAATCTTTATGTGAACACGACCTTTCCCAACTGGGAGCTGCTTCCTGCAAAAATAATACTCTCCAATTTTTCGCCTACTTTCCCGGCTACGTCTGCTGGAAATTCCGCCACCTGTGCTAATCAGGGTGAACCTCCTGGCGAACGGGGCACACCGTTGTTCAGCTCCTTCGTTCCTAAGGCAGTGCCGATATCGGCCGCGATCGATGTCTTAGGCGTACCCACCCAATCGGGAAGGGTCTCGAACCGGCGTAACTGTTCTAGCTTCTTTGCTACCAATGGAGCGCAGGTGTGGATCAATGCGACAGCCCGTGCGGTATTTGGCTTCGGCGGCTCCGTTGTATCGGACTGGGAATATCAGGTCCGGTACAGCAATGGCGATCCTAACAATAACAATCTGGGTAAGCAGTGTGTTGTTGGAACAGTCCCCGGAAGCGGCGTTTTTCTTGCGTCGTTCAATAGCTCGGCTTGCAGCCATGATCAGTCGGGAAAGATCATGGAATAAAGCGCTGCGTGTCGGCATGCTGGTATGGTGCGCTGGCGCGTTGCACCAGCAAATGGGCGATTCGGAGGGGGCGGTAGGTCCAACTCTTGGAATCTTCGCCTCTCCGTCCGGACAAAATAAAAGGCCCCCGCAGGGGAGGCCTTTTTGATTGATCCTGAGAGTTGCTGGCATCGCGCGCTGCGCGCGCGGCGCTGGCCTCTAAAACCCAATCCTGTGCCTCATTTACCTGTATGACCGATATCAAAACAATAAATTAGACGATACTGCTGCAATGCAGCATACTGAAGTAGTCTCTTCCAACTCTCTCCAAAGAGATCTGGATTTGCCCGCCCAGCGCGGGCATTTTTTCGCATTGCAGTCGTGAAGGCGATAAGGTCGATTCCTGTGGTTGATACCAGTCCATCGCGACTGGATGGTACACCGGCCACCCGTCGTTTAGAGCCGAGCTTCTTCTAATGATCTGCCGGACTCGATCCGATGCTTGACCCAGACTGGTTGGCGCCCGCTACCGCTCCATACTTGGATGGCGTCATCCAGGTTTCGGAACTTTATTGGCACCTTGCTTACTCCCAAAACCTTCGGCGTTTTGATAGCGACGAGCTGCTCGACAGATATGCCGGCGTTACGAGCGATATGCAGGATTTGTTCTCTGGCCTCGCCTGGCTGATGCTGAGGAAGTGGCGGGTTTTCAGCTCACCGATTATTTGCACCTCCAGCGCACGAAGCTGGTTAATCGAAAATTTTGACAAGTCTTGCATGTTGAACCTTGGTTTAGCTCAACACCATAGTACAAGTGGTGCCGCTGTCTCAGGATTTTTGCCTCTCGCAGTCGAACAGATACCCGCCGACTAGAGGGGCCGAACAACGACCTGACAGGCGGCTCCCGACCCATAACGGACGTTCATGTGTGTCGTAGCATGCCGAGAACCGCGCGCCGTTCTCCTATATCGCCGTCACAGCAGGAACAGCCGCTGGCTGCCCTTGGCGCGGTTGTCGGCCGCCCAGAGCGGACGTAGGTTGGTGAAGCAAAACAGCGCGACCACCTCCTCCAACGTGCACGCGCTCGACAGTGGCACGATATGGTCGACGTGCCAGCGGGCCCGGTTGTGCCATCCCATGCGGGGAAGAAACTGGCGCTCGAGGTGACGCATGAACTCGACCACGCTGCAGCCCAGCGCCGCTTCAAGGTGCCGGTCCTTGCGGCCGCCCCGTTTGCGCATCGCGTTCGCCAGTGCGGTGCGCATGTTCCAACGCAGCGCCTGCACCGGGTCATCGCGCAGCCGGCAGAGCAGGCGCGAGCGCACCTCCGGCCGACGGTTGTATTCGCTAGCTTTCACGCGCCGGCGCTCGCTCACATCAGGGCGTCGGTTATAAGCCGTGTTGTAGGCAATGAAAGCGCGCCGGTACTGCGAGTCGCCGTGGTAGCGGTGGCGGCTGCGCGCGGCCGAGCAAGCCACGCACTCGTTGTTGTGGATGTAGCGCGGCGCTCGGTGGCCTTCGGGGCAGATGCTGCCGTTGAAGTAGCGCACCGCCCCTTGCGCCCGGGCTGCGAGGCGGCCGATCAGGGGTGTGTCGCGCCACCGTGCATTAACCACCTCGATCGCCTCAGGTGCAAGGCCGAGCGGCCTCGCACGGCGGCTTCGGGGGCGCAGCGGACACACCGCACAGTTGCCGCTCAGGACATAACGGGTGCCTACGTGGCCACGCGGACACGGGCGCACCGAGATGTAACGCTTCTGTCCCGCCAGCGCCGCGGCCCGCCGCATGCTCGCATCCGGGTCGTCGGGCCGCAGACCGGCCGCCGGGCGCTTCGGCGCGCGCGTGGGCAAGCCCGCCTGGCGCAGCCTGTCCCGCTCAGCACGGGCCGCCAGGCGATGACAGGTCACGCAGTGCCCCCCCCGGACGTAGCGTTCGTCCACGTGGCCGGCGCTGCACGGCTCCCCAGTGAAGTAGCGCATCCGGCTTGCGGCGTACGCCTCTTCCAGGGTGCAGAGTACCAGGCTGGCTAAGCGCGTCTGTTCGCGCTCCCCCACGCGCGCCGCGTTCAGCGCGCGCTTGGTAGCCTTGGCCTTGGCATCGCTGATGTTGGCGCACTTCTCGCAGCTGCCGTTGCTTGTGAGGCGTGGTCCGACGTGGCCTTCGCGGCAGGGTGTGTTGTTGCGGTAGGTCCGCAATCCCAGCGCGCGAGCGGCGGCGCGGGCAGTGCATTTCTTCATTATCGAATCAAGGCAAAGTGGCGATCGCTACGCACTGTAGGTGATCTCGCAAAGTTTGTACAGAAACGGCTGCGCCCAGATTTGCCTGAGCGGACGAAGTGTGCTTGGCGTGGGACGGGTCGGCGCGCCGAGTCGGCGGCGAACGTAAGGCTGCGTTGCGGGTCTAACGGAAGGCTGAATTTTCAATAGGTCTACTTTTGGCCGAACCTAGCCGTTCGCCTGAGCATATCAGGTCACTAAGGCGGAGAAAGGCGCGGACTTTCATGAAGGGTAGGAAGCGACCTATTGCAGACGTTCAGTTACCACGAATTTGGAAAAACATTCCATAAACGCGCGTACTGAAGAGGTGCACCTCGCTGCTTTAGCCGGCGCCGCTATGCAAGCCGATGATGGGTAAGTCAGCAAATAATATTTCTTTTATGGAATATTTACTTGTGGTATTGTATAGTTCTGGAAAAAATCATGGTGCGGCTAACAGCATGTCAAACGAAGTAACTGAATCGAAACTTATGCAGGTCTTGGACTGGACCTACGACAAGGCCGTAAACGGCATTCCCGGCCTAGATTCCGCGCAGGAGATGGCAGAGGATTATTTGAAGGGCAAAGGTACGCTGCGCGATCGGACCAACTCGCTGATCCGATGGCAGAATACGAAGGCCGGCACGTCTGGCTTTGTAAACGGACTAGGAGGCATTGCATTAATGCCAGTGACAATACCAGCAAACATTTCGAGCGTTATGTACGTTCAAGTGCGCATGATCGCGGCAATTGCGCACATGGGCGGGCACGATCTAAAAAGCGATAGGGTCAAGGCGCTTGTCTACGCTTGCCTGTGCGGCAATGCCGCGAAAGATATCGCTAAGGAAGTCGGTATCAAACTCGGCACTAAGCTGACTGAAAAGGCGGTTAAAAATATTTCGGTGGAAGTCATCAAGCGCATCAACCAAGCAGTTGGGTTCCGCTTGTTAACTAAGTTCGGCCAGACCGGCGTCATTAACATCGGCAAGGCAATTCCGTTGGTTGGCGGCTTCGTCGGCGCGACCTTTGATTCGGTGACAACGAACACGGTCGGGAATATCGCCAGAGACACGTTTGTCGTAGATTGAACGAGGACACTCTACAACACGACGATGTTAGCTGATCTTTTCGCGAAATTCATCGCCCGGCGGCTGGTACGCTGGGGCTTCATCGCCCTGTTCAACCTAATCGGCTTCACGAGCGTAGTCGGGATTCCCGTTGTCCTCATCATCGACATCTTGCTGGTACTCGCTGCCTTGCAAGGCGTCTTTGCCGCGCTGCAAGGCATCTTCGCCGCGCTATGTAAAACGGCTGTTGTAGCCGGCCATCTAGCTGTCAAATTGTTGAGGGTAACGGCGATCGGAGCAGCGGTTTGCAGCTTCGTTGGAGTGATCGCTGTACTGGCAATCCCGTATTTCGGTACGGCGGGTACGGCCCAACAGTTGTCTGTCGCAAGTCCCACCATGCCAACTGGAGCAGAGGCAGAGAGCGTGACAAGGATATCGGCTCTGCCGAGCGCCAGACAAACGCAGGATGAAAATGCTGCCAAGCCTTTGCCCACCCTGACGCTGGCGCCAATTTATTCTAATAGTCCAAATGCACGTCAGGTCATTGCGCTGATCGACGAAAGGAACTATATCGGAGCGCTTGCCTTAATCGACGCCGGCGCCGATATCGTTGAACCGCTCAACGGGCGCACGCCACTGACTGCGCTCGAACTTGATCATCGGCCGAGTTATTACAGCGAATCAGACGCCTATCTTCTAATGAAGAAGCTGATCGCGACAGGTGGCGGACTGGACCAGAGAATCAACGATTTTGGACACATACTTTGGCATCAGCTGATGTACGACCTAGGAAACGATCCACAAAAGTTTTCCGAAGTCCTCGACATTCTTCTCGCGCATGGCATTGATATTAACCAGAAGAATTTTCACGGTCAGGTTCTAACTGATACTGCGACGTGGTCTTATGCAACTCAGGACATAATGATCGCGCGTGGGGCATGCGGCCGTTTGCCGAACCTGGTGAAGCCCCAACAACTAGTTTGCGCTAAATGACGCTCGAGAAAATTATCGATGAGGAGGTCAGAATGGATTGCTCTCCAGTGCCGCTCCAACCTGACGACATCTAATATCTCACATCGATCTATCTGGCGTCGATCATAGACTTCAATATGCGACAACGCGCCTCTGTTGCCCGCCATGTCCGCTTCTGGCCGAAATCGACCGGTCGCCGTTAAACCGGTTTCGATCCAATCCGGACGTTGGACGAACTTTCTAACCACTCATTGACACATGGGTGTCTGCAAAGCTTAAGCCGTCAAAAGATGTGACGAAAAGGTCATGCCCCCAGAACATATCGTCATCGCTGTACCACAACGTAATTGTGGAATTCCCACAAATTTCGATGGTTTTAAGTTGGACGTTCGTACAAAAATCCTCTCTAGAAAGCATTGGTTTATCGAATGCTTTTGTTGAGCCATCTTCAAGTTGAGCGTCTCCGAATCTCCAGTCCGAGTTGTAGCCGTCGAGGCAGTCATCAGCCAATAGTAATCTCGCCCGGATGTCGATATTCTTTAATGACCGGACGGCAGAATCAGCAAGCAGCAATGCCTCGTCTGTAGAAGTATCGTCTTTGGAGACGCGGATTTCGACAAGTCGACTTTCATACGCAGTCTGAGCGACGAGAACAGACGATACATTTTTATCCGGAGTCAAAATGCCGAGGAAAGCGTGTTCGACAGCTACCTCACTTTGCGTCGATTTCAAGAACTTGTTGTCGCTAGGGAACGCTCGTCTGAGCGCGTCAAACATGATAATTTTTCAGACATCCTTCCAAAATCGAAGAGCTGAATACCGTTCGTTTTTGGCCAAACCCGGCCATTTGCGTTAGCTTAGCAGGTTGCCGAACTGGAAAAGTCGCCGACTGTATCGACAGGCAGCTGCCGATCCTAAGTAATGGAATGGACTCCTCCTCGCCCTAAGGGCACGCTAGTGCCCAAATGGAGTTTCCACAAAGACGGTTTGTTTTCACCGGCTCTTGGTCAGCGCGTGAATAGCCCATCAGGTTCCAGCGCCTGAAGCAGATGCAGCAGTACCAGACCGGATATACATGAGAAGTTGTACCTCACAGGCTGAAAACGGATTGTTTGCAAACGAGGAGGCGTCCATATACGGACGCTCGTCCCCTATCCGGTAAGCACCCTTAGATCCTTTTTCGCCATTTTAAATGATGCAAAGCGACAATGCTAGCGACGACGAAGCAGACTTTTCAAAAATTGAGACAGGTTACTTAATACTCGTGCCTCAAGGGCGACTAAACGCATCGGCCAGAGTGGCAGTTTAAGATTCTTTGCTAGCTCGTTCGCGATTTCCTCCGGAGTTTTGTTGGATGCAAAAACTAACTTGTAAAAGCCGAAGAGAATTTTGATCTCGATCATTGCAAGTATGGCTATAGCCATCGTGCGCAGCCAACTGGTGGAATTGAGAACATGCTGATGTTCAGCAGGAATAAGGTGTGAAGTAGTCTAGATGCCGAGCGAAGCTAGACTTACCTTGGGTAGGATCACCGCCGTCCCTCTGGCGTGGTAGCACCAGAAGTAGAGCAGGGGCAGTACAACTGCTAAGTCAAACAGCACTGCGCTTTCAAACAGCCGAGGATGCCTCCAATCCTGGAAGTGAGGCGGGCTTACGTCGCTCAAGACAACAGCGATTGCGAGCGGATAGAACCATTTATTGCGCAACCAACTACACGCAATGTCAGCGCCTAAAGAAAGTTGCACCATTACTCCTTTCCTTATTGCTGAATATTATTAATACTTTACCAAAATGCGTGCTCAAGTCTGAAATTGGCCGAACCGGGCCATTGGCGTTAGCTTAACAGTTTGCCGGACTGGGTAAGTCACCGACTGTATCGATAGGCAGCCGCTGATCCATATCTGACGTTGGTTCCCCAAAAACGATCTAGTTGCAGACCGCCGCCAGCTCAGCGGAATGGTTTTTTAAAACATTAAACGCCCAGTCGATGATTGCTGCCTCATTTTCACAAATCCAACTATCGACCTTATAGCTTGCCTCTTTGTCTTGCAAATGCTGCGTGCCGTAATCGTACAGCTCGACAGCTCCAAGCGTGTCGAGGGTTGCCAAGACGCAGTTCATTTGCGCAACTGGCGTCGTCTTATAGTAGGCTCCAATGGTCGAGCGATCTGTCTGCGCTATCCACGTGATCAGCTCGAAGATGACGAAGATGGGGCGAGGCAAACCAGCAGAAGGATGTTTCGCGACGAAAAGCTCAGAACCAGAGGCGATCCCCGCGAGATCCACCAGAGCCCCGTAGCCGTGCTGAGCAATTAAGCGAGTTATATACTGCTCACTATATCTTGGCATTTGGGTAGTCAAGCTTTCTCAAAAATTAGCGTGGCGTTACACAATGTGTACTTCAAGTGGACAGCGCAGGTGTCACGAGCCGAGCCCGATTCGCGGATTCGCTGAGTCCTTGTGAACAGCGCACATCGTTCGACGCCAGTCGCCACGGGAAAGTACATCGAACAGCCAACGCAGCTACACTGATCATTCCCATTCACGACAAGCCTGCCGCGCCATTGCAGGCAGCGATTCTTACGGAAACCGATCATGCACCGCACCCGCTCGAGCAACTGCCGCACCGGCCGCACCCGTCGTACGCTCCCCATCCTGCTGGCCTGCCTGTCGGCGCTGACCCTGCTGTCGTCGGCCAGCATTGAGGCCGTGGCGCAAACAGCGCTCGCCGATACGCGCTATGAACGTGTCGCACCCAGCCCGGATGGCATCGGCAAGCGCTACATGGGCCGCGAAATCTCCGGTGTGATGGGATGGGAGGGTGCGCAATGGCTGGAGCGCGAAAGCCGCACACACGAGGAGCGGCCGGCATTGCTGCTGCGGGACCTGGCGCTGGCGCCCGGCATGACGGTGGCCGACATCGGCGCCGGCACCGGCTACTACACCTGGCAGCTGGCGAAAAAAGTCGGCCCCAATGGGCGTGTGTACGCCGTCGACGTGCAGCCGCAAATGATCGCCATGCTCGACAGCCAGATGGCGAAGCGCGGCGTGCGTAATGTGGTTTCGGTACTGGGCAGCGAAACCACCGTCAAACTGCCGCCGGCCAGCGTCGACCTGGCAATCATGGTCGATGTCTATCACGAGCTCGCCTATCCCGCGGAAGTCCTCGACAGCATCGTCGCTGCCCTCAAGCCGGGCGGGCGCGTTGTCTTCGTCGAATATCGCGCCGAGGATCCGGCAGTCGCAATCAAGCCGCTGCACAAGATGAGTGAGTCACAGATACGGCGTGAAGCCACGGCGCATGGCCTGACATGGGAACGCAGCATCAAGTCCCTGCCGATCCAGCATGCGGTCGTGTTTCGCAAGCCCTGAGCGCCAGGTTTTCTGGCCGCTGCTGTCGATGCGTTGCGGCCTGGGGGTGGAAGTGGCATGGCACCTTCCGCCGCGACGCACACTGATCAACCATCTCCCGTTTCAGGACGAATTCGACATGGTCATACGACGTCGCTGACTTTCCTGCGCTACTTCTTCCAGCACCGCTTCCATGTCATCGGCATCGACATCCAGTATTTCGGTGCGCCTGCGTAATACCGCATCAAGGTCCGCACGTGTGAACATCTCCGTCGCGTCATGGTCGGCCGCAGGTGCCTTGTGAATTGCGCGGTGAGGATAGCGATGCCCGGTGAGCCTGTGATAAACAAGGGCGCCGGCGAGCAGGGCGACAGAATTGAGACCGATCGGGAACAGCACGAATGCATAGCCGAGTGCATGAATCTTGCTGCCTCCCAGCACCGCTGTGATTGCCACCGCACCGGACGGTGGATGCACGCAGCAAAGCGAAAACATCAGCATGACCGTGACTGCCACGGCAACTGCTGCCGCCAGGAGCGGCATCGGGATCAAGTAAGCGCAGCTGACGCCTGTGACTGCGCCAATCAGATTTCCACCAATGATCGCCCATGGCTGGGCCAGAGGGCTTGCCGGTACGCCGAACAACAGCACGGCAGACGCGCCCAAGGGCGCTGCCAGCAGAGGCAGATTGTCAATTGGCCCGACGAAAAAACAGGCAATCAAGCCCGCAAACAATATCCCGACCAGCGCGCCAAGGCTGCTGCGCAATTGTTCACGAGGCGCTATTGGAATCGGGGCGGGAAGGAAGTCGCGACACCATTGCTGAAAGGACGACAAGATGACATCTTTCTAAAAATGAGGAGATTGTTCGGTCGGCGAATATAACAACGCCTAACCATAAGGTCCAAGACCGATATGCGATGATGTCGATAAGTAAAACGAATCATCGGAACGTCCATGCTGCTGCGCTATATCCGCTATTTTCTTGCCGTTGCAGAGCATCGCAACTTCACCCGTGCCGCCGCGGCGCTGCATGTGTCTCAGCCGGCGCTGTCACAGCAGATCAAGCAGCTCGAAGCATTGCTGGGTGTCCAGCTGTTTGACCGAAGTGGAAAAAGCGTGCGCCTGACGGATGCCGGCGAGGCATGGATGGGCCACGCCAAACTCGGCATGCAGCATCTTCACGCCGGCGTCCGCGCGATCCAGGATGTCGGCACTGCACACCGTGGCGTGCTGCGTTGCGCTGCGCCGCCGACGTTATCGCTGTATCTGATCGGTCCGCTGATCGCCCGATTCCATGCACTGCATCCAGGGGTTACAGTCAGTTTTCTGGAAATTGCGCAGGAGGACATTGAAGCGATGTTGATCAACGACGAACTCGACCTCGGCATCGCTTTCAGCCCGCTGCAGCCGGGTGAACTCGACTACACACCGGTGTACGAGGAACACCTTGGCTTCGTGACCGCCGCCAGTCATCGACTCGCCGCCCGGTCTGCCGCGTTGCCGCTGGCGGCGTTCGCTACCGAACCGCTGGTCTTGCTCAACAAGTCATTCGCTACCCGCCAGCAAATCGATGCGTACTGCGCATCCCATGGTATCGAGGCAAAGGTCGCCGTCGAAGTCAATGCCATTGGCGCGTTGGTCGAGATCGTTCGTCAGGGAACACTGGGCACAGTTCTGCCCAACCCGATTTCTGCCACCTATACCGATCTGCACGCGGTTGCGCTGCTGCCGGCGATGCCGTCGCGCCATGTCGTCTACGCCTGGCGCAAGGGGGCGTATCGCACAGCGGCAAGCAAAGCACTGGTCGACGTATTGACCAACCTGGTGCGGGATTTGACGTCAGGCGCCTGATGCTCTGTGCCGGCGCGCCGCTGACAGCCTTTGCCGCTGTACGGATTCAATTGCCGCGGTAGGTCGAATAGCCGTACGGGCTCAGCAGCAGCGGCACGTGGTAATGCGGCACACTGCCGTCAGCCGTAAAGATGACAGGGATTTCGGGGAAGAACGTCGGGCTCTTGTGCTCGGCAAACCACTTGCCGGTCTTGAATGTGACCCGGTAAGTGCCGCGTACCATTGCCACGCCGGCGGGGAACAGGGCAGGGATGCGGCCCTGGGCATTGGTGACGCCTTCGCCGAGCATCTTCCATCCGTCGCCCACGCGTTGTTCGAGGGTGACAGCCACATCGGCTGATGGCAAACCGTCCTGCAGGTTGAGGACATGGACGCTGAGCGGGTTGATCGCGGTGGCAGGTGCGACGGTGGGTGCGGCCGCGGCACTGGCGCAGTGCGCAGCAGCGCCAAGGGTAACAACGAGCAGGGTCTGAATGAATTTCATGTGTTCTCCGTAGAGGTGGATGTAAAAATAAGCGGAACGTCAATGTCGCAAGCGGTCAGGGCGTCTTGCGGAACACGTTGTCGATTGCGGCCAGTGCGCAGGCTTCGTCTGTGGCCGGTCCGCCAGCGCCGGCAATGCCGATGGCGCCAATGAGCTCGCCGTCAGCCATCAGTGGCACGCCGCCACCGAGCAGCAGCAGCGTGTCGACGGTATTGAGGTTGGCTGCTTCGGCGCTGGCGCGGGCATTGGCGGCCAGCAGGCGGGTCGCCGTTCTGGTTGACAGCGCCGTGTAGGCCTTGCGCTGGGCAGCGATGGTGTTGTGCGGTCCGACGCCATCGTCGCGGCGCAGGGCGACCAGGTTGCCGCCGCGGTCGACCACGGCGGCGGCCAGCACTCTGCCGTCGGCATGGCAGGCAGTCATCGCCGCGTCGAGCAGGCGACTGGCGCCATCGAGTGAGATAGTGCGGTGGGGTACGGTCAGCGGGGCGGCGGTGCTGGCCTGGGTGCAGGCCAGCGACAACGCGATCAGCAGACCTGCAGGCAGTTGGTGGTACATGAATCATCCCGGTGGTGTTCGAATGGCCGCATGGTACGCAGCGCATGGCGACAACCAGATGACGGCCAGATGACAGTTTTGTCATCTGGCGCGTGGCGGGCAGTAAGATTGCGGCACAAGGAGCCAGGCAATGCGCATACTGATTGTGGAAGATGAACGCAAGGCGGCCGACTACCTGCAAAAGAGCTTGCGCGAGTCCGGCTACATCGTCGAAGTGGCAAGCAATGGCTTTGACGGCCGTTACATGATCGAGGAGTTCGACTTCGATCTGGTGATCCTCGACGTGATGCTGCCAGGCCTTGACGGCTGGGCGCTGCTGCAACTGGTGCGTGCCAGGTCGGCCACGCCGGTGATGTTCCTGACGGCGCGTGACGCAATCGAAGACCGCGTGCGCGGGCTCGAACTGGGTGCCGACGATTATCTGGTCAAGCCATTTTCGTTTGCCGAACTGCTGGCGCGCGTGCGCACCTTGCTGCGGCGCGGACCGCCGCGCGACATGCAGGAATTTCGTGTCGCCGACCTGCAGGTCGATGTGCTGCGCCGCCGGGTCACGCGTCAGGGCGACCGGATTACCCTGACGGGCAAGGAATTCGCGCTGCTGCACCTGCTGGTCAGCCGGGTCGATGAGGTTCTCTCGCGTGCGGTCATCGCCTCGCACGTGTGGCAGATGAACTTCGACAGCGACACCAACGTCGTTGATGTGGCCATCCGTCGCCTGCGCGTGAAAATCGACGATCCCTATCCACTGAAACTGATTCATACGGTACGTGGCATGGGTTACATGCTGGGTGAGACGCCATGAGGCTTGCGTTGGCGCCCCGTTCGCTGAGCATGCGCCTGGCGCTGTGGTTTGCCCTGGCAAGCGCGCTGCTGCTGGGGGCCATCGGCGTGTTCCTGTACCGGTCTCTGGCAAGCGAACTGGCGTGGCGCGACGACATCGCGCTGGCAGGCCGGATTGATCGCATGCGCGCGCTGGTTGCCGACAGCGCCAGTATCGAGGCGTTGCGCCGGCGCCCGCAGCTGTACGCCAACATGCTGGGCAATCGCGACAACGCCTTGTGGATGCTCGACGCCAAGGGGCAGTTGCTGATCGCTGTCAATCCGGGCGGCCTGGCGCTGCCGTCCCTGCCACCCGCGCCATCGATCCGCCTCACCGATGTCGCCACCGGCCAGGCGGCGCGGCTGGCCTGGGTCGATGTCTGGCAGGGCAACCGCCGGTTCACCGTGGTCGCCGCGAAGATGCTGGCTGAGCGCGAGCGCATGCTGGCCAGCTACCGCATGACGCTGGCGGCGGCGCTGGCCGGCGGGGCGCTGCTGTCGTTCGTACTGGGCTGGCTGATCAGCCAGCGCGCGCTGCGGCCTGTGCGGCTGATGGCGCAGCAGGCCGCCGCCGTCGACGTGCGGCGCCTGCAGCAGAAGGTGGCGGTGAAGCTGACACCGGTACCGCTGGAAGAAACGCAGGAGCTGCAGTAACTGGGCGCAGCGCTCGACCAGATGCTGACGCGCCTGGCCGACGGCTTTGTCCAGCTGTCGCGCTTTTCCGAAGACCTTGCCCACGAGATGCGCACGCCTTTGCATAACCTGATGGGGCACACTGAACACGCGCTGCGCAAGCGCCGCAGCGTTGATGACTATGAACAGCTGCTGGCGTCAAATCTGGAAGAATACGAGCGCCTTGCGCGCATGATCGACAGCATGCTGTTTCTTGCACGCTCGGAGCAGCCGGCCAACGGCGTCACGCTTGAAACGATCGATCTGGCAGAGTTGTGCACCCAGCTGGTGGACTATTTCGAAGGCGTGGCCGAAGAACGCGGGATCAGCGTCGTGGTGCACGCGGCAGGCGAACTGGTTGCCGATCGCGCGCTGGTGCGGCGTGCCCTGGCTAACTTGCTGGCCAATGCGCTGCGCTACGGCGCGGCCGAAGGTACGGTGACGATCCAGACCTGCGCCGATGGTGGAACGGTCAGCATCGCCGTGCACAATACCGGCATACCGATCCCGGCCGCCCATCTCCCACACCTGTTCGAACGATTTTATCGTTGTGACCCGGCGCGCAGCCAGGGAGGTGATTCGGGTGGTCTGGGACTGGCCATTGTCGCCTCAATCATGCATTTGCACGGGGGTGAAGCGCGGGCCGAAAGCGACGACACGGGCAATCTTTTCGTCCTGTTGTTCCCACAATCTGTGAAGACCAGACACGACAACGGGATGTAACTGACTGTGCATAGCCGGTCGGTTATCTGCGTGACATACTTTCTGGGCAGATGTTGGGATTACCTCAACGAAACCTACAGACTATCCGGCATTGACAGAATACCTATAGTGCCCGGAGAATGTGGCGACATGTCACATTTTTGCTACCTAGTCATCATAAAATAGAAGCAACACTGTATGAGCGGCCAGCGCCGCTCGTCCACGACAATTCTCAGGTTCGCGCAGCGCCCAGGGCGCCGCGCAGCCACCGATACCTTTACCAGGAACTGCAGGCATGACTATCCTCGTGACTGGCGGAGCGGGCTTTATTGGCTCGAACTTCGTCATCGACTGGCTCGCTCACAATGACGAACCCGTCGTCAACCTCGACAAGCTGACGTACGCCGGCAATCTTCAAAATCTGACGAGCCTGGAAGGCGACAGCCGCCACCACTTCGTACGCGGCGACATCGGCGATGGCGCCCTCGTGGCGCGTCTGCTGGCCGAGCACAAGGTGCGGGCCGTGCTGAACTTCGCGGCCGAAAGCCACGTCGACCGCTCGATCGAAGGCCCGGGCGCCTTCATCCAGACCAATATCGTCGGCACCTTCAACCTGCTGGAAGCCGTGCGCGCCTACTGGAATGGTCTGGACGAGCAAGCCAAGGCGGATTTTCGCTTCCTGCACGTGTCGACCGATGAAGTGTATGGCACGCTCGAGAGCGATGCGCCGGCCTTCACCGAGCAGCACCGCTATGAACCGAACAGCCCGTACTCGGCCACCAAGGCAGCGTCCGACCACCTGGTGCGTGCCTACCACCACACCTACGGCCTGCCGGTCCTGACCACCAACTGCTCGAACAACTACGGTCCGTACCACTTCCCGGAAAAGCTGATCCCGCTCGTGATCCACAACGCGCTGGCCGGTAAACCGTTGCCGATCTACGGCGATGGCCAGCAGATCCGCGACTGGCTCTATGTCACCGACCATTGCAGCGCAATCCGCCGCGTGCTCGAAGACGGCCGCCTGGCCGAAACGTACAACGTCGGCGGCTGGAACGAGAAAGCCAATATCGACGTCGTGCGCACGCTGTGCGCGATCCTCGACGAACTGCAGCCGCGCGCCGACGGCGCGTCGTACGCAACGCAGATGACGTTCGTGAAAGACCGCCCGGGCCACGACCGCCGCTATGCGATCGATGCCGGCAAACTCGAGCGCGAACTGGGCTGGCGCCCGGCCGAAACCTTCGACACGGGCATCCGCAAGACGGTCGAATGGTACCTCGCCAACGGCGCCTGGGTCGAGAACGTCACCAGCGGCGCCTATATGGAATGGGTCGACCGCCAGTACACGGCAGAAAACGCTGCCGCATGAAGATTCTGCTACTGGGTAAAGATGGCCAGGTCGGCTGGGAACTGCAACGCGCACTCGCGCCGCTGGGCGAACTGTGCGCTCTGGGCCGCGCCGACGCCGATTTCACCGATCCCGAATCGCTGCGCGCCGTCGTGCGCGCGTTTGCGCCTGACGTCATCGTCAATGCCGCTGCCTACACCGCAGTGGACAAGGCCGAGAGCGATGCGGCCATGGCGCACAACATTAATGCCGTCTCGCCGGGCGTACTGGCCGAGGAAGCCGCCGCCGGCAATGCCTGGCTCGTGCATTACTCGACCGACTATGTCTTTGATGGCACGAAAGAGGGCGCCTGGGTCGAAACCGACGCCGTCAATCCGCTGTCGGTGTATGGCCGTACCAAATATGACGGCGAGCAGCGCATTGCCGCCAGCGGCGCGCGCCACCTGATCCTGCGCACCAGCTGGGTGTTTGCACCGCGCGGCGGCAACTTCGCCAAGACGATGCTGCGCCTGGCCAAAGAGCGCGAGTCGCTCAACGTGGTCGCCGACCAGCATGGCGCGCCGACCGGCGCCGAGCTGCTGGCCGACGTCACGGCGCTGGCGTTGCACCGCATCGCTGCACCGGGCACGGATGCGCAGGGGTTGTCGGGCGTGTACCACCTGGCCGCTGCCGGCGCCACCACCTGGCATGCCTACGCCCAGCATGTGCTGGCACAGGCGCAAAGCCATGGCGCCGTGCTCAAGGCCGGGCCGGATGCCGTGCAGCCGATCGCGGCCAGTGCGTTCCCGACCCCGGCTGCGCGGCCTGCCAATTCGCGGCTCGACTGCAGCAAGTTCAGCGCCAATTTCGGTGTGAGCCTGCCCGACTGGCGCCACCATGTCAACCGATTGATCGCCGAACTGTCGGCGCAAGGAAATCTATGAGCAACGCTATGCAACGCAAAGGCATCATCCTCGCCGGCGGCAGCGGTACCCGCCTGCACCCGGCCACGCTGGCAATCTCCAAGCAGCTGCTGCCCGTGTTCGACAAGCCGATGATCTACTACCCGCTGAGCACCCTGATGCTCGGCGGCATCCGCGACATCCTGATCATCTCGACGCCGCAAGACACGCCGCGCTTCCAGCAACTGCTGGGTGACGGCGCGCGCTGGGGCCTGAATCTGTCGTATGCGGTGCAGGAGTCGCCCGACGGCCTGGCGCAAGCCTTCATCATCGGTGAAGACTTCATCGGCAATTCGCCGTCGGCACTGGTGCTGGGCGATAACCTGTTCTACGGCCACGATTTCAACCAGCTGCTCGAGCGCGCCGATGCCCGCACCGAGTGCGCCAGCGTCTTCGCCTACCACGTGCAGGATCCCGAGCGCTACGGCGTCGTGGAATTCAGCGACGACGGCAAGGCCATCAGCCTGGAAGAAAAGCCGGCCACGCCGCGCTCGAATTATGCGGTGACAGGCCTGTATTTCTATGACGAGAACGTCGCGAAGATGGCGCGCACGCTCAAGCCGTCGCCGCGCGGCGAGCTCGAGATCACCGACCTGAACCGCATGTACATGGACATCGGCAAGCTCAACGTCGAGATCATGGGCCGCGGCTACGCCTGGCTCGACACCGGCACCCACGAGTCGCTGCTCGACGCCGGCCAGTTCATCGCGACGATCGAACAGCGCCAGGGCCTCAAAGTGGCATGCCCCGAAGAGATCGCGTATCGCAAGGGCTGGATCAATGCCGCGCAGCTCGAAGAACTGGCAGCACCCCTGCGCAAGAACGGCTACGGCCAGTATCTGGTGCGTGTTTTGAATGAAAAGGTATTTTGATGCAGATTACTCGCTTGGCAATTCCAGATGTCCTGAAGATCGAACCGCGCGTGTTCGGCGACGACCGCGGCTTTTTCTACGAAAGCTTCCACCAGGCCCGCTTTGAAGAAGCGGTAGGCCGCAAGGTGTCGTTCGTGCAGGACAACCACTCGAAATCCACCAGCAACGTGCTGCGTGGCCTGCACTATCAGATCAAGCAGCCGCAGGGCAAGCTGGTGCGCGTGGTCGCCGGCAGCGTCTACGACGTCGCGGTCGACCTGCGCCGCGCGTCGCCGACGTTCGGCCAGTGGGTCGGTGAAATCCTGAGCGCCGAGAACAAGGCCCAGCTGTGGGTGCCCGAAGGTTTCGCGCACGGCTTCGTCGTGCTGTCCGAAACGGCCGAGTTCGTCTACAAGACCACCGACTACTACGCGCCCGAGCACGAGCGCTGCATCGTCTGGAACGATCCGAGCCTGGCGATTACCTGGCCGATCAGCGCGCCGCCATCGGTGTCGGCCAAGGACGAGAAGGGCACGATGTTCGCTACCGCGGAAGTGTTCGAGTAAGTGGTCGCATAGACCCGGGGCCCTGGCACGGCCCTAGCGCTTCCTGCCTTTCTTCTCGCCGCCGGCGAACAGCTCGATCTTCTTGGTCGGGCCCGACACGATCAACAGGTCGCCCGGCAGGATGCGGGTCTCGCCCAGCGCATGCTGGAAGTCTTCGTTGAGCCGTTTCACGCCCACCACCGTGACGCCAAAGCGCGCGCGCACGTGCGATTCGGCCAGCGTGATGTTGTGCGTCTCGGCCGGCGCATTGATCTTCGCGATCGCAAACCCGTCTTCGAACTCGATGAAATCCATCAGCCGCCCGGTGATCAGGTGGGCCACGCGCGCGCCCATGTCGGCCTCAGGGTAGACCACGTGATGGGCACCGATGCGCTGCGCGATCTGGCCGTGCTCGGGCGTCATCGCCTTGACCCAGATATCCTTGATGCCCAGTTCGGACAGCACCATCAGCGTCATCAGGCTGGCCGCGAGGTCCGAGCCGATGGCGACGATGGCGTGCGAAAAGTCGGCCACGCCCAGCTGCAGCATCACGTTCTCGTTGGTGGAATCGGCCTGCACGGCGTGCGTGAGCCGCTCGCTCCAGAGCTGCACCAGCTCTTCCTTGCGGTCGATGCCCATGACGTCGTGCCCCAGGCGCATCAGCGATTGCGCCACCGCGCCGCCGAAGCGGCCCAGTCCGATGACGACGACGCTGTCGCCCGCCGAAAAAGCGAACTGTTCTGTGAAAATTCTACCCAACAATTGGATGGTCCTCCGGATAACGATAGGGCATGCGCCGCTTGCCCAGAACGAGCGAGGTCGCGAGGGTGATCGTGCCGACCCTGCCGATGAACATGAGTAAGGCAAGCACCAGCTGGCCGGAGGCCGGCAGCTGGGCCGTGATGCCGGTGGAAAGGCCCGCGCTGCCAAAGGCCGCGATGACTTCAAAGATAATCTGATCGGTCGGAAAATGCGAGATCCGCAGCAGCGCCACCGTGCCCAGCGCCACGATCACGCTGCCCAGCACCAGCACGGTCACGGCCTGGCGCTGCGCCGCCATCCCCACCCGGCGGCCGAAGGCCTCGGTATCGGACTGGCCGCGCGCCTCGGCCACGACGAGCAGGACCAGGATCATGACAGTGGCCACCTTGACGCCACCCGCCGTGCCTGCGCTGCCGCCGCCGATGAACATCAGCAGATAGTGCAGCGCCCAGGTCTCGGGCGTCAGCACGCTGTAGTCGACCGTATTGAAACCCGCCGTGCGCGACGCCACCGAGATGAACATGCTGTTCATCAGCTTGTCGGGCGTCGACAGGGCGCCCAGCGTGGCGGCGTTGTTCCACTCGAACAGCAGCACCGTGACGAAGCCGCCCACGAGCAAGAACAACGTGCCGGTGAGGGTGAGCTTGGTGTGCAGCGACCAGTGGCGCGGATCGCGCAAGCGGTGGCGCAGATCGTGCAGCACCGGAAAACCAATCCCGCCGACCACGATGGCGATCATGATCGGCAGCAGCACCAGCGTATCGCTTGCATAACGGGTAAGGCTGTCGGCATGCAGCGAAAAGCCCGCGTTGTTGAACGCCGAGACAGCATGGAAGAGGGCGCTCCACGCCGCGTCGCCCCACGCCAGATCGTACCCGGCGCGCAGCCGCACGAACAGGATGCCGGCGATCACGAGCTGCAGCAGCACCGACACGGTCAGCACGACCCGGGCCACGCTGGCGATGTCGCCCATGCCCAGCGAGCGCGTTTCGGTCTGCGCGATCAGGCGCGTGCGCAGGCGCGACGAGCGATTCACCATCAGGCCCAGCAGCGTGGCCGCCGTCATCATGCCGAAGCCGCCCAGCTGGAACAACACCATGATCGACGCCTGGCCAAAACCCGACCAGTACGTGCCCGTATCGACCACGGCCAGGCCGCCGACGCATACGGCCGATACCGCCGTGAAGAACGCCACCATGAGCGGCGCGCCCTGGCCGCTGGCACTGGCCAGCGGCAGCATCAACAGCAGCGTGCCGGCCAGGATCGCGCCTGCAAACAGCAGGACGACGACCCTGGCCGGATGCAGGATGGTGGTCATGCCGTCCGGGCTGGCCCGGTGTCCGTGGTGCCGTCATCGAAGTCCATGGTGTCCGGATCGGTATCGCCTTCGGCCGGCGCGCCGAACAGCTTGAGCCACACGAAGCCCAGGATGCCCGCCGTCAGCGACGCCGCCAGGATCGCCATCTTCGACGCGTTGATGATCTCGGCCTCACCGACAAAGGCCAGGTTGGTGATGAAGATCGACATCGTGAAGCCGATCCCGCCCAGCAGGCCGGCGCCGATCACGTGGCGCCATGCCAGATCGAGCGGCAGGCGGCACACCCCGAGCATCACGGCGGCAAAGGTGAACAGGAAGATGCCGACCGGCTTGCCGGCGACCAGACCGGCGATGATGCCCATGCTGTTCGACGACATCAGTTCGCCGGCCCAGCCAGCGCCGATCACGATGCCGGTATTGGCCAGCGCGAAGATCGGCAGGATCAGGAACGCGACCGGCGTGTGCAGCACGTGCTCCATCCGGTGGGCGGGCGAAGCAGGATCGTCCTGCGTGTGCGAATACGGGATCGTGAAGGCCAGCAGCACGCCGGCAATCGTCGCGTGCACGCCCGACATCAGCATCAGGAACCACATCACCGCGCCGCCCAGCAGGTAAGGCCACAGCGCCAGCACCCGCAGGCGGCGATTCATCAGGAACAAGGCGACGAACATGCCCAGCGCGCCGACCAGGTAGCCGACCTTGAGCTCTGCCGTATAGAACACGGCGATGACGATGATGGCGGCCAGGTCATCCATGACGGCCAGCGCCGTCAGGAAAATCTTGAGCGACGCCGGCACCCGGCTGCCCAGCAGGGCCAGCACGCCCAGCGCGAACGCGATGTCGGTGGCCATCGGAATCCCCATGCCCGGCTGGGTGTGGGTGCCGCCATTGAGCGTGAAGTGAATCAGCGCTGGCACCGCCACGCCGCCTGCCGCGGCAATGATCGGCAGCAGCGCATTGCGCAGGTCGGACAGCTCGCCGTTGTTCAGTTCGCGCTGCAGTTCCAGGCCGATCAACAGGAAGAAGATGGCCATCAGCGCATCGTTGATCCACAGTTCGACGCTCAGGCCGGCCAGGTTGATCTGCCAGAATGCCAGGTACGGCGCACCCCACGGTGAATTGGCGACCATCAGCGACAGGATGGTGCACAGGATCAGGATCGTGCCGCCCGCCTTGCCGGACGCGGCGAATTCTTTGAACGTGTTCGATAGACGCTTTTCAATGCGCATGGTGAATCTCCAAAAGTGCTTGGGCGTCATCTGGCAACCCCCGTGTGGAATGAGGCGGCACAGCTGCTGCCGGGGCGCTCGTGAAAGTAGGGTATGACGTAAGGTGTGACGAGATGTACGGCAAGACCCGGCCATGGCGGCCGATCGGGTCGTGGACAGCGGATGTTGGCCCGTAAGCCTGGTAGAAGTGCAGGTGCATGGTGGTCGCGTAGTGGCCCGCGTGGCGGCCCGACCAGCGCAAATCCTGTCATGCCTGGCGGCATGAACACCCTGGTCGGATTATAACGTAATTATTTGACATGCCGCCCACGCTACGGCGCGGGCTGCGCGTCATGGCGCACGCTCGGGCGGCTCGCCCGGACTCGCCGGGTGAACCGGGCGCGGCGGCAACTGGATCGTCGCCAGCGCGCTATACAGCGGCGGCGTGAGCACGCGCGAGACCGTACTGGCAACGACCGCGCAGGCCATCAGGCTGAGCACCATGCTGTGGCCATCGACCATTTCCATGACGATGATGAAGGCCGTCAGCGGCGCCTGCGTGGCGGCCGCCAGAAAACCCACCATGCCCAGCGCGATCAGCGCCGCGCCATGCGGGTAACCGGTGAGCGAAGCGATGTTCTGACCCATGGCCGCGCCGATGGACAGTGACGGCGCGAAGATACCGGCCGGCACGCCCGACCAGGCGGTGAGCCAGGTCGCGACGAACTTGAAGAGCGCAAATGCCGCCGGCACGTTGGCTTCGTTTTCCAGCAGGCTGCGCGTGGCTTCGTTGCCGCTGCCATAGGTTGCCCCGCCGCTGAGTACGCCGATGACCGCGATCAGGAAGCCGCAGCCCAGTGCGAAGCGCACCGGATAGCGGGCGCGCCAGCGCGTCGGCAGGTCGGGCGAGACGCCCCGCAGGCTGGCGATCAGCACGCGCGCAAACAGACCGCCGGCAAAACCGCACACGACGGCGGCCAGCAAGCCCGGCCACAGCAGCGACAACCCGATCGGCCCCGGATGGATGACGCCGAAATGCGGGCCATTGCCATGGACGGACACCGCGATCAGACCAGCCAGCACGATCGCCGCGACGATCAGGCCGCTGTTGCGCTGCTCGGGTGCGCGCGACAATTCTTCGATCGCGAACATGATCCCCGCCAGCGGCGTGTTGAACGCGGCCGCAATCCCCGCCGCGCCGCCGGCCACCAGCAGCGAATGGGCGCTGATGCCGCTGCCGCGCGGCAGCCAGCGGCGCGCGGCGAGCATCACGCCGGCGGCGATCTGGACCGACGGGCCTTCACGACCGAGCGACAGGCCGCCCAGCAGGCCAGCCGAGGTCAGGCCGATCTTCGCAAAACTGATTTTCAGCGATACGAGCAGGGGCCGCCGACCGCCGGAAATAGCCGGGTCGAGCGCCGCCATCACTTGCGGAATACCGGAACCGCCCGCGCCGCGCACGAAACGCCGGGTGACCCAGACGATGGCGGCGCACAGGAGCGGCGTCCAGATGAGGGGCACCCACCAGGCGAAGTCGGCGATCTTGTTGAACTGGGCGAATGCCGACTCGGCCAGCCAGGTAAACGCCACGACCACGAGGCCGGCGATGGAGGCCGTGCCGACGACGACGATGCGGGTGCGCCAGAGATTGGCAGAAATGAGTTCGCGTTTGAAGGCGGATCGTACGTCGTGCGGAGAGGGGTCGTGGGACATGGTGGGCTCGAGGGAACGAGGCCGTATTATATAGATTTGTGCGAATGTATTTGCACCCACACTGTTGTAATGACACAAATATGGAAGGAATTCTGCACGCATCGCCAGCCAGGCCGTTACGAACAGTTACAGACCATACAGGCCAGTATGACCTGCCGGGGTGGTGACGGTTCTATACTCGGGACCATGATCAACGATTCCATTGCGCGCAACCGCCTGGGCCTCGGTGCGCGACCGGACGACCAGCCCGTTGCCGATCCACTGCGCTGGTTGCTGGCACAGCTCGATGCTTACGAGCCGTTGCCGGTTCCATGGCGTTCCATCGAGCGCACGTCAAAGCGCGCCGCGCAGTGGACCGAGCAGCAAGCCGCCATCCGCAACGCACCCGAGGCGCAGCGTGCGAGCGTCCGTGCAGACTACCAGCGCGCGGGCAGGGCAGCCTATCTGGCCGGCGTGGAAGCACGCACGAACAGTGCCTTGCAGAGCAGCACGCCGTTCGTCGAACGCCTGGTCCACTTTTGGGCCAACCATTTTGCGATCTCGGTCGACAAAGTACCGGTGCTTGGCTTCGCCGCCAGCTTCGAGGCCGACGCCATCCGGCCCCATGTACTGGGGCGGTTCGAGGATTTGCTGCTCGCCACGGCGCGCCATCCCGCCATGCTGCTGTATCTCGACCAGTCCGCCTCGACGGGGCCGGACAGCGTTGCCGCGCGCCGGGCCAGCGCGAAAGCGCCGGACCGCCCGACCCGTGGCCTGAATGAGAACCTGGCGCGCGAAATTCTCGAACTGCACACGCTGGGCGTGCGCAGCGGCTACACCCAGGCCGACGTGCTGGAATTCGCCCGCGCGCTGACCGGCTGGACGCTGCCTGGCCAGCAGTCGCTTGAGGACGCCGAGCAAACCTTCCGGTTCCAGGCAAACCAGCACGAGCCCGGCGTGCGGACGGTGCTTGGCCGCAGCTATGCCGACGATGGGCAGCAGCAGGCAACGGCCATCCTGCGCGATCTGGCCAGAGCGCCTGCCACAGCCAGCCACATCGCTACCAAGCTCGCGCGCCACTTCATCACCGACGATCCACCGCCGGCATTGGTCAAGCGGCTGGCGGAGCGGTTCCTGCATACCGGCGGCGACTTGCCGGCGCTGTACCGGGAACTGGTGAGCGCAGCAGGTGATATGCCGCCAGTGGCCGCCAAGTTCAAGTCGCCCTGGGACTGGACGCTGTCCGGTCTGCGCGCCATGGGCGTGCAGACCGTGCCGGCGGCGCGCATCCAGTTTCTGATGGCCCGGCTTGGCCAGCCCGTCTGGCGGCCTGGCTCGCCGGCCGGCTATGGTGACGTGACTGCCACCTGGGCGGCGCCCGATGCGCTGCTGCGCCGGGTGGAAATCGCGCAGCGCCTGGCCACGGAGTTTGGCAACAAGATCGACGCGCGTGCATTGGCGCCGCGTGTCCTGCCAGGTACCTTGAGCGGCGCGACCGCCACCGCGATTGCACAGGCGGAAAGCCCGGCCAATGCGCTTGCGTTGCTATTGGCATCGCCTGAATTCCTGAGAAGGTAAAACATGCTCAACCGACGAGGTTTCATTTCCAGCGCAGCCGCATTGCTTGCCGCGCCCCGGATCGCATTCGCAGGCGCCGACACCGAGCGCCGCTTCGTGTTTATCATCCAGCGTGGCGCCGCCGATGGCCTGCATACGGTGATTCCTTACGCCGACCCCGCGTATGCCAGGTTGCGCGGCGCGCTTGCCATCGATCCCGCCGAAGCATTGAAGCTGGACGGCACGTTTGCGCTGCACCCATCGCTGACCGGCATTGCCGATCTGTACAAAGCAGGGCAGGCCAGCCTGTTTCATGCTGTGGCGTCACCGTACCGCGATCGCTCGCACTTCGACGCGCAAAATGTCCTCGAGACGGGCGGCAAGGCGCCATTCGACATCAAGGATGGCTGGATGAACCGGCTGGCCGGCATGCTGCCACGGCGCAGCAATCAGGCCATCGCGTTTGCGCCCACACTGCCGCTGGCGCTGCGCGGCGCGATCGATGTCGCGTCGTACGCGCCATCCGGCCTGCCGCACGCCAACGACGATCTGCTGCTGCGCGTGCAGAAGCTGTACGAAGGCGATGCCCAGCTGAGCGGACTCTGGTCAACGGCGCTCAAGGCGCAGGGCATGGCCGGCGCAGCTACCGGCGGCAAGGGCCAGCAGTCGCCGGCTGAACTGGGCAAGGTCGCTGCTGGCTTTCTGGCGCGCGCAGATGGCCCCCGGATTGCCATGATCGAAACGGACGGATGGGATACGCACAGTACGCAAAAAGGGCGCATGGCCACGCAGCTGACCAACCTCGATAACTTGATCAGCGGACTGCAGCAGGGGCTTGGCGATGCGTGGCGGCAGACGACGATTCTCGTTGCCACCGAGTTTGGGCGCACCGTCGCGGCAAATGGCACGGGCGGGACCGACCATGGGACTGCATCGGCTGCCATGCTGATTGGCGGCGCGGTGAAAGGCGGGAAGATCGTCGCAGACTGGCCGGGACTTGCTCCCGCTGACCTGCTCGACAATCGTGACTTGCGACCGACCCTCGGCCTTGACACGCTGGTAGCGCAAGCCTGCGCCGATGCGTTTTTGCTTGATCCGCAACGCACTGCGCAGGTGTTGTTCCCTGACTCGCGGCCGGACAAGGCGTCATCGCGTCTATTGCGCGGTTGAGCCAGGTAGCGGCCGTGTATCGACACATGGCCGCCACTGCTTCAGCTCAGGGACGCAGCCGGCGCTTTTCACGTTTCCCATGCTCCAGGTAGTGCTGCTCTGGATCGACGCCAGCTGCTGCCACGTCCGGATTGGCCAGCAGGTATAGCTGGGGATCAAATGCTGGCGCCGCATGCCACTTTGTTTGTCCCGGCGTTGTCGCTTCAATAAAGCTCTCGGGAATCTCATAACCGGCGACACGATTGGGGACAGGTTCACCCGTGACGATGTTGGTGAGCGTACGGAACGCGATGCTGCCATAAAAGGGGTCGGACATCATCGGCGTGTAATACGCACAGTCGTCGAAAAAGTAATGGGTAACCTGTGACCAGCGGGTGCGGCTCGGATCGAGTTGCTTCGTGCCGCCGTGCATCAGATTGGCCGCCCAGATCAGCGCTTGTCCCTTCTTCGCATGGAAATAATCTGGCTGCGCATCATGTGCTTCTACCAGGTCGCGCCACATCGACTCGTAAATGGCCTGTGACTTGGTACCTTCCAGCTCCGCAATACACTTGCCGATATGTTCGTTCGTATAGATCGGCCAGCGATGGCTGCCGGGGAAGTACATCAGTGGGCCATTGGACGCATCGATATCTTCCATGGCGACCCACACACCACACATGAAGCGTTCAGGGCTGGAGCTGAAGTGAATCGAGTCGGTGTGAAAGTGCTGCTGGGTACCGACCGGGAAGTTTAGCGTCTGGAATGGCCAGGCCTGGCGGCCATACAGTTGTGACAGCAGGGCCAGCACCTTCTCGTTGCACGCAATGCGCTTGACGTTGTCGTCGAATTCCCATGCGTCCTGGACGCGCAGGCTGATGCCGGCTTTGTGGCCGTGGTCACGCCAGCCCTCGAAATCGTAGTGGGGGTGAAGATTTTGCTTGATCGACTCGGCCATCGAGTGGAAATCCGGATCGGGGAAGTCTAGTACTGCGTAGCCTTTGGTTGCTAGCTCAAAGGCTATGCGACGGATTTCTGGGGCGATGGATTCGTCGAAAATGCGCGCGAATAAAGGATGTTCAACATTGGGAACACCGGGCAGCGAGTTTTTAAAGGTCGTCATAAATCCCTAGTTTTATAAGATTGACATGATAATCCAATAAATATTGTCGGCCTATAGGTTTATGAAGCTAGCGCTAAAGTTTCGTCTTGATTTGAAAGGCTAGTAATTAACTGCATACATAAATCAGCGCAACAGTGGACGATGCTGTAGTGGCGATCGAGCATGCCAACAGTTACCATAACAGTTTTCTGCGAGCATATTTTTATCCGTCCTTAAAGCCCAAAGCCTCTTGTGAGAGACCCGACAGTGCTAATGCGATCCATCTCATGCTATTTGGGTAAATTGGGAAGTTCCATAACTGCACTAGAAAAGCAACGCCAGTACGAAGATTCCGGATGGTACGCCTGGTCAGACTAATAGCCACAATCCGATGAATTAGAGCAGGAAAACCGCTGGCGCTCTCGTCGATTCTTCCAGCAGGCTACAAGTAGGCTGCGTTTCCGCAGCAGTACGGTGGGTCACCAGAGATAAAAAAACTCCGATAACCGATAGCAGAAGTCGGCTATTAGTGCAAAGCGCACTGAAACGCTTCAACGACTGGTAGATCGCGTTAGACGCCAGCCCAAGCTGGCTATGACGGGCATTACCGCGGAGCGGATCTGGGCTTACGCATTCACTAGCGAGCAACAGACCGCCAGGGGGGCCTCGGCCAAGTCGATCTTCGAAGCGAATTTTTTAAGACACCAGATGAGGGGACGGCTGCGTCATAGGGCACAGGGCCAAGGACGCCATTAAGTGCGGCAGATTGCGCGGCCAGCGGATGTTCATTCCTGTACGCGGGAACCTGATCATAGATTCCATTGCACGAAGCCCCTTAAAAATCGATCCGTTTAAAGTCCTTGGTACAAAGCTAAGGCGAGAGGAATTACACGACGGTTGCCTGCCGAAAATTAAAGTCCAACTACTCGACACATTCAGGATAAAAAATTGCAGCACTTAGTCGACGCCAGTCTGAATTATCTTCGTACTTCAGTGCGGGAATTTCTGAGATTTCAGTTTCGATCTCTAATCGAATGGTTTCTTTCGATTTAAGAGAACTTGGTATAAGAAAATAAAGACTAATATAGCCAATATCGGCAGTGTCACGTTTGTACATTGGGAAATCAATATCTTCAGATTTTAGGATCAATTTTGAAAAAATATTTTCATCAATATAGTGAGCAAATGTAATTTTTATAAAATTGCTATTTTCTGATAACTTAACATCCAGCCATGCATAACGATTAAAAAACCGAAATGGTTTCGATGTTACTGGGTCGATTTCTGCATTAAACCATGTTCCACAATTTGTTGGTATCGGGAAAAGAATATCATGACCGAACCGACTTCCTAGCAAATCAATAATTTCTTCAAAAGATTTGGATGCATACCAAAACTCATGGCCTGACGGGCCACTTATAAGGCCAGCATTGATCATGGGCTTGACTACCTCCTCAAGCAATCGAATTTTGTAAGCATTCTCCAATTCTGCGCAAATTTCGGCCGCTTGTCGTAAATAATTTCCTTCAACCGACATTCTGTGAATCCTGTTTTCTCAGATGATCACCAAGGCGCTCGGCTAAAGCAACAGCCGTTAGTGTAGGGCCTTCTCCCCCAGCACGCGGAATTAAACTTGTCCCAGCAATATAAACGTTGCTAGTTCCAATCAGCTTAGCGGTAGCATCGCATACAGCGTTAACTCCTGAGCCCATATTCAGCGTACCGGCAAAGTGATGCCCACCATAGCCTCCTCTATAATGACATTGCTGGCATATAATTTTTAATCCGCGTTCCTCCAACTTGAGAATGATTTGCTTTCTAGCTTCATCATATTGCGGGATAAAATCCATATATGCTGAGTCTTCTAAGCGAGGAGATCCATCTTCTCGAAGAGCGACGTATATTTCCTCGGTCGCAGGTATTTCAAACTCAAAGTAAAAAGAAATAATTCTACGAGATGACGAGGACAACTCAGATATATCCGAATGCAACCGAAAAATGCTAAATGCCGATTCGCCCAGATCGTCAACTGGTGACTCGTGTGTTAGCACAAAGCAAGATACCTCAATTCCAGAATATTCTCCGGCCAATTCGTCAATGTACACATGACCAAAAGCTGCGGTACTATTGTAAGGTAGGTCATACGAGCCAACACATTGAACTTCGAAATGAGCATGATCTTGAACATACTTACCAATTGACTGTGCTCTAACATCTGATGGCAATTCGGATCTAAGTAAAATTGCGGGTGATTCAATGCCGTTGGCAGCAATAATGCAGCGTTCGAATTCAATTTCAAAAACTTCTCGGCCATTATAAAAAACAGCCGAGGTAGCTCTGTTATTTTCAAACTGCAAATGAAGGCATTGAGATCCAGGGAGAATTTCCATATGTGGAAATATATTATCTGGACGAGCTTTTGCATCCTCATAACAAGTTTCGCAATTGCTGCGACCACGGCAGACTCCTTGGCCAAATTTTCCAAGACGACCTGTATTGATCGCAATAGGACTTAGTCCCACTCCATCGAAATATGGACGCAGCGCGTAGCGCCACTGCTTAAACCCTTCCGTCGTATTGGATAGTAGTGAACCAGCGTATGCAGGATCGCCTGTCAGGTTTAAACGCAATTCCGCCAACTCATACCATGGCAGCATCTCTCGGAAAGAAAGCGGCCATGCGATAGCTGCATCGGTCCTTTCAAAAGTAGTGGGGGGGAAACGGCGAATATTACCACCCCATGCATTTGAGGCGCCCCCAACTATCATGGGATAGTACGATACACAAATATCTGACAGGGGCGAAAACTCATTCCATGGCAGGGCGCTGCGAAAAACCGCGCCTCCCGCCTCTCCCGACTGGCGCCGCTTGATCACTATAGAGTGATCCAAGCGTTCGCCTCGATCTACGATTAAAACCGATTCGCCTAAGTACGAAGCGACTGTGCGTCCCGCAAAGCCTGAACCTATCACTAAGTTCTTAACGAACATTTCTATTCCTCGACGATGAACTTATCGTTTAGAGCCCCGGGTAATTTGACGACCACATTAATCGCATCGGTTAAAGCATGGAAGTCTGTAATTTCCCCCGGCAGGAGGACGATTATATCTCCCTCGCTCCATTGCTTCCCACACATTTCCACCACTCCAGAAACTATCACAGTGATTTCGGTGGCTACTTTATGAAAATGTGGCGCTTCGTAATCGCCTGCTTTGTAATGCTTAACGGCAACTTCACATGTATCGGTTTTAAATGCTGTAGGATCGAAACCGCCAACAAACCAACCCTTAACCATATTCTCTAATTTAAATTCTTTCATGCATACCTCGCGTGATCAAGAGTCGCTTCGTAATGAATAAGTTGCTTCTCAGTCTTAAGTTGATGATATTGCTTTGCATCGATCTCAAAAATTCCTAGTTTTGCATGTTCAAGAACAAGCTGATTAAATGTGGGGCATATGAAAAAATGTCCTCCCACTTGAGCATCTTTACGAATCATACTTTGCGCGGCACGAACAAAATCACGTCCTTTTGCGAACCAGTAGAGCCCCGCCGTAGCATGGCGGCTAATTGGGTTCTTCTCAGCAGCTTCCACTATGTAGCCGCTTTCGTCAGTTCGTACGTAAGAATATCGTGGATGAACTGAGGGAAACGTGATTGTACCACCGTCTAAACCACGATTTCTGAATTCCTGAAGAACATCACCGTAGTTCACATCGATTAACGAGTCACCATTAACAATCAGCAATTCTTCATCAGTGTTAATGTAACCGGCAGCAAGAAGTGCTGTGCACGCAGCTCCAAGAATTTTCTCCGAAACAGTTATTGTTTTAGCGTTTGGCGAGAGCAATTTGACGACATTTTCGAGATGATGACGTCTCACGTCTTCTGAGCGAAGTGCAAATATGATATCGGAGATTTCAAGGTTAGAGCATGCATCCAGAATTTTTTCGATTAATGGCACTCCCTCGATTTCAGTCAAGCACAAAGGGTAGCCTTCGCTAAAATCGGGATTTGGTTTTCCTGCAGCCAAGATAAGAATATTCATTTTAACTTTAATTTTAAATCGATTTAATTTTACTGAGGATATTATTTATATTTACATCACTTACTTCTGTCACTGGAAGAACATGGGCACCTGAGGCACGCGCTGCTCTTATACCATTTTCATTGTCTTCAACAATCAAACATTCATCCGGGCTGAAGCCGAAGTGGTTGATTGCTTTTATATAAATTTCGGGATTTGGCTTGGCGGCGCTGACATCTTCATTTGATAAAGTCAGATCAAGGTACTGCGCCAACTTTGCTTTCTCCATCATAACGTCGACAGTCTGCCGAATCGAGTTTGAAGCAACTGCGAGTTTAAGCCCCATCCCTTTAAGACGTGAAAGGGCGAATTCGTGAACGAAATCCGGTTTGCATTTAGATTGCACAATCTCCATCGTGTAGTCTTGCTTCATTTCATTAATAAACTTGTGCAGTTCCTTTGGTAAAGACGACTCAAGAGATAACATTTCAAGCTTTTTGGACGTGGGTAGTCCATCATATGTTGTCAAGTGCTGATACCTATTAATCTCAAAACCGAAAAGTAACAGTGCCTTATTCAAAGCTTCGTAATGCCAATCTTTGGCTTCGATCAGAACACCGTCCATGTCAAATATAACTGCTTTAATCATCAACTTCTCCAAAATATTGTTTTGCATCTAACGGTAAATCTGTACATAACATCAAGTTTTTATGATGTTTTAAACTTAAAAGATTGTTCCAAAGACGAGAATTATCTCTTCCATGCAATTCAGAAGAAACAACACAGATTTGTTTCCCCGATATCAATAACCCCGACAATGTCCCATCGAGGTACCATTCATCTTCGAATGAGTCAAGCCATATTCCTTGGGTTCGATCTAACCATGGCACGTTGCGCTCAAATTCGCTCATTCTCATGAAAACTGGATTCGCAGCGGCAAGTTGGTGTCGGGTATCAGGAATAGACATGTCAAAAACAAACCAGTTAGTTAGATGCCTCTCATTCATCGCAGCTCTTAATTTTTGTGCCAATCCGTCTGCTTTTATATTAATCGCCAGTGGTAGATTTGATTGACCGTAGATATCGAGAAAAATTTCTAGAGGCATGGATGATTGAGTTGCAGGGTCATGAGATATGACTAGTCTGCCGTCAAGATCTCGTACGTCTGTCTCTGTTCCAAACCCAAGTTCGAAAGACCTTCTAAATGCCAGTTCAGTATTCTTTTCATTCGACGTGATCCAAAACCCACGATGACTCAGGATTTGCATGCCTATCCCCTCAGAATTTTTTAGACAATGGCAATTGAAGAAACTTATCTAGATCTCCAGGAATGCCGAGGCCGTACATGCCAGCATGCTCGCTACCAATGTTTTCATGACCAATGCGCTTACCCTTCATGATGAGCTGATTGTAAACTGGCGCAACATAAAACTCTCCATTAACGCGCTCATTTGATTCAATCATTGATTCGGCTGCTTTAACAAAATCCGAGCCACGAGTAAAATTATAAATCCCTACTGTGGCTTCATCTGATATAACCTCTTTTTCAACCACCCGCGAGATAAAGCCATCATCAGAAAAATCAACAAAAGACCATTTCGGGTCATCTGCCGTCATAGTCATAATGAGCCCATCGAGATTTTGCTTTGAAATTTTTTCTAAATAGGTATTGATGTCGTAGTCAACATATTGATCACTATTAGCAATCATCAATTGGTTATCGTTGTCGATGAACGGCTTTGCTTGCAAAACAGTACAAGCAGCCCCCTCTGTGATTCCATTGATTTCAACTATCACCGAGTCTGGCGCCCATTCTTTCAGCCGATCATTAAGCGAGTATTTCTTTACGTGCTCAGCCTGACAAATGAAAATAAATCTATGTTGCCTTAAAGGTCTCAAGTTATTGATAATCCCTTTTATCATTGGAGTTTGGTGCACTTGAATAAGAGGTTTTGGATCTTTATAACCTGCACTTGCAAACCGACTGCCGGCGCCTGCCATTGGGATAACAATATTTAGCATTTTTTCTACCTTAAATTTTGGTTGAGTTAATGTAGTTAGAAGTATTATGAGAGTCTTTTATGTTTTTTTGGCAGATGTTCCATGCCAAGTCGTAAGCAAGCCAAGATTCACAGAAAAATATTTGGTGAAAATTTTTGCTTTTTAATTTTCTATCCGCATAAGGTATAGCTGGACCTATAGAATCGTATGTGTCAATGGATAAAACCTGAACCCACTGATCCAATTTCTCAGGCAATTTTGCAATTATTTTATCGCTTGGCATGACCTTGAGTGAAAAACCGATCTCTTTTACTTTTATAGGTAAAGTAAATTCTGCAATACGATTTTCCCCGATCCCATGCGCTAAATAGTGATGAAAACCTGTGCGAAAGGTTTGCAATGAAATCGCCTGCAAAATATCCGGGTTTGATTCTAAATAAAGTTCCTCTGAGAAAATAAAATTCTTTTCTTTAACTACTTTTTCAATGTATTTTATCAGTTCATTTTTTCTCGACAATGAGCCGGCATCTTTTTTTTCACCGATAAATATTTGATATGCAGATTTGCTGATTACTCTAAAATCTTCTGTCCACGGCGCCTTATCAAGTTCTGGAATGAGAAAGGGAGCAAGCGGAAACTCTGTCGGCTTTCCTAAGAAAAAAAATATTGACATTAGAAACTCCAATTAAAATTCTTAATTACTTTAAACCAATATCTTGGCGACTCTTTATGGCCAAATATTTTGTTTAGGTATTCATAATTATTTATGCAGGAGTTGAATAAATCAGCATCAGATACCTCGCTCCTTTCCAACTCGCCACTCAATTCAGCGAACTTCAGCATTCCCGGAATTTTTATAAATCCCAACCATCGTGTGAATCCATAGTTTGTAGAGATCCGCTCCCAGAGATCGAAACCAGTATTAAAATGCTCAGCGTGGCAGCGCATGTCTCCCAGGTTTGTACGTTCTAATGTGGCTGAAATAAGCCCTTCGACGCTCTTGATTAATTCCTCATCGAACGTTTTTATTCCTTGTGTGGAGAATCGTATTGCGTCGATAGTCAATCCAACAATATCTTCGATATCTTTTTTAAAATATGCTGCTTCAAATGAAACAACTAAACGTTTATCTAGGCTTCTTTGGTCAATAAAGCGCTCAAAATTGGACAAGAGTTTTTCGGCTGTAATAAGCTGCGCAAGGTCAGGTTTGCTTGTTCCTGCGGAAATTGCTTCTAACCACGGTGGTATCACTGGACTCATTACTCCATCGTCGTCCTGATAATGATGTGGCGGCAGCACCATTGATCTCACAGCAAGCGTCATTTGATAATAATCGCTATTGAACACGTGTGGAATTCCCAATCGCTCACATCGGGTTCCCCACTCAACGTCTTCAAAATCTTCCCAGAATAATCTCTCATTTAACGGAATTTGATCATGTATTGACTTAGTCGTTAAATAAAAGCTACCTGTGGCGTATTTTTGGTAGCTATCATTTTTATGATTTGTGTAATAAAGGAACGATGCACTTCTAGCCATCATCAAAGAACTGTCTAACGAAAAGTCACTTATCTCGCCGGGAACTAACTCCGACATATAAGAGAACTTGGGCAGAGCATCTCTCTGATTCAATACGTTAAAATCACTATATCGCCCTATTAAGTTAAAGTCTGTGCTTAAAGAAAACATACCGCCAATACCGATTACCGGAATTGGAAGCGAATTAGAAAAAATCTCGGTGAAATTCACAGGCAGTAGTACCCGATCGTGTAAAACTGCAACCGTCGAATAGCGCGCCAGCTGCACCGCGACATTCTTCTTTCTGGTAATCCAGACTGGCGGAAATGGAATATCCTCCCCGACAATTCGGACTTGATCAAGGTATGGAAAAGTTTCCGCAACCTTTCCGCATAGCAAAATTTCTTTGTTTATATCTAATTCTAAAATTCTTTTAACACATTTTCTAAGTTCTGGCGTATCGCCACTAGTAGGGATACAGAATGAGATTCCGTCGAATTTTTTATGCTGATATTCGTTAATAACTTTGAGCGTTGTCCGATCAAGCTTTTTTATCTTCTCAAAATAATAGCCAGTAGCTGCGAAGTAAGAGTCGATGAATTCGCTAGAATTCCTGATCATCGCTCCATTCTTAGCTACATGGTAGACCAGCCACAACGTTTCAGCTAAGTAACGCCTGTCGACGTCCAGGTCGAATCGATGACATTTCTGTAAAATTGAGATTTCTTCATCCTCAATATGCCATACTTTTTTTATATCGAGAGGCGTCGCTGTGACAGTGCAGACAGTTTTTCCATTAATAATGCTAATCTTTAACTCGTAACTTTGCGCATGCCCCAATTTTATATAGATATTTTTGTTGTGAATCATCGTATTGGGTGCCGGGAGCGTTTTTTTTGCCATGAGTTCTTCAAATATTTCCGTTAAGTGGACTTTGTACTGGTTACCAATTGAACTAAGACAGTGGTTTTTTTTGATAGTCCTAGCAGCGTTCTTTCCAATTTTTTCTCTTAGACTTTTTGATTTTGCAAGGCTGTTTATATACCGTGCGGCTGCTAAGACATCAGGATTCGCCCAAGTTTGATTTTCGTTTTCTGTGTAATGACCTTCTTGGACTGGTTCTAAATCGAATCCTACTAGCATCGAATTCTCCGAGTCAGTGAATTCCATATTGCCTGAGAACGCTGTTGTAATCACAGGTTTACCGAGCAACATCGCTTCTGCGATGCAGCGTCCAAACCCTTCTGAACGATGGAGCGAAATGAAGACGTCGCATACATTGTAAAGCGAAATAAGATCCCCTTTGCTTAGAGTATCTTCGATAAGATAAACTCTAGGATCCTCGCTCGCTAATTTTTTTAGCATGCTCCATTCTTCGTTATTTTCTTTTGGTTTGTGTGCTTTGATTACAAGCGCGACCGCTGGATTTTCACCATGTAAATTGTGCGGAAATGCGAGTTCAAATGCTTCAATGCAAGCCCTAGGATTTTTTCGGTGCGCTGAAGAGTTTAAGTCAAATACGAATAGAAATAGTGTGGTTGCATCTGGCAGGCCGAATTTTTTACGACTAATATTATTCGATTTAGGCAACTCGACGGCCATCGGCATTAGTTGCAGCTTTGGTTTTATGCCTGTGGAAGTAAGTAATGAGTTTCGTGTGAAATTGGTCGAACTCCATACTTCATCGGCTAATGCAAATAGATGGGTCCAAGCATCTGGCCAGTTCGGCAATTCCCATGGCCAATATGCGATGTTATAGCAGCCTTCAAACAATCCGATTCCCTTAACTGCAAAGCATCGAGCGTGCTCTTGTGCCGGCAAGCAGAAAAGATTAACGTTGTAAGCAACATTATTGTCAACCAGAGCGTCGCAACTAAAATCTCCCTGAGATACATGAATTCCTGGATCAAAATCGACGATGCGTACATCAACTGCTGCTTGTTTTAAGGCGCGTGCAGCCATACGGCAGTCTTCGCCGATCCCAAGTTCGCCACGTGCGTGGCCAATCACGTTCACTCCAAATTCTCTGTTCATTAAATCAAGTGGTCGCTTCGCCGTACTTTTTTTTACGGGTAGAGTAATCTGATCTTCGAACCAATTTATATACTTTGCTTTATCTCGTGGAAAACTAAATTCGGACTGCAAATCTGTCCGAGTGAGATAAATTATTGCTTGCAACGTATTGATATCCAGAGATTTGTATGGCCTGTTTAGATATTCTCGTTGCCATGCCGGTTGCTCCAAAAAATTCATCCCCATTTCGTTGGTACCGTTTTGAAAATACCATGCTGCAAATCTTGCTCTGCCTTTTTCTACGTCTAGGTCGACATTAAGATCGGTACGGACTCGATGAACACAAAGCATTAACTTGCTGATGCTTAGAGCGGGGTCAGTTTCGATAAAGTCGATATGGTTATATGCCGGGCTATTTAGTTCTTCCCAAAGTTTATCTGCATCTTTTAATATCGCGTACTCTTCTCGGCCATCAAAAATGCACCAACACAAGAAATCGAATCGGCTTTCCATAGTATCTAGCGGGAAGATTTTTTGAAGATCATTTGGGCGTATTTGCCAAATTAGGATCATCGCGCCAATCAGCGGAACTGGCAGTCCAGTTGAGAAATGAATGAGCGGCTCGAAGTAGCCTTTCCATCGACTAGTAATGTGACTGCTGCTGTATCCAGCTATTACGCTATTTAACTCTTCGATCGGTGAGAGGATATTTTTGCTATTCATACTCGTAATGGATTTATACTCACAGTATGCTTCAGTGTAAGTTCATTTAGTTATTACTTATTCACCCGAAGTGTTCGGCCGTGCGGATGCACAAGAGAAATTAATGATGTCCTGTTGCGGGCATTTCTAGCTCTTGGTGGTGCCGCAAACCCGGTAAACGCCTGGCTGCTTGGATCTAGGTTGAGACTTGGGTTATAAGCCGGATCTTGTAAAATTAGTTGCGGCCATTTCTCGCGAAGTTGAGTGATCTCACGCTGCGAGCGGGACTTTTTTTGTGCAGTATCTTCGTTCCCTCGGCTCGCCGACTCAGCATGAAGTAACTTTGCGTACGGGGTCCAGATGATCGTCTTTCCAGAGCAAAGGATCTCTAAGCACAAATCCACATCGTTAAATGCTACTGGAAAGGCATCTGCATCCATACCACCGAGGTTGAAGAAGTCTTCCCGGCGAAGAAATAGACAGGCAGCGGTACATCCGCTGACCTGCTGCGCTAATTGATTTCTGCCGTGATCGCCCCAGTCTGTATCTGCTAAGCGGTTTCCAAAGTGGCCTGCGACGTTTCCGACACCGAGCAAAATTCCGCCATGCTGCACCATCCCATTCGGCCAAAGTAACTTTGCACCAACCGCGCCAACGCAAGGCCGCAGCAGCTGCGAGACAATCTCGTCAAGCCACCCATCATGCAGCGCCTCAATGTCGTTGTTCACCAGTCCAATGATCTCGCCATTCGCCTGTGCAATCGCCCGATTGTTCAGGTCCGCATAGTTAAACGGTCCCGGCATCGGCAACACCCGCACACCCTGCTGCGCAACCTCCGCAAAATAAGCATGCGTCTCATCGTCAGTGGAACCGTTGTCGATGATGATGATTTCAAGGTTCGGCCAGTCGGTGAAGCGCTGGATCGAACTGATGCAGCGCTGCAGCAGGTCGACACGGTCACGCGTCGGAATCACCAGGCTGATGGTCATGTCCCGTGCGCCCTCAGGCAGCGGGTGACGCACACGCCGCGCCGCCCAGGCAACGCCTTGCGGTGCATTCGGCAATGGCTCAAGCACTGCGTGCGGCTGCACTGCCAGCGATGCACGCGTGGCAGCAGCAAAACGCGCACTGCGTTCTTCTGTTGTCAATGGCGACAACACGCGCAGCAGCACGCGCGGCACGTGCACAACGCTGGTGGCGCCGTCGTGCCATACCGCCGCCAGTGCATCCCATGCGAAGCCGGCGGCATTGTCGATGTCTGACAAACCCTGCGCGACGTCGCTTCGCACCAGCAGGAAGTCGAGCGGATAGTCGCTCGCGAACGCGTAATCGGGATTCCATGCCGGCTTGAACCACGGCCGGCCCTCGAATTCGCTGTCGGTGTACACGACCTTGGCATTCGGCAGGGCAAAGCCTTCCAGCGCGTACGCCAGTGCATGCGGCGCCAGGGTGTCGCCGGCGCGTATGCAGCCGATGACGTCACTGCCGGATGCCAGTGCCTGCGCCAGCAGCGCCGGGAATGGTTGTCCGGAGAAGGTCTGCGCGGTCATGCCGTGCTGCGCGTGTACGCTGGTGATCGTACGTTCCAGCTGCGCCGCATCGGCGTCGCCCGTGATGATGATGGCGGTGCGCAGGGTCGGCAGCGTCGCCGGTCCCTCGCGGTCGAAGCGGGCCGACCATTCCGGCCAGGCCGACATGGGCAGGCTGCGTGGCAGATGTCGCTGATAGATGTCGGCAACGTTCACCAGCAATTCGTCGGCGTCAGCCGGCAGCAGGCCGGCCAAGCCATCGAGGGCGCAGCAGATCGTCAGTGGGCTGCCGTTCAGTGGGCGGCCTTCGTCGTCCACCACGCGCACGCTGTGCAGTGCGCCGTCCGCCAGCGAGGCGGGCAGGGCGAGGTCGAAGCCATGGGCGCCGTCGATATGGCCGCGCATCGATGGGAAAATGATGTTGGCGGTCGCTTGCGCCACCATGTCGTTGCCGACAAAGGCGCGCACCGTCAGCGTCCGGTGCGGATCGGCTGGGTCGAGCGCCCAGCCGTGCAGGCGCAGGCCGCCGTCGCCGACCACGCTGTTGACGGCTGCGGCCGGCGGTAAGGTCGGCTGACGCAGGCGCACGTGGCCGTTCAATGGTGCGTTGGTGTTGGCGATCCGCGCCGAAATCACGCCGGCCGAATGTGCCGGCAGCGCGCCAAGATCGGCCACGAAGCCGTGGCAGACGTCGGTGGCGCCGAGTGCCGTCAGACCTTCGAGCAGTTCCGATCGTGCGACGTCGGCGATGATGCAGGCGATGGGTTCGTCATCGAGGCACACTTCGACCACGACGCGGCTATTGGGCCGTTCTGCATCGATGGCCCAGCCATATACCAGTTTGTCGTGAAGGCCATCTACGACGCCATGCCATCGCACCGCGACTGCGGTAGCGCCATCAGGTAATACAGATTCGGTGTTCATTACGAGAAAGGGAAGTCAGGCAGCCTTGGCACCTGGGTTGCGGGACATCCAGTTGTTCAGCCACGCGGCAGCATCGAAGCTGTCGTCGAGAAGTACAGGGCGTACCCGGGAGGGCAAGCCCGCTGGGGAAGCAGTCAGCACGGCGCGGCAGCCGGCTACCTGGAGCAGGCGCAGATCGTCCAGCAGCGGCAGGGCTTCGCCGAGCAGCGCCGGAACCTGGTCGACCACGCCGGTGTGCAACAGGGCGTCGCTGGCGTCGCCAAGCACGAGCAGACGAAGCCGCAATTGCGACCGGCTGGCAATCATGCGCGCCAGCGCCAGTACCTGGCGCGCCATCGGCGCGAGCGGATCGTGGCGCCAGACGGCGATGCGGTCGTATGACGAGGCCAGTGCCGGCAAGTTCGCCGGTATCGGTTTTTTCGCGACGGTGTTGGGCAGCGCGGCTGTGTATTCGGCCGTCTCGGCCTTGCGCAGCCACGCGGCCGCGCGCGATTGCGCGAGCGCGTTGCGCAGCAGGTCACGCGCGCCGAAGAGCGGATCGTTGCGCTGGAATGCGGCGAACTCGCCGTAGTAATCGGGATAGCGCGCCACGACCACGCCGCGGTTCTGCGCCACGCGCAGGGTCTTCTCGGCGCGGAACGAGACCGTGCCTTCGTGGGCGACGAAGACGCCGGTGGCTTGCAGATGGCGCCAGCCGGCGGCACGCGCGCGCATGCACCAGTCGACTTCTTCGCCGTAGCCGCGGTTGAGCGCGGTGCCGTCGAGCATGCCAACGGCGTCGAGTACCGTGCGGCGGATCAGCATCGTGAAGCCGCAGCATGACGGCAATTCGATGTCGGCGCCGCCCGGTGCGGCGCGCACGGCGGCGGCGGTCTGGTCGATCAACGCGAGTTCGCGTGTATCGGGCGCCGGTGCGGCCTGGCTGATCACCGGGAAACTGCTGATCTCGCCATTGTTGGTCCATGGCGTCACCGACGCCACATCCGGCGTGGCATACAGGGCCGTGGCCAGGCGGTCGATCCAGTCGCCGTGGACCTGCGTGTCGGCATTGAGCAGCAACACGTCATGGTCATCGAACATGCGCATGCCGCGGTTCACTGTTTCGATAAAACCGAGGTTACATGGATTGCGCAGCAGCGTGATCGCACCGCTGATGGCTTGCTTGTCGAGCCAGGCCGAGACGGCCGGCTCGGGGCTCGCGTCATCGACCACGACGATGCGGGCCGGCGTGCGGTTCAGCGGGAGGCTCGTGCGGACGCTCTCGATACAGGCGCGCACCAGGGCCAGGTCGCGGTACACCGGCACCACGATCGATACCGGGCGTGGGGTCGCCGTCACGGCGGCGTCGGGCGCAGCGTCGGCACGGATCGATGGCGCCGGATAGAACGCCAATGGCGAGCCGGGCAGCAATTGGCGGCGGCCATCGGGTTGCACCAAAGTGATCGACCAGACCGCACCGGGGCGCGGCGGACTGAGGCGTACCCGCGTGCCGTCGCCGGGGATCTCGAACTGGTATTGCGTGGTTTCGTCGGAGAGCAGCAGGGTCGCGCGTGGCGCGGTCGCACTGCTGGTGCCAAGAAAGACCATGACGTCGATGGCGTCGCCTTCAGTCCAGCAGGCGCCGGTATGGGCGACGCCGGCCGTGCGCAATATGGGCAGCAGGCTGGCGTGCTGGCCCGCGCGGCAGCGCGCAGGCAAAAATGCAGGGCCCAGGCTGGCGACGTCGGCACGGCCGCCGTCCTTGAGCCAGCTCTGCAGCATGATGTCTTGTAATAACGGGTTTTCAGCTTCGGTCATCCATGCGGCATGCCATGCGCGGGCGGCTAACGATGGATAGCCCGTCTGCAGGATCTTGGCGCGCAAGATGGCTGGAATGCGTTTCATGGGAAAACGGCGACAGACGTACTCGGCAGCCAGCAACGCATCGGCGTGGTGACCCGCCGCGAACAGTTCAAGCGCTCGCGTCAGTAATGCATCGTCCCGCAAGCGGGACGTGCACGAAGTGAGGAAAAAGGGGGCGGGGCCCCCTTTTGGATGCTGCATAGTACGACTGCTTAGCCGATTGGATCGACGATGGTGACGCTACCGACGATTTCGGTTTCGATACCCGACATCACCGATTCGACGAACTCGACAGCGACTGCAGCGCGCGACATGCCGGCGGTCAGCTGAGCCGTCCAGAATGCGGTGCCAGCTGCATCGCCATCACGGTCCAGCAGGCCGTCATACAGTGCGTCGATGAATTGCGCGTTGGTCTGCGTTTCACCGGTGTACTCGGCAGCGTCCATGAAGCCCATGGCGATCGAGGTCAGAGCAGCGCCTGCATCAGCACGGTCGAACCAGAAGTCGAGGCCACCAGCATCAGCGGTACGACCCAGCAGCGCCTGGTAGATATGGGCAACGACGGCCTGGTCAGCGTTGTCTGCGAAGATCAGCGCATCGGTGCCGTTCAGCTGGACGAAGTCGACATCGGTGAATTCAACCGACACGTTGGTCTTCGTGTTGGTGATTTTCGACATGCCATTGTTGGTGATGATGGTGAAGTCATCTTCAACGCCAGCGGTCACGATGACCGTTTCGTCGTTACCGGTCACTTTGCTGGTGCCCTGGGTTGCGTTCACGACCAGTTGGCCCGTGCCTGCAACGACCGTGTCTTTATCGCCAACGATGACTTGGGTGTTCTTGCCGTCAACGATGGTGATGGTGTCGGCGCCTGCGGTGCCCACGATGACGCGCTCGATGTCCACGCCAGCAACGGTTGCCAGCGATGCGCCAGCTTCAGCGGTGTTAGCAGTAGGAGCGGTACCGACAGTAGCATTCACGCCACCAGCACCTTGGAAGAACACGACTGGCGTATCACCGGTCAGGGTGACATTCGTCACTGCGTTTGGCGCGGTGTTCACGAACAGGACTTCAACACCAGCAGCGCCGGTGACGGTAGCGTTGTTGACGACGGTGGTGGTGTCGACGACGACTTTGGTGTCGGTTGCCGACGTCACCAGCGACAGGATCTGCTGGATCGTGGCTGCGTTGAAGACTTCGGTCGAGGTGGCGGTCAGCGCGCTGCTAACTGCTTGGGCGTTGCTATCGTACATTCACTACTCCTAAAAGGATTAAAGTTTCCCGGTTTCGCCGGGTGCTCCAGGGGACAAGCATGCACGGCCAGGGCTGGCCAGTACGCGACGTACCTAAGAATTTATTCAGCGTGGATATGGCAGAGCGTTCAGGACATCTGTTCTAAAAACCAACACGATCCTGTTCAGATTCTACAGAGAAATTGTGCGGATATTCTCACCAAATGTCTCAACATCCAACTAATTGTCACGCACCCTGATTGGGTAAAAATACTGTAAATACAGCGAGTTGGCGCATGTTCGTCTTGAGTGACTTTACTGTGGAGGGTGCAGAATTCAATGCCTAATCGTGCAGTGCAGCACGTTTTTCGTTCAATAACTAAAAAATACAACACTTTCCGACAGTTGGTATCCGTGCTGGGTAGCAATTTTTTTAAGACATGTTGAACGATGATCCAAGCGACGTTGGCGCAGAGAATGCGGGGCTGCGCGTCAACGACAACGCGCGGCAGGGCGCCACGCGTAAGAGTGTTGCAAAAATGTGAAACGGCGGAAACGAAAGTCCGCCGTTCGTGTACTGAATCAGCGATCGCGCCCGGATTCCGACGCCGATGTATCGGCGCCACCATCTGCTGCCGCACCATCCGGCTCACCCGGCGCCTTGGGCCGCGAGCCACCCGACACGTCACCCGTCGCGTGTCCATGACTGGCCTGCGGCGCGCCGGCTGGGCCCACATTACTCTCCGGCGAGGCCTTCGCGAAATTGCTGTTGATGCCCGAATGGCTGTCGCCCTTCGCAGCATGGCCGATGCTCGAATCGCCGTCGGCGTCATTCGCCACAAAGCCGGCGTATGAATCAGGACCGCCGCCGCGCAGGCCGCCGTCACGCACGTCGGTATCTTTTGGATTGTTGGTATTGTCGTTGTTCATGCTGCTCTCCTGGATGCGTTGGTATGCCATGCATCTGGGTGCACCATCCTGGCTTCCCAATAGGAGCAAAGAGCGTCCCGACGTAGGACTGGTCGCTCAGCGGCTGGCGCTGACCTTCGACGCCGGCCGCACGGCGTGCAGCGGCGGGGCCAGTGCAATTACCTGGTCGCGCCCGGCCGACTTGGCGGCGTACAGCGCAGAGTCGGCGCGCGCCAGCGTGGTCTTGAACGGTTCACCGTCCAGCGTGACGGTCGCGCCAATACTCAGGGTCAGCCGGCGTTGCGCGGCCGGCATCGTGCTGGTGACCGCGCGCAGCGCCTCCGCCAGCGCCTTGCCCACCGTGCTGGCGCGCGCCAGATCCGCGCCTGGCAGCAGCACCGCGAATTCATCGCCGCCCAGGCGGGCGATGCAGTCGACGGCGCGCAGCGTCTCGCGCGCGCTGGTGGCCACCAGCTGCAACGCGATGTCGCCCGCTTCGTGGCCGGCGCTGTCGTTGATCGCCTTGAAATGGTCGAGGTCGATGAGCATCAGGGCCAGTGGCTGGCGCCGGTGCCTGGCGCGCGCCGTCTCGCGTTCGGCGATCTCGAAGAACGCCTTACGCGACCAGGCGCCGGTCAGGTGATCGTGGTTCGCGATGTATTCAGCCTGGTGCACGATGTGGCGGTGCAGGGTCAAGAGGCCGCCGAGGGTCAGTGCCGGCAGTGCCAGTGCGGCGACGGTCAGGATCGCCAAGCTGGCGGTGCTTGGCTGCAGCAGCGAGGTCGGTGGATTGGCCGCGACCAGCAGCCAGAGCATGCGCACGCCATGGCCGCCGGCCACCAGCACGCACATGAGCAGCACGAAGCGCTGCACGTGCTGCTGTCCGGGGCCTTGCAGGTGCACCTGGCCGTGCGAGCGGCGCTGCTGCTCGCCGCGCCCGGCAAGCACGCTGTGCGCGATGTCCACGCAGACGCCGGCCTGGAACAGCGAGACGACGGCGCTGCGCAACGTGAACGAGTCGAACCAGTCATGAAACACCACGGTCAGGACGCCGACCGCAGCGACCAGCAAAGTCAGCGACTTGACAGGCGCCTGGCGGCCGGCCAGCTGGCGATAACCGGCGGCAAGGGCTGCGCCGGCGCCGGAATAGGTCATGTTCGCCAGTTCGTAGCCCAGCAGGGTCGGCAGTTCACGGCCAAAGGCATAGAGCAGGTTGCCAAGCAGTCCCAACAGCGCGGCGGCGCGCATTGCACGCATGCCGCGCAGCGATTGCGAGCCCGCCGACACCAACGCAAGATAGACGAGAAAGCAAAGCAGGGACGCGATCAGGAAGATCTGCTGGGTGGCGAGCATGGCGAACGGGCCTGGCGCAATGGGATGCGCAGTGATGGACAAAGAGGGGGCAAACCGAACTGAGCCGGTATTATGCCGTCGTTGTATCCAGGCCGTGCGCTTATTTGGCGCCGTTGTTCAATTACTTTATTTTAACGTGGCGAGCCGCTACAGCGGCCTTGCCCGCGCCGGCCTTCAGCCGATGACGTAGCGTTTGGAGACGCCCACGCCCATGGTCTGACCGCTGGCGCCGTAGATGGTGCCGGTCGGTGCGTTGGTCGGGGTGCGCAGGGCGTTGAGCACGCCCTGGTTGTGCGCCAGCTGCTTGTTGATCAGCATGCCATTGACGCGGTTGAGTTCTTTTGCTTCGCGCGCAGCGTCGAGCATGCGCTCCCATTGTTGCCGTACGTCGCCGTCATCATTGACTGCCAGCCAGGGTTCCATGCCCGCTTCCGATGCATCGCAGCCCGCCGCGGCCAGTGCCGCGTGGCGCTGTTGCGACAACGAGGCCAGGTCGGCCAGCATCGCGTTCTTGCGCGTGGTCAGCTCGGCCAGGGTGTCGGCATCGAGCGACACCAGGGATTGCTGCTCTTGCTTCATCAACGCCAGGAGGGCGGTGAGGTGATGGTGTTCGGCGGCGAGGGTCTGGAACGGGCTGGTGGTCATGGTTTAGCGTTGTCTCGAATGGAGCAAGTCGCGTACGGTGTCTAGCAAGCCGTCAGCCACTTTCTCGGAGTTGACTTGGAACTGGCCATCGGCGATGGCCATCTTGATACGTTCTACTTTCTTGGCGTCGAATACGGCTGCGCCGCCGCCGACGCTGCTTGCCATGGCCTGGCCTTGCGGGGACAGGCGCACGCTGTCGGTTTGCGCACCGGTCAGGGGCGCGGTGGTTGCCGCCTTGTCAGCGCCACGCGCATTGTTCGTCTGCGTGGTGGCGGGTTGAAGGCCTGGGTTGCTCTTGAGTGTATCGTTGATTTTCACGGCTTCATCCTTCTCGGTGCGCGGAGCACAAGCTCCGGGATCTGCTCATTGTAACGGCCGCGCCTTTACAAACTTTAGCAATCAACACCGATTCGACGAAGAGAACGACGCAATTCCTATAAAACGATTTCCACGGTCCCGCCATCGCGCGCGGTGCCGCTGATGATCCGGCCGGCCGTCGTGCGCACTTGGACGATCTGGCCATCGCTGGCATTGTTGATCGCCTTGGCTTCGCTGCTTACCGAAAAGTTCGAGCCGCGCGATACCAGCCGTACTGCCTGGCCCTGCTTGATGACGGCCTGGCTGCGCAGGGCGTCCACGCGCAGCGCCGTGCCGGCAGGCAGCGACACCGTAGGTGCACGGCCCAGCGCCTGCGCCATGTCGGTGATGATCCCGTTGGGCATGGCGGCGATATCGCCTTTCACCATCACCAGCTGACCCGGCAACAGTGGCTGGCCCTGGGCCAGCGGCACGCCGGCGGCCACATACTCGGCCACCACACTGACCTGGGCCTGCACGTACAGCGTCCATGCCGGCGCCGTGCAGCGCACGCCCACCGTGGTCTTGCCCCAGGGGCGGGCGCCCGGTTGCTGGAAGGCTTCCGGCGCCGGGCAGGCGGGCAGGCTCAGGCGCTGATCGATCGCGCCGACCTTCACGCTTACCTGGCCCGGCAGGCCAGCGCTCTGGGTGGTCAGGAACTGCTCCACAACCGCGCGCACGGCCTCGGGCTGCTGGCGGCTGTTTGCCCCCTGCTGGGCCTGCGCACCACTGTATACAAGGGCCAGCAGCGAAAAAGCGACAAGTTGGGATGTCATGGTCTGGTGTTCAGGCTGAGATTCGGGAATGCTGCTATCTTAGGTCGAATGATTCCGTAGTGAAACTTTGAATAGCGGGGGGAATGGTCGCTCTTCTCCGTCGATTGGTGTGGCGAACCGAACCGTATGATCGCTTCTGTCCCAACAAAGCACAGCCCGGAGGCGGCATGATCGGCAAACTCGACGACTACATGCGTTTTAATGAAACGGCATTGTCCCTGCGCTCACAGCGCCAGGAACTGCTGGCGTCCAATATCGCCAATGCCGATACCCCCAACTACAAGGCGCGCGACATCGATTTCGCGGCAGCATTGCAGGGGGCGATGGCAGGCGGCAAGCCGGGCGGTGTGATGAACACCACCAACACCAACCACATGGCGCATGGCGCTCCCACCGGCGACACGCTGGCCAACGGCACGCCGGTGCTGTACCGCGGCGTGGTGCAGGGCAGTGTCGACGGCAACACGGTCGACATGGACGTGGAGCGCAATCAGTTTGCCGACAACGCGCTGCGCTACGAGGCCGGGATCAATATGATCAACAGCCAGATCAAGGGCCTCCTGAGCGCAATCCAGGGCCAATAAGGAAACTCGCCATGTCGCTGTTTAATATCTTTAATGTGTCCGGTTCGGCCATGAGCGCCCAGGCGCAGCGCCTGAATACGGTGGCCAGCAACCTGGCCAATGCCGACAGCGCCACGTCGCCGTCGGGCGAAGCCTATCGCGCCAAGTCGGTCGTGTTCGAGTCGGTACCCACCGCCTCGGGCGCGACCGGCGTGCGCGTGCGCGAAGTGGTCGAAGACCCGTCGCCGCTCAAGCAGGTGTACGACCCCAAGCATCCGATGGCCGACGACAAGGGCTATGTATCGATGCCGAACGTGAACGTGGTCGACGAGATGGTCAACATGCTGTCCGCCTCGCGCTCGTACCAGACCAACGTCGAAACCATGAATGCAGCCAAGACCATGCTGCTCAAGACCCTGACCATCGGCCAGTAAGCGCCTCACAGATCGATACCATGACCAGCCCAATTACCAGCTCGACCGCAACGTCCGATATTTCCAGCCTGCAGGCGACCATGAACGCCAAGGCGAAGACCGCCGAAGACGGCGTCCAGGCCGACACCGACAAGTTCATGACGCTGCTCGTGACCCAGTTGAAGAACCAGGATCCGCTCAATCCGATGGACAACGCGCAGATGACGAGCCAGCTGGCCCAGCTGCAGACCGTCACCGGCGTGAACAAACTCAATACCACGCTGGAGTCGCTGAAGGCCAGCTACCAGTCGAGCGAATCGCTGTCGGCGACGAATCTGATCGGCCACGGCGTGCTGGTCGAAGGCAATGGCATCCTGCTGTCGAAGGGCCAGGCGATCCTGGGCGTCGAGCTGGAGAGCCCGGCCGACAAGCTGCAGGTCGTTGTCGTCGACAAGGCCACGGGCAAGGATGTGGCAGCAATCGACCTGGGCGAGCAGAAAGCCGGGATCGTGCCGGTCGCCTGGGATGGCATCCCCGACCCGACCAACCTGGACGCCAATGGCAAGCCGGTCGTGCTGCCAGATGGAAACTACACCTTCCGCGTGATCGCAACACGCGCGGGCGAACAGCTCACCGACGCCAAGACCCTGTCATTCGACAGCGTGGCCAGCGTCACGACGAATGGCAAGGATGGCGTCAAGCTGAACCTGCCGGGCAAGGGCGCTGTTTCTCTGGCCGACATTAAACAAGTTCTGTAAGCCAGGCCGCTTACTCTCTCACCTTATACTGGAGCATCACCATGTCTTTCCAACAAGGCTTGAGCGGCTTGAACGCTGCTGCCAAATCGCTCGACGTTATCGGTAACAACATCGCCAACGCCAGCACGGTCGGCTTCAAGGGGTCGACCACCCAGTTTGCCGACGTCTACGCGAATGCGCTCAACGGCGCGGGCGGCATGACTGCCGGTATCGGCGTGAAGACCGCCGCCATCGCCCAGCAGTTCACGCAGGGCAACGTCGAAGCCTCGAGCAACCCGCTCGACATCGCCATCAACGGCGCCGGTTTCTTCCGCATCGAGCAGGCCGGCGTGACGCAATACTCGCGCAATGGCCAGTTCTCGCTTGACAAAGAGGGCTTCATCGTCAACGCCCAGGGCGCCAAGCTGACCGGCTATGGCCTGGGCGCCAACGGCCTGCTGGCCGCCGGCACCGCCGTGCCGCTCAAGATCGATACCGCCGACCAGCCACCGAAGGTCACGTCGGAAGTGCAGATCCAGCTCCAGCTCGATTCGCGTGCCAGCACGCCGAAGAAGACCGAATTCGATCCGGCCGATCCGGACACCTACAACAAGCAGGTGCCGATGAGCGTGTACGACACGCTGGGCAACTCGCACACGCTGTCGACCTTCTATGTCAAGTCGCCGACCGGCGACGGCACCTGGAACGTGTACGCGGCCAAGGACGGCACCGAGATCGGCGCGCTGGACGCGGTCGGCAAGGCCCAGACCGACCCGACGGCGGTCGCCTCGCGCAACGCCTGGGATACGGCAAGCAAGGTCGTGCCGCCTGCGCCCGCCACGCTGGCCACGGCCATTGGTACCTACGCCACCGATGCCGCCAATGCGGTCGTGACGGGCGCCGGCAACCTGGCCACCCCCGACAACCTGACCGAAGTGCGCGCGGCCGCAGCGGCCGCCGCCGCGATCCCGGGCGCCACCCCGGTGCAGATCGACGCCGCGATTGCCAAGGCGCTCAAGATGGAGCCGAAATCCATCGGCACGCTCAAGTTCGACACCAATGGCGCGCTGAACCTGGCCAGCACGGGTACCGCCGGCAGATTCAATATCAACATTCCGATCGTGCCATCGACCGGCGCCGAACTGAAACTGCCGGTGCAGATCGATTTCGCCGGCACTACCCAGTACGGCACCACCACCAGCGAAAAGTTCCTGGCGCAGGATGGCTACAAGCCGGGTTCGCTGCAGCGCTTCTCCACCGGCGCCGACGGCAGCATCCTGGGCCAGTACAGCAACGGCCAGACCAAGGTCCTGGGCCAGGTCGTGCTTGCCAACTTCACCAACCCGAACGGCTTGCAGCCGCTGGGCAACAACGCCTGGGCCGAGTCGTCGAACTCCGGCATCCCGCTGATGGGCACTGCCGGTACCGGTGGCCTGGGCGTACTGCAGGCGTCGGCCACCGAAGCATCGAGCGTCGACCTGACCGCCGAGCTGGTCAACATGATCACGGCGCAGCGCGTCTACCAGGCCAATGCGCAAACGATCAAGACGCAGGATTCGGTGTTGCAGACGCTGGTGAACCTGCGTTAAACACATCTAGGAAACCACCATGGACCGCCTGATCTACACCGCCGCCTCCGGCGCCAAGCACATCCTCGAGCAGCAAGCCACGACGTCCAACAACCTGGCCAACGTGAGCACGACGGGCTTTCGCGCCCAGATCGACATGTTCCGCGCGGCGCCGGTGCAGGGCCCGGGCATGCCGACGCGCGCGTTCGTCGTCGACTCGACCGCTGGCAACGACTTCGCCGCCGGTCCGCTGCAGGCCACGGGGCGCGACCTGGATGTGGCGGTGAAAGGGCAGGGCTGGCTGGCGCTGCAGATGCCGGATGGTACCGAGGCCTACACCCGCAACGGCTCGCTTCAGATGAGCCCGAACGGCGTGCTGCAAACGCCGGGCGGCCAGACGATCGCGGGTGAAGGCGGGCCGATCACGGTGCCGCCCGACGCCACGGTGACGATCGGCAGCGACGGCACCATCTCGACGATTTCCAACGTCGACACGCCGGCCGCACCGACGGTAATCGGGCGACTGAAGCTGGTCAATCCGCCCCAGGGCGACATGGTGCGCGGCGATGACGGGCTGTTTCGCGTCAAGAACGGCGCGCCGGTCCAGGCCGACCCGACCGTGCAGGTGGCGGGCGGCGCACTCGAGGGCAGCAACGTCAATCCGGTCGATTGCATGGTCGACATGATTGCCTTGGCACGGTCTTTCGACACGCAAATGAGCTTGCTGAAGAACGCCGAGAACAACGCGGCGAAAGCCACCCAGATCCTCGCTTTGAATTAAGTGTTGCCGCTGCATAATTCTATTGTCCGTGGAGGCATTCGCCTGCCACCAATAGGAGAATGCAATGATCCGTTCGCTCTACATCGCCAAGACCGGCCTGGAAGCCCAGCAGACCAATCTCGACGTCATCTCGAACAACCTCGCCAACGTCAGCACCAACGGCTTCAAGAAGTCGCGCGCCGTGTTCGAGGACTTGCTGTACCAGAATGTGCGCCAGCCAGGTGCGCAATCGTCCCAACAGACGAATCTGCCGTCGGGCCTGCAGATCGGTACCGGTGTGCGCACCGTCGCTACCGAGCGCATCCACACCCAGGGTAATCCCCAGCTGACCGGCAACGACAAGGACGTGATGGTCAACGGTCCTGGCTACTTCCCTGTATTGATGCCGGACGGCACCCAGGCCTACACCCGCGACGGCTCGTTCCAGAAAGACCAGAACGGTCAACTGGTGACCTCGAGCGGCTTCGTCATCCAGCCGCCGATCACTGTGCCGGTCAATGCCCAGTCGATCACGGTGGGCCGTGACGGCACCGTATCGGTCACTGTCTCCGGCGAAACCGCCACCACCCAGATCGGCGCGCTGCAACTGGCCACCTTCATCAACCCGGCCGGCCTCGAGTCGCGCGGCGAGAATCTGTACACCGAAACCACCGCATCGGGTAACCCGAACCTGAACGTGCCGGGCACGAATGGCGCCGGCAACATCATGCAGGGCTATGTGGAATCGTCGAACGTCAATGTGGTCGAGGAAATGGTCGCGATGATCCAGACCCAGCGCGCCTACGAGATCAACAGCAAGGCGATCACGACATCCGACCAGATGCTGCAAAAACTGTCGCAGCTTTAATTTCTTCAGACATCATGAAAATCCTGACTTCGTTCGCTGCGCTGGTATTGCTCGCCGGTTGCGCCGCCACCCCCACCACCATCGTGCAGGGCCCGACCAGCGCGCGCCCGATGCTGGTCGATGGCGCTCCGGCCACCGATGGCGCGATCTTCAACGTCAACAGCTACCGGCCGATGTTCGAAGACCGCCGCGCCCGTCATATCGGCGACCTGTTGACCGTCAATATCAGCGAGCGCACGACGGCAACCAAGGCCGGCGCGAGTTCGGGCAACAAGACCGGCAGCGCGAGCTTTACCGCACCGGGCGTGCTGGCTGGCGTGATCGGTGCCGGCGTGGCGCTGGAATCGGGCACCAAGTTTGCCGATGGCGACAACCAGAGCGCGTCGAACAACTTCACCGGCACGATCGGCGTGACCGTCACCGAAGTGCTGCCGAACGGTAACCTGATCGTGGCCGGCGAAAAGCAGGTCGCGATGAACAAGGGCACCGAATTCATCCGCTTCTCGGGGATGGTCAGCCCCGACACGATCCAGGCCGGCAACATGGTCTCGTCCAACGTGATCGCCGATGCGCGCGTCGAATACCGTACCAACAGCCGCCTGGATCGCGCCGAAGTGACGTCGATGCTGTCGCGTTTCTTCCTGTCGATGCTGCCGTTCTAAAAGGCCACACCCATGCGTAAATTTGCTTCCGTTGTCTTGCTGGCTGCCGCTTTTGGCGGCATCGCCCCCCTGGCCCAGGCCGAGCGCCTGAAGGACCTGGCCACCATCGCCGGCGTGCGTCAGAACCAGTTGTCCGGCTACGGCATCGTCGTGGGCCTGGATGGCACCGGCGACCAGACCAGCCAGACGCCGTTCACCGTGCAGTCGATCCGCGCGATGCTGCAACAGAAGGGCGTCAACCTGCCGGCCGGCACCCAGCTGCAACTGAAGAACGTGGCGGCCGTGATGGTCACGACCTCGCTGCCGGCGTTTGCCCAGCCGGGCCAGACGCTCGACATCACCGTGTCGTCGATCGGTAACGCCAAGAGCCTGCGTGGCGGCACGCTCCTGATGGCGCCGCTGCATGGCGCCGATGGCCAGGTCTATGCCATGGCCCAGGGCAACCTGGTGGTCGGCGGCGTGGGCGTGCAGGCGCAGGGCGGCGGCGCGCAAGTGCAGGTCAATCACCTGGCGGTCGGTCGTATCTCGGCCGGCGCCACGGTCGAACGCGCCGTTGCATCGAACCTGGGCGAGAATAACCAGATTCGCCTGGAACTGAAAGAGACCGATTTCGCCACTGCCGCGCGCGTCGTCGACGCCGTCAACGACCAGTTCGGTCCCGGCATCGCCACGGCCCTGGACGGGCGCGTGGTGCGCGTGCGCACCCCGTCGTCGAGCGACCAGCGCGTGGCCTTCCTGGGCATGCTCGAACAGATCGACGTCAATCAGCCGCTGGCCTCGGCCAAGGTCATCATGAACGCCCGCACCGGGTCGGTCGTGATGAACCGCGCCGTGATGCTGGATAACTGCGCGATTTCGCACGGCAACCTGTCGATCACCATTGGCTCGGATACGCAGGTGAGCCAGCCGAACGCACTGGCCGGCGGCCAGACCGTCGTCACGCAGAACCAGTCGGTCGAGATCAAGAAAGAACCTGGCCAGATGATCAACGTGAAGGGCGGGGCGTCGCTGGCCGAAGTGGTCAAGGCGATGAACTCGATCGGCACCACCCCGCAAGACTTGCTGGCCATCCTGCAAGCGCTCAAGGCCGCCGGTTCGCTGCGCGCCGAGCTCGAAATCATCTAAATCGAGAGACACGCCATGATCGCATCGCCCAACCTTGACCAGACCAGCAAGCTCGCGCTCGACACCAACAGCCTCAACGGGCTGAAGAACAGCGCGAAAGCCGGCACGCCGGCCGCCATGAAAGAAGCGGCGACCCAGTTTGAGGCGATGTTCATCAATATGATGATGAAGAGCATGCGCGACGCGACGCCCCAGGAAGGCATGCTGGACAACCAGCAGACCAAGACCTTCACGACGATGCTCGACCAGCAGACCAGCCAGAACCTGGCCAAGCGCGGCGTTGGCCTGGCCGACGTGCTGGTGCGCCAGCTGAGTGCGAACCAGATGGGGCAGCAGGCGCTGGCCATTGGCGCCGATGGCATGGGCAGTGATGCTGCTGCTGGCGCTGGCCGCCTGACACCGTCGCTGAACAACGGCGCGGCCATGTATGGCAATGGCGCAGCGCTCGGTGCTGGCGCGGCCGCCGCCAGCAAGGCGCCGCCGCTGCCGGCAACGACCGAGACGGGCCGGGTCCAGGCGCCGCACGTGCGCGCGTTCCAGGAAAAACTGCACGAGCACGCGCATGCCGCCGAGCAGACCACGGGCGTGCCGGCCAAGTTCATGCTGGGCCAGGCCGCGCTCGAGACCGGCTGGGGCAAACGCATGATCAGGAACGCCGATGGCAGCAACAGCAACAACCTGTTTGGCATCAAGGCCGGGGCCAGCTGGAAGGGCAAGGTCGCCACCGCTGTCACCACCGAATACGTGAATGGCAAGCCGCAGACGAAGGTCGAGAAATTCCGCGCCTACGACAGCCCGGCCGATTCGTTCCGCGATTACGCGAACATGATCGCGAAGAACCCGCGTTACGAAAAAGTCATCGGCAGCAGCGACGCGGCCACCTTTGCCCAGGGCCTGCAGCGCGCCGGCTATGCCACCGATCCGAACTACGCGGCCAAGCTGACCCGCCTGATCAAGAATTCGCTGGCGTAATGTACACATGCGCACATGCGCCCGTTGACGCCATTCTTATGTCAGCCAACCGTCAAGTTTTCTGAAAAACTGCCGTTGACTGTACTGTCACAGAGAGAAAAAAATTATGTCAGGTAGCCTCCTCGCCATCGGTAAGACAGGGTTGTATGCAGCACAGGCAGCCCTCGCCACGACCGGCCACAACATCGCCAACGCGAACGTGGCGGGTTTCTCGCGCCAGACCGTGGTCCAGGCCACGTCGGCCGCGCTCGATACGGGCGTCGGCTTCCTGGGCACCGGGACCGAGATCGCGCAGATCAAGCGCTACAGCGACAACTTTTTGAACACGCAGGTACGTAACGCCCAGGCCAGCACCAGCGGCCTGGAATCGTACTACTCGCAGATCAAGCAGATCGACAACCTGCTGGCCGATACCACGTCGGGCCTGTCGCCGGCGATGCAGGGTTTCTTCAAGGGCGTGCAGGACATGGCGGCCAACCGCGCGTCGGTGCCGTCGCGCCAGGCGATGCTGTCGAGTGCCGAAACGCTGGCCACGCGCCTGCAAGACCTCGATTCGCGCCTTGGCGAAATCCGCACCGGCGTGAACGGCGAGATCGAAGCGAGCGTCACCGCGATCAACACCTACGGCACGCAGATCGCCAAGCTCAACGAGCAGATTTCCAATTTCGCCTCGTCGGCCACGCGCCCGCCGAATGACCTGCTCGACCAGCGCGACCAGGTGGTGCTCGAACTGAACAAGTTCGTCAAGGCCACCGTCACGCCGGGCGACAACAGCAGCCTGACGATTTCCATCGGCAATGGCCAGCCGCTGGTGGTGGGCAATGACTCGTTCCAGCTGGCGGCGATGGTGTCCCCGACTGACCTGACCCGCATGGAAGTGGGTTACCAGGTGGGCTCGAAAGTGGCGGTGCTGCCCGATGGCGCGCTCTCCGGCGGCAAGCTGGGCGGCCTGCTCGAGTTTCGTACCGAGACGCTCGATACCGCCCAGAGTTCGCTCGGCAAGATCGCGATCGGCATGGCCTTTGAATTCAACGCCCAGCACCAGCTGGGCCTGGACCAGAACGGCAACAAGGGGCAGCCGTTCTTCAACGTGGCGCCGGCGTTTGTTGGCGCGAGCATCAACAATGCCAAGGGCACCAGCACCGATCCGGCGGCCGAGCTGACCGCCAAGGTGACCGATCCGAGCAAGCTCAAGGACAGCGACTACGAAGTCACGTTCAACGGCACCAACTACAAGGTCGTGCGCCAGTCCGACAACACCGATGTGGGCACCGTCACGCCGGGCGCAAATGGCGTGGCCACGTTTGAAGTCGATGGCGTCGAGTTCAGCTTCAAGAACAATGCGCGCAACAAGGATACGTTCCTGGTGCGCCCGACCATCGACGGCGCTGCCAACTTCAATGTGCTGGCCAACGATGTTTCGCAGATCGCGGCCGCAGCCCCGATTCTGACCAGCATGCCGCTGACCAATACCGGCACCGGCAAGATCAGCGAAGGCAAGGTGTCCAAGGATTTCCTGACCGCACCTGCCGCGTTGCCGGTGACGCTGGAATTCGATGAAACCAACGGCAATCTGACGGGCTTCCCGGCAGGCATGGTCACCGTGGTCGACAGCAAGGGCATCTCGAGCCAGGTCAATTCTGCCAACGTCAAATTCGACAACGGCTCGACCTACAGCTTTGGCGGTGTGAGCATCACGCTGACCGGCAAGCCAGGCGACAACGACAAGTTCACGATCGCGGCCAACAACAGCGGCGTGGGCGACACCCGCAATATCGCCGCGCTGGGCGAGCTGCAGACCAAGAATATCTTCAACAACGGCACCGCCACGCTGACGTCGTCGTATGCGCAGATGGTGAGCCAGGTGGGCAACAAGACGCGCGAAGTGCAGGTCAATGCACAGGCCGGCAATGCCTTGCTGGCACAGGCCGAGGGTGCCCAGGCCGATGTGTCGGGCGTGAATCTGGATGAAGAAGCAGCCAATCTCATCAAGTACCAGCAGGCTTATCAGGCGTCGAGCAAGGTGATGCAGATCGCCGGCACCATCTTCGACACGCTGCTGTCGATCAGCCGCTAACGTAGCGAAAGAACATCATGCGTATCAGTACCGCGAACCTGTATGCCACCTCGACCAACCAGCTCAACACGCTGCAAAGCGCGCTCGCGCGCACGCAGATGCAGCTGTCGACCGACCGCCGCCTGCTCACCGCCGCCGACGATCCGGTCGCTTCGGCGCGCGCGCTCGAAGTGAGCCAGTCGCAGGAAATCAATGCCCAGTTCGCCACCAACCGCAACAGCGCGAAGTCATCGCTGGCGCAGGTGGAATCGACGCTGCAAAATACGGGCGATGTGCTGCAGGACATCCAGACGCTGGCCGTCACGGCCGGTAACGCCACGATGCTGCCGAGCGACCGCGAAAAGCTGGCGACCGAACTCGAAGGCCGGCTGGCCGATCTGCTGGGCATCGCCAATACCGCCGACGGCTCGGGTGGTTTCCTGTTTTCGGGTTACATGACTACGACGCAGCCGTTCACCAGCACCCCAACCGGCGCCGCCTACCAGGGCGATCAGGGTGTGCGCCAGTTGCAGGTGAGCGATTCGCGCAAATTGCCGCTGTCGGCATCGGGCAGCGCCATTTTCGAGGCGATCCCGACCGGCAACGGCAACTTCCAGACCCAGGCCGGCAGCGCCAACAAGGGCGCGGCGCTGATCTCGTCCGGTTCGGTCGTGGACCGCCAGGCATTCAACAGCACCAAGTACGGGATCGAATTTGCGGTCAGCACCGCCACGCCGCCGGTGACCACGTATTCGGTCTACAACACGAGCAGCAATCCGAAAGCCGTGGTCAGCAGCGGCAATGCCTATGAAGCCGGCAAGCAGATCACCTTTGGCGGTATGGCCCTGGACATCAAGGGCGTGCCGGCCAACGGCGACACCTTCAGTGTCGAGCCAAGCCAGAAGCAGTCAGTGTTTACGACCGTGACCGACCTGATCGCCACACTGCGCCTGCCGGGCGAAGGCTCGGCCGGCAAGGCAGCGCTGACCAATGGCCTGAACACGGCCATCGACAACCTGAAGAATGCGCACGACAACGTGCTGACGGTGCAGTCATCGGTCGGCGCCCACATGAAAGAGCTCGATTACCTCGACAGCACCGGCGACGACCTGGACATTCAGTACGCATCCACGCTCGACGACCTGGTGGGCCTCGACACCGTCAAGGCCATCTCGGACTTCTCGCAGCAGCAAATGACGCTGCAGGCGGCGCAGATGTCGTTCAAGACGATGTCGGGCCTGTCGCTGTTTAACTACCTTTGATCTTCGGCGCGACCTTACCGTTCACCTTCGGTGGTTCTTTCGCGGCGCGGATCTCTGCGCCGCAGTTCGTGTCGGGCGCCTTGTCGACGTTGATCAACGGGAGCAGGGCGGCCAGGGGATTGATCGCTGCCAGCGCCACGGCTGCACCGGCCTTGAGCGCCAGCGGCCCGGCATGCGGCCCCACCTTCGGATCCTTGAACGTGCCGCGCGCATACAACGGCGTGCGCAGCGACAGGATGCGCGCACCCTTGGTTTTTGGCCGCACGTCGACGTCCAGCTTCTCGGTCGCCAGGTCCACATAGCCGGTCGCGTTCACCACCGCATCTTCACTGTCGAGCACGAAGCGATCGATGTTCGCGCGGCCATTGCGCACCGTGGTGGTCGCTGCCACGCAGTTGAGCATGGTTTGCTTGTCGCCGAAAATCTTGACGTAGACGGCGTTGGCCACGTTCAGGCCGGCCAGTTCAAGGACGAACTGGCTGACCGTACCCTCGGTAACCACGGCATTGATCTCGCCCTGCGACGTGCCCAGCATGGCCGCCACGGTGTTGCCCTTGCCGACCAGCGCCCCATCGCCATTGATTTCACCAAAGGTCGCCTGCATCGATTGCAGCTTGGGGAACAGTTCGCGGATCTTCACGCCGCGCGCCGCCAGCCGGGCCGATGCATCGAGCACCTTCTCGCGACCGTCCAGCCGGATATTCGACGTGATGCGCCCGCCCGCCAGCGCAAAGCTCAGCGGAGTCAGCGTCAGGACTTTGTCCTTCATGCGGATCGTGGTCTCGATGTCGCGCAGCGGAATGTCGGCCGTGCGCAGGATCTGTTTACCAGTGAACTTGACCTCGGCATCGAGTGCGCCCCATTTGGCCGTGTTGAACTGGTCGACCGGCAGGGCCTTGCCCGGCGCCGGCGCCGTGACCTTGCCCGCGGCCTTCGTGCCTTCGCCCGTATCCGCGCCCACGGTCGGACCCAGATCGGCCAGGCGCAGTTGCTTCGATGTCAGTGCACCCGTCAGCAGCGGCCGCGGCTTGCGCTGGGCGTAGGCGAGCGTACCCGCGATATCGCTGGCGCCGACCTTGCCGGTGAAATCTTTATAGGTGAAGGTCCAGAAGTCGCCGTCCTTCTTGCCCAGCAAGGTGCCCTTGGTGGCATATGGCGGCGTTTCCGGCAGCAGCACGCCGGTCAGACCGTACAGGTCCGCCATGCTGGCGCCGGCCAGTTGCATCTGCAGGGCAAAGCCCGACAGCGAGCGCGGATCGCGGATGATGCCGCGCAGGCCGAGCTTGTTTTCGCCGGCCGTGGCTTCCGCTTCGATCGGGAAGCTGGTGTCGTCGCCGGTGAGCGAGAGCACCGCGCCGGCCTTGCCGCCACCGGTGATCTTCGCCTTGTTGTAGGTGCCGGCCAGTGTGAACGTCAGGCCATACGGCGGCACGCCTGCTGCCGTGGAGGCGGTTTCGCCGCCCTTGATCGAATCGGCCGTGGCGCGCAGGTCCAGGCCCACCGGCTCGTCGACGTAGCGCACCTTGGCGCTGTCAAAGGCAAGGCGCTGCAGATCGACCTTCCATTCGGAGGGGCCGTTGTCCTTGAAGGTCCACGAATTGCTGCCATCGGCGCGGCGCTGGACGGCGATGTCCGGATTGGCCAGGCGCAGGTCGGTGATCACGACATCCTTCGTGAGCAGCGGCAGGATGCGCACGCCGGCCTCGACGCGCTGGGCAGCGGCCATCTGCTTGCCGACCGTGCTCCAGGCGGGATTGCTCATGTACACGTTGTCGGCCGTGATATGCGGCTGCGGCACGAAGCGCCGCCAGCCCGTTTCGCCGTTGCGATCACGCTGGAACTTGACGTCCAGGTCACCGCGGATGGCAAATTCACGCCCGGTTGTCTCTGACACCTTGCGGTTGATGTACGGACGCAGCATGTTCCAGTCGAACAGCATGAGGAACAGGATCACTGCCACGGTGATGGCCAGCAAGATCCAGCCGGTAATTTTGAGAGGTCTGGAAAGAGTCATTGTCGATCGTGCCCATGAGTGGGTCAGCGGCTGGCGCAGCGAGGCACCGGGATCGTCAGGCTAGCAGGGTCCAGGCAATATTGTTGGTTGGCTAAGTCGCACTACTGCACAATTAATTGGTATTTTTTTACGCTTTACGGGAGGAGAGGGGAAATCCAGGACGAGGAGTGCCACGTGATTTTATGCTTTCTGGTTATCTCGATGCGGCTTCCATCGGGCTATACTGATTTTCTCCTTACCCGTTTGTCACGCTCATGCACACCGACAATCTGCTCGCCAATGCCTCCACCGCCGACCGGGTCGTCGCAACGGGTTTTGCAGCCACGGCCCCTGACACGACTGCGCCGAGAATAGTCTCGGTCAGCGCGACCGTCGACGGACCCCTCACGATCGTGTTCGATGAAGCGATCCAGGTGCACGGCGGCAGGCTCTGGCTGATTGCCGGGAATTATTCGACGACACTCGAATTGATCGACATGACCGGCCCTGCGGTGACGGTCAGCGGCAACACGCTCACCTACACCCCCGATCATCTGCTGGCGGTGCGCAGCTATAACTTGAGCTTAGGCACCGGCAGCATTGCTGATGCTAGCGGCAACCTCAACAACGATTTTCTATCCATGGGACCGTTCGAGATCAACACACTGCGTAATGGCGACACCGCGGTTTCCGGCCTCGGCGCCGAAACTCGCGGTCGTGTGATGGGTACCGATGCCAACATGCGCGACACGGCAGTCTTTCCCAGAGCTCTATCCGACTTCACATTCACCAAGACGGAGACCGGCAATACCGTGCCGATCCCCTGGGGCGGATATTCGGTGGAGCTGACCAGTATCGAACGCGCCCTGTTCACTGAAAGCAAGGACGCGCTGGCCCTGTCCATGGCGGGCAACCTGGGCCAGGTTTACCGCCTGTACCAGGCCGCGTTCGACCGTACACCCGACAAGATCGGTTTCGGTTTCTGGCTAGCGGTCAGCGACGCGGGCCAGACGTTGACGGCGATCTCGCAGAGCTTCATCGATAGCGCAGAATTCACCGACCTGTATGGCGCCAATACCAGCAATATGGCCTTCATCGACGCGCTGTATGACAACGTACTGCATCGCGACGGCGAAGCGTCCGGTGTGGCATTCTGGAATGCTGCGCTGGACCATGGAACCAGTCGCGCGGACGTACTCATTGAATTTGCCGAGAGCGTGGAAAATCGCGCGCAACTGGCAGACGTGATTGGCAATGGCTTTACCTACACGCCGTATGGGTGAATCGCTCGCGCTCTGGTAAGGCGCAGTATTGAATATCTGATCAAGCTCTTTCCCTGATTCACACGAGGAAAAACTCGAGCCCACGCGCCATGGCCGGGAAGGTTGCCGAACCGTGATCTTCATGCGCCAGCAGGTGGAACTGCACACGCGCCAAGGTGTTGGTCTTTCGTAGCCGCTCGCCCAGTTCGCGCGCGTTGTCCACCATGCGGCGCGTAGCGGCGATGGCGTCACGGCCCTGCAGCGGGCCGTTTGCCGTTGACGGTTGTTCCAGTGCGCCCACGGCCAGCATCAGCGACGGTTTCGCGGGCAGGGTGGCAATGCGCCGATTGAAACCGTCCAGGCCATCCAGTACCACACGCTCGCGGTACCAGATCGATGGGCTGGCCGCCAGGTACGTCTGGAACATTGCCGGGCGGGTGAACAAAGCGTGCAATGTGCACAGCCCGCCGTACGAATGACCATACAGCGCCTGGCGCGCTGGATCGAGCGGCGCCAGCGCGGCGATCAGCGTTTTGAGTTCGCGTTCGATAAAGTCGAGGAACAGATCGGCGCCGCCTTCCTTCGCAGGACCGCCCGCACCCGAGGGTGGCGTGTAGTCGCGACCACGCCCCATCCCGTAATCGAACTCACCCGGATAGCCGATGCCGACGACAACGGGCAGCGCAGCGCCCCGCGGCAGAATCGTGCGCGCCATCACCGCCAGCGTCGGGAAGGTCGCATTGCCGTCGAGCGCGTAGACGACCGGGTAGCCGGCGGGCGGGGGCGGGGTAGTCGGGATACTGACGAAGATGCGGTAGGTCTGGCCGGTGGTGGGTGAGGTGATGTCGAGCTGCCGGGCCTGGTGCAGCGTGGCGGGTTGCCACTCAGCTGCGGCGCGGGCCAGTGGGGTGGCGAGGGCAGTCAGTGCGGCAGCGGCGCCGAGGATGCGGCGGCGTGGAAATGAAACGGATGGCGGTAAAGATGATGTCATACACTGCAATATATATGAGAATGATTCTCATTTTAGCGCGAGCACTGCGTTATCGCGATGAACGCGACGATGATCCAGGGTTTTGCTTCATCGTCGCACCAAATGCATCGTCTACAGTGTGCCGCTGCATTTGGTGTCATGAGCAACTGCCAGTGTGGTCAGGCCTCAGCAGCTGCGATAGTACCCACTAACACGCGTGCCATTCTTTTTCGTGTATCCATTCACCCAACATCTCTTTCCCGTGGACGGCGTTGTGGGCGGAGTGTAGGTTGGCGGCGGTGTATAGACTGGTTTTTCCAGTGTGATGTCCTTCGCTTCACATGGCTTGCCATCTCGGTCTCGGTCGAGGTAAGTATGGCCTTGCAAATAGAGCAGGAACGCAGTTCGCGCCGAGACTGAACCGCATGAGTATCGCCCCGTGTCTGCCAGCACCGGAACTGACGGCATTGTTTCAAATGCAATGTCAGGAGCGTCACATGCAACACCATTCAGGTTTCTATCAAGATAGGTGTGACCTTTTGCGTACAGGTCTTGCGCGTTCCCGGTTCCAATCACCGAGCACCTGTTTTCACCACTATCAGCGATAATTGCATGGGCTACGACGGTTATTTTCCCAGGTGAATACGATGAAGAGATTGGGTCTCTGGCAGTAACTGCAATTTCATATTTGCCGGGCAGGTCCAAAGAAAGTCTCGGGCTGGCGATGTATGGCTCGAGAAAATCTGAGCGGCTTCCCGTAGGTTTGCTTACGATAGTCCAGTTGTAATAAATTTGATCACCATTGGCATCGGTTGAGCTGTAACCATTAACTTGAAAAGGTACGCTTACTGCCACATCGCTAGGCCCGGTGGCGTTTGCCACTGGAATGTACGCAATGCCAGGTTGAGCAAATGCCATTCCTTTGCTGATTGCCAGCGATGTTGCTGATCTGTTTTCAGGTGAATCCGCGAACGCTGACAAAATATCCGCGCGCTTGGCGCCGGATGCCAAACGACTCACCCAATAGCTGGATCCTGTTTGGTCAGGTTTGCGATGCAATACATTTAAATATAGATTTTCGACAAAAGTCGCATCGCTACTGTGCAAACCGTAGAGGCTCAAGGACTCCGCACTACTCAAAAATGCTTCAGCAATCGGGAAAATCTGGAATCCGTTTCTTTCGAAAGCGTCCTTCCAGTAGCCAAGACCGCTGACGTCAGGCGTTCGGCCGAAAGCCGCCTGATAGAGTCGGTAAATCTTGCCGGCTGGCCCATCCTGATCAAAAGACAGGGAAATATCTGGTAGTCGTATCTCGGTTTCCGTCGACTGAAATGAATTCAGCTGGCTCACCTTCGACGTTCCCGTAATTTTAGAATCAGACCATGCAATATCGTAAGCGCGTCGCTCTCCCGAAATCATCGCAGGAGATTTAACTGATGCACGTTCAGAAGACATCGAACTTGCAAGTATCGGGTTTTCTTGTGGCGCACTGCTGTCGCCTCCACAGGCGGATAACAGCGATATCAGAAGGAGTGAAACGATTTTTTTTGTAGAAAGGATAGGGGAAGTCACAAGCGCCAAAAGGTCATGGAAAGAATTGCCAGAACGATACCATGTATTTGCGATTTGGAAACTATCGAATACTATCCGTATTTCAAATGACTAAGGTAATCAGCTGGAATATCGCCACAAAAAAAATAGAACAGCCATTCAGGCAGTTGAATTGCGCAATGCAGGCGCGTTACCCCGGCGCTGGCACCACCGGCGTCGCTGCCGGCTGCGCACCCGCAGCCGCCGGCTGCGGATTGCTGGCGCGCGGCAATGATCTGCTGACTTCAATGCCCTGGTTGAACAGGTTGACGATCGGCGCGCCGAGGTACGGCAGCACCAGGCTCAGCGTCAGGAAGCCCACGCCCAGCGTGATCGGAAAGCCGATGCCGAAGATGTTCAGCTGCGGTGCGGCGCGCGTCAGGATGCCGAGGGCGACCTGCGTGATCAAGAGCGCAGCGATGATCGGCATGGCGATCTGCAGCCCGGCCGAGAAGATGCGGCCGCCCCAGCGCACCAGTTCCAGCGCCGTGTTCGATGAAAACGGGGTGTCGGTGATGGGCATCGTGATGAAGCTTTCGGCCAGCGCCTCGAGCAGGATCAGGTGACCATTCACGGCCAGGAAGGCCATCGTCGCAACCAGTGCCATGAACTGGCTGATGGCCGACGAGCGCCCGCGCGTGCTGGGGTCGAAGAACATGGCGAAGCCCAGGCCCATCGTCTGGCTCGAGACTTCGCCGGCGTACTCGATCGCGGCAAATACGATGCGCATGGCAAAGCCCATCGCCAGTCCGATGATCATTTCCTTGGTCAGGATAAGGAGGCCCGCCCACGAGGTCGGGTCGGCCGCCGGCACGGCCGGCACGAGGGGCGCGATGACGATCGCCAGCAGGATGCCCAGCGAGAGCTTGGCCCGCACTGGCACGCTGGCATTGCCGAACAGCGGGGCGGCAGCGATCAGGCCGAGAATGCGCGACAGCGGCCACAGCAGGCCGGCGATCCAGGCATTCATTTCCGCCGAGGTCAGCGTCAGCATCGGGCGCCTCCGGGAGTGCGCACGCGGGCCTTAGCCGATCAGGCCGGGAATACCCGTGAACACCTGGCGCATATAGTCCAGCATCACCGACAGCATCCACGGGCCGGCCACCACCAGCGTGACGAACACGCCGACCAGTTTCGGGATGAACGAGAGCGTGGCCTCGTTGATCTGGGTCGCAGCCTGGAAAATACTGATGACCAGGCCGACGATCAGCGCCACCAGCAACAGCGGCGCCGAGACCATCAGGGTCACTTCCATGGCCGTGCGGCCCATCGTCATTACGCTCTCGGGAGTCATCGCGCGGCGTCCTCTAGTAGAAGCTCTGGGACAGCGAGCCCAGCAGAAGTTGCCAGCCGTCGACCAGCACGAACAGCATCAGCTTGAACGGCAGCGCGATGACGGCCGGGGACATCATCATCATGCCCATCGCCATCAGGACCGACGCCACCACCATGTCGATGATCAAAAACGGAATGAAGATCGCAAAGCCGATCTGGAACGCCGTCTTGAGTTCACTGGTGACGAACGCGGGAATCAGTACGCGCAGCGGAATGTCTTCGGGGCCCTGCAGCGCCGGGGAGCGCGAAATCTTCACGAACAGCGCGAGGTCGGATTCGCGCGTCTGCTTGATCATGAATTCCTTGAGCGGCACGGCGCCCCGGTTCATGGCCTCGGTCATCTGGATCTGGTTGTTCTGCAGCGGCAGATACGCTTCGCTGTAGATGCGGTCGAACGTCGGCCCCATCACGAAGAACGTCAGGAACAACGCCAGCCCCACCATCACCTGGTTCGGCGGCGCGGTCTGGGTGCCAAGCGCCTGGCGCAGCAGCGAGAGCACGATGATGATGCGCGTGAAGCTCGTCATCATCAGGAGGGCAGCGGGCAAGAAGGTGAGCGAGGTGAGCAGCAGCAGCGTCTGCACCGGCAGCGAATACGCGGTACCGCCGTTGGCTGCCGGGCTGCTCTGGAACGCCGGGATGCCGGGCTGGGCCGCCGCGATCAGCGGCAGCAGGGCCAGGCCAGCGGCCAGCCACAGGTGTTTATGACGCATTGCGTTTGTCCATCGTGTTCTTGAGCCAGTCGGCAAAGCGTGTGGCGGGGAGACTGCCTTGTCCGGCGCCCGTGCCTGCACCCAGGTCGACGTCCTGGCGCGGCATCGTGTGGAGCGCGTTCACGCGGCCCGGGGCGGCGCCGACGACAATCCACTGGTCGCCCACTTCCACCACCATGATACGTTCGCGTCCGCCGATATTCAGCGCCCCGACCACGCGCAGGTTGGCCAGGCCGCCGCCCGGCTTGGGGCCGTAGCGCTTGAGCAGCCAGGCCAGGCCGATCAACAGGCCCAGCACGAGCAGCAGCGCGAAAATCGTTTGCAGCAGGCCGGCCGCGCCGGAGCCGCCCGATGCCGGCAGCGCGACTTGCGGCGGCGGGCGCATCGGCGTGATGGCAGGGGCGGTGGTCGTGGTGGATGGCGCCGGCGTGGTCGCTGTCACTGCCGCAGCTTCTACAGGTTCTGCAGGCACGGCAGCATCGCCCGGCAGCGCAGCAACCGGCGGTGCGGTCACGGCGGGCACCGTGGCCGGCGCCGGTACCGCGGGTGTCGCCGGCCGGCCAGTGGTGGTATCACTGGCTGGCGCTGCCTGCTGCGCCAGCGCGAGCGGCGCCGCCAGCAGCAGCGCCGCAATGGTCGTGGAATAGCTGGCGGCGGCGCGGCGTGCGATCATTTATTGAGTTTGCGAATCCGCTCGGATGGCGTGATGATGTCAGTAAGCCGGATGCCGAACTTGTCGTTCACGACCACCACTTCGCCCTGGGCGATCAGGCAGCCGTTGACCAGCACGTCCATCGGTTCACCCGCCAGGCCATCGAGCTCGACGACCGAACCCTGCGCCAGTTGCAGCAGGTTCTTGATGGCGATCTTGGTGCGGCCCAGTTCGACCGTCAGTTGCACCGGGATGTCGAGGATGAAGTCGATATCGTTCGGCGTTTCGTTGCGCGCGCCCTTGTTCGAAAAATCCTTGAACACGGCTGCGGCGGCCACCGGTGCGGCGGCCGCAGAGGACGTCTGGCGTTCGAGTGCTGCCGCTTCGGCCGCGGCCTGTTCGGCAATGGCTGCGCCCCAATCGTCGTCGATATTTTCCTGGTCTTCCTGATTGTCGGACATGGTGTTCTCCTGTGCGGCGGGCGCTGCGCGCCTCGCCAATATACCGATTACTTGTTGAATGTGTCGCTATTGGCGAGCAGCTTCTCGACCTTGAGCGCGTATTGCCCGCTGAAGACGCCGTAGCTGCAGTCCATCACGGGTACGCCGTCGACGGTGGCCTGCACCATCTCGGGCACCACGATCGGGATCACGTCGCCGATTTTCATGTTGAGGATTTCGTCGAAGTTGGCCTTGCCATGGCCCAGCACCGCCACCAGCTCGACTTCGGCGACCTGGATCTGCTGCGTCATCAGGCGCACCCAGCGCTTGTCGACTTCCAGCGCTTCGCCCTGCAGGCTCGAGGTCAGTGCATCGCGGATCGGCTCGATCATCGAATACGGCATGCAGAAGTGGATCTGGCCCGACACCGAGCCCAGCTCCACCGTGAAGGTGCACGACACGACCACTTCGTTCGGCGTGGCGATGTTGGCGAACTGCGTGTTCATCTCGGAACGGATGAACTCGAATTCGACCGGGAACACCGGCTCCCACGACTTGGCGTAGGCCTCGAAGATGATGTCGAGGATACGCATGATGATGCGCTGCTCGGTCTGGGTAAAGTCGCGGCCCTCGACGCGGGTGTGGAAGCGCCCGTCGCCACCGAACAGGTTATCCACCAGCAGGAACACGAGGCCCGGATCGAGCACCATCAGCGCCGTGCCGCGCAGCGGCTTCATGTGCACCAGGTTCAGGTTGGTCGGGACCACGAGGTTGCGGATGAACTCGCTGTATTTTGACACCCGCACCGAGCCGACCGATACTTCGGCGCTGCGGCGCAGGAAGTTGAACAACCCAATCCGCAAATACCTGGCGAAACGCTCGTTGATGATCTCGAGCGTCGGCATGCGGCCGCGCACGATGCGCTCCTGCGTTGCCAGGTTGTAGGTGCGGACCCCCGAGGTGTCTTCAGGCGCCGAGATGTCGTCCTGATCGCCGTTGACCCCTTTTAAGAGGGCATCGACTTCTTCCTGGGAGAGGAAATTATCGGCCATGTTTGTCTGGATTTACTGGATGATGAACGAGGTGAATAATACGTCGGACACTTCCTGTTCGTCGCCATCTTTCTCGAAGGGTTCGGTAATGGCCGTCCGGATCTCGGTGGCGAGCTGCTGCTTGCCCTCGACGGTGCTGATCTCGGATGCCTTTTTGCTCGACAACAGCAACAGCATGCGATTGCGCACGATCGCCATATTGTCCTTGACCAGCGTGGCCTGCTCGGCGCCCGCCACTTGCAGCGTGAACTGCACTTGCAAATACTGTTCACCGTTTTCCGGCTGCAGGTTCACGGTGAACGATTCGATCGGCACGTATTCGGCTTTCGCGTCCGGGTTCTTCTTTTTCTTTTTCTTGTGTTCCTTGGCCGGCGCGTCTTCTTCTTCGCCATGGGCCGCTGACCCCTGCGTGAAGTACCAGCCTGCACCGGCGCCTGCGCCCAGTACCAGCACGGCGGCGAGGATCATGATGATCAGCTTTTTCTTCGAGCCGGAAGGTGCCGCTGCGGTGTCCGCTTTCGGATCAGCTTTCATTTTCGGATTCGCTTTCAAGATGTGTCTTTGCCGCTGGTTGGTGAGGGTTCATCATTATGGCATTGTCGTGGAAAGATGCGTCCCAGCAAGCCTCGAATAGAGGGTGGAAGCCGTGGTAATCCGTGTGATTGTTGCTGAGGCGCGATGACAGAATAGAAAAGGGCGGCCGCGCGGCCGCCCCCGGGACACCAATGCGGCATCAGGCGAACAGATCGACCATGCCACGGTCGCCGATCGAGACGGTGCGCGTACGCGGCGCGACCTCGTTTACGGCCGGCGCGGCATCCTGGCTGTCACCCGTCAGGCCACCGGCGCCGCCCTGGCCGCCCTGCGCCCGGCGGTCACTGTCCTGCTGCTGCTGGCGCCCGTCGGGCACATTGGCGTCGACCGTGGCGTTGCCGAGCGCGATGCCGCTTTCGCTCATCATTTCGCGCAGGCGGGGCAGGGCGTTTTCAAGCGCCTGGCGCACGTCGAGCTGGTCGGACGAGAAGGCCACGGTGGCCTGGTCGTTGGTCACGTTCAGCACGATCTGCACCGGGCCCAGGTCGGGCGGGTTCAGGGTCAGCGTGGCCGCCTGTTCCTTGCCGACCATGTACACGATGCGCTGGCTGACCTGGTTGTCCCAGGCCTGGGTGCCCAGGCGTGCCGGGATGCGGTCGCCCGGCATCGCCGGATTGCCCGTGGCATCGACCTTGGCCGCCTGGGCCTGCAGTGCAGCCAGCGGGGCCGGGGCTTCTTCGGCCACTGGCAGTTGCTGCTGTTGGGTCTCGCGCAGCTGGGCCTGGAACTGACCGACATCCTGCTCGCCCTGTGGCAGCGCGGTGCCGGGTGCCTGGGTGGTGCGCAGGTCGGCAGGTGCCTGCTGCACGCCGCTGGCGAGTGCCTGGCCCTTGCCGCCGGCGGCGTCCGTGTCGTCGGTGGCGCCGGTGGTCATGGCCTTCATGTTGTCGAGCGCCGTTTCGAGCGCCGTCAGCTGTGCGTCGCCTTCCGTGGCGGCGCCGGCTGCGGCGGCGTCGGTGCTGATGGTGGCAGCAGCGCTGGCCGGCTGGTTCAGGCTGGCCATGAAGGCGAGCATGTCGGTGACCGGCGTGGTGGCTGCCGCTGCCGCCGCGGCCGCTTCTGCTGCGGCCGCGTCGTCGGCATCGCTTGCTGCATCTGCCGTGTTGCTGCTGGCCGCCTGCGTGGACTTGGCGTCACCGTCGTGCATTGGCGGGCGGATGGTCGAGCGGGTCGGGCCGTCGCGTACCGGATCGCGGTTGGCCGGTTTGTCGGCGTTTGCCGGTTTTGGCCCTTGCGCCGGTTTAGGTTGCGCCGCTGGTTGCGGCGGCGCTGCCGGCTGGCGTGTGGCCATTTCACGGTTCAGCGTGGCGCTGAATCCGCCAGTGCCGCTGCTCCGTGCTGCGTCGGCCAGGCGATCGGGCGTGGCCGGACGCTGCGTCGTGGCGTTGGCGCCGGTGATCTGGAACGGAAGGGTGTTGGTCTGCATCGTCATGGTGGACTCGACTATCGACGTTGGTTCAGCGTTGTTTGTAACGGGCGCCACGGGCTGCGTGGTCATCCATCTGCTTCTGGTCGCGCTTGTTCTCGACCTTGAGTGCTTCGCTTGCTGCGCGTTCGTTCAGCGTGCGGTAGGACAGGCGCTTGCGCTCGCTTTCCTGCCAGGTCGTGCGCTCGAACGTCGCCTTGTTCTGCGCGTGTTTGAGCACTTCGCGCTGGCCATTCAATGCGTGGTCCAGCTTGCCGATGAAGGCAACGAAGTTGTGGTACGCGAAAGGCGTGATGCCGTCCATCTGGGCGGTGTCGAGCTTGCGCGCGTATTCGTCGCGGTAGCCGACCAGCATGGCCAGCTTCTGTTCGGCGTCCTCGACCAGTTTCAGGGCCGCACCGAGCCGCTTGGCGGCCGCGTCGGAATCGCGTTGCGCCAGGTCGATCAGTGTTTCGAGAGCGGAAGCTTGTGCCATGGTGAATTACATTCTACCGGCATGACGTTGCCCGCAATCACTAGAATAACGTGGTCAATCGCCCCAAGCTCTCGGGAAGCGACGCGTTGTCGTGGATTTCCTGGCACAGGAATTCCTCGATCTCGGTGTTCTTGGCAATCGCCATGTCGAGCACCGGATCGCTGCCGGCCGCATACGCGCCCACGCTGATCAGGTCGCGCGAGCGCTGGTAGCGCGAATACAGCTGCTTGAGCTTGCGCGCCGCCAGCTGGTGCTCGTGCGTCGTGATCGAGTGCATGGCGCGCGAAATCGATTGTTCGATGTCGATGGCCGGATAGTGGCCCGCTTCGGCCAGGTGACGGTTGAGCACGATGTGGCCGTCGAGAATACCGCGCGCCGCATCGGCGATCGGATCCTGCTGGTCGTCGCCCTCGGACAGCACGGTATAAAACGCCGTGATCGAGCCGCCACCTTCCAGGCCGTTGCCGGCCCGTTCGACCAGCACCGGCAGCTTGGCGAACACCGATGGCGGATAGCCCTTGGTCGCGGGCGGCTCGCCGATCGCCAGCGCGATTTCGCGCTGCGCCATCGCGTAGCGGGTCAGCGAATCCATGATCAGCATGACGTTCTTGCCCTGGTCGCGGAAGTACTCGGCAATCGCGGTGGCGTAGGCCGCGCCCTGCAGGCGCAGCAGTGGCGGCGAGTCGGCCGGTGCTGCGACCACGGCCGAGCGTGCGCGGCCTTCCGGGCCCAGGATCTGGTCGATGAATTCCTTCACCTCGCGGCCCCGTTCGCCGATCAGGCCGACGACGATGATCTCGGCTTCGGTGTAGCGCGCGATCATGCCGAGCAGGACCGATTTACCGACACCGGTACCGGCAAACAGGCCCAGACGCTGGCCGCGGCCGACCGTCAGCATCGAATTGATGGCGCGCACGCCGACGTCGAGCGTGTCCTTGATCGGCGCGCGGTCGAGCGGATTCACGGGGCGGGCGTTCAGTGGCGCCATGTCGGACGTGCCAAGCGGCCCCAGGCCATCGAGCGGCCGGCCGGCGCCATCGACGACGCGGCCCAGCAGCTGGATACCCACCGGCAGGTGGCGCGCGCGGTCTTGCGGCCGGCGCCGCCCGTGCGGCACGCTGCCCGGCGGCGGCAGCACGCTTTCGACGGGGAACACGCGCGAGCCGGGCACGACGCCTTCGGTGTCGCTTTGCGGCATCAAAAAGAGGCGCTCGCCCTCGAACCCGACCACTTCGGCCTCGATCTGGCCGCTGGCGGTGGGGATCGTGCAGGCCGCTCCCACGGCCAAGCGCAGGCCGACGCATTCCATCACCAAGCCCGCCACGCGCGTGACGCGGCCCGAAATCTGCAGCGGCTCGGCAAAGCTGACGAGCGTGTCGCAGTCGCGGATATACGCTTTCCAGCGCGCCGTGTGGCGGTCGTGCGAAGACACCTCGGGCGGGTGCAGGGTGGTGTGGTCGTCCATGTTACGGGCTCAGCCAGTCGACATTGGCGGCCAGTGCGTGGGTCAGGCGTTGCCAGCGGGCCTCGACCTGGGCATCGATCTGGTTGCTGGCCGTTTCAACGCGGCAGCCGCCGCGCGCGATTGAGCCATTCTCGACGATGCGCCAGCCACCGGTGGCCAGTTCTTCGGCCATGCCATGGCGCACCAGTTCGGCGTCTTGCGGATTGAGCATCAGAAGGGCGGGCTGCTGCAGGATCGGCAGCTGGTTGATGGCGTCGCGCACCACCGACATGATCAGTTCGGGCCGCACGTCCAGGCCGGTGCGTACCATGCCGCGCGCAAGGCGCAGCGCGAGGTCGAGCACATCCTTGGCGATTGTCTCGTCGGCCTGCGCCACGGCATTGCCGAAGCTGGCGGCGACCGTGCGCAATTGTTCGAGTTCTTGCATGGCGGCCTGTTCGCCCTCGGCGCTGCCGGCAGCGAAACCTTCGGCATGCCCTTCGGCGTGGCCTTCAGCGTGGCCCTGCGTGCGGCCTTCGTCCAGGCCCTGCGCAAAGCCTTCCTGGCGCGCCGCCTCGCGCATCGCTTCGAGTTCTTCGACGCTGGGCAGCATCACGTTCGGCGGCAGGCCGAGGCCGAGGCTGTTCAGGGACACGCCCGCCGGCGCTGGGGGCGGGGATGGCTGCTCAGCAGCGCGCCGGGCAAGCGTGCTGGGGCGCTCGTCGCCAAACGAGGCCATCTCCCAGCGCTGGTAGGCGCTCTGCTGTTCTTTTGAAATTGCCATCAGACGAACGAATCCTCTCCTTTACCACCCAGGACGATCTGGCCTTCATCGGACAGTCGCCGCACGATCTGCAGAATCTGCTTCTGCTGGGATTCCACTTCAGACAAGCGCACGGGACCTTTCGACTCCAGGTCTTCGCGCATCATTTCGCTGGCACGCTGCGACATATTCTTGAACACCTTCTCGCGCAGATCCTGCGAGGCGCCCTTGAGCGCAATGATCAGCATGTCGGACTGTACTTCACGCAGCAGCAACTGGATACCACGATCGTCGATATCGATAATATTGTCGAACACGAACATCTCGTCCATGATCTTCTGCGCCATGTCGTTGTCGTAGTTCTTGATGTTGTCCATCACGGCCGATTCCTGCTCGCCGCTCATGAAGTTCAAGATCTCGGCCGCAGTACGCACACCGCCCAGCGACGACTTCTTGATGTGCTCATTGCCTGACAACAGCTTGGTCAGCACGTCGTTCAGTTCGCGCAGCGCCGCCGGCTGCACGCCGTCGAGCGTCGCGATGCGCAGCACCACGTCGTTGCGCAGCCGTTCCGTAAAGTTTGCCAGAATTTCGCAGGCCTGGTCGCGCTCGAGGTGGACCAGGATCGTGGCGATGATCTGCGGGTGTTCGTTGCGGATGAGTTCAGCAACCGACACCGAGTCCATCCACTTCAGGCTCTCGATGCCCGACGCGTCCTTGCCGCCGAGAATACGGTTGAGCAGCACGGCCGCCTTGTCGTCGCCCAGCGCCTTGGTCAGCACCTGGCGGATGTACTCGTCCGAATCGAGGCCCACGGTCGAGTGCAGATTGGTCTCGGTGACAAAGTCTTCGAGCACCGTGACCACCTGTTCGTGCTGCACTGCCTTCATCTGCGCCATCGCGGCGCCCAGCTTGAGCACTTCGCGCGGGCCGAGGAACTTCATCACCTCGGCCGCTTCGGCCTCACCCAGGGCCAGCATCAGGATGGCGGCCTTGTTGGTATTGTCTTTGTCTTTATCACTCATTTGAACCCAACCATCCCTTGATCACGTTGGCGACGATGCGCGGATCCTTGCTTGCCAGCTCTTGCGCCATTTTCAGGTTGGCGCGGTAGCCCATGTCCTGGCGTATCTTTTCTTCTTCCTTGATCGCTTCTTCGGCTGGCGTGTCGGCGACTTCTTCTTCGGCGTTCTCGTCCTTTTCTTCTTCCTTCGGCTCTTCCGGCACGGCGGTGGCTTCGTCGAACTTCTTGATGGCCGGGCGCAGCAGCGGGCGCAGGAAGCGGAAGTACAGGAAGGCGATCACGGCAGCCACGAAGGCATAGCGGGCCAGGTCCTTGAACAGCGGGAAGTTCGCCGGATCGCTCCACCAGGTCGGTTCTACCACTGCCTCGGCCGGTTTGTCCACGCCGTCGAACGGCGCGTTGGTCACGTTCAGCGTGTCGCCGCGCGCCTGGTTGTAGCCCATCGCCTGCTTGACCAGCTCATTGATCTGGGCCACTTCGGCTGCAGCCAGCGGACGCACGGTGACCTTGCCGGTGGCCGGGTCGACGATGCGGCGGTGGTTCACGACCACGCCAACCGTCAGGCGCTTGATGCCGCCCATCGGGCGCTGCTCGTAGCGGATGGTCTTGTCGACTTCGTAATTCGTCGTCGAGTTCTTGCTGGTCGGGGCGCTCGGCTGCGCGCCTTCGGCCGGCGGTGCGCCCTCGATCGGCGCCGTGTTCACGCCTGGCGGCTGATTCGACAGCGCGCCCGGCACGCCGGATGCCGCGCCACCTGCGCCGACCACTTCCGAACTCTGCGTGCTGCGGATCGCCTGTGGCTCGGGTGGCGAATTTGGCTTGTACATTTCGGCGGCCGTATCGACCTGGGCAAAGTCCACCTCGGCGGTGGCTTCGGCGCGCACATTGCCTTCGCCGACGAGCGGCTTGATGATCGACTCGACCTGCTTGATGATGTTCTGCTGGACCTGGTCAACGTACTTGAGCTGGGTCGGATCGAGCGACTTGCCACCCGCGCCCTTGTTGCTGGTATCGGACAGCAGCGCGCCGTTCTGGTCGACGACGGTGACGTTGCCGGTGGTCAGTTCCGGCACGCTCGAGGCGACCAGGTGGACGATGGCGCTGACCTGGCCCGGATCGAGCGCGCGGCCCGGCTGCAGGTTCAGCAACACGGACGCGGTCGGCTTTTGCTGGTCGCGCACGAAGACGGACGGTTTTGGCAATGCCAGGTGGACGCGCGCGGCGGCGACCGAACCCAGCGACTGGATCGAACGCGCCAGCTCGCCTTCGAGCGAGCGCTGGTAATTGACCTGTTCCAGAAACTGCGAGACGCCCAGCTTCTGGTTTTCCATCAGCTCGAAGCCGACGTTGCCGCCTTTCGGCAAGCCCTGGGCCGCAAGCTTCAGGCGCAGGTCGTGGATCTGCTCGGCCGGCACGAGGATCGCGTTGCCGCCTTCCGAAAACTTGTACTGCACACCCATCTGGTCGAGCGACGCGGTAATGGCGCCGCCATCACGGTCGCTATAGTTGGCAAACAGGATCCGGTACTCCGGCGCCTGGCTCCACATCCAGACCGCAATCATCAACGCCAGAATGAGCGCGACACCACCACCCACGGCAACGCGCTTGCCCATGGTCGTCTGGAAAAACGACGGGGTAGCGGGGGCCGGCGTGCCTGGTGGCGTGTCGATAAGGTTTTCAGCAGTTGCTGCCATGGTGGAGGGGCCTGGTCAAAATGGGTGGGGACAGCACGCATTATGGAGCCACCGGGCAACATTCAAACCCCGAAATAGCGGGCGTTTACGGGCCTGATTCGCAGGTCAAATTCGCTTTTGCGCTGCTATTCTGCTTTCCTGAGTGCATTTGTAGAGTTTTCTGCAAGGCGAACACAAGCGGAGGACAAGATGAGTATTGGCGGCATCGGCGGGATTGATACAAGCCGGATCCAGGCCATGATGGAGCAGCTCAAGGCGGCAGCGACCAAGGCGTCGGCAGCGCCCGAGGTGGCCAATGGCCTGGGCGGCGCGAGCGCGATCGGGGGCAAACCCACGGTCAAGCTCGATTTTGCGGAAGCCCTGCACAGCACGCTGCAGGGCGTGAGTGACCGTTCGGCCGAGGCGCAAGCCCTGAGCAAGCGGTTCACGATGGGCGACGATACGGTCAGCCTGTCGGACACGATGGTGGCGATGCAAAAATCGAGCATTGCGTTCCAGGCGACTGTGCAGGTACGCAACAAGATGATTTCGGCCTATCAGGACATCATGAACATGCAGGTGTAATGACCTAGCGGTGGCTCAGTCAGAGTTATCTGTTGATGACGCTGATTGCAATGCGCATCAATTGTTCTGGTGAAATGACTCGGCCGCCATCCAGAGCCCAGCGCCACCCCAAGTAATTGCTCAGATAGCGTGACGCCACGCCGCGAAAACCCAGTAGCCAGGCCTTGAAGCGCGCGTGATAGGCATTCACGTTCTGCACGTGGATGGCGCCGGCAAGTCCACGCCTGACCCTTATGCCAGCGCGCAGATTGACCGTTTCATGCGCGATCTTGTGCCTGCGTGCAAAGGCCCGATAGGCGGCGTTGCTGTCACTTACCAGCAGTGCCTGCGGATCGAGCCTGGGCAGCAAGTCGCGTTCGAGGTGTGCCGCCTTCAGCGCACCCCGGCCCGTTACAGCGTCGAGCGTGCGCCCGTTGCGGTCACGTGCTACCAGGATGCAGTCCAATTCGCGCGAAATGCCGGGCTTGGTGGCGCGCCCGCCGCGCCGGCGCGCAGGACGATCCAGCGTGCGCGCGCCTTTTTGCGATTCGAGCAAAAACGTTTCGTCGGCTTCGACGATGCCATTCAGCGATGCCGGCCGGTCGAGCTTGACCCAACGCAGGAAGCGATGACGCCAGCGAAAAGCGGTATTGCGGTGCACGCCGACCCGGTCCGCTGCCTTGCGCACGGGCAGTGAATCGAGCAGCACCTGCGAATACGCGAGCCATTTGGCCTTGTGCCTGAGTCGCGCCAGTGGCGTGCCGCTCAGGTCGTTGAAGGTGCGACCGCAGACGCAACAGCGAAAGCGTTGCAGGTCGTTGGCAAATCCGTGCCGGTGACAGCGTTCGTTGCCGCAACTGGGGCAGCAGCGTCCTGGCGCCCGGGCTTGCGCAATCAACGCGACAACTTGGTCGAGACCGGCTGCAGGATGCAGGGCATCAAGCACTTGCCCGCGCTGTGGCCCGTTCAGCGACGGCAAGTTGGCGAACCAACGCTTGAAACGGGGCGTTTTCATGACCGACTCCTGACGTTGGCGACAGGGGTTGGACCACGAGACTGCTCATCAGTTCAAAGCTCGGCCCTATTTAATGTTGACTGCGCCTTAGCGGTCGAGCGTATCGAGCTTGCGGTCGAGCATATCGCCGCGCGTGCGCATGGTCTGCTCGGCCTGCTGGAGCGTGCGTTCGGTAACGCCGTCGATGGCCGGGCCACTGGACGGCACGATGCGCGGCGTGATGACGACAATCGTTTCGGTGGCAGCGCCGCCGTCGTCGGTGCTGCCAAAGGCGCCGCCAATCACCGGAATATCCGACAGCAATGGGATACCCAAGCGCCGGTAGGTACGGCTGCGCTTGATCAGGCCGCCGATCAGCACCGGTTGTCCGTCGCTGGCCACCAGCTGCGTGTTCACTTCGGTGGTCTTCTTCGATGGAATGCCGGCCGATACCGAACCTGAGCTGACCTCAGGCCGGATCTTCATCATGATGCGCCCGTCGGCGTCCACCGACGGCGTCACGCGCAGGATCACGCCGGTGTCGAGGAACTCGATCGATTCGGACGTGACATTGTTGATCGTCGTCGTCAGGCGATAGCCCAGCTGGTCGCCGACATTTGTGCTCGCTTCCTGATCCTCGAGGGCCAGCAGGCGCGGCGTGGCCAGCGTGTGCACGCGGCCCTTGTTGCTCAGCGCGCTCAGATAGGCTTCGATATTCCCGTTGACTAGATTCAGGAAAAAGCGCGGGCCGGCGCGCGTGGCAAAGCCCGTCGTGCCCACCGTGTCGGGACCGTCTCCGCTGAACACGCGTGACCAGTCAACCCCGAAGTTCTCGTTCTGGTCGAGCGTGATTTCCAGGATCTTCGCTTCGATCAGGATCTGCTGCGGCGCGCGGTCGATTTCGCGCAGCACCAGTGCGGCGCGCTCCAGGCCCGCCGCTGTCGCTTCGACCACGAGCGTCTTGGTCTGGTCGAGCACGGTCACCGTGCCTGGCACGCCGATCTGGCGCGCCAGGATGGCGCCCACCTTGGTCACGTCGGCGTAGCGCACCTTCATCGCCTTCACCTGCAGAATGGCGCCGCGCTCAGGCAGCGCCACCTTCGGGTCCGAAATCAGGAAGCCGCCCGCACGTTCCGTCACCGCAAAGCCGCCGGCTTCGGCGATTGCCTCGATCGCCTCGCGCACCGTCATGTCGTACAGGTTGATCGAGACGTTGCCGCCAACCCCCTTGCCCAGCACGATATTGATGCGCGCGCTGCGCGCAATCATGTTGAACAATTCCTCGATGGGCGTGTCGCGGAAGGTGTACGACATCGTCACCGGGGCCAGCGGTACCGGTGAGGTGGCCGTGCTTTTTGTTACCACGGCCAGCGCGGCCGTGTTCGCGGCTGCGGGCAGTGCGAGCGAGGCCCATGCTGCGCACAGGGCGACGAGCAGGAAGCGTGGCGTCATTGGGTGTCCTTGTCCTGCATGGTCAGCAGGTGCTGGTTGCCGGCGTGCGCCAGCAGCACGCCGCGCGCATCGATGCGCACGACCGTATAGCCGGCGACGCGCTCGCCGGTGGCCACGACATGGCCGTCGAGATTGGCCAGCGACTGCGCGCCGTTGAGCACCACCGCGCGCAGGCGTGGCGGCGTGGCGGGCACGGGCGCAGGCGCATCAGCGGCCAGTGGCGCGCTGGCCGGGAGCCGGCTCACGAACGGATCGCGCACGATGCGGGGCGGCGTGGCCAGCACATTGGCTGCCAGGCCGGCAAGAACCAGCGCCAGCGTCGGCATCAAGATGTGTTTCATGGTGGTGGTGTTCCAGTGTCGTGGATGACAAGCTGCAGGGTGATGGCGCGGTCGTCGGTGTCGTCTGCGGCTTCCACGGTCAGTTGGTGGATGCCCACGGTTGGCTGCTGCCGTTCGATGGCGGCGAGCCAGTCCAGCAGGGCGGTGTAGCGGGCGCTGGCCACGATCTCGACCGTGAGCAGGCGCACGCCGCCCACGGTGCGCTGCGCGCCTTGCGCTGCCGACAATACGGCCACGTCGGACGCTGCAGCAATGCGACTGACCGCCGCGATGAGGGCCAGCGGCTCCGGGGGCGCTGGTGCCGGCGTGATGGCGGCGGGGAAGCCCATCGGCGGTACAGCGCCTGGTGTGGCCGTGCCCGCTGCTTCGAGTGCGGCCAGCGCTGCCTTGTGCTGCCGGTAGGCGGCCAGCGGCGCACGCAGGGCCAGCGCCCAGGCCAGCAGCAGCGCGATGACGATCGCGCCGCCGACGATGAGATTGAGCTGGCGCGCGGGCAGGGCGGCGAGCAGGTCGCGCAGTTTCGGGCTCATGGCGCCTCCGCCGGCGGGACCAGCATGACCACGGCGCGGAAATCGATCGCCGCCGTCGACGGATTGGCGCTGCTCGAGAGCAGTTCGACGCCATGCATGCCGGGCATGCGCCCCAGGTTCGACAGGAAATCCGTGATGCCGTTGTAATCGGTAGCCTGCCCGGCCAGCTCGACGCTGCTGATCATCACCAGCGTGCCGCCATCGGCGTTGCCGGTGGCGAATGTCGTGGCCCGGCTGTCCGGGGCCGGGGCCGCAGCGGTGGCCGGGGCAGCAGCGGTGGCCGGGGCCGCCGTGGCCAGTTGCAGGTCGCGCTGCAGATTGATGGCGGTCAGCCAGGCATTCGCGGGCAGGGCGCTGTCGATGGCGGCGGCCAGTGCGGCCAGTTCGCCTTCGCGCCGCAGCGCGCGCAGCAAACCCTGCTGCTGCACGAGACGCTCGCGCGCCGCCTGCGCAGTGGCCGCCTGCGCCTGGCTGGTCTGCGCCGCGCTGGCTGCCTGCTGCAGCGTGGCCGTGCGGCGCTCCAGCGCGGCGCTCTGCCAGCGCAGCGCCACGCTGCCGGCCGCCGCGGCCAGGACGATCGCCGCCAGCGCCATGCCGGCGCGGCGCAGCGTGCGACGCACGCGCACGCCGTCGCGATAGCTGCGCGGGATCATGTCGATATCAGCCATCGGCGCCTCCGCGCAGCGCCAGGCCGGTGGCCAGCGCGAGCGATGTCGTCGCCTGTTCGCCTGCCGTGTCCCTGGCCGATTCGGGGAAAGCGCCGAATGGATCGAGCAGGTGCACCGGCACGTCGATCAGCTCGGCGATCCGGGACTGGATATCGGGGTAGCGCGCCAGGCTGCCATTGAGGTACAGGCGGCTGATCGAGCTGCCGCGCGTGCGCGAGGCGACGTACACCTGGGTATGGGCGAGTTCGTCTGCCAGTGCCTGGCAGGCCGGGTGCAGGATGGCGCGGATCGCGCGCCGCAGCTCGATGTGCGGATCGTCGACCGCCATGCCAGGCCGCGCGCCGATGCCGTGCTGGCGCAGCAGGCTGGCGGCCGTATCGGGTTGCAGGTCGAGCGCGCCCGCGACGGCGCCCGCCAGCATGTCTTCGCCAAACGCAATCTCGCGATCGAGCATCAGGCGCCGGCCCCAGATCACGGTCAGGTAGCTTTTGGCAGCGCCGAAATTGAGCAGCGCGACCGACTGGCCGACGTCGCTGCCGTGCAGCGTGGCCAGCAGGCGACCGATGGCAGCCGGGCCGATGTCGAGCGCGACGGGTTCGAGGCGCGCGTGTTCCAGCATCGCCAGGTAATCGAGTACCCGGTGCTTGAGCGCGGCAGCGACCAGCACCTGCCGCTCGCCGCCGTCCATGTCGGCGCCGCGCACCTGGTAATAATCGATGACGTGCTGCCCGGCGCGCTCGCCCAGTTGCTCGCTCACCGCGCGACCCACGGCCTGGGCCTCGGTCTGGCCACTAGCGACATGCACGGTGAGCGGCAGGATGCGCACGTCGGCCGGGGGCAGCGCGGAAATCACGCGGCGGCCCTGGAAGGGCGCCTGCGCCAGTGCGGCATCGACGAATTGCACCAGCGCCTTCGGGGAGGCCAGCAGGACGTCGCGCGGCATCGGATAGGGCAGGGAACTGGCGGCGCGCAGGCGCCAGCCGCCATCGCGCCAGTCGGCCTGTACCAGGTTGAGCCGGTTGGCGGCGAAGTCGGCGCCAATCGGCCGCGTGCTTGAGGGCTGCAGGCGGCGTCGCAGGCCAGCCACAAGACGATGGAGGGTCATGGCGCGGCGTCTCCAGTCATGGCGCCAGGCGATTGTGGATGCATGGGTTCGTTCATCAGCATTTGTCGGCTGCGACAACGCGCAGCAGCGGGCGCCGGCTGTCGCTCGCTTCTTTGCTGTAGAAGGTTGCAGTCTGGCCCGGATCGGGCAGACGCAGCAGCAGGCCGTACTCGGGGAAGCGTTTGGCGGCCCAGCTGTCAAGCAGCCCGGTGACGTTCAGGACGGCCGGGCTGGTGCTGGTCACGGTGGCGCTGGCCAGCACGGCGCTGTCATAAGCGCCGCCATTCCAGCTGGCACCAGCGCGCGGCCTGGTCCAGGTCGCACTGCTGTCCCACTTCGCCGTGACCCGGTGCACCGCGATCCTGCGAGCGGTACTGCCTGCGCTTGCCTGCAGCAGGGTGAGCGTGGCCGAGAGTACCCGCACATCGTCGTCGATGTCGTCCAGCTTCCAGGACATCAGGATGTGCGCTCCGTCTGAAATCAGGCGCAGGTTCTCCTTGTCGAGGGACGGACTCTGCGGCGCGATCGTGGTGTCCTTCACATCGTCGTCGATGTCGAAACGCTTCGGGTCTGACAGCTTGTAGATACGGACGTCGCGCTGTTCGAGCGTGCGCACGGCGCCGTTGAATTGTCCGCTGGCGGTGATCGCCAGCCGCCCGGAATTCTGCTTGGCCGATACCGTGAAGGTGCCTGCGCCGAAGGGTTGATTCACGTAGCTGGCGTCCTTGCAATCGTTGACCTGGCTGGACCAGCGCGCGGCGGCGACCCCGGCTTCGGCCACGTAAGCTGCTGCGCGGCCTTCGTAATCGTCATTGATCGAGCGCAGTTCGACGCTTCCCGCGCGGTGCATGCCGAATGCCAGCGCCGCCAGCGTGGCCAGCAGCAGCGCGACCATCAGCAGCAAGGCGCCGTCCTGGCGCGGCGGCTTCATAGCGACGCGCCCAGGCGCACGCTGCGTGCATACGTCACGCTGCAGGCTTGCACGCCGCTGCCATCGCAATCCGGGCGCGCCAGTACCAGGGCGATGCGCAGGACCGGTTGGCCCACGCCGTTGTCGGGAATGTCGACGGCGAACGACTGCACGCTCGTGGCGAGCACGGACTGGCGCGCAGGGATGGCAGTGGGGTGGGTTTCCAGCAGAATGCCGTTCTGCAGCGTGTATTGCAGCGGTGCGAGCCAGGCCGCAGGGGTGCCGGCTGTCGCCGGACCGGGTATCGGTCCGGGCACCGGTCCGTTGCGCGTGGCCTGGGCGGCAATGCGGTTGATGGCGAAGCGCGCGTCCGCGTTGCGGTCCAGTTCCGCGCGCACGAAGCGCGCATTGTCGGCACCAGCACGCAGCATGTCGGTCAGGGGCAGCATTACGATCGCCGCGATGGCCAGGCCGACGAGCAGTTCGAGCAGCGTATAGCCGCGTTCCAGGCGAAGCGCGTTCATTGCGCCACCAGCGTGGCAAGGGGAAACCGGCCGTCGGCCGTCACGAACGCTACCACGCGCAGCAAGTAGCTGCTGGTGCCGGTGGCATCAAGCCTGCGCGTCCGGTCAGTGCCGTACGAGGTGATGGTGACCGTCATCGGGGGGCAATCGGGCGCCGTCGGCAGCGCGTTGGCGCCAGCCGGCGTCGAATAGGTCGATGGTGCATCGGGTGCGCCGACGGCGGCGTACAGATTGCCATAGGGTTCAGCCAATACCGATTCCATCAGCGTGCTGACGCAGTCGAGTTCGCGCGCTGCCAGGGCGCTGTCGGCGGGCACATTGATGGCGCCGCGCAGCGCATTGGCGGCCGGGATCAGGCAGACCGACAGCAGCAACAGGGCGAACACTGCTTCGAGCAGGGTCATGCCAGCGGCCGCACGCGCCGGTGGCATGCGCATCGTGGACGCCATGCTCAGGACACCGTTATGCGGCCGCTGCCGTCGACAACGACATTGCGCACGACATGGCCGGCACCCAGTACGATCTGCCCCGAACGTAGTGCGCTCGCGCGCGCCACTCCGCTGCCGATACCGCGCACCGGATTGCCGGATGCGTCGAAACCCAATGTCGCAGCGGTGCCGTTGTCGGCGAAGGTAAAGGTGCAACGCACAAGAGCCATGGTGTTTCCCGAAGGGGCAGCGTTCAGGGTCAGTTGATAAGGTGCGCGGTTGAATGGGTGTTCGACGGGAATGTTTGACGCCGTGGTGGTGGTCTTGGCAGTGACAAGGGCGTATACGGCGATCGCATTGGCCGCAGCGTTGCAGCCGAACAGGCGCTCCTCGCCGCTGTGCTGTGCGCCCTCGCGGGCAAAGCGCAGCGCATTGACCACTTCGCCAGCGGCGGCATCAGCGCGAAACTCCGCCACCGGTTGCGCCGTCGGCATGGCGACGACGGCGGCGATGGCGAGGATGGCGACCACGATCATCAGTTCGGTCAGCGTGTAGCCTGCGCAGTTATGCCTGTGCATTTTGCTGACCTTGCAGCTTAGTGGCTCGAATAAGGCTTACTGTTAGGATCATTGGCAGAGCTGTTCATGTAGAACTTGCCCGTCTTGGAGTCGTACGCCCATCCTTTTCCTTCGGCGGCAGGCGCCGTCATGGTACCGGTGCTCGTGAATGCGATGGTTGCATTATTGTTGATTGGCTCAGTAGGGATGCCCTGACGAAGGTACGGACCATAGCGGTAGACGGCATTAGCAATCGAACAGGTCTGTCCCGCTGCATTCGAGGGGAATTTCAGTTGTTCCTCCATGGCGATGAGCGTTCCAGCCCCACCTGTTCCTTCATCACCATCACAGCCTGCACCGCCACTTGCGGCCTTTTCGCCCGGATACGCATTGCCCGTATGCTGTGCACGGTATTGCTCAAGCGAATTGCGAATATTGGCCAGACTCGTATCCAGAGCGGCAAGTTGCGCATCTGACGTCGCCGAAGAAAACTGCGGAATCGCAATCGCAGAAATAATTGCAAGAATAATCACAACGATCAGCAGTTCGATCAGGGTAAAACCGGCGGCGGCGGTGCGCTTGAATGAGCTCGACATAGAAAATTTAATTAGTTGAACAAGCGTCTTTACAAGACGTTGCATGGTTAAAAAAGGTAATGCCGAAGCGTAACATGAGCATGTTTCCGTTCGGCACTAACTCTTCAATCGTGTGAAAAAGTGTGGTTTTTGAGTAACGCTCTAGTGCACAGCGCGTGATAATTTAAATATCGGCAAGATGAGCGAACTGACAATGGTGCCGACGAGGACACCCATCACCAGCAGCATCACGGGTTCCGCCATCTTCGTCAGGCGCGCCAGCAGGCGCGTCAATTCCCGGTCGTACGAATCGGCCACGCGCGTCATGACGCGCCCCAGCGTGCCGGTCGCCTCGCCGGTGGCGATCATCTGGCGCACTGACAGCGGCACGAAATCGCTGTGTTCAAAGCCGGCAGCGATGCCCTTGCCCTCGGTGACGTCGCGTTCAAGGTCGAGGATGAAGCGCTGGAAGTCGGCATTGGTCACCACTGCGCGGCAGGCCTCGAGCGTGGCCAGGATCGTCACACCGTGTTCGAGAGAAATGCCCATCACGCGCAGCAGGCGCGTCAGATAGATCTTGGCGAACACGTCGCGCACGACCGGCAGGCGCAGCTTGGCGCGGTCGAGCGCGACGCGCACGCCGGGCTGACGCATCAGCACCCAGCCCGCGCCAACAGCGCCGGCCGTGAGCGCCGCGACAATCGCGCCATGCCCCGTAAGTACCTCGCTCACCACCAGCAGCACGCGCGTGGTGATCGGCAACTGGTCATGGATCGACGCAAACATGACGGCAAACTTGGGGAACACGAACGTCAGGATGAACACCACCACCGCGAACGAAAACGTCAGCAGGATCACCGGATACGACAGGGCCGAGACCAGCATCGCGCGCAGGCGCTCTTCTTTTTCGTCCAGCTCGACCAGTTGCACCAGCACCTCGGCCATGAAGCCGCCGGCCTCGCTGGCCGCGATCAGGTTGACATAGCTGCCCGGGAACAGCGCATGGCGCCCGAGCGCCGACGAAAAGCGTTCACCGGCCAGGATGTCGTCACCGATGGTCCCGATCATCGTGCGCAGTTGGCCCGGCTCGGTCTGGTCGTGCAGCGACTGCAGCGCCGTGTGCAGCGGCACGCCCGTCTCGAGCAGCAGCGCCAGGCGCTCGGTAAACAGCGCCCGTTCGCGCATGCCCGGCGGGCGCGCGCCGAGGGTCCACCACGAGGCGGCTGACGGGGCGGTCTTGCGGGCCGGGTCGGGGCCCGGGCCGGCGGCGTCGAGTTCGATCGGCATGGCGGTTACAGCGAATGCACGACGCGCGCGATTTCCTCGGGCGTCGTGTGGCCATCGAAGGCGCGCGCCATGCCATCGGCGTACAGGTCGTGGTGGCCGGTCGAGGCCACGTGCGCGGCCAGCTGGTCCTTGCTGGCATTGGCCACGATCATGCGCTGCAGGTCGGGGCCGACTTCGAGCAGCTCGTAGATGCCCATGCGGCCCTTGTAGCCCGAGTCATAGCAGGCCGGGCAACCGCGCCCGCGCATCAGGCGCAGGTCGCCCTGGCCGCGCCAGCGGTAAGCCGCCGCCGCTTCGGGCGTCGCCAGGTAGCTGGTGCGGCAACCCTGGCACACGCGCCGCACGAGACGCTGGGCCATCACGCCGATCAGCGCCGACGACAGCAGGTACGGCTCCACGCCCATCTCGACCAGGCGCGAGACGGCGCCCAGCGTGTCATTGGTGTGCAGCGTGGTGAGCACCAGGTGGCCCGTCAGCGCCGCCTGCACCGCGATCTCGGCGGTCTGGCGGTCGCGCACTTCGCCGATCATGATGATGTCCGGGTCCTGGCGCAGCACGTGTTTCAGGATCTTCGGGAAGCTCAAGCCGATCGCGTCATTGACCTGGTTCTGGTTGATGATGTCGAGCTGGTATTCGACCGGGTCCTCGATCGTGACGATGTTCTTTTCGATGCTTTTCAGGTGGCTGATCGCCGCGTACAGGCTGGTGGTCTTGCCGCTGCCGGTCGGGCCGGTCACGAGGATCAGGCCATGGCTGCGGCCCAGCAGGCGCTTGAACGCGCCGACTGCATGCGCATTCATGCCCAGCTTGTCGACGTCGAGGATCGACTGGTTCTTGTCGAGCACGCGCAGCACGACCTTTTCGCCGTAGATGCCGGGCAGCGACGAGAAGCGCAGGTCCACCGTGCGGCCCTGGGTCGCCACCTGGATGCGGCCATCCTGCGGCAGGCGGCGCTCGGCGATGTCGAGGTTGGCCATGACCTTCAGGCGCGAGACGATCGCCGGGTGCTGGTCGACGCGTGGCGACATGACTTCGTACAGCACGCCGTCGATGCGCAGCCGGATGCGGGCACGGTTGCGCGAGATCTCGATGTGGATGTCGCTGGCGCCATCGCGGATCGCGCGCTGGATCACGGCATTGACCATATTGATGACCGGGCTGGCGCCGGCCATCTCGTCGATCTGCGTGTAGTCGTCGGGGATCGTCGACTCGATCAGTTCCAGGTCGCTCGCTTCGGTCTGCACGAAATCGGGCAGGGCGCCGCCATACGCTTCGTCGGCCAGGCGCCGGATATCGGCCGGCGGCGCGACCACGATGCGGATGCGCACGCCCGTGCGGGCGCGCAGTTCGTCGATGCTGTGGATCGCCTGCGGTTCGGCGCTGGCCACGGTCAGCGTGCCCTGCACCTGGAACAGCGGCAGCACGTTCAGGCGCCGCGTGACATCGCGTTCAAGCAGCGCCAGCGCGCCCGGGTCGTACAGGCCGGTGCGCAGCTGCACATACGGCAGGCCCAGCTGGTCGGCCAGCGCCTGGTACAGCGCTGCTTCGGTGATCCATTTGCGCTCGACCATGATGAGGCCCATGCGCTTGCCGGTCTGGTCCTGCAGGCGCGCCGCCTCGGCCACCTGCTCGGCGCTGGCCGCGCCACGCTCGACCAGGATGTCGCCCAGCTTGCTGCCCGGCTCGCGCACGCGGCGCGGCGCGGTAGGCCGCGCATCGAACAGCGGCAGCTGTTCCAGCAGGCCCGTGGCCGCGAGGATGTCCTGCAGCAGGGCATTCGGGTACGCCAGCTTGAGCCAGCCGCCAAGCTCACCGAGGCGCTCGCCCATGTCGGCCATCATGCTCAGCGCGCGCCCGGACAGCAGCGTGACCTTGCCCAGGTCGACCACGATCGACACCTGGTGCTGGGCCACGCACTCGTTCAGCGCCGCCTGCAGCGTCTGGACGGCCTCGTCGGCCACCAGCGCCGTCAGCGGCGCCAGATACGTCATGGCGCCGATGCGGCTGCGGGTGATCCGTTCGGGGGCAGCGGTCTCGCTCATGCGGTGACGGCGACCTGGGCTGGCGCTGGTGTCGGCACCGGATCGCGGGCGATGCGGAACTCGGCGATCCAGCCCGGCTCGGCGCGGCATACCGTTTCAAACATCGCCACGACACCGGGGTCGAGCTGGGTGCCTGCGCAGCGCGCGATCTCGGCCATCGCCACTTCATGGCTGCGCCCGGCGCGGTAGGCGCGCGAGCTGGTGATCGAATCATAGGTGTCGGCCACCGCGATGATGCGCGCGTTGTACGGAATGTCGTTGCCGGCCAGGCCATGCGGATAGCCGGTGCCGTCGTACTTTTCCTGGTGGTGGCGCGCGCCCGGCACCGCGCCCTTGAGGCGGTCGATGTGGCGCAGGATTTCGTAGCTGCGCTCGGGATGGACCATGATGAAGGTGAATTCATCGCGCGTCAGGCGCCCCGGTTTGCACAGCACGGCGTCGGGGATGCCGATCTTGCCGACGTCGTGCAGCAGCGAGCCCCAGAACAGGTTGTCCAGTTCGCGCGGTGGCAGGCGCAGCGCGCGGCCGATTTCCATCGCGATGTAGTGCACGCGCTCGCTGTGGCCGCGCGTGTACGGGTCTTTCGCTTCGACCGCCTCGATCAGCGCGGCCGCCATTTGCTGGTTGAACTTGCTCGTTTCGGCCAGCATGCTGTGCATGCGCGACAGGCTCGACAGGTGATTGGCCAGCACTTCGCCCAGCTTGCGGTCGCTGTTGCTGAAGTCTTCCTTGTCCGCATGGTTGAGCAGCACCAGGATCGCCACGACCGACTTGTCCTGGAAGACCGGGCAGCACAGGATCTTGAACGGCATGTCGGTGAAGATGTAGGCGCGGCGCGGATCGTCGGGCTCGTTCATGACGATCGGCTGGCGCGACGAATGCGAGAAGCGGTACAGGTCACCGCGCATCTCGACCAGCACCAGATCCAGGTTATGGATCGGCGCCGACAGGTTGGTGGCCGACACGCACAGGTTCTCGCCCGGCTTGATGAAGGCGGCGACGTCGGCGTCCATGTGGCTGGCCCAGCTTTCGAGCAGCTCGCCGAACAGGTCTTCGCCCGTGGTCATGTCCTGCACCTGGCGGTCGATCGCATACACCAGGTGCAGCTCTTCGTAGCGGTCCGACAGTTCGTCGGCCATCGCATCGAGCTCGCCCTGCGTGCGGCAGTCGTCGGCAATCGTGCTGGCAATGTCTTCGAGCGCTTCAGCCAGTGCGTCCCACGCGAACGGCACGTCGGTGGCCGTCGTGGCCGCCGTGTTTGCACGGACCGCGAGGTAGCCGATCAGGCCGCTCTTGGCGATGATCGGCGTGTAGAGGAGGGTAGCGTCGCCGGCATCGTGGCGCTGCATGCCGTCGCCCGTGGATGGCCAGGCGAAGCCGCCCGTATTGAGCGCCGTGATCCACGATGCGAGCGTCGTGTCGCCGGGTGCGCTCCAGCAGGGCGCGCCAGTGGCGTCGCAGACGGCCAGTGAATAATCGCTCCCGGTGCTGCGGCGCAGCCAGCGCTCGTGGCGGGTGTAGTCGAGGGTCGGCAGAAGATCAAGGGACATGGGCAGGCTTCGGTGGCTGGCGCGGCGTTACGCCAGGGCCGCAAAATGGCGGGACAACCGCGCCACCAGCTGGCGCGGGCTCAGGGGTTTTTCAAGGAATTCGGTATTGGCCAGTTCACGCGCCCAGGCACGTTCGTCGAGCGCGGTCATCGACGTCATGACCAGGATCAGGAACGGGTGGTCCGGATAGGTGGCGCGGGCCAGCGGGCACAGCGTGCGTCCGTCCATCCCGTCCATCTGGATATCGCTGATCAGGACGTCGGGCAGCTGCTGCGCCATGGCGGCCAGCGCGGCGTTGCCATCGCTGGCCGTGGCCACGATATAGCCTTCGCGTTCGAGCGACAGGCGCAGCACGCGCAGGACATGGGGCTCGTCGTCGACGAGCAGGATGTGGCGCGCGCTCATAGCACGGCGGCGCCGGCGGGCGCGGAAACGATTTTCAGATGCACCGAGAAGGTGCTGCCCACGCCGGATTCGCTTTCGACGACCAGGCGGCCGTGGTGCAGTTCGACGATCTGGGCCGCCAGGTACAGGCCCAGGCCGTGGCCACCGCGCTGGGTGGCGGCGCCCGCTTCGCTGACGCGGTAGAACTTCTCGAAGATGCGGTCCTGGGCTTCCGGCGCGATGCCGATGCCGGTGTCGCGTACGCTGATCACGATTTCATTGTCCTCATTGCGGGCCGCCAGCGTCACGCTGCCGCCCGGGCGGTTGTATTTGATGGCATTGGTCAGCAAGTTGTTCAGCGCAATGCGGAACAGGTCCTTGTCGATGGCCACGGCCTCGAGTTCGCGCGGCAGGTCGAGCAGCACGCGCAGCTGCTTGCCTTCGGCGCGCGGCAGCGCCTGCTCATACGCGTCGCGCAGCATGTCGTCGAGCCGCACGCGATTGCGTTCGGGACTCATGCTGCCGGTTTCCAGCTTGCTTACGTTGAGCAGGTTGCCGACCAGCGCATTCATGCGCTCGATCTCGTCCTGGATCACGTTCAGCGATTCGACCCGCATGCTTTCGTCGTCGCTGTCGGCCAGCATCTCGGCGTACATGCCGATGACGTTGAGCGGCGACTTGAGTTCGTGCGAGACGTGGGCGACGAAGTCATTGCCCGCCTGGCGCGCCAGGTATTCGCGGGTGACGTCGCGCAGCACGACCAGCGTGCCGAACGACATCGTGCCGTGACCACCGCTGAGCGGTTGCGCGGTGGCGCTCAGCTGCCGGCCTTCGACATTCTGCGGCGCGAAGTCGATCTTGTGCGAGCGGGCGTTGTCGCGCAGGTCGCCGCTGTAGCGGCCGAACAGCGTGCGCAGCGCCGGATCGCAGCACCAGGCATCGAGCGGCTGCCCCAGGATCTGGTCCATCGGGATGCCCAGCAGGGGCTCGACCTTGCCGGAGGCGAACGTGACGTCGCCGGCCGGATCGAGCATCAACAGGCCGTCCGGCAGCGATTGCAGCGCGGCATTGAGCTTCTTGCTGCCGTATTGCAGCAGGCGGTTGTCGGCGGTGGTGTTGAGCGAGCCTTCCTCGAGCTGGACGATGCGGGCGCCGGCCTGGTCGAGATAGTGCTGCATATTGGTGATCAGTTCGCGCATGTCGTCAGCGCCTGGCTGATCCGGTCTGCCGGGCGCAGCGAGCTGGCGCAGCTGGCCGCGCAGTTGCTGGCTGAGCGCCGCCAGCGGCGCCATCTCGCGCTTGATGACGACGTACATGACCGGCACGACCAGAAACATCATCAGTGCCAATAGCGCGAGGAATGACACGTCCTGCGCCAGCACCGTAAAGCCCGGCTGGTGGAAACCGACGCGGACGAATGCCTTGCCGCCGCTGCCGTCGGCCAGCGGGCCATAGAATTCGCGCAGCGGCTCGCTGCCGCCGGTTGCCGGCAGCGTGCGTTCACCAAAGCCGGCCTGCGCATCGGCAGGCAGCGGCGTGGCAGGCGCGATGCTGCCGCTGCCCGCGATCTCGGCCAGTGTGCGGCCGGTCGCATCGCCAATTGTCACATAAGCAAAGTCGCTGCCGTCGTTCGAGGCAAGCACTGCGGCGAGCACGCCGCTGCGGCCGCTGCTGTCGGCAAGAAGGGCCATCGGGACGGTGCTGAGCGCCTTGACCAGTCCGACACCCTTGTTGCGCACCTGCGCAGCCTGGCTGGCCTGCTGCCGGACCACGAGCAAGGCGACGACGAGGGTAATGGCCGCCAGCGCACAGGCGATGAGGATGATGCCGATGCGGTTGAGTTTCATGCGGATGGACTTGGCGAAATGGAATCTAGCGAACTGTAACGATCGAACTATAGGTTGGTGGTTGCAAACAGGCAAATAAAATTCCAATTGTGCGCAACATTTCCTTGAAAAAATAATTGCGTGACAACGGCGATTGTTGTTTTCACGTTGTCTTCACGTCCACCGCCAATCGATTGGATGTGTCATGGCGTCGTCACGATGCAGGCGTACGCTGGCGCCGTCTTGCATCATGTCGGTAAGGCAATAAATTGCAACATAAATTTCCCGGATAAAACATTCACGTCTTTGGATACGCCCCTATGACTTCACGACGCAGTTTCCTGCGCAACAGTGCGCGCGCGGGTATCGCAGCTGGCACGTTTGCCGCCTTTCCGCCTGCCATCCAGCGCGCCCTTGCCATCCCGGCCAATAATGCGACGGGGACCATCCGCGACGTCGAGCACGTCGTGATCCTGATGCAGGAAAACCGCGCGTTCGACCATTACTTCGGCACGCTCAAGGGCGTGCGCGGCTTCGGTGACCGCTTCACGATCCCGCTGCCCGAAGGGCGCAGTGTCTGGCAGCAGCGCCTGGCCAACGGCAACGTCGTCATGCCGTTCCACCTGGACGCCAGCCGTGGCAACGCCCAGCGCGTCAACGGCACGCCCCACGATTGGCTCGACAGCCAGCTGGCCTGGGACAACGGCCGCATGGACCAGTGGCCGCGCTACAAGAATCCCATCTCGATGGGCTACTTCAAGGAAAGCGAGATTCCGTTCGCGTTTGCGCTGGCCAATGCGTTCACCGTCTGCGACGCCTACCACTGCGCGATGCACACGGGAACCGACGCCAACCGTTCGTTCTTCCTGACCGGCACCAACGGCGCCGGACCCACCGGCACGGCCTTCGTCTCGAATGAATGGGATGCGATCGACGGCCTGCCGGGCGGCGTGAACACCGGCTATACCTGGACCACGTATGCCGAGCGTCTCGAGAAGGCGGGCGTGAGCTGGATCAGCTACCAGAACATGCCCGACGAATGGGGCGACAACATGCTGGGCGCGTTCCGCCAGTTCCGGCGCGCCAATATCGCGTCGGGCTATCCGGTGTCCAGCGGCGGCGCCCCCGGCCAGCCATACACCAACACGGGCCAGGCGCTGCCGTACCATGCCTACGATGCGGCCACCGACAACGCGAAGAACCCGCTCTACAAGGGCATCGCCAACACCTTGCCGGGTACCCAACCCGAGCAATACCTGGACGCCTTCAGGCGCGACATCCGCGAAGGCAAGCTGCCACAGGTGTCGTGGATCAACGCACCGTCGATCTATTGCGAACACCCGGGCCCATCCAGCCCGGTGCAGGGCGCCTGGTTCCTGCAAGAGGTGCTCGATGCGTTGACGGCCAATCCCGAGGTCTGGAGCAAGACGGTCCTGATCGTCAACTTCGACGAGAACGATGGTTATTTCGACCACGTGCCGTCGCCCTCGGCGCCATCGCCTGACGGCAAGGGCGGCTACGCCGGCAAGACGACGCTGTCGCCTGGCGCGCTGGGGCCGGAATACTACACGCACCCCCGGCCTGCCGGCAGTACCCGCCAACCGGCAGCGGACGGGCGCGTCTACGGACCCGGTCCGCGTGTGCCGATGTACGTGATTTCGCCGTGGAGTCGCGGCGGCTGGGTCAATTCGCAGGTCTTCGACCACACGTCGGTGCTGCGCTTCCTGGAAACGCGCTTCGGTGTCATCGAGCCCAACATCAGCGCGTACCGCCGCGCCGTCTGCGGCGATCTGACGAGCGCCTTCAACTTCGCGACACCGAACGACGAGGCGCTGCCCGCACTGCAGGGCCGCACCAATCGCAGCCAGGCCGACGCCCTGCGCGCCGCGCAGCAGCGCCTGGCGCAGATCGCGCCGCCAGCGTCGCCGCAAATGCCGCTGCAGGCCCCGGGCACGCGGCCCTCGCGCGCGCTGCCGTATGAACTGGCCACCACCTGCCAGGTGCAGCCCGGCGCCACGATGGCTGCCGTGCAGGTCACGCTGAACTTCATCAACACTGGACGCCAGGGCGCGGTCTTCCACGTCTACGACCGCAAGAACCTGGCCGCCGTGCCGCGCCGCTATACCGTCGAGGCAGGCAAATCGCTGGCCGACAGCTGGACGCCCGCTGTGGGTGGCGCCTACGATTTGTGGGTGCTGGGTCCGAACGGCTATCACCGCCACTTCACGGGCAGCGCGCTGCGCGCCGTCGCGGCAGGGCAGGCACGTCCGGACGTCCACGTGCGCTGCGACGCTGCCACGGGCGAACTGGTGCTGCGCCTGCTGAATGCCGGCGCGGCGCCGTGCACGTTCAACCTGAATGCGAACGCCTATGCTCAGCTGCGCCAGCTGCACACGCTGGCGCCGCGCACCGAACTGCTCGTGCGCATTCCGCTGGCGGCCAATGGTTACTGGTACGACCTGAGCGCCACGGTCTCGGGCCAGCCCGACTACCTGCGCCGCTTTGCCGGGCGCGTCGAGACCGGCCGCCACACGGTCAGCGATCCGGCGCTGGGCCTGGTCTGACCATGTTCGCTTCCATCACCACCAACAGGAATTCCATGCATCCCATGCTTCGTAACGCGGCCGCAGCCGTCGCCTTCGCGCTGTGCGCACCCTTCGCCTCGGCCACCGTGCTCGACTTCGACGATATCGTCGGTGCTGATGGCTACGCCGCCGTCGCCCCCAACTACGGTGGCCTCGACTGGTCGGGCGCCGGTCTGAATGTCTTCACGAGCGAGCAAGACCCGTTTGCCGCCCATTCGGGTGCCGGCCGTGTCACCACCGACTGGACCGACGGCGGGCCAGTCGCCAGCACCATCCGTTTCCTGGCGCCCACCGTCTTTGAGGGCGCCTGGTTCTCGGGCTACGAAGACAGCAGCGTGCGCTTCGACCTGTACTTCAAGGGTCTGCTGGTCGCCAGTACGTCGGCGCTGCAACTGTCCGGCGTGGCCGCCTTCCTGGACGCCGGCTGGGATGGCGCGATCGATACGGTCGTCGTCTCCAGCGGCATGCAGGGTTCGTATGCGATGGACGACTTCAGCTTTGTCAGTGTGACCGAGGTGCCGGAACCGGGGTCGCTGGCGCTGCTGCTGGCTGGCCTGGGCATGGCCGGTGTGCTGCGGGTGCGCCGCGCGTCGTTTTAAATCAGTCCCAGCGTCAGCGCGCGCAAGGTCGCGGCGGCGCGGGTCGAGCATCCGAGTTTGCCCAGGATGCTCTCGACATGCGTGCGCACGGCGCCGGTACTGATGCGCATCGCGCGCGCGGCGTCCTTGCCGGTCTCGCCCAGGCTGAGGCGCTGCAGCACGTCGACCTCGCGCGCTGACAATACCTGGCCCACCGGCGCCAATACGGTTGCCGTGGCAGCGGCCGCCAGCACGGCGTCCACCGCAGCGCGATCGAGGCGTCCACCCGTCACCTGCGCTTCGAGCAGCGCCCGCGTCGATGCCGGTTCGTGCGCAGCGCGCCACGGCCGCGGCGAGCGCAGGGCGACGTGGACCGTCGCTGCCGCCAGCAGGCGTTGTGGCATGCCAAGCGTGGCGGCGTCGAGACTGCGATAGTAGCCGCTGCCATCGAGCCGTTCATGGATTTGCGAGGCCAGCTGTGCATCGGCCTCGACGCCGTCGATCTGGTTGCCGATGCGCGCCGTCCAGAAGGGCGCGCGGCGGATGGCTTCCCAGTCGGCGTCACCGGGTTTGCTCCGGCGTTCCCAGACCGTGTTCGACACGGCGGCGCGCCCGATCCCGTGCAACAGTGCCGCGCGCGCCAGGCTGCGCTGGTCGGCGTCCGGCAGCCCCAGGCCCTGTGCGGCCCCGTGCGCCAGCAGCGCCACGCGGCGCGAATGACCGGCCAGCCAGGGCAGCTTCAGTTCGACGGTATCGGCCACCAGCGTCAACGGTACCGACAGCGGCAGGAAGTCGCTGAGCAGTGCAGGTTCCTCCAGTGTGTCGGGTGCGTCGAGCCACGCCTGCGCGTGCGGCGCCACCTGCGCCACCAGCGCCGCCGGATACCTGACGCCACCCAGACGCGTGACCATCGCCAGCGCCGCGCTGAATCCATGCGCGCGCGTGAGGATCTCGATGTCGCCGGCCAGCACCACGTGGTACACGACGGCCGGCACCCCGTTGCCTTCCAGGCCACGCGGCAGGCCGCGGCCATCGACACGTTCGAACAGGTGGCGCAGGCCGTGTTCGACCGGGGCCGGCAAGCCCAGCATGGCCGCGATGTCGCCCGCGATTTCGCAGTGGATGGTGGCCAGCGGCGTCAGGTGATTTCGCAGCGTGTCCAGGCGTGCGGCTTGCTGCGCATTGAGGGTGCGTTTCAACATCGCCTGGCGGCCATCGATGTCGTCGCCCAGCAGCGCGGCAAAGCCGGCGGCCGTGGCGGTGCTGCCGGACCAGCGCAAGCGGGCCGCCATGTGCGCGTGCGCAGCCGCTGCAGTGTCGCCACCGGCAGCCAGTGCGATGCGCGCGGCCAGGCGCGCAGCACGCGCGGAGGCGTCGATGGGCTGGCCCATGGCCAGGTCGCCCACGATCGCGAGCAACCCCATGGCCTGCGCCAGCGTCACCGTGTCGTGGCCGTGCAGGCTGGCGCTGGCGGGCGAGAGAGAAGGCCGGGGTGCCTGGTTGGTCGTGTGCATGAAGCCGATCGTATCGCCAAGGCCAACCCCGCATCTGCGGGGTTGGCCGCAGTCAGGCCAGCCCGGCCAGCTTCGCGTTGCGTTCGCGTTCGAGCTTGGTGATGTAGCGCTGCACCCCGGCCAGCGCGCCGCGCGAGATGTCGACGAACTGGCAGCCGATGCGGCGCGTGGTCTTGTGGTTCAGCAGGGTGAGGTCGAGCGAGTTGCGGATCTCGAGCGAGGTGGCGATCGGCCCGATCTCGGGCAGTTCGATGCGGCAGTTGGCGATCACGCGCCCGAGCGTGGTATCGAGCAGCAGCTTGCTGTCGAGAAGGGCAATGCCGCCAACGCTGATGTCATGCAGCGCGAAGACGCTCATGCCGCCGGTACCGCCATCCATCGGCACCGGAATCAGTGCGCGCACCGGATTGGTGACGGGCGTGGCCATGCGGTAGTACTCGCGCCGCTGCAGGCGGATCAGGGTGGGGGGAATGTCGGCGCGCAGTGCCGGTTCGCCGCGCCAGACTGTCGGGGCCAGGTTGGCGGCGGCGAACAGGATGCGAATCTTGTCGAGCGTGGTTTCGCATTTCGCGCGCGCTGCGCCCGTCATGCGCTGGTTCTGCGCCGGATCGACCGAGCGATCGAGCACGATCGTGTTGCTGTCTTCGTCCACGGCCAGGATCGAGGTTACGCAGACGTCGGCCTCACCCCTGATCAGCAGACGGATCAGCTGGTTGTGTTCGCCGATCTGGCGCAGCAGCGAGACGATCTCGCGGCGCGATGCGACTTCGTAGTCGTGCCAGTCTTCCAGTTCTGCTTCATCCATTGCTAGGCTTTATGTCCTTGACGCTTGTTCCGGGGGGAGGTGAGGCGTCGGATCAGGTGCGGTGGGCATTGACTCACCGTTCTTTTTAGCCGACTCAATATGATATAGCCATGCCAACAGTTCCGCAATTGCTCGATACAGCGTTGGGGGAATTTCGCGGTCCAGATCGACCTGCATGAGCAGCGAGACCAGCTCTTTCGATTCGTGCACGAACACGCCCGCATCCTGGGCGCGCTGGATGATCTGTTCGGCGACCATGCCGGAGCCCTTGGCCACGACCGTCGGCGCTTTCTCGCCGGCGCTGTAGGCCATCGCCACCGCGCTCTTGATGCGCTGGTTGGCCAGTTTATTCATGGTCGCCATCGTCATCATGTTTCGGCGCCGCAGCGGCCCGCGCGCGGGCGTCGAACCCCGCCAGCGGCGTGCCCACCGAATCGAGTGCGCCGGCCAGGTTCAGCACGTGCTGGCGCAGCAGGGCGGCGGTGGCGTCGTCGCCGGTTGCGAGCCCGATCTGCAAGGCGCCGCCCACCATCCGCAGCTGCACATCGAGTTCGCCCAGTTCGGGGAAGCGCAGGCGCAGGCGGCTGTTCCAGATCGCCCCGTCATCGTCGCTGCCGCCACCGTGCGCTTCGCGCTGCACATCCCATTCCATCGGCTGGCCGGGCCACAGCTGGCCTTTCCACGCCAGTTGCGATTGCTCCTGCGCCGCCAGCTGCATGCTGATGAACTGCGCAGTGGCGGGATCCTGCGGGTTCGGGCGCGCGCCGTTTTGTGCGGCCTGCTGCTGCGGTTCGTTCGCCAGTTCGGCCAGTGCGCGCGAGCCCTGCGCCCATTCGGCCACGTGCGATTCGTAGAACAGGCCGCTCTTGCCGAACGCCTGCTTCAGGCCGGCAGCCAGCGCCGCCGGATCGGCGTCCGGCGTGGCCATCAGTGGCGCACTGCCAGTGACGGCGGTGAGCACCGTCTCGGCTTTCTGGGCGGCCGCCAGCACGCCGGCCAGGGCCTGGGCGGTAGGACTGAGCGTGGTGTTTTTTGCTTCGGTGCCGCCGGCAAACGCCTGCGCGCCCAGTCCGGCGCTGGAGGCCAGCAGGGCGCCTGCGCGGCCGAGGGCGGCGCCTTCGCGGTAGCCCAGCGGCGCGCCTGGCGCATCCGTTTCAGCTTGCGGGGCGGGGCCGGCTTCGGCAAAGCCGGTGGCAGTGGTTTGGGCGCCGACCTGAAAGGTAGGGCGGGGATGCAGGCCGATCAGCGTGAGCGGCACGTCGGCGCCGACCAGCGCGCCGGGGGGCAGTTGCATGCGCGCCTGGGTGTCGGCGAACTTGACGATGAAGGTGCCGTCGGTGAGTTTGGCCTGGATTTCACCGTGGATCGCCTTGCCCAGCAGCGGCGCGACGGCGCGCGCGAAGGCTTGCTGGCGCGGGTCGACGGCCTGTTCGGCGGCCTGGCCCGGCGTGACGCGCGTGACGGCGCCAATGAGATCGCGGGGCAGCATCAGTCAACCCCCGCCGGGCGCATCAGATGCCGTAGGCGCGCGCGACGCGGCGTTCGGTCGATTTGCTGTTGATCAGGGACGACAGGTGCGCCATCCATGGGCTGGTCAGGTCGCGGATGCGGCGGTCGGCGTCGAGCATGCGGCGGATTGCATTGACCTTGCGCACGCGTTCCTGGCCGGCCAGCGGGGCCACGCCTTCGTTGGCCTTCAGGCGGCGCGCATGCGCAGCGCATTCCTGTTCGAGTTCGGCCAGGCGATCCCATTCGCTGGCAGTGGCCGCGTCGAGCATGCGCTCGGTGATGCCGACCATCGCTTCGTAGACCGTCACCACTTCTTGTCCATTCATCGTCATCGTCATCGTCAACCTTATGCGCTCATCAGGGTAGGGGTACGCTGGATGGCCGGCACGGTCTGCTCGGCCGTATCGCTCTTTTCGCCGATCGCGACCCAGGCTTCGCGCAGATCGGACATCAGGCCATGGACTTCTTCGATGATCGCGATATCGTTCTTCATATTGGCCTGCAACAGGCGGCGGCTCATGTAATCGTACAACGCATCGAGATTCTGTGCGATCTCGCCGCCAGCTTTCTGGTCGAGCGAGGCGCGCAGGCCATTGTCGATGATCGTGATGGCCTTCGAGATCGACGCGCCCTTTGCGGCCACGTTCGACGACTTGATGTGGTTGATCGCGCTGAGCAGGGCGACGATCACGCCGTCATACAGCATGACCACCAGCTTTTGTGGCGACGCGGCAGCAACGCCGGTCTCCAGACCAACCGTTGCATAGGCGCCGACGCCGCGTTTCGGGGTTCCAAACATATGAGATTCTCCGGTGATGCTGAAATTATGAGTTGGCCGCGATGGACGCCAACTGCTGGGTTAGGTAGTCCGAGGTCGATTGCATCGACGTCATCATCGAGTCGAGTGCGACGAACTGGGCGCGATAGCGTTTTTCGATGCTTTCCAGGCGCGTTTCAAAACGCGCTGCCTGGTCGGCGACCGATTTGATCGATACGTTCAGACCATCGGTTTTGCTCTTGAGCAGGCTGCCACTGCCGACGAAGCTGGTGGCCAGATTGTTGAGCTGGAAGGCGAAGCCTTGCGAGAACGTTACGGTGCCGCGATCGCCGATTGCGCCGCCGGTGATTGATACCTGAATACCTTCTGCGTTTGAGCCTGCCGCTGCCGTCAGTGATTGCCCATTGCCAGTGGCGGCCACGCCGCCGATCGTGCCGACGACGTCAATGCCCTTGCTTGGTGCAGCGCTGCCAAATATCGAATCGACCGAGCTGCCGCTGACAGCGGCAATCGAAATGTTCGAGGTCGATCCATATTTGCTTGATGAGAGCGTCAGGCTGCCATCGTCACCGACCTTCGACTCAACCGTGTCACCCGCGCCAGCGAAGACGGCGTTGCCATTGATCGACGAGCGCAACAGCGCAGCCAGGTCTTCCTTGCTGTAATTGCCAGCTGGTATCTTGATTTCTTGCGTCTTGCTGTCAGTGGCCGGGTCGGTGTCGTTTAAAGTAACGCGCCATACGGTATTCGCGGCGATCGGCGTCATCGTGCCAAGTGTGGCGCTGCTCGACAATGAACCCTGGGTGGCCAGGGTGACGATATTCACGCCGTATGCACCGGCCTTGGTCGCTGCGGTCGATTTGTCGAACTTGACCAGGCCATCAGTGGTCGAACCCATGGCAGCAAACAGCCCGCCAAAGTCGGCGGCATTCTCGGTAATTGCCTTGTTCAGTTTGGTCGAGTCGAGCTTCAGGCTGCCGTCTTTTTCAAACGAGATGCCAACTTGGCTCAGCGAATTGAGCTTGCCGCCCGTGCCTTCCATGACCGTACTGATCTGCCGGCGCAACTGGCTCTGGATGGCGCGTACGCTTGCATCGCCCTGCAGCACGCCGCCAGTTTGGGTCTCGGCGTTATACTTGGTCAGCGTGCCCATCGTCTTGTTTAGTTCGTTGTACGCCTTGACGAAGCCATTGACCGCCGTGCTGATCGCCGCCGTGTCCTTCGACACGGTGAGCGTGCTGCTGCCTACGGCGCTGACATCGAGCGTGACACCTTGGATTGCATCCTTGACGCTGGTACTGTCGCTCTTGATTTCAATGCCATTCATGTTCAGCAGCGTGCTTTGTGCGCCGGCTGTCTGGGTCATGCCTTGCGCACCTGCAGGATCGTAGCCGAGCAAGGACACCAATGCCTGATCGCCGGCGGCTCCGTCTTCGTCGGTCACGCCGATCTTCATCGACGTCGCTTCACCGGTCTTGTTTGACGTGACCACCAGGTGGAACGGCTTGCTGCTGCCATCGGACACGATGGTGGCCGTCACACCCATGTCGGCCTTGTTGATGGCATCGCGAATGCCTTGCAGCGTCTGATCGCCAGGCGCCAAGGTGATCGTCTTGCTGTTGATCGCACCATTGAGCGAAAAGCCCGAGCCTTGATGGGAGCCGACGCTGCCAGCAGTGAAACCGGCGGATGTTGGGTTGTTGCCTCCAACTAGAATCTGATTACCGTCGTTCGAGCGTAACGTGACGCCGGCCGTGGCCGTTGTCGTCGCGCCAGGATTCGATGCGCCGGCAGCGCGGTTGATGCCACCGTTCACGCTGCCCGTGACGGTTTCGGTCACATCGATGGTACTGCCATCGGCTGCTTTGAATTGCAGCGTGCCATCGACGGCACTGCCGCTGACGGTGATGTTGGCAGCGGCCAGGGCGTTGCGAGCGCCGGCGCCGGCAAGCGCAGTGTCCAGGCCGGCGCGGGTTAGCGGGGCGCTATCGGGATTAAGGTTGGCTAGTTGCACGCCGCCGACTGACAGCGCGTAGCTGGAATTAGGAGTGACGCTGACCTCGCCGAAGTTGGCGAACAGGTCGGCAGCGGTTTCTGTACTGCCTGCGGTGGCGACAACGCCTGTCTTTTCGCTTTGTGCATTGATCGCTTCGGCCAGTGCGCGCGCGCTGCGCGTAGTAGGGCTGGTGCTGATCGCAACGCCATTCAGGCTCAGCGAGCCATTGGCAATACCGCCAGCGGCTGCCGCAAGCCCAAGGGCGCTGCCGGTCGCGCCAAAGGTGCCACCAGTAACGGTTCCGAACTGGAACGTCAAATTCGCGGGATTGCCGCCGCCGATCGTGCTGGTGCTGCTGGCCATGCCGTAAGACTTGAGGCTCTGCGATTGGGCGAGCTGCGTAACATTGACCTTGTACTTGCCTGGCACGGCGCCTTGCCCAGCCGTGCCGGTGAGGACATCCTTGTTCGATGGTGACGCACTCAGGCCTTGGAAGGTGTTAGATTGATTCAGCGATGTCAACGCACCTTGAAATGCGCCAACGGCAGCGCTAACCTGATTCAGGGCAGAATTTTTCGATTGCAACGCAGCCGTTTTTTTCGCGTAGTTGTCGAGCGGCCTTGCTTCAGCTTGCATCAGTTTGGTAACGATGCCTTCGATGTCGAGTGCCACTTGTTTCTCCGGTGAAAGCAATAATGTAAGTCATTATCGGCAGAAACAAACCGTACTTAAGAGCGGTAAAGGCGGCTCTCTTTTTATTTTGGTAGGCACCGTCGCCAGTGATCTCGTGGCGCCATGTAAAAAGCGCCACACCTGGTCGGGTGCGGCGCTTTGGGTGAGCAGCGAATCGCGTCAGGCACGTTGGTTCAGCAGGCGTCCCACCATTTTGTCGATCGATTTGGCCATTTCGAGCGCCTCCTTGGTCGGCATCTGGCGGACGACTTCCTTCGTGTCGCGGTCGATGATCTTGACCACGAGGTCCTTGCTCTCTTCGTCAATCTCGAATTGCAGGCTCTGCGCCGATTGTGGCAGCGCTTCATTGAGTTTCTTGACGGCGGACGACACCTCGTCCCGGTTCGGCTCGACTTCCGCTTTCTCCGGTGCTGCCCGTGGTGCCGGGGCAGCCGGCCCGCTCGCAACCGCCGGACGTTCGTCCAGCTTGGCGAGGGGTGACGTTGCAACGGATGGAATTTGCATGGCGTATCCTAACGAAAATTCCCCAGCCAAATTTCTTCAGCCGGGGAACCGCTTACCAAGTGGTGCTGTTACTACGCGTTAGCGATTAGCCACGCAGGAGCGACAGAACACCGTTCGGCAGCGAGTTGGCCTGGGCCAGCATCGACGTACCAGCCTGCTGCAGGATCTGACCGCGGGTCATTTTTGCAGTCTCAGCAGCGAAGTCGGTATCGACGATGCGGCTGCGCGATGCGGAGAGGTTCTCGGTGTTCGATGACAGGTTCGAGATCGCTGAATCGAAGCGCGATTGCAGTGCGCCGTATTCAGCGCGCTGGCTGTTGACTGCGCCAAGCGCAGCGTCAGCAATTTTAATAGCCAGCTGGGCGCCATCGAAGGTGCTGATATCCAGGTTTGCTACCGATTTCAAATCCGATGCATCGGTCATAGCCCAACCGCTGGTGTCGTTCACTGAGAAGCTTTTCTCTGAATCCAGAACGATGCGGCCCTTGGCGGTTCCAGCACCGCCGGCGGTAGCGGGCACATCATCGTCAGGATCATCAGGGTCAGCACCGGTAGTTCCTGGGGTGCCTGCGGTCAGCGCCACTGGGGCTGTTGGATTGGCAACGCCTTTTTCATCAAGCGTAGCCATCGTCGCGCCGGTACCAGCCGACATGTTTGCCAGGGTAATATCTTTTCCCTCTGCATTGGTCAGTTTCAAGCCCTCATTGGCGGCGTCATACGACGCAGTCACACCGGTCTTGGCCGACTGAGCATTGAAAGCGCTAACTGCTGCCGCATAACCGTTGCCGTCAGTTGCTTTGCCGATCGAAAAGGAGACAGTCACCGCCTCAGTGTTATCCGATTTCAGTTCAAATGCATACGACTGCTCTGCCGAAGCCTTCAAAACAGTTTCAGTTTTTGCGGTTGCCGTTACTCCCGTCTCGCCGCTGGCAGCATTAATTTTCGCTGCGGTATCCTTAGCGGCTTCGCCGATTGCGACTTGCACGCCCTTCGTACCCTGCGAGCCATTGATGGTCATGGTGCCAGCCCCCAATGTGTTGGTTGCGAGGGCTTGGTTTGCACCTTTTTCAACCCGATTGTTACCGTAGGTTGAAGTGGTGAAGTTTGAACCGCCCATCGAGATCAACTGGCCAGCATTGGCGCCAACCTGGAAATTCGCGGTGCCCATCGAGCCGTCCATCAGCTTCTGGCCGTTGAACTCGGTGGTGTTGGCGATACGGTTCAGTTCCGACGTCAGCTGGGTGACTTCGGTTTGCAGTGCCTTGCGGTCGCCGGCTGAGTTCGATGCGTTCGACGATTGGACAGCCAGTTCGCGGACACGTTGCAGGATGTCGCCCGAGCTCGACAGAGCGCCTTCAGCGGTTTGTGCCATCGACACGCCATCGTTGGCGTTACGGGTAGCTTGCGTCATACCCTTGATTTGCGAATTCATGCGGTCCGAAATCGCCAGACCAGCGGCGTCATCCTTGGCGCTGTTAATGCGCATACCCGACGACAGGCGTTGGATCGAGGTGTTCAGCTGCGATTGCGAGGTCGACAGGTTGCGCTGCGAGTTCAGGGATGCGACGTTGGTGTTGATTACTGATGCCATGGTGATTCTCCAGACTAGGTCTTACTAGGGGTGCAGCGACCGTGCTGCTGTTCACTTTGGTCCGTCGCGTTATTCAGTGACGTTCAAACCGCTGTTGTTGCTGGTAACGGTGCCCTGTGGAAAAAGTTTAGGGCCGGACGCAAAATAAATCGTTTTTTTACCTGTCTGGGAAAACACCTGTTCAGAACTTGTCATTCCGCCACGACTACCCGGTTCTTGCCACTGCTCTTGGCCTGGTACATCGCTTTATCGGCCCGCGCCATCAGCGACGCCTGCTCCTCGTTCTGCACCCGCAGCGCCACCCCGCACGAGAAGGTGATCAGCATCTTCTCGTTATCGTGCAAGAAGAAATGCCGGGTCAGCTCGCGCTGCACCCGCACCATGGCGGCCGCCGCCGCATCGACCGTCGTCTCGGGCAGCAGGATCAGGAATTCCTCGCCGCCGAAGCGCGCGATCACGTCCATCGCGCGCAGCGTCTCGCGCACGACCTTGACCAGGTGCTTGAGCGCGGCGTCGCCCGCCATGTGCCCGTAGGTGTCGTTCAGGCGCTTGAAGTTGTCGAGGTCCAGCAGCGCCACGCACAGCGGCGTGTTGCGGCGGTCGGCGCGGGCGCTTTCACGCTCGAACACGTCGTCCAGGCCGCGGCGGTTCAGGCTGCCAGTCAATTGATCCTCGCGTACCAGCTCGCTCATATGCTGCAGCTCGGCTTCGAGTTCGCGGATGCGCTGCTCGGCTTCCTGCACTTCGCGGTGCGCGCCCACCATGCGGTCGCGCGAGGCCAGCGCTTCGTCCTGCGCATGGCGCGTCTCGCGCAGCACGTCGTTCAGGAGGGTATTGAGTTCGTTGATGTCGGTCGCGCCGCCGATGCGCTCGGAAAAGTCGCCCAGCTTGGCGTGGTAGTCGCCGGTCGCGGCGGCCACCGAGCCCAGGCGCTCGACAAACGTCATCATCATGTTCTTCATCGTCGCACGCACATCGGCGATGCCATGCTTCAGATGACTTTGCTTGATGATCACGTCTTTCAGGCTGCGCGTGGCGTCTTCCAGCGCGCGCGTTTCCAGTGGCCCGGCGATCAGTTCCTGCACCGCCACGACCTGGCCGCGCATATAGTTGTCGTCCTCGAGCAAGCCTTCGATATTGTCGAGCAGCAGGCGGAACAGCCGCAGCAGCAGTTCCTGCTGGCCGGCGCTGTCGTCCTTGCGCAGTTCGATCTGGAAGCACAACTGCTTCAGGCGCGCCTCGATGTCCTGCAGTTCGCTTTCGCCGACCGCCGTCTTGACCAGTGCGCCGAGCGCTTCGGCCTCCTTGACCTGTTCCGGGTTGTTGCTCAGCAGCGAAGCGCAGGCGAACGACAGCGTGCGCGCCAGCATGTCGCGTAGCAGGCGCGTCTGGGGCTCTTCGTCGCCCATTGCCATCACCGGCGTGTTGCGCCGCAGATGGCGCTCGCTCAACTGGCCCAGTGCCTGGGTGTAGCCGCTCCAGTCGCCCGTCTTGACGGCGCGCGTCATGCGCCGGCCGTAGTCGGCCAGTTCGCCCGGCGTATCGAGCAGGCGGCGCGCGAACCCGTTCAGTACCTCGATGGCGCCAGCATCCGGGGCAGGCGCGGGCGGCGGCGGCGGCGTGCCGGCGATCTCGTCATAGATGGCGCGATAAGCGTCCGGCGTCGGCGCGATACGGCGCGTGGCCAGGCGGCGGAACGCCTCGCGTGCAATGTCGGCCGGATTCGCTGCGGGAGCTGCAGCGGAACCAGCGCCGGATACAGCGGGAACGGGTGTGGACGGAGTGGACATGGGTTGCAGCGCGGTGCCGGGTTTGCGGGATTGACGACATGATAGGCAGTTTATTTGCCTCGCATCAACAACTATTCAATGGCAAGACACGCGGCAGGGGCGTCAGTCGACCAGGCCGTTGCGGATCGCATACGTGGTCAGCTCGGCGCTGCTCCGCAGTTTCATCTTTACCAACAGACGCGCGCGGTATTCGCTGATCGTCTTGACCGACAGCGACAATTCGCCTGCGATCTGCGTGACGGTCATGCCCGATGCGATCATCGTCAGCGTCTGGTATTCGCGGTCGGACAAGCCCTCGTGGGCGGCGCTTTCGTGGTCTTCGCCGATGGCGCTGGCCAGCGTTTGCGCGAGCGCGGCGCTGACATACTTTTGTCCCCCCGCCACCAGGCGGATGGCCGTGACCAGTTCGCGCGGCGCGCTCTGCTTGGTGATGTAGCCGGCGGCGCCGGCCTTGAGCGCGCGGATTGCGTACTGGTCTTCGCGGTGCATCGACAGCATCAATACCGACAATTCGGGTTTGTCCTTCTTGATCTGCTTGAGCACGTCGATGCCATTGCGGTCGGGCAGCGAGATATCGAGCAGCATCACGTGGCAGCGCGTCTTGCCCGCCAGGCGCACGGCATCGTGGCCATCCTCGGCCTCGCCGGCGACAACGATGTCGCGCTCGTCGGCGAGGATCTGCTTGAGTCCTTCGCGCACGATGGCATGGTCATCGGCGATGCATACCCGGATGGTTACTTTTTCACTCATTCTGCTTCTTGTTCTGTGCCGGGGCCACGGACGGCACCAGCCTGGTCTTGACGGTCAACATCGTGCCACCTCCAGGCGCTGGCGACAAGGACAGCACGCCGCCAAGCGCGCTGGCCCGTTCGTGCATGCCGCGCAGGCCGAACGCGTGCGGCCGGGTGCGCGCGGCCGGGTCGATGCCGCAGCCGTTGTCGCAGATGGCCAGCGTGAGCTCGCCGCTGTCATGTTCGAGCGTCAGCGTGACCTGCGTTGCGTGTGCATGCTTGGCAACATTGGTCAGCGCTTCCTGGGCGATGCGAAAGAGGGCGTCGGCGTGCTCCGGCGCCGGCTCTGGCGTTAGTGCATCGGGACAGTGCCTGATCACGGCGATGCCGGTTTGTCGCGCGAACTCGTCCGCCTGCCATAAGAGCGCGCCCGCCAGTCCCAGGTCAAGCGCGGTGGCGCGCAAGCCGAACGAGATGCGATGCACCGTCTCGATGGTGCGATCGACGAGCTCGTCGATGTACCCGGCCTGGCCGGCCAGACCGGGCTGGTCGGCCGGCACACGCGCCGACAGCCGCGCCAGCGCCATCTTGATGGCGATGAGGTTGCCGCCCAGGTCATCGTGCAGTTCGCGCGCGATGCGGGTACGCTCGGCCTGACGGGCGGCGTCGTCGCGGTCGTGCTGGAGCAGGGTGGGTTGGCGCATGGTCGAATGATACGACAAGGGCGCGCAAGTCTCGTTACAATGCATCCATGAACAAGGCATTTGTAAAAGAGTCGGACAACGACGACGATGATGAAGCCCTGGTGCTGGCTCAGGCGATTCCTGACGGCGCCAAGAACTACATCACCCCGGCCGGCTACCAGCGCATCAAGGATGAGCTGCTGCAGCTGATCGACGTCGACCGCCCCGAAGTCGTGCGCATCGTGCACTGGGCCGCCTCGAATGGCGACCGCTCGGAAAACGGCGACTATATCTATGGCAAACGCCGCCTGCGCGAAATCGACCGCCGCATCCGCTTTCTTACCAAGCGCATGGATTCGGCGTTCGTCGTCGATCCGAGCATCCAGCATGGCAATGACCAGGTGTTCTTCGGCGCCACGGTCCGCTATGTCAACGGGGCGGGCGAAGAGCACACGATTACCATCGTCGGCATCGACGAGCTCGATCCACTGCATGGCAAGATCAGCTGGGTCTCGCCCGTGGCGCGCGCTTTGACCAAGTGCCGCGAAGGTGACGTCGCGCAGTTGCACACGCCACTGGGCATGGACGAGCTTGAAATCATCTCGGTCGACTATCCCGAGCCCGTCACCGACTGAGCTCGCGGCCCGGTGCTACTATGTGCGCATGAACCGACCTCATGAAGCGGCGCACAGTCCGATGCACCAGCAGACAGACCCCCTGGCGGCGCTGCGCGCCGCAACCAACGAACAACACGAACGGCTCGACAGCGGCCTGCCGTTATCCGGACCTGCTCCCGACCTGAACGACTACGCGGTGCACCTGACGATGGTGCGCGACTGGCTGGCACCATTGCAGCCGTGGCTGGATTCGTTTCCGGACGGGCCGCAGCTGGTCTTGCCGCCGGTAGAGCGCCTGGCACTGATCGAAGCCGACCTGAACGAGCCGGGCATGCCGCCGCTGCGTGTCCCCGCGCTCGCAAATGCGTGGCCGCGCGATGCCAGTGCGGCCTACCGCTGGGGCGTGTGCTATGTGATCGAAGGCTCGCAGCTGGGTGGCAAGGTGCTGTACGGGAAACTGGCCGGGACGCTGGCGCCGCATCCGCTGCGCTATCTGAAGGGCAGTGACGCCGGGCCGGGCCCGCGCTGGCGCGCGTTTATGCTGGCGCTGAAAGAGCATGTGAGGTCGGCGGACGAGATTGCCGACGCCTGCGAGGGCGCATGCGCGGCATTTGACAGTATTTTGAAGCTGGCCGTCATGCGCTGATATTGGCGGCCCGGCCGCCAATATCGGCAACATCCCGAAAAACGCGGATTACGTCCGCTCGCGTTCCACCCGATTCACCCCGGCCACGCGGCGCAGATTGCGAATCAGTTGCGCCAGGTGCACCCGGTCGGCGATCTGGATCGTGAAGCGCAGCTGCGTCATCATGTTTTCGTCGTCCTCGTCCATGCCCACATACGTGATGTTGGCGTCGGACTCGCCGATCTCGGCAGCCACGCGGGCGAGGATGCCTTTTTCATTGTTGATCAGCAGGCGGATACGGCAGTCGAAGCGGCGGTTGAGATCGTCGCCCCACTGCACGGCGATCCAGCGGTCGGGTTCTTTCGCCAGCAGGCGCTTGGCCGTCTGGCAATCGCAGGTGTGCACCACCAGCGCCTGGTCGCGGCGCAGCTGGCCCGTGATCTGGTCGCCCGGGATCGGCAGGCAGCACGGCGCCAGCTGGACCGCCACGCCTTCGCTGCCATAGATCGTCACCGGGGCGATATCGCTGGCTGGCAGTGGTTTGCTCGACGGCAGCAGATCGGGGTCGCCCTCCATCAGGCCGAAAATCTGGCGCGCCACCAGCGTCGGCATGCGCTTGCCGATGCCGATGTCGGCGTACACTTCTTCCATCGAATTGGCCGACGACTCGCCCAGCAGCCGCTCGACGACGCTGGCCGGCAGATCGGGCTTGATGTTGCGCACGGCCAGCGCCTGGGTCAGCAGTTCGAGACCCAGCTCGGCCGACTCGTTGACGTCGACCAGGCGCAGGTGATGGCGGATCGCCGAGCGCGCCTTGCCGGTGCGGACAAACGTCAGCCAGGTCGGGCTCGGGCGCGAATCGGGCTGCGTGATGATCTCGACGATGTCGCCGTTGTGCAGTTCGGTGCGCAGCGGTTGCTCTTCGTGGTTGATCTTGACGCCCACCGTATGGTCGCCGATGCCGGTGTGGATCGAGTAGGCGAAGTCGAGCGCCGTGGCGCCGCGGGGCAGGGCGATGATCTTCGACTTGGGCGTAAACACATACACCGAATCGGGGAACAGGTCGACCTTGACGTGTTCGAGGAACTCGGCCGAGTCGCCCGTCTGCTGCTGGATGTCGAGCAGCGATTGCAGCCACGCATGGGTGCGCTGCTGCAGGTCGGACATATTCGATTCGCCCGTCTTGTACAGCCAGTGCGCCGCCACGCCGCTTTCGGCGGTGCGGTGCATGTCCTGGGTGCGGATCTGGAATTCGACAGGCGTGCCGTACGGGCCGATCAGCGTCGTGTGCAGCGACTGGTAGCCGTTGATCTTGCCGATGGCGATGTAGTCCTTGAACTTGCCCGGCATCGGCTTGTACAACGCGTGCAGGGTGCCGAGGGCCACGTAACACTCGGCCACGCTGTCGACGACGACGCGGAAACCATACACGTCGAGCACCTGCGAGAACGACAGGTGCTTGTTACGCATCTTCTTGTAAATGCCGTACAGGGTCTTTTCGCGGCCGTGCACTTCGGCTTTCAGGCCGCCGGCCTCGAGCTGGTTCTTGACCGCTTCGAGGATTTTCTTGACCACTTCGCGCCGGTTGCCGCGCGCCGACTTGATCGCCTTGGACAGCGTCTGGTAGCGCACCGGATACAGGTGCGAGAACGACAGGTCCTGCAGCTCGCGGTAGATATTGTTCAGGCCGAGGCGGTGCGCGATCGGCACATACACTTCCATCGTCTCGCCGGCGATGCGGCGCTTCTTGGCCGGAATCATGAAGCCGAGCGTGCGCATATTGTGCAGGCGGTCGGCCAGCTTGATCAGGATGACGCGCACGTCCGACGCCATCGCCAGCAGCATCTTGCGGAAGTTTTCCGCCTGCGCTTCGAGCTGGCTCTGGAATTCGATTTTCTCGAGCTTGGACAGGCCGTCGACGAGGTTGGCGACCTGGGCGCCGAAGCGCTCGATCAGCTCATCCTTCTTGACGTCCTGGTCTTCGATCACGTCATGCAGCAGCGCGGCCATGATGGCTTGCGCATCGAGTTTCCACTCGGCGCAGATCTCGGCAACGGCAATCGGATGGGAGATATAGGGCTCGCCCGACTTGCGGACCTGGCCCAGGTGCATCTCGTCGGAGAAGCGGTAGGCTTCCTTGACCTTTTTGAGCTCGGCAGGGGTGAGGTATTCGGACAGCTTGGTGATCAGCTGCGTCACCGAGGCCACGCCGGGCACGATGGGGCCGGCGGGCTCGATGAAATCGGGCGGACGATTGTCTGCCCGCCGCTCGCGCGGAGCGGGGTTGCGTGAAGCGGGTGAATCTGGAGGTAACAGGTTCATTACGTTAATCGTCTGGCTGCGGTGAGATCAGAATAACAGAAGACGGGATAACGCAAATTCAGGCAACCCCGAATGGGATTACATCGGGACTTTTTTCAGCATTTCGATGCCGACTTTACCAGCGGCGATCTCGCGCAGGGCGACGACGGTTGGCTTGTCCTTGGCTTCGACCTTCGGGGTGTGGCCTTGCAGCAGCTGGCGCGCACGATACGTTGCTGCCAGGGTCAGCTGGAAACGGTTCGGGATGTTCTTGAGGCAGTCTTCGATGGTAATGCGGGCCATGTGTGCTCCTGGGTTGCTGAATGTTGGATGACAATGAGTGCGACAAAGAGTGAAAACAACGCGTGCGGCGCGCCTGCAACGGCGCGCTCGTCAAGATTGTGGTTGATTCGCGTGGATTCCCAGCTGGGCAAACAGCGTAGCGTTGCGGGCAGCTTGTTGGGCAAATCGGCAACGTGTCGCTTTGACAATCGCCTGCAGCTCAGCCAGGGCGACGTTAAACTCTTCGTTGATGATAGCATATTCGAAGTCGGGTGCGTGAGCGATCTCGCCACCCGCCGCCAGCAGGCGCCGCGTGATGATGTGCGGTTCGTCGGTGCCACGCTTGTGCAGACGCTGTTCCAGCGCTTCGATCGATGGCGGCAGGATGAAAATGCCGGCCGCGTCCGGGAACAGCTTGCGCACCTGGCGCGCGCCTTGCCAGTCGATTTCCAGCAGAATATCCGTGCCGTTTTTCATCTCCTGCTCGACCGACAGGCGGCTCGTGCCGTAGTAATTGCCGTGCACTTCAGCCCACTCGAGAAACTCGCCGCGGTCGGCGCGCGTGACGAAGTCGTCGGCGGTCGTGAAGTGGTATTCGCGGCCATCCTGCTCGCCCGGGCGCGGTGCGCGGGTGGTGGTGGAGATGGACAGCTTGATGCCCGGTTCGTTCGCCAGCAGGGCGTTGACCAGGGTCGATTTGCCGGCGCCGGATGGGGCGGCGACGACGAACAGGCTGCCGGAAAAGGCTTGTGGGAGCATGGCGGGGTCCTTTGTCAGTACGGGTATATGCGCGAGCATGGTGTCGCGGGTGGTCATGTTAACGTTGAACGCGTGGACGGGAAACCCGTCCACGCGTTCAACCGGCGCTGGTATCGCTACCGATTCAATTCTGGTGCTTACTCGAGGTTCTGCACCTGTTCACGCATCTGCTCGATGAGCAGCTTGAGCTCCATCGACGCATCGGCCAGTTCCTTCACCGACGCCTTGGCGCCGAGCGTGTTGGCTTCGCGATTGAGCTCTTGCATCATGAAGTCGAGGCGCTTGCCGACCTGGCCCCCTTTTTTCAGGATGTGGCGCGTTTCGTTCAGATGCGCCGACAGGCGCGACAATTCTTCGGACACGTCGATCCGGATGCCGTACAGGGTCACTTCCTGGCGAATCCGCTCCAGCACTTCCTGGCGCGTGAGCGTCGACGGATTGCCGTGACCGGCCAGACCCAGTGCATCCTGCATGCGGTCAATGGCCTTGTTCTGGAATTGCGAAATGACTTGCGGGATCAGCGGCGTGATGCGCTTGACGATCGCTTCCATCGATTCGATGCGCGATTGCAGCATCGTTTCGAGCGCGGCGCCTTCACGCCGGCGGCTGTCGACGAACGCGGCGATGGTGGTGACCGTGAGCGCAGCGACGTCGGCCTGGAGCGACTCCTGGCCGATGGTCGATTCTTCGATGACGCCTGGCCAGCGCAGCAGTTCGGCCACGGTCATCGGCGCGGCCTGGGCGAAGTGACGCGACACTTCGCCTTGCAGGCGAGCCAGGTCGGCCAGCAGTTCCTGATTGAGCGCCGCGGCGCCGCCACTGACCTTGCGGCCGAACGAGACACGCACTTCGACCTTGCCGCGCTGGATGGCGGCCATGATGGCCGTTCGCAGATCGGGTTCCAGCGCGCGCAAATCGTCATTGATGCGGAACTGCAAATCGAGGAAGCGCGAGTTGACGCTCTTGATTTCGATCGTGAGGGTTCCCGCAGCGCCTTCGCTGGTGGCGACCGCATAACCTGTCATGCTTGAAATGCTCAATGAAATCCCCGGTTTTTATTCTTTACAAAGCCGACATTTATCCACACAATCGCGCTGTTTAGCAAGGAAACCCAATTGGATGGCTGCACAGAATAACGCTCCTCTGCCCGCAGGACTCGAAATTGCCGGATACCGCATTGTAAAGAAAATTGCGTCCGGCGGGTTCAGTATTGTTTATCTTGCCTATGACAGCGAGGGCAATGCAGTAGCCATCAAGGAGTACCTGCCAAGCGCGCTGGCGCTGCGTCAGCCGGGGCAATTGATTCCCGTGGTGGCCAAGCCGCACCTGGCGGTGTTTCGCATCGGCCTGAAGTGTTTTTTCGAAGAAGGCCGCGCCCTGGCGCGCATCGTGCACCCCAACGTGGTGCGCGTACTTAATTTCTTTCGCGCCCATGAGACCGTGTATATGGTCATGGCCTACGAGTCAGGGCACTCGCTGCAGGAACACATCGCGCGCGCGGCTGCCAAAGGCAATGGCCTGAGCGAAAACTTCGTGCGCCAGGTGTTCCATGGCGTTTGCAGCGGCCTGCGCGAAGTCCACGCCAACAAGCTGCTGCACCTCGACCTCAAACCGGCCAACATTTATCTGCGTACTGACGGCTCGCCACTGCTGCTCGACTTTGGCGCCGCGCGCCAGACGCTGCACACCGACGCCCCGATGCTCGCGCCGATGTACACGCCGGGCTTCGCTGCGCCCGACCTGTATACACGCGGCGCGGCGCTCGGCCCCTGGACCGATATTTACAGCCTGGGCGCGGCCATGCTCGCCTGCATGAGCCGCTCGACGCCGCCACCGGTCGATGCGCGCCGCATGGACGATCACGTGCCGCGCCATCTGGCGCGCCTGGCAGGCTATTATTCACCGGAGCTGGTCAAACTGGTGGCCGCGTGCCTGGCGCTCGACCCATTGATGCGGCCGCAAAGCGTGTTCGAGATCCAGAAGGTGCTGCAGGCCGCGCCGGCCGCGCCGCCCCCGGCGCGGGCCACGGTCCCATCGGCAGCCGGCGCCTCGGACGAGGTGGTGGACGCACATGAAGCACGCGGCGGCTGGCGCGGCCTGGTCGACCGTCTCGGCGCATTCCGGCGCGATTAAAGGAAGTCATGCAATTCTCGGTGTATCAACAAAGCCATATTGGCGGACGCAAGGTCAACCAGGACCGGATGGGTTACTGCTACACGCGCGATGCCTTGCTGCTGCTGCTGGCCGACGGCATGGGCGGGCACCTGGGTGGCGAGATCGCCGCGACCATCGCGCTGCAGACGGTGTCGGCGATGTTCCGCCTGCAAGCGCGTCCGTACGTGAAAAAGCCCGAGCGCTTCCTCGAAGAAGCGTTGCTGCAGGCGCACCACGATATCCAGGCCTATGCCGTCACCCACGGCCTGTCCGAGATCCCGCGTACTACCGTCGTGGCCTGCCTGATCCAGCACAACTGCGCCGTGTGGGCGCACGTCGGCGACTCGCGTCTGTATTGGGTGCGCCGCAAGCAGGTGCTGGCCTGCACGCGCGACCACTCGCATTTCGAGTACCTGCTCGAGCGCGGCCGCGCCGACCCGTCCGAGCGCAACACGCACCCCGACCGCAACAGGCTGTATAACTGCCTGGGCGCTTCGAGCGCGCCGAAGATCGAGCTGTCGCAGCAGCACAGCCTGCAGCATGGCGACATGCTGCTGCTGTGCTCGGACGGCTTGTGGTCGACCCTGCCCGAAACCGAGATCGTGCATCGCCTGGCCACGAGCGGCGTCGTGCAGGCGGTGCCGGAGCTGGTGCAGATGGCCGCCGCCATCGGCGGGGCGCAGGCCGACAACACGACCGCGCTGGCCATTGCCTGGCAGGGCGCGGCCGGCACCATCGATGCCGACGCGCTCAATGTGATCTCGACCCAGATGCTAGCCGAAGATGCCGTGAGTTCCACCATCGTCGCGGGCGACCCGCTGCCCGAGGGCAGCGATGCGTTCGACGAAGACGATATCGAAAAAGCCATCGCCGAGATCCGCGAAGCGATCGAAAAATCCTCCCAGCTGCTCAAGTAAGGACCGACCCCATGACCTACCCACCGCGCCCGAGCGGCCGCGCGCCAGACCAGCTGCGCCCGATCGTCATCACCCGCAACTACACGCGCCACGCCGAAGGCTCGGTGCTGATCGAGTTCGGCGACACCAAAGTGATCTGCACGGTCAGCATCGAGGACAAGGTGCCGGCCTTCCTGAAAGGGAAGGGCCAGGGCTGGCTGACCGCGGAATACGGGATGCTGCCGCGTTCGACCCACAAGCGCATGGACCGCGAAGCCGCGCGCGGCAAGCAGAGCGGGCGCACGCAGGAAATCCAGCGCCTGATCGGCCGCTCACTGCGCGCCGCATTCAACCTGCACGCGTTTGGCGAGCGCACGCTGCATCTGGATTGCGACGTGATCCAGGCCGACGGCGGCACCCGCACCGCGGCCATCACTGGCGCGATGGTGGCCGCACACGACGCCTTCGGCACGCTGCTCTCATCCTGCGCGATCACGGTGCTGCCGGTGCGGCATTTCGTCGCGGCCGTGTCGGTCGGCATGGTGAACGGCGTGCCGGTGCTCGACCTCGACTATCCCGAAGACGCGAACTGCGACACCGACATGAACGTGGTGATGAACGACCAGGGCCATTTCATCGAAGTGCAGGGCACAGCCGAAGGCGCCGCGTTCGACCGCGCCGCCATGGACCGCCTGCTCGACCTGGCGCAGGCGGGCATCGCCGACCTGATCCATTTGCAGAAGCAGGCGCTGCGGGTGGGCTGACCGGTTCTCGGGCGGCAGGCCCGCGAAGCCGGTAAAATGACCGGTTTCCTCACCAGCACCGTGACCACCATGACCCAGCGCCTGATCCTCGCCTCCAACAACGCCGGCAAACTCAAGGAGTTCGCGCAGCTACTCGGGCCTATCGGCCTCGACCTGCATCCGCAGGGCGAATTCGACGTCCCGGAAGCAGAAGAGCCGTTCGGCACCTTCGTTGAAAATGCGCTGGCCAAGGCGCGCCACGCGTCGCGCCTGACCGGCTTGCCGGCGGTGGCCGACGATTCGGGCGTCTGCGTCAATGCCCTCGGCGGCGCGCCCGGCGTGTATTCGGCGCGCTACGCAAATCTCGCAAACCCCGGCGAGCCCAAATCCGACGCCAACAACAGCCGCAAGCTTGTCGCCGATCTGGCCACGCTCAGCGACAAGTCGGCCTACTACTATTGCGTGCTGGTCTACGTACGCCACCCGGAAGACCCGCAGCCGATCATCGCCGATGGCCGCTGGAATGGCGAAATCATCGCCACGCCGCGCGGCGAGAACGGCTTCGGCTACGATCCGTACTTCTTGATTCCGTCGCTGGGCAAGACCACAGCCGAACTGGCGCCGGACGAGAAAAATGCGTTGTCGCACCGTGGCCAGGCGCTGCGCGCGCTGGTCGAGAAACTGAAAAACACCTGACATGATCCCCATTAAATTCGTCGGCGAGAATGTACCGCAACCGTTGGCCGGCGAGCCCCGTTCGCCCGCCACGGCCGCGCTGCAATACCTGCAGCCGGGCGCGCTGAACCTGACGGCGCTGCCGCCGCTGTCGCTGTACGTGCACTGGCCGTGGTGCGTGCGCAAATGTCCGTACTGCGATTTCAATTCGCACGAAGGCAAGGGCGAGCTGCCCGAGAAAGATTACCTGGACGCGCTGCGCCTCGACCTGGAACAGTCGCTGCCGCTGATCTGGGGCCGCAAGATCCACACCGTCTTCATCGGCGGCGGCACGCCGAGCCTGATGTCGGCCGCGGGCCTGGATCGCCTGATGTCCGACCTGCGCACCTTGCTGCCATTGGAACTCGACGCCGAGATCACGATGGAAGCCAACCCCGGCACTTTCGAGGCCGAGCGCTTCAAGAGTTATCGCGAGAGCGGCATCAACCGCCTGTCGATCGGCATCCAGAGTTTCAACCCGGCGCACCTGAAGGCGCTGGGCCGCATCCACGACGGCGACGAAGCGCTGCGCGCAGTCGAGATCGCAAAAAACACGTTCGACAACTTCAATCTCGACCTGATGTACGCGCTGCCGTCGCAGACGCTGGCCGAGGCGCGCCACGACCTGGAAACGGCGCTCGCGTTCGCGCCGCCGCACCTGTCGCTGTACCACCTGACGATGGAGCCGAACACGGTCTTCGCCAAGTACCCGCCGGCGCTGCCGGACGACGACCTGAGCGCCGACATGCAGGACATGATCGCCGAAGTGACGGGCGCCGCTGGCTACGATTACTACGAAGTCTCGGCCTACGCCAGGGCCGGCCGGCGCGCGCGCCACAACCTGAATTACTGGCAGTTTGGCGACTACCTGGGCATCGGCGCCGGCGCGCATTCGAAAATCTCGTTCCCGCACCGCATTCTGCGCCAGGCCCGCTACAAGCAGCCGGCATCGTTCATCGAGGCGGCAAAGCGCGGCAATCCGGTGCAGGAAGAGCACGAAATCGGCCGCACCGACATGGGCTTCGAGTTCATGCTCAACACGCTGCGCCTGACCGGTGGCTTCGATCCGAACCTGTTCGGCGAGCGCACCGGGATGAGCATCAACACGATTACCAAGTCGCTCAACGAGGCCGAGGCCAAGGGGCTGATCTACCGCGATCACAAGCTGATCAAGCCGACGGAACTGGGCCAGCGTTTTCTGAACGACTTGCAGGAAATGTTTTTGGCCGAGTAAGCGTCCCGGTTTTTCAGGCCTGCACCACGCCTGCCATCGCGGTGAGCGTGCGTGTGAGGCCGGCCACGACGCGCGCCAGGCCATCGAATTCGCCCGGCCGCTGCGCCCCGTCGGTTTCATCGGCGGCCGACGGTGCGGTGTAGAAATAGGGGTAGCCGAGAAAGTCGCTGCCGGTAATCACGAGGGTCGTCGTGGCGGGGCTGTCATCGCCATCGCTATTGCCACCGCGCGAGAGCGTCAAGCCCATCACGTGGACCGAGGTCGCCAGCCCGTGGCGCATCAGCTGCGGGTCGCTGCGTAGTGCTGCAAAGGCTTGGCGCACGCGCTGCGCCGCACCGGGCGTGCCGGTGAATGCGATGAAGTTGCCGGCACCGGTGTCCTCCGCGCCTGATTCTGCAGTCTCCATGAAGAACACGAAGCGGATCTTTGTCCCCGGTGCGGGCCGCAGAGCCTTGACGGCGCGCGCCAGTTCGAGCACAGCCACCGCGCCGACATCGCCCCCCGGCCCGACGCGGGCACCGATCACGAATGTGCGTTCAGGCTTGGCGCCTGGCGTCACGCTTGCAATCGTTGCCTCGATGCTGTGGGCGGCATGGCTGGTGCCGTCGCGGTCGATCCGCTGCCTGTGCAGCACATAGCCATACCGGCGCAGCGATGTGTCGACGTATTGCATGGGGCTGCCTGGCGCATCCGGTGCCAGAGCCCGGGCATGGGCCTGCAGGCGCGCCGCCAAAGGCGCGGTGTCGGACCGCGTCTCGACGGTCAGCGTTGCCAGCACGATCGCAAGCAGGATCGCGAGGATGACTTTCCAGTGCGAGTTGAAGAAATGTCTCATGGCGTCACACGGCGCCGTGCGGCGCGTCGTCGGCGATCGATGCAGCCAGTGTAGCCAATCTCGCAAACTTCGGCGTCGCCGGGGGAGGGCAATGCCGCGCTACAACGTACTGCAGCGTGGATGTCACAACGGGAACAAGAGCCGGGCAAAAAAAACCGGGCCACACAGGCCCGGTTCTCATTCACGACAGTAGCGTCGCAACTTACCTCGCCGCCACCGGCGCCCCATCAGCTTGCGCCGCTGGTTCCACCCAACCACCGCCAAGCACGCGATACAACGCAACTTGATTCTGCAAACGCAGCAGATTGGCCTGCACCGACAACTGCTGCGACTGGAACAGCGAGCGCTGTGCGTCAAGCAGGTCGAGCTGGCTGGCGGCGCCGCTGCGGAAGCGCAGGTCGGACAGGTTGAAGCGGTCGGCTTCGGCTTCGGTCACGGCTGCTTGCGCGCGCAGCTGTTCGCTGTACGTTGCCTGGCCGGCCAGGGCGTCCGCCACTTCGCGGAACGCGGTCTGGATCGACTGCTCGTAGCGCGCCACGGCAATGTCGCGCTGGGCACGGGCGGCGCCCAGCGTGGCGGTGTTGCGGCCGTAGTCGAAGATCGGCAGGATCGCCTGCGGTGCGAACGACCAGCCCCAGGTGCCGCTCTCGAACAGGCCCGACAGCTCGGTGCTGGCGCTGCCGGCGCTGGCCGTCAGCGAGATGCGCGGGAAGAAGTTCGCACGCGCCGCACCGATATTGGCGTTGGCCGCGATCAGCTCTTGCTCGGCCGCGCGGATGTCCGGGCGGTTGGCCAGCAGGTCCGATGGCAGGCCAGCTGGCAGGTCAGGCAGCTCGGTCTTGGCCAGCGTGGCACCGGTCGAGACGTCGGCCGGCAGCGGCTGGCCAACCAGCAGCGTCAGCAGGTTGATGTCCTGGGCGCGGAAGCGCTGTTGCTGCGCCAGCGTGGCCAGGGCCGTTTCAACGAGCGAACGCGATTGCTGGATGTCCAGGCGCGATGCGACACCGTTATCGAAACGCAGCTGCGTCAGACGATCCGAATCCTGGCGCGTCTTGAGCGTGTCCTGCGTGATGCGCAGCAGCTCTTCGTCGGCCAGCAATTGCAGATAAGCGTTGGCAACCGACGCGATCAGGCTGATCTGCGTGGTCTTGCGCGCTTCTTCAGTGGCCAGGTATTGCGCCAGTGCGGCTTCGCTCAGGTTGCGCACCCGGCCGAACAGGTCGAGCTCGAACGACGTGACTTGCAGGCCTGCCTGGTACTGGCTGTTGATCGGCTGGTCTTCACCGACGGTCTGGCGGTTGCCGCTCACACCCAGGCCCACTGACGGCAGGCGATCGGCGCGCGTGATGCGGTACTGCGCACGTGCCTGCTCGATGTTGGCAATGGCGATGCGCAGGTCACGGTTGTTGACCAGCGCCTGGTCGATCAGCTGACGCAGGCGTGGATCGGCAAAGAACTGCTGCCAGGCGACTGCGGCAGGCGCCTGGGTGATTACCGGGCTGGTCGATGCCGTGGCGGCCTGTGGCACGGCCGGGAAGGTACCCGCCACCGGGGCAGCAGGGCGCTCATAGTCCGGCGCCAGCGACATGCAGCCGGCGAGTGCCATCGACAGCGCCAGTGGCGTGACGATCAGTTTGATGTGCTTGATCATACTTATTTCCCTTCTTCTGCGGCCTGGCGTTCCTGTTTCTCCAGGGCATGCTGTTTTTCCTGCGCATGGGCGTACATCTTGTTCTGGCGCTCGCTGCCCTTGAAGAGCGTACGGATCACGACAAAGAACACTGGCACGAAAATCACGCCGAGCACGGTGGCCGTAATCATACCGCCCATTACACCGGTACCGATGGCGCGCTGCGATGCCGAACCGGCGCCGCCCGCGAGGACCAGCGGCAGCACGCCGAGGATGAAGGCGAGCGACGTCATGATGATCGGGCGGAAGCGCAGGTGAGCCGCTTCGAGCGCCGCGTCGAACGGTGACTTGCCTTCGGCCTGCAGGTCCTTGGCGAATTCGACGATCAGAATCGCGTTCTTCGCCGCCAGGCCAATGATGGTGATCAGGCCGACCTTGAAGTAGACGTCGTTCGACAAGCCCCGCATATTGGCCGCCAGCAGCGAGCCGAGAATACCCAGCGGTACCACCAGCAGCACGGCCACCGGGATGGTCCAGCTTTCATACAGCGCGGCCAGGGCCAGGAACACCGCGAGCAGCGCGAAGCCGATCAGGATGAACACGGTCGATCCGGACAGCAGTTCTTCGCGCGACTGGCCGGTCCACTCGTACGAGAAACCAGCGGGCAGGCGTTCTGCCAGACGCTGCATCTCGTCCAGCGCTTCGCCGCTCGAGTAACCCGGCGCGGCTTCACCGGTCAGCTTCATCGCCGGATAGCCGTTGTAGCGGTTGGTCTGCATCGGGCCGGTGGTCCATTCGGTCGTCGCGAACGACGACAGCGGCACCGGCTGGCCCTGGGTATTCATCGCGTTGATGCGCAGCAGATCGTCCGGCTGCATACGCTGCGGCGCATCGGCCTGCACAATCACGCGCTGCAGGCGGCCGGCGTTCGGGAAGTCGTTGACGTACGACGAACCCATCGACGTCGACAGTGCCGTATTGATCGCGGCGAAGCTCACGCCCAGGGCTTGCGCCTTGTCGCGGTTGATGTTCAGCTTGAGCTGCGGTGCATCTTCCAGACCTTCCGGACGCATGCCCGTCAGGATCTTGCTCTGCGACGCCATGCCCAGCATCTGGTTACGCGCGGCCAGCAGGGCGGCGTGGCCGTTGCCGGCACGATCCTGCAGGCGGAACGAGAAGCCGGTACCGGTGCCCAGTTCCGGGATTGGCGGCGGGCTCACCACGAAGATGAACGAGTCGCGCAGCGCCCCCATGTGGCCCATGATGCGCCCCGCGAACGATTGCGCGTCCTGGCCGTCGCCCTTGCGCTCGTCCCATGCTTTCATCGGGATAAACGCCAGACCCATGTTCTGGCCCTGGCCCGAGAACGAGAAGCCGGTCAGGGCCACGATGTTCGCCGTTTCCGGCTGCTTCATCACGAACTCTTCCATTGCACGCATCACGGCGCCGGTACGTTCGGCCGTCGCGCCTGGTGGCAGCTGGACGTTGGCGATCACATAGCCCTGGTCTTCGTTCGGCAGGAACGAATTCGGCAGGCGCGTGAACATCACACCGACCACGACGACCAGCACGGCAAACACGACCATCCAGCGGCCGGCACGCTTCATGAGAGCGCCGACGAAGCCTTCGTACTTCTTGGCACCGGTGGTGAACTTGCGGTTGAACCAGCCGAAGAAGCCCTTCTTGGTGTGATTGTGGCCGGCTTCGATAGGTTTGAGCAGGTGCGCACACAGCGCCGGGGTCAAGGACAGCGCCAGGAATGCCGAGAAGGCAATCGAGGTGACCATGACCACCGAGAACTGGCGGTAGATGTTACCGACCGCGCCAGCGAAGAACGCCAGCGGCACGAACACGGCGATCAGGACCACGGTCACGCCGATGATGGCGCCCGAAATCTGGCCCATCGCCTTGCGCGTGGCTTCCAGCGGCGGCAGACCTTCTTCGCTCATGATGCGCTCGACGTTCTCGACCACCACAATGGCATCATCGACGACGATACCAATCACGAGCACCATGCCGAACATGGTCAGCACGTTGATCGAGAAGCCCATCGCCAGCAGGCAGGCAAACGAGCCCAGCAGTGCGATTGGCACCACGATGGTCGGGATCAGCGTATAGCGGAAGTTCTGCAGGAACAGGTACATCACCAGGAACACCAGCACGATCGCTTCGATCAGCGTGTGCACCACTTGCTCGATCGAGATCGAGATGAAGGTGGTGGAGTCGTAAGGGATCGAGTACTTCACACCGGCCGGGAAGAGCTTCTGCAGCTCGGCCATGCGGGCCTTGATCAGATCGGCGGTTTCAAGGGCGTTACCGGCTGGCGCCAGCTGCACGCCGATACCGGCCGATGGCTTGCCGTTCAGGCGCGCCGAGGTCGCATACGACTGGCCGCCGACTTCGATGCGGGCGACGTCCTTCAGGCGCACGGTCGAGCCGTCCTGGTTGGCGCGCAGCACGATGTTGCCGAACTGTTCGACGTTCGACAGTTGGCCCGTCACGATGACGGTGGCGCTGATCTGCTGGCCTTGCGCGATCGGCAAGTCACCGATCGTGCCCGATGCGACCTGGGCATTCTGCTGCGAGATCGCGCTCGTGACGTCGGCCGGCGACAGGTTGTAGCCGACCAGCTTGGTCGGATCGATCCAGATCCGCATGGCCTTCTCGGTACCGAACAGCTGGGCCTGGCCAACGCCGGTAATACGCTGGATTTCAGGCAGCACATTGCGCGACGCGTAATCGCCCAGCGCAATATTGTCCATCTTCGGGTCATCCGACGACAGGATCGTAAACAGCAGGAAGTTCGAGCGCGACTTGTCGACGCGCACACCTTGCTGCGTCACTGCCGGTGGCAGACGCGGGGTCGCGCGCGACAGGCGGTTCTGAACGTCAACCTGGGCCAGTTCCGGATCAGTGCCGGTCTCGAAGGAAATGGTAATCGAGCCAGTGCCGTTGGCCTGGCTGGTCGATTCCATGTAGATCATGCCCTGGGCACCGTTCATCTCGCGTTCGATAATCGAGATGACGGAATCCTCCAGAGTCTGCGCCGACGCACCCGGGTAGGTGACGTTGACGACGATCGCGGGTGGCGCCACGGAGGGGTATTGGGCGATCGGCAACTGCTTGATCGCAACAGTACCCAGCACCATGATGAACAGCGCGATCACCCATGCAAAAATTGGGCGGTCAATAAAAAAACGTGCCATTGAAAAGTCCTGTTCGTTTTATTCTTAGCGGCTGCTGTTGGCCGGGGTCGTTGCACCCGCTGCCGGCGAACCGGAATTCGGGGTGCGCGCACCGGGTGCATTCGCGCCAGCGGCGGCCTGGGCGCCGGCAGCGTTCGGCTGGGCAGCCGGGGCGCCTGCCTGGGCCGGTGCCTGGGCGGCGACCGGGGTCCATGGCACCGGCTTGACCGGCGTGCCTGGCGGCAGCATCTGCAGCTTCTGGAAGCCATCGACCATGACTTGTTCGCCTTCTTTCAGGCCGTCGGTGACGATCCAGCTCTCGCCTTGCTGCGAAGCGATCTTGACCGTGCGGGACACTGGCTTGTTGTCGGCACCGATGACCATCACGGTATCGCCGTTCTGGCCGCCACGGGTGACCGCTTGCTGCGGCACCAGGATGCCACGCGTTTCCGACTGCGACAGGCGCACGCGTGCGTACTGGCCCGGGAGCAGGGCGTTGTCCGGATTGTCGATGGCGGCGCGCAGCGTGACCTGGCCGCTCGTTTCGTCGACAGTCACATCCGAGAACAGCAGCTTGCCCTTGCGCGGCAACACGGTACCGTCGTCGAGCACGACCGTGACCGGCAGCTCGGCATCGATCCTGCCGCCGGCCTGCTTGCGCAGGCGCTGCAGATCGTTGGCCGACTGGGTGATGTTCAGGTACATGCGGTCGGTCTGCTGGATCAGGGCCAGCTCGGTCGACTGGGTTGCCGAGACCAGCGCACCTTCGGTGACCAGCGAACGGCCGATGCGGCCGGAAATCGGTGCGTTGACGTTGGTGTAGCCCAAATTGATCTGCGCCACACGGACCTGCGCGCGGGCTGCGGCCACTTCGGCCTCACCCTGGCGTTGCGCTGCGACGGCGTTGTCGAATTCCTGTTTGCTGACGGCAGCGGCTTCGACCAGTGGCTTGTAGCGATCGGCAATCGACTTGGCCGCCACCAGATTGGCCTGGGCGCGCGCCAGGTCAGCCTGGGCGGAAGCGACCTGGGCCTGGTACGGCGCAGCGTCGATCTGATACAGCGCCTGGCCCTGCTTGACCATGCTGCCCTCGGTGAACAGGCGTTTCTGGACATTGCCATCGACGCGCGCGCGAACCTGGGCGGTGCGGATTGCCTCGACGCGGGCTGGCAGCTCGGTCTGCAATGCGACGGTTTCGATCTTGGTGGTGATGACACCGGCCTGGACGGCTGGAGCTTGCTGGCCGCCAGGGGCGGCGCCGGCTGGGGCTGCATCTTTCTTGCCGCAGGCGGACAACAGAACCAGGGCTGCCAGAGTGGCGGCAGCGACCCGGGTCAGGGACGGGGACGAGGATTGGGCAGGGCGCATTACGTGTGCTTCCTTCTAGTTAGTAACGCGTCGACGTCACCCGGCGCTCAGGAAAACATGGCGAAGGGTGATATCAACACTGGCTTTTGCAAATAGTTTTATATACTATCACGACTGTATGTAAAATGTTTGCCCCCTTGTAATTTTGGAGTAGCCCCCGAATATGGTCCGCAGGACGAAAGAAGAAGCCGCCGCAACACGCGATAGCATCCTTGACGCAGCAGAAATTTTGTTCGCAAAACATGGCGTTTCAAGAACAACTTTACAGCATATTGCTACCGCGGCGGGCGTGACGCGCGGCGCAATTTATTGGCATTTTGTCGACAAGGGCGCCGTGTTCAGCGCCATGATGGAACGCGCCACGATGCCGATGGATGCCGCCGTGAAGCTGGCAGGCGAACGCGCGGACACCGATCCGCTGCAAAGCCTGCGCAACGAAATGCTGGCCGTGCTGCAGATCGTGGAAGGCGACGAGAAGGCGCGCCGCGTGTTCGAGATCGCCACGCTCAAAACCGAATTCACCGACGAGGTCGATTCGGCCCGCGCGCACAAGCGCGAATCGGTAGCGCGCTGGCGCGGCCGGCTGCAGGATCAGTTCACGCAGGCCGTGGCCGACGGCACGTTGCCAGCCGCAGTCGACCCGCGCAAGGCATCGATGTCGGTCTGGGTCATGCTCGACGGCCTGATCCGCAACTGGATCTTCGAGCCGGGCGCATTCGAGCTGGTCGACCTGGGCGCCGAGCTGATCGATACCTACATGGCAGGCTTGCGCGCCCGCTAAACCCTGGTTTTACAAATGTAAAAACAAGAAAAGCGGGGGTCAGGTCTGACATTCGGACACGATCTCAACAGTCGATCAAAAAAAGCGTGGGTCGGGTCTGACATTCGAAGTAGAAGCGGGGGGGCGGTGGGAGGGTGAGAAGGGGGGGGGGGGGGGGGGGGTGCAGGGGAGAACGACTGGTAAGGGGG